>JAQUIT010000026.1 GCA_028681335.1 Desulfuromonadaceae bacterium | reverse complement strand
CCAGAGTACAGTTTCATTGGGTACCTCCTGATTATTAAAGATTGGTCTCTTTAACAAGCATAACAGGAAGTTTTTTGCTTTTTTGATATGTTGATCAGGAGGTGCCTTTTATATGATTATCAGCCCTCGACATGGGACAAACGCATGATAAAAATCCGTAAACAGCTAAAGGAGGCAACCATGGCAAGACCTTTACGGATAGAGTTTGAAGGTGCTGTTTATCATGTTACTGCGCGGGTGGGATTTGATTAGCTGATAATTAAGAAGAGGTATTTTGAACCGATCATTGTGTGGCACAAAAGGCAAAAGAATTAACTTATACAAGGCAGGTTTCACTCTGATCTTGGCCATCTACGGGATTGTCTGCATGCGGGCGACCGAAGGGACATTCCTTGACCGGGTCGATCTGATCGCCCATGAGGCGGGGCACTTGCTATTCGGCTTTTTCGGTGAATTCTTGATGGTCATCGGCGGAACACTTGGGCAACTGTTGGTGCCGGCAGGTATTGCCGTCTACTTTGCCCTGCGGAAGGAATTTTTTTCAGCTTCTGTCGTGTTCTTCTGGTTCGGCCAGAACATGTTCAATATTGCGGCCTACGTGAAAGACGCGGCTGCCATGGAATTGCCGCTGGTGAGCATGGGTGGTGGAGACAGCATCCACGACTGGAACTGGCTGCTTCTGAAGTTCAATGTGCTGGCTTGGGATAAGGTGATCGGTAATTGTGTGTATGGGCTGGGAGTATTGATTGTTACAGTATCTGTAGCACTGGGTTTCTATTTGTCCTTCTCGGATGCTGAAGAGTTTTAGAGTTTCTCGTCTTTGCTTAAGGCAGGTTTTTGAATGAAACTATTACTTGTCATAGCCTTTCTTGTACTCATGCCCTGCGTTGCTTTTGCCTCCCCGCCCCAGGCGGAACGGCTGACTCAGCGGCTGACGGAACTACTCCCCAGTGACGCCCGTTGGGGTGTGACAGTGCTGGAGCTGAAAAACGGTAAGGAGATCATCACTGCCGGCAATGTCGATGAACCGCTTGCGCCCGCCTCGTTGGTCAAATTGATCACGGCAGGTGCAGCTTTGGAACGTAAAACAGACGCGAAGCCGCTCGTGCTGACCACGGAGATTCTTCACGACGGCACACGGGAAGGCAGTACGCTGAACGGCAGTATCTACCTGTACGGCAACGGCAACTGCCTGCTGACGACCAACGATTTGAAACAGGCAGCCCAGGCTCTGCGGGACACCGGCATTACCATAATAACCGGAGGAGTAGTGGCGGACGCAACAGGTTTCGATGCACGCGGTCTGGAACGAACCAGGGGAGGGGCGGGGCATGCGCCGGTTTCCGCCTTGGGGATAGATCTGCACACGGTTTCGGTGAGTGCAACACCCGCTGAGGAGGGCCAATCGCCCCGCGTTACCATCGAGCCGCCCAACGATCAGGTACGTTTTGCCGTAGCTGCCAGAACCGTCAGTGGAGGTAGGAACAGCCTTACCATAAGCCAGAACGACGACAACGGCTATCGGATCAGCGGCACCATCCCCGGCGATGCTGCTCCGGACCGCCGCCGCTTTCCCCTGGCTAACCCGGCCCGCTACGCCGCCCAGAGCTTCAGGTCTATCCTGATCCAGACCGGCATCAAGGTGAAGGGCGAAGCGACTACCGGCAGGACGCCCAATGATGCCGCCATTCTGGCAACCATCCCCGGCCCCTCCACGGAACAACTGGTACGGGAGATGAACACCAACAGTCTCAACGTGGCCGCCGACAACCTGTTGCTGGCCATGGTGTCGCATCCAGACGGATCGCCGTCAACGCGTGATCAGGGAGTTGCGGTCATAAACAGCCATTTGGCGCGCCACGGCATCTCCTCCGAGGAGGCGCATATCGTCGACGGCTCCGGCCTGCTGCCCGCCAACTACATTACCGTCAGCGCCCTGGCGCGCTACCTGGCCGCAGTGTCACACCAACCATGGTTCTGTGACCTGCGCGATAGTCTGCCCCGTTCCGGCCTGGACGGGACTCTACGCAACGGCAGTTTCAAAAATGAACGCTTTCGGGCCAAGAGCGGCAGTTTGGAAAATGTGGTTTCACTGGCGGGATATGGTGTTGACAAGAACGGCCGGGAGATCGCTTTTGCCTTCATCGCAAACACCCCAGGACCATTACCGCCCAATGCGGTCAGGGCAGGGGACGAGGTAATGCGGTTTCTGGCGGAATAATGGAGTCAAAGGCATTAACGCAAAGGGGCAAAGACGCAGAGGCGCTAGGAAAACCTAGTTGAGAGGAAAAAGCAATAATTGTTTTCTGCTTTCTTGGTTTTACCCCAAAAGGTTCTGTTTTGATTTTTCCTTGCGACTTTGCGCCCTGGCGTCTTTGCGTTAATGAAATTAAAAGGTTTCAGCATGAATGAAAACGAACTGAGTAAAATAATCGTCGAATCAGCTATTGAAGTCCATAGGGGCCTTGGTGGTCCCGGTCTGCTTGAAAGCGTGTATGAAGAAGCACTGGTCTGGGAGCTTGAACAACGGGGCCTCTATGTGGAGCGGCAACTATCAGTGCCAATTCTCTACAAGGGATATGCTCTGGCAACTCCGCTCCGCCTTGATCTTCTGGTAGAAAAGCAGGTTGTGGTGGAAGTGAAGTCAACAGCTCAATACAATTCGATTTTTGAGGCTCAAACTCTGACTTATCTGAAAATGCTGAACCTGAAACTGGGGTTGATTGTCAATTTCGGCGAACGATTGGTAAAAGATGGGATTCATCGTGTTGTAAACGGACTTTGATGCCTTTAGCGACTTTGCATGAGGCCGATTTTGATTATTAGTTTTTATATGCGAGCAAACTATTGAGGCTTTCAATGAAAAATCTTTTTGTCTCCATGTTGTTAGTGCTGTCAATCGGTTCAGTTCTTTTGCCGCCCTCGCGCTCCCATGCCGCCTGCGCCAAGGTCTCCATCGAGATTCTTCAGGAACTGACTCTTGAGCGTACGGCTTTTGACGCGAAGCTGGTCATAACCAACGGCATCCCTGACCAATCCTTACAGGACATCCGGGTGGACGTGGTGACGCGGGATATCAACGGCAATGTCAAAAACGACCTGTTTTTCGTACGGCCACCCTCCCTGTCGGGCATCGGCGGCGCGCTGGACGGCAGCGGCTCGGTAAGCGCTTCCGGTCGCGGTGAAGCCCACTGGCTGATCATTCCTTCGGCCGGTGCCGGCTACATCGAAGAGAACGGCGCCATCAAGCAGATCGGCGTGGATTACTGGGTCGGCGCTACCCTTTCCTACACCATCAACGGCCAGCAAGAAACCGTAGCGATCAATCCGGCAAGGATCACGGTCAAGCCGATGCCGCAACTAGTCCTGGATTATTTCATGCCCTATACGGTGATCGGCGACAACCCTTTTACCACCCAGGTGGAGGCTCCGATTCCCTATCCCCTGGCGGTACGCGTCGTAAACGACGGCTACGGCGTAGCCAACAGCCTCAAGATCGACTCGGCCCAGCCCAAGATCGTGGACAACAAACAGGGGCTGCTGGTCGACTTCCGTATCCTCGGCTCCACGGTCAACGACTCCGCCGTAACTCCCTCTCTGACCGTGAATTTCGGCAACCTGGTCAGTAAAAAGATCGTCACCGCCGCGTGGCAGATGATCTCGACCCTCTCGGGCCGCTTCGTCGAATTCAAGACCAGCTTCTCCCACGCCTCGGAGCTGGGAGGTGAACTCACCTCGCTGATCCGCGAAACCAACCCCCACTATCTGACTCACATGGTCAAGGTCAACCTGCCGGGCAAGGACAACAAAATGGACTTCCTGGCCGACTTGAACGTGAGCTCGGGCGCTATCTACGAATCCGAGATACCCGACGGCAACACCGCCATGAGCGCCGCCCGGACCCCGGTAACGGTTGTTCTCCCCTTGGCCGCGCCGCCACGACCCACGGCCGATAAACCGGCCGTCACGCTCATTCTGCCGACTGGCAACGCCATCGGCTGGGTTTACACCACGCTGGCCGATCCTTCCCAAGGGATGCAGAAACTTAAGGACATAACCCGTGCCGACGGGGTTAAGCTTGATCCCAATAACTTCTGGATTGATGAAGGCCTGGACGCCAACTACAAAAAGACCTGGACTCTGCAGTTCATAGATTATCGCACAGACGTCAACACCAGTGGCGCTTATACCCTGTCATTCGCCAAACCGGATGTTGACACTACATCGCCGACCACCAGCCTGGTCTTCGACGGCCCGGCCGTGGGCGCTGCCCCCGCGCTGATTACCCCACAGACCCGCGTCGTGCTGACCGCCACGGACAACGACGGCGGTAGCGGCGTGGAGGCCATGTTCAGGAAAGTGGATGGTATTGACACCGATTTTATTCCGGCGCTTCCCTTTAATCTGACAACTGCCGGTGACTACACGGTCCAGTTCTACAGCACCGACCGGGGCGGCAATGTCGAGACGGCCAAGAGCACCACCGTAAAGGTACTGGCCGCAGCCCCTACCATCAACAGCTTCACGGCCAGTCCCGCCTCCTTCGCCCCGCAAGCGCCTAACGGGGTTTCTGCCCCCCGTACGGTGGATTTCACTGTCACGGCTGCCAGCCCGGCCATAACGCTGCCGGTGGAAATCTCCATTGCTTCCGGCTCGACTTATCAGCCGGAAAATGTGATCCGGACTCTTAAAGGCGACGCTCTGCCGGGAATTGGTCTGCATCTCGTCTGGGACGGGAAAGACACCAGCGGCAAGCTCGTGGCAACCGGTAACTACACAGCCAGACTGAAGGTGTCCGACGGCCTGGACAATCCGCAGGATGCCACCGCCCCCAGCCATACCGCGATACAGGATATTGCTGTTAGTGCCACGGAATGGTTCAAGGCCCGGCCGTTGGATCCCAACCCGACTGCCGACCAGCAATACCCCCGCATCTCCGGCACAAAAGCGGTCTGGCAGGATCTGCGCAGCGGCGTTTGGGATATCTATGTAAAGGATAGCGCCGATGCCGCAGCTACCGCTCTGAAGATTCCCGGCACCAGCGCCGGACGGGAACATCCGGCCATCGACGGCACCATTGTGGTCTGGCAGGACAAACGCAACGGCAAGTGGGACATCTACGGCTATAACCTTGTCACCAGTACCGAGTTTGCCATCGCCACCGATGCCGGCGACAAACAGCGCCCGGTCGTATCCGGCGACTGGGTTGCCTGGCAGGATTACCGCAATGCCAACTGGGACATTTTTGCTAAAAACATCACCACCGATGAAACCATTCAGATCACCAACCACGAGCGCGACCAGCTCCATCCGGCCCTGTCCGGCACCACCCTGGTCTGGGAGGATTACCGTCACGGGCCGGGCGAGGTGTATGCCTATGACTTGAGCGCACACAGCGAACAACAGGTGGCCAGTGTTCCGGCCGATCTGTTCGGTCCGGCAGTAAACGGCAACGTCATTACCTGGGCCGACCGGAGTAACAGCCAGGCCGACATCTATAGCGGTGCCCTGACTCACAGCGCCGTCCGCCTGACTTACGGCAGCGGCGACCATACTCAGCCGTCTTTGAACGGCGACCTCCTGGTCTATACCGACTTCGAGGCCGGCCCGGATGATCCCAATCTCTCTTTCCGCGTCCTCTCCTCGGGCGTTGGCGGCCGCCTGGTCTCCGATCCGGCCCGCCAGGAGGAACCGGCCGTCGGCACCGGCACCGTGGTCTGGCAGGATAACCGCGATATCAAGTATCAGATCTATGTCGCCCCTCTCCAGACCGAATCCCTGCCGGTGAAGGTCGCCATGAAGCCGGGCTACAACCTGATCGCCGTGGGAGACAAGCTGGCAACGGCCACGAATACGGCTGCCACCTTCCTGGCCGCCAATCAGGATACTCTGGCAATTGATCGTATCCTGGGCTTTGACCCTTTGCACAATACCTACACCGAAGCCACCGCCTCGGGAGGTGACTTCTCCATAACAAAAGGGATGGGGTTGACGGTGTACACCCGCGCCGCCGGAGTTCTGACCGTCGCTGATCCGGGCGAGACTGCGACCTACACCCTGCTGCCCGGCGCTAACCAGATCGGCCTGCTGACGGTACCATTCGGTTACAGCGCCTATGACTTGATGAAGGCAGTGGGGCTGGACAAGATTCAGAGCATACGGCGCTTCGACGCCGACAGCGGCTCGTGGCGCAGCGTCGCGGTCCGGGCGGCGCAGGGGGACAGTGAACTGGTAGGGAGCAATTTCACCATCAATTCTGGAGATGGCGTGATCATTACCATGAAAATCCGGGTGGATGGGTGGGCACCATGAGAGTAGTGAACATGATAGGCACTCTCCTGACAGTGTTTGTACTATTGCTTGCCGCTGCGACTTCGCAGGCCGCCTCCTGGCAATGGATTTCCCCCCAGCGGGTGCATGGTTTGGTGAAGGAGGGTAGCAGTTTGTGGGTGGTGGATGTACGTTCGTCCGCAGCATTCGAACGGAGCCACATCGAAGGTGCGGTTAATATTCCGGCCGAGCTGCTCACCGTCAAGAATCTGCCTAAAAACAAAATTATCGTGCTGGCCGACGATTCTCTCGGCCTGAAAAACGCCCGAGTCGGAGCCGAGACCCTGCTGAAAAAGGGCTCCGAGAAGATATTTATTCTGGAAGGGGGCATCCCTGTCTGGCAGGCTGAAGCATTGCCACTTGCCGGCACACGCTCCGACAGCCTGCGGCAGGTGATGTGGGACGATCTGGTCTGGGCTCGCTCTCATAGAGTTGCACTGCGACTGTTCGACCTGCGGGACGTACAGGAAAGATCCGAGGGGCCGGTGGAAGGGGCGCGTGAGCTGGCTGGCGCCACTCTGACCGAGCGGCTGAAGAACTTGACCACGGCACTTGGCACCGCGTCATCCCCCAAGGGATTGGCCGGAAAGCTCGAGAAACCGCTGCCTGTGGTACTGGTGGTGCCGGTTGCTCCCCACGCGCTGGAAACGGTACGCAAGGCGCTGCAAAACCTGTCCGGAGATTTCCGCTATCTGGAAGGGGCCTATCCACTTTGGGTGGCCCGCGAGAAAAAGAAGCCATTACCCGGCCCAGAGGTCTGTCCGACCTGTCCGGGGGGGAAGGTAACCAGATGAAACAATTCCTGCTTGCGGCTGTTCTATTGTTACTCCCACTGTGTCACACCGCCTTGGCGGTGCCGGAGACTGTCAGTGCCAGGATAACGGATGTCACTACCTCATCCTTTTCCATCGTCTGGATGACCAGCGTAGCGGCTGATCCGGCGGTTGAGGTATACGCCGACTCCTCCATGTCAACTCCGCTTTCCGACGGGATCATAATCACCCCTATGCCGGACGCTTCTCAGGACGTGGCGGCAGCAGCCAAGGCCCGGGGGGTCATGAAGGTGCGGGTATCGGGACTGGCCGCCGCCACGAAGTATTTCGTCCGTTCGGTCTCCCGTGATCCGGTCGACCCGGCTAGCGTAGGATACTCAACAATATTGGAGATTACTACCGCCTCTCTGGTGGCCCCCTATGCCATGGGACAGGATGGTTTACTGCAGGGCTTTACCAACGATCTGGCTACCATGAAGGTCTATATTCAGCCCGGCGAACAGCAGTCTGCACAGGGTATGGGTGAGCTGCTGTTGCTGGAGATGCCGTCTGCCGCCTATCCGCTGAGCACGTTCATCGGTATTGGAACCAGCGCTCCTGAAGGAGTGATCGACCTGAATAACCTCTTTGGCCAACAGCTGACGACCAGCCTGTGGGCCAAGGGGGGCGAAAACGCACAGCTTCGTGTGTACCGCGGCGGTACCCTTGCTACGCTGCTGCACTACCGCCGGTTGCCACTCAACTCCGGTTTTGTGGCTGCCGTTGAGCCGGTCAAGGGCTTCTATGCCGACATCAACCTGGATGGCAAGGTGGATGACGCCGACTTTGAAGAGTTCAGGAAACAGTACCGAACATCGCCCAACGACGACACGTACAATCCGGATTTCAAGTTCATTACGACTCCGTCAGGAAAGATCGAAGCCCAGGATTTTGCCAGCTTTGCCAAACAGTACGGAAGGGCGGACGTCCCGCAGCAGTAAGTTTGATAAGCCTCTACATGTAACGCCAAAATAAGAAGTAAAAACTGCATTTATTTACGGATGTTTATTCTCCGTGACAGTTATTTGGAGGGACGGATGATTCGATACAGATTTCTTCGGGTGCTCAGCCTGATATTCGTTATTTTCGGCTTTATCTGCAGCAATGCGTTTGCCGCCGGCGTACGCATTGTACCCTCCAATACGCAGGTTACCCCGGGAGGGGATTTCTTCTTCGATGTCGTGGCTGATGGAATACCGGCTGAAGGGCTGGGTGGAGTGCAGTTCCGCCTCAACCTCGCGGCGCCGTCCGGAACGGTTGCCAGCGTAAGTGAATTAGGCCAGACCGGAGCAAGCGACATCGCCATAGTTACTCCCCTTCTCGTCTCACCGGCCGTTCCTGGCCGCTCCGGTATCGGCGATTTTTTCTGGAACGCCAAAGGTCCCAACGGAATTCTGGTAATGGACAATGAGCCGCTGATCAATGGATCTGCCCTTTACACATTTGCTCACACCAGTGGTGCCGTACCACCATCCGGCAGCGGGACTGTGGCCCGCTTTGCAGTTCGGGTCGGCTCCGGCGTCACGGCGGAACGGCTGGACATAACCCTGAACGATGTGCTGCTGCTGGATGGCGGGCCGGCCTATCCGCTTGATTATGTCACCGGCGCAACAATACAGATGCGCTGCATGGCCAAGGTTCCGACTCTTGTCGGACTTGACCGCATCGCAGCCCAGGCCGCTCTTGTCGCCGCGAAGCTTACCCTCGGTTCTGTTTATGAAGTTGACAACAGCGTCGGCGTCCATCCACTCAACGTCGTGTTGGAACAGTCTACCCCTCAGGGTGGCGATCTGCTCTGCCAGACGCCGGTCAACGTCGCTATTAATTCACCTCCGGTTGATGTTGGCAATGTCTCTTCAATCGACAAGCTGAACGACGAAAGCGGTACCGTTGTTCTTTCCTGGACGCCGTCAAATTCTGCCGATACAGCCGGATATCGTGTCTATGCAAATGCAACTCTGCTTAAACAGGTTAACGGCGCATTGATAAACGGTACAGAGGCCGGTGGCCTCGTGAGCGGTGTGACTACCCGGTTGAAGGTTACGACCTATGACACACTCGGCAATGAAAGCTCCGGATCTTATGTAGATGCGAATCCCATTGATGATGTGACTCCGGTGATAAACATCAACGGCATAGTTGCGGGGAGTATATATAAAACAAATGTCACCCCTCAAGTGACCGTAACCGATGCTGGGGGACCGGTAACCTGGGCTGTTACTCTGAATGGGTCACCATTTACTATCGCTTCTATTGCGACTGACGGCGCATATACCTTGGCCGTATCGGCAGTTGACCAAGCGGGTAACCATGCAACCAAGTCGATTTCCTTCACTATCGATACAGTACCGCCTGCCCTGACGATCACCACGGCTACGACAGCGGTTATTTATCCTGTTGCGATCCTGACCGGTACGGTTGAGGAGGGTTCAGGTCTCAATGTTTCCTCAACATCCGAAGCGATTGTTGGGACGGTGACGTATCCCTCTTCTGGCAGCTGGTCTTGTCCGGTTTCCAACCTGGCACCCG
Organism: Desulfuromonadaceae bacterium; assembly: GCA_028681335.1. GTDB lineage: Bacteria > Desulfobacterota > Desulfuromonadia > Geobacterales > Pseudopelobacteraceae > JACRCG01. Next base: position 34,470 of record JAQUIT010000026.1, on the reverse strand, counting down.
GTTTGAATACCTTTGCCGTTACAGCAATTGACGCGGCCGGCAATATTGCCGTCAAATCCGCCTCAATTACTTACAATGCCGGACTCAGTCTTGTTGTAACACCCTCTTCCCTTGCTGCTGACAAGATCGGAGAGCTCCATCTCCAGATCAATAATATTCCCACCCAGGGAGGGGAAGTGCTGGTGGAACAGTTGGTAGACGCCAACTCTAACGGTATTGTCGATGCCGGCGACTATGTGATCCGATCATTTAATGTTAATGACGGAACGCTTCCGGCTATCTCTGGTGTGCCTGGTGACGACGATGGCCTGATTAACGGGCAGGCTAGCGTCACCATGGTGTCTTACCTTGTTAACGATATTTATCATGCCCCCGCGAGCTACCTTTTCCGGGCAACTCAGGGCACTTCTTCAGCCGGTATACCATTCACAGTGACAGCAATCGGTCAATCCCAGAGTGTAAGCGGTATCGTCACCGATGGTACGAATCCGCTTCCTGGAGCGCTGGTCCGATTGGCAGACTCTTTTGGTAGACATAATGCCTTTGCCGTAGCTGACAATGCAGGGCATTACACACTGAACATCGCCAATCCAGGCATTTATCTCGTCACCCCCATGGCCTACGGCTACGCTTCTCCAGCACCAACGGCTGTTTCTCTTGCGTATGGCCAGATCCTTGTTGGTCAAAATCTGACTCTGGTCACTGGTGATTTCCATCTCAGCGGGTTGGTCATTGACGATGCTACTGGTGCCGGCATTCCTGGGGTCTGGGTCTGGGCTATGGGTCAGTCTGCGAGCGGGGTTGCCCTTAGTTCGGCAAACGGCAGTTATGACCTCTTGCTCCCGGCCGGTCAGTACAAGTTGTTATCAAGCAGCGACCCTGCCGAGCCTACCCCATATACTAAAGGGTATGTTGTCCTCGGCGGACAGTCACTTTCAGTAAACCTGGCTGCCGACAGCGTCGACAATGACATCGCCCTGCCAAAATCATCCTATTATGTGAGCGGCAAGGTACTTGACCCGTCTGGTAATACGTTGGCCGGCATCCCTGTTCAGGCCATGATAAATGCTGCCTCAGACAGTCGCAAGCCGATGGTGAGTGGAGTCTCCGATACTAATGGAACTTACGTGTTGCAGATTATCTCCGGAGATCAGTGGGAATTCGCTCTCAACCAGCCGTATGCCCATCTGCTTAATCTGATCGGCACCTCTATTCAGGGCTATTCAACCGGCTCCGGATCTCCTGCAGGCAAGGATATAACCGCCCATTCTGTGACAGCCTGGGTACAAGGTGTCGTTAAGGATTCCAGCAATACTCTGCTCGGAGGAGTGGAAGTTGTGTTGCGCAACTCTGATTCGTCAATAACATCTTCTGCCATTACTGCAGCTGATGGTACGTACCGGATTGGAGCCTACGAAGGTAGTTGGTTTGTGAAGGCTTTGACCGACAAGAAAGAAACTCACACGGTCGCGGAACAGGGTGTCACGCTTGTTGATGCCCAGACTGCCACACTCGACTTCATTGTGGACGTTACTCCGCCAGAATTTGTAATTAATTCTGTGGTTTCGCCCACAACTATGTCGTCTCAGATCATCAGCGGTAGCGTGGAGGCAGACTCAACGGTCGTCGTTACCGCAAATACATCTGCAGTTGTCGGGACCGTTACCTACCCAACAACATCATCGTGGAGTTGCCCCGTAACCGGGCTAGTGGTTGGAAATAATGTAATTACTGCTACCGCCAGCGATGCCTACGGTAATCAGGCCGTAGTCTCGGCCATGATTGTTTACAAAAAACCTGCCAGCCCCGACCTGGTCGTTACGGCTTTAGCCGCTCCAGCAAACGCTTCTCCAGAGCAGATAGTTAGGATCCCGGTCACGGTCAAGAATCAGGGAACAACAGCGGGACAATTCTATGTGGGCCTGTACCTTTCCAATGATGACAGCATCACCACCCGCGATACGTTACTTGGGCAAGTATATGTATATTCATTAGCGGCGGGTGTCGAGCGAACCTATACAGCAACCATCAAGATGCCGGCGAAAACAACGGGAACGTATTATATCGGGGCTATAGCCGATAACAAGGGTAAGATCAACGAATCCGATGAAAGCAATAACAGTTTTGTGGCAACTCCTACTGTCATAGCTTTTGGCCCCGATCTGATTGTTACGGCTTTGGCCGCTCCCGCAAAAGCCTCCCCAGGTCAGACGATTAGGATCCCGGTCACGGTCAAGAATCAGGGAACAACTACCGCGGAGCAATTCCATGTGGCCCTGTACCTATCCAATGACAACAGCATCACCACCCACGATACGTTGCTTGGGCAAGAATCTGTCCGTTCATTAGCGGCGGGTGCAGAGCTGACCTATACAGCAACCATCAAGATACCGGAGAAAACAACGGGAACGTATTATATCGGCGCCATAGCCGATACCAGCGGCAAGATCAATGAATCCGATGAAAGCAATAACAGTTTTGTGGCAACTCCTACTGTCATAGCTTTTGGCCCCGACCTGGTAGTTACGGCTTTGACCGCTCCCGCAAAAGCCTACCCAGGGCAGATGGTTAGGATTCCGGTCACGGTCAAGAATCAGGGGAGTTCTGCTGCGGGACAATTCCATGTGGGCCTGTACCTTTCCAATGACAACGGCATCACCACCCGCGATGCGTTGCTTGGGCAAGTATATGTAAATTCATTAGCGGCGGGTACCGAGTTGACCTATACAGCAACCATCAAGATACCGGAGAAAATAACGGGTACGTATTATATCGGGGCCATAGCCGATGCCAGCGGCAAGATCAATGAATCCGATGAAAGCAATAACAGTTTTGTAGCAATCCCTACTGTCATCGCTTTTGGCCCTGACCTGGTCGTTACGGCTTTAGCCGCTCCAGCAAACGCTTCTCCAGAGCAGATAGTTAGGATTCCGGTCACGGTCAAGAATCAGGGGAGTGCTACTGCGGGACAATTCTATGTTGGCCTGTACCTTTCCAGCTACAACGGCATCAGCACCCGCGATACGTTACTTGGGCAAGTATATGTATATTCATTAGCGGCGGGTGTTGAACGAACCTATACAGCAACCATCAAGATGCCGGCGAAAACAACGGGAACGTATTATATCGGCGCTATAGCCGATACCAACGGCAAGATCAACGAATCCGATGAAAGCAATAACAGTTTTGTGACAAATCCTACTGTCATAGCTTTTGGTCCTGACCTAGTGGTTACAGCTTTGAGCACTCCCGCAAAAGCCTACTCAGGGCAGATGTTTAGGATCCCGGTCACGGTCAAGAATCAGGGGACTACAACTGCGGAGCAATTCCATGTTGGCCTGTACCTTTCCAATGACAACAGTATCAGCACCCACGATACGTTGCTTGGGCAAGAATCTATCCGTTCACTGGCGGCGGGTGCCGAGCTGACATATACAGCGACCATCAAGTTACCGGAAAAAATAACGGGCATGTATTATGTCGGGGCTATAGCCGATAGCAAGGACAAGATCAATGAATCCGATGAGAGCAATAACAGCTTTGCTGCAAATAGTACTGTGATTGCGAAGTGAATTTGTAATTGAAGTATTTTGATAGAATTTATTTATAGTTTTTACTGATTTTCAGGTTAAGTGAAATACCTGCTATCAGGTAATGCATGAACTTACTGATCCCCGACAATCTCTACAAGTTTATCGCACCACAACGTAAAGGCGTTCACAATCTGCCGTTGCTACTTGTGGTGGACGTACTTTTCTAGGCGACCTCCTTGGCGCACAGACGGGTAAAACCTATTTGATTTTTTTCCACTCATTGCCTCCTCTTTTTTATCGCAGGCTGCCAGCTATGAACTATTGCCCGAAATCCGGGGCCCATTATATACATTGCTGTTAAGGCATCGGTTGCCATGATTAGGAAAATCAGCTAGTATAGAAGGTTTTAGATGAACTTAAAGCCGACAGCAACTACCAAAAGAGGCGTTAAGGAAGCAAAATGCCTGTACCAATTTTGCAGGCAAATCGCCATAAGCGGTCTAATGAGCCCTTGATTGTTTCAAAAAAAGGAGAGTTTAAGGTAGTAAATGGCCAGAATTGACGGCCTCGTAATAATTATGGTTGGCAACTTTGTGTTTTAACCACTTTTGCGATTGGATCAGAATTTAATAAAGTTTTATAGTGAAACTGACATAGAAAACCGATGTCGGTTTAAGTAGGAAAAGATAGGTAAAACCTCAAGGGTTTCCCCTTTTTTATTGTAAATCTGAGATGTGATGAATACCGAAGAGCCGGGACTCCTTCCGGACTTCAATCCGCTCTACAGCCCCCTTTGTAATCTCCTGTGAGAGGTCCTCTCTCTGAACCGCCAGGGCGGGCGAATCGTGACGAAAAAGATTTTCTCTCGATTCTGTTGCCGTCAGCCAGATCAACAACGTATCAACCTTCTTTTTGACGTCCTTCAAATTTTTGTTAACACTCCTGCCTGTCCCGTTTGCCCCTCAGATTAATCTCATTGTCATCATTACTGCAGAGTCACTCAGCCAGGCCAAGCCGCATTCATACAACTCACTGTAACATATAAGATAAATTGAGAAATTGAGGCTGGTCGAGGTTGAAACTGCAACTTATGTTGCAGTAGACACAAGACTTCGCTCAAATATAGTCTTGAAATATCAGAACGTTGCCTGCCGTTAATGATGTTTATATCAACATAACTTGCATGAGGGCATATCTGGAGAGTAACGGAGCGACTGTAACCAGCTTAATTTGTTAAATAGTTGCTTCTGCATAGAAAGGCATGCTTGATGCTTTATAAAATATAAGTACTCATTTTTACCGAAAAAGTTGAAGCAATCGGGTACAATATAATAAGCCAATTTTAAAGGAGGAGTAGCTAATGGAAAACTTTAGTAACATACTTGTCGTCAGCAGGCTGATCCCTTACAGTCTGAAAGCCATTAAGGTCGGAGTTTTCCTTGCACGTAAGTACGATGCAAAACTCATGGTCCTTCATCTCGTCACCAATCCTGTCGATTTGATGGCAGTTAACGCCCCTGGCCTGTTTCCCGGTGAGCAGTACAAGAATTACGTGGACAGTCAACAGGAAGCAAAAGAGCGGTTGGGCGCACTCATTAAGCAGGAATTAAAGGGTGGGTTCCCCATTAAGGAACTGGTCAGTGATCGCGATCCTGTAGAAGAAATTATGAAACTGGTGAAAGAAGAGAATATAGATCTGATCCTTATGAACGCTCATGAAGAGGGACGTATTGAACATGCGCTTTTTGGGGGTGAAAATGACGCCATACTGCGCAAAATGCCCTGTTCGATCATGTTGGTGAAAAAGTGAACCTGCCCTGCCGGGCAGATTTTTGGTCTCCTCACCACCGGTAGCAATTAACGGAGGCAGCAATGAATAATGGCTCACCCCGTACATTTTCCTCCTCAGGGTTAGATCAACTCTGTATCAACACAATCAGATTTCTTTCAATCGACGCCGTGCAGAAAGCCACCAGTGGCCATCCTGGGATGCCGATGGGTGCAGCCCCCATGGCTTATATGCTCTGGGACCGGTTTCTTAACCACAACCCTGCAAACCACGACTGGTTCAACCGTGACCGCTTCGTTCTGTCCGCCGGCCATGCCTCAATGCTCCTCTACAGCCTGCTCCACCTGAGCGGCTATGATCTGTCACTGGATGAAATCAAACGATTCCGGCAGTGGCAGAGCAAAACCCCCGGACATCCGGAACGGGGTCATACACCGGGAGTCGAGATAACCACCGGTCCTCTCGGCCAGGGATTCGCTAACGGCGTGGGTATGGCCATGGCCGAGGCGCACCTTGCCGCCCGTTATAATAGACCAGGCTTCGATATCATCGACCATTTCACCTATGTGATTGCCAGCGATGGCGACCTCATGGAAGGAGTGACCGCTGAAGCGGCGTCACTTGCCGGCCACCTGCGGCTCGGCAAGCTGATCTGTCTCTACGATGACAACCGCATCACCCTTGCTGCGGCAACCGACCTGACCTTCACCGAGGACCGGGCCCAAAGATTCGCAGCCTATGGCTGGCACGTACAAACGGTTTCAGACGGCAATGATCTGGGCGCTCTTCATGATGCAATTAATACAGCCAGGTCCACAGCTGACAAACCCTCTATAATAATAGTGCGAACCCATATCGGTTTTGGTTCCCCGCACAAGCATGATTCCTTCGAGGCGCACGGCTCACCACTGGGAGAGGATGAAGTCCGCCTTACCAAGGAAAACCTGGGATGGCCAACAAAAGCAAATTTTATAATCCCAGAGGAAGCGCTGCATCATTTCCGTCAGGCGCTACCACGGGGAAAAGAAGCCGAGGAGAAGTGGGACGCCATGCTGTCCGCCTATGCCCGTGAATATTCCGAACTCGCCCATGAATTGCGCCAGGCGATTGATGGGTGCCTCCCGGCAGATTGGGCTGCAGATATACCATCGTTCCCGGCTGATCAGAAAGGCATGGCCAGCCGTGTTGCGGCAGGAAAGGTAATGAATGCCATTGCTCCTCGCCTTCCCTGGTTTGTTGGCGGTTCTGCGGATCTCGACCCGTCGACCCACACCGCGCTCAAGGGTCTGGGGGACTTTCAAAGTCCCAACCAGCTGTCCGGCGACCGGCAGGGTGCGGTTGGCGGAGAATGGGGCTATAGCGGGAGGAACTTCCATTTCGGTATTCGCGAGCATGCCATGGCGGCCGCCATGAACGGCATGGCCGCCCACGGCGGGCTGATCCCCTTCGGCGCCACCTTCTTCACCTTCTCCGATTATCTGCGCCCGTCGCTGCGACTGGCGGCCCTGATGGGTCTGCATGTCATCCACGTTTTCACCCATGACAGCATCGCGTTGGGAGAAGACGGGCCGACCCATCAGCCTGTTGAACAACTCGCCTCACTCAGGGCAATCCCCGATCTTCTCGTCATCCGCCCGGGCGACGCCAATGAGACAGCTGTGGCCTGGCAGGTGGCGCTGGAACAGGCCGGGCCGGTGGCACTCGTCTTTTCCCGGCAGAATATTCCGACTCTGGACCGGATGTGCTATGCCCCGGCAGAAGGGCTAAGACACGGGGCGTATGTTGTTGCACAGTCGGCTGGCGGGATGTCCGAGCTCATATTGATCGCCACCGGTTCGGAACTGCATCTTGCACTTGCGGCGCAGGACGAACTCGCCTTACAGAATGTCCACGCCAGCGTTGTCTCAATGCCGTGCTGGGAACTTTTCGATATGCAGCCGCAGGAATACCGTGATTCGGTTCTCCCCCCCCAGGTGACGAAGCGACTGGCCATCGAGGCAGGTTCTCCGCTTGGCTGGCACAAATACGTGGGAACTGCGGGAGATATTCTCGCTGTTGAACAATTTGGAGCCTCCGCCCCGGGAGAGATCGTACTCCGAGAGTACGGGTTTACCGTCGAGAATGTCTGCCGCAAAGCACTTGCCCTGCTGGCAGACCATGTGGAGACAAACAGATGAAGATCGGAATTGCAGCTGATCATGGCGGCTTTGCCATGAAACAACAGCTCGTAGCGGCACTCACCTCAGCCGGTCACGAGGTGACCGATTTCGGTGCTGTTCAGCTGGACCCTGCCGACGACTACCCCGATTTCGTCATCCCTTTGGCGAAGGCAGTGGTCGGAGGAGGGGTGGAACGGGGAATCGCACTCTGCAGCAGCGGCGTTGGAGCCTGCATCGCTGCCAACAAGGTGCCTGGCGCGCATGCCGCACTGATTCATGACATTTTTTCCGCCCGTCAGGGAGTGGAAGACGACGATATGAATATTATCTGCCTCGGCAGCCTGGTGGTTGACTATGCTCAGGCCTGGGAGTTGGTGCAGACGTTTATCTCCGCCCGTTTCAGCGGTGCGGAGCGCCATCGCCGCCGTCTGGCCAAGATAGCAGCAGTGGAAAGAGGGATGGAAAGATCATGACAATTTCAACACTTTTTCTCGATATTGGTGGAGTTCTTTTGACAAACGGCTGGGACCGCAAGGCCCGGCGTCTGGCAGCGGAGACGTTCGGGCTCGATTACGAAGAGATGAACGAGCGGCATCACCTCACCTTCGACACCTACGAAGTGGGAAAGCTTACCCTTGATGAATATCTGGACCGGATAGTCTTTTACGAGGAACGCTCCTTTACCATGGATACGTTCCGGACGTTCATGTTTGATCAGTCACGTGCTCTCCCCGATATGATCGAGCTGGTCACCCGGCTCAAAGCACGCCATGGATTAAAGATCGCGGCCGTCAGCAACGAGGGGCGCGAATTGAACGAGTACCGGATCAGGACGTACAAGCTCGGCAGATGCATCGATTTTTTCATCTCCTCCAGCTTTATCCACTACCGCAAGCCCGATGCGGATATATTTCGGATCGCTCTGGACATTGCCCAGGTTGCGCCGGAAGAGGTGTTTTACATCGATGATCGGCCCATGTTTGTTGATGTGGCAAGAAATCAGGGAATTCAAGGCATGGTTCACACAACGTATGAGCAGACCCGGGACAAGCTGGCGTCAGTCGGGCTTACGTAAAGAAGATCAGGACAACATATAAATAAACAAAAATCAGGAGGCAACTGATGCAACTAGGAATGATTGGATTGGGGCGCATGGGCGCCGATATGGTGCGCCGCCTGTTGCACAGCGGCCATGAATGTGTGGTGTTTGATATGAAGACAGACGCCGTTGAAACGCTTGAAAACGAAGGAGCCGTGGGTGCCCGTTCGATCGAGGAGTTTGTCTCCACGTTGGTAAAGCCGCGGGTGGTCTGGCTGATGGTGCCGGCCGCTGTGACGGATTCGATGATTGCAAATCTCACGCCGCTGCTTGATCCGGACGATATCCTGATTGACGGCGGCAACTCCTATTATCTGGATGACCTTCGCCGGGCTGCTCAACTACAGGAACGGGGTATCCGCTATCTCGACGTCGGGACCAGCGGCGGAGTCTGGGGAGCGGAACGGGGCTACTGCCTGATGATCGGTGGTGAAAAAACTGCCGTTGAACTGCTCAACCCGGTTTTTGCCGCTCTGGCTCCCGGCATCGCTGCAGCCCCACGCACAGAGGGCAGGGAAAAGAGCGGTGGAACGGCTGAACAGGGGTATCTCCATTGCGGACCCAGCGGTGCAGGACACTTTGTTAAAATGGTGCACAATGGCATTGAATACGGATTAATGGCCGCCTATGCCGAGGGGCTCAATATTCTCCACCATGCCAACGTCGGCAAGCAGGAGCGGGAAGTCGACGCCGAGACAACGCCGTTGCGTCATCCGGAACACTACCAGTATGATTTCAATCTCCCCGATATTACGGAGGTCTGGCGACGTGGCAGTGTCATATCTTCCTGGCTGCTCGACCTTGCGGCAAACGGGTTGCTTGCCAATCCTGATCTGGAGAATTTCAAAGGAAGAGTATCCGATTCTGGCGAAGGACGCTGGACGAGCATCGCCGCCATAGAAGTGGGTGTTCCCGCGCATGTACTCAGCGCCGCACTGTATGAACGGTTCAGCTCGCGTGGTGAGGCAGATTTTGGCGATCGGGTCATGTCGGCCATGCGTTATGGCTTTGGCGGCCATCTTGAGAAAACCACTGGTAAGATTGGAGGCCTCTGATGGCTACCCGTACCCGTTCGGACGCATTGGTGCTCTTCGGTGTGACGGGCGATCTCGCCCACAAAAAGATCTTCCCGGCACTTTATGCAATGGCAAAACGGGGTGCCCTTAACTTCCCCGTTGTAGGTGTTGCACGCCCTGAGCTGAGTCTGGACCATTTGCGCAGAAGAGTGACGGACAGTATCGAGCAATCGGGCGGGATCGATGACCATAGTGCCCTCAAGCATCTTCTGTCCCGGCTTGAGTATGTGAGCGGGGACTATAACGACTCCGGCACTTTCACGAAGATCAAATCGGCTCTGGGCAGTATCCGCTGCCCGGCCTTTTACCTCGCCATCCCTCCGTCGCTCTTCGCAACAGTCATCAAAGCTCTCGATGTCGCTGAATTGGCCGAAAATGCACGCGTTATTGTCGAAAAACCTTTCGGTCGCGACCTGGCCTCGGCACGTGAGTTGAACCTTGTAGCGAGATCGGTGTTCCCGGAAGACTCCATATTCCGCATCGACCATTTTCTCGGGAAAGAGTCGATCATGAATATCCTCTATTTCCGCTTTGCCAATTCATTCCTTGAACCGGTCTGGAACCGTAACCATGTGGCCAGTGTTCAGATAACCCTGTCTGAAGATTTTGGTATCGGGAACCGCGGCGCGTTTTACGAATCCGCCGGTTGCCTGCGCGACGTGGTCCAGAACCACCTGTTCCAGGTCATTGCACTGCTCGCCATGGAGCCCCCGGCATATCAGGGTTTTGGAGCTGTGCAGAGTGAGAAAACCAAAGTATTCCAGGCCATGCGTCCCTTGAGTTCCGACGATCTGGTGCGTGGTCAGTACGACGGCTATCGCAATGAAGTAAACGTGGCGGAGGACTCCGACGTCGAGACGTTTTGTGCCCTGCGACTCTTCATCGATTCATGGCGGTGGGAGGGGGTGCCGTGGTACGTGCGCTCCGGCAAATGCCTGGCAGAAACGGCGAACGAGGTTCTGGTGGAGTTTAAACCGCCACCCCAGAGGCTTTTTGATGACTCGGTATCGACAACTGACCGGAACAATTATCTCCGCTTCCGCATCTCACCCGATTCAGCCATCGCCCTTGCCGCTCGCGTCAAACATGCCGGGAAGGGTTTTGTCGGCGACCAACGGGAGCTTTATATGGTCGAGGAACAAACAGGAGAAGAATCGCCCTACGAGCGGCTTCAGGAAGATGCCATGGCTGGCGACGGCGCTCTCTTCACCCGTGAAGACTCGGTTGAGGCCGCCTGGGCTGTCGTTGAACCAATCCTCTTGGATCACTCCCCGGCCATCATCTACAAACCGGGAAGTTGGGGGCCGAAAGAGTCCGACCAGCTGATTGCCCGGGATGGCTTCAGCTGGATGGAGCCAGTGATCAAGCCAGAAGAGGCAGGATGCAGCCCATGATCAGAATTTACCCTGATGCGGAGGCTCTCAGCTTTGCTGCGGCCGAACTGTTTACCGCTGAAGCGAGGCAGGCAGTACAGGCCCGTGGCAGATTCACCGTTGTCCTTGCCGGGGGAAGCACTCCACGCCGCACCTATGAAATTTTGGCTCAAGATCCCTTTCGTGAGTTGGTCCCCTGGGAAAAAACCCATATCTTTTGGGGAGACGAACGCTGCGTCCCCGGCGACGATCCCCGCAATAATGCCCTGATGGCGCGCCAGGAGCTGCTCGACCATGTGCCCATCCCTCCGGGACAGGTTCATCCCATGCTCTGCGAGCGATCTCCGCAGCAGGCTGCTGTAACATATGAAACGCTGCTGCGCGTTTTTTTCCCTGACGGTCAGCCCCGCTTCGATCTGGTTCTGCTGGGGCTTGGGGAGAATGGTCACACGGCTTCGCTCTTTCCCGGTACTGCGGTACTGGATGAGCAGCAGCGCTGGGTGGCCGAAGTCTCTGTGGCCGAAGAAGAGATACACCGGCTTACCCTGACGGCCGCAGCAATCAATCAGGCGGCACTGGTCGTCTTCCTGGTTTCGGGAACATCCAAGGCGCCTATGTTGCGGAACGTACTGAAGGAGGCCCAGAATTCACACCGCATTCCGGCCAGATTAATCAAGCCGGTAGACGGCGGTTTGCTGTGGCTGGTGGATCGGGATGCCGCCTGTCAATTACGTCAACGAAAGGAGTACTGATCCATGAGTTCTACACTGCCCCCTCTCACACAACTTCCGTCCTGGCAGGCGCTTGAGGCCCATTATCAGAAAATCAAAAACATCCATCTCCGTCAGCTGTTTGCTGACGATCCGCAGCGCGGCACCCGTTTCGCGCTTGAGGATGTGGGGTTCTATTTCGACTATTCAAAAAACCGCATCACTGAGGAAACGATCGAGCTGCTGCTGAAACTGGCGGACGAATCCGGGTTGCGCGAACGGATTGAGGCCATGTTCCGTGGTGATAAAATGAATACGACAGAGAACCGTGCCGTGCTCCATGTGGCGCTGCGCGCAGCACGCGATCAATCAATCATCGTTGATGGGACCAATGTGGTGCCCCAGGTCCATGAGGTACTGGACAGGATGGCGTCATTCGCCGATCGTGTTCGCAGTGGCCGGTGGCTTGGGCATACCGGCAAGCGCATCCGCACTGTTATCAATATCGGTATCGGCGGATCGGATCTCGGTCCGGTCATGGCCTACGAAGCGCTACGCCATTACAGCCAACGTGACATGACCTTTCGTTTCGTCTCGAACGTGGATGGCACCGACTTCGCGGAAGCGACCCATGGTCTCGATGCAGCAGAGACGCTGTTCATCGTTTCCTCGAAGACCTTTACCACCCTGGAGACCATGACCAACGCCCGTACCGCCCGGCAATGGATGGTGCAGGCACTGGGGGACGAGCAGGCTGTTGCCCGGCACTTCGTCGCCGTCTCGACCAATGGCGAAGCGGTGGCGACGTTCGGCATCGACACGGCGAACATGTTCGGCTTTTGGGACTGGGTTGGTGGACGCTACTCAATGGATTCTGCCATCGGTCTCTCTACCATGCTTGCCATCGGCCCCGAAAATTTTCATTCCTTGCTGGCCGGATTCCGGGCTATGGACGAGCATTTCCGGAGCGCACCGTTTGACCGGAACCTGCCGGTATTGATGGGGCTCCTTTCCCTCTGGTACAGCAATTTCTTTGACGCACAGACCGTGGCAATCCTCCCTTACGACCAGTATCTGAAACGTTTCCCCGCCTATCTCCAGCAACTGGTTATGGAGAGCAACGGCAAGCACGTCACGCAAGATGGCCAACCGGTGCCGTATCAGACCGGAGCGATTGTCTGGGGCGAACCGGGTACCAACGGTCAACACTCCTTTTATCAGCTCATCCATCAGGGAACCAGGCTGATTCCCTGTGATTTCATCGGTTTTTGCCAGACACTTAACCCGCTCAGTCCGCATCACAACATATTGATGGCGAACCTGTTCGCCCAGACCGAAGCGCTCGCCTTCGGCAAGAGTGCGGCTGAGGTCAGGAGCGAGGGGACACCTGATCGACTGGTGCCGCACCGCGTGTTCGAGGGGAATCGACCGACGAATACGATCCTTGCCGAGCGACTGACACCCGAGACGCTGGGCAGACTGGTGGCGCTCTATGAGCACAGTGTGTTTACCCAGGGCGCAATCTGGCAGATCGATTCCTTTGACCAGTGGGGCGTTGAGCTGGGCAAGGTGCTGGCGATGAAGATCCTGCCGGAGTTGAACCCGGCTGACGAACCGGAGTTGCGGCATGACAGCTCGACCAATGCGCTCATCCGGCGCTACCGGAAGTTGCCCCTGAAATAACGCGGTACGTACAAAAGTTAAGAATACTGGCTGATTTGCTGAGAGTGAATGTCCTCATGACCAAAAAGAACTTTTACATTTTCACTATCGTCATACTCACGATTCTGACTACCTTTCTGCATTTTGTCTTCATGCAGACGATTTCACCGCATGTGATTTTTGAAGAGCTCTATTACCTGCCACTTCTCATCGGGGTGCTGCTTTTCGGTGTGCGAGGAGCTGTTATTACCTGGCTCTTTGTTTCCATTGCCTATATCCCCTTTTTCTTCACACCCTGGACGACAAGTATTCAGGGTTATGCTGACAGGACGCTTCATCTTGTTTTAACAGGGGTGATTGCGCTTGTTGTGGGCATTCTTGTGGAGCGGGAACGGAAAAAGAGTAAAGAGGTTGAACAGGAACGGTTTCTGGCGGGTGTTGGCAAGGTTGCCACCGTTATTGTACATGACCTGAAAAACCCGCTTATTTCTATTTTGGGATTTACCAAGCGCATCTGTGAGGGAAAGGGGGACAGTGGCCAAGCAGCACAGGCTATTACTGAGTCAGCACGAGCCATGCAGAGGATTGTCAATGATGTCCTTGATTTTGCCAAACCGATACAGTTGGACCTCAAGGATTGCAATCTCGTGGAATCCATCACCCGATCCGTTGATGAATGCCGGACGAAAGCGTCGGAACAGGAGGTCACCTTGCTGGTGAACGTTCCTGAGGGAAATATCACGGTAACGATTGATACCTTTCATTTTGAGCGAGCCCTCGTTAATCTGATAGATAATTCAATTGATGCCTCACACCAGGGAGGAGAGGTCGTTATAGGCGCTAAAAAGAGCAGCAATGAACTGGTTGTTTCTATTACCGATCATGGTTCGGGCATGAGCCGGGAAGCCGTAGCGCATGCATTTGAACTGTTCTATACAACAAAAACGAACGGGACCGGACTCGGCATGCCTATTGTGAAGAAAATAATCGAGGAACATGGCGGCAAGCTTGCTATTAAAAGCAAGAAGGGCGTTGGGACAGAGGTAGCCGTGCGTTTGCCGAAACCCTGATAAATCCGATTGGCTGTCAGTTTTTTTGCGTCAACTGAAATGTGGCAAGAGTGTCTATCGCCATTCGAGGGTTCTATCACGACAAATAGAGGTGGAGTTATGAACAGTAGCCCCTTGGCAGGAAAACCGGCCGAAGCAGCCATACTGGTAAACGTCCCCAAACTCATCACGGCCTACTACAGTGAGGTTCCTGATCCATCAATCCCGGCGCAACGGGTGTCATTCGGCACTTCGGGACATCGTGGTTCCGCCTTTGAAGCGTCATTCAATGAATGGCATATCCTTGCCATCAGCCAGGCTATCTGCCTGTACCGAACGCAGCAGCAGATCGACGGCCCGTTGTATCTGGGGATGGACACCCATGCTCTTTCCGAACCGGCGCTGTCCAGTGCACTGGAAGTTCTGGCGGCAAACGGGGTGGAAGTCATGATCTCCCAGGGTGATGAATACACCCCGACCCCCGCCATTTCCCACGCAATTCTCACCTACAACCGTGGACGCACCTCCGGGTTTGCCGACGGCATCGTTATCACGCCGTCACATAATCCACCCCATGACGGCGGTTTCAAGTACAACCCTCCACACGGCGGGCCGGCTGAATCCGCTGTCACCGGCTGGATCGAGGCAAAGGCCAACGAGTTGCTTGAAAACGGTCTGGCGGGCGTACAAAGGATTTCTCTGGAGAGGGCTTGCCGCGCTGCCACGACGCACCGCCACGACTACCTCGGCGCCTACGTTGCCGATCTTGCCAATGTGATCGATATGGACGTAATTCGGGATGCGCAGATCAGGATGGGTGTCGATCCGCTGGGGGGCGCCGGAGTCCACTACTGGGGGCCGATTGCCGAACGCTACGGTTTGAACCTCACCGTCGTCAACGAGGCGGTCGACCCGACCTTCCGCTTTATGACCGTGGATTGGGATGGTCAGATCCGTATGGATCCATCATCTTCTTATGCGATGCAAAGTTTGATTGGCCTGAAAGATCGCTTTGATATCTCCTTTGCCTGCGACACCGACCATGACCGGCATGGAATCGTCACCCGCAGCGCCGGATTGTTGCCACCCAACCATTATCTCTCAGTTGCGATCTTCTATCTTTTTCAACACCGGCCGAAATGGCACACGGAAGCGGCAATCGGCAAAACCGTGGTGAGCAGCCGGATGATCGACTGTGTCGCCACAAAACTTGGTCGGAAGCTCCGTGAAGTGCCGGTCGGTTTCAAGTGGTTTGTCGATGGCCTGCTCGATGGTTCACTCGGCTTCGGGGGCGAAGAGAGCGCCGGAGCCTCCTTTGCCCGTCTGGATGGCAGTGTCTGGACGACGGACAAAGATGGCATTATCCCGGCTTTGCTGGCGGCGGAAATCACCGCCCGGATGGGGCGAGATCCCGGAGAACTCTACCGCGAACTCACACGCGAGTTCGGCGAGCCGGCCTATGACCGCGTTGAGGCTCCGGCCACTCCCGAACAAAAGAAACTGCTGGCGAGGCTCTCTCCCCGACAGGTGACGCTCAGCGAGCTGGCCGGAGAGAAGATCGAACGCGTCCTCACCAACGCGCCGGGGAATGACGCTCCTCTCGGCGGGCTAAAGGTAAGCACCGCAAGCGGATGGTTTGCGGCGCGCCCCTCAGGCACAGAGAATATCTACAAAATATACGGGGAGAGCTTCCGGGGTGAGAATCATCTGCGTAGCATACTGAAGGAAGCGCAGACCATCGTCGACCATGCTTTGGCAACGATGTCATAGCATTCAAAATGCCGTTATTGACTAACCTTTGGGGGAACCATGCACAAACAAACACAAGAGAACAACCCAAAATTCAACGCTCTCCCCACGGAAATCGAGGGCTTCGACTCCCTGGCGGAACTTGCCCTGGATTTGAGCTCGTCATGGAATCATGCTACCGACCAAGTGTGGCGCATGCTCGATCCCGTACTGTGGGAGCTCACCCAGAACCCCTGGGTGGTGCTGCAGACGGTTTCGCGGGAGCGGATCGAGAGTTTGCTGGCAGAACCTGCTTTTCGTAAAACGGTTGATGGCCTGCTGCAGACCGCGCGGCAAGCGACTGAGTGCCAGGCGTGGTTTCAACAGAATCATCCGCAGTCGCCTCTGAACAGCATCGCGTATTTCAGCATGGAATTCATGCTGAGTGAAGCCCTCCCGATCTACTCGGGAGGGCTTGGCAATGTGGCTGGTGATCAGCTCAAAGCGGCTAACGATCTGGGTGTGCCGGTGGTTGCGGTGGGACTGCTCTATCAGCAAGGCTATTTTAGACAGGTGATCGACAAGGATGGCGCTCAGCAGGCCCTCTTTCCCTATAATGATCCAGGACAACTGCCGATCACGCCCCTGCGCAAGACTAACGGTGAGTGGCTGCGTTTGGAGATCGCCCTGCCGGGCTACTCGGTCTGGTTGCGCGCCTGGCAGGTCCAGGTCGGCAGAGTAAAGCTGTACCTGCTGGACAGCAATGACGCCGCAAACTTCCCCGCCCATCGCGGGATCACCAGCGAGCTGTATGGCGGCGGGCCGGAGCTGCGACTTAAGCAGGAAATACTGCTCGGGATCGGCGGTTGGCGGCTGCTGGCTGCGCTGGGTATCCAGCCGGAAGTCTGCCACCTGAATGAAGGACATGCCGCCTTTGCCGTGCTGGAGCGCGCCCGGAGTTTCATGGCAGAAACCGGGCAATCCTTTGATGTTGCCCTGGCGGTTACCCGGGCGGGGAATCTCTTTACTACCCACACGGCGGTGGCCGCCGGCTTTGACCGGTTCGATCCGGCCCTCATCGAGCAATACCTGGGTGCATATGCCGAGCAGAAGCTCGGCATCTCACGCCGGGATTTGCTGGCACTGGGGCGCCGGAACGCTGACGATGGGACTGAACGTTTCAACATGGCATTCCTGGCCATGCGCGGCAGCGGGGCGGTTAATGGCGTGAGCAGCCTGCACGGTGTCGTCAGCAGGGAGATCTTTTTGCCGCTCTTTCCCCATTGGCCGCAGGATGAAATCCCGGTCGGGCACGTGACCAACGGCGTCCATATGCCGAGTTGGGACTCGGCTCCGGCCGACGACCTCTGGACCGAAACCTGTGGAAAATGCCGTTGGCTGGGGATAACAGAAACCCTGGAGCAGGACATTCGCAACCTTTCCGACGCCAGGCTCTGGCAGTTCCGTATCGCCGCCAGTAAGTCCATGCTCGAATATGCCCGCACTAGATTGTCTGTGCAACTGGCGTCCTCCGGCACGTCGCCTGATACAGTAGACAGCTGCAGACACATTTTTGATCCAAATACCCTGACCTTGGGTTTTGCCCGTCGCTTCGCAACCTACAAACGGCCAAACCTCCTCCTGCACGACCCGGAGCGACTGCTGCGACTATTGACCAACCCGGAGCACCCGGTACAGCTCATCCTGGCCGGCAAGGCACATCCGGCAGATCAGGCCGGTCAGGCACTGATCCAGGAATGGTCACGTTTCATTCAACGCCCAGAGGCCCGCCCCCATGTAATCTTCCTCAGCGATTACGACATGCTCCTGACTGAGCATCTGGTGCAGGGAGTTGACGTCTGGATCAACACGCCGCGGCGACCTTGGGAGGCGTGTGGGACAAGCGGCATGAAGGTGCTTGTCAACGGCGGCATCAACCTGTCGGTATTGGATGGCTGGTGGGCCGAGGCATATACACCTGAGGTTGGATGGGCGTTGGGTGACGGCAGCGAGCATGGCGATGACCCCTCCTGGGACGCCGTCGAAGCCGAGGAGCTCTATACGCTTCTCGAACAGCAGGTGGTCCCTGAGTTCTATGCCCGTGATGCGCAGGGGATTCCTACGGCCTGGGTGGCGCGGATGCGGGCAAGCATGTCACAGCTTACACCTCGGTATTCAGCTCACCGCGCCGTGAAGGAGTATGTCGAGAGCTATTATCTCCCTGCTGCTACGGCTTACCAGAATCGCTCCATTGAGAAAGGGAAGGCTGGTTTACAGATTGTAGAGTGGCAACACACTCTCCGTAATAAATGGGCAAATGTGCGTTTTGGTGACGTTACGGTAGAGACAAACAGTGCAGGGTACCTGTTCGAAGCCCAGGTTTATCTTAACGGCCTCGGCCCTGATGCGATCCATGTCGAGCTGTACGCTGATAAAACTAACAGTGGGAGTCACGTCAGGATCGTGATGGACTGCGCACAGCAGTTGGTGGGTGCGGAAAACGGATATATTTACCGGGGACAGGTTGCAGCGACACGTTCGCCCGGGGATTTCACCGCACGAATAGTCTCACACTTTCCGGGAGTGGCGATTCCTCTCGAAGAGGCTCATATCCTATGGCAGCGATAGAGCCGGTACAATGTGCACTCTCAATCAAGACACACCGCTTCTACGAGAATCAGGAAGTATATTCCGTAAAGTGTTTTGTCATGAGAGCTGGTTCCATACTCATAACAGCAACTTCTTTTCAATGAATAAGCAGACCAGCAGGCGGGATAGGCGGGGCTGGTGATTCAGGTACAGGGCGTGAAAACGGTCCGGTTCAAGCACTTGGGGGATGGTCTTGAGATTTTCAACAGTACGGATTTATCAGATATGATCTGAACCGTCACGTATGTTGTTGGCCCTTATCTCTCCTAAGCCGGTTGTTCAGCGCCTGCCGTGTTATTCCGAGCAATCTGGCGGCAGTTCCCTGGTTGTTCTTGGCAATTTCAAGCGCTTTTTCAATAAGTATGGATTCAGCCTGCTTGAGCGTTGGAAACGATGAAAAAGTAACTCCATTGAAATCTGGGTCGGTAGCTGTACTCCCCTGTCCCATCAGGAGATTTGCCGGTTCCTGTTCGCGGGCTATGATTTTTTTCAGGAGAGTCGTGGAGAGCTTTGAGGTTGTGGTTCTGCTGACAAAATCATGAACAATGGACTGAAGTTCCCGAATATTGCCGGGAAACTCGTAGGTAACAATAAAATCGACCAATTCCTTGCGATACGTCAATTTCCCTTTGCCAAGGGCTTTTGCGGACTGTCTGATGAAATGCTCCAGAAGGAGCGGTATGTCATCCGGCCGCTTGCGTAGAGGGGGGATGGCAACATGGTGGGTGCAAAGCCGATAATAGAGATCTTTTCTGAACTTCCCCTCATTCATGCACTGCCAAAGATTCTTATTGGTTGCCACAACCAGTCGCACGTCGCTTCTGAGCGGTATATCAGACCCGAGTTGGTAGTATTCATTCTCCTGAAGAAGCCTCAGTAATTTAATCTGAGATAACTCATTCAGGTCTCCAATTTCATCGAGGAAGATGGTTCCTTTTGCCGCCTTCATGATCAGCCCGTCGCGGTCATTGAGCGCACCGGTAAATGCCCCGCGTCGATGCCCGAACAGCGTGTCGGAAAACATCTGGTCGTCCAATCCGGCAATATTGATGCTTGTAAAGCCGCCTTTCAGGCCACTCAGGGTGTGTACTGCCCTTGCAACCAGTTCCTTGCCGACTCCGGTTTCCCCGGTGATAAGCACCGGTTGCCTGGATTTTGAAACAACTTCGACATAACTCAGAAGAGTCAGCATCTCTCTGTCACGGGTGATGATTGACGGTATCTGCGGAGCACGGGTAGAGATATCACCGTCGAATGAATTCTCAAGGAGTGAAATTTCTTCATGCAACCTGCGCAGCTCCAACGCTCTTTTTACACTGGTAATGAACCGATTTATGGTAATCGGTTTCGTCAGATAGTCAACAGCTCCCGTTTTCATGCAGTCGATGGCAATATCCACATGACTTTCTGCCGTGACAACGATTACGGGGACAGATGGCTTCAACTTCGAAAACGCCTCCAGAAGATCTGTCCCATGTAGTTTGGGCATCCGCAAGTCGATGACAGCGAGTGCAATATCCATTTTCCTGAAAGAGTCCAACGCCTGCAGGCTGTCATCAAACGTAATCACATTCTGGAACCCATCGTGACAGAGAAACGATTTTAGCAACGAGAGAGCTTCCGTCTCATCGTCTACGAGCATTATGGGGTTGGCACTGTAATCCTGATTATTCATGTATTGGCCCCGCAGTGAATGTGATTGATGCCAGATTTTAAGAAGAGGTAGGCAGTATATAGTCTGATCTCCTCGAATAATCAATGAGATGAATGCATTCGCTCTGAAGCTGCAACTTATGTTGCACCATGTTATCCGCGTTGCAATAGCATGAGTTCAGTATGATCCGGTACCACTTCGGCTGTATCCTCACCATTTACGGCAACATATATTGCTTTCTTCCGCGTCAACAAGACGGATGGAGTGGTTCAACACACTGCTTTATCACTCAGAGATTAGTTGGTTGATATTGGCATGAACGGTGCTTTCTCTTGGTTCATCGCCACTCTTCACGGAGGTGCTTTTATTCATTAGCTGGGTAATGTCCCTGGAACTGATCATGGCGTCGTGATCGACATTAATCGGAGAGGAAAATGACTAATAGTAAGGGTAGGAATTCCATATCCATTGATGACCGGGTTAGAGGAGCATTATGGGGCGGACTGGTCGGTGATGCCTTTTGCCTGGGATGCCACTGGATCTACAGCCAAAAGGAAATTGCCCAACGGTTTCCAACGGGAATCAAGGGATTTGAGATGCCGAGTCCCGAGCATTACCACTTTGGCAAACAATCCGGTGACTTTACCCATTATGGTGACGCCGCTCTTCTTATGTTGTCATCGGTTGCAGAGTGCGGATATTTTGAAGTCTCTGATTTTGGAGCTCGCTTTATAGGTTTAATGAGCGATGAGAACTACACGGGGTACCGGGACCATGCCACAAAGGGCACGATAGCACACTATCGTACCCACGTGGAGCAATCCCCGGGAAAACCCTTTGATTACCAACAGGGGGCAGACGATGATCAGCCGGCAACAGTGTCCCGATTGGCCCCTGTGGTGGTTGCGCATATGAGTAGCAAGGGCCTTCTGGACAGAGTAGCAGAGGCAACGCGAGTCTGCCAAAACAACAGCCGTGCTATTGCCTTTACACAGGCGAGCGCGCTGATATTGCACAATCTGCTCAACGGCATGGCTCCCGAAACAGCGGTGTCCGAGATTCCTCGTGTTATGCAGTCACCGGACACGGCCTGGATTGAGGTCAACAACAGGATAACAATCGCCCGGGAAGCCTCCGTGCTTTCCGTTAACGACGCGACCATGGTCTTTGGCCAGTCCTGCCCTCTTTACTCCAGTTTCACGGCAGCATTGCACACGATGCTCACCTGTTCGGATGATTATGCAAAAGCCATCCAGGCCACAGCAACTGCCGGTGGAGACAGTGCGGGAAGAGCAGCCATGGTGGGTGCCTGGCTCGGCGCATATCTTGGCATCGATGCAATACCTGAATCATGGCGAACCCGGCTTACGGCCCATGATCAGATAGAAACAGACGTGGAACGGATCATTGCCGGAATGCAACATCGTTAATGGTTCTGGCTAGTGTTGGTGGGCTGCACCTCAAAAACAGGTCCTGCCCGGCAGTTGCAGAGCAGCACCCAAATAATATATACAATTATATCGACATTTTATTCATTGCTTTGGGGAATAATTAATGGAAGATGCATCATGAATTCTACCGTCAAGCAGTTGAAACGCTATTCCCTCGCCTTGGTATTTGTCGCCGCCTCCTATCTGCTTCGAGTTTCCATCGAAAAAATGGTCGGTCCCGGCCTCCCTCCCTTCATCACATTCTACCCGTCCATTATGATCGCAACGCTTGTTGCCGGCCTTGGGCCGGGTCTGCTGACGATCGCTGTGTCGGGGGTGCTGGTTGATTACCTGATACTCACTCCCCGCCAGATCGGTAACTGGAGTTCTGAGGAGGCCGCAATACTGCTGCTTTACGCAAGTATTGGCTTCTTAATGACCTGGTTTGCACATCGCTACCGCAAGATTAAAGAAGGTCTGGAAACCCTGGTTATTGAGCGTACCGAAAAGCTCAATCGTGCCAAGAACGAATGGGAGCGCACTTTTGATAGCGTACCGGATCTGATCGCTCTTCTGGACGAACAGCACAGGGTCATCCGCGTCAACCGCTCCATGGCCAATAAATTGAAACGGGAACCGATTGAATGCATTGGTCTCAAATATGCTGAAGTCATTCTCGGCACAAGCTCACCCCCTGATTCCTGTCCCCATGCCCAGACCATGTGTGACCTGACCGAGCATGAATCACAGGTTGAGGATACGGTTTTTGGCGGGACCTACCTCGTTACGTCGACCCCTTTACTGGACAGCAACTTAAACCTGTATGCCTCAGTACATGTCGCCAGGGACATCACGCTACTGAAACAGGCTGAAAATTCCCTACGAGAGAGTGAGGAGAGGCTTGCCCTGGCGGCCAGCGCCACACAAATCGGCATATTTGACTGGAACATGGACAAAGGCGGCATCCTCTGGACACAAACCCATGCGGTTATCTTTGGTTACGTTTCCGCCTCTGCTGCTCCCTCTTCTACTACTTCTACTACGGAACACGATTATCATGAATGGACTGATCGCATTCATCCGGAGGACCTGCCGCTCGTGGAAGCGGAGTTACACCGCTGCATGCAGGAGGGTAAGCCTGTAGAAGTGCACTTCCGCGTTGTCTGGGCCGATGGCAGCATTCATTGGGTTGAGTGCAAAGGCGCATTTTTGAATGAGAACGGCGGCAAAAGCACCCGCATGCTTGGTATTGTCATGGATATCACCGAGCGCAAACTGGCCGAAGAACTGCTGCGGGAGAGCGAAGTCCGACTGCGTTTCCATATGGAAAACTCACCTATGGCGGTTATCGAGTGGGGCAAGGACTTCTGTATTACGCGGTGGACAGGCGAGTCCGAGCGAATGTTTGGCTGGAGCGCTGCTGAAGTGCTTGGCAGGCCGCTGGCTGATCTGAAGATGGTCTTTGAGGACGACATCCCGATTGTCGAAAACACCGTGGCCCAATTAACCAAAGGTGAGGTACGGCAGGTAGTTGCGACCAACCGTAACTACACCAAGAGCGGCGATGTGCGCCACTGCACCTGGTATAACTCGGTGCTGACCGATAGTGATGGGGAGGTACGTTCGGTTTTTTCAAAGGTAATCGATATCACCGAACAAAAGCGGGCCGAGGAGGCTTTGAAGAGAGTGCATGAGCAACTTGAGCTGCGAGTGGTGGAACGTACCGAACAGTTGGCAAAAACAGTGGAGACCCTGCTGGGAGAAATCGCCAGTCGTGAAAAAGCCGAAAAAAGTCTCGTACGACTCAACAAATTATATGCTGTCCTGACTGAGACGAACCAGGTCCTTGTCCGTGCTGCCGGTCGCGATTCGATATTTCGTGATTTTTGTCGAATTGCTGTGGAACATGGCGGTTTCCTGCTCGCATGGGTCGGTTTTGTGGACTACGCTTCCGGTCGGATCAGGGTTGCGGCATCCCACGGCGCAACCGCTTATCTCGAAGATATGTGCCTCACGATCAATGAGGAACCCGCTGGGTACAGTACTACCGGCATATCCGTGCGAAAAGGGACTCATTATATTTATAACGACTTTCAAAACGATCCCTGTACCCTGCCCTGGCACGAACGGGGGAAGGCCCACGGCATTCATTCTTCCGCAGCCATTGCCCTGAAAGAAGATGGAAAGGTAGTCGGTGCCCTTACTCTGTACGCAGGAGAAAAGAATTTTTTTGACCAGCAACATGTGGAGTTGCTCCAGCAGATGGGAGAAGACGTCTCTTTTGCTCTTGATTATCTGAGACAGGAAGAGCTTCGCTCGCATTCTGAACAGGCCTTGCGTGAAGAGACCCTTGAACGTCTCCGGACAGTGGAGGAGCTTCGCAGACAGGAACAGTTACTTATCCAGCAGAGCCGCCAGGCGGCCATGGGGGAGATGATCGGCAATATCGCCCACCAGTGGCGACAACCTTTGAACACACTGGGTCTCTATACTCAGAGACTGGGATATTTCTATGGCTCACCCTGTTTTACCAAGGAGTTTCTGGATGCCTCTGTTGCCAAATCCAATGAGATAATTCAGTATATGTCCCGGACAATCGACGACTTCAGGAATTTCTTCTCGACAGAACAGGATAAATCCGATTTTACGGCCGACGAAGCGGTAAAAAAGGTGCTGTCGCTCGTTGAGGCAAACTTCAAGGAACATCGGATACGTGTTGAAATTGTGAATAAAAAGGCAACCACCATTCATGGCTTCCCCAACGAATATGCCCAGGTACTGCTCAACATACTGATCAACGCCAAAGACGCCTTAATCGAACGCACTATCGAGTCCCCCTGCCTGAAAATTACACTGGACGGCAAGAACGGCAAGTCACTGGTGACTGTTTCCGATAATGCCGGAGGCATACCCGACGATATTATCGACAAGATATTTGATCCGTACTTTTCTACCAAAGGTCCGCAGCAGGGTACGGGGGTCGGACTGTTCATGTGCAAGAACATCATAGAAAACAAAATGAGCGGCAAATTATCGGTGCGGAACAGTGACAAAGGCGCCGAGTTCCGGATCGAAGTGTAAGTTGAACGAACATCATTCAGTGTCCGTCAGGTTGGTTGAGGATGAATCGGATGATTGCGCGGTGGTCACCGGTTGCATGTTGGAAATAAATCCCCCCCGTAACACAGCTCTGCTGCGCAGCAAAATCGCAGGTTGAGAGTCAAATAGTCTTCACGCAATAATATCAGTCCGGGAATAAGTCTGACGCTTCTTTAATTGCCCCCGCAATTTCATCGCTGCTGATGATGCCTAATACGCTATCTACCGATTCGGACTTTCCGCTGCATACCACAGCAATTTCTGCCTCTGCGTGGCTCATGATTGAGACGACACTATGCAGAGAAATTTCCGGGTCCACTGAAACCCATCGGGTGCGGGCGGCACTTGCCAGTGGCATGGATATGTTCTTGCCGCATGACGTTTCCAAAGCCTGTTCTCGAGAGATAATCCCTACAAGTTTCCCGGAATCTTCCAAGAGGAACCAGCGAACATCCGGCTCTTTTAAAATACGTTCTGAAATATCTGAATTCACTTTTTCACAGGAAACCACAATGAATTTCCGGTTCATCAGATCCCGGACACCTTTCAAGTTATAGGTGCTGGACCGCATTTCTTCAGGAATGGCATGACCGCGACGAACCAGTTTCATTGTGTAGATGCTTTCCCGGCAGAGCAATCGTCGTGTGCCGTAGCATACGGCAACAGTTATTGTTAAAGGAATGACCACATTATAATCGAGTGTCATTTCAAAAATCATGACAATGGCGGTCAATGCCGCGCCGGTTACGCCGCCGACGACTCCTGCCATCCCGGCAATGGCGTAGGCAGGGGCGCTTATCTCGAACGAAGGCATAATGTAGTGGAGAAAAAGTCCATATGCGCCACCCAGTGTCGCTCCCATATACAGCGCCGGGGAGAATATCCCGCCGGAGCCACCGGAACCAAGGGTTAATGAGGTAGCTAGAAGCTTCAGAACAAACAGCAGCAGCATTAATGCGGAGCCATTCACGACACCGGTGAGAATATCCTGTATTGTAGAGTAACCGACTCCTTCAATGTAATAATGGCCCGTTGTTTTCTGAAGAATCAGGCAGATAATCCCGACGGGAAGCATGCCGATCATGTGCCTCAGGTACTCATTGCGGGGAATGAGTGCCTCAAACTTGTCTTCAAATAAGTACACTGACTTGATGTATATGGCTGATGTTAAGCCGAGTATCAAACCGAGCCCGAGATAGCTGATGAGCAGGAATGGATTGGCAAGATGAAAGTAAGGCGTTTCCAGATTGGGAATGACAAAAGCGGGATGAGCGCCGAAGAAAAACTGCCCGAGGTAGGTTGCCGTTGCCGTTGCGAGAATGACCGGCACGAGAGTTCTGGCACTGACTTCGTGAAGTATGATCTCGGCAGCAAAGAGGAGACCTCCTACCGGCGTGTTAAACGTGGCGGCAATGCCTGCCCCCGCTCCTGAAGCAATCAGAGTTATGGTTTGCCAGGGAGGCATGTGCAGGAGTTGACCCATTCCCGAACCAAAAGCAGAACCGATCTGCACGATCGGGCCTTCCCGGCCGACTGAGCCGCCACTGCCAATTGAAAGTGCCGAAGCAAGTGATTTGATTATCGCGACAACAGGACGGATCACGCCTTTTTTGTAATAAATTGCATCAATAACTTCGGGTACACCATGCCCCTTTGCCTCCGGAGCAAAGTTTCTGACCAGGTAGATAACCATACTTGCCCCTATAACCGGGACAAATACGACAAAAGGACCCCAGGGGCTTGACGGGGTATGGACGTTGGCATCATAGAGAAGCGACCATGACCCGAGAAAAAACACATTGTGGAATAGAGCGATCAAGTAACGAAATACTACAGCGCCTAAACTCGCGATAACCCCGGTGATCATGCAGAGGATTACGAGAACGAAAGGGCGACATTCTTGTGGATGTTTTTCTGACATCGTACCTTCCAACAACCGGTTATAATACACGTTTCATTCCTCTACGCCCGACTGAATAGGTAGTCATAGGGGTGTAAGTATACGTATCCAGCAGCAAATATGCCAGCCCTGAACCATTATGCTATTTGGCTCGCAAATACTGGTTCGGCCAGGGTGCCTCCGCATGCAACACCTTGGCGGCATGGAGCGGCCAGTAGGGGTCGCGTAGCATCTCCCGCCCCAGCAGCACGGCATCGGCCTGTCCGGTGGCCACGATCTGTTCTGCCTGGGCCGCCTCAGTAATGTAACCGACCGCGCCGCTGGCTATTCCGGCCTCAGATCGTACTCTGGCAGCAAAGGGGACCTGAAAGCCCGGACCAAACGGAACCGGTTCGTTCGGTACTGCAAAACCAGAAGAACAGTCGATCAAATCCACACCAATCTCTTTCAGCTGACGGGCCAGGACCACAGACTGATCAATATCCCAGCCACCTTCCACCCAGTCGGTAGCTGAAATGCGGACAAACATCGGCAGCTCTGACGGCCATTCATCTCTTACTGCGCGGGCTACCCGCAGGGGAAAACGGAGACGATTCTCCAAACTTCCGCCATAGTCGTCGTTCCGATGATTTACCAGAGGTGAGAGGAATTCGTGGAGCAGGTAGCCGTGGGCCATATGCAGTTCAACTACTTGAAATGAAGCCGCCAAAGCCCTGCGTGCGCCAGCACGGAAATTGGCTTCGATGACGTCCATTTCGTCAAAAGTCAAGGCTCGGGGAACTGGATACCCCACGTCAAAGGGAACATTGCCCGGTCCAAGCGGCTGCCAACCGGAGGCTTCGATCCCCAATGGGCCGCCTCCTGACCATGGCAGCGAACAGGAACCTTTGCGACCCGCATGTGCCAGCTGGATTCCTGCAACGGCACCTTGCTCCCGTATAAACGTGGCTATGGGAGCAAATGCCTCGGCATGGGCATCGCTCCAGATGCCACTGTCATCAGGGCTGATGCGCCCTTCCGGGCTTACCGCGCTTGCTTCCACCATGACCAGTCCTGCGCCGCCAACGGCACGACTGCCGAGATGAACGAGGTGCCAGTCATTAGGTATGCCGACGTGGCTGGAATACTGGCACATGGGTGATACGAATATCCGGTTACGAAACGTGATCGTCCGAAGGGTTAGTGGTGAGAATAGGATGCTCATTGAATTCTCCTTTAGAGAGGTCGCGTGGGCACTACGTACCTCCACGCTTATTTCAGCGCGTTAAGCTGCTTTTGTATCAGTTTGGCGGTCAGGCCGGCAAAAATGATGACACCTTGAACATCACTTGCTGGCTTAAAAATCAGCAACAATCATGCCATGGAATCCCTGATCTGAAAATGTGCCATCTATCAGATTGTACAAGAGAAAATAAAAATATAAACCGAGAATCCCCGGGTTCCAAACTGCAACTTATGTTGCAGCAGACACAAAGCTGCGCTCGAAAATAGTCACGAAACATCATCATGTTGCCAATATTATTCATGTAAAGAGAGGCATGCCTGATGCTCCATCTCAATAGAGCTGTTTGACGTTATTCGTAGAATAACCTGGCCAAGAGTCATAACTCTTGTTATTAATTTTGCGTGTGTGGCCAAAAAGGTACGAACAATAAATAAAGCCCACACATTCCACAATCAGGCTGAAGGAATGAGCAGGTAGGTGCCTCTATGAATGGCGGATTCAAGAGGCTGTTAAGGCATCGGTTGCCATGATTAGTAAAATCAGCTAGTATGAAAAGATTTAGATGAACTTAAAAGTCGATAGCAACTGCCAAAAGTGGATTTTTGGGAGCAAAATACTTGTCCCAATTTTGCAGGCGAATTGCCCAAAGCAGTCAAATAAGCCCTGATCCTTTCAAAAACTGAGAGATTACGGAAGCAAGTGGCCTGACATTGCGGGCCTCGCACGAATCATGGTGGGTAACTGTGTGTTTTGACCACTTTTTGCGATTGAATAAGAATTCAAGAATTCTTTTTGTCAGCGGCCTTTGAAAGGAGTCATACCAATGTTGAAGATTGCTATCGTAGGTGCCAGCGGCTACACAGGGCTGGAATTGATCAGAATCCTTCATTGCCACCCGGAGGTGGCGGTAACCTGTCTGACCTCCGAGCAGAGCGCCGGGAAGCGTATTTCTGAGGTGTTCCCGACGCTGAGGGGACGTTGCGATATCGTGCTGGAAAACCTGGAGCCGGTCCGGGTGGCCGAGAAGGCGGATATAATCTTCACTGCGCTTCCTCACAAAGCTGCTATGGAGGTTGTTCCTACGTTCCTCAAGCTGGGGAAAAAAGTCGTTGATCTGTCAGCCGATTACCGTCTTTCCGATCCGGCTGTTTACGGGGAGTGGTACGAGCCGCATCTTAACCCTGAGAATCTGAAGAAAGCGGTCTACGGTTTGCCGGAGATCCGGCGTGACAGGATCAAAGGTGCGCAGCTGGTCGCCAACCCTGGCTGCTACCCTACCAGCATCATCCTTGCTTTGGCGCCGTTGCTGAAGAATGGTCTGATTGACCTGTCAAGCATTATTGCCGACTCGGCTTCCGGTGTTACCGGCGCCGGCCGCTCTGCCAAGGTTGACAGCCTGTATTGTGAAGTGAATGAAGGGTATAAAGCATACGGCGTTGGCGGTGCCCATCGGCACACGCCCGAGATAGAACAGGAACTATCCCTGCTGGCCGGAGAAGAGTTGAAAATCACCTTTACACCGCATCTGGTGCCGATGGACAGGGGCATTCTTTCGACGGTCTATGCTACGCCGGAAAAAACGCTCGATACAGCAACCATTGCCGCACTGTACCGCGAATTCTATGACGGTGAGTCGTTCGTGCGGGTACTCCCAAGCGGCAGCCTCCCTTCAACCGCCTTCGTACGCGGTTCGAACTTCTGCGATATTGCCCCGCTTGTTGACTCGCGTACCGGCCGGATCATTATCGTTTCGGCTATCGATAATCTGGTAAAAGGAGCTTCAGGCCAGGCGATACAGAATATGAATCTCCTCTGCGGCTTCCCTGAAACAACCGGTCTGGAAGGGCTGGCGCTCTTTCCCTGACCCATGTCATTTATCCCTACAACACAGGAAGAGATGCGCAGATTGGGCTGGCAGGAGCTGGACATCATCCTCGTCAGCGGCGATGCCTATATTGACCATCCCGCATTTGGTGTGCCGTTGCTGGCGCGCTGGCTTGAAGGGCACGGTTTTCGCGTCGGCATCATCGCACAGCCGGATTGGCGCTCCAAAGAGTCATTCATGACTCTGGGTCGCCCCCGCCTGTTCTTTGGTGTTTCCGCCGGTGCCATGGACTCGATGGTGGCCCACTACACGCCCGCCCGCAAGCTTCGCCATGATGACGCCTATACTCCCGGAAATCGTCACGGCGCACGCCCCAACCGCGCCACAATGGTTTACACCTCCCGCCTGAAGGAGGCTTTCAAGGACGTTCCGGTGGTGATCGGCGGGATTGAAGCATCGTTGCGCCGTTTTGCCCACTACGACTTCTGGGAAAACAAGGTGCGCCGCTCGATTCTTTTTGATGCCAAAGCCGATCTGCTCGTCTACGGCATGGGGGAACGGGCGATTCTAGAAGTGGCCGAGCGCCTCCGTGACGGTGTGCCAATGAAGGAACTCCGTGATGTACGCGGTACCGCATACGGCTGCAGCGGGTTTGACAGCGGCGACTATGTGTCAATTCCCTCTTTTGAGGAGGTGTCGGCATCAAAGGAGACCTTTGCCGAAGCCTTCCGCACGACCTACCTGCAGCAGAATCCCTGGTCAGCCCGTGTTGTCGTGCAGCAGCATGGCAATCGAGCCCTTGTCTGTAATCCCCCGGCGCTCCCGCTGACGGAAGCGGAGATGGATGCCGTTTATTCTCTGCCGTTTGAAAAGAGCCCGCACCCGGCGTACGCCGAAGCAATCCCGGCCTGGGAACAGATCAAAACCTCCGTAACCAGCCATCGCGGCTGTTTTGGCGGTTGTGCCTTCTGTGCGATCACGATGCATCAGGGTAAAACGATCCAGTCCCGTAGTAAAAGCTCCATTATTGCAGAGATAACGGCCATGACGCGAAAATCATGGTTTCGCGGTACTGTCAGCGATATT
The DNA here is from genome assembly GCA_028681335.1 of Desulfuromonadaceae bacterium. Classification (GTDB taxonomy): domain Bacteria; phylum Desulfobacterota; class Desulfuromonadia; order Geobacterales; family Pseudopelobacteraceae; genus JACRCG01. The sequence continues at coordinate 3,424 of JAQUIT010000026.1, read as the reverse complement.
GGAGGTCCGACAGCCAACATGTACGGCCTCGGCTGCCGCAACGTTGAAGCTATGAAAAAGTGTCAGCGCGAGAGCTGCATCTTCCCCGATATCTGCTCAAACCTTAAAACCGCCGATGCGCCGGCGACGTCACTGCTGCAGGCTGTCCGCTCTCTGGATGGAGTACGCCATACGGCCGTGTCATCCGGAGTGCGTTACGACCTGCTTGAACGGCAGCCCGCCTATTTCAGCGAGTTGACCGGTCACCATGTCAGTGGCCTGCTGAAAATAGCCCCGGAGCATCTGGTTGATCGCGTTACCGATATCATGCGCAAGCCGGGCAAGAAGGCGTTTGAAACGTTCCTGACCCGTTTCCGTGCCGAGAGCGACCGGCTTGGTAAACGCCAGTTCATTGTGCCGTACCTTATCTCCGGGCACCCGGGTTGTACGTTGGCTGATATGCTTGATCTGGCACTGATTCTCAAGAAACTGGGAATGAAGGTGGAGCAGGTTCAGGACTTCACCCCCACTCCCGGAACCATTGCTACCTGCATGTTCTACAGCGGGATAGATCCGATGACCGGAAAACGGGTTTATAGCGCCACCAGTGACCGTGAAAAGGGGTTGCAGAAGTCTCTGCTGCTGTGGCATCTCCCGGCAGAGCGTGCCAAGGTGCTTGAAGCACTGAAGGAGCTGGGGCGTGAGGGAGATTATGGTCTGCTCTGTGGCGGCGCCGCAGGGGATGAACGGAGCCCTGGAGTGCATCACAAAAAAGCGGTCACGAAAAAAGCCCGCTGATGCCAGCGGGCTTAGATTCTTTGCGGTATTATGTGCTGCTTACTTTTTAACTACGTTAGCAGCCTGCAGGCCTTTTGGACCCTGGGTGATTTCGAAGGTAACTGCATCGCCTTCTGCAAGAGACTTGAAGCCGTCGCCGCTAATAGCTGAGAAATGAACAAAAACATCCTCGCCCCCATCCTGCTCGATGAAGCCAAAACCTTTTGTGTCGTTAAACCATTTAACTTTACCCTGTGCCATTTCCTGCCTCCTTTTTTGTCCGGTGCTTCACCGGAGCATCTGGTTACCGCTTAAGTTTCTGGAGTCTGATGCAGGAAAAGCGCAAAGCCTGGTCAAACGTGCTACTTGCAAAGTTCTGCAAAAACTTCCGAAACTGCGTTCTGGAGCGTTTATCATAGCCTTAAAGCGGGTGTCAAGATAATTCACACCGCCTATGGTGCCTTCAACTCCTCATTTTTGCTCTGCAATTTTTTAACAAGCTTGTCGTAGCCGTTGGCGGTGATGATTTTGTTGAACTGGCTGCGATAGTTTGAGACAAGGCTTACACCCTCAATGATAACGTCATACACCATCCATTTGTTGTTCTGTTTGAAGAGGCGGTAATCCAGTGAGAATTCGTCGCGGTTCGCAGTGACTACCTTTGATTTTACCTCGGCATAATCGCCGTCAACGAGATCCTTGATGTAGATAATCTTCTCGTTGTTATATGACTCGATCTTCCCAGCGTATGAATTTTCAAGGAGCGTGGCAAAAAGGTCTACAAAAATCTTCTTCTCAGCCGGTGTGCGTACGTTCCAGTGTTTGCCCATCGAACGTTTTGCCATTTCTGCGTAGTCAAAAATGCTGCTGATGGATTTTTTTAGCGCCTGGCGCCGTTTCGTCTCATTCTTCTTCATATCCTTATCAGCAACAATGCGTACAACTTCATCAACGGTTCTTTTTATTTCATCTGCAGGTGGGTTTGCAAATGCAAGTGAAGTAATTAATAAGCCCGCTGCCAGCAGCAGCAGAATTCGTTTTAACATACGGTCTCCTCGTGATTATTTGTGGTGACTGTGCAACGGCTCGTTTGTCGCATAGTCCAGATTTGCCGCAGCAATACGGTAGTTATAGATGGATTTGAAAAAATCGGCACGCATGGTGGAATAGGCCTGCAGCGCCTCAAAGATATCCTTGGCAGGACCCAGGCCGAAGTCAAAGTTGGCAATAGCGGTGACAGCCCATTTTTTGGCGTTCATGTAGGCGCTACGTGTTGCAGCAGCGCTGTTTTTGGCTTCAATAAGTTCCAGATAATATTTTTGTACCTGCAGCGGCACGTTGGTGTCAGCATAAACACGTGTGCTGAGAAGGCGGTTGTACTGTGCCCGTTCACCGGCAACCTTGGCAGTGGTAATGCCGAAATCAAGTTTCCAGCGTGCACCGAGAGCAACACCGGCGTTGAGATGATTAAGCGGATCATTAATATAAGGATTCTTTACCCGTTCACGGTCTTCAGCATAAGCCCAGGAAAAGAGGCCTCCAAGAAAAACGTCGGGGTAGTAATTTGCTTTGGCGGCTTCAACAAGTGCCGTGCGGGCTTTGAGTCCTTCGGAAATCTGGTGGAATTCAGGACGCCGCTGGCGGGCAGACTGAACATAATTCTCCAGAGGTGGTATTTCTACGTCAACAATCACAAGCCGCTCAGTACCGGTTTCCAGCTGCGCATTGGCCGGCAAGCCCATCCGCGCTTTCAGAGCAGCGAGAGCGAGTTCCTCCCCTTTTTTTGCTTCTTCGAGGTATTTAGCGGCCATCCCGGAAAATGCATCCAGTTTGTACAGATCCATCTGATCGACCGTATCCGACCCCTGCTCGAGCAGCTTCTGCGCTTTTTCACGAGATCGGGTCAGAATTTCCTGCACTTCGAGCACCAGTTCCTTCATTTCGCGGGCGAGCAGCAGGCCGTTGTAGTATTCATTTACTTGCTGGACTATCTCGTTGGCCCGCTGCTGTTTGCGGGATCGATCGACCTCGATGCCGTGGGTAGCCGCCTTCATATTCTCTGATATCTTGCCGAAGGTATAAAGCGGCTGGATAATAGTGGCGTCGGCGCTCGTGAACCAGGTGAGGGAATCAAAGCTGAACCCTCTGTCGGTCCTGACGACCGGGGAAATATCTGAACGGTTGGCGGTCGGTGCCGGTCCGACCAGCGCTGTCATCTCAAGTCGCGGAAAACGGTACGATTTCGCCTCGTCAAGCTTGCTGCTGGCGAGTGCTATATCGCTATCTGCTTCCCCCAGTTCGGGAGCCGCTTTCAGGGCCATACGGATACAGTCATCAAGGGTTAGGGCCATACCCGTCGTGGGGGGCGGGGTCTCAGCGGCAAACGTGGTGCCGGTTAAAGAAAACAGCAACCACGCCGCAATGCAGGTATACAAAAAAGATTTCATTACGTACGTTCCTTTTAACGTTACAGAAGGCTAGACCTTGCCGTGGATAAACTTGCTGACCAGCTCTTCAATATCAATGGCCGATTCGGTCTCACGGATCTTGTCATTATTCTTCAGCATCGTTTCGGAACCGCCCGGGCGGAGTTTGATAAACTTATCACCAATGATACCACTCGTCCTGACCGAGGCGATGACATCATCAGTGATCTTCACACCGGTCT
>JAQUIT010000013.1 GCA_028681335.1 Desulfuromonadaceae bacterium | reverse complement strand
TTCATTGGGTACCTCCTGATTATTAAAGATTGGTCTCTTTAACAAGCATAACAGGAAGTTTTTTGCTTTTTTGATATGTTGATCAGGAGGTGCCTTTTATATGATTATCAGCCCTTGACACGAGACATTTGTCGCCGTACTTTTCTTTGAAATCATCTGGAGGAAAGCAAAATGGCGTGACCGTTGCGGATAGAATATGAAGGTGCCTTGTACCATATTTTCGGCGCGTGGTAATGAGCGGGGGAAAATATTCTTTACAAAAACGGACTATCGTATTGAATTCCTGGGACAGTTTGCTTAATTCAAAAGCCGGCTACAATCGGCCGTCTTTGCTGTTTCAACCTCCCTCCCCACCGAATACCACGTTCCCTTATCTTTGCTGCTGTACTTAAGGGTAATGCCGTGGAGCTGTTTGATATGATTCTCGGTAATGGGATAAACGCATCGCGAGACAGGGCCGTGGGAACGATTGAATGCGTTTATTGTTTTAGTCCAATGCAACCGTCTCAATTAATAAGCGTTGCAGTTGTTGTCGAAAGCGCAAGCCGAACAATCTTTCATCGCATCGATGCATTGGGAATTCACTGCACCAAACCGTTGGTAAATTTCTGTGCTTGAACATTCTGGACAAACTTGTTTCGATGGATCGCCACTGCTCGAAGGTACAGAAAATTTGCAGTCGCAATCGGCACATATCAGATTATAATTTGACATAAAAACGCTCCTTAACTGAATAGTAGTTTCTTTCCAATGTTGGTGTTGCAACACCACTTGCTACTCGTTTTCAAATCTGATTTTCATTTCATGTTGATGCACTCAATGGACACGTGTCTTGATTATTGACCTCCGTTCACAATAAGTTCTCGTCCCATTCACAGCTGCCGGACTCTAATAAAGTTGGCGTAAGAATCTCTGCAAGCGTCTCCGCCATCTGACTCAGAGTAAACGGCTTCGGAACAGCAGCCACAAAACCATAATCTCTGAACGACGCAACGACTGGATCGCCACAGTAGCCGCTGGCAACTATGCCCCGTGCCATCGGATCAATCAGGCTGATTTCGGCCATTGTTTCCACTCCCCCCATTCCGCCAGGTATGGTCAGATCCATGATGACGGCAGAGAAAGGGCAGTCTGTTTCCAAAGCCTGCCTGTACAGGGCACAGGCCTGATGGCCATTTTCACAGGTAACGCATTCATATCCCATCATATCAAGCATTTCGACCACGACATCCCGGATAAAGTCTTCGTCATCCATAAGGAGGATTCTGCCGGTCCCTTCCTGGATCTGAACCTGTTTTTCCTGCGTTTCACCATAATTTATAGTGCTTGATACCGGCAGGTAAATGGTGAAGGTTGTACCCTGTCCTGCTTCTGATGTTACTTCAATCTGGCCACCATGCCGGGTGATGATGGAGTGTGTGGTTGCCAGTCCCAGGCCGTTCCCGGAAGGTTTGGTGGTGAAGTATGGTTCGAAAATACGGTCTATGGATGTTTTGGAAATACCTCCTCCATTATCGGAAATGGTTATCATGATGTAGCGACCTGCAGAAAGCTTATGTGACGGCATGGTGAACTCCACGTTTTCGAGGGAGATGCTCAGAAGGCCGCCGTCGGGCATGGCTTGGTCGGCATTGATTACGAGGTTGCTGATGACCTGGCTCAGTTGCCCGGTATCTACTTCTGCCGCCCATAAAGCGTCTGACACGGTAAAATTGCAGGCGACGTTCGCCCCGCGCAGCGCGAATTCGGCCGAGTCACGGACAATTTCAGCAACCGAGGCCAGTTGTTTGACCGGCGCTCCCCCCTTGGAAAAGGTCAGAAGCTGCTGTGTCAGTCTTGTCGCCCGTTCACACGCTTGCAGTGCCCGCTGCAGGGATAAGCTGATGTCGTCGTTTCCGGATTTAAGGTGCGCAACGGAGAGGTTGCCCATGATGCCGGTTAATAAATTGTTGAAATCATGGGCAATGCCGCCCGCCAGGGTGCCGATTGCCTCCAGCTTTTGTGCTTGAAGGGCCTGCGCCTGGAGACTGTCCCGCTCTTCCTGGTTGCGTTTGTGTTCAGTGATATCTTCAAAGACAATAACGATGTCTTTTCCTTCTCGCTCATGTCTTTTGCCAACGCTCATTCGGCTTAAAAAAGCATCACCGTTTTTTTTGCGGCAGATAAACTCAACTCTGTAATTATGCTTCTTCCAGGAGGCTTTATTAAGTAACGATGCAATTTCTTCGAAATCCTTCTCGTTCCTGTAAAGAATTCTCGTACTTTTTCCAATGAGCTCTTCAGGTTTCCAGCCAAAAACGTCTTCCGTTGAGTCGTTTGCAAAAATGATCACTCGATTTCTCACTCCAAGAACGGCACAAGGAATTGCGGCAAGAATAGATGATTTTTGCTCTTCACTCTTGCGGAGGTTTTTTTCATTTGCTCTCCGTTCCAGGATTTCGTCTTTGAGCCGGAGGTTCGCGCTGTTGAGCTCTTCAGTTCTCTCTTTGACCCGCTCTTCCAACTGCTCCTGTATCTCTTCAAGACTGAATATGTATTCCTGGATGTTGCGTCTCTGATGTTCATCATGCATATTTATGACTCCTTGCCGCCAGGTGAATGCCGGGGAGGAAAGCGGACTCATACGTGTCTGTAGTTGTTTATTCTGACCAGGATATCCGGAAAACTTATCGGTTTACACAGGTAGTCGTCCGCCCCCGCATCGAAGCCCTCTTGTATCTCCTTAGGCTGCGTTTTGGCTGAGAGGAGAAGGATGTGAATGCCTTTGGCTCTCTCGTCGCTTTTCAATCTTTTGCAAACCTCAGTGCCTGTTAATTTTGGGAGTTTCACGTCCATCAGGATAATGTCCGGCATGGTGGAGATGGCGAGATTTAAAGCCATCTCGCCATCTCCAGCCAGGTCTACTGAATAACCAAGCTTGATAAGTTTTCTCTGCAAATATGCCGAAATAACCTCTTCGTCATCTACTACAAGAATTTTACCGATGTCCACGTGAGTGCTCCTTTTGTTAGCTCATTGGTTGTGCAGAGTTTATGCCGGCAACGATATGATGAAGATGCTTCCCCGTCTGTCACCGCCTAAGGTGAATCCGGCAAAGCGCCTGTCGGGAATCGGGCTTTTGCATATTATGCTGCCGTTGTGGCTCTCAACGATCCCTTTGCTGATGGTCAGTCCCAGGCCAGACCCCCCGACCTTGTGGGACATGATGTTGTCAGCCTGAAAGAACTTTTTGAAGACATCTTCTTTTGCCCACGGAGGTACGCCATAGCCGTTGTCGGCAACAAAAAGCTTCAGATAGCCTCCGCTCTGCTCCACCCCCACATGTATCCGTCCGCCTGCCGGATTATATTTTATGGAATTGCTGAGTAGATTGATCAAAACCTGGATGATCTGGTCTCTATCTACATTTATGGTCACCAAGCCGGGTTGAATTTTTTTGGAGATAACGTGACGATGGGCATACAACAAATCACTTACCTGGAAAATTGCATGCTCAACCAACTCCTCAATCGGGACGGATGTAATAGTGCATTCGTTTTTTCTGGCCTCTATCCGTGACAGATTGAGAAGGTTGTCAACCAGACGGGACAGGCGTTCGATCCCTGTTCTTGCAAGGTGAAGGTCTTCTCGCACCTCCTCATCAATTTTCCCTGAATATCCCTCCAGTATGCCGGATATGCTCAGCAGCATCGCCTGTATCGGTGTTCGCAACTCGTGGGAGGCGATGGTGACAAGATCGGATTTCATCTTGTCAAGGCTGGATATGGATCTTGCCATCTCATTGAATGTTACGGAAAGCTGCCCTATCTCATCTTTAGATGTTACTTCAATTGATTGATCGAGATTTCCTCTGCTCATGGCACGGGCGCCGTCGGTAAGGTTTTTCAGCGGCTTGATAATTCCGCGGCTCAACAGGCAGGAGATGATGATAACGCTTATGACGGCCAGCAGGGTGACCAGTGCCATTGCTTGACGGTTATGCATGACACTCTGTTCCATTTCTTGTTGGGTTTGTCTGTTCTTTGCCTCCATTTCTCCGGATATTTTGACAAGTTGTGCCTCTATTTTTGCTTTGGTAGCATTGGCGTCCTTGTGAAATTCATCCACATTGGCGCCGATCGTGACATAGCCGAAGCCCCTTTTTGATTTTCCGTACTGTCCGGTATAGTAGGGTACTGCGGCATAGGTTGTGAGTTTCCAGAGGCCGCTCCAGAGAATGATAAATGAACCTGATCCCCCGTCTTCCGTTCCTTCGTGCCACCCCTCGCACTGCGGGGCGGTATCAAGAATGCGGCAGTCGAGCGAGACGGTCCCGGCGCGGGTTTGCTCTGTTGCAGGAAGTTTGTTGTGCGTGAAAGCCCGAAAGGGAGGGAGTTTTGCCGTGAAAGATTCTAGAGATAAGTGGCTTTTTCTGTATTCGTCATACGTGTTCTGGCTTACCCAGCCCGGCACTTCCTTGCCGGTGTCCGGGTTATAACCGCAAATGAAGAAATCTCTCGGGTGAGATATGTTCCGGTCACGGTTGTCCCACAGCCATGCGTAGTTACCTGATCCTCCGTCTGAAAGGGCGGTAAATCTTTCTTCAGTCGGCTTGATATGATCGGTAAACTCCATCACATGGGTATGGTCAAGTGCCATGGTCAGGTAGCCTATCTTCTTGTTGCCTGCGGTATAGACCGGGGTGCCCCAGCGTATGATGCCTTCGAATTTTTCCCCCTGTGGGTTTTCTCTTCCGGCGTATGCGCTGCCCGGTCTGACGAGAATCCCTTCCGGGGTATTGTTGATCCACCCCTTCACATATGCCCCCACGACGTTGGATACATATAGTTCGCCCCTTTTCAAGCGCTTCACGTCATGAAAATAGTCCTCTGCTTTGCAGTAGGTGTTTTGGGTTTTTGTCACATCACTGAGGTTGGTTGAGAGGCGTCCGTCAGTGACTTTAATTCGTTCATGTCCCTGTAGATCAATAAAGGTGATTTCTTTGTAGAGTGGTCGCGACTTTTTTTTGAAATTGAGTGGTGGGGTGTGTCTCCACTGTTGTCCGTTTTCAGGGTTTGAAGATTTGATAGTGGCTGGTGTCACCCGCTCCAGTTCGGGCAACGTTGCACCGTCTGTTGCAATGACATCCCTGTTCAACGAGTTGTAAATAGAAAGATAGTGCCGGGGAGTCGGGGCGAACGTTGAGAGCATGAGGATGTCATTATCCCTTTCGTGCAGGAAGTCGGCAATCCTGTGGGCCAACTCGACGGTGCGCAGTTCAATGGCCTCCGTTGATTTTGTGTCAAGGGCACGCACGCTGTCTTTAATTGTGATGTCTCCAAGCTTGGAGGTGTGACTCAAATCGTCGCGCCCCATTTGGGCCGTCCTTTGGACAGCCTGTAAGCCGAAGGTCCTCAAGTTCTCACCGCCGATATAGCCGAATATCAGCAAAGGGATAAGTGATATGGCGAGGAAGGATATGAGTGTTTTTTGTAAGATTCCCAAATGGGGCAATTTACGTTTCATATTCGCCTTTGGTGAGCGAGCTTACGGTGAATAAGGTCTGCATTCAAAACCTCCTGCTACGTGTCGTGGCCGATAGGCTACCCACCCCGATTTCCTGGTAAAGCAGCTGATATGGTTTCAGCTCCGGTTATGCAGCGCGCCCGGATATCCAATAAATAAATGTTTCTGTGCAGTAGCAGCGATTGTGCCAACACATAAAATTATGCAACTGTCCGGTGTTGTTGGGCTTGTATACAAAAAACAGCCAGATGGTTATCGTTTTGATAATGCTTGTGTCGTTATGGTAATGCAGGCGTTGTTTCCACAAAAAACAGCGAGTTTTAGCCACCTTCGGGGTGATGTGGCGATTGTTGTTTCCTGCTTCACGGTGTTGTTGAGATGAATGTGTTTGTCAAAAAAGGAATGCACGCGGGCGGTTGGATGAATAAAACAAACAATAGTAGTAGGTTATTGGGCTGTTTTTAATGGCACGCTCCATGCTACGAGGATTGATGCTGATGGGTAATCCCTGTTGAAAGGTAATTTGTGAGCCAAGATCACTCAGTAATGGTGACTTGAGAGAGTCCTGCTTTGGTGACTGTTAAATGAATAATGTAAATTTTATGAAAACCATATGTGCATGGTGTGAGACGGATCTCGGAATAAGGCCTTCGGTAGTCGGTTCAAACGGTGGCGTTTCGCACGGTATATGTGCGGACTGTTTAAGTACTGCCATTGAATCCTTGGCGCGGCAGGAGGATTCCTGGCAGGCTTTTGGGGGAGGTTCTGGCGCTTGCCATAGCCCCGTCGATAAGTCTTTTGTCGGCTGCAGGCGATGAGTGTGGCCGGGTCTCTAGGAGCGGTTCATGTCGTATCACTCTGTTTAGTCCCTGGTGTGAGCAACGAGCTGAAATAAATGAAAATAGTCTGGGTGATGCAGGTGTTGTTAAATAATCTTTGAAAAGGGTGGGGCAATGAGAGAGAAAACGATGACTGTGACGGTAAAAGAAATGCAGGAACTTCGCAAAGGCTTTTTAATGCTGAAAGGCTTGTTTGAGACGTCGGGAGAGTATTTGAATCGGCTTGTGCCGAAACCGAGTGAGGAAGGTCTTAAGGCCGTTTTGGCTAATAACCTGGTGGTTGGACAGACAAAGGCGCATGGGCTTTTTGAGAAGGCAAAGAAGTTGGAGGCCGGCAACGCAGTTGAGTGTGTGGCGGCATAAACTGAATACAGGTACATGCAGGTTAAAGGGCCTGGCGTGCTGGTTTGGCCCTTTAACCTGGCGTCCTCTTCGTCCGGTTTGTCGTCGGTCAGCCAAAGCGTCACTCAGCCATGATTTTCTCCCACAACTGTTCACCGCGATCTCCGCTCAGCATTTTTCCAGCCCGCTCCTTGGCACCCTTGTAATCCACTTCTACATCCAGAAGTAGGCTCAAGGCGTGAACGACGGATACTCCCGGCATTTTTCCGTCATATTTCAATACGCAACTCATGCAGCACCCCACAAGCGTCTCGGCACCGGTCTGTTGGACTTCATTTCGTCTCGTTTTGATTACTTCATCTGCCAGGTCGGGGCGAAAATGGGATTGTTGGCCGCCACTTCCGCAGCAGATCGTATTTTCCCTGTTGTGCTCCATTTCGGATAGTGCGCAATTCTGCTGCTCCAGAGCATGGCGCACCTGTCTGGCAAAAACCCCTTCGCTGCGATCGGGGCAGGAATCGTGAATCGTGTAGCGTCCGTCTCCGCTATGATCCTGGTTGTCGACGGTGAGGACCTCGTAGACCGTTTGTATGGTGAGCTCGTCGGCATTGAATATCTCGCGTAATTCGTAATAGCAGCCGGGGCAGGCGGTGATTAAGCGCTTTATGTTGCGGTCTTTTGTAAACTGTTTCAGGTCGTTCTGCATGTTTTCCCGTCTCTGCTGTAATCCTAGCTGGTTCAGTGGCTTTCCACAGCATTCTGTCCACATCTCCTGGCACTCACCGCTGGATTTCAGCCGTTTAAAAGTCTCTCGTGTGAGCGCGGGCGAATAGGTCATTAATGTGCAACCTGGGAAAAAACAGGTATCCGCAGAACGGAAAGAGTCTGATTCGCTGTAATCAATGCCGGACTCCTGGCGATAAACGCTCATCACGTTATTTTTTCGGTCCGGGAACATATAGCGGTACTCATCGATTTCAATCTCGTTGTTTGAGACGGCCTCGCGACGACGCTCGGCAAACATTTCCATCGGGTTCACTCCCTGCTGACACACTGCAGCGCATAACCCGCACAAAGAACAGCTGTATGCTTCACTTGCGGTTATGCCGCGTTTAGCCATTGCGGCGGGCGATTCTCCGCTTTCACGCAAAAACGAACAGTCGGTGGCGCATGAACCGCATTCCATGCAGTAATCAATTGCTTGCTTAGCCCCGTTACTTTTCATGGCAATTCCTCTCCCGCGATATTTTTCAAATTGATAATCCACTTATCATTACAATAAATTTTGCCATAGTATACGGCAAACAAGTCTCGTAATTACAAGTGTTTGCATATTTTGTTCCAATGGCATAGTCGCTGCAATTGCAGGAGTTATAGAATTGCACGGGACGATTTCAAAACCGTTTTGTGTTGATTCAGCAAACTAAGACAGCGGCTGGGATATCACATTCATTTTGCTGAAAGCAGAAGAATAAACTATCTGCAAAAAAAGCCTGAAAGGTGGAGTATGAGCAAAAATATCGATTTGGAACAAGAGGGTATCGAAGTAAAGAAGTCGGCCTGTTACTTCTGTCACCAGAATTGTGGTGTCCTGGCCTACGTCAAAGACGGCAAGGTGCTTGATATCGAGGGTGACCCGGAATTCCCGACAAATCAGGGTGGCTTATGCTGCCGGGGGAATATCGCCCTGGATCACCTTGATCATCCCGCAAGGATTAATTATCCGTTAAAGCGGGTTGGCAAGCGCGGTGAGGGGAAGTGGGAACAGATCCCCTGGGATCAGGCGATACAAGAGATTGGGGTCAAAATCTCCAAAATCCGTGACGAATTTGGTGCGGAAGCGGTGGCAACGGCCGGTGGAACACAACGCACCGATGACTGGGCGCGCAGGCGTTTTATGAATCAGTTCGGTAGCCCGAACGGCTTCCATAACTCTCACCTGTGCTGGATTCCGACCTTTATGGTGGAAACGGCAATCTATGGCTGGTGTCCGTTTGAACTGGACATGGGCAACAGTCGTTGTCTGGTGCTCTGGGGGCAAAATCCGGGAGCAGCCGGTATGCCGGAGATGCACCATATATCCGCGCTTCAGGCCAAGGGGATGAAGGTCATCGTCATTGACCCGCGTTTCAGTGAGACAGCCGCCAAGGCCGATCTCTGGCTGCCACTGCGTCCTGGTTCCGACCTGGCGCTGGCGCTGGCATGGATAAACGTCATTATTTATGATGGTCTGTTCGACCAGGAGTTTGTGGCAAATAGTTGCGAAGGTTTTGGAGAGTTGGCCGATCACGTGGAGGAATTCACGCCGGAATGGGCTGCACCGCTAACCTGGCTGACACCGGAGCAGATCAGGGAAGGTGCCTATATGTATGCCATGAACAAGCCGGGCAACATTCAATGGGGCACATCCGTTGATCAGATTGGTAAGCCGGCCGGTTCCACTATGCATGCCCGTGCAATACTGCGGGCGATAACCGGCAATCTCGATGTTCCGGGCGCCGACCTTCTGACCGGGCCGAGTCCTGACTTTATTACCGATGAAGAGATGGAAGCCAACGATCAGTTGTCCGAGCTGCAAAAAACCAAACAGATCGGTTCCGAGCGCTTCAAGCTGGTGACCTGGCCGGGGTACAGCCGTATCGCCGAAGAGACCAGAAAAGTATGGGGTAAAGCACCAACCGCAGAATGGATGTGCGAGGCACACCCGCCATCAGTTTTCCGGGCAATCCTGACTGAAAAACCATATCCGGTAAAAGCGCTGCTGGTTAACGCCACCAACCCGATCAACTCGTACGGAGAAACAAAGTTGGTGATGGAGGCGTTGCAGGCTGTCGATTTCATGGTTACCTGCGACTACTGGATGACGCCGACCGCATCCCTTTCCGATTACGTGTTGCCGGTCGCCGGAGCGCTTGAGCGTCCGACTATTACCAGTACCTACGGCTGTTCCGACTTCCTGCTCGCATCCCAGCGTGCAATCCAGCCGATGTATGAGCGCCGTAATGACTACAATTTCTGGCGTGATCTCGGCATGGCTGTCGGTCAGAAAGATCAGTGGCCCTGGGAGACGGTGGAAGATGCCTATTATCATCGCATAGCTCCGCTTGGGTACGATGTCAGCAGTTATGACGAGTTTGTTGACCGTTACCGCTTCCATTTCCCGGAGCGTGAATATTCAAAATATGAGCGACAGGGATTTGCAACGCCATCAGGGAAGGTTGAGCTCTACTCCACCGTCCTCAAGGATCTTGGCTATCCTCCCTTGCCGCCCTATATCGGGCCTACAGAGAACGAAGTCGATCATCCTGTTCTGGCCAAGGAGTTTCCGCTGGTTCTGACAACCGGTGGAGGGTTCATGCCGTACCACCACTCCGAACATTTCCAGATCAAGGATCTGCGCTTCCTTAAACATGAGCCTTATATGGATATCAACCCGGCAACTGCAGCCGAGTTGTCTATCGAAGAAGGCGACTGGGTCTGGATCGAAACGAAGCGGGGCCGTATCAAGCAGAAAGCCAACCTGACACAGGGAATTCATCCCCGGGTTGTTTATACCCAGCGAGGCTGGTGGTATCCGGAGCGTGAGATAAATATGCCGGAACTGGGTGGCTGTCTGGAATCAAATGCCAATATCCTGACCAGCTCTGCCGATGAAGATTGTGATCCATACAGCGGCGCCTGGGCTAACCGCGGCCTGCTCTGCAAAGTATATAAAGTAGAAGCTTCTGATCTAAAGGGGGAGAATTAAGATGGCACGCTATGCAATGGTTATAGATACACGGCGTTGCATCGGATGCCATTCGTGTACAGTCGCATGCAAAGTACATAATGAGCTTCCGGTGGACATGATTTACAACTCGGTTACAACGGTCGGTCCGACAGGTATTTACCCAGATCTTCATATGTACAATGTGCCGACGTTGTGTATGCATTGCGCCAACGCACCATGTGTTGACGCCTGCCCGACAGGCGCTTCGCAGAAGCGGGAAGACGGGGTGGTTTTTATAGAAGATAAGAAGTGTGTCGGCTGCCAGGCCTGTATCATGGCTTGTCCGTATGGGGCACGGGTTCAAAACCACGCAACCGGAGCGGCGCAGAAGTGTGATTTCTGCAAGGATCGTCTTGACGTGGGTAAGAAACCTCACTGCGTCAATACCTGTCATCAAAAAGCGCGTATTTTCGGTGATCTTGATGACGAAACCAGCGAGGTATACAAGCTGGTACATGGTGAGAACTCTGCCCGTCTTCTGGGTGAACTGAATACCGAACCGTATGTGTTTTATATCTATTAATCTCTCAGGGTTTAAGTCCCCGCCCCTTGGGGCGATTCAAACATCAACTAAGGTTACAGATACCCCGCTGCTTGCGGCGGGGTTATTCATTTAGAGGTGGAGTCTATGAAAAACAAACACGAAGGCTGGGGCTGGATGTTGGCGGTCGATTTCTTCTTTGCGGGAATGGGCGGCGGGATGCTTGTAATCGCAGGAATTGTTGAACTGTTTATAGGTGAAGGAAGAATCTCTCTTGTTGGTAATCTGCTGGGACCGGTTTTCATGTGTATCGGCTGTATCTTTCTCGTTTTTGAACTGGGGCGCCCTTTTCAGTCCTGGCGTGTCTTTATGAACCCCAAGGCGATACTGACGGTTGGTGCCTGGATTATGTCGATAGCTATTGTCGTTGGTCTGGCATATGCCTCCTTTGGGCTGAATCCTGCGTGGTTCGGCATGGAGAAGCTCTTCTGGCAGGATTGGAATGGCGTCCGTAAGGTTCTGTCGGTTGTCTGTCTGGTAACCGGACTTGTTGTCGCCACCTACCCGGGTGTGCTGCTGAGCCGGCATAAATGTCGCCCCTTCTGGGTTGGACCGGGCATGATTACGCTGTTCCTGCTCTCTTCCCTTGTTACCGGTGTCGCTGCACAGTTTCTGAGTGGCTTAGTACTCCCTCCGGTAGCCGTGCCGGGTGTCATGCAGGCTTTGCCTGCATTGGCAGGAGGGTTGTTGTTCTTCCAGTTGATCATATGGATCGGTTACATCTGGGTTAAACGTACCGGTGGTACTGAAGCGGAAGCCGCCAGTGCCCAGCGATGGATTGACGGGGATATCTCCGCCAGCTTTAAATCCATCGTCCTGCTTTTGGGGACGTTAGTGCCGCTGATACTTTTATTGCAGTCCTCGCTCGTTGCCCAGGCTGTTGGCGCATTACTGGTCCTGGTGGGAGGAGTTTCCATCCGTTGCCTCGTCGTGCGTGCCGGCAGTGATCGCACCTGGCTTCCCGGTGAACAGAAATACAAAAACCGCCTGCCGTTTGGCGACGAAGCGTTTTTGAAAGCGTGGAATAAGTAATAGTAAAGAATCCCGGGAGCTTCCATGCAATTTCGCAGTATCAAGACAAAACTGTCGGTAGCCATTGTTCTCATAATTGTTGTGTCTCTGAATGTCTTTGGAGCAGCCAGTTACTGGAACGCCAAAAAGATAATTATTCAGGAGATGGAAAACAACCTTCAGGACATGTCCAAAGATAATGCCCAGAAGCTGGGAATGTGGATTGCGGAACGCAAAAGTGAAATGTCATTTTTGGCTAATTCTCCGCTTGTGACTGACGGCACTGCTGAAACTGCTCTTGGATATCTCAGAAATGAAAGCAAACGGGATTCATTGTTTTTTTCTTATATGATGATGGATGCAAAAGGCGATGCAACGTTCACAACCGGTGAAAAAATCAATGTTGCCGGGCGTGAGTATTTCAAGCAGATCATGGCAGGTAAAGCTTTTGTCAGTGATCCGGTAATCTCCAAGGCCGAAGGAAAGGTTGTTGTGGTCGTTGCCGCACCTTCTCCCCGGAATGGAGTAATCATAGGCGGTGTTGCCGGCGGTGTCCCGTTAGAAGATATGTCAAAGCTCATCGGGGAAATCAAGGCCGGCGACACCGGATATGCGTATGCCGTCCGCAGCGATGGTCTGATCATTATTCACCCGAATAAAGATATGGCGATGAAAATAAACGGGTTGACCGACGTAGCGACCCCGCCTGCGTTGAAAGAAATTACCGCAAGGATGGTCAAAGGAGAGCAAGGGGTTGCGCAGTATTCGTTCAAAGGCGATGTCAAATATATCGCCTATGCACCGATCCCGGGAACAACCTGGAGCCTGGCGGTAAATGTACCGGCAAAAGAGGTTCTGGCAAAGCTCAATGCCCTGTTATGGACCTCGCTGGCCATTATCCTGGGTGTCCTTGTCCTGGCGATAGCCATATCGCTGTACATTGCCGGCAGTATTACCAAGCCACTGGAATCCATGAAATCCATGTTGCAGGATATAGCCCAGGGCGAAGGTGATCTGACCAAACGTCTGGACGCATCATCAAAAGATGAGTTGGGTGAAGCATCACGTTGTTTCAATCTCTTTGCGGATAAACTTCAGGGCTTGATACGCCGGGTTGCCGAGACGACTGAAAAGGTTGCCTCGGCCTCGGTGCAGTTGCGTTTGAACTCCGAACGCATAGCGACAGGGGCCGAAGAAGTTGCAGCACAGGCTTTAACAGTTGCTACTGCCGGTGAGGAGATGGCGGCGACATCCGGTGATATCGCCCAGAACTGTAGTCTGGCAGCAGGTGGTTCTCAACAGGCAAGCGCTGCAGCCGTCTCCGGCGCACAGGTGGTTGATGAAACCATTCGTGTCATGAACAGTATTGCAGAAAGAGTCCGGACAACGGCTCAATCGGTGGAAAATCTTGGCAGTCGTTCTGAGCAGATTGGTGAAATTATTGGAACAATTGAGGATATTGCCGATCAGACCAACCTTCTTGC
The DNA here is from genome assembly GCA_028681335.1 of Desulfuromonadaceae bacterium. Classification (GTDB taxonomy): domain Bacteria; phylum Desulfobacterota; class Desulfuromonadia; order Geobacterales; family Pseudopelobacteraceae; genus JACRCG01. Next base: position 115,040 of record JAQUIT010000013.1, on the reverse strand, counting down.
CCTTAATGCCGCCATTGAAGCGGCGAGAGCCGGAGAACATGGTCGCGGTTTTGCTGTTGTAGCCGATGAGGTGCGGGCGCTGGCAGAGCGGACGACGAAAGCAACCAAGGAAATCGGCGCGATGATTCGCACCATCCAGCATGAAACCCAGACCGCTGTGAAAGCGATGGAAATAGGTGTCGGCGAGGTTGCCAGGGGAAGTGAAAAGGCAGCTGATTCCGGCAGGGCTCTGGAAAAAATCCTCGAGCAGATCAATGATGTGACCATGCAGATAAATCAGGTTGCTACCGCTGCCGAGGAGCAGACAGCTACAACGGCTGAAATAAGTAACAATATGCATCAGATTACCGATGTGGTTGCAGCAACATCCAGAGGGGCGCAGGATTCTGCCGCATCAGCTAACCAGCTTTCCGGGCTTGCTGATGAGTTGCGTAGCGTCGTTGGTCAGTTCAAGCTTTAAAGATGGGCATCAATGTATCTGGCTTTTGAATGTATGAATGCACAATTCAAATAAGTTTCATTGGAGTTATCCATGAGCATTGCCGCTCGAATAAAGCTTCTCGTTGCATCGGTATCGCTGGTTTTCATCATTGCGCTCATAGTATCCGTCTCAGGGTTGATGAACCTCAAGTCCATGGCGGAACATGCACTGACCGTTGAGGCTGATGCACTGTTGCTTGTAAAAGAAATGTATATCGATGCCCTTCAGACAGGTCAGTCCACCCGTAATATAGTCATCGATCCAACTGATTCAAATTCGGTCAACTTCTATCGTGAATCCTTGGCAGACTTCAATAAAAGTGCGGAAAAGCTCAGGAGCCATTTTAAGGCTGAAGGTGGCCAGAATGTCCAGTTTGATTCACTGATCAATGCATGGGAAGAAGATAACACGCTGAAAAACGAGATACAGCGACTTGCAATCTCCGGTGATCTTGTAAACGCAAAAAGAATGCTGGTAGAAAAAGAGACACCGCAGTGGAAAGGCATAAAAGAAATACTGGCGCAGCTGGTGAAACAGCAGGAGGAAAAGCTTACATCAGCCCATAGCGCGTTGGCGCGTCATGCGAAATTAATTTCAACTATAACAGTTGCCTGTGCGATAGCCGGCATCATCGGTGCCTTCATTTCGCTGCTCCTGCTGACGCGTTCGATAACGCGGCGCATTAACCGCGTGACCGAAGGTGTCTATGCCCTGACTCACGGCGGTGGTGACCTGACCCGCAATCTGGAAGTCTCCGGCAACGATGAAATACGGCAGCTCGCTACTGACATTAACACCTTGATCGGTTGGCTGCGCAGTATGATTTCCAACCTTTATGAACAGGGTGAACATGTTGCCGTCAAGGTCTGCGAGATGACCAAGACGACAAAAGACACGGTCGAGACGGCGGCAACCCAGAAAGAGCAGGCTGTTGCGGTTGCCGTGGCGGCCGAGGAGATGGCCTCAACCCTGAATGGCGTTGCCAACAACACCCATAATGCCGCCGCCGTGGCGTCCTCGGTTGATGAGGCAGCCAATAGCGGCATGGCCGCCGTTGAGAAAGCATGCCAGTGCATGGAAAGTATACGTGAGAGCGTTGACGTAACGCGCGGCACGGTAGAACGTCTGGCCGAATCTTCGGAAAAGATCGGTGCGATCGCCGGGCTGATCGAGGATATTGCCGACCAGACGAATCTGTTGGCTCTCAATGCGGCCATTGAAGCGGCGCGGGCCGGCGAACACGGTCGCGGCTTTGCCGTGGTTGCCGACGAAGTCAAGAACCTCTCTGCCAAGACAGCAACCTCTACTCGTGAAATATCCAGCATCATTAACGCCATACGGCAGGAAAGCCAGCAGGCACTTAAAGCCATGAACGAGGAACATGCCCGTGTGGCTGATGGTGTGGCTACCTCCGATGCTGCACGGCAGGAATTGACCCGGATTCACGGTCTATCCGGAGAATCTACCGATATGATCAACCAGATTGCGACCGCCACCGAAGAGCAGAGTGTCGTCACCTCTGAAATAACCGATAAGATTCAACATATTTCAAGCATGGCTCAGGATGTAAACAGCCAGACAACGATTACCGATAATACACTTTTGCATCTATCAGAAGTTGCCGAGCAGATTTTCTCTACGGTGGGATGCTTCAGCGTCGGCACCTACCATGATGAAAAGCGGGCTGTTGCAATCAAATTTCGTGACAGGGTTGTGGAAACGCTTGAGAAGGCAGTTGATGCCGGCACGATTTCTATGGACCAGCTCTTTTCGCGGAACTATGCCCCTCTACCCAACACCGATCCGCAGAAATATACGACCGCCTATGACTCGCTCTTTGAACGGATCATCTCCCCCATTCAGGAAGAGGTGTTTGCCGCTAATCCCGATCTTGCCACGTCAACCTGTTTTGATGACAGGGGATACCTTCCGTGCCATCTCCTTAAATTCAGCAAGCCGCTGACCGGAAACAAGGAGGTCGACAGGGTGCAAAACCGTTCAAAGATTATCTTTGAAGATAGAACCAGCGCCAGGGCATGCAAGAATATCGCACCGTTTCTGCTTCAGACGTTTATGCGTGTTTCCGGCGAAGTCATTATCGATCTTGCCTGTCCGATCTTCATCCGTGGAAGACACTGGGGTGATGTCCGGGTGGGTTACTCTCCGCGTGGCTAGTAGCATGTAACTCTTAATTCTTCACAGCAAACCCCTCTAAATCTCCCCTTGTCAGGGGAGACTTCAAGGCTTCCCCCCTGACAGGGGGACGGAGGGGGGGAAGACGTCCCATGCTACTAGCTATGGATCAGAATTATGGATAAAGGAAATATAACTATATGATGGCTCCTGAAACTGCAGCGGTTACTACATTGTTGAACACGACGCAAAGTGTCTGTCCGGTTTGCCTTGATGTTGTTGACGCTCAGGTTGTTGCTGAGGGCAAAGTTGTTTATATGAAAAAGGAGTGCCCGGAACATGGGGACTTCACAACATATTTATGGCCTGATGTTGATCATTACAACTGGATGAACTCTTTCAAATTTCCCTGTGTGAAGCCGGATCATACCGGGGCTTCATTAAAGGGGTGCCCCCAGGATTGCGGTCTCTGCACGTCACATCTTCGTCATCCCACTCTGGTCGAAATAGAACTTACTGAACGGTGCAACTTGCGTTGTCCGGTCTGTTTTATGGCTGCCGAGGGGGTACAGGCTGCTGCGCAGCCGGGGCCTAGCCTATCTGAGTTGGAATCTGTATTTAAAGGCATAATGGCAAAGACCGGCCCATACACCAGTATCCAGCTGACCGGTGGTGAACCGACGATTCGTAAGGATTTGCCGGATATAGTCCGTTTGGGAAGGAGCATCGGTTTCACGTCGATTGAATTAAACACCAACGGAGTCGTTATTTCACAGCGTCCGGAATACGTACGGGAGCTGGCTGAAGCCGGCATAAGCGGGATTTTTATGCAGTTCGACGGCCTGACCTCTGCTGTCTACGAAAAAATACGCGGAGCAGACCTGCTCTCTACAAAGCTGAAGGCGATAGAGAATTGCAGGAAAGCGGGTGTGCAGGTTGTTATCGCGATGACGATCATAAACGGTATCAATCAGGATCAAATCGGGGATGTATTGCGTTTCGCCCTGGACAATCGTGATGTTATTGCCGGTATCGCCTATCAGCCTGCCTTTGGCTCCGGGCGCTTTGAGGTATCAAACGAGCGTCGGCTTTCAATGGGAGATGTCGCGTTCCTGTTATCCGAACAGAGTAATGGTATTCTGGCACCCTATGACCTGTGGCCCTTGGGGTGCTCGCACCCGACCTGTGATGCGGCAACATATGTTGTGGAGGAAAAAGGTCGCTATAGAGCGCTTACCAGCATGATTACAACAAAAGAGTATGTGGAGAATTTTGACCCTGCAAGCCCCCAGGGGTCAGTGCTGCCGGATATTGCCGACAAGATGTTTCCGGAGCTTGAACTGGGCCTGTCGATTGTGGTGATGAGCTATATGGATGCGACGGACATGGATCTTAAACGTCTGAGAGAGTGCAGTATGACCGTGGCTGGCCCGGACGGCGCACTGATTCCTTTCTGTTCCTACCAGTTGACAAATATCCACGGGCAGAAGAGGGCCGAGATTCTTGCCGGAAAAGCAGCATGAAAAAGAGTGTGAAAACAAATTGCCGTTTCTGTGGTTATCAGTGTGGATTGACGGCAACGGTAGAAAATGGACGGGTTATAGGGGTTGTTCCCGATCCGACTCAATATCCTGGTGACGCGAAGATACAACGTGGATGCCGGAGGTGGGCTCTCGTTCCCGAATTCATGGACCATCCTGAACGGATCAACCATCCTCTCAAGCGGGTGGGGGAGCGCGGCAGCGGTAAATGGGAACGTATTTCCTGGGAACAGGCTCTGAGCGAAATAGCAGAAAAGCTGAGTGCTCTCAAAGATCGTTTCGGCCCCGAGACACTTTCCACCTGCATTGGTGGGCCACACGCTGTGTACTGGCCGCTGCACAGGTTCATGACCCTTTTCGGCAGTCCCAATAATGTAGGCATCGGCCAGATCTGCTGGAATCCGGTCACGTTGATTAACTCGGCTACCTATGGCTGGACTATTGACAACGAACTCGATCCTGAACGTACCAATTGCGCTCTCTGTTGGGGAGTCAATCAGGCCGAGTCGGACAATTCGTTGCTCTGGGAGCGGATCAAGCAGTTCAGCCGCACCGGGAAACCGCTGATAGTCATAGATCCGCGGCGCACACGGACCGCCGCGCTGGCAACTCACTGGCTGGCTGTCCGTCCCGGAACGGACGCCGTTCTTGCGCTCGGCTTCATACACGTGGTTATTGCCGAACAGCTCTATGATAAAGAGTTTGTCGATATCTGGTGCCACGGCTTTGAACAACTGGCTGAACACGTCGCATCGTTCACGCCGCAGTATGTAGAAAGTATTACCGGGATAAAGGCAGAGACCGTTGCCGAGGTTGCCCGTCTTTATGCCGCCGGCTCGCCTTCATCGTTGCTTTCAGGACGCGGCATCGATCAGATTGGACGGAACAGCGTCCCGACCCATCATGCCCTGGCGATCCTGCGGGCGATTAGCGGTAATCTGGATGTCAAAGGTGCTTCGCACCTGACTGAAATGCCCGATTTTGTACCGGAACTTGAACTGGAATTAAGTGGGCAATTCCCCGAGTCGTTGCGCAGCAAGCAGCTTGGTGACCTCAAGCTGCATTCATACCGGGCTTACGAGCGTCTCCAGCAATTGACAATGCAGCATGGCAAGCGTCTACCGATGCGCTACCTCACTTCAGCGCAGCCGAACCTCGTCTGGCAGGCCATGCTGACGGACAAACCGTATCCGATCCGTTCCCTCATCGTCATGGCGACTAATCCGCTCTTGACACAGGCTGATTCCTCCCTGATTTACGAAGCATTGAAGAGCCTCGATCTTCTCGTGGTTCTGGAGCTGTTCCCGACTCCAACCTCAATGCTTGCAGACTATGTCATGCCCAGTGCCGGTGCTTTGGAACGCGCACTGTTTGAAACAAAAGCCGGGACATCCAACCTGATTTATGGTGGTGCAAAAGCTGTGGAGCCCTATTATGAGCGCCGTTCAGATTTCGACTTCTGGCGTGATCTTGGTATGAGGCTCGGGCAGGAAGAGTTTTGGCCCTGGGAGGACTTCGAGGCAAGTCTCGAAGCAACGTTGGCACCAACCGGAGTCAGTTGGGAAACATTCTGTCAGTTTGGCCTGTATTCCCTTCCTGAAGAGTATAAAAAACATGAACGAATTGATCGGCATAATGGCAAGCCTGCCGGGTTTGCGACTATCAGCGGCAAAGTTGAATTGTATAACGAGCTGCTTGCTGAAATTGGCGGTGATCCACTGCCGTCCCCGCAGATGCTTCAGCAGCCGAAAGAAGACTTTCCGTTGAGCCTTATTACCGGGGCACGGTACCAGCCCTTTTATGCCTCCAGCTTTCGCCAGTTTGCCTCGCTGAGATCAGTCCATCCCGAACCATGGGCTGAAGTCAACAGTGGCACCGCCGCCATTCTTGGTCTTAAAGATGGTTGCCGCGTATGGGTCGAGACGGAGCGGGGCAAAGCCCGCTTCACCTTGAAGGTAACAGAGATGTGTGACAACACAGTCAGCGTAGAATACGGCTGGTGGTACCCTGAGATGTCTGCATCAGAGCCCGCTCTTGGCGGTGTGTGGGGTGCCAATGCCAATGTCCTGACAAACGCCGACTATGAGACTGCTGACCCGTTGATAGGTACGGCGACGTACAACGGAATACCCTGTCGCGTATGGGGAGTATGACAACGTAGAGCTGCATACTAACTGCGAAACTTCAAAAGGTGGTAATCATGGAATTTAATCATTTTGATGAACGTGGGAATGCCATTATGGTTGATGTCAGCGGCAAACAGCCTACTTTGCGGACAGCTACGGCAGCGGCCGAGGTGTGTATGTCGGCGGAGCTGTTGGCAGCCATCCGCAACAGTGCTGTGGCAAAGGGAGATGTGCTTGGTGTTGCGCGCCTCGCCGGGGTTATGGCGGCCAAAAAGACGCCGGATCTGATCCCGCTCTCCCATCCGCTGGCACTTCATTCCGTGGCGATAGAGTTTGCACAGGATGCTGTCGCCGGGAAAATAGACGTCAGCTGTACCGTGCGTGCTTTAGAGCGCACCGGAGTCGAGATGGAGGCCATGACCGGTGCAGCGGTGGCGGCTCTGACCATCTACGACATGTGCAAGGGGAGCGACAAATCCGTCAGCATCGGAAATATTCGCCTCTTGTACAAGGAAGGCGGCAAAAGCGGTCTATACCGCCGGGATGATGGACAATGAGGGCGGCTATCCTGACGTTGAGCGACAAGGGGTCTCGTGGGGAGCGCATTGACGAGAGTGGCCCGGCATTGGCCGCCTGGCTTGCGGAGCGAGGGGTCATCACCGTGCATACGGATCTGATTTCCGATGATTTCGAGCAGATCGTCTCCGTGCTGATTGAATGGGCCGATGCAGACAGGGCCGACCTGATTTTGACTACCGGCGGCACCGGCGTTTCGCCGCGGGATGTTACCCCGGAAGCCACCATGAGGGTTGTTGATCGACTCATTCCAGGAATAGGCGAACTGATGCGTCTGAAGAGTCTGGAAAAGACCCCCATGGCATCGTTATCGCGTGCGGTTGCGGGAACCCGCGAGCAGGTGCTGATCATCAATCTGCCCGGCAGCCCCAAGGGGGCGCTGGAAAATCTGGAAGCAATATGGCCGGTCATCGGTCATGCCGTAGAGAAGATTCGCGGCGATGAGAGCGATTGCGGCGGACAGTTTTCACGCTGATCCGGAGAACTGTTTTTAAATTATACTCATGAGACTCTTGCAGAAGTCACAAAAAGTTCCCTCCCCCCTGGCGGGGGAGTCAAGTCTAATACTTTTGCAAGAGCCTCCTTATATTAAACTGTTGGAGCCAGTATGTTTTATCCCGATTACACAACCTTCCTCGAACTGGCCCGCCATGGCAATCTGATTCCGGTCTACCGAGAAATCATGGCTGATATGGATACGCCGGTAAGTGCCTTTAAAAAACTGGATGACGGCAAGTTTTCCTTTCTGCTTGAAAGTATCGAAGGTGGTGAAAAATGGGGGCGCTACAGTTTTCTGGGGTCCAGCCCCTCCATGATCATCCGCTCCAAGGGGACAACGGTCGAGATCGTTGAAAACGGGGCAACAACAACCATAGTATCAGAAGACCCACTGGGCTCAATTCGTGACCTGCTTTCGCGTTTTACCCCTGTGGAAGTGGCCGGGTTGCCTCGTTTCTTCGGCGGTGCAGTTGGTTATATGGGCTATGATATGGTCCGTCATTTTGAACATCTGCCGACAGGAAAACCGGCCCTGATAGACGCCTACGACGCCTACTTCATTATTACGGATACGCTCGTAATCTTTGATACCATGCATCAGAAGATCAAGGTCGTCTCCAATGCGCACCTTGATGGCAACCTGTCGCCGGAAGATGCCTACCTGAAAGCAACGCAGAATATTGAAGCCATCATAAAGCGCCTGCATATGGCGATACCTGATAGCACCATCCCGCCAACATTGCTGCGAAGCGAGATCTGTTCCAACATGAGCCGCGAGTCATTTGAGGCCATGGTTGAAAAATCGAAGGATTATATCCGGGCCGGCGATATCATTCAGGTCGTTGTGTCACAGCGTTTCAGCGGAGATATTTCCGTCGATCCGTTCACGGTTTATCGTGTCCTGCGTACGCTCAATCCGTCACCCTACATGTTTTTCCTGCGTCTGGACGACACGGTTATTGTCGGAGCATCACCGGAGGTCATGGTCCGGAAGGAGGGTGATCGCGTGGAATTGCGCCCGATTGCCGGCACCCGCCATCGGGGCGCAACTGCGGAAGAGGACAGGCGGCTTGCCGAGGAGTTGTTGACAGATCCCAAGGAGCTGGCAGAGCATGTGATGCTTGTCGATCTGGGAAGGAACGATCTGGGGCGCGTCTGTACCACCGGCTCGGTGGCTGTTACGGAATTGATGGTTATTGAACGCTACTCTCATGTCATGCATATTGTCTCCAACGTCCAGGGAAAGCTGAGAGCCGATTGCGATGCTTTCGACCTGGTACGGGCGACCTTTCCAGCCGGAACCCTGTCCGGTGCCCCCAAGATAAGGGCCATGCAGATTATCGATGAACTTGAGCCGATGCGGCGTGAGGTTTACGGCGGAGCGGTCGGTTATTTCTCTTTCTCCGGCAACATGGATCTGTGCATCACCATTCGCACCATGGTGATCAAGGACGGCAAGGTCCACCTGCAATCCGGCGGTGGGGTCGTCGCTGATTCTGACCCGACTGCTGAATGGCAGGAATCAATCAACAAGTCCAAAGCTGTGCGCCTGGCGATTGAGATGGCTGAAGGAGGGGTGGAGTAAATGTTGCTGATGATCGATAACTACGACTCTTTCACCTACAATATTGTCCAGTATTTCGGCCAACTGGGCGAAGATGTGCGGGTGTTCCGTAACGACCGGATTACACTGGATGAAATAGACGCACTACGGCCCAGGCGGCTGGTGATATCTCCCGGCCCCTGTTCGCCGGAGGCGGCCGGTGTCTCGGTGGCCGCAATCAGGCGCTTTGCCGGTAAAATACCTATCCTGGGTGTCTGTCTCGGTCATCAGGCCATTGGCGCGGCCTATGGTGGGAGCATTGTCCGTAGTATTTCGCTGATGCACGGCAAAACCTCTCCCATCCACCACACGGGAGAGGGGCTTTTCGAAGGACTGCCCGAGCCGTTTGTAGCCACCCGCTACCACTCTCTTGTTCTGGAGCGGGACACGTTGCCGGACTGTCTGGAGGTCACCGCCTGGGTGGAGAATAACGAAATTATGGGGATTCGCCACAGGGAACTGCCACTCTGGGGGGTGCAGTTTCACCCGGAATCGATTCTTACCGAAGGCGGGATGGGTATCCTCGCAAATTTCCTCAAAATGAGCGCTACCTGATTCTGGCTGCGTGGCTGTGATGCTCTAGAGCTCTTCGTCGCTATCAGGTGCTGAATGCCATTTGCAGACGTTTACCAGGCCATCGGCGGATGCTTTTTTACGCCTGTTGCAAGGGGTAGCGCAGATTTCCCCGATATAGAGGCACATGGCCGCTTCCGGTTTTTTTAATTCCGGCAATACCGTGCCGCACTTCTTGCAAATGAGCAGCTCCGGGAAAGTATAGCTATTGCAGGCAGGACATTTAATCGGTCTTGGCTTCGGTGGTTTACAGCCACCGCAATACGGGTTGCATGACCAGCACATTAGTTGTTCCTTCTTTTGGTCGTACGCGTCAATGTGGAGGAGTCCTGTTGATGCGTGTCTAAAAAATATATCAATGTTTATACGATTAAAAATTGGTGGAGGTCGAAAATGAAAAACGCAATCGTTGTGTTCACCAAGGTGCCTAAGGCCGGTGATTCAAAAACCAGGCTGACGACAGACCGTGGTGGTATTCTCACTCCGGATGAAGCAAAGGAGTTTTATATAGCCAGTCTCCTGGACGTGATTGATTGTTGCGTATCATCGAATTGTTGTGATGTTTACCTATGTTATAACAAGGACGGAGACCGTTCGTACCTGAAAACAATTCTGGAAGCAGCTGCTGACTCACATGCAATTAAAGAGGTCTTCCCGGACAATGGCGGCACGTTCGATAAAGGCATGCAATATGCCGTTGACCATATTTTGCAAAATGGCGCGCCTTCAAGGCTTGCCGATACTGTTCTGATTCTCGGTGGAGACATTCCTTCCCTGCAGCAGGAAACTATCCGGAGAGCCGTGAGGACGCTTGAAAAGTTGGCGTCTTCCGAAAATGGTTCTCTGGCCGGTAACGGCGAACCGCCTGTCGGAGCTGCAATGGTTGTGTCTGCCGATCAGGAATGTGGTTTTAATATACTGGGATACACCTGTACGACACCATTCGATTTCAACGGCGTATTCTACAATCAGGATGGAGTAACGGCACTTGATATGGTCACTTACAAGGCGCAGGAGCAGTGTATTCCGTTTGGTATGCTTGAAATAGTACCTGATGTCGATGTGCCGGTCGATCTGGCCGGGTTCATCTCCGTGGTTAAAGTCATGCAACTGGCAGAAAAGTATGACTCCAGCGTGCTTTTGCCAAAGAGAACCATACGTGTTCTTGAATCGCTGGGACTCGAAGCCTCAGCTCCGGTGCCAGCCGGTATGCCGGCACCCCCCAGCTGATCGCTTCACAGCAACCTAATCTTCCATCTCATTTACAACTTCCTTTTTGATGGCGGAAAGTACGGCTTCAAAGATCGGAAAGACGTCGGTGCGGAATCTTCCCGCCACCATGAGATACATTATGTCGTCGCCAACATTCAATTCTCCGCTGTTGATCCATGCTTTTATCTCTACGATGCCGTCGTGCTCTTTATACTTGTTCAGGAGTGCGACCAGTTTGCCTTCGTCGTAGGAAAGCTTCATGCCCTGAACCGCTGCCCCATATTTTGATGTCCCACGAACAACGCCGTTGTGCATTAAGATCATTCCCAGCTCTTCCGGGGCTGCGTTTTCCTTCACCTCTTTAAGCCATGCGCTGATCATCTGAAATACCTCACAGTTATAAAATAAAGAGCCTGATTGTATTTAAGCATAAAAAATGAATGCAGCCTACCTCTGTTAATCCTGATTCCTATCTGGCCTTCTTCCTATTGTAAGAGTGATGAGAGGCATGCTAAGGAAAATCAGAATCAACAGAATAACAGGCTGCATTCAATGAGCCTGGTTTCTTTACAAAACAACCAGACCAGATTGACGCAGATCAAGCGACTTATTGCTTTTTCTTTGCTGCTTCTGCAACTACATCTACAGCACCTGCGGTCTTGTCCCCGCCTGCAAACGTGCCGCCATCATACTCTTTCGTCGGTACGAAGGTAGGTGAGTCATATTTCTGCCCAGGCTTTGCTGCAAGTGGGTTAAGAGGTTTTTCGATTTTCTTGCGCGGTGGTACCGGTGTTGTTTTGTCGTCAGCCATGGCTTTTTCTCCTTTGTGTTTAGTAAGCATCCCCCGGCAGGGCCGGGGGCTTTTTGTTGTTGCTAAAGAAACCACTACTGTTTAAGTGGCAATGCTATCAGTTACTGAACAGCCAGGTAATCACGGTGCAAACAAAGCGACTTTCTTGCCTTTTCCTTCCATCTTCTTTGCAAGTTCTTCAAGAGTTCCAAATTCCATGCAGGCGCCGAGGCAGTGAAGAACGCAGGAAGGAGTTTCGCCTTTGCTGGTTCTGTGCTCGCACAGATTGCAGATCTGTGTCGGGACAGGAACATAATTCCATTCCCACTTGTCAGCGCTGATCTGGAAAGGACCAACTTCCGTCATTTTGATGCCCCACTGACCGCGTGGGATATTGTGCTCGTTCTTGCAGGAAACTTCACAGCTATGGCAGCCTGTGCAGTATTCATAATCTATCAGCAAACCATTACGTGACATATATTTTGCCTCCAGTCTCAATTATTTACGTTAGGTTACCCCCCCGGCAGCACCGGGGGGGGATGTTGCCAATCAGCTCAGACTTGACAGCGTGAAGGTATGACCTGGATCAACACGGTAAATCTTGCAGATCATCTGCTTGTGTGGAGCACCAAAGCCCAGTTTACCGATGTGTTTGTGAGGAACCAGGGTGTTGCAGTTGGCTTCCCAAACACCGTAGAGGCTCGGCTCTTCAGCAGGTTTCTCAGGGAACCACCAGCCGTGTGTACAATGAACGACCTTCGCATGAATGGTCGGTGTCAGTTGTGCTTTCATCTTGCACGCACCGAACATGTTCTCGATCATGACGTTGTCGCCATTGATAATACCGAGGCTCTTGGCTGTTTCCGGATTGATTTCTACAATCGGATCCGGATCGATATCGCGCAAAGTACCGATGTGTCTGTGCTCGGAGTGGAAAGAGGTGAACTTTCTTGCTCCGGTTGTCAGTACGAGCGGATACTCTTTCCAGAGCTCTGGTGTGCTGTACGGGCTGTATGGCGGCTCTTTGAAGTAGGGAAGGGCATCGTCGCCCCATGCTTCAAACAGAGTTGAGGTAAGCTCAACAAGGCCTGTTACCGTATTGAAGCCAGGCTCGCCGTCTGTACGGAGACCGCCTGTTTCAAACTTGCGATACTGGTATTGCGGCTGCCATACACCAAGCTCCCGCAGGCCGTCAAAGTCGACGCCCAACTCAGGCTTAAGCTGCTTGGTGAAGAAGTCAGGCACATCATCAAAAGGCCACATGTCAGGATGCAGCTTCTTGCCGAGTTCAATACACACTTCGATGTCAGACTTGGTATCGCCAACGCGGAAGGCTTCGTTGATTGCACCAAGGAACACTGCATTACGGCCGAAGTGGGTAATGACAACACCATCATGCTCTGCAAATGTCGGCAGCGGCAGGAAGATATCGCACAGTGCCATGGCTGTTGGAGTCATGAACAGGTCCTGAACGACGTTGAACTCAAGGTTCTTGAGTGCTTTGTACCATCTGTCAGGAGCAGCGGAACATGTTGGGGTAAGGAAGTTACTACTGTTGAACCAACCCATTCTCAACTTGTAAGGCTTGCCTGTTTCCAGTGTATCCAGAGTTTCGTCCGGATGTGTTGTGGCCAGCGCGGTGCTGAGTGCAGGCCATTCTTTTGCACCGATACGTTTGTCCCACAGCTCTTCAGAAAGATTACGCCGTGTTTCTACACGCCACTTGCCGAGCAGAGCTGCCGGTGGTCCAATGGTGATACCACCCGGAATGTCAATGTTACCGGTTATCGCTGCCAGAGACAGGATAGCGTGGCCAAGCTGAACGCCGTTCGGGTTTTCGTCTACTGCCAGGCCCCACTGAATAGCGGAAGGCTTGTTTGTAGCGAATGTACGTGCAACTTCAATGATCTTCTCTTTAGGCACCCAGGTGATTTCAGCAACTTTCTCAGGTGAGTATTCCTGGACGCGCTCTTTGAGCTCGTCAAAGCCGTAGCACCAGTTATCAACAAAATCATGATCATAGAGATCTTCATTGATGATAACGTTCAGGAAGGCCAGTGCCAGAGCGGTGTCCGAACCAGGACGCAGCTGGCATACGTGTTCAGACCTGGAACCGAGCCATGTCATACGTGGGTCGATCATGATCATCTTTGTGCCGCGTTTCATCATGTCGATGAGAGCATGACCAAAGAAACCGTCCGGGTTGGACATCAGTGGGTTTTTGCCCCATTCCATGATGTATTTTGGCAGTTCGTACCCGGGATGATCAAAACGGTCCGGATAGTAACCGGCAAAGTCGATTTCCGGATATCCGGCACCGAGGATGTAATCGGTAATGGCGCAACGCGGACCGTAGCATGACCAGCCGCTCAGCGGATAACATACGTTCGGAGTGCCGATTGAAGCAAAGCCGAGTGGATAGTAGTACAAACAAGCTTCACGGCCTGTTCCACCAAAGACGACGATGGACTCTGCGCCATGATCAGCCTTCAGCTGCTTGATCTTTGGAACAATAATATCCCACGCCTCATCCCAGGAAATTTTTGTCCAGGCTTCCTTGCCGCGATTGGCTTTGTCCCTTTTCATAGGGTGCGTAATACGGGAAGGGTGATGAACATACTCAGGCAATGTCAAACATCTGATACAGAGACGACCATTGGTGATAGGATGCTCCGGATCGCCCTCTACCTTTAGTAGACGACCATCTTTAACATGCAGTTTCATGCCGCAACCGACTGGATGATCACCTGGAGGTGACCAGCCGCACGTTCTAACGGTAATGGATCCATCATCGTTTTGTACTTTCCATTCTTTTTTCATTGTTTCTCCCTTTCGCTTTAGTGGAATGCTACAGCTACATCCAATACATTTTCTTTTCCGGTGCACCTCCTGTTATGGTTAAAAACACACGAACCCGCTCTGCCCAGCCACAATGTTCTTCTGTGAAGAAAATCTTAAACTTTACATAGCGGAACGAATAATGAGAGCAAGCTGTTACATGCATTGCTCAGTCGGTATCGATGCGACTCATACTGTCGTATAGATATTTGATAAATCGTTTCCAGATGCGGTTTTTGTTCAATGTTGTTCGCTATTGTTATTATAAAATAGCAACGAATGTGCCATCTTGTGATAAATGTGTAACTGACTGATATTATAGGTGTTGTTAAAGGGGGGTGGCTGTGTTGGTTCTTGTTTTGACAAGGTGTATATCAATTTGATAAGAAGCGGTCCGTGCGGGGGAGATCGTGCTTATTGTGGAAAAACAGTGGATAGCCATAAATTGAATGAGAATACTACCGGCTCAACCGGTTCTGAAAGTGGTCTTAGGGTCATCTCTGTCGAGGAAGTCGGCACGCGTGGTGTTATTGAGCAACCGCCACAGACTTCACCTGTGCCCAGACCGGCAGCCCCCGGCGCAGCTCCAGAGCCGCCGCCGAACGTTTGGTGATGCGGGCGAGCAACACCGATTCTCCAACTCTGACCCGTACCAGAGAATGCGCCGGATGGTCGTCTTCGCCGATCGCTTCCACCACACCGGCCAGCGTGTTGAGGATACTGCTGTCCTGCTGCGGCAGGCGGCTCAGGCTTATGCCTCCCGAAGGGATACGCACCCGGACAGTGTGTCCAAGTGGGGTGCTGCGATCACGCATCCAGAGGAAACCGCCGGGGAACTCCACCCGCTCGAGATGCCACTCTTCATCACGTTCTGAAACGATCCCTTCCAGTACCACACCGCGCTCTTCACCGAGGCGGATCGGGAGATCGATGCGCGACAGGGTTTCGGCCAGCAGCCCCTGGGCGACAACTGATCCTCCCGCCAGAGCCACCAGATGATTCGCCAGGCGGCCAACCTCATCCGGTGAGTGGGTTACATAGAGTATCGGGATTTCCAGTTCGTCACGCAGTCGTTCCAGATAGGGGAGTACCTCCTGCTTGCGCGCCAGGTCGAGGGCAGCCAGCGGCTCGTCCATGAGCAGAATACGCGGCGACACGGCCAGGGCACGGGCAATGCCAACCCGCTGCCGTTCCCCGCCGGAGAGGCGTTCCGGCTTGCGCTCAAGCAGGGCGCCGATGCCGAGCAGTTCAATGGCGTGATCGAGGCTGATGTTCTGTTCTGCTTTTGATCTCGTGAGACCATAGCGCAGGTTTCTGAGGACAGTGAGATGCGGGAAGAGGCTTGCTTCCTGAAAGACATATCCCAGGGGGCGTTTATACGTCGGCAGGAAGGTTTTTTGGTCCTGCCATACTTCGCCGTTGAACGATAGATAGCCCTGCTCTGCCCGTTCCAGTCCGGCTATGCAGCGCAGCAGCGTGGTCTTGCCGGAGCCGGAGTGGCCGAAGATGGCGGTAAGGCCACGACCGGGGAGGTCCAGGTCCAGATCAAGCGTAAAGCCGGGCCAGGTGACGTGAAAGCGTGCGGTAATACGGTCCATGACCTATCCTTTCCGGGCGTTGGGACGCCAGGCGTAGAGTGCCAGGAGCACCAGAAACGAGAATACCAGCATGACGGCGGCGAGGCGATGGGCCTGGCCATACTCCATCGCCTCTACATGGTCGTAAATCTGCACCGAGGCGACGCGGGTAACACCGGGGATGTTGCCGCCGATCATCAGCACCACGCCGAATTCTCCGACGGTGTGGGCAAAGGTGAGAATGGAGGCCGTGAGGTAGCCGGGGAGGGCCATGGGAAGAACAACAGTAAAGAAGGTGTTGAGTGGAGAGGCCCGCAACGTTGCGGCGACTTCCAGAGGGCGGTCACCGACCACTTCAAAGGCGTTCTGCAGCGGCTGCACCATGAACGGCAGCGAGTAAAAGACCGAAGCGAGCACCAGGCCCCAGAAGGTGAAGGGGAGTGCGCCGATTCCAAGAATGGTGGTCAGATGCCCCACCGGACCATGCGGTCCCATGGCCAGCAGCAGGTAGAAGCCGAGTACGGAGGGGGGCAGTACCAGTGGTAGCGCTACGACCGCACCGATCGGGCCTTTCCAGCGGGAGCGGGAACGGGCCAGCCACCAGGCGATCGGGGTGCCGATCACCAGCAGGATGATGGTGACAAGTGCTGCCAGTCTGATGGTCAGCCAGATCGCCTGGAGGTCGGCGGGATTAAGGAGCATAGCGGCGTCTCTTAGATTTCATAGCCGTAGGAACGGATGATCGTTTTGGCTTTTTCTGTTTTGAGGTAGCTCATCAGTGCTTTGGCGGCGGTGTTGTCCTTGCCGGTGGCAAGTAATACCGCGTCCTGACGGATGGGGCTGTGCAGTTTGCCCGGCACGACCCAGGCGGAGCCGGTGGTGATTTTGCCGTTTTTCATGACCTGCGACAGTGCGACAAAGCCGAGTTCGGCATTGCCGGTACTGACGAACTGGAACGTCTGGGCGATGTTTTCACCCCATACGAATTTGTGCTTGAGCGTTGTCAGTATCCCCTGTTTTGTCAGCACTTCTACTGCGGCGCTACCGTAGGGCGCCAGTTTCGGGTTGGCGATAGCTATTTTGTTGAAGCTCCCTTTGCTGAGGACTTCCCCCTTCGGATCAACTAACCCCGGCTGCGCCGACCAGAGCACCAACGTTCCGACTGCATAGGTGAAACGGCTGTCGGCAACTGCCAGGCCATCCTTAATCAGTTGCGCCGGTTTTTCATCGTCGGCGGAGAGGAATAGCTGGAACGGCGCTCCGTTCCTGATCTGGGCGTAAAACTTTCCTGACCCGCCAAACGACAGCAGAGCCTTGTGGCCTGTCTCTTTTTCAAAATCAGCGGCGATCTGTTTCATGGGGGCGGTGAAGTTGGCTGCAACGGCGACATTGACCTCGGCGGCCATGGCTGGAACGGCGAGCAGTGTCGTGATAAGGATGGTGAGAAGGCTTTTTATGATGGTTTTCACAGGGTGGCTCCTTGTTTGTTTCTTTATGCCGGGATGATTGCCGCCTTGATATCGGACGGTTTGCCAAAATAGACCGAAGAGAGGACGATGATATCAATTCCGGTGGCGGCGTAGTCGGCAGCGTTGATTTCATTGATACCGCCGGCGGCGGAAATGAGGATGTTCGGGTTGGCGGCGCGTATGGCGGCTACGGTGGCTGTCAGTTCGGCCGGGGCGATTTTGTCGAGCTGGACGATGTCGGCTCCGCTGCGGGCGACAAGCAGGGCTTCTTCACAGGTGTCGGCTTCGACGTTTATTTTTGTTTCATGTGCTTGTGATTTAAGTTCTGCCACCATGCCGATAAATGGTTCAAGCCCGCCGAAGAATGCGGTGTGCTGTTTGAACACCAGTACCGTTTCGGATAATCCGAGGCGGTGCGGCAGCGCACCGCCGGCGGTAATGGCTTTGATGGCGATGCGTTTGGTGCCGGGAAATGATTTTCGGGTAGCCACAACCGTGAGTGCCGGATTAATCGCATGACAGGCTGCGACGATGCGCCCGGTGCGCGAGGCGATACCCGAGGCGTATTCAAGCAGGTTTAATGACACTTTCCATCCGGCATGGAGCGCCTGCGCAGATCCTTCGGCAGAGAGGAATTCAACTCCCGCAGCCAGTTTTGTACCGCTGGGCGTACAGGAGGTGAGTGTGGCACCGCATTTCTGTAATACCCGGGCGGCTTCTTCCGTGCCGCAGAGGATCGTTTCTTCACGGGTTGAGAAGACGATCCGTCCCGGACGATCGCCGATGCCGAGCAGATGGGTGGTCAGGTCGCCGTAAGGCACGTCCTCGTCAATAAAGCGCTCGATAACGCTGTCGGGAAGACAGGTGATCATATATATCCTCCATACTCACAGAAAAATTTATACTCACGCAACGGTGCGACGACGCATCGAAAGGCTTTTAAAAAATTATTGATTCCGGTTTTACGTTGCGCCGTAGCGCCGTTGCGTGAGAATGATTTCAAGCTTACAGATTGCTTGAATCAAGGTCGTTATAGTTAAAAACATACAACGTACAGCCACAAAAAAGGGATAGAAACAGCGTATCCCTTAGCACCTCAACTTACGCCGATGATGACGCTGGATGCCTTGAATAACGTGCAGGCGTGACCACCTTCTTGTAGCTCAAGTTTGACTGCGCTGTCATGGGTGACAACCGCACTGACACTGTTGCCGCCACCGATCTCTATGGTAACCTCGGTGTTGACCGGCCCTTCAATGATTCTGGTAACGGTACCGCAAAAAATATTACGGGCACTGATCTTTGCGTCGTGCAGGTCGGTGCCGATGATGACTGCACTGGCCTTTACGATGGCATAGGCATCATTACCGGTGCTGAGCCCGAGATTCTCAATAGCACCATTAGTGATGACGGCTGTCAGCTGTACACCGCCTTTGAGCGTCAAGGTGACTTCAGCGTTAACTGCACCCTTGGTGATGTTGGTTATGACCCCTGCAAATGTGTTGCGAGCACTGACTTTCATGGAAATCCTCCGTAAAAAACGGTAAAGACCGGTTGTATCACCAAGCCTTTCTTCCAAATTGTCCAGAAACTTACGGTGTTCTTCCTGAATGGTATTGTATTGAGCGATTATTTTATTTCCTTCGGCAGTAAGGCTGGTACCGCCGCCACCTTTGCCGCCGGTCAGACGGTTTACAAGCGGCTTCTCGGCCATACTGTTGACCATATTGATCGTATCCCAGGCTGTCTTGTAGCTGATCCCTACGGCTTTGGCAGCTCTGGTGATGGAGCCTAGTTCAGCGACTTTCTCCAGTAACGCAATTCGGTCGCCACCCAGAAATTTGTGATCTGCCCTGTTGAGCCAGATGTTTCCGCTGAGGCCTGTGGGGCTGTTTTTGTATACTGTTGGAATCATACCCATCTAGCGAATCCTTAGTCAGAAAAGCCTCATTTCAGGCAGCGTCTTCCATTACAACAACGGTTAAATTCTGGGTCAGCTCTTTAACGTGTACTACTGC
The DNA here is from genome assembly GCA_028681335.1 of Desulfuromonadaceae bacterium. Lineage (GTDB taxonomy): Bacteria > Desulfobacterota > Desulfuromonadia > Geobacterales > Pseudopelobacteraceae > JACRCG01. Next base: position 95,605 of record JAQUIT010000013.1, on the reverse strand, counting down.
GGACTCTTCATCCTCCCACTGAATGTCAAGCTTCAGGCTGGCACCAGTATCCTTGTTCGTAAAATCAATCTCACCGGTAGCTTTCGTCATCAGCAATTTGTTGCCAAAGCTTTCAATCAGGCGATAAATCTCACCTACCATAATGCCTCGTTGCTCAAGGTCTGCTTTTAAAGAATCTTCCATAGCAATTCTGAGATTTCCGCATTCATATTTTGTTTGTGCCATGTGATAGTTACCTTTCCCTTTTTAAATTTCAGTGGTTAGCGGCTCTTCAGGAAATTCGCCTAAATTGACTTTGCTTCTAGGCTTTTCTTCAACAGTAAGGTTGTCCAGATTCACTAAGGTTACCTTTACCGATGCTTCGGTCTCGTTCTGCCACTGTACATCAAGTTCCAGACTTGCCCCGGTGTCTTCATTTGTGAGCTGAATCACTTCATTCTTTTTTGAAGTCAGAATCTTCTGTGCAAAGCTTTCTATGAGTCTGAACACTTCTACGGGGTTGATCCCTTTCAGCATCATTTTTTTTTGTGCCTGTTCATCAATGGTGACGGTAAGTTCATTGTCTTCAAATTTCGTTTTGAACATTTCTTACTTCTCCTTTCCGCGGTTATTTTGTGTTAAGCACCCCCCGGAATCCCGGGGGGTACCTAAAATAAATAATTCAGAACATGTTAGTGCTGCAAAAGGATCGCGTTATTGGGATATGGCCTGGCTCTTCTTATCCATGCTTTTATAGATAATTGCGAAAATAAAGCCGACCACGTTAACTGCGAGGGCAATCCAGAATGCCTGGTCGTAGTTGCCGGTTGCTACCCTGACCTTGGCGGCTGTTAAAGGTCCGGACAGTGCAGCAAGGCTGAAGCCAATAAAGGTAATCCCATAGTTGACGCCAAAATTCTTCAGGCCGTATCTTTCGCTTATGATTGTCGGCATTGTTCCCATAAAACCGCCGAATACAGCACCGACTCCGATACCGGAGACGACAAATCCCAGCACGGTACCGGTAAAAGTGAGGTTAAGCATGGATGCTGCTGAAACAACGTACATAATCATGATCGTATTGGCGCGCCCGATTTTGTCGGACAGCGTCCCGAAGCCAATACGGCCGATAGCATTAGCCAGTGTAATGATACTGACAAAATAAGCTGCTTTCATTGGTGTTAATTGGAACATTATCTGCCCGATAGGTGAGGCATGGGCCAATATCATCAGGCCTGACATGGCTCCACAGAAGAGCATGACCACAACAACCCACCAGAAACCTTCGGATATCATTTGAGTCCATGCTTTATCTATGGGGGTGTAGGTAACAGGACCGCCTGCCGTTGGCACCCATCCTGCCGGTTTGAATCCTGCCGGGGCTTTCTTGATCAGCATTAAGCAGATTGCTATGATCACAAAGAACGCTGCACCAAGAATCTGAAAGGTTGAAAGTACTCCGTATGTGATGATCAGGCTGCTTGCGATAGGTGCAACAAGCATGGCACCACAACCGTATCCGGCAGCACACAGGCCGGCTGCCAAACCTCTCTTGTCCGGGAAAAATTTGACCGTATTACCGATGTTGCCGGCATAGATAATGCCGCCGCCTATTCCTGCAAGAGCACTATAGGTGACGTAGAGCATTCCAACTTGGGAAACGAAGCCTGAACAGAACAGGCCGACAGTGAACATGAGTCCACCGACGACAAGAGCGGCTTTAGATCCAAAGCGATCTTGAAGATAGCCACCGCCAATCATTGCTACCGGGCTGAGTCCGTGATTAATCGTAAAAACCAAAGCAAGTGCAGGTGGAGCCCATCCGAAGAGTTTCCCCAAAGGCATCGCAAAAACGCTCCAGGCATATAACGTACCGATACAAATATTGATAATGATTGCTGCGATAAGAATAAGCCAACGATTGTATTTTTCTTCTGACATGTTCTGTCCTCCCTTTAGTTGTTAGATTTGCTTTATTCGTTAAACAAGTAGTGCATTACTGCTGTGATACCTCGCCGATTCTGCGGGGGTGAATTTTGTTCCTCCATTTCGCCTTTGTGGGATGATGCAGCTAGGTCCAGCGCATTTTTTTCGAGGCACCTCCTGTTATGGTTGCAGACACACGGACCCGCTTTGATCAGCCATACTGTTATTGGTTGAGGGCAATAGTAAAAACCTTTGCATAGCGGTGCGAATATGGTGAACAAACTGCAATAAATATATTTCCGAATGGTGATACCAGGTTCTTGTCTGTCGCAGTTGAATTGAAAATTTTCCCCAGAGCAGTGCCTTTGAATAAAGGCATCAGAATAGGTTGAACCATAAAATAGCAACGAATGTGCCATGTGGTAACAAATATGCATCATCATGTTATTGTTGATGTTATTAGATGTGTCTGGCTTTTATGGTTCTTGTTTTGACAAGAGGTATATCAAATTGATAAGAAGGTGACGGGATAATGCAAGACGTACCATATCCCCGCTTGTAATAGTGATAATGCTGTACTAAAGTCTTTCTAAAGGAGCCAGGTATGGATAAGACTTATTCAGACACTACTAACATAAAATATGTCGATCACTGGAAGGGCCGAGGCCTCATTCCCGAGGTCACCGGTGTGATTTTGGCGGGCGGTGCCTCCAGTCGTATGGGCAAAAACAAGGCGTTACTTAAAGTCGGGGAGCAGTTTCTGATCGAGAGGGTTTATACCAGCATCGCAGCTCTGTTTCATGACGTCATCCTGGTAACGAACACGGCGGATATCTACTCCTTCATTCCCTGCCCAAAGGTTCCGGATGTCTATCCAGGCGCCGGTTCAATTGCCGGTCTGCACGCAGGACTGCATGCCAGCGGCACTGAACGAATATTTGCCGTCGCATGTGACATGCCTTTTCTTAATGCTGAGTTGATCAGATTTCTCTGCAAAGATGCCGAAGCGTATGACGCCGTTGTCCCACTGGATCGATCCGGTCGGCTGGAGCCGCTTCATGCGCTTTATGCAAAATCGGCCCTGATTCCCATGCAAGAGTCCATTGAACGTGGTGACAAGAGTATTATTAACTTGTTGGACAGGGTGACGACACGGATGGTGCCGAGCGATCTGTTTAAAAATATTTCCGGGGCGGAAGAGTCTTTCCGGAATCTGAATACACCTGAGGAATATGTTGTGGCTACAGGTTGTCGCGTTAATTCGTAGAGTTTGTGGCTCATACGATAGCGCTTTGCAGTGATGATGTTCGTCGATAAGGTTGGCACGGGCAGGTGTTGCTCAGAGGGGAAACTGATTGCAGCAATTCAGAAATTAGTGTCGTGGAGATTCAGGGAGCCTTCACGACACGTGGATGTTTAAGCTCTCGCATACCCTGAGAATGATGAGGCACCATTCTTAGGGTATGCGAGTTTAATGACGTACGTCCTGACTCAGCTTTTATACCTCACCAGTGGCAGATGATCGCATGTGCCTTTGCAAAAGCATGACAAATGCTGCAATAACCAGTGCGGCTAGCCCGTTTACAGCGCATATCTTGAATACACTCCATTCCAGGGACAGATACAGGCCGCCTACGACCGGGGCAAAGAGGGAGCCGATTTTCCCGATTCCATAGGCCCAGCCTATCCCGGTTGCGCGTATTTCAGCAGGATACACGGCTGATGCCAGTCCCATGAGCGACGAATTGCCACCATTCACAAATAACCCGGCGAGGACTGAAACCACGATAACAACGGCAAAGGGATATCCCGTTGCGAAATAGCCAAACGCAAGCATTGAGAAAAAAGCACAAATGAAAATATACTTCACAACATTCAGCTTGTTGAACTTGTCCATGCAGCGGCCGATACACAATATCGCCACAACGGACCCGAGATGGATGAATGCAAAGCCAATACTATACTGTTGTACTGTAGCACCGCTCTTCTTGAGCAGGGTGGGAACCCATGAGAAAAGTATCCAGAGTAGATAAAAACTCTCGAAAAACAGTACCCATAACAGGATGGTCGTCATGAAACGATCGCCGGTAAACAGGGCTTTGATAGAGATTCCTTTTTCTTTGACCTGACTGACGACAGTAAGTTCAATGTTTGCAGACACCGGCGAAGCCTTGTCGATTCTTGCCAGAATTTCACGAGCCTTGGCTATTGATTTGGTCGTTCCGGTCCTGACCAGATGATGCAAGGAATCAGGAAGAAACATTAAAACAAGAACTGCAATAACAACAGGGGCGATGCCGCCCACGATGAAGACGGATTCCCAGCCATAATTCGGCAGCAGGTAGGATGCTGAGAATGCGGCTATCATCGCGCCGAAAGGCATGCCTGCCCACATGAAGAGCGACATCGAAGTCCGCGATCTGGCCGGAGAGTATTCACTGCCGAATGCCAATGCGTTAGGAATCGCACCACCCATGCCGACGCCGGAGAGGAAACGATATAAGGCCAGATCGGTTGTAGAGGTGATATGTGAAATCATGTAGGTGAAAAATCCAAAAACCAGAGCAGAGAAAAACATGGTCTTTTTGCGGCCGTAACGGTCAGCAACCATGCCGAGAATAACGGCACCAATCATGGGACCCAATTGGCCGATGCTTAATGCCGCTCCAATCTCAACCGGTTGGACATTCAGATGTGCAGCAATCTTGGGTATTGCCACCCCGATGACCGTTAAGTCAAAGCCGTCAAAAAAAACGATTGAAAAACAGAGTAAACAGATCCACGTTTGATAGGGTGTAAAAGGAAGATCATCAAACGCTTTGTTGACGTTAACAGTTCTATTCATGCCAAAACCTCCATTGGTTGGGAAGAGCACTTAGTCAAATAGCTAACAAAATAAGTCGTAGTGTTTGTTAACGGCCGCTTTAGCGTCGGCACTGGCCGCTGATTGTATTCAATGCGCAGGTTGACACGTGGTGCTGTCAACCAACTTTACGCACTTTGTCGATCGGGCGAACAGTGCCGCCGGTTACGACTTTGGCGAAGACCCCCTCTTTGGGCATGACGCAGTCACCGGCTTGATAAAATATGGCACAGCGGTTGTGGCACTCCTTGCCGATCTGTGTTATCTCCAAAAGACTTTCCCCTACCTGCAGAAGGCTTCCCACAGGCAATGACACCAGATTGATGCCTTGAGTAGTGATGTTTTCGGCAAAATCACCGGCATTCACGTTTAAGCCGAGCGCACGCATCTTGTCGATGCTCTCCTCGGCCAGCAGGCTCACCTGACGATGCCAATCACCGGCATGGGCGTCTCCGGCGATGCCGTGATTCACCAAAAGATCAACAGCGGTCACCGGACTCTTACGTTCACCCTTCTTTTCGCTCATGTTGACTGCAACGACGTGTATCATTTTAAACTCCAATCCATGTGAAAATAAAACTCGTATACCTGTATACAAATGTGACGAGAAAAATTACGTCGTGACCGGGGCAACATTGGCTGCTGAATGGATGATTCGCTGCTCGACAAAATCTGCAACTTGTGACGGGTTGTTGAGGTCAAGCACCGGCACATCAATATGTAATGGTTCATCACTGGCCACCGCCAGCAGGTTGGGGTCGTGCTGGTCGCCACGGCATAGCAGTTTGGGATTCCACTCGCGCCGGTGCACCTCAATTTTGGGCAGACTGTATTTTTTGAAGCCTTCGGCCAAAATCAGGTCAACATCGGGGAAATAGGTTGCAATCAGCTCGGTAAGGGATGGCTCTACGGTGTGCTGCTTTATAAGGGCCAGCTTCTCCTGCGAGGAAATCAACATGATGTCGGCACCGGCTTGAGTCAGGCGGTGGCTGTCTTTGCCGGGATGGTCGATATCGAAGTGGTGGGCGTCGTGCTTGATAACTCCTAAGCGGTAGCCGCGCTTCTTGAGTTCAGTAACAACTTTTTCCAGCAGTGTGGTCTTGCCGGTACCGGACTTTGCGACAAATGAAACGGCTGGCGTTTTCATTAGTGCCTCTGAAATAGATTTTGGTTTGTTGAAAAGCTTGGGAATCAACTACTACAACCGTCATATGGTGGTGGCATTGTCTGAGGTGGGAGCATTGCTCCCACCTCAGAATTATTCTAGAAAAAATACATTGCCGAGAGGCGTACTACGTTATCGATGCCTTGCTCGGCCATTCCTGCTAAATTGCCGGTTCCATTTGCAACATTCCCGTATTGGGTCGTGAGATGCTGATATTCTGCAGCTACCCTGACCGCAGCATTAAGGTCATAGGCAATGTTGGTGTAAATCTGCGAACTGTTTTTCTGGTAGTTGACGTTGCTTGCATAGCTGGCGTAATCATACGCATTGCGCTTGCCGTAACCTACGGTTACTCCAACGTCCTGAGTCGGGTAGAAGATGACCTGGGCGAACAGACCATACCCTTTGGCCGGAGATTTGTCGCCGGCCGGTCCAACCAGGGCTGCAGCGGTTGCGTGTGTGGCCGACATGTTAGCTGCCATATAGGCCTGCCCTTCGAAGGATGCGGTCATTTCACGGCTTTTGCCGTTACTTGACTTGAGGATCGGTACGAATGCAAGGACGCCATAGCCGTACGAGTCATACTGCTTACCGTCGATCTTGTCGTTGCCGTACTGCCCAAAGAGGCCAAACGTCAATGGTCTCATGGGCATTCCCCAGAACCCTGGAGCTACTCCCAGTGCTTTGTTTGTAAGTTCTACTTTTCCAACCACATTTACCATGTCACCCGAACTGCCGGCTGCCGTTTGAACGAAATCGTCCTGGACCGGGTTCTGCAGCGCTACGATCAGTTTCAGCCCGGTCTGGTCACTCAGGCTTACTTTCTGCGTAACCTTTAACTGGGCTACGCGTGGGCTGCCCGGGTTGCCGGTGGTGGCACCGTGACCAAAATCGTAGGTTGATGATGGTCCTGACCCAAAGTTGTCCCAAAACTGTCCGAAGAGTATCTGGGTGTCTTTCCAATCAAGAGTTCCGTAAGCATGGCGCATTCTAAAGGAGCCGCTTTCGTTGCTTGTCGAGTTGCCGAAGAAGTCACCTTCAACATAGGCACTTGTTTTGGCGCCCTCGTAGTCGGGGCCATTTACTTTAACCCATAGTCTGGATTGGCGTGCTGTAAAGAGGGACTGATTTTGAGTGCTTGCGACGGAACTGCTTTTGGGGATGCCGCCCGGTTGAAGGCTGCCCAGAGCAGCGATGCCGGCGCCGGTTGACCCGAGACTTGTTGAGTTGTTGATGTAATCCAGTTTTACGTAGCCACCAATAGAAACGTTGTATTTGCTGGTGACGGTGGGGGCGACGACTTCTTGAGCGAGTACCGGAGTTGCCAATAGTGCCATTGCTGCTACCTGGGCTATTATCTGCTTTGACATGAACTTCCTCCTCTTTCATTTGTTGTGTCGATTTCTAAAACTAAGTCCACTCGTTTGATCCCTACTTGATGCTCTGGTGTTTGCCATCACAGAATGGTGGGTTGGTAGTCATGCCGCAGTTGCAGAGGTGCACCTGTTTCTTTTCTGTTACTTCGAATGAAAGAGGTGTTTTGTCGGTTGCTGCATGGGCGCCATCACAGAAAGGCATCTTTTTTGACTTCCCGCAGACGCAGCGGAGATAGGTACCCGGCTCAAGCTCTACAACAATTGGGCCTGGCTTGGGTTCTTCGCCGAGCGGTGTTTTGCAAAACGGGCAGATCTTCTGCTTGACTCCTCCTAATTGGGCAAGTTTCTTGTGGCAGTTGGGGCACTCCTGTGGTTTGTTTACTCCTGCTGGTCTAAAACACATATTTTGCATCCTCCTTTTGATATGCGGAAATTCTGTACCATCCGCTGTTGGTTTGATTCTGCTAAGGGTATTAGCAGGAACTACCGGACTTAAGATTTTCCGGAGCTGAAATTGTTGTTTGGTTTGTCACTCCTTCATAGCATCAGTCATGCCACTTAGTGCATGTGTGCAACTACCCGATATTGCGATGATATTTAAATTTGTCTAGACAATGCCTTCTTGTTTTGATATCCGGTTTATCAATATGAAAAAAACTGGAGGTAGGTAATGAATCTTGCAGATTTGGACTTACGGGAGTTGCTTTCGTTCAAGCCGGAAGGCGGAGTAATTGAGGTTCTGGGGGAGAGAGCCCTCTTGCTCAATGCTTTTGCAATCGGAAATCTTCGCAGGGATCTTATCGAAACGCTGGGGGTGTTCGGCGCCCGGAATTTTCTTACTCGCCTGGGGTATGCCAACGGATGGCAGACGGCCAGAAATATACATTTGAATATGCCGGACATATGGGCGGAATCGAAGGGGTACGCGGGGTCCAAGCTCCATTCCTTGACCGGGCAACTTGGGGTGCATACCAATACGCGAACCGACGGTCAGGGCGATGCCCCGCTCATTGATTCAATGTGGGAGGGCTGCTACGAGGCGGAACAGCATCTGTTGCATTTGGGGCTGTCGGATATGCCTGTCTGCTGGACGGAAACAGCCTTTGCCAGTGGGTACTCGTCCTATGTTGAAGGGCGCGAAGTCGTTTTTATTGAGGATAAATGCGTCGGGAAAGGGGATGCCGTCTGTCATGTGTCGGCGCGCTTCAAGGAGAATTGGGGGCCGGAGTTCGAGTCCGAACTTGTCTACTACAATCTCGAGCATTCCACATCAGTGTTGAGAGAGCTGAACGAGAAACTTCTCAATGCGGAAAAACGCTTGAAGAAGAAACAAAAGCAGCTTGCTTTTATGGAAGACGATGAAACCTCTTCATTTGTAATGGCCCGAAGCCAGACAATGCGGCATACTGTTGATATTGCCTGGCGTGTTGCCAAGGTTGAATCTACGGTGCTGATAACAGGTGATAGTGGTGTCGGCAAAGAACTTATGGCCCGTTTCATTCACGATCAGTCAGCTCGTGGGTCGCGGGCTTTTGTTGCTGTTAACTGCGGTGCATTGACGGAAACATTGCTGGAAAGTGAGCTTTTCGGGCATGTGAAAGGTTCCTTTACGGGTGCCGATAAGGACCGGGTCGGACTTTTTGAAGCGGCTATCGGAGGGACGCTGTTTCTTGACGAGGTCGGTGAGGTGTCGCCGGGGATGCAGGTAAAGCTGCTGCGTGCTCTGCAGGAGCGCGAGGTGCGGCGTGTGGGGGAAAACAAGCCGCGGCCAATCAATGTGCGGGTTCTTGCTGCAACTAATCGTAACCTGGTGGATGAAATTGCAGCCGGCAATTTCCGCCAGGATCTTTATTACCGTCTGCGAGTGATCGAATTACATGTGCCGCCGTTGCGTGAACGTCATGAAGATATTCTGCCACTGGCACGTTTTTTTCTGAGTAAATACACGCGTAATAGCAAGTGTAGCGCAATGAACTTCACGGTGAAGGCCGCTGACCAGTTGCTGAGCTATCAATGGCCCGGTAATGTCCGTGAGTTACAAAATGCTGTTGAGCACGCTGTTGCCATGACCCAGAGTTGTCAGATAGATGTCGATGATTTGCCTTACGAATTACGCTCCCAGTCATTGAAGCCGGTGGTGTCGGAAAACATTCGTCCTCTGGGTGAAATAGAGCGCGACTATATTCTGGGGGTTTTGCGCGCCGTTGGGGACAACAAAGTTCTGGCTGCCTCGCATCTGGACATCGGTTTGGCCACCCTCTACCGGAAGCTCAAAGAGTATGAACAGGAGGATGAGGTAGTGTAGTGTCGGTCTGTCCTTTCCGCGCTTCTGATTGAATCTGCCCCGTTTTCCCGTTCATGCGACTTCTTGATGGTTTGTGCGCTCAAGCCATCAAGTGTGTATCCTTTATTTCTTCTGTTTTTGCAAAAGCGCGCAACTCCTGTTTTGGCTCGGCTACCGTACCTCTTCTGCTTGTTTCCATCCAACGTCATTTCTCCCGTTTTAGCAGGACCTGCGGCAGCTCTCCAGGCTTGCCGCAGCTATCTCGCCAATTATCTCAGAGGTTGCGTGCCGCCTTGTTTGGGCTTCCCTTTTAATCTGCTGGATCAAAATAATAATCGCATTACCAAAATGATAAAAAAATAAGTTAGAAAGTGATTTAAATAAAAAAATCACAAACAAATCAAGTATGTTACTGGTTGGCACGGTAGATGCTCTAGATGTATTGCGGACATTCGAATACTGAAAACGAGTGACAGGGTGAGCTGGGTGCTTTGGTGCAAGTCCGTGATGGAGATTACTGGAGGTGGGAGGTTGGAAGTGCAATCATGAATAGCCAAGAAGTTGTGCCAAGTGGTTGACTTCATATACCTCATGATTCCGGCCGCCGGAGCGGGCATTCGCCACCTGTGGGCCAACAGTACAAAAATGGCCACCTGCTGGCGTGCTAACACCACAAAGGAGTTTGGCATGGAACCGCACCCATACGGACACCATAATAATCATTTCTCTGCCGTGCCGACCGGAACCCCGGAATTTGCAGCGTTTAAGCTGAACTACGACAGCCGCTATCGGAACATCATTGGCCAACTGGACGTAGTGGTCGAATTGGTTCGTCGGCAACCGGGCCGTAGAATAGTAACGGAACTGGACCACCTGCTGGACGTAATGATGGGCCACATCGGGCTTGAGAATAACTACATGGCGCTGATGAGGTATCCACACGAGACAAGGCACCGCAACCACCACTATTACCTGTTTGTAATTACCGATGATCTTAGCCAACGCTTTACAAACGGCCAGAATGTGTTGCTCGAAGAGTTGACCAATCTCCGTCTGCTCTGGTTGATGCATATCCAGTTGCATGACCAGGGATTTGAGGATTTTCTGGTATCCTCCCCTGTCGGAGTCGGTGATATTTAAGGTTTTACCGTGAGGTTTGAAGAATAAAATATGTATTGTCAGTTCTGGAATATGCGCCCGGTTCCACTGCCTGTCAGCCACTATGGCAGATTTACAGCAAATTATGAAAAACGGAGATGGAATTATGGAACAGGCAACATGTCAGCAGTCTTCTTGCGGTCCCGATAATACGGCGCTCAAATTGAAGGTCGGAAAAATCAAACATACCTTTGTCGTAATGTCGGGGAAAGGCGGCGTAGGCAAGAGCACGGTGGCGGTAAATCTTGCCTTGAGTCTTTCAATGCATGGGTTGAGAACAGGAATTCTGGACGTTGACATTCACGGCCCCAGCGTACCCAAGATGTTGGGACTGGCGCAGGAGAAAGTCATTGTTGGGGGAAACGAAATTATCCCGCACGAGGTGTTTAACGGTTTAAAGGTTGTTTCGATGGGTTTCATGCTCAACAACAGTGAAGATGCCGTGATTGTGCGAGGACCGGCCAAGGCGGGCATCATCCGTCAGTTTATTGAGAATGTGGCCTGGGGGGATCTGGATTGCCTTGTTGTTGATTGTCCACCCGGAACCGGCGACGAGCCGCTCTCTGTTGTCCAGCTGCTTAGCACCGGCAGAGCAAGTGCGATTATAGTAACCACTCCCCAGCAGATGGCGACGATTGACGTGGAAAAGTCGATCACCTTCTGCAGGAAGCTTGACCTGCCGATAACAGGAATCATAGAAAATATGAGCGGTTATATCTGCCCGCATTGCCAGGCTGAGTCTGATATCTTTTCTTCCGGAGGCGGGTATAAACTGTCCCAGAAGTTTGATGTTCCCTATCTGGGGGCAATCCCGCTTGATGCGGGTATCGTCAAATGTGGAGACGAAGAAAGGCCCTACCTGCAGTCGTACCCAAAGACCGAAACATCGACCAGATTTGACGAAATTGTCGAGCGTCTTAAAGCGATCTATCTTGACCTGCAGCATACTGAAAAAAGTGGTTCCTGTTGCGATGGCAGCAACGTTCAAGGATGTACGGGTGGAGGTAGCTGTTGCTCGTGAAAGTAGTAGTGTGTAGTGGTTTAAAGGTGTTTCCGAAAAAGTGAGAATAATAAAAACAGAAGGGGGAACGGTATGAAACTGTATCATCTGACACCAGCGGGAGAGGAAATTTTAAAGAACGGTTTTACGGATTCGGATGGTTTTTTTATGGATAAAACTTTTTTTGCAGGAGTCTGGTTTTCGGATTCACCCGTTGATAGCAGCATATTGTCCGGTGGAGAATCACAGCTGTTGATTGAAGTGCCTGAAGAGGCGGTCTTGGAATTCGAATTGGGGGAAAAGGGTAAGCCTTGCCGTGAATTCCTTGTCCCGGCAGAAGTATTGAAGGAGTATGGTACACCGGCGATCATATAGGCAAACTATAAGGCGTCGTCTCTCTTCGGCTTTATTTGTGCGTGTAATTGCTGAAAATGCGGTAAATCAGCCATGTTTGTGCGCTGGTCATTAAACAGTATGAACAGCCATTTCATGTCCCTTGAGCATTCGGTAAACCAGGGAGACGATCTTATAATTCATTGTACATAAAGGCTCATAGTGTCATCCATATCTAAAGACAAAGAAGCTGGAGTGGGTCTTGGGTGCGGTATTCTGGCCTACCTGATGTGGGGGGGCTTTCCTGTCTATTTTAAGTCTCTGGGAAGTGTCCCGTCACTGCAAGTGGTTGCGCACCGGGTCGTTTGGTCTTTACTCTTCCTCTTCCTGTTGATCCTTGTGTGGGGGCGGTCGGCAGATGTGTGGACTGCTCTGAAGAGTCGACGTACGTTGCTGATTTTAGTGACAACGGCATTTCTGATAGCAGCTAACTGGCTGATATTCGTAATTGCCATTGACCATGCCCAAATCTTACAGGCCAGTCTCGGGTATTTTATTACCCCCTTCTTCAGTGTTTTTCTGGGATTTCTGTTTTTGAAAGAGCGCCTGCGCAGAATGCAACTATTTGGCCTGCTGTTGGCCACATGTGGCGTTCTGCTCATCACCGTGCAATTTGGTCACATTCCCTGGGCCGCACTGACTCTGGCTTTGACGTTTAGCTGTTATGGGCTGCTTCGAAAAATAGTAGCGGTTGATGCACTGGTCGGACTGACGGTTGAAACACTTCTGGTGGCTCCCGTTGCAGTCGCTTACCTGGTTTTTGTCTCCCTCAATGGAGCCGGTTCATTTCCCCTGTCCGGCATCAAAATAAACAGCCTGCTCATGTTTTCCGGCATTGTTACAGCGGTTCCACTTTTGCTTTTTGCCACAGCAGCACGTCGTCTGAAACTGGCCACGGTCGGTTTCCTCCAGTATCTTGCGCCGACACTGCAATTTTTGTTGGCAGTATTAGTCTATAACGAACTGTTTACCTTATCGAACCTCTGCAGTTTTATGTTGATCTGGTGCGGGATCTTTTTCTATTCGGTTGATGCCTGGTTGGCAATGAAAATCTACCGGTCGGCTCTGTCCTGAGGACCGGGTATTGATTCTGTTGACGTCTGGCGGTCTTATCTACTGATGTTAGGCAGTCGGCTGGAAGTGCGGGAAAAGGGTGGCCATCAAACAGTATGCCCAGCCTTTTCATACCCCTTCAGCTTTCTATAAAGTGTGGCAATGCCGATGTTGAGCTCGGCTGCCGTGCGGTTTCTGTTGTTTCCTGTGGCGCGCATGGCTGCGAGAACGTACTCCCTTTCGATGTCTTCGAGGTGGCGAATGGAGCCGACAACCGTTGCTTTTGGCAGGGCAGGGCGCAGCTCTTCAGGTAGATCCCCAAGAGTGGCCCTGCTGCCGATGCAAATTGCCACTGCATGCTCAACGGCGTTTTGCAGCTCCCGGATATTGCCGGGCCAATCATAGCGGAGTAACTGGTCGGCGGCTTCGGGAGTAAAACCTGTCACTTTATTGCCGGCCCTGCGAGACGCTTCTTCGAGGAAGATCCGGGCAAGCGGTAAAATGTCTTCGGTTCTTTCGCGAAGCGGGGGAACTTTTATCTCGATGACGCGCAGGCGATAGAAGAGGTCCTGCCGAAAACGTCCTGCCAGTACTTCCTCTACCAAATTTCGATTTGTAGCGGCAACAATCCGAATGTCTACGGCGCGTGGTTTGTTTTCACCCACTCGCCGGATCTCCCTCTCTTGCAAGGCTCGCAGCAGCTTTACCTGCATTCCTGGCGATACCTCGCCGATCTCGTCCAGAAATAATGTCCCGCCGTTAGCAGCTTCAAAAAGCCCTATACTATCCTTGTCAGCACCGGTAAAGGAGCCTTTTGCGTGGCCGAAAAGCTCGCTTTCCAGTAATGTCTCCGTTAATGCGCCGCAGTTAACGGCGATAAACGGCCTGGCTGCACGTGCTGATTCGTCGTGGATGAGCCGCGCGATCCGCTCTTTTCCTACGCCACTCTCTCCGGTTACGATAACCGAGGACTCAACCTTGGCGACCCGTCTTGTAAGGTCTAACGTTTTGCGCATCGCTTCGCTACGGGCCGTAACGCATGGCGTATCATCCAGGCATGACAGTTGTCGTTGTCGTTTTTTCAAACGTTTCTCAGTCTCTTTAAGGGTGTCAGCCAGTTTCTTAAAGATCTCATCACCGGATTCAGACTGAAAATACGGCAGATGCGGCTCCAGCTTATCTCCCCATTTTTCCTTTGAGCGTCCCTCCACATGGCAGACTGCATCACCTTTCCCGCAACAGCGGTCTTCGATGAAGTAGATTTCCTTGCCGGCCCAGTATGACACGTAGCCGCTTGCGAAGCCGGTCAGTGTCCAGCAGACCGACATGTCAGACCGCCCAAGATGCAGCAGGTGCTGCTCGGCTTCGTACGATTCGTGCCAGAAGGATTCGACCAGCGGTGCCGCGCCGCTGTCGTCGTTCCGTTTGGCTCCTTCAGCGACCATCATGCCGTGCAGCATGTGCAGCTTCGGACCGGTCCAGCTATCGGCAAACAGCTTTGGGAACTCTTCCTTTAAACTTTCTGCAGTCCGTCTGCCGTGTGCATAGCCGAAGCGTGTCAGAATGCTGCGAGCGGCGGAAATACCCATCGATTCTATGAGCTCTTTTCGCAGCAGGCCCAGAGCAACCGCATCGAACATGAGCACCCTCCGTCCCATGAAGTGCATTACCCCACCTTCCGGCGTAAACGAAAGAAGCTCCCTCAGATCCAAGTCTTTTGCCTGCATGAAACCTCCCGTCGATCAAATTGATCTGCAGTCTATCATAGTGATCGATTTTGGCAATGGTTTGTTTGCGTGGTAAGTTAAAAACGCTATTGTTTCAGCATGTTATGCGTGTGGCACAGTAAGTGCTCTTACTCCTGTGATACCGATAACCGAGGGAATGCGGGTGAATCAACAAAAGAAAGGAGAAAAAAGGATGAGTAAAGACAATTCGCAGGATGAAAAGGGAATGGATCAATACACAGAGGACGTGCTTGAACGCGGTATCTCACGGCGAAGCTTCCTGTCACGCACGGCGCTAGGCGCAGCGGGTGTCGGTTTGCTTGGGCTTGGCAGCGTGACGGCAAAGAATGCAGAGGCTGCGGACAGTAGTAAGGAGTTCGCCAAGAGCTCTGACGGTGGTGCGACACTTAACTTTATGCCCAAGCCGAAGCCGATTGCGGCCAAGGACATCAAAACCACGCTGACATTCGATGTGATTGTTGTCGGCGCAGGTGCGTCAGGAGTCCCGGCAGCTCTCTCAGCTGCCGAGAACGGTGCCAAGGTCGCGGTGATTCAGAAACATCCCATGCCTGTTTCCCAGGGTAACACCGGTTCCGGCATCGTTCTGGCGACGAGTGATAAGGCCGGTATCGAGGCGTTAGTTGCAAAACTCATGAATGACAACAACCATCGCTGCAATCCCGCACTCCTCAGACAATGGGCGTACAACTCCGGCGAGGCCGTCAGCTGGGTCATTGACCGTGCCAAAAAGGGTGGTTCGCCGGTCGTTGATCAGGGCAGCGCTCCACAGCGCGGTATTCGTACAGTCAATGGCTACACAGTGAATTACGTTACGTCATTTTTCGGCCCGAAGCCTTATACCACCGGTGACGGCATGCGCGCTTTGGCCAAGACAGCTGAGAAAGCCGGTGTCCAGTTTTTCTTCAACATGCCTGCCCAACAGCTGGTCCATGGCAAAGCCGGTGAAGTTATCGGTGTCATCGCCAAGGGGAGGGACGGCAAATATACGAAGTTCCTTGCCAGGAAAGGCGTCATCCTGGCGACCGGCGATTATCAGAACAATGAGGCGATGTGTAACTATTTCATCCCCGACTTGAAACACTTCGGCCGCAAGCAGATGGACAGGACCGGCGACGGCTTTGCCCTGGCCTACTGGGCGGGCGGCGTGATCGAGCCCATTGGTCACACCAAGATGCTGCACGATTTTGATGCAGGTCCGGCATCCATGTGCGACATGCCGTTTCTGTCAGTCAATCGTAAGGGCAAGCGGTTCGTGAACGAGACTGTCGACATGTCCTTGTACAACAACTACCTGCGAGATGCCGAGAACGCCGGACACTATTCACAGGTGTTCGATTCAAACTACATGACGCAGGCCGCAACCTGGCCGGGTAAGCTGGTTCCGCCGGAGGGGCTGAAAAATTATATGCCCGATGACCCTGCTCCGAAGCATGGCGTGTTTGATTCACTGGTTAATACGCACGTTGCCGACACGCTTGAGGAACTCGCCAGGAAGCTCGAGTGCGATCCCGCAACTTTCGTGGCGAGCGTCAAACGCTACAACGAACTGTGTGCCTCCCGTAAGGACGACGACTTCGGCAAGCCTGCCGACCGCCTGATTCCGGTCGAAAAGGCGCCATTCTACGGCATCCATCGCAGGATGCGCATCTCAACGCTCTGCTCCGGCATGCTCGTCAACGAAAACCATCAGGCTCTCAACGCCGACGGCAAGCCTATCAAGGGTCTGTTCGTGATCGGCAACCTCGGTGGCGGCTTTTATGGCGGTGTCGACTATCCACTCACCGTTTTCGGGCTGTCACTGGGGCGTTGTTACACCTTCGGCTATATGGCTGGAAGGCATGTAGCAAAGCTGTAAGTACGTGTTGGTCGTTATTTTAACATCCAAGGAGCGGTTGCGACTGTTCCCAACACACTATTCAAGATTGGAGAAACAATGAAAAACAGACCTATAAAAAAGTTCATATTTGCCCTGTCACTTGTTGCGTTTTTGAGTGGGATTTTCGCCGCTGGTGTTTCCGCTTCAAGCAGCAAAAAAGGGAAAGACGGTGAGTTAGGCACGTTGCACGCCAGCATGGGTATTACCTGTGCCCAGTGTCATGAGAACGTGAAAAAACCCGCAGCGGTGCCAATGCTCAAGTGCGTGGGCTGCCACGGACCGACAGAAAAACTGGCTGCGAAAACTGCACACGTAAAACCAAGAAACCCTCACGAAAACCGGCATTACGGGACTGAAGCCGACTGTAACCTGTGCCATCATCAGCATAAAAAGTCGGTGAATTTTTGTCTCCCCTGCCATCAGAGGTTTGATTTTGTCGTGCCTTGATGAACTGACTTTACATCACACAATGCCAGTTTGACCGCTTGGCTTCAACCAATCGGAAACCAACATGAGGAGGCAGAAAATGAAGAGAAGTATTATTGGTGCAGTAGTTTTAGGTGCAACCGTAGCTCTGGCAGTCCCGGCTATGGCCCTGGACGTTACCCCGTACGGAACAATCAGGATCGGCACATGGTACACTTCAAACACCCATTATGATCCGGCTACCGGCGCGTCCCAGAAAGATTCTGACTTTAGCCTCGATCTGCAGGGAGACAGCTTTGTCGGTATGCGGGTTAAAGAAGGGGACTTTTCCGGTCTTGCTGAATTAGGTGCATATAACCCCAAAAACCGCGGAGCCGGTGTCGAGCTGCGCATGCTGTTCGGTGACTGGAACTTCGGTGAAGGTAAGCTGCGGTTCGGCTATCTCCCCAGCGCCTATGTCTTCCGTTCTGAACAGGTATTTGACGCCGATGGTGGTTTCAATGCCTACGGTTCCCTTTTTGACGGCCGCTATGCCCAGATCAAGGTGAGCATGAACAACGGCTTCTATCTGGCGCTGATGAAAACATCAACAGGCGGTTTCGGGACCAACTCCACCTCCAACTCAACCGGGGGCTGGAAGGCTGGTGGCGTCTTTAACAACACGGCTACCAACTATGCCACAACCAGCGTTGATTACGATACCTTCATACCCAAGACTGTTGCCGGTTATGAGGGGGCATCCGGTTTCGTCAAGTATGGTGGCGGAGTCGCCGGTAACTACTACAAAGTGACCGATACTACTGTTACCAATCTTAGCGCCGATATCACCTCCCTCATGGGGTATGCCCACGCCACGATTGACCTTAACCCGGTCGAACTTAAGTTTCACCTTTATGGCGGCCAGAATCTCGGCGACCTGATGAGTAACGGTGCTGCTACTACCGGTTCGTATTACAGCGGAAAGAAAAACTCCTACACCTACGGCGGCTTCGGTCAGGTCGGCTACACCGCAAGCGACAAGGTCAAGGTCTATACCGGTGTCTCTTACGAGACAAGCAAGAATGACAACTATATAAAAGACGACAACAAAATGGCCGCATTTGCCAACCTGCAGTACTCAGTAACCAAAAACGTCAAGATAGTGCCTGAAGTCTCCCTGCTGAATGATCTCGACAGCAGCACCGGCGCCAAGGAATCAAGAATCTATGCCGGCGGCGTGAAATGGGAAATGAAGTTCTAAGATACTCCCACGAGAAGTAATGTGCAGTAATGTTGTATCTCCGTGTGTGGTCAGGTGCTACCTGCTCCCACACACGGAGCCTTTAAACCCGAATCAACGGCTCTACGTAAAAGAGGAGAAAAAATATGCGCGGTGTAACACTACAGACGGCCTGTTTCGCACTTGTCATATTCCTCCTGATTCCCGTCCTGAATGCATCGGCAGCGCTCGTCAACGGCGCGCTGGCTCGGGACTTCGCCCCGGCCTCCGGATATATTGTCGAGACGGCCGGGAACCAGTTCATCATCGATCTTGATGCCAAGCAGCAGATCGCAGTGGGCGACATCTTCAGTGTGGTGACGCCCGGCGCCAAGATCGTGCATCCGGTAACAAAAGCGGTGCTCGGCAGTCTGGATACCGTCAAAGGCTTTCTGCAGATTACCGGCATCAAATCCGGCTATTCCTACTGCCGCCAGATCAGCTCTGCAACCGCCCTGCAAAAAGGTGATGCCATCCGTCGCTTTCAGAATGTTGATGCCGAATTCTGGGATTATACCGGCCAGGGAGAGGCGTACTTCACTGAACTGCAGAGTCTGCTGCCTCACCTGCAGTGGCAAGGGTATGCGTCATCTCAAAAAGGCAGGCCAACAACGCCGACCCTGCCCAAAGGGAAGAGTGCCGCTCTCTACTTCATTCTCACGAGCCAGGGACTTGAAGTCCGTTCGCCGGATTTCGAGCTGATCCACAGCTACCCTGCGGTCGCACAGTCCGCCATGTCGGCCGTTACCCTGGCCGCCGTGGAGGAAAGTGCCGTGATCAAGAGCGTAGTGCCCTCAGGAATAGGTAACTACTGGACCAGTCCTCCGCTGAAAGGGACCCCGATCGGCCTGGAAGTCGGCGACTTTGACGGCGATGGCCGACAGGAACTGGCAGTAGCCTTTGAAGACCGCCTGGAGATATCCCGCCTGGTCAATGGGTCTTATCAGCAGCTCGGTACGGTTCACTTCGGTAACGCACTTAGGGGGCACCATCTCGACGGCTTCGATCTGAAAAAGAACGGCCGGATGCAGCTCTTTGTTTCGGCGATCACCGACTCCGGCAACCTCTCCGGTCTCATTATAGAATCGCAAGACGGCACGTACCGCGTAACCCGGAACAAAATTGCCTGGCACCTGCGTCGCATCACGCTGCCGGGCGACGGAGCTGTTCTGATTGCCCAGAAGATGGGATTTCAGGGGCGCAAATTTGCCGGGCCGCTGTTTCGCGTGAAGCTCGTTGGCACGGAGCTTGTCGAAGGAGAGCCGATTACTGTGCCGCCAAAGGTCAACCTGTATGATTTTGCCGCTCTCCCCGGTAAACAGCACCTCTTTGCCAGCCTGGGAGAGGATGGATATCTGAACATCGTTACAGCGGAAGGACAGGTGTTGGGCAGTAGCGTCGATAAAATGGGTGGAAATGAGTCCTGCATAGAGATGCGTGGAGATGTTCAGATTGGCGGAGAGAGCTGGCTCTCATATCTCCCGGCCCGAGTCGAGGTCAATGCTGCCGGTGAGATCATAGTACCGGTCAACAGCGGTTTCAGCGTGCTTTCCCGCGCTAAAATGTACTCCAGGTCGGAGTTGAAGGCCATGGTCTGGGACGGGGCAACTCTGCGCGATGTCTGGCACTCTACCCCTGAAAAGAGTTACCTGGCCGACTTTCGCCTGGCTGATGCCAACAACGATGGCCAGACGCTGCTGGTAACCGCCGTAGCCTATCCGGATAATAACCCCTTTTCACCACGCAGGTCCGCCTTGCATGTGTACCGGCTGCCTTGATAATCAAACGCGGCATAACTACATAACTGCCGCATAAAAGTCGTTGTCCTGCGCAGAATCCTGGGGCTGGCCTGTCCCCGG
Source organism: Desulfuromonadaceae bacterium (assembly GCA_028681335.1). Classification (GTDB taxonomy): domain Bacteria; phylum Desulfobacterota; class Desulfuromonadia; order Geobacterales; family Pseudopelobacteraceae; genus JACRCG01. Next base: position 75,241 of record JAQUIT010000013.1, on the reverse strand, counting down.
CCTGTGTAGTCGAACCCGTGGAGGTCACCCTCCTCCCTCCACGGGTTTTTTTACCAACAGATCCGGCTTGAAAGATTAGATTACAGGAGCACAACAATGGCACCATGCAGAATAGAAGACGCAATCGAAGACATCCGCAGCGGCAAAATGGTCATCCTCGTCGATGACGAAGACCGGGAGAACGAAGGTGACCTCACCATGGCTGCCGAATTCGCCACCCCTGAAACGGTCAACTTCATGGCCCGCTTCGGTCGTGGCCTCATCTGCCTCACCCTGACCGGAGAACGCTGCGATAAACTTGGCCTCCCGATGATGGTTGACCACAACACCTCCTCCTTCGGCACCGGCTTCACCGTCTCCATTGAGGCCAAAACCGGCGTCACCACCGGTATCTCCGCTGCCGACCGCGCCCGCACCATCCAGGTCGCCATCGGCGAAGGCAGCACCCCCGCCGACCTCTGCCGCCCGGGACATATCTTTCCCCTACGGGCCAAAGACGGCGGCGTCCTCGTCCGTACCGGCCAAACCGAAGGCTCTGTAGACCTGGCACGTCTTGCCGGACTCAAACCCGCCGGTGTCATCTGCGAAATAATGAACGACGACGGCACCATGTCGCGCATGACCCAATTAAAAAAACTGGCCCTTGCATATGGCATAAAAATCTGTACCGTTGCCGACCTCGTCGCCTACCGCCTTACACACGAGACCCTTGTCCGGCGCACTGCCCAAACCGTACTGCCGACCCGCCACGGCGAATTCCGTATTATTTCCTACGCCAACGACGTCGATGGCTGTGAACACCTGGCCCTCGTCAAAGGGGACATCGACAGCAATCAACCGGTACTCGTCCGGGTCCACTCCGAATGCATGACCGGGGATGTCTTCGGTAGTCTCCGCTGCGACTGCGGTAGTCAGCTTGAACTTGCCATGAGAACCATCAGCGTCCACGGTAGCGGCATCATCCTCTATCTCCGCCAGGAAGGGCGCGGCATCGGCCTCGTCAACAAACTCAAAGCCTATGCCCTTCAGGACTGCGGCAAAGACACCGTCGAAGCCAACGAAGCCCTCGGCTTCAAAGCCGACCTCCGCGACTATGGCATCGGCGCCCAGATATTACGGGACCTCGGTGCCCGCAAAATCAGGCTTCTTACCAACAACCCCAGCAAAATAATCGGACTGCAAGGCCACGGCCTTGAAATAGTCGAACGGTTACCACTGGAAACCGAAGCTATCGGCACCAACATCGGCTATCTCCGGACCAAACAGAAGAAAATGGGTCACCTGCTGGCGTGCTGCTGAGAGAAGGAAAATTAAGTAATTACAAACAAAAGGAGATTTGCCATGTTTGGTTTTGGCGTACCTGAATTACTGATTATCGGATCTATCGTGATGTTGATCTTTGGGGTGGGGAAACTGCCGGAAATAGGGAGTTCATTCGGCAAGGCGATCAGCAACTTTAAAAAGGCTGCGGATGGTAAGGATCAGGTTGATCTGGCCCGAAAAAAAGATTGTTAAGGCCGGTTTGGTCTTTGCGTTTAGCCTTGAGGGGTGGGAGAAGCTGCCGTCAGTATCAAATGTGGCAAACTCCCCCACCCCCTAGCCCCTAGCCCCCTCCCGCAAGGGTAGGGGGAACTTTTAAGGCAATTGCAAATACCTAACCGGAACACGCAGGATCGAACTGCACAATAGATGGGATCGACAGACCTGTTAAAGGGAGAGATATATGTTTGGAATAGGCATGCCGGAACTTATTATCATTATGGTTATCGCACTTGTTGTGATCGGCCCGCACAAACTCCCCGAACTCGCACGTTCACTCGGGAAGGGCATGTCTGAATTCAAAAGTGCTACGGAAGGCTTTAAACAGACTATGGAAGACAGCACCACATTTTCCGACAACCAGGAACCTGCTGCCAAAGAACCTGCCGGCGCAGAAGCTGCGACCATAAAAAAGGCTGCTGCGGAAGAGCCTGATAGTGCCGTAACAGAGGAAAAGCCGGCTTAAAAGTCGGGTTAGTTCCTTCAATTTAAATACACAAGGAGATTCTGATTATGTTTGGCTTTGGCACCCCCGAATTACTTATAATTGGATTTATTGTTGTGATGGTATTTGGCGTAGGAAAACTGCCGGAAATCGGCAATTCATTAGGTAAAACCATCAGTAACTTCAGAAAAGCTGCAGATGGCAAGGATGTGGTCGAATTGAATCCCAAAAAAGAAGGTTAAGGCGTTCCGTGCGAAAACCGGGGACGAAAAGACAACCATGAGTGAAGAAAAAGTAGCCTCATTCATTGATCATTTGGTGGAGTTGCGAAAACGGTTAATTATCATAGTTGTTGCCGTCGTTGTCGGTATGGGGATTGCCTGGAACTTCTCAGACGGCATCCTGCAATTTATCGAGAAACCACTGACTGGGCAAACCTATCTGACAGAAATAAAGAAGAAAGCTTATCTGGAGGTAAAGGACCGGGCACCGGCGCTTTACGCCCACTTCAAGCTTGAACAGGAGCTTAACGCCCCGTTTAAAAAACGCGTCCTCAACTATAGCGCCCCGATGGAGCCGTTTTTCATGCAGTGCAAGATTGCCATGCTGTCCGGATTAATTCTGGCTCTGCCGATTATCTTTCTGCAGCTGTGGCTCTTTATCGCCCCCGGTCTGACTAACAGGGAGCGGCGCATGGTCGTTCCCTTCGTTACCGCCGCTTCGGTTACCTTCTGCATTGGTGCCATGTTCTTCCTCGTCATCATCTGGCCGGTGATCATCAACTTCTCCCTTTCCTATGAATCAGAAGGGCTGCAAAGCTGGTTTAATATCAGTGCCTATGTCAACTTCTGCCTGCGCCTGATACTGATCTTCGGCCTGATATTCGAGCTGCCGGTACTAACGCTTCTTCTTTCCCGCTTCGGTATTGTCAGCTACAAAATGCTGGCTCCCAAACGCAAGTACGCCCTGCTGGCCAGCGCGATTATCGCCGCCTTTCACGCCGACCTTATCACCATGTTCGTGATCATGGTGCCGCTCTATCTTATGTATGAGATCAGTGTCTGGGTAGCGTTGCTTTTCGGGAAAAAGAAAGTTCCGCTAGCGGTTTAGACAAAAAAATAAAAGCCTGCAAGAAGCAGTTGTTTTCTGCTAGTGGCCCCTGATTTTCAACAGCTGATTTGGTTAAACTAGTTTGGCCAGTTTATGTCCCGGCAGAACTATCTTGGACCCCGGTGTTTTTTTCCTCATTTCCGTTGCTTCTTAACCGTTCCAAAGTTTTTCCTTCTGTGAAATTGAGCGCATTTCATCAATTGGGCAAAATGTTTATCAGGTTACTATGCCAATACCTTGTCTAAAATCTCTGCTGCTGACTTTACGTATCCAGGACATCTGGACGTAAAATACCCTTTGCCAGCTGCTGTTTTAACGCCTTCAGGTGTGCCCATGTCAGTTTCCAGCAACTCAGAGCAGGTCAGACACTTGTGGCGTACTTTGAATTTCTTGTTGAACTCGGCAAGCCGCTTAAAGGTTTCATTATCAGCATGCGAATCACTTTCGGTAGTTTTGCCGTATTTCATTCCGATAACCATATATGCGCCGGTGATAGCACCACATTCAGACCCCATTCCCATGCCACCAGCGAATGCAGCAGCTACCTTACGGGCTTGTGCAACTGACAAACCCATAGAAGGCCCGTAGGTCTCAAGAATTGCCTGAGAACAGTTCATGGACTTTAAAAATTGTTGTTTGGCATATTCGGGCTTATTGGATGGACCTTTTTCTTTAGTCGCAGCTTCAGCAAGCCTGGTAATGCCACCGGCAGCTAAAGTAACACCAGCAGCCATAGAAAGTTTGAGTACATTTCGCCTGTTAATGCAGATGCAATTTTCTTTACTATTTTCAGTACTCATAAGTTGCCTCCCGAAATTTTTTGTGAAACAAACCAGACTTGCATTTTTAGCCAACCATATACAGAAGTGTCTCAATTACTCAAACTTCCCTGACAACTGCTGCCGGTCCCGGCGGTACATGCAAAGCAGTGTTGCCCCAACTTGACAGATGTTCCGAGCAGATCGTCGACGGCAATATTTCCGATGTAGGTGTCGACTGCATTCACTGGCAGTTGTAATATGTGGTTGAAATCGCAGTCATACACCTGTCCCTGCCAGTCCACACTGATCAGATTCCGACACATTATTTTAGTCAGGTTGGCGGAGTTGAAGCTGTCGGTAAGCAGCTTTAAATAAGCCTCCAGTTGCCCCTGCTGTTCAAGGTTGCTACGGAATCGCCCAATCGGCATATTCGTGATGGTATAGAGGCTGTTAAAGGTAATCCCAAACATGTCGCCCAGATTTTTCTTGTATGCGGTTTCGAGTGCCGGCTGCGGGCCGGGCAGGAAAGCCCCTCCCGGATTGTAAACCAGATGTAATTGGGGGCCTGATGTGCCGTAGCCAATGCGGTTTAATTTTTGTAGCACTCCGATATTTTTGTCATAGACGCCGGTGCCACGCTGGGAGGTGACGTTCTCTTGCAGATAGCACGGCATTGAAGCAACTATTTCCACGTTGTTTTCGGCGAAAAATGCCGGCAAGTCGCCATACTCAGGCTCACTCAGGATAGCCAGGTTGCTGCGCAATAAAATGCTTTCTACCGAATCCAGTTTTCTCAGCTCTGTAATGAGGTAGCGCAGATGAGGATTCAGTTCAGGCGCCCCCCCTGTAATATCTATTACTTTCACCCCCGCATTCTTAACAAAGCGGAGACAGTCTTCCAGCACCGTCTTGCTCATCTTTTCCTTGCGATGGGGGCCCGCTTCGACATGGCAATGGCTGCAATTCAGATTGCATGCATACCCCAGGTTCATCTGCAAACAGAGAACGGAATCTTTTACGATACTGTTTCCTTCTCTCTCGACGTATTCTCCGAATTTTGTCATTGCTTTACGTTCCTTTTCTGAGCCGGTCCGTGAGTTAGGCCCTCCGGCAGCGATTGCGAGTGTGAACAAACTTGCAATCGTTATGTTTGCAACGAAAGTGCCATCTCTTGGTAGATGTGTAACTGTTTAATTTAATGCATTATTTGTGAACGTGGTGACCGTGGGTATTGTCGTAACGATAAAGTGTGTCTCAATTTGAAAAGAGCCGGCTGGCAGATAAAATAATATAAGGCAGCAAGAAGCCGTTGCATGCTGGTGGTGGCTCCTGCATTTCAATAACTGATGTGGTTAAACCAGTTTGGCCGGTTTTTGTCCCGGCAGAAGGACCTTGAACTCCGGTTCTCTTTTCCTCATTTCCCTGGCCTCTTCACCCACAGTCACCGCAAAGTGGACACCTTCGACCTTGCGCCCTGAAAAAATGGGACTGAAGTGAACATGTATGGCGTTGTCCCATGCATAAATCTCCTCGAATGAGGGTTCCAGGACACGGAGTTTCAGCTGGCCGTATGAGTATCTTGTGTGCTCGAGGTGTAATTGCTGCATGAGTTGCGGGATCGTATACTCAATCACTCCCTTGCCTTTCCAGGACCAGATGAGTTCAAAAACGGACAGCGTATGCCTTCCTTTATACTGAATGCCCTTAACCAGATGATATACGGCATCACTGTTGGCAAACTTGAGAATCAGGGCCAGAATTCTTTCGGTAAACTCAAACATGATCTCTCTGCCGTTGAAAACAATCGACTGAAACCACTGCGTCCGGATCAGCAGCCTGCTATTGGTGTTGTAAAGCCATACACCCTTCCGGGTTATCTTTTCGATTTCACCCGTCAGGTGACAATGGATGTTTTCAAAGCTGAGGTCACAGATCCCGGAAAAATCGTCAATGTGTATTCTGTATTCCCTTCTCCTTGAATCACCGTCTCCAAATGAGTTAATAAGTGAAATTGCCGTAGTCACAATTTTTTGTTGTAACTCCGAGAGCGGGTCACGTCGTCCAATCATCTCCTCAACTCTGATGATTTGATTTGATCGCACTGCACATCCAGTCGGGCTAAGAGCTATATTCATAAATTTTTCGACGTCCAAAGTTGTGGACCCTCCTGTTTTGCTAGGTGCGGTTACATCCCGCTACTTGTGGCTCGTTTCGTCAGGCGTAATGGCATCAAGCGTCTTTTTGTCGGTTGGGTTACCCAATAAAACCATCCCCGGTGAATAGGCGCGTTCCAGATAATCTCCAAGCGCATAATAGGCCCTCTCGCTTGCGCTGCTGATGATTGGATTCACCTTGTCTGCGGTCGGCATCCCGTTTTTGCCAAGTACCGCTTCATCAGCTTTTACATCGCAGATTTGAGCAATGAACTGGGTATGTGAGCCGATATCGATGGTGTGGAGCAGCTCGCATTCCATAATGAGCGGGAACTCTTTCACATACGGGGCATTCACCATCTCGCTTTTTACTGCGGTTAATCCGGTGATGGAGAATTTGTCGGTATTTATTCCCGAGACAATACCTGCGTAATCCGTTTCAACCAGATGCCGCCTTGAGGGGATATTTATCGTAAAGGCGTTGTGTTCTATGATGTTTGCGTATGTCGAGCGCGTTTTCTGGATGGAAATTGCCACACAGGGAGGTGTTGTGCAGCATATGCCACCCCAGGAAATGACCATGATGTTTGGTCGTTGAGCGGAGTTGTAACTTCCGATCACCCACACAGGCGAGGGTAACGCCAGCGGTTTTGCGCCGAGGGATTTTTTCATAGATATTCCCGTTGCCCCGATTACAGATTTATCTTCATGCCGTCATACGCTGCTAATACATTTGGATGTCCGGATACGGTTTCATACAGTTCAAGCGTCGTGACGGGCTGGCTGTAATGGACTGACATATGGGTAAGTACGGTGTGGTGCGCATTCATCTTTTTGCCCAGATCAATAGCTTCCAAAACCGACATGTGACTCTGGGGAAACCAGTTGTCGCCGTGGAACGTGGCATCGCAGATGAGCCAGTCAACACCTTTCACTTCCTCTGCTGTTTCGTCAGGCAGGCCTGCAGTGTCCGGGAAATAGGCAAGCCTGGATTCGGCGGATGTAACGAGAAAACCTGCAGTCTCTATACTGTGGTTGGCGGGAAGCGGTGTGATCGACAGGTTGTCAAAAGAATATGACTCATGAAATGCCCAGGGAGTTGTGACAAAAATTTCCTCAAGATAGGGGAAAGCCCTTTTGAACTGCTCAATAGCGGTGGGGGGCAAATACAACGGGATTGGTTCTTTCCGTTGCAATTTTACATAATATTCCAGCTCACCAAGACCGCCAAAATGATCGTAATGCCAATGGGTAAGAAAGATCTGATCAATAACACTGACTTTTTCTCTGACCAATTGGGCTCGCAGGTCCGGCGGCGTATCAAGCAGAATAGTCTGGTTTGCGGTCGTGATAATCGCTCCGGAGCGCGTTCTGGCCGCCGTTGGTTTTTCGCGGGCTTCCACGCATCCTTTGCAGTTGCAGAAGAAAGAGGGCGCGCCGGGACCGGCTCCGGAGCCTGAAATCATGAAGGTCGTTTCATTCACAGAGGTTTCTCCGTAACAGAATCAGTGCCCTTACGCCGCATACACCATCGCAACCGGGTTGCAGTCATCCAGCTCGGGACATTCAAGGCACTGTTCATGGAATGGCTGCGCAAGATCTGAAAAATCGCAGGGAACAAAGCCCACTTTTTTATAAAACTCGGCGCTTTGACCTTTTGCGACCGTCGTAACTTTGTGGTTTTTCTCCAGCACTGCCGAGCTGTCTATGCAGTACTGCCAGGGCTGTCTCAGCAATTCCTCGATCAGTAATCTGCCAATGCCATGTTTGCGCGCACTTTCCTTTACCGCAAAGACCAGCAGATGGAACACTTTGTCGTCTGTTTGAGCCAGCATGCCGCCGCCGATGATTTCATCATCTTTTCTAATCAGCACATGCTCCTGGATGTCGCCGGCAATATCCATGTCGCTGTCCAGGAAAATTCCCCGCAACTCTTCTTCAGCGTCACTGTTTGCGAACATTATTTGAAAGTCCACGTTAGTACTCCCCGGAAATGCAGATAACGTTATTTGTGCAGCGCCTTCCGATTAGGTTTTTGCTGTTGCCTTAAAAGTCCATCCTACCCTTGCGGGAGAGGGCTAAATGCAAAGACCAAACCGGACACGGCTGCTATTTGTGCTGTAATTCCAGCTGTATTGCTTTTTGTGGGCACTGCCCGACGCAGGTGTAGCAGGTGCTGCATTTTTCAGGTGCAACCGCAGAGGCTTTTGACGTTGCTCCTGTGTGTTTCATTTCTAGTACCGCTTCCGGACAAAAAGCCTCACACAACCCGCAGCCATCGCAGCGTTCTTCATTGATGCGCACCGTTACGGAAAGATCTTCTGCTTGTCCCGAGCGCACGACGTTGTCAATAACCGGCGGCATGTAGATTTTCCTGCGCGCCTCCGGAATGCTTTTGACCGCAAGTTTTTCCAGCGATTCAACGAGTGCAGGGAGCTGATCGTAGGGGACGGAAAGGTACGCTTCAAAATCACTGATATCGCTTATTGCCCTGGCGCCGTAACAACCAAAGGATATGTTCATTTTTTGGCTTTTCATGACCTGCACGGTCAAGTCAGCGCAGGTTGAGTTATACCCCGATGTGTGGAAAACCTGCCTTTCTCCATTGCCATAGCTTGACGAACAGCAGAGCCACATGATCTGTTCAGGGTAAATGGTGAAAATAACCACATCCGGCTCAAACTGTGCGTCCTCCAGGGGAGCAACCACCGATGCCCGGTATGCTCCCGCTTCGAACTCCGGTCTTGACGCGATCATTTTCTGCGCGATTTTGATGTTGGGAAGTTTTTTAAATAAAAGATACAGTTCGCCGGAGCGCAATTTGGGCGACATCGGTACCAGCCCCATAATAGCTGAGCCGTCAGGGCATGCGTGTTTGGATGGCGGCATATAGATGCTGTTTCCCCGCCTGGCAGCTGTTATGGCCTGACAATGCCGGAGGGGTACGGAGGGCTCGGAAACATTATTGGGCACCTCTTCACCCGGCTTGAGCAGTTTTACCGCAACTGGCGACCAGCGGAGAGTCAGCAATCTTGTTAATGATTCGGCAAGTTCTGTGTTGTTCAAGGGTATCCCCTTTAATCAGTATTTTTTCTTTTAGAATCGGTTCCAGAGAAACTACTGATTATCGTTGTGGTGGCGTTGCTGTACTCTCAAGGCCGATTTCTTCCAGGACCTTAAGTGTGTTTACCGGGGTCAGGATGCTTTCATCATGGTAAGAAGCCAGCCTGAGAGCCTTAACAACCGGAATCATGCTGGCGAGGTCAACGGGGATGTCAACATCAGGAACAGCTTCAACAACCGCCAGCGGAATGTTTTTTTCAGTGGCCTTTACTAACAGCATATCCAAGGCGGTTATGCCGTCCTGATTATAGAATACGCCTTTAAAAACAAATGGAGTCGCGCAGGTGTAGCCGACTATGGAAAAGCCACCTTCCTGGCAGGCCCCTTCGACGAGAGCTGCGCCAATCTGCTGGTTTACTCCCCCCAGTTTTATTGCTGCCGCCAGTCCGGCCTTACTGCCGGCAAGTTTTCCCATTTTTTTGACAGCGTCGCGCAGAATGTATGGCTGTAATGTGGGGATGTCTCCACCGACAATCAGCAAGCTATCTGCCAACCTGCCGGGACCGCCATCTTTAAGGATATAGTCGGAGGCATACTGCATGCACTCATCAAAGTTCCCGCCTTTGTCGGCATAAAGTTCCTTTATTTGTGACCGGTCAGACACGTTCTTCAACAGTTTTTCCAGATATTCAACATCACCGTCTTTGTTGTAACAAACCCGCACATCGCCGCTTTTTGACGCAATACACACATTTATTACATCCAGGAGGCACCCCTCGTACAATGCCTTGGCTTCATCCGGACTCAGAATTCCCTCTCGGTCAGTCATAAGCCGTGTTTTGGTCTCGCCGGACTTCGGCACTTTGGTAAAGATAATTATTGTGTTCTGCATTGAATCCCCCCCTGTTGTATAGAGTCCTGTGGCAGCCTCTCCGTTAAATCTGGACAATCACCGTGACGTCCGGCAACTTCATTTTTATAGCCCGCTCGATACGTAATCTATGCGTCCAGAGAGCGGCCGTACACGTGCTGCACAGCCCTTTCATGCGGACCGTGACCGTGCCGTCTTCGGTGATTCCTACCAGTTCCAGATCGCCGCCTGCGCCTTTCAGAGCCGGCCGCAATGTGTCAAGAATAGCCATTACGTCCTCTTTCATACCCTCTCCTTTGAAGTGCGCTGTGCAACGATGTCATACCGGTGTGGTGTTAGCCTCCTACCTGCGACATGGGCAGGACCGGATGGTGGCGTACCTGTTTTGCAATGTCGTGATGTTCCGGTTTGTCGTTGACGACAAAGCGAAGTGCATCCCTGATCGCCTGGTCGTCGCCGGTTCTTATGGCCGGTTTCAGGTCCCGCGATTCGGTTGAAAAGAGACAGCCCTTGGCGACGCCTGACGATGTTACCCTGATCCTGTTGCATTCACCGCAAAAGTGGCAGGAAACCGGGGTGATTACCCCGATCATTCCGGCCGCTCCATCAATCTGATAATATGAGGCGGGCCCGTCCATGTTTTCCTTCTTGACCGGCCGCAGCGTGAAGCGCCGTGAAAGAAGCTCCAGCAGCTCTTCGCCGGCCATGGTGCGCTGTTTCCATTTGTCATCCCTCAGGGTCGGCATGTATTCGATAAAACGGACACGGTAGGGTTTGTCTATGGTAAGAGCGGCAAATTCGGCCACTTCGTCGTCATTTACTCCACGCATCACGACCACATTGATCTTGATGAGCTTGAAGCCCGCTTTTTCAGCGGCTATGATCCCTTTTAGAACCTGCTGCACGTCGCCGCCGCGGGTGATGCTTGAAAAGGTGTCGGGGCGGAAAGAGTCGAGACTGATGTTCAAACTTTCAACGCCGGCACAGCGGAGTTCTGCTGCCATTTCCGGCAATAATATGCCGTTGGTTGTAAGAACCAGCCGTTTCAGGCCCGGTATTACGGCAAGTCGTTCCAGGAAGGGGATGATCCCTTTTCTGACAAGCGGTTCTCCGCCGGTCACCCGGATTTTTTCTACACCAATCGCTACCGCCGCCTCAGCGACTCGCAGCAACTCCTCATAGCTCAAGACGTCCGAGTGCTGTATTGATGGCATTCCCGCGGCAGGCATGCAGTACATGCAGCGCAGGTTGCAGCGATCGGTTACCGATAGGCGCAGATAGTTTATGGATCTACCAAAGGAATCATAAAGTGCCATAATTAATACTCCCCATCTCAAATCCATGATCAAGAACGGTTATTTCAGCACTGCAGCCTGCAGAAAGAGAGGAATTCGCTTCAAGTCTTAAGAGCCCGTTGCCCTCGGTCAGCGATGTAAGGTTGGCAGAACTTTGGCTGCTGGTGGCTATTGCGGTGTAGGCACCGTTTTTCAGTGTGACGCGCATCCTTAAAAGGTGAGGTCGTTCTCCACGGTTTGTGACCTGTTCAGCCAGTGTCGCTCTGACTTTAGGTTTCATGATGCGGGAGTGCCCCGTCATCTGTAATATTGCCGGGCGAACGAACATCTCGACAGCGACCATTGCCGCTACCGGATTTCCCGGAAGGGCGAATACCGGTTTGCCTGCCAGCATTGCAAAAGCCACCGGTTTGCCGGGCTTCATGTTTACCTTCCAGAACAGGAGCTCACCGCCCATTTCCTGAATGGTTTCCTTGACAAAATCGCGGTCACCGACCGACACTCCGCCTGTTGTAATGAGCATGTCTGCCTGAATACCTTCACTGATCTTCTCTTTGGTCGCCTCACTGGTGTCTGCTGCAATTCCAATGAGCAGCGGTTCTCCACCGGCTTCAAGTACCTGTGCCGCCAGGCTGTAACTGTTGCTGTTTATTATTCTGCTGGGGTCGGGCGCTGATCCGGCGTCAAGCAGTTCGTCGCCGGTGGCGAGAATGGCGACCCGTAGTTTGCGATATACCCCGATAGTGGTCTTGCCTAAAGAGGCCAGCAGGCCTATCTCCTGGGGGCGCACTATCGATCCCGAGGTTAGTACCAGATCATTCTCTTTCAAGTCATCGCCGCGTTTTCTGATGTGGGAGCCAGGCTTCAAGTCGCGAATCAGACGTATGCCGTCCGGGGTCTGTTCCGTATCCTCAATTGGCACGACGGTATCGCATCCCGGCGGTACTGTGGCTCCGGTCATGATTTTTACGGCTTCACCCGGTGCCACAGCGGTTGTGCACATGCTGCCGGCCGGAACAAAATCTACCACCGGCCACGTATCCCGTTTTGGAGCTCTGGATGATATGGCGTATCCATCCATAGCGGACTTGTCGGCTAACGGGGCATCCCATGGTGTGAAGACATCCTTGGCGATGATCCGTCCGAGTGCCTGCAGCAGTGGTACTTCTTCCACAGGCAGTACGCCGATCCGGTCCAAAATAATGTGTTGAGCCGATTCTATGCTGATCATGTCCACGCCTCGATTCTTTGTTGTCTGGAATTAGGTATGTTGTCCGGGGGCTGTTTCCGTGCGATTCCCCCGGTATGGATATGTAATCGAGGTAGCAACGAATGTGCCATTGGAAATAACAGGCGCAACTATGCGAAATTATAGGATGTGTGTGGCTTGCGTGTCTGTGTGTGTTCTTGATTTGAAAAAACGTTTATCGAATTGATAAATGGGTGGGGGTGTGTATTGTTCCGGGGGTGCAGAAGCAGGCAAAGAGCCGGGCCGTGTTTGGGCGTGGCGTTAATGCAGTATAAACATGTTTAAAATACGGGGTCACGATTGTGGTATCTACCGCCAATATTCTGTGTGTCGCCCGGCGAGCCATTGATACGTGTTGTCTTGTCGATGGCATGTGATGTGTGATGGAGGAAAGTCGACGGATTTTGACATTTTTTTTGTTGATGAAGTGACTCAGGGGGCAGTCGTGCATTTTAAGATAAGGCGCTATCAAAACGACACGATGTTTTGTCAAAACGATAACAGTGGCTGGACTGGTTAATGTAAAATGCCATTATTACGAATGGTTATGTGCTGTTTATAAATGGCACATTCACTGCAAATGCTCATGATTACTATTTTGGGGTTGCCTCGCAATCCCTGCTGTAGTAATGCGCAGAACCTGGGGCTGGCCTGTCCCCGGCTTGCGTAGTTAGAAGCCCGTGGAGGTTGACCTCCTCCCTCCATGGGCTTTAATTTTCGCTATGAGGCGTGTTCAGGCCATTTGAAATGGAATACCTGCTGTTTGATAAATATAATCTAAAGAAAGCCTGTTATGGAACTCAAAAACAATCGCCTCTCAGATATGGTTGCTACTGACCCGCAATCGTTTGCCTTGTTGGATCCGGGTTGCGACAGTCGTTACCGGAGCATAGTTAACAAGCTGGATAGAATGATCGAGTTGGTTCGGGAACAACCTGATTTCAATCTTACAAACGACATGGATCAGCTGCTGGATTCCATGAAGGAGCATTTCTGTTCCGAGAATGATGTCTTGAAACTGGTGGACTTTCCGCATTCAACAGCACATCGCTTCGATCATTATTCGATTTTTACTGATGCGGCCGAGGTGGGGCACCTCTTTAGTAAGGGTGACGATGTTGTCTACAACAGGTTGTCCAGGGTCCGCCGGATCTTCCTGGAACATATCCATGTGCATGATCGGCTCTTTGAAGAGTTTCTTATGTCCTGACTGCAGGCAGGGAATAGCATAAAAAGGATAAACCTTGAAATCACCTGAACATACGGTCGATAGACGGTTGCTGACCTCGTGCATCATCGGTTTCTTCTGTTTCTTCGGCTCGTACATGAGGTTGCCGATTGTTCCGCTGCTTGCTACATCGCTTGGTGCCGATGCGGTTCAGGTCGGGATGATCAATGGCGTTTTCATGCTTACGGCGTGTTGCCTCTCCATTCCGTCCGGCCTCGTCTCCGACCGTTTTGGCCGCCGCCTGCCACTCTTGGGTGGACTTCTCCTTCTCGCCGGATCATCATTCGTACTGTACTGGAGCAGTAGTCTGCCTCAGTTGGCTCTTATCTACCTGCTCTTCGGCGTGGGGTTGTCAACATTTTCGCCTGCTCTCATGGCCTATGTGGGGGATGTGACACCACCTGAATTCCGTGGCCAAGCCTTCGGTTGGTATACCATGGCCATGTACTGCGGCATGACTCTCGGTCCGGCCGCCGGCGGTTTTGTTGCCAATTCCCTTGGGCTGAGGCCGGTATTTCCGCTAGCTGGCGGGCTGATCCTCGCCATGTTTTTTGTGGTACTTTTTTTTCTCCCCACTTCTGCCGCAGCCCGGCGTAGCAGTGTCTCGCACCATGCAGTACTGGAATCGTTAAAAAGTCTCATGGGGAACCGTCAGCTCTTGGCCTGTCTGGTTGCTGTCTTTGGTTGCTGTTTGGGGTATGGAACGTTTGTAACTTTTATGCCGCTCTACATGTTGAGCCTGGGGATGAACACGGTGCATGTGGGGTTGGTGTTTGCGGCCGGGGCGCTGGTCAATGCCCTGTCGCGTTTACCGTCGGGCCATCTGTGTGATCGTTTTAAAGATCGCAGTATCCTTGTGGTTAGTGGCCTGGCAGTGTTTGCCATCGCAGTGGCCTCCTTCGGACTCTGTCACTCGGCGTTCTCGTTTATTGTCGCTGCTGCTGTGATGGGTGGCGGCATGGGGGTTGCGTTCACTGTTATCTGTGCTTTGATTGCCGACGCCGTACCACAGGAAAAGCGCGGGCTTGCCGTTGGTTGCTATAACACCTGCATTTATGCAGGCATGATGCTAAGTTCTGCAGGAATGGGGCCGGTCATCAGGGCGGAGGGTTTCAGGGTTGCCTTCGTTAGTAATGGGGTCGTTGCTGTGCTGGCACTGGGGCTGTTCAGGTGGATCTATCAACACCGATCGGTAAGCGACTGAGTTGTTTGTCTCGTGATTCGTTGCTTCAAGGGCGGCGTTGGTCCACACTTTGGCAACCTTCTAACAAGTGATTCCTGAAAAATACGACTAAAGGGGAATGGTATGAAAATATGTATCTATGGGGTCGGTGCAGTAGGTGGATATATCGGTGCTCGCTTGGCCCATGCAGGTAATGAAATAAATGCTGTCGCCAAAGGTGCAACCTTAAAGGCGCTGCAGCGGTACGGGCTTCGCTTGCTGTCCAATAATGAAACATTCTCGGTAAAGATCAATGTGGTTGAATCCCCTGATGAACTTGGCATACAGGATCTGGTTGTTATAGCGGTAAAGGCCACTGCGATGGCTACGATTGCGAAACAGATTGCACCGTTAATAGGCCCGGATACCGTGGTGATGACGGCCATGAATGGCGTGCCGTGGTGGTTTTTTAACGGTTTCGGTGGTGAATATTCAGGGACGCGTCTCCATTCAGTGGACCCTGATGGGAAAATTGCTGCCGCCATACCTGCAGATAACATAGTCGGGTCTGTCGTACATGGCAGCTTTTCATTGATTGAACCTGGTTATGTGAAGCACGTCTTTGGCAATACGCTTATTATCGGCGAACCTGACGGAACAGTGTCGGAACGCATCACCGCCATTGAGAAGCTTTTCACGCAGGCTGGAATAGATATGGTTATCTCCGGAAATATTCAACAGGATATCTGGTTCAAGCTGTGGGGCAATATGACCATGAATCCAATCTCGGCAATTACCGGTGCAACGTGTGACAAAATCCTTGATGATCCTCTGGTAAACAAATTCTGTCTGAGTGTCATGAGTGAAGCTGCTCAGATTGGGAAAATTATCGGCTGTCCGGTTTCTCAGAGCGGAGAGGAGAGGATGGCGGTAACCCGCAAGCTGGGAGCCTTCAAGACTTCAATGCTTCAGGATGTGGAGGCCGCCAGGCCTGTCGAACTTGATGCGCTGGTTAGTGCTGTCCGTGAAATAGGACAAAAAATTGGTATGGAAACACCGAATGTCGATACCCTGCTTGGCATTGCACGGCTCCACGCATCATTACGCGGTCTGTACCCATAACATACGTTTGTCTCGGCTCTTTGGTCCTTGGCATTTATGCAGCAGAAACCTGTGGCGGAAATCCTCACTGAAGAGAAGGCAGGAAAACATGAGTATTGCACTTATTCTTATCGACATACAAAATGACTATTTCCCCGGTGGACGCATGGAACTGGTTTGCGCCACGGAGGCCGCCGGAGCAGCAGCCAGGCTGCTGGGCTGCTTTAGGAAGGCATCGTGGCCGGTTTACCATATTCAACAGGTCTCTAATACGCCGATGGCAACCTTCTTACTGCCCGGTACACCAGGGGTAGATATACACCCCAGCGTCTTGCCGCTTGCCGGTGAACCAATTATCAGCAAACACTATCCAAACAGTTTCCGTGAGACCGACCTGCAGGAACAGCTCAAAACAGCCGGGATTGACCAGTTGCTGGTCTGCGGCATGATGACCAGCATGTGTGTCGATGCCACCGTTAGAGCCGCTTTTGATATGGGGTTCACCTGCAC
Source organism: Desulfuromonadaceae bacterium (assembly GCA_028681335.1). Classification (GTDB taxonomy): domain Bacteria; phylum Desulfobacterota; class Desulfuromonadia; order Geobacterales; family Pseudopelobacteraceae; genus JACRCG01. The sequence continues at coordinate 58,754 of JAQUIT010000013.1, read as the reverse complement.
GATTGCTAAAGATGCATGTGCCACAAGAGACCTGATGCTGGATGGTGAAATCGTACCTGCCCGGCAGGTGCAGACATCTTTCTTGTCGTCATTGAACGACGTCTATGCCGGAATCAGGACTTCGGATGCTATCGTTGAGGGCATTGCTGTCTGCACAACCTGAATATGCACTGTGATTGTTATCTGATCTATCACTACGACATCTTCCTGAGATGACAGGGTCAACAGGGATAAGCTGCTTTTTAATCCAAGAGTACACAGGGCTTTAGCGCTATTGAAAGGGACATAAAGGGGGCAAGTCTCCAGAATTCTAATTAGAGGTTTTGTTCCTTGCCCGCTTTGGCATATTTGGGTCCAAAAAACCGAAGGCTGTTTGCACAAGAATCAACTCATCAATAGTAACCCGTATTCATACCATCTCAGGATCTGTTCAAAGCATAAACTCATTGCCAAGCCTTTCGGCTTGTTCATTAAAGCACTTTCCTGTAAGCCATTGGTGCAATTGTTTACAGTGAAATGCTGTTGTCGCCGTTTTAGTTTTCCTTTGCGATAAATGTTTTTTGCCTGTTTGCTGGCGTTTTTTCACGTTGTATGTGTGGGTGGAAAGTTGAGTTTTATTCAGGGGTTGGAATTAGAGATAGGGTGGATTTAATGAGGGAGTGTCGCTGGTTTATTTCCCGGATTAATTTCGACCCACCCCCCGACCCGGTGCACCTGATATTAGGTCCCTCGATCCCTTTATTGAATGCAGTTGTTGTAAGCGGCTGTACAAACGAACAACAGGAGGAAAAATGTTCCGAAGGTTCAGGTGTTTTTTTCTGGCAATGGTAGTGGTCGCGAGCTTGCTGCTTGGCGGTTGCGGGGATGATGGTGCGACTTCATCGAACAGCGTCGGTGTCGTCGCGTTTAACGGCGGCTGGATGAGTATCATCGATACGGCGACACAGACCGTATCCGAGCCGTTTCTCGCAGTTGAGCTCGACAGCGCGGGCGGCGGACTATTCGATGTGGTGATCACCCCCGACCGCAAGACGGCGCTGATCTCAAATTTTGGTGACGCCAAGGTGTTAATTGTCGACATCAGCAAGCTTTCCGCTCCCGTTGTTTTGAGAAGCGTCACCATGAGCTTTTACGCCGAGGATATTGCCCTCACACCCGACGGTCGCTTCGCGCTGGTTACAGACGGAGGTTCTTCACCAAAAATTGCGGTAATCGATGTCAAGAATGCCGCCCTGGTCGAGGAGTACACCTCTCCTGATATCAACCCCGATCCTGACATTACATCCTATGACACGTATTTCAACGCCATTGCCGTGGCAGCGGACGGAAAGACTGTGCTCACGGTTGACTATTATAGCGGGAAGGTGAATGCCCTCACCATTAACGATGTCGGCCATCTGGCTTTCGTAGGGAGCATAGATGTAACCGATGGCGGGATATTACACCCCGTGAACGTTACTATCGCCCCGAACGGCAAAACCGCACTTGTTGCCGTGACGTCGTCAGATCCTGATAGTACCGATACGCTGCTTACTGCAGATTATATGCGTTTCCCCGTCTTGGAGATCACTGCGCCAGGCGTCGTTGTGCTCAAAAACTTCGTTACGACGGCAGCGCGTATGAATGCATGCCAGTCAATTGTTTTTAATGGTGCCAACACCAAGGCCTACGCCCTTTGTACGCAGGAAGATCCTGATCTCACTGATTCGGTATTGCCGAACAATGCGATTGTTGAACTGGATGTTGACAGTTCCAGTGCGGTCAGCGATTCCGGCTACACCACGGAGGTTGATTTTGTCGGTACGAGCCAGCTGTTCGGCGTTGATACTCTCGCCTTCGACCGCTACAACCGCTACCTGTATGTATCCAACATGACACTGTCCGGAGCTATGAGCCACTTACAGGTCGTTGATGTAAGAAAACGCACGGTGATCAAGACCATTGATTTTGCGGATGTTGAAATGCCGCCGGGCGGAGGAGTCACCATACCTGCCATTCCAGTGGGTGTGTATATCAGATAATAGGGCTTTAAGAGTGTAGTAACGTAGAGGAGGTCCCGGACCAAAGTCCGGGACCTCCTTTTTTAGAATCTGTACGTTTCAGGCACGGTAAAGTTAACCTGTCCTGTCAATAGTAGACACATCAATCTCAAGTAGCTTCTAAATCCCCCCTGGTTTTCTTGACACTCCTGAGTTATACAGACATAACATCAGAATGCATAACGCGAGTAGCAAGCGTTACATCGAAAAATTCAAGATTGCAGCTGTTACACTTGGATTAAACGCTACGACAACGCTGATGCCGAGAGTCTTTTTCAACAGTTAAAGTGTGGGAGAATTGAACGGCGAACCTGCAAAAAACGAGAAGAGGCACGCGGGGCATCTTTGATTACATCGAAATGTTCTACAGCCCGGTGCGCAGGCACAGGCACAGTGGAAACCTGTATCCGGTTGAATTTGAGAGACTGCATCAAGAGACCACTTCTGAGTGTCCAGTGAAAAAAGGTGCGGTTCAATATGGCGGAAATAATATACGAAAAATATAATGATGTTGTGATTCTTCGTGTTATCGGAGGAGCGACCTTTGATGAAATATGTGAGGCGTTAAAACAGTACTTTCCCAAAGTCACGAGACATCTGATTTGGGATTATACCAATGGCAGTTTAATAGACGTAACTTCAGAGCAATTCAATAGCGTACCAGAGCTTTCAACGAAGTATTTTATTAACCGTAAGGATGGCAGAACTGCATTTGCGTGTCCGAGTGCGTATGTTTATGGGATGTTTAGGATGTACATTACTTTTGCTGATATCAAAAAAATGCCATACCAGTACTCTGTTTACCGAAGTTTTAAAGAAGCCCTTGAATGGGTAGAAGAGAGTAAGTAATTTTTTTTGTATAAGATAACAGACGAAGAAATGAGAAGATCATCTCTTTCACCAAGCTTTCATTGATTTGATTGTAGTGAGGTTGTTTTAAGTCGATTGTACAAGACTTCGGAAAGTGGATGCTGTGGTAGATAAATGACCGATATTGTGGCGTCCTGTTGCGTCGTTGGCTCGCCTTAGACTCCGTTTTCCGCTCCAAGATGAATCCAGGGTTAGTCCAAAAAGCCAGCCCTTTTTACCCCCGCCCATATTATTTCGTCAGAGAGAAACGCTTCTTTGTGCCCCCTGCCAACGGGCAACATGCTTGTTGTTCTCAGAGATAAAGTGTCCGGCCTGAGATTGTTTTGTCTGCTCCAGTGTTAACACTTCAAGTAATTCTCCCACATTTGGATAATTTTAACACTATGCACTCTGCTCTATCTGCTATGGTCACGGTATCTTTAGTTCCTGATCTCTTTGATTATTTCAGTTCTAGATAAATGCTCATATGGGAATAAGGTAGATTAAGTGAGAAAATTTACCGCAATAAGTTCAGAGTCAACCCTTACTATTTTACAAATATGTTTTACAGGGAATGCTGCTGATACCTCACTCAATACCAGTTCACAAGCATCACCAATCTGGAAATTAGTTTTAGGTTTTACCTTAAGCAATGCACCACTCAGAGAAATATCATCTAGTAAGACTTCGTACATTTCAGCATCATTTACCTTCAGGTAACATTGTGCTTCAAACCTAAGTCTATCATGTGTCCTGCGGTTATCCATAAAGCACCCCACTTCATTGAGAATAGAACTGACCCTGAGAAGCATACACTAGGAAAAGACTCATTGAAAGAGGAGAGAAAATGAATTTTGGGAATTCTGGGGGGCATCCAGCAGGTTCTGTTTAATGCATAATTAAATGCCAAGCCTTTCGGCTTGTTCATTAAAGCGCTTTCCTGTAAGCCATTGGTGCAATTGTTTACAGTGAAATGCAGTCGTATCTCTTTTGATTTTCCCCTGCGGTAAATGCTTTTTAAATGCCCACAAGCGTCTTCCCATTTAGTTAGTGTGGTTGGTTGGTGGAGTTGAATTTCAGGCAGAAAATGAGAGGCAGAATGATTCAATTGGGGAGTGCCCCTAATTTATTATTACGAGTTAGTAATGGAGGGAACAACTATGGAAATGTACGAAGCTTCGAAGTCTCATCTTGTCGGCTCAAGTGGAAATAACTCAGGCCAGGGAAAAGGTGTCATTCCGCCAGAAGGCGTCAAAGGCTGGGGGTGGGGGGCATTTCTTCTAAACTGGGTCTGGGCAATTGGTAATAGAACGTGGGTAGGTGTCTTCGCTATAGTACCCTACTTAGGTTTTGTCGTTGCAATTGTACTCGGAATGAAGGGGAGAGAATGGGCATGGCAAAATAAAGAGTGGGAAAGTGTAGAACACTTTTTGGCTGTACAAAAGAAGTGGGCATTCTGGGGTGTTATTCTCTTAGTTGTTCCCGCCATATTGGGTATTCTCGCAGCAATAATAATCCCGCAGATTGTGGCGCATGGGCCGCGGATATAACCGGGAAAAGGGGTAAATGGGATCTGCACATTAAGGGAGGGCACCAGCCATGAGCACAGAGTTATTCTCTGATACAAAAACCGCCGAGGGCGCGACGGTAGTCATTACTCATAGGTTGCGCGAAAATAAGCAGGCAGAGTACGAAAAGTGGCTCGAGGAAATTGCGCCTCTTTGCAAAGCTTCGCCGGGTCATTTGGACTGGAACATCGTTCGTCCGATACGAGGATTGACGGAAACATATACCGTCATTATTAGATTCGATACCGAAGCGCACTTGCGGGAGTGGATGGAATCGCCGACTCGCGCCCTTTTGATAGAAAAGGTTCGGCCTCTGTTTGTGAGTGACGACGACTTTTTTATAAGTAGCGGACTTGATTTTTGGTTTACGCCAGCGGGAGCGAAGGCCAAGGTGCCGGTGCGCTGGAAACAGTATCTGGTGACATGGTCAGCCATCTGCCCGCTAGCATTAGGCATGCCCTTGGTCGTTAATCCAATTCTGCAATACCTTGGAGTTCCAAATAACCGTTTAATAGCAACATTTGCAGTAACCGGACTTGTCGTTTTCCTTATGGTGTACGCGGTAATGCCCCGCTATACAAGGCTCGTGCAGCGTTGGCTGTTTTCCAGATAAAGAGGCAGCCCTCAACACGCACTAAGTCCTTGAACGGACATAAAGCATCCGTCAGGTTAAGCACAGTCCTGCTATACCCAAAAAGGAGGAAAAATGTTTATCGTATCATTGAATTATAAATGCCAACTTGAGGAAGTGGATAAGCGTCTCGATGCTCATGTTGCCTATTTGAAACAGGAATATATTAATGGCAGCTTTATTGCGTCAGGGAGAAAAAATCCGAGAACCGGTGGCATTATTTTATCAAATGTTAAAACTAAAACCGAGCTGGAAGCTATTTTAGCTAAAGACCCATTTTATCAAGCAGGTATTGCTGAATATGATATTACAGAGTTTATCCCAAGTATGGTGGCGGAAGGCTTTGAGAAATTAATGTAATGGTAGGTTCTGCGCCATCGGTGCAGATTTTAACGGCAAAAGCTGTTGTGCTGGTCACGCTGAGAGCCGTTATGCCAATATCTTCAATAAGGAGTACACATGAACAACTGTCTGATACTCGTTGATTTACAAAACGATTATTTTCCCGGTGGCCGCATGGAACTTGTTGGTATAGAAGACGCTGCGGTAAATGCACAGGTTCTTTTAAATGAATTCAGAAGGACTAAATCATCTATCATCCATATTCAGCACATTTCTGCTCGCCCAGACGCAACGTTTTTCTTGCCTGAAACTGATGGTGCAAGAATAAACCAACTGGTAGCTCCAAAAGAGAATGAAACTGTTGTCGTAAAAAACTTTCCAAATAGCTTCCGCAACACATCTCTGTTGGAACTATTGGAAAAAGAAAAAATAGGCAATCTTGTTATTTGTGGAGCAATGAGTCACATGTGTATAGACGCTACAACTCGTGCTGCTTTCGATCTCGGTTTCAGTTGTATCGTTGCCGAAGACGCATGCGCCACAAAAGATCTGTTTTTCAAGGATAAAACCATAAAGGCCGCAGATGTACATGCATCCTTTATGGCGGCATTGTCAGCCCCCTATGCCAGAGTGATTTCAACAAAAGAAATCGTCGAAAGCAGGACGTAAGCAAACGCCCAGACCATAACCGGGCGATAAAGCCGCGCGATCCGCTTCGCTACCGTTACGCACTGAAAGAGCACTATGACAATTAATCATCTTGGACAAAGCGCACAAATGGGCCCTTTACTTCAGAAAGAAGTCGAGTCCCAACTACTGATTGATTTAATTCCTTATGGCATTGATCCAAATGGACTTTCTATTGATTGGACAGAGGCTTGCGAAGAAGGGCACTGTACTGAGGCAATAGACGGAAATCTGGAAGATTTGTCCTCTGTCGCAGTTGTTAATTGCAGTGGAGAGGTGATCGCAGAAGGCTGGATGGATTTTATTCATGATGGCGGTAACGCCCCTCTTTATGTTTTCTGGCTGTTTCTTGGCGTCATGCGCAATGGTGCTTGGGTGGAAATGAAGAAAACCCCTCACATTCCTGAACACATCTGGGCAAGGCTGCCAGAATCCACCAGGCAACTTTGTGCCAAGGAAGCGGAATATGGCACCCGGTGGGCAAAGGACCCCCTGGTCCTGTCATGGAAACTAAAAAGTGCATGACTACGGCGCAGGCACTAACGTAGTACATTCTCCGCGCAGATCAAGCGCGGTTCCGTGGGGTCGGTATTCTACGTTGCAGAAACAACCTCTCTGGAGAAAAGGACAGAATATGCGCTCTTTCCTGGGTCTCGTCATACTAGTTGCCTGGTTGGGGACTGCACATGCCTTAACTCCTCTTCCTGACAGCTCTCCGGGGTTCTTTGCGGGCGAATGGGCGGGGACTGGTGAACAGGGCGCCTACTGCTATCTTAACCTGAGTGCTGATGGCTTGGGATGGGTGCTCATCGATGGCGGGGCGGGTGACGTGCGTGGGGCTCGAATACGATGGAGCAATCGGCACCAGTCGCTTCAAATTGAAAAAATCATCCCGCTAACAGCCTCACCCCAATGGCGCATCATGCCATTGAAAAATTTTGTTCTCCGCAGCGGATTCAATCAATCTTTGAGCTTGATCTGGAACACGTTACCCTCCGGTTGCCAACTGCAAAAGCTCGGGACAACGGAACATCACCTTGATCGGGCACGCAGAGTCATAGACAGATTGCAGTCAGGGAATGGCAAACGATGAAGCGTGAGGCTCTGTACTGGTGGGTTATCCGCATTCTGTGGCCTTTACTCGGGGGGGCGTGGAGTGCGTGGTTCTTGTTTCGAGGGCCGTATTCCCGTTTGTTACATATAAACACGGATACCTTTGCGCCGGTTTTTGTGTGGGGTTTTGCTGTTTTTTTCGCTTTTGTTGGCCTGGTCGCTGGTGCGGCACTGTGTGCGTTGATAGGCGGATCAGTGGAATGGCTTCGGCGGCATTTTGGCTTTGCTATGATCGCGGCTATCGGTGTGACGACGCTGGTGAATGTGCTGGCGCTCTGGCAAATCGGCAATTTTCTTCAGGTGAAGTATCCTGGATTGCGTACCGAGAGCGTCACGAAACCAAATCGCAGCAATGCTCCCGGGACGTTCGCCCCTGTTGACAAGGGCTCTTACCGGAATCCTTGTTTAGAACCGCCCCCTGCGGATACTAAGGAACGAGCCATCTGGGATGCTGAATGCCGTTGAAATGCAGCAACTATCTGCTGCAACTTTTTGAGAAAGAGCATAGAAGTAGAAGAGGCTTCCTTGAGACGAGACAAAAGTTAAGAACGGGGGGGCAATCAGGCAGAAACACCGGCATAGATCCGTCGCTGTTCCCCCACACCGTTACTTGGACACCAGGAGCTTGAGCGTGGAGCTAACAGCCAAACAGCAACAGTTTAACGCCGCCATGGAGCTTTACACCTCCCAAAGCAGATACAAGGTGCTTGGTCATCTGGTCGCTATCGCCAACATCGGGCTGCAACTGTATCTGCTCTACCGGGTCAGTCCGTTATCCATCGGCCCTGGCCGGCAACTGCTGGCGCTGGTTGTCGCCTACCTTCTCACCGACTTCATCAATGGCCTGGTGCATTTGTACATGGACAGCAACGATCGTTATGAATCCATCGACGGCCCTTTGATCGCCAACTTCCACCTGCATCACAAAAAACCGATGTACAAAAGGCGCACCCTGCTGGTGGTCTATTTCATGGAAAGTGGATCAAAGGTCTGGCTGGTTGGCTATCTGCTGCTTGTGGTGGCACTTCAGGCCACGCTTACTATCAACGGCGTTGTGGTCTATACCGCTTTCTATATTGGTGTCCTCTCCTCCGTGGCTGAGGTTTCCCACTACCTCTGTCACACCTCAACATCACCATTCGCCGCCTTTCTGGCCAGAATCGGCCTGCTGTTATCCAAAAAACACCATGCGCAACATCATCTGCGGGACAACAACGGCTATGCCTTTTTAAACGGCTGCACCGATCCTCTGTTGGACCTGATTGCAGCTGCCTGCTGTAAAAAAGGGTATAAACAAGTCACTGATCTGCATTATGCGCGCTACGCCATGCCGGATAGTGACTCGCGTTGAGCACGCAACCGCCGCTGCACCCCCCCCTCGGACACTCCATAGATCATTCCTCTGCTCTGAACCACACTCCATAAGTCGTACCAGGCGATTCGGCTCAATCCGCACCGTTAATGTAGTAGCAAACGTCGAACCGTGAACCGGCAGAGGCACATTCCGGCAGTTTGTCATATATGGCGGTTATGTCACATATGATGGACGCATCTGTCCCGGTTTCCCACCAATATGCCGTCCACAGACTATTTTACCCTGTATAAACAGCTGGTTGCTGTGGCATTAGCGGAATACGTTCTCTGGCATATTAGTTGCGCTGTCTGTCTTGACGTTGAGAATCCATGAAGCTGTTGCCGCAAAGGAGAGGTTAGTGACGTTTTCCACCCATAATACGCAACTCGTCTGCACAATCGGCCCCGCCTCCGAGTCTGAGGAGACGCTTCAGAAGATGCTGTGTGCCGGGATGAATATTGCCCGCCTCAACTTTTCACATGGTGATTTGCCCTGGCATAAAACCGTTATCGATTCTCTCCGTGCCGCTGCTCATGCGACCGGTACGACAGTGAAAATCATGGCTGATCTTCCCGGTCCGAAAATGAGGATCGGTCGGTTGTGTGAAGAGCCAATCATGCTGAAACGGGGTGATTCCTTCACACTGACCACGCGAGATAGTGTCGGTGACCGGCAGCAGGCTTTTGTTGATTTCCCGCGCCTGCCTGTCGTTGTTAAAAAGGGTGATATCCTGTTCCTCAATGACGGCATCATTCATCTCGAGGTCGTGACTGCTGAAGGTACTGACGTAGTGTGCCGCGTGGTTGTCGGCGGTGAGCTCCGTTCGCGCAAGGGGCTCAATCTCCCCGGTATAGATTTGGGCGACAGTGCCTTTACCGTGCATGACTGCGATTGCCTGAAGTTTGCACTGGAACATGGTGTGGATGCGATCAGTCAGTCGTTTGTAGAAACAGCTGCTGATGTTCATGAAGTCCGCAGCGCCGCTGCAAAATTGGGGTACCACCCGCTTATCATTGCCAAGATCGAACGGGCGGGAGCACTGGAGCATATCGACGAAATTCTGGCGGCCGCGGACGGGATCATGATCGCCCGTGGCGACCTGGGAGTGGAAACTCCCATTGAAAATATCGCCATGATCCAGAAGGATCTGATCAAAAAGGCCAATAGATGTGGGAAACCGGTAATTACAGCTACCCAGATGCTGGAATCGATGGTCGAGCATTACCGCCCGACCCGGGCCGAGGCCACTGATGTGGCCAATGCTATCCTTGATGGCACCGATTGCGTGATGCTTTCCGAAGAATCTGCGATGGGAAAGTTCCCGGTTGAGGCAGTAACCATGCTTGCCAGGATTGCGTCTGTGACTGAACCGTATCGTACTGTTTACCGTGTCGCATCAAGATGTACTTCGGAGCACGCGTTTGATTATGCCGCGTTGCCACCTGATTCTTCACCTGCCGGTAACCGGGTCATCTTTTCTACCGTGGACGCCGCAGTAGCCGTGGCCACGGAGGCGCAGAAACTCTTTCACAACCAGAGTCTCAAAGAGCGGCGGGCCGTTATCAAAGCTCTGCGTGTTGCCTCCATGGCTAATGCGGAGCGCTGGGGCCGGATGGCGGTCGAGGAGACAAAAATGGGTAGGGTTGAGGACAAGGTGCAGAAGAACCTCCTCTGTGCCACCCGAACACCGGGAATCGAAGACTTGCAGTCGCGTGCCTACACCGGCGACAACGGTTTGACGTTGGTGGAATATTCACCGTTTGGTGTCGTGGCTGCCATCACTCCTTCCAATAATCCGGCAGCGACGGTCATCTCCAATGCCCTCGCCATACTCGCCGCAGGCAATGCTGTGGTCTTCGCCGCACACCCTGCCGCTGCCGGGGTCTGTCACGATGTTATGGAAATACTTGCTCAAGCTGCTGTTTCGGCCGGCGCTCCCTCAGGGCTGATCACCACGGTATTTCCCGCTTCCCATGAGTCCACGCGAGCCCTGTTGGCCCACCCCGGCATCAGCCTTAATATGGTGACCGGAGGCCCTGCGATTGTGAAGGTGGCCATGACGACGGGCAAGGCGTGCAAGACCATCGCCGCCGGGCCTGGCAATCCGCCGGTGGTGGTGGATGAGACCGCACTGTTTCCCGCCTGCGTTCAGGGCATCATTTACGGGGCGAGCTTTGACAATAATGTGCTCTGTATCGCGGAAAAAGAGGTCATCGTGGTTGAGGCCGCCAGGGAGCTTTTTCTTGAAAACATGCGCAATGATCCCCGTGCCTGTGAGCTGTCGCTTGCCCAGATGGACGCCTTGACGGCGATTGTCATTACCCGGGGAGGAGAGGGTGGTCTGGAACTGGTCATGAACCGCAGTTATGTGGGACGCGACGCCGCCGTGATCGCCAAAGGAATTGGCCTGGACATCCCGGCTGATACCCGGCTGTTGTGGGGTGAAGTGCCGAACAGCCACCCGCTGGTCATGACGGAACAGCTTATGCCTCTTCTTCCCGTTACCTTTGTGCCGGACGTGGATGCCGCCATCGAGCTGGCCTGGCGCGCAGAGGGGAACAACCATCACTCTGCTGCCATGTACTCAACCAATATCGACAACCTGACCCGCATGGGGCGGCGCATGCAGTGTTCCATCTACGTCACCAACGCTTCAACACTGTACGGTCTGGGAATGGGCGAAGGCTATGCCTCCATGTCCATCGGCACCCCGACCGGTGATGGTATCACCAAGCCGTCGCATTTTGTCAGACCGTTGCACTGCTGCACCGTAGATTCTTTGCGGATTGCGTGAAAGGCACAGGAGAGACTATGAACAGAGAAATCACCATGAAGGCGCTTATCTATCACGGGCCGAACTTACTGGCACTGGAGGAAAAGCCAAAGCCGACGATCATCGACGCCACGGACGCCATTGTCCGTATTACCACAACCACTATCTGTGGAACTGATCTGCACATCCTCAAGGGTGACGTGCCGTCCGTCTCTGATGGCCGTGTTCTCGGTCATGAAGGTGTCGGGGTTATCGAAGCGGTAGGCAAAAGAGTGGAGAACTTCTCTGTCGGGGATAAAGTCCTCATCTCCCTGATCACCTCCTGCGGCAGGTGCAGTTACTGCAAAAAAGGGATGTATTCCCACTGCCGCATTGGCGGGTGGCTCCTGGGCAACAGTATCGACGGTACTCAGGCTGAATATGTCAGGATTCCGTTTGCCGATACCGGACTGTTCCTGCTTTCTCCCGAGGTGGATGAGGAGGCCGCCGTCATGCTCAGTTGCATTCTTCCCACCGGCCTTGAATGCGGCGCACTCTCCGGACAGGTCAAGCCGGGGGATAGTGTGGCGATTGTCGGCGCCGGTCCGGTCGGCCTTGCCGCGCTGCTTGCGGTGCAGCTCTACTCTCCTGCCCGGATCATAATGATTGATCTCGATGACCACCGGTTGGCGGTCGCCCGGTCGCTTGGCGCTACAGAGGTAATAAACAGTTCGGATGGTACAGCGGCCAAACAGGTCATGGCGCTGACACACGAAACCGGAGTCGATGTAGTGATCGAGGCGGTAGGCATCGCAGCTACGTTCGCTATCTGCCAGGAGATCATCGCCCCGGGCGGGCATATTGCCAACGTGGGAGTGCATGGCACCCCGGTCGAACTTCACCTCGAAAAACTCTGGGCCGCCAATATTACCCTTACCACGCGTCTGGTCGACGCGGGCAGTACGCCGATGCTGCTCGGCATGGTTCAGTCGGGGCGCATTGCAGCGAAAAAACTGGTGAGCCATCGCTTTGCGTTGCAGGACATCATCAAGGCGTACGATACCTTTGCCAATGGTGCGAAGGAGCAGGCGATAAAGGTAATCATCAAAGGAGATGTGCAATGACTTACCTGGCGTTCATTCAAGTAATCGTGTTCATGTCACTGTCGGCAATAGCTTTTTTACACGATAGCTGGTTGCGTGGTCTTACGTATGCTTAAAGCCTGGACTTCCCACAAGAGAAGCAGATCAAACTATGACCAGCTCAAAGCACCGCAACTGATCGATTCCGGGCTTCTCATCCTTCTCGCTGTAGTCATTGCCATAACAGGCGTGTGGATGGGTGGTAAATGACTATGTGGGCCGTGCTCGCCATACTGCTGGTTATCGTTGTTGTACTAAAGAGTCTGTTCAGGAAGAAATGATCGGGAGAAAATATATGAATCAAGTAACCGTTGGCAGCTATCTGGCCCAGCGCCTGGAAGAAGTGGGCGTCCGTGATTACTTCGCCATTCCGGGAGATTTTAACCTGTCTCTTTTGGATGAATTGCTCAAGAACCCCCGGCTGAAGATGATCAATTGCTGCAATGAGCTCAATGCGGGGTATGCGGCGGATGGATATGCGAGGGAGAATGGCGTGGCGGCTTTGGTGCTCACCTTCGGGGTGGGAGGATTGAGCGCGGTGAATGCCGTGGCCGGAGCCTATGCGGAAGACCTGCCGGTCATCGTTGTTTCCGGGGGGCCGAATGTCAACTCGCTCATGGAAAACCGGGTCCTCCACCACACCCTGGCCCTGCCTGAGGAGGGAGACAAGTTCGTTCTGTCGGTATACAAGGAGATCACGGCCCACGCGGTTGTGATCCGTGAAGCTTCCACCGCTGCTCTGCGGATCGACGAGGCAATCCGTAGCGCCCTTTTCGCCAAAAAACCTGTGTACATCGAAATTGCCTGCAATCTGGCCGCTGCTCTGATCTCCAGGCCCAACTCACTATCTTTGGCGCCTACCCGGAAAAGCGATCCGGGCTCATTGAAAAAAGCCCTGGAACATGTTGCGGCTTTTCTGAATGGATCCCGGCAGCCGGTTCTGGTGGCGGGCAGCCGGCTGCGTACCGGGGATGCAATCGGTGCATTTGAAACACTTGCATCCGCATGCGCCTACGGTGTTGCGTGCATGCCAAATGCTAAAAGTTTCTTTCCTGAAACCAGTCCGCAGTTCCTCGGAATTTACTGGGGCAGCGCCAGTTCACCGGGCTGTCGGGAAGTTGTGGAGTCCAGCGATGCGTACCTTTTCGCCGGACCGGTCTTCAGCGACTACACGACGGTGGGCTTTTCGGCTCTTATTCAACCCAAAAGACTGGTGCAGGCCTCGCCCGAAGGTATTCTCGTCGAAGGGCAGGTGTATCACGGCATAGTGCTTTCCGAATTTCTGACAGCTCTTGCGTCAAAACTTAAAGCCAATCCCACCTCTCTGGAATCCTATCTGCGTATCAAGGAGAGGGAGCAGGTGACGCCGCCTGCGGTGTCAGGAAAACAGGTCATTTCCACCCGGAGCCTGTTCCATCACATACAAAAAATCCTGAATGGCACAACGACAATCGTGGCTGAAACCGGCGACTCCTGGTTCAATGGTATGGGCCTTCATCTGCCGGATGGTTGCAAATTTGAAATCCAGATGCAGTACGGCTCCATCGGGTGGTCGGTGGGGGCCTTTCTGGGGGTGGCCGCTGCCAACCCCGCAAGGCGCGTCATCGGGCTGATCGGTGACGGCTCCTTCCAGATGACCGCCCAAGAGGTCTCCACAATCCTCCGTTACAACTGTTCGGGAATCATCTTTCTCATGAACAACGGAGCTTACACCATAGAAGTGATGATCCATGACGGCCCCTACAATACACTTCAAAACTGGAACTACGCAGCCATGGTGGAGGCTTTGAAGGGCCAATCCCCAATCCTCAGCCAGACGGTGCGTACTGAGGAGGAGTTGGAGGCCGTTCTGGAAAAGGCTACATCCTTCCAGGGCTTGACCTTTATCGAGGTAATCCTGGATCGCATCGATTGCAACAAGGCGCTGCTTGGTTGGGGTACTGCCGTAGCCGATTACAACGGGAGTAAGAGTGATGCAACTGACTGAACTGGAAGGTTTTGTTGCTATTAGCCAAATGTGGTGATTATGTTAAACTTGACAGGGGATGCAATGGATCTTTCCTCCTGCAAACGCCATGCTTCATTAAAAACTGTGCAATGAGACCCTTAGCCGATCTCCGCTTGCGGGGAAAATTTCCGGCACGTAAGTTGCCAGTATCGTGTCAGGATGAGGAGTTGTTTCAGATATACCAATCGTTAGTCGCCAGGGAGAAACTGATGAAAACCGTAATTATTGGCGGAGTAGCCGGTGGGCTTTCTGCTGCCAGCCAGATAAAGCGCGAGGATCGCGACGCAGAGGTTATCGTTATGGAAAAATCGGGCGATGTTTCGTACGGTGCCTGTGGCATGCCGTACAACCTGCTGCAAAAGGAAACGCCGCTTGAGTCTCTTTACGCGCTGGGTATTGAAGATATCCGCACCAAGCGCGGCATAGATTACCGCCTGCGCAATGAGGTTGTCGCAATTGACCCGGTACAGAAGCAGCTGACGGTAGTTGATCATGAACGTGCCAGAGAATATCGTGAGAGCTATGATTTCCTCGTCTATGCCACCGGCAATAAACCGGTCAGGCTGTCTTCTCCCGGATTTGAAGCTGATGATGTCTTCTATTTCAAGACACTGGACGACGCGCGGCTGATTAAAAAATTCATCTACGAAAAAGCGCCCAAATCTGCTCTGCTTGTCGGCTCCGGATATACCAATCTTGAGCTGGCTGATGTCCTCTCTGACCTGAATATTACACCGGTAATCCTTAAACGGTCTGACTCGATACTCCCTGAGTTTGCCGAAGAGATTCGTGCCAAGGTCCTGGAAAAACTTGTAGAGAAAAAGATTCAACTCCATACCGGCGTTGAAATTATCGAGAAGAAAGGTCCCGTAATCATAACCACGTTGGGATCGTTTGACGCAGAGATGGTTGTTGTTGCTATCGGCTCAAAACCTAATTCGGATCTTTTACTTGCGGCCGGAGGAGAGTTGGGAGTTAACGGGGCGGTCATTGTTGATCGCTATTTGCAGACCACTCTGCCATCAGTCTTTGCTGTCGGGGATTGCGCAGAGCATTATGTCCGGCAACTCGGTGTAAACGGCTACATGCCGCTTGGCCCGGTGGCAAACAAGCAGGGGAGGCTTGCCGGGAGCAATATCGTCAACAACGGAGCCATGAAAATGTTTTCCGGAATCGATCAGACAGCAGTGTTCAAGTTCTTTGACCTGACGGTGGGGACTACCGGCCTGAATGAACGGCAACTCCAAGAGGGCGGGATGCAATACGTTAAAGTCTTTGTGGACACGCGAACCAGAGGAGCGTTCCCTGGGGGTGGTAAAATGCGTGTTTTGCTTCTGTTTGAAAAAAACACCGGATTGCTCTTCGGTGGTCAGATGGTCGGCGAGGATGTTGTGGCAAAACGGCTCGATGTCCTTGCCACGGCTCTCTACAACCGGATGACGGTATTTGAGCTTTCTGAACTCGATCTGTGTTATGCACCTCCTTATGCTACGGTTTGGGATCCGCTTCTCGTTGCAGCGAACAAGGCGGTCAGGGAAGTGAGCAAAGTGTGAGGTCCGCTGCAACGAGCATTCTGAAGGGATAACTAATGAAAAAACCGTGGGTTGACCAGGAAGCCTGTGTCAGTGGTGGACTCTGCGTGAACGCTATTCCTGAAGTGTTTCGTTTTGCCGGTCACGGCAAGGCAGAGGTTTATGATCCGGGTGGGGCGTATCAAAACGTTATCCAGGAAGAGGTAATAGACATCTGTCCGGTGTCTTGCATTCAGTGGTTGGATAAATAAAACTTGAGGAGGCAGATCATGTCGCTTGGAATAACGTGGTACTCGCTTGCAGAGGCGGAATCAAAGTTTGGTATGACGCAGGCCGAAATTCTGAAAATGGTTGAAGAAGGTCTGGTCAGAGCCGAGAAAGGTGTGGACAAGGTCGTGCGGATCAATATTGATGACCTGAAACTCAAAGTTGAAGAACGGACCGGTTTTTAATGGAACTGCTGGACGCCATCTGATCTGTTACCTGTTTTCCGCTGTAGTCTCGGGCTTTGACTCGCTGGTTGAACGGACTCTCGGTATGAGCTGGGTGTGGAATCATGTTGCCGCCTGGGAGCGAGTGTGTGCGGAGTTTTGCATAAGGCGATCGTTGGCAATTCTGCCGCTGCTGTCATGCCCAGCCACCCTGCCGAACCTGCCCCGGCAGAGCGTAAGTATGCAGAATAGGTGAGGAGGAGTTTAAGCCAATGAAAACCAAAACGAGTGCAAAAAATTTTCCTGTCGTCTGCGTGGGCGGGTCTGCTGGCGGTCTTGATGCTTATACCCGGCTGCTGAAACATCTTCCGGTTGATATGGGGGTTGCTATAGTTGTAGTTAACCACTTGAGAACAGTTGCCACCATGCTCCACGAGATTCTCCCTCATTACACTGAGATGCCGGTTGAGCTGATTACAGAAAAACTGGATCTCCAGCCCAATCATGTGTTCATCATCCCGGAAAAACGTGATTTACACGTACTGGACGGTGAGTTTCGCCTGAAACCGATATCAAAACCACATGGGTGGCCTGACGTGATTACGGTGTTTCTGCGTTCTTTATCGATAAACTGGGACGGCAAGCTGGTTGCTGTCATTGTCTCTGGTTTTGATGGCGATGGGGCTGCAGCACTGAGCAGCATAAAAGAGGCGGGTGGCATCACTATCGCACAGAAGCCGGATACAGCCGAACAGCCGGATATGCCTGAGAGCGCAATAGCGAGCGGTTGTATAGATTATATTCTTTCACCGGAAGAAATTGCGAAGGAGATTGTACGCATTGCGCACGAGGAGGAAGGACGAACGATATAACCGCCTATCCCCGCCGCGATGCCCTCATTGCAGACGGTGGCGCCGAGAGGAGAGGTGTTACCCTTGAACAGTTCTGAGGGAACCGTGCCCGGCCTTTTCATAACGGTCTTCATGTGAATCTTTTTTCGCCACACGTGGCCTTGGAAAACACCCTTTAATCCGCTGTTCATTGTGAGTACACCAGCACGCTGTACGGGCCGATTGAGACCGTAGCGTAGTAAGGTAGACCATCAGTGTCTCCGGCATCGGCGACTACGTCTGTACTTGGATGGCTGTGAAAGTCATCGCTGTAACCCTGCCAGTCGCTGTTGAAACGGAGCTTCCAGTTGCCTGCCGCCGGGAAGCCAATCACGTAACCATCCTGCGCTTCGCGGAAAAAGTTGACAACCACCACGACATCGTCCGCTGCTCCTCCCTTGTCCCAACGGTGAAAGGCAATGATTTTCCGCGCGTCATTCAGGTGATAGACCTGGGTAAACTGTCCACAGAGGCCGCGTGTGAAGTTGTCCCGGTTGAGGCGCAGCCGGATGAGGTCGCGGTACAGCAGGACTATGCCGTGGAACTCGCTGTTGTTGTCCCAATCAACGGGAACCGTGTCGCGGAACCATCCGCCTTCGAGAAATTCCTGCCCCTGAAAGAGCATGGGAATGCCGGGGGACGTAAATACCATGGCTGCAGCAATAGTCGAGCGCTTCCGTGCGTACCATCCGGTGGGGTCATCCGGATAGATCTCCTGTGGAACACGCTCTTTACCGTTTGCCACTTCGTCATGCGATTCGCTGTAGATCACCCGGTCAAAGGCATCATCGTTGTAACGGTAGCAGATAGCGTCACGAACAGCTTCGAGGGAACGATCCTCGTCCTGCGGCGTGGTTACTGCAAGACGGATCGGGTGGACGAACATGGCGTCCCACTGGGAACTGAATCCGGTCCCACCGGCGCCTGTGTCTTTAGTTATCCACCGGTTGTGCTGAAGGTCTTCGGCAATGGTGATCCGTCCCGGGTATTTCTGCGCGACCTCGTCGTTGATCCACTGGAGCAGACTCCAACCGTCCGGCAGATCCTGTGTGCCGGTTCCGTTGACAGTGCGGATAAACTGTGTGCAGTCGAAACGGATGCCGTCGATATGATATTCTTCCAGCCACATCATGACATTGTCGAGAAGAAACTGTCGAACCTCTCCACGTCCGTAATCGGGGCGGGTTTCTCCCCATGGCGTGATGGCCCGGTCGTCATTGTAGAAGTAGATGCCGCCCCGATTGTTTTCACTCCAGCCGTCAAATTGCCACAGATCGAGGTCGCTTGGGCCCAGGTGGTTATAGACAACGTCAAGGATTACTGCGATCCCCTCATGATGGGCGCGCTTGATAAATTGCTTGAACGCCAGCGTGCCTCCGTAGGTAATCTCCACCGAAAAAATATGGGAGGGGTTGTAGCCCCATGACCGGTCTCCTGCAAACTCACCCACCGGCATGATCTGTATCGCATTGATGCCAAGCCTTTTCAGATGCCCCAGGCGTTTTGCTGCAGAGGAAAACGTGCCCGGAATATTGTCATTCTCGCGATCATTGAAGGTTCCTATATGCAGCTCATAGATGGCAAGCTCGTTCCATGATACGAGCTTAAAGTTGTCTCCTTCCCAGTCAAAGACGGGGTTGTGGACAATAGCGTTGCCCACCGAGCCGGTCACCTCGCGGGCATACGGGTCGATACGCTTGAACGTGCCGTTCGCCGTGGTCACCAGGAACTCGTACTGATCGCCACTACTCGCCTCTGCAACATCTCCGTACCAGTAGCCATTATCTTCAGGCTGTAGAGGGTGGTTGTTTTCGTTCCAGTTGTTAAATGTTCCGATAACGGAAACCTGCTCGGCATGTGGCACCCACACACGAAAGGCGACACCGCCCGGGTGAGGGAGTGCCCCCATGCCGCTTATTTTTTTTGTGTTGTTCATGGCCATGTCTCCAGAAATCTTCTTCTCGATAACGTTTATAACCAGATGGTGGGTCTTTCCTGCTTCTCATACATCAGAGCATAGCTGATCAGTCAGAAAGGGACTTCGCAACTTATATGCCAGAGAACGGGGTCATTGGCTGATGTTGTAATATACTGAATTTGAAGGTTTATTTTAGGGGGTGAATGGTGTGGGAATGGAAGCGCCTACAACGGAATCTGTCATGTTTGGCATAACTGTATTATATGAAGGGTGAGCGGAATCCTGTTGGCTACAATGGGGAAATTTTGAGGTTGATCGGTCCAATGGATATGAGGTCATGGGGGACAAGCCGCTTCCTGGTAACCGCCTCGCCATTGACCTTCGTGCCGTTTGTGCTTCCCAGATCTTCAATTTCCAGCTTGTCCTCGATGATTCTGAGCTTTGCATGTTGTCGTGAAATACGCATATCGTCCAGTATCAAATCACAGCCTTTACGTCCGATTATACAAGGAAGGGTTACTGTAAAGCGCTCTCCCTGCAGAGAACCTGACTCTACCGAGAGTATCAAACTTGGAAGTTTCGGCTTTTGGCGAATGGATTCTATAAGGGCTTCTATACCCTCTGTTACTGTCATTGATGATCTCTTTGCATCCCCGCTACGCCTGTTTTTATGGATACCGGCCGGCATTGGCGATGCTTCAGAACCTCCTCTGCGTCTGTTTTTCGGATATCCTATGGTGAGGAGATTGTAGAGAGAGTCTTTGTCCAGCAGTTTTGAGTCCTCTGCCATGGTGGTAATCATGTCACGGTAAATGAAGGCCTGAACCTTGTCTCCAGGTTGAAATGCATAGTGCAGCATCTCTTCGTCGAGGTGCATTCCCGCGGGGCGCTCAAACGCGAGATCCGCATAATGGACAAGCGCACTCTTCCCATTTCTGAAAAAGAAAAAATTGATTTTTTTGTTCCGGCAAAGGGCGATCATGGCATTTGAGCCCGCCTTACCGATCTGCTGTATAATGTGCTCGAAATCAAGCATGGAGGCAGGTGCCTTGACGGCAGGCTCTTCCTGTAAAAAGAGCAGCATGCTTTTGAGGAGAACCGGGTCTGTTTCGCAGAGGGAAATGCTCATCGATTCTTTGGCAGATCTTACCAGATGACTACCAAGTTCCTGGATAGAGTAGCTGACCGGCTTGCTGTCTGCGTATCTGCCGGCAGCATAGGGGGCACTGTTGAAGAAAAAGAGAAAAAAGAGGGAGCAGTCTTCACCTGAAATCATCAGGTATCCGGTAAAAGGGGAGGAAACCGAGTAGACCATATCCAGCAAGCCCAGCAACAGTTCGCTGGAAAAAGGTCTGTTGTCGCAGTGTACTTTCTGACGAGGGAACTGGTAACGGTCGATAGTAGTGTGAGCTATTGGTTGGAGCATAGTTGTTATCCCTTATAAAGGTGTGAACCGGATTTTCGGCTCGCCATTAAGCGCATGTATAGATACTGTCGGGCGCTCTGTCATTGATTGCTGAACAGATATTTCTGATTAAATAATACAAGTGCTCTACTGGCAGTCAAGTAGCTGCCTGATTTTGCTTCCGTTTGTGAGTGGACAGGAGGAGTGTCCTGTCTTTGTCGCCCATGACCTGAACGCCGGTTTGCTGCTTTAGTGAAGATGGTGCAGCTTGTCTCCAGCTGTTACGTGGAATGTCTTTGAGTAAAAATGTACCCGATTTGAAAAAAATATTAAAGTGTTTTATTTTCTGAAGAGTTTGTCTGGTTGTCACAACCCGTATGGATTCTTTCTGCTCGCAAAATACGTCGGTATAACTGCTAGATGTGCGTACCGTCCCTTAATTTATAGCTTTACCCCGTAATATAAAATTGTTACTGTTTTGTTCTGACGGATTAAAGTAGGAGATCATTCTATGACCAACATCGCCTCCATTGACCTTTCCCAGTATGTTGGTGCACAAATCGGTACGGTTACTCTTGTCAAATTGTTGGGCAAGGGAGCTATGGGCGCTGTTTTTATCGGGTATCAATCCACTCTCAAGCGCCAGGTGGCGGTAAAAATCCTCCCCAAATCTCTTGCAAGCAGCGCGAGAGCCCAGCAGATGTTTCGCGATGAAGCCGAGACGGTCGGGATACTTACCCATCCCAATATTGTGCCGGTGTACGAGATGGGGGAGTCGAGCGAATTCTTTTTTCAAGTTATGCAACTGGTTGTTGGTCACGATCTGAGAACAATTATTGGCAAGGCACGCAAACACCCGGTTCCGACCAAGCGAATCCTCCCTCTCTCGGAAACTATCCCGTATATCTGCCAGATGCTCGATGCCCTTGGATACGCTCATGAAGAAGGTGTTTTTCATCAGGATATAAAACCGGCAAATATTCTTATTGATGATCGATTCAAACGTCCACTTGTGGCGGATTTCGGCATAGCTCGGACTATATGGGCTGAATACAGCTCAACGCCGGCGCTGTTCGGGACGCCGTTGTATATGTCACCAGAGCAGGCAGCACTTGCAACAATTGATGGCCGAACAGATATCTACTCTGCTGGCGTCATGCTCATGGAAATGACAGCTGGTTATTTGCCGACGCGTAAAGAACAGCCTGGTGACGCGATTGAGCGAAAGAAAAAGGAACCGGGTACTTTTTTTACTGCCAAGCCATCCGAAATTAATCCCTCACTAAGCAGTGATCTCGAGGCGATAATTCTTAAGGCAATCGCGGTGCACCCGGACAATCGTTTTGCCGATTGTCTGGAGTTTAAAACAGCCCTCGAAGCTTACGTTCGCAATAACGGATTTAATGAGCCGGTTTGTTGATTGAGTAAAGAGAGGAGCTTGGCTTGATATGTCAGAAACCGCGATCGATTTAAAGCAGGCATTGCTGATAGCCAGGGCATTCAACCTGGCATTCAATAATGCATTTATGTACGGTGGAAGTCACCAGACCACCAAAGATAGCGCTGCAACTTTTTTTGGTGTTTTACGACCCCTGTTGGATGTTGTGCGTATTATTACGGTAAGTGTAGAAAAAGACTCGGTGTATTTTGAAAATCACTGCGTGGACAAGCTGGTAAGCGTTCAGCGTATCGGCAGTCGGTTCAAAAAGACCGGAGTCCAGTCCGTTAGTTTTGACAGTGGCGTTTCTCTGGAAGGTGTCCA
Source organism: Desulfuromonadaceae bacterium (assembly GCA_028681335.1). Lineage (GTDB taxonomy): Bacteria > Desulfobacterota > Desulfuromonadia > Geobacterales > Pseudopelobacteraceae > JACRCG01. The sequence continues at coordinate 36,331 of JAQUIT010000013.1, read as the reverse complement.
GGCATTGTTTTACCTCATGGGGTCGCTGTCTGATTTCAAGAGCGTGGATTCAATGCAGGCATACCTTGATAATGAGCGCGTTTCGGGCGTTAGAACCAATTATGTCGTTTATAAGAAAGTTACTATCGATGATGCAATCGTCAACAGAGATGTCCTTTCGGATACGCAGTTGCTGTTTGGCAGTCAACACGCTCCCGGGGCCGGAGTCTCTGGTCAGGCAGATCCGGGTAGAATTCTCAGGGAGTTCTCGGAAATTTTGTCTCTGCGCACTGTCGCTAGCGAAAATGAGGTTTCCGGAACAGAAGGTGCCGGTTCTTCCGGAGTATCCGAGGCCGATTATGACAAGTTTATTACAACTCAGATAAAATCATTACATAATCAACTTGATTCAACGGAAGCGGTTGACGATGGAACCGTTCTTACTCCGGCTGAAATGCTCGAAACAGTCTACAAGCTTAAGGAAAATGTCCTTGAAAACATCAGGCTGCAAAGAGAAACAGGAAAGCTTGTTGCCGCTGATGAACTTGGCATAAGCGAAATAAATCAGATCAGTTATCAGGTCATTGTACGACTGATCAAGGAAGAATACCGGGTTGATCGAAAGATTTCCGTTAAGAGACTTGCCCAGATCATCCGGCGGATGTTGCCTGATATCAAAGAGTTGAAGTATCTGCTCCCGCAGCTTAAAGATGGTCTTTTTGCCGAAGGGATGTCGCCATCCGATTATCTGTCTCTCGTGAAGGAACTGAACAAAGAGCTTGATAGTGATGGTTTGATGCAGGTTATGGTTGAGGCATCAGAACAGATCGGGCTTACTTTGAATGAACTGATTGAAGGGGTCAAGGAGGCGCCGGAAGAAGCTGCCAGGCTCATCGTTCTGGCTGCAGAGATAAAAAAAGGCGGCGTCAAGGCTGACGACCAGCAGATGTCAGCGGTATTGAGCGATTACATTGAAAAGGTGAGCCGGGCATTGGCGTTGCGTTCGCCTGAAGCGGCAGCTCCCGGCGGCGGAGTGATGCTCAGGGCAGCCGTCACAAGAATTGAACGGGAAATCATTACTCGCTTGAAAGCACAGAATGTCGGCCTGGATATGGTCTCGGACGTTGCGCAAAAACTGGCGAACCAGTTCACCGAAACGGTCTCAGTTCTACAGGGTGACTGGGTTCGATCAAATATTACGAACTCAAAAAATCCGAATGAAGAAACGGTCCTTTCGATTATTGAGCAGGTAGTAGAAAGCGGGCAGGAGAGCGGTGGTGTTACCGCGGAGATTCGGGCAATTCTGGTTGCCAATGGTTTTTCAGGCGAAACGATAGATGGTATAGTTGCAAAAGCCCAGCAACGTGCAGCCGCAGCAATAACTCATGCGATTGAAATCCCTCCGGGTGTCTATAATGCCAGAAGTACGATCTTCTTTATGGATCGTGAAATCAAACTGAATTCCCGCTACAATACGCAGTTTTCAACTATTCTGGTCTCCTTTGAGGAAATTGTCGATCTACGAACATATACACTGCTTGATTTAACTCCTGATATAAATGTCCAGTTGACCAATCAGGCTCTTGTCTTATTAAAAGATATGCAGAAGCGGGAACTGGATGTGATTGGTGTGTGTACAATTAATGGTGGCACTATTCCATTCATTGTGTTGCCAATGACAGATTTATCCGGAGCGCTCTATGTGAAGAAGAGGATCGATAAGGATTTCCCCTGCCACGAATTTCTTGTTAATGACGTCACTGTTCACGTTGTGCCAAAGGTTACCGTCTCCAGCTATAATAAAAATCTGACGCCGGATAAAGCTTCTTATCTGAGAGCCATTTACCAGCTTCATTGCCGACCAAAACTGCACTAGTCATTTAATGATCTCTGCCTCTGCCACCCATCCCGGCCTTGTCCGGCAAAATAACGAAGATTCTATCCGCACCGATGATAGTCTCGGTATCTACCTGCTTGCCGACGGTATTGGCGGGCATAACGCCGGTGAAGTGGCCAGTGCCCTTGCTGTTGATACTGTCTATATGGTGTTACGCTCAAATATTGCACATGTTGCGGTTGACGGTTATTTTGAGCTCATGGTGCACGCCATGCACGCCGCCCATTGGGAGATAAACAGCAAGGCGCAAACAAGCGAGACCTTTAACAAGATGGGAACAACTCTGGTTATTGCTCTTGTGCGGGAGAACAAGGCGTATGTCGTGAATGCCGGAGACAGTCGCTGCTATCTGTTTCAGGGCGGTTCCCTTTCCGGCAGTGACGCTCCGCCCATGCCCGTCAGGGATGGTGATGCGTTCAAGCGGCTGACTCATGACCATACCGTGGGCGATCAGCTGCTGGCAAGGGGGGTTGCCATTGGCGATATTCCCACGCAGCAATTTCATACTCTGACCCAGTCCATTGGGTGTGGAAATCCGCCGTATCCCGATTTCAGCATTGTTGAACTCAAACAGGGTGATTTGCTCATGATGTGTTCCGACGGCCTGACAGATATGCTGGCTGAAACTGAAATAGAAGCCATTCTTGCACATGCAGGAGCCGGCCTTGACACCCTGGCCAAGGCCCTCATTGATGCTGCCAATGAAAGGGGCGGCAGAGATAACATCTCCGTGGTGTTGGTCGCCTTTCCATGAGAGAGATGCTGCAATTCGCGTAGCGTTATACTCGTCATCTATCCCATCCCTTTCATATCGTAATCGCGCCCCCCCCCGGCTGAATTGTCCTGCGGACAAGAAATTGTCGAAGTTGAAGACTGATAATAATCCTTGACGGGAAAGCCAACATCATATAGTTTAATATTAAACTATATGATGTTGAGGTAAAAGGAGGTTGACATGAATACCGCAGTGAGGCCGACATTCCGGGCCCTGAACACATACACCAAGTTGATGCGGGCCGCTGAATCGGTGACCGGCAGGGTGAGTAGATTTATGGCTGCTGCCAATCTCACCATCAGTCAGTTTGGTGTTCTCGAGGCATTGCACCATAAAGGTCCTCTGTGCCAGAGAGACATAGGGGCCAAGATTCTCAAGAGTACCGGTAATATTACTCTGGTGATCGATAATCTTGAGAAACATGGATTCGTAAGGCGCGAAAGAAATACGGACGACAGGCGCTATTTTACGGTGCATCTGACGCAAACAGGGGCAGAGCTGATCAGCAGGGTGTTTGCTGATGTCGAAGCAGCTATCGTCGCAGAAATGTCACTACTCTCTGAAAAGGATCAGGAGCTGCTGGGGGAGTTGTGCAAAAAACTGGGAGCGAGACGAGAGTAGGAGGGGGGGGCGGCTCTGCGTCTCCGGTTATCAGTGTCTGGCATTAAAAGGAGGCTATCATGTTACGCATAAGAAAATCATTTGAACGAGGCCATGCAGATCATGGCTGGCTGAACAGCTATCACACGTTTTCATTTGCAAACTATTATGATCCCCGGCAGATGGGATTTAGGGCGCTACGCGTTATCAATGAAGACAGGGTTCAGAAGGGCAGCGGATTTCCTACTCATCCCCACCAGAACATGGAGATTATCTCTTATGTGTTGGAAGGGGCTTTGGAACATAAGGACAGTATGGGTAACGGCACTGTCATAAGGCCTGGTGAAGTGCAGCGGATGAGCGCCGGAACCGGGATTACCCATAGCGAGTTCAATCATTCAAAAGATGAGCTGGTCCACTTCCTTCAGATATGGATAGAGCCGGAAAAGGACGGTCTGGTCCCGGGGTATGAACAGAAGTTCTTTGCTGACGAGGAAAAAAAAGGCGGCTTGCGGTTGGTCGCTTCTCGAGACGGCCGCGAAGGGTCAGTGACTATTCATCAGGATGTTAACCTGTATGCGGCCCTGCTGGGTGGTGATGAAATTGCTTACACAATACCACCCGGCCGCCACGTCTGGCTGCAAGTGGCCCGCGGAAAGGTTCTGGTTAACGGTCAGAAACTGGCAGAGGGTGATGGTGCGGCCATAAGCGACGAGGACCAAGTCGTTATGACCGGAGAAGAAGATGCTGAAATTTTACTGTTTGATCTGGCCTGATGAAATAGTCGGATATTAATCGTCGATAAGGAGATACCGGTATGAAACTCTCATTCAGTGGCGCCATGAAAAAAAGAAGGACCTACTATGCTCTCAGTAAAGAGCCTGTGTCCAGTGACGAAAGGATTGAGGAAATTGTTCACGAGGCGGTGATGCATGTGCCGTCTTCATTTAACTCCCAGAGTGCCCGTGTGGTGATCCTTCTGGGTGAACATCATGACCGCTTATGGGATATTGCCAAGGCTGAATTGAAAAAAATTGTCCCTGCGGAGAGTTACCAGGCGACTGAGGATAAAATAAATGGGTCGTTCCGCAGTGGGTACGGTTCTGTCCTGTATTTTGAAGATATGGCCGTTATCGAAGGGCTACAGAAAAAGTTCGCAGCCTACAAGGACAACTTTCCCGTATGGTCACAACAATCATCAGGAATGTTGCAGTTTGCTGTCTGGACCTCTCTGGAACTCGAAGGGTGGGGCGCATCCCTGCAGCACTACAGTCCGGTGATCGATGAAGCGGTCATGACGGCGTGGAATCTTCCCTCTACCTGGAAGCTGGTTGCCCAGATGCCGTTTGGGAAACCGGTCTCCCTTCCCAGTCAGAAAGAGTTCCAACTTTTGTCGGAACGCGTCATGTTATTCAAATAAGCGGGGTCTTGATTCTCCTGCCGGTTGTTGCCGGCAGGAGAATCAAGTGAACGATCGAACCATATAAAGAGGAAGGGATAACGATCAGCCCAGGCCTGCGCATCAAATGCTACCTGTGGTTGTTCTCACCACGTTTGCCGTATGGCGGAGCGTTGTCGCCGCCGCTGTCAGGAGCTGCGCCACGACGACTTTCGCTGCCTGGCATTCGGGTCGGCTGACCGGTATTGCCGCCGGAGTTCTGATAACTACGTTCCGTTGATGTCCTGGGTTGAGGGACATTGCTCTCATTGACGGTATCGCTCTTCTCGACAGGTGTTTTGAACGGTTTGGTTCTGTAGCCGCTATTATTGTCTTTACGTGTTTTCTGCATAGTAGCGCCTGACGGAACAGTAATTTTACTCCCGCGATTGATACCCTCTTTGCTGCTACGTGTCGTCTGGCCGGGACGGTTTGGTGTGCTCAGACCTTTGGGATTCTGGCGCGTGGTCTCTTGACGCGTACTGACGGGCCGTGACGGGAGGCGGCTGAATTCACGGGTGGTTGCATTATCCCTGTAGGCAACGCCGCGTCGGTGAGCTGGTTCGTGCTGCCACTGGACCTGTCCATTCCGGATTGGCTGCCCGCGCCTCTCATAGTGCTGGATATAGCGGGGGCGGTTGATGTAGCTGTTGTAGCGGACGTTTCTGTTTATGTTGATGTATATGCTGTTGTTGTACCAGTCCCACCCGCCCCAGGCGTAGCCCCACGGCAGGCCAAGTGTCACGCCGACGCCAAACGAAAAAACCACTCCCGGATAGGGGCGGTCATAAAAATAGTAGGGAGGGTAAGCGGGGTACCACCATGGCCCATACACAACATACGGGTCATAGGTTGGCACATAAACGATCCTGCTGTCAGCCGGTTCGATAGTGATGGCGTCATCTTCAACGACAACTTTCTGCTCTCTTGTTGACTTCAGGTTGCCGGTATCGGCAGCTTTTCTGCGCAGTTCCTGAACCGTGTCCATAACCTCATCTTTTTGCCCCAGAAAGGCGTCACCCAGCTTGGTAGTCAGCTCAAGCTTCTGACTGAGCATCCCCAGGACCGTGGGGAAATTCACCAGTGATTTGACGCTAGGGTCCCAGTTTTGACGTTCAAGAGCGGCCGCCAGCTCGTTTCCCCGCAGGTCCTTGTTCTGTTGAACCCAGCGGTCGGCCATGACTATTTCCAGAGGATAGGTTGAGGCCAGCAGAACCTGTGCGATCAATTCATCGGGGTAAAGAGCAATGGGAGCAAGCATTTGTGCCAGCTGCTCTTCGGTGAATGTCTGAGGTTCATCGGTTATTTGTGTTTCTTCGGCCATGGCTGGCGAAGTAAGAAACAGCATAACTAAGAATGAGAGCGCCGTTGCGCCTAGCCAGATAAATTTCAGTGTCCTTTTCATAAGTGCTCCTTGATTCCCTGATTCAGTAGCTGCGGTATTTCGCTGAAACAATTTATACCCTATTAAAATAATGCCCTTATTCCTATCGCGATATTGTGGCTCTGAGATTTAAGCTCGGAAGAAATGTCAGGATTTGGATCAAATTTTGCCTTTGTCGTGGCAAAGTAGCGGTAGCCGAGATCCAGTGAAAGCCTCTTCCTGAGAGCGATCTCAATGCCGGTACCGATCTGGTAGGCGAAAGCGGAAGCATCACCTTCTTCATAAATAGGTGCACCATATTCTGCGACGTATGTGTCGCTCAGATGCATGGCGGCGAAACCTACACCGCCACCCACATAAGGGGTGACCGGTGAAGAGTTGTGCAGATCGAAGAAGGTATTGAACATCATGGCAAGTGTTCCAAGGTTGCCGGATGCGTTGTGATACTGACCACCGCCGATTTGGTCCGTAATAGTGGCAATTTCTCCATGCTTATACGACAGCTCACCTTCCAGGCGCACCTCTCCATAGTCATAACCAACGGTTCCACCGATATTAATGTCCGGGGCGAATTCGACACGGTCAGCAAATGAAGAACCAGTCCAGTAGTCATAGCTCGATACATCAGTATTGTTAGGGATGGATATGCCGAAGAAGCCTGACATGTATAGTCCCTGTTGAGGTGGAGTTGCCTCGCAGAGTGTTGGTAGCATGAGTGAAGCAATGGCCGTAAAAGTGATGAACAGTCTTTTCATGGCGGTGTCTCCTGTGGGTGATTGTAATGGTCGCAAAATTTCTGACATGATCTGCCGGTTGTGTCATTATACCTTGGAAAATAATAGCACGCATTCATTTCTTCTCAACGAATATGTTTGGTTTGGGGGGAGAGTGCCGGTTTATAGTTTTTACGAACCGGCCGGTTGCTGGGCCTTTACCGACATTTACTTTTATAACTCCGGGTTTCCACTGGCATTGACATGGCAAAACAATTAATGCATAGTGACAGCACTCTATACATACGAATAGTTATCACCGAAAAGGCAAAATCCGGGGGACCGGATGACGCAAAGCCACCTGCCCAGATCGGGAAGAGGGGCTATCGAAGCGGCAATTAAGATATTGCAGATGTGCAATGTTGAATATAACCTGCCTTTTCGAATGGAAAGCAGGTTTTTCTGTTTTGGTGTTTCAAAAACGCATCCATGAACCCGGCATCAAGAATATTGATCGATATATCACAGGCTGAAGGAGGCAACAGTAATGGCATTGGCACTAATCGATGTACCCGCAGAGGCTGAAGTAATAAGCCAGATCATTGAAAAAACTTTGCAGAACGGGATGCTGGTTGAGGTCTATCTTGTCAAGTATCCTCGTCAGTATGAGTCGGCCCTTTTTATCAATGGCCATTACAAACCCGGTCCTCCTGTCCCGCGTCCTGTTGATAACCCCACCGCCACCGCCGCATACTGGATGGGTGTCCGCCCTAAGGTTGGCTTAAGCCAGGAGGAGGGGGATGAAATTCTGGGGTCAGTGAATGTCCAAAACGTGATTCACCACTGTTACTTCACTGATAAATGGGGCGTGCTGGAGGATTAGGCCGCGGTCGTGCTGTGAGGCGATAAAGTGACAGAGTGGCAACAGCGGCAGAGTGCAATCATCCTACGGCAGTATGTATTGCTGTCTCCGACATAAAAACTGGTGGTGTATATGGCGTCTACAAATTTAGCTGCTACCAATCTCCGTAGGCAACTGCGGGATTCCATGGGAGATCGTGCCAAGCTGAGCAAGCTGCACTCAGTTCTTACCGACAGCATAAACAACTCGTATGGGGAGGAGAAGCAGATGCTTCTCAAATTCCGCCAGGAAGTAAAGGATGCCCTCAGCTGCCGGCTGCTTGATGTTCGCTGACCTGATTAAGTCTCTACTAAATTCCCGAGGATAACCTGTGAGCAAAGACCGTTACTGGCGGGCGATAAGTATCGACAGTATCTCACCAGACTGTTTCCCCAGTGTGGCGCTCTATCTGAGGAGTGGCGGCAACTATGTCCTCTATAAAGATCCGGAGAGGATGTTCACTGTCGCGGACTATAGCCGTCTGGAGAGGAATTTTACCGAATTCCTCTATGTCCGGAGCGGCGACATGGAGATTCTTAACGAATTCATGGAGAACGGTCTGACGGAAATGCTCGCAAGGGACGATCTCAGCAGTGCCGTCAAAGGAAAGATCCTCTATCAGACCTCTGTAAACTGCGTTATTGACATGTTCGAGTCACCGGATACAGCCGCGAATCTGCTGCGCTGCCGCAACATGGTCCAGCATATGCTGCAGCATGTTGCCACTGACAGTCATGCTCTGGAATCGATTCAGGCGGTAGTCGATAACAACTTTTACATCTTTGCCCATGCAGTACAGGTTACCGCACTCTCGCTGCTGTTTCATGAGATGATATTTGATCTGGCCCCTGACGAGATGATTGATGTGGGGGTCGGATCTCTTCTTCATGATTATGGCATGATCTTCATAACCGGTGAGATCCTCGAAAAGAACGATGCACTCTCCGATATCGAATATTACAAGGTTAAGCAGCATACCCAGAAAGGGTATGAGTATCTTAAACAGAGTGGGAACTACGGCGAGATTGTGCTCAATATTGTTCGCTACCACCATGAGAGATACGACGGCAACGGCTATCCTACCGGCCTGAAAGGGGATGATATTCCCCGGAGCGGGCAGGTGGCTGCGATATGTGACGTTTACAGTGCCTTGATTATGGACCGGGCGCACCGCAAGGCCAATTCTCACGAGGATGCAATCAAGATCATGCGTGAGGAAGCGGAGAAGGGGGCCTTTAACCCCGAACTTTTCAACCACTTTGTTGAGATTGTTAACTTAAAAAGACCGCTTTAAAGTGATTTGACAAATTGAACATGTCTCGCCGGTTCGTATGATTTATAGAGACTTCCCCTGTCGTTACCGATCTCTGTTGTAACCCCCATTCCAAAAAACGTCCTTCAAATTCAACAGTCTCAAGTCATAATCAAGATGGAAATAATAAAGGTTGTCTGTGGGCCTGAAAGCCGGGTCGGCCTCGCGCGCCGCCATGTCTTGCATTGCGCACCTGCAGGTGTTTTTCAGCACACGTAAAAGAGGGTCGTGATGGAGGTGGCGGGCTGTAGTTGAATATCGCTCATGGTGTGGTAGAGTGTTTTTGCGTGGCACCGTGAGACCGGGGAAGACGCGTCATGGACTAAACAGTTTTTGCACACTCTGCTACGCCAAAAGGTACGGCAGCGGGAAGCCGTACCAACAGGGGCATTACTTTATGCAGCAAGAAAGGTGTTAGTATTATGGATTCCAAAATCAACTCGCAGCTGCCGATTCTGTTAATAGACGATGATCCGGTTGTCCTTGAAATAAGTGTTACCGCCCTGAAGAGTGAGGGGGTAAGCAATGTCCTGATGCTCACCGACAGCAGAAAAACCGTACAGTTCCTTGACGAACATCCTGTGTCGATGATCATTCTTGACCTGATGATGCCGCATGTATCCGGTCTGGATCTTCTCCCCGTTTTGACCCGGGATTTCCCGCATATACCGGTCATCGTCATGACGTCGTCTGATGACATTGAAACCGCTGTTAACTGCATAAAAGCGGGTGCTACGGATTATATCACCAAGCCGATGGATATTGAACGCCTGCTGCTGAGCGTAGAGAAAGCTTTGCAGCTCAACGATCTGTATGTAGAGAACCGCAGCTTGCGGGAGTATCTGCTCAACGACAGTCTGAAACATCCCGCTGCGTTCGATGCAATTATTACCGCCAGCAAGAAGATGCGTTCCATCTTCCAGTATATTGAGGTTATTGCCACATCGGACCAGCCGGTGCTGGTTACCGGGGAAACCGGTGTTGGCAAGGAGCTGATTGCCCGTGCAATCGGGGCGCTCAGCAACAAAAAAGGTTCATTCGTGACAGTCAATGCCGCAGGCCTTGACGACAACATGTTTTCCGACACGCTGTTCGGCCACAAGAAGGGGGCTTTTACCGGTGCGGACCAGGCGCGGGAGGGGCTCATCGCCACAGCTGCCGGCGGTACCCTGTTTCTTGATGAAATCGGCGATCTGAATGAAACATCCCAGATCAAGCTGCTGCGACTTATTCAAGAGCAGGAGTTTTATCCGGTCGGGTCGGATGTCCTCAAGAAGACGGATGCCCGCCTGATTGTCGCCACCAACCAGGATCTCTCCAACCTGATAAACACCAACAAGTTCCGCAAAGATCTCTATTACCGGCTCTGTGCCCATCATATCCAGATACCGCCGCTTCGTGAACGCCGGGAGGATATTCCGGTTTTACTGGACTATTTTCTGGAAAAAGCAGCCGCCTCACTCGGCAAGCCGAAGCCGGCTCCGTCGCGTGAAGTCGTGGCGCTGCTTTCAACCTATCATTACGAAGGTAATGTCCGCGAACTTCATGCCATGATTTTCGATGCGGTTGCCCGTTACAGTAGCGGCTTGCTGACACTTGACTGTTTTGTCGGGCTGTCCGGCGGTGACGGCACTCATTCAAAACCGGAGCTTCTGGTGCCGAGCAAAGAGGTTGATGATGCGTTATACGGGTTCTTTGGACGCTTTCCGACCATAAAAGAGATGGAAGATTATCTGACATCATCAGCGATGAATCTGACTAACGGTAATCAGAGGTCTGCGGCGCTGCTGCTCGGTATTGCCCGGCAAACACTCAGCAAGCGGCTCGGAATTCCGGCGTAACCCCCCTTCAGGATTCACCGCCATGCCTGCCGTAAATTTAACACCGGTAAAGAATGTCACCGCGTGTGTATTGCGTGCAAATTTAGCTACTTTCACGACTCCAGCCAATTGTTCCGATAAGAGTTAGCATCGCTGGAATCCACCCGATTCAGTTAACCTTTAGATATTATAGCAGCTTAGCAATAATTGCCGCTGGCACATTACGTGTAATGGTTTTCCCTGTCTCTGCAGAATAGGTTGTGGCACACGAGTTACCACAACGTAGTGATGCAATAGTGAAGGGAGGAACTTCTTATGTGCGGCATTGTTGGATATATGGGGTGTCATGAGGCGAGCCCGGTAATTATGAGCGGCTTGAAAATGCTGGAATACCGTGGTTACGATTCTGCTGGAATCTGTACCATGGATTTAGGCGCTGTTGAGATACGGCGCAGTTCCGGCAAACTGGTGAATTTGGAGCGGCTTCTCAATGAACAGCCGCTCCACGGTACGATAGGTATCGGCCATACCCGCTGGGCCACCCATGGAAAGCCGACGGTAGTCAATGCCCATCCACACAGGGGCGGGGCGGTTGTGGTGGTGCATAACGGCATCATTGAAAACTACCTGTCGCTGAAAGAGGAGTTGTTGGACAAGGGACATATGTTCCTCTCTGAAACCGATTCCGAGGTTATTTCCCATCTTGTCGATGAAAAACTTAAAACGGCTACCACCCTCGAAGAGGCTGTTCGGCTGGCCCTAAAAGATCTGCAAGGTGCCTATGCACTCTGTATTCTCAGCCAAAGGGACGATAAAACACTGATTGCGGCCAAGTCGGGATCCCCGATGGTTGTCGGCATCAAGGGGCATGAGTTTTTTATTGCCTCGGATATGCCGGCCATTATTGCCAACACAAGGGAAATGGTGATCATGGAAGATGGTGAAATGGCCGTATTCAGAAATGGTACCGTGATATTCACTGATCTTGATGGTCAGGACATCGTCAAGACGCCGCGTTTTATCGACTGGTCGCCTATGATGGCGGAGAAAAACGGCTATCCGAATTTTATGCTCAAAGAGATCCATGAACAGCCCCAGGCCGTTAAAAACGTGACTGCCGGGCGGTTGCGTCCGAATGAGGGTGATGTCTTTCTGGAAGGACTGCACCTGAGTGACCGCCAGTTGCTGTCATTTGAAAGACTCTGCCTGGTGGCGTGCGGTACTTCATGGCATGCAGCACTGGCGGGTAAATACATGATAGAGGAGCATTGCCGGATCCCTGTTGATGTGGAGATCGCCTCTGAATTCCGCTATCGCGATCCTCTCGTCTCCGGGAAAACGCTGGTAATCCCGATTTCGCAGTCGGGTGAGACTGCGGATACGCTGGCCGCGTTGCGTGAGGCGAAGAGCAGGGATGCACACATCGTCTCGATCTGTAACGTGGTCGATTCATCGATCGCGCGCGAATCCGATGGTGTCATCTACACGCACGCCGGGCTGGAAATCGGCGTCGCTTCAACCAAGGCTTTTACGACACAGTTGGTAGCCCTCTATATGCTGACCATCCGCCTCGGTCGCGCTAACGGCGCAATTAATCTGGAAAAGGGGCGGGAAATGATTGCCGCACTGAACGCGCTCCCGGATCTGGTTGAAAAAACGCTGCTGCTTGATCCGCAGATTGAAGAGGTCGCCTGTGAGTACCTGACCTCATGGGATGCCATCTATCTCGGTCGCGGCATCAGCTACCCCATTGCCCTTGAAGGCGCTCTCAAGTTGAAGGAGATATCGTATATCCATGCCGACGGATATCCGGCCGGAGAGATGAAGCATGGCCCGATAGCCCTGATTGACCGGGAAATGCCGGTTTTTGTACTGGCGCCGAACGACCGGCATCTGGTAAAGGTCAGATCCAATATGGAGGAGGTTATTACCCGCGGGGGCAGGGTTGCTGCCTTCTGCTCCGCAGGTGACGAGGAGACCGGCAAGAGAGCCGAATTTTCTCTGCAAATACCCTGGGCCGGGGAGGTCCTGTCTGCGGTGCTTTTCGCCGTAGCGTTGCAGCTGGTGGCATATAACTTTGCAATTTTAAAAGGTAAAGATGTTGATCAGCCGAGAAATCTGGCAAAAAGCGTTACGGTCGAATGAAAATAATGGGCGTGTGGCGGGCCGGGGCGGTAATGATCCGCTTCCGCGGGAGAGTATGCACAGTGTACCAAGTAAAAAAATTGCAAATAGTGCAAATGCGGTTAAAATTATACCTGCATAAATGTCCGTCCGAGTTCCTTCGTGAGGGAGAAACCATACTTTGACGCAAAACTACCGGATAATGATTGTTGAGGATGAAGCCTCTGCCGCCCAAAGTATTGGCATGTTTCTGGGACGCCTCGGGTACGATGTCGTTGCGATAATCGACAACGGCGCTGAAGCCATTGAAACTGCCGCAGCCCTGTTGCCCGATCTGATCCTGATGGATGTTACCCTGAAGGGGAGTGTGGATGGGGTCATGGCAGCCAACAGGATTTCCGAACAAAGGGATATACCGATCATTTTCCTTACGGCACATGGAGATGACGCCACCTTTTCCCGTACCAAAATGTCCAATTCTTTTGCTTTCATTGAAAAACCGGTACATCTCAACCATCTCAAGCACTGTGTCGAGATGGCCATCTACAAGCAGTCCCAGGAACGCATCCAGAAGCAGATGGAAAAGGAGCTCATACAGAGCGAACTGAAAACGCTTGCGCTGCTGAAGGCTATTCCGGATCTCATCCTCCGCTGTAAAAACGACGGCACAATCCTCTACTGCCAGAAACCGAACTCAACTGATTTTTCCTTTATTCCCGATGACCTGGCTGGCAAGAAGCTAACGGACGTGCTGTCACCCGGAGCTGGAACAGCCGCCCATCGCGACATCATAGATGGCCTACAGGCTGATGACATGCAACTCTGCTTCAATTTTTCGGTGCAAAGCGTACCGCGTTTCCTCGAATTGCGTTCCGTTCGGAGCGGCGCAGACGAGGTACTGATTATCGTGCGCGATATTACCGAGCGGAAGCTGGCAGAGGAAAAGATTCTGCGCAATATGAAGGAACTCAAGATTTCCAAAGACCTGATCCTTCAGCAGTCTCATGAACTTATCGCCGCCCACAACCGCGCTGAAAGCGCCAATCAGGCCAAAAGCGATTTTTTGGCCACCATGAGTCATGAAATCCGTACTCCGATGAACAGTGTCATCGGCCTGTCCGATCTGCTGCTGAAAACCACGCTGTCTGAACAGCAGTACCTTTTTGCCAATGGCATCCTGAATTCTGCGACAACTCTGCTTGATATAATCAACGACATCCTCGACTTTTCCAAGGTGGAGTCGGGTAAAATCGAAATCAAGCATGCTCCCTTCAATTTGCGCACCGTGTGCGAGAACGTCGGTGATCTTCTTGTGACAAAAACAGTCGGCAAGCAGGTAGAGTTTATCGTCGGTTATTCTCCGGAGATACCGACGCATCTTATCGGGGATGCAGGGCGTATCAGGCAGGTATTGGTCAATCTTGCCGGCAATGCGATCAAATTTACCGATCACGGCCATATCGTTATCGATGTGAAGTGTCTTGGTGTCGTCAACAACGAGGTCTCTCTCAACATCAGCGTGTCGGATACAGGGTCGGGTATCCCGGAGGGGGCGCTTCCGCAACTGTTTCAGAAGTTTTACCAGGTGGATGCCCTCCCGCACCGGCCGCATGGTGGCACCGGTCTGGGGCTGGCCATCAGCAAGAGTCTTGTGGAAATGATGGGTGGGACAATCGGCGTGAAAAGTGTCATCGGAAAAGGTTCGACCTTCTGGTTTACACTGGCTTTGCCCCTTGACACCTCATGCCTTGATGAAACCGCATCGTCTTCAGGGCTGGAGGGAGTTCGCGTGCTTGTTGTGGATGATGTCAGGCAGAATCGACTGATTCTCGCCCGATACCTCACCTTTGCGGGCGGGCGCTGCAGCCTTGCATATTCCGGAGACAAGGCTCTGGAGATGTTGGAGAAAGCCCGCTCAGACGGTGATCCGTTCCGGGTTGTCATTATTGACCAGAATATGCCGGGAATGGACGGTGTGACTCTCGGCAAGAGGATAAAGGAGGCTGAATGGTCTGATAAACCACAGCTTATACTCCTCACACCGCTTTCCCACGGTACTGAAAAGTTGCCGGATTTTCCGGACAACATTTTTTCTGCATTACTGTCAAAGCCGATTCATCAGCATCGGGTCATCGATGCCGTTACGATCGTTTCTCTCTGTGCTCATCGGGACAACCAGCCTCGGCATGCCGTCAATAATGCCGCTGTGACGGGCGCTCCCACCGCTGCCGACAACCTTGCTTCTTTAGGGCAGATGCTGGCCCTTGTTGCCGAAGACAACCCTTCCAGCCAGATTGTGGCGGCGACCATGTTGCAGTTTATCGGCTGTAAGGTGGATGTTGTCTCATGCGGCAGGGATGCCGTTACGATGGTGAGTCGCAATAGCTACGATATCGTCTTTATGGACTGTAACATGCCGGATATGAACGGTTTTGAGGCTACCGAAGAGATACGGCGGCTGGAAGGGAGTAGAAAACACACCGTTATTGTTGCGTTGACCGCAAATGCGATCAAAGGATTTCAGGAAAAATGCCTTATGGCCGGAATGGATGATTATCTGAGCAAGCCGATACGCTCCGGCACATTGCAAGAGGTTGTCATGCGCTGGGCTATTCCTTCGCGGCGCTTGCCTGCCCGGTTGCCGGTGCCTCACGTTGAGGAGGGTGACTGCCGCACGGTCACAGACAATGTATTTGATGCTGCACGCCTGCAAAAGATGCTGAGGATGTTTAAAAAAACAGGGAAGGATTTTGTGCCGGCGGTCGTTGAGCCGTATCTGGAAAATGTTGAAAAACATATACCGGCGCTCTACGCGGCAGTTGAAGAAAAAAACCTGACAGGAGTCTATGAGACCGCCCATTTCCTTCTCGGTGGAAGCAGGAATCTGGGGTTGCAGAAGCTTTCCGAAATCTGTAGCGCTCTCCAGGAAAACTCCAGCGGTAACAATCACGATGTTGTCAGAGAATTGGTCATCGCCCTGGAGCGTGAGCTGCCGCTGGTTAAGACGCACGTGTGCGACTTGCGGGAGAAGGGGCTCCTTTGAGCGGGGCGTTCTTTGTCTTTTGTGAAGCCTGCCCTGTCTGTGTCGTACAACCGTGTGGACAATTATCTCCTTCACCTTTAAACCGGTACTGATGACATCCAAGACAAACAATAGCAGTGTCCTACTTGCGGAGACCGTGGCCAGACTGGAGCGGGCGGAGGAAGAGTTGCGCCTGATGCGCACCGGTATGGCTGCAGCCGCCGCGGAGGACAAAATCTCCGCAAACAGTTTCCTCACCGCGATAAATCACGACATCCGTACCCACATGAACGGCGTCATAGGCATGATCGAGTTGTTGCAGCAGACCCCGTTATCTCCTCAGCAGTACGGATTCGCCGAAAGTGCTAAAAACTCCGGTCTTGAACTGATACGCCTGCTCAGCGACACTCTCAAAACAGACGAGCTACAAACGGAACAGCCATCTTTTGATCAGTCCCCGTCGATCTCAAAGCCTCTGCCCGGCCGCCCCGCATCTGAACAGCGCTGTGTTGCCCCTGCACCGGGGAAGTCCCAGCCCAAGGATATTCGCATCCTTCTGGCCGAAGACGACCCTAGCGCCCGAAAAATAGTGCCACGGCTGCTGAAGGGATACGGCTATCGGGTCGATGTGGCGGGTGACGGCAGGGAGGCGCTGCTGGCGCTTGAAAAAAACGACTATGCGCTGGTACTGATGGACTGCATGATGCCTGAAATGAACGGCTACGAAATCACGGCCCTTATCCGTGATCCCGCTTCAAACGTGAGGCGGCATGATATCCCGGTAATTGCGCTCAGCGGCAACGTCATGACGTGGGATCTTGCCAGATGTATCGCTGCCGGTATGGATGACCATCTGGCAAAGCCGCTGGTGCTGGATGATCTGCTCGCAAAGCTGGATGCCTGGACAACCGTTTGACGGGGTGACGCGTCATTCCGGCTATGGTGAAGATCTGCGCAACGATGTTAGAAAAATGGCCGACGGTGAAAATGTACCTCTCCGTGAAAGCCGCTGCTGATGTTTGTTTACCGGCATGTGCCCCCTTCCTCCTTCAGACCTCCTGTAAATAGCGTACCGAAACCTGCACCACGCAAAACTCTAACGTGCCGTAATTAAACAATTAATAAAAATCGAATTTTGGCACGTCGTGTGTAGTTGTAGTTGCCGTGTAAGAAAAAACGGTACTAAAGGAGAACGCAATGGCAACAGGAACGGTTAAATGGTTCAACGACAGCAAGGGTTTCGGATTTATCGAGCAGGACGACGGCAGCGGCGATGTGTTCGTACATTTTTCTGCGATTAGCGGTGAGGGGTTCAAGTCACTCGTTGAGGGTGACAAGGTGTCCTTCAATGTCGTCAAAGGGCCGAAAGGTCTTCAGGCGGAAGACGTCAAGAGGATATAATCCCCGTTAGTTGATTCGGAGCGGTCTTACCCCGGGAACCGGGGCGGGGTGATGCAGAGAGTACACTCCTGACTATCATGCGCATTTTTATGACTATGCGGGATGTGCCGCCTGAAGACCGGATCAGAGGTGACTCCCATGCATGACTACGTAAAGCCTGTTTTCTTTGTGTTAATGGTTGTGTTGCTCGTTCCGGCGATAAGCGGCGGCGTCATGGCGGCCAACAGGGGGCGCATGGTGGCTGCCTGGAGTATCCTCTGTGCGCTGCTCCCGCCGCTCCTGCTCCTGCTGTACTTTGCCAGGCCATTGCGTGAAGTGGAGGGAAAGTACAAGCGCTGTCCGGGGTGCAGTGAGTTGCTCAAGTGGCACGACCAGGTCTGCAAATACTGTTATGCAGCTCAGGTGGCAACTGAGAGCACCACCACGCTGCCTCACAGGCACACGTCATGACTCTTCCCAGGACGGGTGCATTCGTTGTCCCCTTTCGCAACGGCAACGGGATCGTGAACAGCAGCAACGTCAAGGCCCTGGACCGATGGCTGGCGCACCTCTTCCTGCATGCTCTTGGCGACCCGGAGATGGATCTGCTCTTGTGGGATGGGCAGAAGATATCCGCACGTGAAACCGGCCCTCGCGTCGGGATGGTGGTTCATGACCGTGGCGCCCTCTGGCGGCTCCTGACCAATCCGCTCCTCCATTTCGGCGACGATTACAGTGCCGGGCGGATCGAGATCGAGGGGGGGCTTGTGCCGTTCATGGAGACGGTTTACCGTTCCTTGGCACACGCACCTAAATTTCACCGGAAATCAGACCCAGGTGCCTATCGTCGCAATCAACCTAACCTCAACTCACCCGCTGAATCACGCCAAAACATCCATCACCACTATGATATCGGCAACGATTTTTACCAGCTGTGGCTGGATAGGGAAATGCTCTATACCTGCGCCTATTTCCCCGACCCGGATGCCTCATTGGAGGCTGCCCAGATTGCCAAGATGGACCTGGTCTGCCGCAAACTGCGCCTGCAGCCGGGGCAAACCGTGGTGGAGGCCGGCTGCGGCTGGGGGGCGCTGGCGCTCTACATGGCGAGGCGGTACGGGGTGAGCGTCAGGGCATACAACATTTCCCACGAGCAGGTCGTACATGCACGCCAGCGCGCCAAGGCCGAAGGGTTGGAGCGGCAGGTTGAATACATCGAGGACGATTACCGCGCAATCAGCGGGAAATACGATGCGTTTGCCGCGGTCGGAATGCTGGAGCATGTGGGGCCGGACCATTATCGGGAGCTCGGGCGTGTGATCGATCGTTCCATGACGGAACAGGGGATCGGGCTGATACATACGATCGGTCAAAACTGTGCCAGGCCGATGAGCCCCTGGTTCCTGCAGCGAATTTTTCCCGGCAGTTACCCGCCGACAATCAGGGAGATGATGGAGCTGTTCGAACCATGGGAATTCACCGTGCTGGATGTGGAAAATCTGCGCCTGCATTATGCCAAAACCTGTGAACACTGGCTCGGGCGTTTTGAACAGAACCTGAGCCTGGTGCAGGAAATGTTTGACGATACCTTCGTTCGGGCATGGCGGCTCTACCTGTCCGGCTGTATCGCCAATTTCAGTGTCGGAGCCCTGCAACTGTTTCAGGTCGTATTTTCCAGAGCCTCCAACAACATGATCCCGTTGACGCGGGACCATCTCACGGCAGCAGCAGGAGAACGGTGATGGAAACCTGTGAGGTGCTTGTTGTCGGTGGCGGACCGGCCGGGTCAACCTGTGCCGGCAAGCTTGTGCAGGCAGGGCTTGATGTACTCCTGCTGGACAAGGAAACCTTCCCGCGGGAGAAGCTCTGTGCGGGGTGGATAACGCCGGCAGTGTTTGCAGCACTGGAGCTTGATGCTGAAGAATACCGCCAGGGGCGCGTCCTCCAGGATATCAGCGGCTTTCGCACCGGTCTTATTGGCGGTGCTGAAATTGTGACCGATTATGGCGCAATAGTCAGTTACGGCGTAAGGCGTTACGAGTTTGATCACTATCTTTTGCAGCGGAGCCGTATATGCCGACAGCTTGGTCAAACAGTGACAACGCTTGACTGGAAGGATGGCTGGTGGCTTGTTAACAAGCATATCAGGGCCAGGTTGCTGGTCGGGGCGGGGGGGCATTTCTGCCCGGTGGCGCGCCTCCTGGGGGCGAGTATCGGTCATGAGGAGGTTGTCGCTGCCCAGGCGACTGAATACGCCATGAGTCCGGCAGAGGAACAACAGTGCAGCGTTCGGCCTGACACGCCGGTCCTCTTTTTCTGCCGTGACATGAAAGGGTATGGCTGGATGTTTCGCAAAGGGAACTGGCTCAATATCGGGCTGGGACGCAGGGATACCCACAGCCTGAGCCGTCATACCAGTGACTTTTGCCGCTTTATCGAACAGCAGGGCGGGCTTCCTGGCGGCTTAACCGGCAGGCTCCGGGGGCATACCTATCGATTGTACGGGGGGGAGGGGAGGCGCCGTTGTGTCGGAGACGGGGCGCTGCTGATCGGTGATGCCGCAGGTGTGGCGAATCCCGACAGCGGCGAAGGCATTCTCCCGTCCCTGGAGTCGGCGCTCCTGGCCGCGGAGGTCATCGTGGCTGCCAATGGCGACTACCGCCGCGACAATCTGGAGCCGTATGCAGAGCGGCTGAAGAGCCATTTTGGCAGCAGTAACCCCAGTCTCTCCCCGTCGCAGGTCTCCTCCCAAATATCATGTTATCTCGGCACGAAGCTGCTCTCCAACAGCTGGTTTACGCGCCATATCGTCCTCAATCGCTGGTTTCTGCGCCGCTGAATCCAAATCAGGGAGTACGTCTCTCATAGGAGAGGGTTTTATGAGACTCTTTATCGCGATAGAGATCCCGGACGACCTCAAAAAAATGATCGGCAGACTGCGTGTTGAAATCCCCGGAACCCGCTGGGTGCAGGCGGAACAGATTCATCTGACGCTCGCCTTCCTGGGGGAAGTGGATGAGCCCACTTTCGAGCTGCTGAACGAGGAGCTCGGTCGTGTAAAAGTTCCTGAGTTCAGGCTCTGTTTCAGCGGGGTCGGCGGCTTTCCCGACCGCCACCGCCCACGGGTGTTGTGGGTCGGACTGGAGCCGCAACCGCGTCTGCAGGCGCTGGCCGCCATGGTGCGCGAAACCGTGCGTGCCTGTGGCATTCAACAGGAAGAGCGCCCCTTCTCTCCGCATGTAACGCTGGCACGGCTGAAACTCCCGCACTCCCGGCAGGCGGATGCTTTTCTCGACCAGCCGCATAAACAGAAGCTTCCCCCGTTCCTGGTGCAGGAGTTCACGCTTTTTCAGAGCCGCCTGACAGCACAGGGCGCGGTGCATGTTCAAATTAAGAATTACCGGTTGGCAGCAACTGCCGACTGCACTCAAAGACGAAAGTCAGGGAAGGTGGGCACATGACCGACGCCAAACTTAAGGAACTGCTCAATATGCTGACGATACGCACCGGGGAATCGAAGCTGCAGTGGAAAAGAGCCGGAACTGAAAGCAAGTATGGAGTTGCGTTCAACAAGGGGCGGATCACCGTTGATTGCTGGGTAAACAAGGGGCGGAAGTATGTCAATTTTTCCGTGTACAATCAGGACGGCTATAAAATAGAAGAATTCAAATTTAATGATCAGGCGGAATTTGACTGGTTTGACCTGGTCTATAAATTACACCAGGCTATTGAAAAAAAGTACCTCGAGTCCACATCTACCGTCGTCAGAATCCTTGATGAACTGAAGTCCACCTGATTATGACCCTTGAGCATCGTCCTGTCTCAACCATGGCGGAGCACGCCGGCTTCTTGCAGAAAAGAGGCGATGACCCGATAGAACTCAGCCGGGTCAGGAGGCATGTCATTGTGGCCGCAGGGGAATTCGACCAGCCGTGCGTGTGGTGCCAACTGTTGTAACTGGCGGCTATGCTCTGGCGGGACGACGGTGTCGCGGCTGCCGTGGAGGAGCAGAATCGGTTGCTTGTAGGCGGCGACCACCGCAGCGTTGTCGAACCGGTCCCTGACAAGAAATTCGGGCGCAAAGAAGCGGCGTGCAAATGGTTTCGTGGAGGTGAACGCCGACTGCAGGATCAGCGCCGCACTCGGTCGCCTGGCGGCGAGCGCACAGGCCGCCCCCCCCTCCGAGCGAACGGCCGAAAATGACGATGCGCTCCGGATCGACCTCCTCCCTTTTCAAAACCTCATCATATGCTGCGATCGCTGTTTCGGTAATGCTCGCCTCGTTAGGCTCTCCCTCTGATCGGCCAAAACCGGGATACTCCACCAGCAGCACCCCCAATCCCATCTCGCGGAACCCCTCGACCTGCTTCGGCAGAAAAGCGATCACTTCACCGTTGCCGTGAAAAAATATAACCACCCCGCGCCGTTCCCCCTGTTTCAGGGATGTCGGCGGCATGAACCAGGCCTCGCCGCTTCCGGACGAGGTGACGAGCTTTATCGGCACAACCCCGGCCGGAGTCCGGCCATCAACCTCGATGCTTGTCCCCGGGTAGATGACCTGGCGCTGCGCCGCGAAAACAAGAACGGCATAGCCGGCATAGGCGATGCCGGTGAGAGTGAACAGCTTGATTAGCAGGCTAAAGAGCATTGTCTGTCTGCCTCCACTGGTGTACGCCGCTTTCCTGACCCCCATGCTCCACACCGGTCCGCTCCGTTACACTGGTTTTGATCATGCGTACCGTCAATTATACCACCGGTTTTCACAAGCGGACATTCCGCAGGATAAAACAGGCAAACAGGCCTTTTAAATATTGTTAAGCGTTAATGATCAGGCGGTTATTTTTTAAACCCCTCCTCAAGCATCAGCGCCAGCCGTTCATGCAGCGCCGTCATATCATCCTTTGCCGGGACCGCTGAGCCAATCCCCTTCAGCCAGAATCTGTCGTTGGCAAGCAACCCGCTTGTTGCTATCTCCAGTTCAATCGGGAACAGGGAGTAAAAGCTGAAAATTCTCAGCACCCTGTAGAGGAAGCCGATGCAGTCTTTTCCGCAGATCTCCACATAGACGCTGCCGCCGTGGCGGGTTGAACGTTCAACCTGGAAATCGGAGAGCTTTAGCGTGGGAAGGGTGGTCAGGTCATTGGTTGCCATGACTGCGCAGAGCGGGTCAAATCCTTTGAGCTTGTCCCGGTCGCTGTGTCTTACGTCTATCTCGAACGAGGCATCCCAGCAGAGTGCGCTGGATTTTCTGGCACTGCCGCTGATCATGCTGATCATGTTGTATGACAGGTGCGATGAAAGCCTGCCCAGCCAGCCAGGCTTCAGGTCTCCGTTGAGGGTGAGGATACTCGTGCCGGCTGGTGTCGGCGACAGGTCCCAATGGACTCGTGGCGAGTCCGGATCTATGGATTTTACGGCATAAGCTGCCGGCTCTGGTGATGTCATCGTTGACTCCTCATCGTGCGATTTGGCAGGAATTGTTTCTGCGTGCTGCAGGATGTTGAGCACAGGTCGTGCCAACCGGAAGAGGGCTTTATATCAAGGAGTTAGCCGTATGAGGTGCTGCGGAAGGGGCGTAACCGTGCTGCTGTGCTTAAAAATAAGGCTGAAAGTGGTA
Source organism: Desulfuromonadaceae bacterium (assembly GCA_028681335.1). Taxonomy (GTDB): domain Bacteria; phylum Desulfobacterota; class Desulfuromonadia; order Geobacterales; family Pseudopelobacteraceae; genus JACRCG01. The sequence continues at coordinate 13,369 of JAQUIT010000013.1, read as the reverse complement.
TGTGATGTAGGTGTGGTTGTCAGTGGCTGATACAGGGTAGGTACTGAGTGGCAATAACCTTAACGGGCGATGTTAAAAAAGTGCGTATGCCTGTTTATGAAAAGAGGTGATGCGCTGCATTGATGGTCCGGCAGATCAACCGGCCTGCATGACTTTCTGGATTTCCGCTTTGATCAGATTCAGACTGTACGGTTTGCGTATGAAGCCGGAAGGGGTCTCGTTGGCGAGACGCACACTCAACTCTTCCTCATTGAAACCGCTGGAAATGATTATTCTGGCGTCCGGCTTGATCTTCTGGATTTCTCCCATCGCCGCTATCCCGTCCATGTTCGGCATGATCAGGTCCATCACGACAAGAGTAATCTCATCGGCATGCTCGCGGAATTTGGTGACGGCATCGATCCCGTCACAGGCGGTGATAACCTTGAAGCCGCAATGCTTGACCATTGTCGCGCAGACCCGGAGCACGGCCTTTTCATCATCAACCACCAAGGCCACCCCGGACGTTTCGGCATCCGGGGCTGAGGGTAGGGCTTGAGTGAGGGTTGGGGCAGGTTCCTGGGTAACTCGTGCCGGTGCTGCCACCGGCTCTGCGCTGGTGGTGGGCAGTCCTTCTTTGGCCGCCGGAAACATGACCCTGAAGGTTGTTCCCTTGCCCGGCTCACTATCCACAAACAGTGCGCCGTTGTGTGTCCTTATGATACCCATGACGGCAGACATGCCAAGCCCGCGTCCTGGAAACTTTGTGGTGAAAAAGGGGTCAAAGAGACGCAGGAGTGTGTCTTTGCTCATGCCGCAGCCGTTGTCGCTGACTTCCAGAAAAACATACTGCCCCGGTTCAGACCTCTCGTCCAGGAGACTGGATGACAGGCAGACTTCATCGCACCTCTGGGTGCCGGTCGTCAGTTTGATAACGCCGGGCTGTGTATCAATAGATTCTGCGGCATTGGTAATAAGATTCATGACCACCTGCTGAATCTGTGCTTCATCCGCCAGTATCGGAGGCAATTCCGCTGAGAGTGACAGCTCCATAGTGACGGCCGTTGTGGTTGCTGAACCGAGTAGCTCGGCATTTTCACTGACCATGCTGTTCAGGTCGAGTGGCTTTTTGACGATGAGCCCCTTGCCCAGATAGGTCAGCATCAGGTTGGTAAGAAGTGCCGCGCGCTTGGCCGAATTTATGGCCCGATTGATGTACTTGTGAGGTGCCGAATCTGCGGCTATGTTTAACGAGGCCAGTTCCATGTTGCCGCTAATAGCCTGCAGCAGGTTGTTGAAGTCGTGGGCTATTCCCCCGGCCATAACCCCAAGGCTCTCCAGTTTCTGGGACTGGAGCAACTGACGCTCAATATTCAAATGCTCTTCGTGGAGTTGTCTGTTCTCCTCGCTGCGTTGCTGTAACGTCTGTGCCAGGGTGTTGACGGCGCGCGCCGCCCTGCCGGGTTCATCGTCGGATTCGATGCGTATCAGCGAGGTGAAATTGCCGTCCTGCATTGATTCAATGCCATGCACAAGGAGATTAAAAGAACGGGTTACCCGCCGGAGGACGAGAAAGCAGAGCAGCGATACAGAGAGCCAGAAGCTGATGGCCGCACTGATTGAGAGTAGTATGACATGATGCAGAGTTGTAGAAAGGTCACCCGTACCCCGTTCCAGACGTACTTTGCCGAGCAGGAGTTCGGGGTTGGCAGGGCTGCCGGACATGGCTGATTCGACTGAGGTTAGCATGGAGTGACTGTGTACCTCGGCTGTCTGGACGATGTTTGTGTTTTTGGAAGAATAGTCAGGTGAATAGTAATCGGCCAGAATCCGGCCGTCCGGAGCGGAAATCACCACCGCCTTTATTTCAGGGGGTAAGGCTGCATGCCTGGCCAGGAGGCGCAGCGTGTCACGATTTTCGGCGTAGAGCGGAAGCCTGACTGAATCGCCCAGTTGCTGTGCCCTCAGCTGGAGTTGTTCGGTGGTAATGCGGCGAACCTGGCGGATTTCGGTGAAGATGTAGAGAGTACTCAGCAGGGAGGCGATGACAAAGGTCGACACGGTAAAGATGCTGAAAAGTTTAAACTGGAAGCTGGTGGAGAAGTTGGACCATCGATTATACAGCGGCATGGCCGGTCCCCCGGGGGGTGTGATGTAATAGCAGGTAAGCACTTGACCAAATTAAAAAATGAATACCACGCCCGGGTTGCTATTGCAACGGCGAATTATCTTCATTGACAGCAATGCTCAGGTGTCTCATGACGCTCGGATTGGTCTTGAGAATCATCGCTTTTGGGAAATCGAGCGGCATGTCTTCGACCCGGTTGCCGTTGAGAATTTTAGTAACCATAACGTCAGCCTGACGACCCATGGCAAGCCGATCTATTTCAAGTATTGCTGCCGCACCAAGTCCAAGATAACTGGCGGCAAAGGAGACTATCGGAATATTCTGCTCCTGGCCGAAGCGGAAATATGCCTCGACAGTTTCACGGGTGATGGCCGTATTGTCGGGCACCATCCATAGCGCATCCACCTTGCCGTTCAGACTTGCCAGACGATCGATTGATTCGTGTGGTGCGGAGACCTGACGGAGCACCAGCTCGATCCCGGCCGCTTCGGCGGCCTGACGGGCCAGATGCAGGTACCAGCCGCTCTTGGCCTGGCTGTAGATCACGCCGACGCGTCTGGCTTTCATTAATTTGAGCACAGCGATAAAGCGCTCCGGCGAGACGAATATGTCGATGCCGGTCAGGTTGTTGTGTGTCGTTCTTTGTTTATGAATGCCGAGCGCCATCAGGGCGACGACCGGAGTCTGCCGTATGGTGCGCGCAGCCGTCATGGCAGCGTCACCCACGGCCAGGATCACGCGGGGGCGATCTTCGCGCACGATGCGCACGACGTCCACGTCGACATAGTCGGACAGCACGATCGTCCGCTGCGAAGATCTGTTGGCAGCGCGGAAGCCTCTCAGCGCCTCTTCATAGGCCGGGTCGCGGCGGCTCTGCAGCACGAGGATGTCGTACGCCTGGGCCAGGGAGGGGAGCAGGGTCGCCAGGGCGAGTATGATGAGGAGTAAACGTCTCATCAGAAGCTCACCCTCACTCCGCCTTCGAGCCAGCGTGATGCATTTTTGTAGATGACATCGTCGGTTGTCTGCACAGCGTTGAACAGGTTGTGTCCCGAGAAGAACAACTCCGGTGACAGTTCGGAATCAGTCTTCATCTTCCAGTTCAGGTGCAGGTCCCAGACCATTCCGGCGTTGGCGGCTGGATAGCCGTCAGCCCTATTCCACCAGGCATAGTTGCCGGTCAGAGCGCCACTCAGACCGAGGTCGGCCTCGTCATAGTTAAGGGCCAGTTTGACGACGTGCGGAGGAACGGACTGCTGACTGTTGGTCTGCAGTCGTTCGCCGCTGTCACTGTTTTTGGCGTACAGATAGGTATAGCCACCCGTGAGGGAAAAGTTTAAAAGCGGTGTGGTGCGGGCCTCAACTTCAAAGCCCTGCCGGGTCTGGTTGGTTATGGCAATATCGCCGGCAGATTCGCTGTCGCGGAGGATGTTGTAGAAACCGGTTCCCTTCAGCCAGATGTAAGGGACAGCTTCCGTTTCAGCGCCAGCCTGAAGGGTCTTGATCCTCTGCAGCGCGTTTGCCTGGTTGCTGGGCGTCGGCAGCATGAACCCCTGGGCACCATAGGCGCGCAGCGTTGTCTTGTCGGTGATCTGATAGGTTGCCCCAAGGGTGTAGCTCGTACTGTTGTCGGCAATACCGTTATGATCGCGGCGCAGTCCGGGAAGAAGGGTCAAGCGGCCGATTGTATAGGTGCCGTTACCGTACAGGGCCCAGCTGTCCCAACTCCGGTCATAGAAGGGAGGGGCGGAGCTGAACAGATCCAATGATGTTGCCTGCACATGCTTGTATTCAAAGCCGGTCACAAAGCTCTGCTGGCTGTCGCCCCACGTCAGGCGGGCGTTTGCCCCCCGGCTTGTATCCCGCACGGCGTAGTCGTTAGAGAAAAAGATAGCGCCCTGATCATCGCGCCCGCCTAGTTTGGTATGGTCGTCCCGATTGGTGAAATAGCCGTCAATGTCAAGATTGAGCCTAGCGGTAAGTGGCTGCTGGAATTTAAGGAAGCCGTTGTTGCGGCGGTATTCGTTGTTGTCGTGGATAAATCCCCAGTTCCGAGGAGGGCCAACATCCACTTCATCCAGTCCCGGTTTGGCACCCAGATGCGACAAACCGAAAGTTACGGTTCCATCGCCCGGCAACTTGTAAATAAGCTTACCATACAGGCTGGTCAGGTTGGTGGCGGTGTTGGCGGAAAAACCGTCGGAACGGAGGTTGCCGGCGGTCAGATAATAGCCGAGGCGCTCTTTGCTGCCGCTCAGCTCGGCGCGACTGTCGGCTGTCAGCCTGGAGCCGATCGAGCCGGACAACATCCCAGAGACAGCCCGTTCCGTGTTCGGTGCTTTTGTGATGATGTTGATCACGCCGCCGAGCGCCGGCCCCCAGGCGGCGGAGGCCGCCCCCTTGATGATCTCGACCCGGTCGATCTGCTGGACAGGAATCAAGCCAAGCCATACGCCGTTCTGGTTAAAATCGTTCTGGCGGATGCCGTCAATCAGTACCAGCACGGTATTGCTTAACGCCCCCTGAATATTGAAAAAGGTATAGGAGCTCGGGGTGCGCAGGGATTCTATCTGGATGCCGGGTACGGTCTGCAGTACTTCTGCCAGGGTGTGGGCGTTGAGGCGGACGATGTCGGCGGCGGTGATGACAGTGCTGTTTTCAGCAATCCTGGAGGCCGGTCGGAGGGCGCGGGAGGTGGAGACAAGTGTCTCTTCCAGAGTGTCGGTGAAGCCAAGGGTTTGAAGCGGGTCGTCGTCGGCAAAAACCGGTAATGCGCTGCAGAACAGGAATGCCAGCAGCGCGAAGAGCAGTTTTTGAAAGTCGGTACGACGCAATCAGGACTCCTGCCGACATTGACGAAAAATAATTAGCTTGAATTAAATTGTCGATCTATTTGGTTTGGGATCGGATTCTTCTAGCAGATATCCCCGGTTTTGTATATAAATTCCTGAAAGCCCATTCGTACCGGATGGGAAAAAATAAAAGGAGGTCACACCATGGCAATCGAAGTTTTGGATGAAGGGATGGAAAGTGCTGAGATGGTAAGCACTTGCTGTACTACTGCAAGCGGGAGGAGCTGATTGGCCTGCTTTAACAAGAATGCGGGGCGTAAGCCCCCCATTCGTATCGGAGTAAACTGTTATGCCGCTTTCCCGTTACTTGAAAATTTATCCCGACCCGGACCGTCCCGGTTCTGTACTGCTCTACTCGACCAGAAAGGGTTCGGTCGTCCGGGTTTCTGAAGCTCTGCTTGCCGACGCCCGGGCTGAAACGCTGGCCGAGGCTGATTGCTCCGCCTTGCGCCGCCTGGAGATGTGGGTGGACGACGCGGCGGCAGAGCGGGAAATGATGGCCGCTCTGGTTGATCATACCAACAGCCGTTCCGGCACCTTTGCCGCTACGGTGGTGCTGACGCTGGATTGCAACCTTGCCTGCCCCTACTGTTTTGAAGATCATTTTCGCGGCGACCACGCCCTGAGCGCAGAAACTGCCCGGCTGCTGGTTGCCCATGTCAAGCGCGAACAGATCGACCGTGGCCGTGACGTGGAGCTCCGCTTTTACGGTGGTGAACCGCTCATGGCTGTACCCCGTCTTAAGGAAATTGCCGGGCCGCTCCGCGATGCGGCGGCGCTCGCCGGAACAAAATTCTCCTGCAGCCTGGTGACCAATGCCACCCTGCTGACCCGCCCTGTTGTGGAAGAGCTGCTCCCTTTTGGGCTGCAGAGCGCTCAGATCACTCTGGACGGCCCGGAGGAAACGCATAACAGCCAGCGCCCTTTCGTTTCCGGCCGAGGAAGTTTCAGCCCGATTGTGGCCAACCTGCGTTCGGTCTACGATCTCATCACCATCAAGCCGGGTGGCAACTTCACCCGTGACAACTACCACGAATTTCCGGCCATGCTCGACGCGCTGCTTGCAGCCGGTATCGATCCGGTACAGCTCGGGCCGGTGCAATTCGCTCCGATCCATCCTAAATCCGGTGGGCATGATCCGCACAGCGCCGCCTGCGTGTTCGGTAGCGAAGCGTGGCTTATCGAAGCGAATCTTTTCCTCCGCAAAGAAACCCTCCGCCGTGGTTTTTCCGTGGAAAAACCGCACATGGGTGTGTGCATGATCGAATTGACCAACAGCCTCGTGGTCGCCTACGACGGCACCCTCTATAAATGTCCGCCCTTGATGGGGTGGCCTGAATTTGCCATCGGCACCTTGGTTGACGGCATCAGTGATTACCGCCAATCCCACAATCTGGGCGTCTGGAAAAATGACGAATGCCTGGAGTGCGCCTATCTGCCGCTCTGCTTCGGCGGCTGCCGTTTCTTTAACAAACTGAAAACCGGCAGCATCGACGGCGTCGATTGCCGCCGCGCCATGCTGGATGCCTCATTAGAGACAATCATAAGGCAGGATCTGGGACTTGAATAAAAGAAGCGGGAGATCAGCTCTGGTCAGGCAATGTTAACATCCCGCCACTGAGCAAAATGTTGCCGTCTGCCAAATAACCGTCTAATCCGCCTCTTATACCGCTTCATGCGCTCTCCGCTCTCTCCCTGTGGTAAAAAACTGACATGCATCTCCCTGTGCCGCTCTTGTAACATGCTGTAATTGTGGGTCATTTTTTGCGGCGGCTTTCGGCACGAATTATGGAATCCAGCCCTTACAAATAATGAGCCTGATTACTCTGCAGCACCACAAGGAGAACAAGCCATGCTATATTTTGTCAAGGACAACATGATTCATCGTTTCCCGACTCCCAAGCGTTGCGGCTGCATCCATAAAAATGAACCGTTGCGGGATACCATTCCGCACGATGTCGAAGAGTGTGTCTATTGCATGCGCTCCTGGCCCGGCGACGACTGCTGATACGGTTTTATTCTGCCCCGTAACACTACTGAAACCATGAGCATCTTGAAGTCCCCGGTTTGCAGTGTTGACTTTCCCTGTTTACGCGTTTGTTTGCCGATCTTTATGCTGTGCCTCACCTGCAAGGCGAAGATCCGCTGCGCGAACCCTTTATTTTTGCTGCGGAAGTGTTACCATACCGATAGCAATTGGTGTGAAAGGTGCGCGGGAGTTGATTGGAAAATAACAAGCGGGGAGAAAAGATATGGCTGTTACACTTGCTTTTGATGTCTACGGGACTCTGATAAATACTCATGGTGTCGTCGTTGCGTTGGAGAAATACGTCGGCAGTAAAGCACCGGCATTTTCTTCCACATGGCGCGAAAAACAGCTTGAATATTCTTTTCGACGCGGGCTGATGCAGAATTATGAGGATTTTGCCCACTGCACGAGCAATGCTCTCGATTATACGAGTTCATACTATGATGCCGCGCTTACCCAGTTCGACAAGGAAAAGCTGCTTGATGCCTATAGGGTGTTGCCGGCATTCGATGATGTGAGGGAGGGGCTGGTTCGTGCGCAGAAGGCCGGTTTCAGGATGTTCGCCTTTTCGAACGGCAGCGCCGCTACGGTGGAGACGTTGCTGAAACATGCCGGTATCAGGGAGTTTTTTATCGGGGTGGTGAGTGTTGATGAGATGAAGTCCTTCAAGCCGAATCCGGCGGTCTACAGTCACTTTTTGCGGAGGGCCGGCGCTGTCGGCGCTGATGCCTGGCTTATATCGAGCAATCCCTTTGATGTGATCGGGGCCATCTCGGCCGGAATGCGCGCCGCCTGGTTGAAGCGTTCGCCGGACGCCCTGTTTGATCCGTGGGGAATCGAGCCGACGCTGACACTAAGCAGTCTGGTAGACCTGGACGAGCAGATTGCCCGCTGATGCGGCCGAGCCTCACGGCCTGATGCATAAAGGAGTTGATATGGAACAGAGTGACTGGAATCCCGCAGCACTTTTGCAGCTTTCGGGTGGCTACTGGAGTACCTGTGCGCTGCATGCCGGGGTGAAGCTTGGTGTTTTTACCACATTGGCAGAGGGTGAGATGAGCGCCGGGGAGCTGGCCGGGAAAATTGGAGCCGATGTGCGCGGCGCAGCCATGCTTCTGAACGCTCTGGCGGCCCTTGCCCTGTTGGAAAAAAACGGCGACATGTATCGTCTCACCCCTTTTGCCGCAGCATATCTCAACCGTACTTCACCGCACTACCTTGGCCATATTATCATGCATCACTATCACCTGATGTCCGGCTGGGCCCATCTGGATGAGGCGGTTGCAAGCGGCGGTGCTCTCAGGGAGCGCATGTCGGGCGGTAGTGACCCTGCGATACGCGAAAGCTTTTTGCTGGGCATGTTCAATCTGGCCATGCTGACGGCGCCGAAGATCGTGCCGGAAATCAATCTGGAGGGACGGCGGCGCCTGCTTGATCTGGGGGGCGGCCCCGGCACCTATGCGATCCATTTTTGCCGCCACAATCCCGGACTGAACGCGGTGGTCTACGATCTGCCGACCACCCGTGCTTTTGCTGAACAAACCATCGACAGCTTCGGGCTTGGCAGCCGGATCTCGTTCAGCGACGGCGATTTTCTTCACAAGGGTATTGAAGGCAGGTTCGACGTGGCCTGGTTGTCACACATTCTGCACGGTGAGGGGCCGGAGGGGTGTGCCGTGATTCTACGGAAGGCGATGGCCGCTCTGGAACCGGGCGGCATGATTCTGGTGCAGGAGTTTATTCTTAATGACACGCTGGACGGTCCGCTCTTTCCGGCGCTTTTTTCCCTGAACATGCTGCTGGGGACATCCGCCGGGCAGGCCTATTCAGAGGGCGACCTGATGGATATGCTCGCCGCTGCCGGTGCCGGTAACCTGCGGCGTCTGCCGCTGGTGCTTCCCAATGGGGCTGGGGTTATCGTCGGGAGTGTGCCGGCCACGAGTTAGGACCCTCATGGTGGTTCGTGTCTCTTGGCTCAAAGGACTTTTTGTTTTCCGTTATCCGCCGTTATCCCTGTTAAATAAAGGGGTTGTTTTTAGCTTCAAAGACTTTTTACAGGGATAAGGAAGGATAAAGGCGGATAAAACCTTGATGCTCAGAGATAATTATCCTGTTGAGGGATTAGATTCACCGTTTTCAAAGAGGTAATCCACCGAATGTTTTGTTTTTGTCGTTATCCGCTCTTATCCGCAGTTATCCCTGTTAAATAAAGGGGCTGTTTTTAGCTTCAAAGACTTTTTTCAGGGATAGAGGTTGATTGTGTCTCTGTTTGTCGGCGTGTTCGCCGTTTCATGTGCCGTTTCCAGCTTTGTTCCTGCGGGAGGTGTGCGATGAATAGATGGTTGTTGGTCTGCTGTTGTCTGCTGTTTGTTTCTCCGGCGTCGGCAGCCATCAGCGTGACGAGCGAGTCAAGCCATGCCATCGGCGGGGCGCTCATTGCCGGTGTCGTCACGGGCACCGTTGCCGACACGTATTGGCCGGAACATCGCGGAATGATCGGCTTCTCTGCCAGCGCGGTTGTTATCCTGATCGGAGAAGGGGTGCAGAAGGTGCAGGGGGAAACGCTTTCGAGTTCACTTCTGGATGTGGGTTCGCACCTGATCGGCGCGCTGATCGGGGCAACCATCACGGACCGCTACATTCTGGCACCGGTCGTGGAGCGGAACGCTGCCGGCAATGTCAGGGTCGGCATCGTGATGCAGCAGAATTTCTGAAAGTTACCGGATCATGGGCGGTTTTTTTTGATAAAGCGGAGTATGCCGGGTATGCAAGCGGGCTTATCTGCTTACCGCCTGGATGCCGTCGATGACGTATTGGGTGGCAATAAATGCCAGGAGCAGCCCCATCGTCCGTGTCATGATCTTCATACCGAGGGGGCCTATGACACCGCTCAGCTGTTCGGCCCAGTGAAGAATAATATAGGCGCAGCCAAAGACAAGTGCGACGCCGGCGATGAGTATGGCAAAGGCAAGCATGTTTTCTGCTCGCCCGGCAAAAACAAGGGTTGTGGCAATGGCGCCGGGGCCGGCGAGCAGCGGTATCGCGAGTGGCGTCACCGTTACGTCTCCCTTCTCTTCGGCAAGCCGTTCCTCCCGGCTGCTCATCTGCGTCCGGGTGGTTCTGCCGTAGAGCAGTTCCAGGGAGATGATAAAGAGCAGGATGCCGCCGCATATTCTGACGGCTGAAGTTGTAATGCCGAAATAATCGAGGATCGGTGAGCCGGCCACGAGAAAGAAGACGATGATAAAGAAGGCGATGATGCAGCTGCGTCGCGCAATTGTCCGGCGCTCACCGGTGCTCTTGCCCGGTGTGATGGCGAGGAAGACCGGGACGCTGGTAAGCGGATCGACGATGATGAAAAGCTGGACAACCAGGACGGTGAATAATTCAATGTAGCGGAATGTCATGATTGCCCCTCTTGGTCTACTGGCGAACTTTGCGTTTTGGCGGTGACGGACAGTTGTTTGCGCTGTCATTTGCTGTGTTAACGATAGTATACCACCAAAAAAACGTTTTCAGTGCCGCGTGCGTTCTCCCGCTCACTGAGTTGATGTTGGAACGTCTTCTGGTACAATGGTGGCTTGTTGTGCCGGTGGGGACTATAAAAGAAGAGGATGAAAAATGATAAAAATGTGTGCCTGGTGCGATAGTGATCTGGAAACTGTCTTTGCAGAAGATCATCCGGAAGACATTATAACGCACGGCATCTGTGTTCCATGCCAGGAAAAGATTCTCGGGCCTAATAAGGTCGAGTGGCTGGAGTTTTTGGACAGGCTCAGTGTGCCGGTTGTCGTCATTGATGCTGCCGGTATGGTAGAAACGGCCAACATTGGAGCCAGAAAAATTTTGCAAAAAGAGTTGCCGTCAATAGTCGGTTTAGAGGGCGGGGTCGTTTTTGACTGCATATACTCTGCGTTGCCGGAGGGGTGCGGCAAGACGATTCACTGTTCCGGCTGCACAATACGAAATACGGTGATGGATACCTTCCAGTCCGGCAAGAGCCATGTGGCGGTAGAGGCACCGCTGGTTTCCGGGACGCCTGGCAATGAGCGAGAGGTTAGCTTTCTGATCTCCACAGAGAAGGTCAAGGGCGTGGTCCTGTTGAGAATAGGCACGGTCGGGGCTGTTTAGGGTTGTTGCGGAATTTATTTCAGATTTTTCTACTGTCGTAGGCCCAGTGCAAAAGTGCTTGGCGCTGCTTTCTCCGACATGACAGGTACCCCTCCGGGCAATTCTTCCGTAACTGGGCTATATGTCGTGTCATTGCCTTCCATCTTTTTATCTGTCGATTGTCATCGCTGCACCTTCTCCCCATGTAGTACCGGCAGTACCACTGAAACCACCCTCGCGGGTCATCGGTATGAATCCACCCCTTTTCCCGCCAGTAGGATAATGGCTTTGAGGCATTGACGCCAAAGTAGTTCAGTTCGGGAACATGGCGTTCATGGCAGAGTTTCGCATTGATAAACCACTCGTGCGGGAACTCGCTTGTGCAGTCAGTCAGATATTTCCCACCGAAAACACCAAGTTCCAGCATCTCTTGTGGGGTCAATTCAGGCCTGAAGTCTGGATGAAAGTTTTCTCCCGTCGGCTCCGTCAAAAAGTAGACGTAATTCGCCTGAAATAAGTCATTAACGCATACGCGTATGGTCTTCCGTGAGGTCATATTGTCCTTAGTGTGCTAACGGTGTGGGAGAGTGCCGGTGGATTGCTGCAGTGGGTCGGATGTGGGCGGGGACACATTTTATAGAGAACAAAGGCGGAAGTGCCCCTGTTTATTCTGTTGACTATAATTAATTTAATGAGCGCCAGTCGACATGCTAAGCAGTTTTTCCAATGCCGGATAAATCTCTTCCGCTGTTTGGGGTTTCAGGAATTTTGTCATGAAGTATGGAAAAAGCGGCCCGAATTCTCGCAGGGCACACTCTCGCATGTAAATTGAGATGGAATTTTTTTTCATCAGATTGGAAAGGTGCGAAGGGCCCGTGTCATTCCCGACATAACCGCACGAATAATGGAGCAGTATTGCTGTCTGTTTGAGGCTGAGTTTGCCTCTGTAATCATGGAAATAGGGTGCTTCCGGTAATTTGGAAAGATTGCTTATGCCGATAAAGGCTGCATGTATCCCATGTTTTGCATATGCCCTTTCAGCCAGATCAAAGAAACATTCTTTGTCCCAGAGGCGGTCGGAATTGTTTTTTAAGTGTCCTGATGCGGCTTCCATACAAAACACCAGATACTTTTCGCTTATTGGCGGCTTCCATTCAAAAAAAACATTGTTGATGGCAAGTTTTTCAGCGTCAAACCTGAAAGTCTCTATTATCTGTTCGACAGTATAACCCATCTCAAGGCAGATACCAAAATGTCTGGTCTTGGCACTGGTGAATTCAAATTCTGACTTCAGGAATTTCACCAGTTGTTCGGGTAAAATGGACTCTGCATGGGGAATGCTCAAATACGGCATGTTGACTGAGTATATAATGTGTTTCTTATTGGGCAACCTCAAACCGTGTGATTCCTTGGAATGGTACCCCATGCTCCCGGTCGTTGTAGACAGGAAGAACGTCTTGTCGGCGGGAGCCAGCCACGACTTTGTTTTTGAGCATAACGTCATTCGTTTTACCTTGAACAGATTCAGCGCCTGCAGTATCTCCGTCAAGGGAAGAGACGTAATCAGCTCATATTCAAGATGTGTGGAAGCATACTTTTCCCTCAGCTGTTTCAGGCATACAATCGCCGGCAACGTCAAAATTGTGTCGCCGATACGGTTGGGGAGGACGATCTCTATTTTTTGGACAGCCACGTGATCCCCCCTTTTTCTTCGTACGCACACATTTTCAACCGGATATACACGTCTTTTTTTATTTTTTAGCAAAATGGGCAACAAAATACCATTTGTTTTTTACAGAACAATGATGTGCATGTGGTGACGGATGGCAAAGCAGTCCAGCATGACAACGTGTCCCCGTTTTGCACCTCTGTTTGGATTATAGAAGTGGAGTCATAATGTGCGCCGGTGACACTCTTCTGGAAGATCGAAATGTGAGCTTTGTAGCTGTACGTAAAAAAATTACCTTTAAATAAACCACAGGAAGTCAGTGTGTTAGCTCTGAATGTCTCCGTTTGCATTTGCCAGTGTATAATTTGTTAACATCCCCAGGTACATGCAATATCCAAGATGTCGCCGATATTATTGGTTGTTTCATGGATGATATATGGCATGAAATGTGGATTGAATAATTCAGTATGGTATTGAGTGACGCTCTTTGACAGATTGTTCTGGAATGTATCGTGTGCCACGTTATGTCATCTGCCAATCATGTAAAGTCAGTGGTGAAACCGGGGCCGGGCGTGGTGTGCAAGCCCTCTGCGGAGAAGGAA
>JAQUIT010000040.1 GCA_028681335.1 Desulfuromonadaceae bacterium | reverse complement strand
ATGTTTTTTCTTCCAGAGGGAAGGCAACATTCTCAAAAACGGTCATCGAATCGAACAGCGCCACATTCTGGAACAACATGCCGAATTTTTCACGGATCCGGTTCAGCTCGGAGCGACGTACATCTACTATACTTTCGCCATCAACCTCAACGGTGCCGCTGTCAGGCTGAAGCAGGCCGATTAGGTGTTTGAGAAGGACGCTCTTCCCTTCGCCGCTGGGGCCGATGATTGCGGTGATCTTGCCGTCGGGGATATCAAGATCAAGGCCGTCGAGCACTTTTTGTGCGCCGAATGACTTATGCACATTTCGTAGAGTAATCATGTCAGAGCAGTACCGAAGTAAGGAAGTAGTCCCATACCAGTATGATAACGGAGGTCAACACGACCGACTCGGTTGTGGCTTTTGAAACGCCCTCAGCCCCATGACCGGCATAGTACCCTTTGTAGCAGCCGATCCAGGCGATGATCAGGCCGAAGGAGAATGATTTCACAAAACCGGAGTATACGTCGCGCCAGACAACCGACTGTTCCATTTCATAGAAATAGGAGCCGGGATTAACCCCCAGCAGTTTGACACCGACGAGCCAGCCGCCGTAGATCCCGACCACATCAAAGATGGCACATAACAGAGGCAGGGAAATCATCGCGGCGATGAATTTAGGGGTGACCAGGTATTTGAAGGGGTCAAGCGCCATGGTTTCGAGCGCGTCGATCTGCTCGGTTATCCGCATGATGCCGATTTCAGCCGTAATGGCGCTGCCGGCCCTCCCGGTTACCATCAGGGCAGCGAGCACCGGCCCGAGTTCACGAATCAGGGAGAGCGCAACAGCCGTCCCCAGCATCCCCTCCGAGCCGAACTTGGTCAGAGTGTAATACCCCTGCAGTCCGAGAACCATACCGGTAAAAGCGGCAGTAAGCACAATCACGAACAGCGATTTAGTACCGATGAAACGTATCTGTTTCAGAACGTGCACCAGGCTCCCCGGCCGCCGGACAATCATGTAGAGCGAATAGAGCAGAAACCACCCTATTCGTCCCAGATCGCGCACAATTCCTATGGTTGTATGTCCAAGTGCCTGAACCACGTAAATCCTTTGAATGCGGGAAAAGTAAGAAAAAAATATACATCAATGATTTGAAAAAGCAAAGGATAACTTGTTTTTCTAAGAGTTAAAATCATGGTGAAACGTGATTAACACCGTTCTCCACTCGGGATGGCTTGCTCCCCGATTCGGTTTTTCACCCAACAAGCGCCTTTCTTCGCGTGCCTGTAAGCAAACCTCCCAATGCCATGAAAGCAAAAGCCGCGCCGGCATAAAACGTCATTGCCGGGCCGAACAGGCTCCAGAGACTTCCGGCGATGACGCTGGCCGCCAGCAGTGCGACTCCGCTTGCCAGATTGAATACGCCGAAAGCGGTACCGCGCAGATCGGCGGGTGCGGCGTCGGCGACCAGTGCCGAGAGAAGGCCCTGAGTTGCTCCCATATGCAGACCCCATATTGCCGCTCCCGCCCCTACCACCCAGACGTTGCCGGCAACGGCGAGCACAAGGTCGGCCATGACCAGAAAGATGATCCCCCAAGCAAGCAGCTTGCGCCGGCTGCCGTTGTCGGAAAGTTTGCCAAAAGGGTAGGCGCTGGCGGCGTAGACCACATTCATAACGATCAGGATCACCGGTATCCAGGTTACGGCCAGCCCCAGATTTTGCGCGCGCAGCAGCAGAAAAGCCTCGGAGAAACGGGCGAGCGTCAATACCGCGGCAAACACGACAACCCACCAGAAGCGGGGGGGAAGACGCCGCAGGTTCGCCCGACTGATCGGAAACCTTGCTTGAGCGGTCTGGTGAGTTGATTCCGGTTCCTCGACGCCGAAGATAATCAGCAGCACACAGACGACGGCCGGAACGGTCGCCACCCAGAACACCAGGCGGAAGTCGTTATGGGTGGCATACATCAGTACGATGGCCAGTAGCGGCCCTGCAAATGCGCCGACGGTATCCATAGACTGGCGGAGGCCGTAGGCAGCCCCGAGTATCTCCGGCGGCGTGATGTCGGCAATCAGCGCATCGCGCGGTGCGCCGCGAATCCCTTTGCCGATGCGGTCTACAAAGCGGGCCGTAAGGATCGCACCAATCCCGGTGGCGAGCGGAAAGAGCGGTTTTGTCAGCGCCGCCAGGCCGTACCCAAGCAACACCAGTGGTTTCCTGCGGCCGACCCAGTCTGAGATTACACCGGAAAACACCTTTGCGATCGAGGCGGTCGCCTCGGCGATCCCTTCGATGAGCCCCACCGACAGCGCAGTTGCGCCCAGCACCGTGACCAAAAACACCGGCAGCAGGCCGTGAATCATCTCCGAGGAGAGATCCATGAAGAGGCTCACCAGACCGAGTGCTACGACCCCTTTGGGCAGTTTACTACGGACCATTCGTCCGTGCCCTTTCAGGACTTTTTTGTACCATAATCGTCATGATGTTTCTCCTCTTGCTCGTCGTTGAGCCTTGATCGCAGCAGAGTACATTTCTACAGTCATTGAGGTCTCATGTCATCGTTCCGATGGTTTTGCGGAAGCGTGACAGTGACAAAGCAAACAAGACTGTCCCGATCAGGGCGAGGAAGATAAATTGTGGCCAGACAACGACAATCCCCGCTCCCCGGTACAGGATGGCCTGGGCCAGCATGACGAAATGGGTGTTCGGCGCCGCCAGCATCACGTACTGGATGAAATCCGGCATGCTTTCGCGCGGTGTAACGCTGCCCGAGAGGATCTGCAGCGGCAGCAGAATCAGCATCAGCAGCAGACCGAACTGGGGCATCGAGCGCGCGATGGTGCCGATAAAAATGCCCAGCGACGTGGTGGCGAACAGGTGCAGCGCGGTGCCGATCAAGAACAGGGCGATGGAGCCTTCGATCGGCACCGAGAGCCACCACTGGACAACGAATACCAGCGCGCAGGCCGAGGCGAC
>JAQUIT010000025.1 GCA_028681335.1 Desulfuromonadaceae bacterium | reverse complement strand
AACAAGTCTATAACGACTATAACTATCAGATAAAACAACTACAAAGACAAGCTTCTGAAGCTAATGATAACATAGCCTTGGAAATGAGTGCTAAACGATGGGATGCTCTTAAGACATCAGCCTCTACTACTAATACAATAGTAGAAAAGAACATCGCAGGCAATACAGCAGCTCGTGCATACAACTCGTCAGCATTAGCATCCATGTTTGCCCACAATACCTTAGCTAAGAAGGCAGAAGATACTATGGCTTCCTTTGGATACGAGATGGATAATACAAGAGTTAATGCTAATAATGCATTATATGGATATGCTGCTCAAGCGAAGAAGAATACAATAAGTACGCTACAGGTTGGCTCATCAGCACTACAGGCTGGAGTAAGTGGCTATACTATGGGTGCAGGACTAGCTGGAGCAGCATCATCATTAGTACCAGACATGTCTGCTGGGGGTTTTGGTGGATTTAGTTCATTATCGGAAGCTGCTGCTGGCGGCTATACAGGAGGATTTTAATGGCAGATATAGGTATGGATTTTGGACAGAGTAGTCAAGAAAAATATAGTTTACGACCTTTTCTAAATAAACAAGAAACACCTATTCCTATTGCACATGATATGGCACAAGCAATACAAGTTGCAGATAATGCTTTTAAAGCTTATAAGGGTGTAGAGGATGAGGCGAATCAACATAAGTATTTTAATGCTGTAACTGATTTTAATAATATAAATGTAGAACATCAAGATGCATTAGCAAATGTTGGAGAGGACTTAGGCAAGCAAGCAGAGTTAAAAGATGCTTATAGAAGTAAACGAGAATATCTTATAACTAAGTATGAGTTAAACGATAAATATGCTGCAGAGTTAGGTTCAAAAATAACTTCTGTAAATAATCATCATGAAGAAACCTATAGGACTAAGTACAATGTACAACAAGGCTCTATTGCTGATGGCAACATTGCAGAAGTTATGGCATCCAGTATTGGTAATTCTAAACCAGAAGATATTAAAATAACATTAGAAGCTCTACTGGCGTATCGTAAACAGATGACTGGTGATGATGATAGAACAAATAGTATTAAGACTAATAAAACATTTATGAATGCTGCTATTAATTCAATTGATTCACAAACTATTATATTTGACCAAGCCCGACAATTAAAGAAAGACACATTAAGTACAGTGTTATCATTAGACCCTAAGATGGCTGGTACAGAAGAATTTAAACAGTATAAAGGTGCTTTTGATGTTATAGAAGAACATACTAGAAAGAAAGAAGAAGAAATAGTTAAAGATATGGTTAATGCTGCAACTGTTCCTGAGAAGATTATGTTTAGTCGTATTGATTCTGAATTAAAAAGAGGAACAATACAAACACCAGAACAGGCTATTTTATATAAAGAACTATATAAGAATAAAATTAGAGAGAAAGTAGCACAGGAAGAAGCACTCCAAACTAAACTACAAACTAGAACAGAGAAACACTTTGAAGATTTAACAAAATATAGTGGTATGCCTGTCGAAGAAGTACGAGCACTACTAGATAAAGATGTTAAGGCTAATAAACTAGATAAAGATAGAGCAGATTTCTTATATAGAGAATATGTATACACAACAGATAAACAACAAAAGAAAGCTAATGATGGTGCTGTTAAAGAAGTACTTGCTAGACTTGAGAACGATAAAGGCAGTAGTAACGACTGGTCAAAAAAGGACTATCTTGAGCTAGTACGAAAGAAGAATGAAGGTTTTGTTGTATCTGCTGAGGAGCTATATAAGGCTGATGTTCAAGGGTTTAAGTATTTAGCAGATAAGAATGAATCTGCATTTTTACAAACATCATATAAAGACTTACCAGTTCAGGAACAGAAGGCGTATAAAGAAGTTGCTAGTAGCCAGATAAATAAAGCATATGCATCTACGGATATTAATAGAATAGCTAAAATAGCTACACTAAATATGAAAACACTAGCTGATGGAGATATAAAAGAGTTTGTATCATCTCAGATACAAGACCCTAAGAAGTTCCAAGGCGTATATAATGATTATGTGCAGTTAAAAGAAGCTTTACCAAACAGCTATAAACAGGTAATGGGAGAAGATAATGTTGCTGTTATCCACATAGCAGAACGATTACGAACCTTATCTGGTAAACAAACCATAGATGCTGACATCATTGCTAAAGCAACTGAACAAGCCAAACAAAAGATTGACTTTACTCCAGAAGAGAAGAAAAAGATTGATGAAGCTATTAAGAATAATAAAATATCTGATGTAAATGGGTTTAGAGAAGCAATAGTTGATAATATGAAAATAGGGCAGACGCTATCTTCATCTATTGAAACAACTATTAAAGAAACTGCTCCTATGGTTATAGGTGGTAGAGTAGATTTAACAAGTCTTAAAGGTATTACACTAGATACTAAAAAGAAAGATTTGATTTCATCCTACTCTGAACTATTATCTAACGAGAGTAAAGGTCTAATAAACGGAGCTATTTATAATAAAGGTACTAAAACTATGTGGTTATCAGTAGAAGGTAATAGGTATGGATTTAACTCTGGTATGTCTTTTGAGGAGTATTTAAAAGAAGCTGGTAGCACTTTAACTAAGTATGGTGCTAAAGAACTAGCAACTACAGCAGAAACAACAAGAACATTAGGTGGTTACTATGATTAACGATATTATATCTCCTGTTGTTGAACAAGGTGGTATATCTACTAGATACAATACTTTTATTGAACAAGCAAAAGTATTAGGAGAACAGCAGGCTAATGCTAAACAAGCGTTTATTAAACAACAGCCAAAGTATTCTACAATAGATAAAATAGATGCAGCACTAACAGACAATGTTGTGGGATACACCACTATTAAAGATGCTATTACTAATACTAATGAAACAAGAATAGGTCAGTCAATAGAGGCTGACCCTATGTCTATGAATAATGGGTATACTAGAGAAGTTATGCCAGAGTCATCACAAGAACTAACAAAAGATGATTTAGTATCTAAGCTTAGGCAGGCACAAATAGCTCCTGAAGATATGGTTGATTTTGCAGATATAACAGATTCTAATTCGTTATATAAAGCCATTGACCGTTACAGCAATAAGAAAGATGCAGAGAAAGTACTAGAGTCGTTACCACTATCTGAGAATTTAGGTTTAACATTATTTGCTTCAGTAATAGACCCTGTATCATGGGTTGCTGGAGCTGGGTTAGGTAAGATTGCTAAGACTGTAGATGTTGCTTCTAAGTTTACAGGAGCTTCAGCTTTAACATTAAAATCCCTAGAGACTGGTGGTGTTATTGGTGGTTCAGTAGGGATAAGTGAGGCACTATTACAAGCCGAGAACCGAGTAGTTGAACCAGAACGACTACATGATGCTATTATGTTTGGTAGTGCATTAGGGGTTGGTGTTTCACTACTTCCTTCAGCTATCGTTGGTGGTGCTAGTATGGCTAGTCAAGCATTGGCTTCTGATGGTGTTCAAAAAGCACTAACACCAGTACAAAACTTTGTTAGACATCATCTAGTATTTAATCCAATAGACAGTATTATAACCTCACCAACAGCACCACAATGGATGAAAGATATGTCTAATAAGGCTGGACTAAGTGTGTTTGGTGAGAAAGATGTTACTGGTAGATTTGTGTATAAAGATTCTGAACATGCTATTGGCTATAAAACAGAATTAGAGAAGTATTTACTTGATGCTAGAAAAGAACAGAATAGAGCAGCTATTGCTGGTAATACTTCTCTTAACGAAGTTGATGCTTCCCATAGTCTTGAATATAGAAAGTTTGAAAAGTTAGTACAAGATGAAGCAGATGTTAAGTTTGCAGCTACACCTATGTCTGATAGAGTTACTATCTTTGAGACTGAAACAGGTACTACTCTTAAATTGGTTAAAGGTAAGGTGCAATATCCAGATGATTTCTATCAAGTTATTACCAATAGTTTTAAACGAGAGTTTGAACAAACGGGTGTTGGTATAACAGGTACACAATTAAAAGTTCCAAAGCATCTACAATATATACATGATTTCTATACTAAGTTTGCTGAAGAAGGAACTAGATTAAGTACACCAGCTCTTGCTAATAAGTCTTCATTTGGATTTGCACCAAGAGGATATGATGTTACAGCTATGAGAAGTCGTGATAGACAAACTGTTATAACTCATTTTGAAGAAATGTTGACAGCGAATAAGCTAACACAAGTAGAACTTCTTACGGCTAAAGGTGCTAAGTTAACAGCATTAAAGGATGATATTAAGAAGTCAGCAGAGACATTGTATCAGAAGGCAATTGATGGTGATTTGAAACATAGATTTTTAGATTCCTCAAGTCAAACAGGGGGTGTTACTAAATCATCATTTCTTAGAAAGTATAGACTTGATGATTCACTATATCCAGAGTACTTTAGTAAAAGTGTATTTGATGATATGACAATGTATCATGATAATATGGGCGGTAAATTAGCAGTACAGAAGTTCTTTGGTATTGTAACCGACTCTACTGGCTCTATTGGGGATAAGTTAGATGCTATCAAGATTAAAGCAGCTAATGAAGGAGCTTCTGTTAAAGATACAGATAACTTATCAGCTATTATTGAGAGTGTTCTTGGAACAAGAAAGATACAAACTAATCCTAATTCTGCTGATTCTATTGTAGCAAGAGTAGGTAAAAAGGTTGCATCTGCTATGTATAGTGCTGGGTTTTCTATATACTCATTAGCTGAGGTTGGTTCTATTATTGCTAAGAATGGTTTAGTAAATACAATAACTGAGTTTATTCCTGCCCATGGTAGAATGATTAAACTAATAGAAGGTCTTGATAAGAACGACCCATTAATAGGCTATTTTAATGATGTAGGATTAGCTGGTATGTGGTTACGAGATACTAAGTCAATGAGATTTGAAACCGAGAGCCTAAGCACTGTAGCTGTTAAGGGTGAGAAGTTTTTAGATGATGTTAACCACTTAGGAAGAAAAGTTAGTTTCTTCAGCCACATTCAAGATACATTAGATTTTATGGCAGGAGGAGCATACCTAAACGAACTAATGACACTTAGTAAGAAGGTTGCTAATGGTGGTGCACTATCATCACAAGAAGCGTCTCGTTTAGGACGATATGGTATTGGCGAGTCTCATTTAAAAGAAATAGCTTCTGAGAATATTAAGTATAATTCAAAGAATGGTAATATTGTAGATGACTATAACTTCTATAACTGGAACAATAAAGAATTAAGTAAACGAGTTATGCAGTCACTACAAAATTCTGTACACGATACTATTGTAAGAACAGATGGTACTAAAATACATCGATACCAAAGTGAAGTATCTGGGTGGATTAAGCCTTTATTATTACAGTATAGCCAGTTCCCTACTGTTGCATATGAGAGATTAGTATTGAATATGGAAGAACAAACAGCAAGAACTGCGGTAGGTGCTATTGCTGCTATGGTCATTAGCTACACAACACTGGACTTACAAGATGCTGCATTGGTTGCAGCAGGTGTTAAAGATATAAGAATGTCTAAAGAAGACCTAGCTAAAAATGCATTCCTTAAAACACAGTTCTCTACTATCTTTCCTAGTATTTATGATATGATTGCAACTGCTGGTGGTCTTAAAACTACTAGTGGTTACGAGGGTAAGACAGGGCAGTTACCAACATCTGCTGCTGTATCAACAGCTAATAGGATGGTATCTAGTTTATCTAAAGTACCTAATGCTATTAAGGAAGATGACTGGGAGAAGGTTGTAGCATTGACAGGAAGTAATGTTCCAATATTGAATGCTATTCCTTTTATAAAAGCTGGATTTAAGGGACTAACAAACCAAACAAGTATAGAGAGAGGAAGTGCTAGTCTATCAGCAGCACCTCAAGGAGATTTTCTAAGTAGTAGAATTATGGGTAATACTAATGATACTGCTATATCACAATTACTAGGACAACATAAATGAACACAACTAAAGCAACACAAGAAACACTTAACACATTACATGGAGCAGTTGCAAAAGCTCTACTAACTAACTTGGATGACCCTAAGGTTTTATCTCAAGCAATCATGTTTCTTAAGAACAATAGCATTACTGTAGACGAGCTACCGCAGGAAACAACTACAAGTTTGTTTAGTAGGATTGAAGCATTGAAGGTCAACCCTAATAGTAAGAACTCAGCTGTTGAGGATTTACTAGAGTATCATATAAGTTAGACGCTGGAAGGCTCTAGAATCGATTTTAATAGTCAAGACGATACATTATACCTCTTGACCTACGTTCGTTGATTCTAGGGCACGCTAGGTAGCAAGGATTACGTATTGTAAAAGGAAGGTAAATGAAAGAAGAAGAAGTATTGAATGATTTTAGATTATTCGTAATATATACATGGGAATATTTAGGACTACCTAAGCCTACACGCATGCAGTTGTATATTGCTGATTATCTACAGGAACAACATAGTCGTATGGTATTGCAAGCACTTCGGGGTATAGGCAAAGGACAGCCTCTATCTTGTAAGGTTCTAGCTAAAGAAGGCTGGACAACAATAGGAGAACTCAAAGAAGGGCAAGAGATATACGGAGCTAACGGAAAGCTACAAACAGTAGAACAGCTACATCCTGTATCAGAACTAGATTGTTATGAGTTTGAGTTTAGTGATGGTAGAAAGACTAGATGTGATATTGACCACTTGTGGAAAGTATATCACCAAAGTAAATGGCAAGTGTTAACAACTAAACAGATTCTAGACAAAGGAATAACTTATTCTAGGAGTATTACTAATAAAAATACAACAGGTATAGAAGCTAAATTTAAAATACCACTAGTAGAGCCAATAGATTTTGAAGAAAAAGTACTACCTCTTGACCCATATGTTCTTGGTTATTTAATAGGTGATGGTAGTTTAACTAGAGGAATAAGCTTTACTATTGATAATAAAGATAAAGAAGAAGTAAAACAATATTTTACTAATGCTGGCATGTCCCTCGGTAAAGAAAGGTCTGATACAAGAAGACCTAATGTTTGGCAAGTAGGTGTATTAGGAATAAACCATACTATAAAAGCATTAGGACTAAATGTAACATCCGAATATAAAAGAATACCTAAAGAATACTTTACAGCTTCTATAAAAGATAGAGTAGCTTTGCTACAAGGATTATTAGACAGTGATGGTTATTGTAACAAATCATTTGAATTTGTATCTAAGAGTAAAGGTTTATCAGAAGATGTTGCTGACTTAGCTAGGAGCCTTGGGGCTATTGCTAGGATTTCTAAACATCAACATGGTTGGAGAGTTTATATTCAATCTAATATTAATTTATGTAGACTAGAACGAAAAGCTAGCAAGTTTCAAGCAAGTGGAAAACATAAACTAGCTTTAGTTAAAGTTACCTCTTTAGGAACTATGTCTCGAAGATGCATTACTGTTAGTAATAACGATAGTTTATATATTACTGATGATTATATTGTAACACACAATACTTGGATTACTGCAGCATATGTTTGTTGGAGGCTACTCCGTAACCCTAATGAGAAGGTGCTCATTATCTCACAAAGTGGAACACATGCAGAGAACATAGCAGTGTTTATTAAGAGATTGATTAGGGGTATGGAGATATTACAACACCTACAAGCTAGACAAGACCAGAGAGATACTACTGTTAGCTTTGATGTTAATGGGTGTATGGATACTGTACAGCCTAGTGTTAAAGCATTAGGGATTACTAGCCAATTACAAGGTAATAGAGCTACACTAATCATTAGTGATGATGTCGAGGGTCAACAAAACAGTGCTACCGAACAAATGAGGATGAAGCTAAAGCAAGCTACTGCTGAATATGAGGCGATATTACAAACTGATGGTGATAGTCAGATACTAATACTTGGTACACCCCAATCAGCAGAGTCAATATATAAAGGATTCAGAGAAGATGGATACTACACCCGTATCTTTCCTGCTCGTTATCCTGATGATGCCTCTGTTTATGATGGGTGTCTTGCTCCATACATTGTGGAGGATATGAATCGTGATAGTAACATAATAGGTCAACCTATAGATAGTCGATTTACTGATGAAGACTTACTACGAAGAGAAGCTCGTTATGGTAAGAGTGGGTTTAAGTTGCAGTTCATGTTAGACACACGACTATCCGATAGTGAACGATATCCTTTAAAATGCTATGACCTTATAGTAACAGACCTTGATAAGCACCAAGCCCATACACAAATAAGTTATTCAAGTGCACCTCAAGACAAGATTAATGTATTGAGTAATATTGGGTTTAATGGTGATGGCTTCTATCGTCCTTCAACCTTAGGTGGTGAATTATTGAAGTACGAAGGAGTATACATGGGAATCGACCCATCTGGTCGTGGTAGTGATGAGATGGGGTATGCTATAGTGGCTCATCTACATGGTAAGTTATTCTTACTTGAGCAGGAAGGGTTACAAGGTGGCTATGTTACTGATAACCTTATACGAATAGCTATGAAGGCACAGGAGTATAAGGTTAACAAGATATGGATAGAAGATAACTTTGGGGATGGGATGTTCTCTAGTCTTCTTAAACCTGTTGTTAATTCAATCTATCCATGTGGTATGGAGGATGTTAAACAAAGCAAGCAAAAGGAACTCCGAGTTATAGATACTCTTGAGCCTGTTATGAACCAACATAGGTTGATAATTGATAAAGGTCTTGTTGAACGAGATATAAGGAAAGCTATGACTGATGGTAAGATTAGTTATAGTTTGTTCTATCAGTTAACTCATATAACTAAAGATAGAGGCAGTCTTGTTCATGATGATAATATTGATGTATTAGCATTAGTAGTTGGTCAATGGATGAGGATATTAGTACAGAACCCAGAGACTGTATATGATAGGTATAAGGCTAAGCAAATAGAGGATGATATTAATCTATTCCTTAAGAGGAATTCAGCTCATAAAACAAGTCTTAAGTCTAAGATATTTAGTGGTAAATGGTAGTACTAAATGCCTTCAGAATGCCTATAAAAGTTTTAACATAAATAACACCTCGCTAGAGCCGATGGCTACGGGCTTCGTGAGGTGTTGTGATTTTATAATGCATCCAATTGGGTAGAGAGAGGGGGTGAAATATTAATATATAATATTATTACTACTACTTACTACTTACTACTTACTACTTACTACTTACTACTTACTACTTACTATATGTTATGTTTTATATCGATATACATAATACTTGTTATGTATAGTTACTACTGCTATTATCTACTGCTATTATAAGGTTATGTTTTATATGTGAGAGACTGTTTGAATATTTTATAAAAAATATGTCAGAGGGTATCATCACATATGACTGCAACCATGCCCCCTATGCCCATCCACTTTGGTGACAGGGAGCCAAACAGATGTTCTCACTGTATGGTAACATTGAGTTTAGTATGATTATTGTTATTATATACTATACTATACTATGTTTACTATATTACTATACATTATACTGATTAACCTCTCACCTATACTTGACCGTTCCACTATTGTTACTATTGTTTATCTCTCTATACTCTATTATCTCACTTAACTTACTGCTGAGTAATCTCTTAATATTGTTTTAAGCTATTATTCGTTATAGTTCTCATCAGTTTAAAAGTTAGTAGTTAATGGGTTTAGCACATAAAGTTAGTTTAAGCTCTTATGCGCTATAGTTCTATCTCTCAAACATAAAAGGGTATAAAATGAAATCAATCGTAGCAATGGCACAAGACAAAGTAGTTAAGGCAATCAATAACGAGGTTAATAGTAACGATAAGTTAATCAATGCTATTATGGAGTATACAAAGTCATTTAATAGAAACGATGCATCAGCAAAAGACTTGTTTTGTTTATTATTAAGTCTACATCGTACTACAAAAGATAAAAGTCAATTATTGTTACAATTAGGTGAAATCTATAATAGAGTTTCAAACGGTAACATGAAGATTGTATCTAACTTGAAAGAGGTTACTAAATTAGCTGATAAGGCAAACAGTAACAAGTTAGTCATTAAACTTGATATGGCTTACTTTTATAACATCAAAGAAGCTATAAAAATCATGGAAGCTTCGTCAATGATTACTGATGTAACACGAAGAGAAGCTGTACAGTCTGATATAAGGAAATCACTATTTGATTGTTATACTAAAGAGAGTGATACAATGATATCTTACAACAATAAAGTAACATCAAAAATTAAAGAACTACGAAAAACGCATAACATGGTGGATATTGACGGCGTAACAATCATTACAACGCTTAAAGGTAAGATTGACAAATTAAGTCATGATGAATTAGTGGAGTTATCCGCTTATATTACTACTAAATTGTAATTAAGAGTTAATAATAGGCTATTATTAGTAGCCTATTATTAAGCTTTTAAGCTTATGCCCATATGTTTGGGTAACGTTATTTATATTTTATTATTGTTCTTGTAAGTATGGGAGTAACGAAATACTCTTTAATCATGTGCATAACATATTACACATAAAACAAGGTTACGGCCTTGTTTGTGATATGTTTAATAAGACCTCGATTAAATAGTCAAAGTAAGTATAAAAACTTCAAACGCTTATAATAGCAATAAAATAAAGATAAAGTAACATCTCTGGGTTATTTACTTTTTAAAATGTTAATGCTACGATTATAGCCCACGGGCGTTATATAATCATATGTACTTAATAATAATATATGTTAATAAAAGCTTTATAGTAATAGAGGCTATAATATTATAGTGTGACACTATGAAATAAAGTTGAATAATAGACAATAAAAGTCTAAATAAAAATCTTTATGTAAATGTTTAAGGATTATAGATTATTTTATTATAATCCTTATTCTTATGTATTATATTATTTAGTAATATATAACAATAGCATTTCCTGAAGCTCCAAGGTGGTAAATTTGAACGAACGATACTTAAGACGATACATTACTCAAATAGAATATAAAATGGATTCTAGAGCCTCCCACACACATAAAACATAATCACCATAAACAACAAGGAATATCACATGATGAAACTATTAATACTATAAGTGGATATTTATATATTCCATTACAAATTATTATCTATATTTATTAACTCTTTCTTTATTATATATTATATATTATATATTATATATTAATAATAACACTAAAAGGAATTACTACTATGATAACTCCTATAAATTTATTACAATCATATTCAATAAATAAAAGATATATAAGAACAAATAGTAAATTAACAAAGAAATATCTATTAATATTACAAAAAAGGATATTACAATCATGACATATCATGTATATATTAATAACTATAAACAGTTAGATAAAGCTATTAATGTTATTCGTAAGAAGATGGCAGGTAAAGAGTTAACTATGACTACTCTTTGTAGACAATACTATACAAAACATAAACAATGTGAGTCTATTGTAATGGCTCATGATGGTGCAAGTGTTAGTTTATGTTATTATGAGGATACTTATACAGAGGGATTAGCTAGTATAGGTCGAAATAATTCAATTGAGTTAAAACTAAATACTATAATAAAATACTAAAGGAAGTTGTTATGACCCATGCAGATGATTATAATTCAAAACGATACTCATATGAGCAGAAACAAAGAGCAGATGAAGTTAGGAATATTAAGGCTGATAGAATATTGATTAAGAAATTAAATAATCCTATGTTCTATAAACCCGATACAACTACAAAAGTTATAAAGAACTTATATCAACTATTGAAGGAGAAATAAAAATGAGACCTAAATATATAATCCTAGGTAGTCTATTGATAACAGTTTTAACAGCAATAATGGTAACTTACTTGCTTTTAGCTATTTCTAATAATAGTAATACAAAGAAAATAGGTAAGATAATTGAGTTATCAATAGATAAAACACTAGAAAATCTTCAAAAGGAGAAATAATAATGCCTTTTGCATCAAACCTAGGTGGTATAGAACCTACTATGGTACCACCAATACCTAAATTTAAAATAGGAGATATTGTAATAATCAAACCATATACAGGCAATATTAACTCAACTCATAATATTAATTTATCAAAAGGCTCTTATGAAGAAGTAAGGAGAATTGGTAAACTAACAATATATAAAATTACGCATAATGAATATAATGCGTATGGGACTGTATATTCTTTTAAAGAAGATATAGAAAAGTGGGTATTTCATGAGTCAGTACTTCTTAGAGTATTAAATAAAATAAGGTATTAAGATTATGTATGATTTTATATGGATCCCAAGTAGTATCAAGGAAATGCAGTTTATTGTATAGTTAAATATTAAGGAATAGAAGATGGGAACATTAGTAGTAAGATTAAGAAGTAAAGAGTCATTAATTAGCAGTGGTATTCTACAAAAAGTAGATGAAAATACTGAAGATACAATTGGTACAACTGAATATTATACAGAAGTTGTAGGGTATCGTATTAGGGACGATATTGAAACTGTAACTTTAAAACATTTTGTAAAAGATGATGAGACATTTGATGGAACTATTTGGAAAACAGGTGGAGGACTATATATACACAAAGATTGGATTGAAGATTTTAGTGTAAGTGATAAATACATATCATATAAAGGTGAAAACTATACAATGTTACTTAATAAATCTAAGGTTAAGATATGTAGGAGTTGTAATTGTACTACCACCAATGAACATGGTTATTGTGATAATTGCTTTAAAGATAACTTTTCATATGTTAACAACTACTCTCATAAACCATCACCTATATTTTATGGTGAACAATTAGATAATGATAAGGAAAATCCTGTATGGTATGGTATTGAACTTGAGCATTCATCAAGGTCTAGAATGAATGTAGCTAATTTTAGTTATAAATATAATCAAGATAGATTTTATTTTAAATCTGATGCATCAATCCATAATAGTGAATTTCCTGTTGAAATGGTAACACACCCACATTCATTCAAAGAGTTAATGTCATGTGATTGGCTTAATAATCTCCATGAATTAGATGTAGTTGATAATGAACAAACACATGAAAAGAATGGATGTCATATCCATGTTAGTTCAACAGCATTTACTGATAATAATCACTATGCTAAATGGTACTTCTTTGTCTACTCATTAGCCAATGGGATACTTCAAAGAATAGCTAACAGAGAACTAACGCGTTATTGTCAAAATACTAAATATGATAATATCATTACCAAAACACTTGACCCTAAATCAAGCTATTCTAGAGAAGTTATTATTAATGAACGAAATATCAATACTAAAGAAGTTAGAGTATTTTCTACCACTACTAATCCTAAAGTATTAAAAAGCTACATTCAATTCCTTGAATCCACTATCAAGTATTCTAAATATGCTAAAAAATCAGTATGTTATGATGATTATATTGCATATATATTCAAATACAACACTAAGTATCAGGAGTTGATTGATGTTGTAAATGGAATTGATGCAACTAAGAAACCAAGAGCTATTGTAGTACCAACTGAAACAGGTGAGGCTGATTCAATCTTTGATGTCCCATCACAGTATTTACATCTGATAACTTGGGTATATATGAGTGATGGTAATGACCATAAAGTCCAATCCTTAACAGTTGATTTTATTAGTGAAAATATAAGACTTAATGGCTCTACATTCTCATTTGATAATATAAGAGGAATTAAATATGAGTATTAGAATTAGAAGCTATAAAAGTGGGAGTAAGTCGGCTAAAGCCTTAGCAAACTATATGAATGTTCTTATACTGAAGCAAACTAATAGTAAATTTAGACCAAGACTTAGTGATGTTATCATAAATTGGGGTTCATCACAGCCAATAGGAAGTACTTGTTCCACTATCAATTATCCATCAAGTGTAACATATGCTAGCAATAAACTACTATCGTTTAATAAGCTGAATGAAGCTGGAGTATCTATTCCTAGGTTTACAACAGATATTAATATCGCAGATGCTAACTATGAAAGGGTATTTGTTCGTCATACTTTAACTGGACATAGTGGAGAAGGTATAGAGGTAATTAATACTGGCTCTCAATGTCTCCCAAACGCTCCTCTATATGTTGAAGCAATTAGAAAGAAGAATGAATATAGAGTTATTGTAGTTGATGGAGAAGTAGTTGATATTAAACAGAAGAGATTATCAACAGATGCTCCAGAAGATAGAAGTAGATATGTTCGTAACCTAAATAATGGTTGGATATTTAGTAGAGATAATGTAGAGTATGTTGAAGGATTAAATGAGATAGGTATTGAAGCTGTTAATGCTTTAGGATTAGACTTTGGAGCAGTAGATATTATTACTGATTGTAATGATAAACTATATGTATTAGAAGTTAATACAGCATTTGGTTTAGAGGGTAAGACTATTGAATTGGTTGGAGAAGCCTTAAAGAAGTTAATTAGAAAGATAGGAGAATAGAATGAGAATGAGCTATTGGGAGATGATAAGAATATGTGAAGATACTTGTTTAATACCTTTATTTGTTAGTGAAGGATATGAAGACCCTGCTGAATATTATACATTAAAAGGAATTAGGGTAGAGGAAGCATATAATAAAAAATACTCTAGTTATAGCACTATTGATTTTGATAAAATAGATGATGAAGAACTCTATAATTTAATGGTAGATGATATAAGATATAAATTAATTTTTGTACAAGATAGTAGCCTATACTCACTTGATTACAGACTTACTAATATTAAATAAGGAATAACTATGTGTCAAATAATTATTA
The DNA here is from genome assembly GCA_028681335.1 of Desulfuromonadaceae bacterium. GTDB lineage: Bacteria > Desulfobacterota > Desulfuromonadia > Geobacterales > Pseudopelobacteraceae > JACRCG01. Next base: position 32,461 of record JAQUIT010000025.1, on the reverse strand, counting down.
AGCCTAAAGGGAAGTTATTATCTATTGAAAATTTAGATATAGCACAAAGTAAGAATAAAGATGGACAAGGTGTTATGTGGTATAATGAAGATGAAGGTAAGATGCATTGGTTTAAGACTTTAGATTATGATGTATTCAAAGATATTATCATTAACCAAGTTAAACACCATGTAGCTGTTGTTCATCTACGATGGGCATCTAAAGGTGGTATTACTGCTGAAAATCTTCATCCCTTCAAGACATCTCATGGTGCAATGTTATGTCATAATGGTACATTATCATCATGGGGTAACGATACAATCTCTGATACGCAGGAATTTTCTGAAACCTTCCGTAAGTTAAATATAGATTGGGAAGCATCTGCTACTAAAACATTAATAAGCCATATCATTGGTACAGCTTATAATAAAATAGTAGTTATGAAACCTAATGGTCATGTTATTATCTTTAATGAGAATCTATTTATAGAAGAAGATGGTATATTATATAGCAATACAAGTCATCATAAACCTGTTGCATATACCCCTCCTGTTGCAAATAGCCCTATATATTCAAGGTCTTATTATACAGAAAGATTTAAAGATAATGTTAAAAGATATGCTGATTATGATGATGATTATGATATTGAGAAGTATTTAACATCTATTAGTGATAAAGTAAAGGTATTTGTATATGGTAGCCTCAAGAGTGGTAAAATGAATAATGGACTACTTGGTAGTGCAACATTCCTAGGAAAAGCTACGGCTATTGCAAGATGGGCTATGGTTGATAACCTTGGAGGCTCAACATATCCATATGTTCTTGGTAAGCATTATAATGGTGAGTTTATTGTAGGAGAAGTCTATGAAGTAGATAGTGATACAAAAGAAGTATTAGACATACTTGAAGGGGTACCTAGCCATTATATGGAAGATGAAATATATGTACAATATGCTGATGGTAGAACTGATAAAGCAGTTATCTATACACTAGCTTCTACTACTACTAAACCTTCGCTTGTGTATGGTTACGATAAAAATAAATTCATAGAGGAGTGGTAACAATGAGAGAATGTAGTGATGCAACAATTAAAAATAGATTTATATTATTAGATAAAGGGTACTGCTATATTAATAGTGGCTATTATGTTTTTAAATTTAATAATAGTTATTATTCCAGTAATCTTAAAAGAACTAAGATGTATTCTATGGATGATAGATATTGGAATATGTTTGAGCTATCATTAATAAATAAACTATATTTAATATACTCTAAAAAAGTAAGGAAAGTAAAATGAAAGTTAAACTACTACATAACTCACCACTATGGCTTGCAAGCCATGCAATACGAATGTCTCATGATAATCACCACTTATCGGATACAACTAATAGTAATGATAATATTGGAACTAAGGATAGAGCCTTAATATCACGAGTTGGAAACAAACTTAAACATAAATCAGTATTGGAACAACTAGTTTATTGGTACGATATAGATGGTATATCAAGAGCATGTCTACAAGAGCTTGCAAGGCACCGTACAGCCCGATTAACTGTCAAGAGCAGTAGATATACATTGGATGAGGTAAAGAAGGCTGGTGACCTTTTTAGCTACTATACTGCAAGTTGGTTATGGAAATGGGATATTATAGAGAAGTTTATAGTATTAACAGGAGATGCTGAAGTTGATAGTTCCTCTGCTTGTGCCCTTTCATCACTACAGGACGCCCTAACAGCAGGTATAAGCAATGATAAAGCTAAGTATTGCTTACCTGAAGCCTTTAAAACAAGACTACAATGGCAGATTGATGGTCGTAATCTACAGAACTTCCTAGCACTACGAACATCAAAAGATGCTTTATGGGAGATTCAACTATTAGCTAAAGGAGTATATGATGCACTACCTACTGAACATAAATACCTTTATAGTGAATATGTTATGGCTAATATTAACACTGATACTACTAATGATAATACAATACCAACAGAATGAGTATTATGAGCTACAAGATAATATGGCTGTGGTTTGGCAAGATTCAACCGACTTACTGGCTAAGTATAAAGCTTTGAAAAGGAAACGACAATGACTAGAGATGATGACACTTTAAAGATAATGAAAGAACTTCTTTTAAAGGATAAGAGATGAAAGCATTAGATTATTTATACAGAATGAAAAAAGCAAATGATGAAATGGGAATGGGTGCTCAAAATATTGACGAAGCAATCGCAGAACTAGAAGCACTACAACAGCCTAAGCAATGCAATACTTGTAGGTTCTATCATTCTTTTACTGGTGTGTGTGCAAACGATAACTGCCCCTTATGTGCTGATTTTGTAGATGCTGGTTTCGGGTGTATTTATCACGAAGCCAAAGGAGCAATGAGATGACTCAAGAACAAGCACAAGAGTTACTGGCTACAGTAAACGGTAAGTTAGAAATGAAAAGATTAGAAGCTGTTAATTTACTGTTTAGAGAAATTGATGAGCTAAAAATGATGGAAGAAGATGCTCAACAGTATGCTTTGAAGTGTCGCAAAGAACTAGAAGAACTAATGAAGCCTAAGAGTTGTGAAGGGTGTAAACTTGTTTATTATTGTGAATTTTCCATAAAACAGAAAATTAACAATTCAGACGGATATGATGTTATTATCACTATTCCGCGTAAAGCCTTCTATTGCAGCAAATACGAGCCAAAGGAGCAGCTATGACCTCATGGCTACTAATCCTATTCCTAAAAGTAGAAAACGGAACACCTAAATACTTCATCAAGCCTTACGAAAACGAGGTGCAGTGTAGATATGAGGGTGGAAAGATTGAGAGTGCTGAAAGGCTAGTTGGTAACTACGATGTATGGTTTCAATGTATAGAGAGGAGCAGATAAATGAGAGTAGGGAGTAAATACATATCTAAATCCGATCTAAAGGATTATATAATTATTACAAAAGTAGAAGGAGAAGTGTGTTATTATAATTTCTTCACATCAGAAGGAATTATAATAGGTAGAGAAGCAACTAGAGCAGCAATTGAAATAGTGTTAGGTTGGGGCACTCTTGTTAACCCTAGAATTAAATATTAAGGAGCTACTATGAGATTAATTACAGACTATTTAGGTAGGAATGAAGATGGTTCGTGGGAAGAGATTAAATCAGTTGAGTTAGCAGAAGACGATAGACCATTAATATTGGAGTACTTAAAGGAACATTATCCTGAATGGTGGTATGAGCCTTTAGAATTTCCATTACCTCCAATGGTTACTATCTACTTAACAAACCCATACACAGAGGAGGAGCATGAATTCGATATTGTAACAAAGGAATGGAATTTGAATGACTGATTTAATAGCAGTTCAGATAAGGAATGAAGAAAGATGCTACAATGCTTCTTTAGATAAATATGATAACCAAGTTAGGAAATCTATTGATAATGGTTCATTCGTTGATTCTAAAGAAGCTATTATATTATTCAGAGCTACTATTGATACAGTAGAAGCATACATTAAAAAATATAGAGTATTACCACTAAAAGGTGATAACTTCACAATACGAAATATGTTATGTAATGCTTATAAAAGTGATAAAGACTTATCATTCATGATAATAAGATGTGTATTATCAGTTCTTATTAAATGTGAGGAAAAGATATTATTAGCTGGTAAACGAGTGTCCACAGTAGCACAAAACTATATTAGAGCTTCTAATATGGAAGCTAATAATACCGATGCTTATGCAGCCTTAGAGAGACGATATAAGAGGTATAATAAAGCAACACGAGAAGCAAAAATAAAGAAAGTTGCTAGAGAGAATATAAACTTAGATTTAAAAGGAGATATGGCTCTTAAATTAGGAGTTACTTTACTTGAATTAGTAGATAAATCAGGGTGTTCATTGATTATTAAAGAACAACGAACTGATGCTAAGTATGTTAGGTTGTCTAATGAAACTCGTGCTCTTATATTACAATCTAAAACATTCTTCAATAGCCTATTAACAGTATATTATCCATTTGTTGTAATACCACGACCTTGGACAGAGATTGAGGGTAGTGGGGGCTACTATACTAATAAGAGTATTAAGTTCATACGAGCTAGAAACTTTAAAGACTTTACTATTATTAGAAGACATAATCCTGATGTCAGTAGATTGATGGCTATTATTAATTCTATTCAAGAAACACCATATCGTATTAATAAACGGGTTTTGGAGGTAATAGAACAAATACAAGATGCATCAATAGTTGACCCAACATCACCAACTAAGAGTCCATTCCTTATTGGTAAAATACCATATAATATGGATATGAATGCTAGAGAGCTAGTGCATAAGGAATCATATCCTGAAATAAAGGAGTATTTACGAGCATTAGACTTACAAAAGGAACTAATAACAAGGATTCAATCCAAGCGTATAGGCTTTGAATTATCACTAATGGTAGCACGAGAATTTCAACAATACGATAAAATATACTTCAGCTACAACACAGACTTTAGAGGTCGGTTATACCCTATTCAACAATACCTTAATCCACAAGGAACAGACCAAACTAAAGCACTACTAGAGTTTGGTGAAGGACAAGTCTTAACTGATAGGGGGTTGTATTGGCTCAAGATACATGGAGCTAACTGTTATGGTTATGATAAGATGATATATAGTGAAAGGATAAAAGCTATAGAGTCTCATCATAACGAGATAATGGCTGTGTATGAAGACCCGATTGGTAATTCAAAGTATTGGTACAAGACCGACAAACCTCTCCTATATTTAGCATTCTGCTTTAGCTATGGGGACTATATCCACAACCCTAAAGGACTATGTTATAATGTAGTCCAACTAGATGGTACCTGTAGTGGGTTGCAAATGTATGCAGGACTTCTTAAAGATAGAGAAGGAGCAGAGGCTGTTAATGTTGTTAATAATGATTCTCTTACTGTTAGTGATGTTTATGCTAAAGTTGCCTGTGAGGTAAATAGATTATTAGAAGATGGTGACTATTCTAATAATATTAACTTCACTACCAGAGGGGGAGAGACTAGGACACTTTCAACATATATAGAAGCTAATAGTCTTAAAGGTAATATAACTAGAAGCCATACCAAGCGTAACACCATGACACAACCATACTCTGTGACAAGAAGAGGTATGTTTGAGCAGTTATATGATTTGCTTCAGGAGTATGAAGAGGAGAATAAGGTATTTTGGAAAGGTGATAAGTTTGTAGTTGCTACTCTATTGGCTGAATTAAATGATAAAGCTATTACTAAAGTAGTAAAAGGAGCTAAGGTTGGGCAGAAAGTGTTAAAAGATACACTTGGTAAGGCATTACGAGAAACTAAACTTGATTATGCCTACTGGGAAACACCTATTTATAGGTTTCCTGTAGTACAGAGGATTAAGAAGGAGAAACGAAGGCAATATAAAACCTCCTTTGGTAGCCTAGTCCTATATGACCCAACAACTGAAACACATATATTGAGGATGTTAAATGGTATTGCTCCTAATTTTATTCATAGTCTTGATGCTACTGTCTTATACAGGACTGTGGAACTTTGTAAAGAACATAATGTTAATAGTTTTTGGCTTATCCATGATAGTTATGGGGTTCTTCCAAATGATGTAGATACTCTAAATACTAGCTTTAGAAGAGCTTATGTTGAAGTATTTAAGGAGAATCCCTTGGAGGAATGGGTGAATACAATACATAAAGACTCACTAGAGGAATTACAACAAATAATGATAAATACATTAGATTTAGATGAGGTAATTAAGAGTAACTATATCATAACTTAAAGTTAGCTTAATTGGGCATCCACTTGAGAAGAGAAAAAGAAAAAGGAGAGGACATAACATATGACCTTAAAAGATGAAGTAGGATATTACTTAGATAATATTCTAGATAGATTGGAAGATATTGCTAATGAAGAAATAAGACTGTTAGCAACTATAGGTGTCGTAAGGACAGTAACAGATTTTCTAGACTCCTTAAAAGGTGATAGAAACATATATAAAGGACAACATAATGGCAAGTAAAGTAGCAAAACCATATAAGATTAAAGGTACAACAATCGTAAGTAATGCATGTGAGGCTGAATGGTGTAAGTATTTGACTAGTCACTTACAGAAATCATTAGGTAATAAGTATACACCAAGAGGTGAATATAGTGTTAACTTACTATCAGACCCAGCATCACCTGAGTTTCAAGTGTTTAAGGCTAAGATTGATAATATTATAGATACTGCTTATCAAGAGATTATGGATGACCAAGGTGAGATTACATTAGGTGCAAGTGCTAAGAAAAAGTTAAACAAAGTATACCCATTCAAAGACCATATCATCAAAGAAAAAGATAGTAATGGTAAATATACTATTGAGAATGAAACAGGTAAGATTAAGGTTGTTCCTAAGATGAATAATGTACTTGATAGGAAGGAAGGGAATAACTACATTAAACTGATTGGTGATGGTAATGTAGAAGTTGCTATTGACAAACGACCAGAGATTGGTAATGGTTCAATTATTAAGGCTAAGATGTATGTTAATCCATACTACATGGCTGCTAGTGGTTCTGTTGGTGTTAGTCTTAGTCTGGATAGTATTAAACTGATTACCCTTAATAGTTATGGTGGTGGTAGTGGTGGTGAAGATTTTGAAGATGATGACTTTCAGGCTCCAGAAGCAGCTAGTAGTGTTGGAGAAGACTATTAGTAGTAGAAGTTTACGAGGACTTAATCTAGTCCTCCCCATTTATGTTGGTAAGAATCCTCCTAAGTTGCTGGGGATGAATTGGTATAGTAATGCCCATTACCGTACCGCTAACGCAGTAAAACAAGAGTATCATAAAGCTATTGGTAAAATCCTACCTAAAGACTTTGCATGTCTTAGAAGTCCAGTGAGGACTAGCTATAGGTTATATTATAAGAATAAATTAAGTGATGCTAATAATATTATTAGTATTACAGAAAAGTTTCTACTCGATGCTCTACAAGAACATGGTATTATTGTGAACGATAATGTCCAACACTACATTAAAAGTTCTTGGGAAGTAGTAACACAGGATAGAGACAATCCTAGGGTGGAAGTATTAATAGAGGAGATAGAATGAAATGCAATAACGAACTGTTTGCTATGGTTATAGCTTGTATATTCTTTATAAATAATAAAGAGGAGGTAGACCTACTAGATACTATTATATCATTCGTAGGGAGGCATTAAGTGTGGAACAAACTAATGGAACATTTATGTATCATACTAATTGCATCAAGTGTGGTAGTAGTGATGGTGTTGCTGTCTATGATAATGAAACTTCTCACTGTTTCGTATGTGGGTGGAACGAGAGGAAAACTAATACAACACGACCTATGGTTGATGGTGCCCAACAAGTTAAAGTTATGATGAGCCTACCATCTGATATTGAATATAAAGCACTAGATAAAAGGAAGATAAGTCAATCTATCTGTAGAAAATATGGTTATGGTTATGTTACCGATAATAATGGTAATAAATGCCAAGGTGCTACATATTATAGTGATAGTGGTGTACCGTTGGCAATGAAGTTACGATACCCTGATAAGTCTTTTAAGTTTATTGGACAACCCAAAGAAGTTAGTCTATTTGGCAAACAACTATGGGGTAGTAGTGGTAAATATATAACTATTACAGAAGGTGAGATAGATGCACTATCTGTAGCACAAGCATTCGATGGTAAATACCCTGTGGTATCTATTCCTAATGGAGCTTCTGCGGCTAAGAAGGCATTGAGTAAGGAATTGGAATGGCTTAATGGCTTTGAGAAAGTATACTTGTGGTTTGATAATGATGAAGCTGGTAGGAAGGCTATTGAAGAATGTATTCCACTGTTTCCAGCAGGTAAAGTAAAAGTAATAACTCATAATGAATACAAAGATGCTAATGAAGTACTTGTTAACAAGGGCATATCTGAGGTAGTTAATACCTTCTACAATGCTAAAGACTATCGACCTGATGGCATTGTTACTGTTGAAGAACTAGAAGAGTTAGTTACAAAACCAGTTGAATATGGATTACCATGGTGTTTTGAAGGACTTACAAAATTAACATATGGTAGACGCTTCGGAGAAATACATTTAATTGGGGCTGGGACAGCTACTGGTAAAACAGACTTAATACTTAATCAAGTAGCGTTTGATATACAACATGGTATTAAATGTGGTACATTCATGTTGGAACAAAATGTTCTTGAAACTTTGAAACGAATTGCTGGTAAAATTGATGGTAAACACTATCATTTACCTAATGATGACAATATATATGATGTTGAACAATTAAAATTAACTGTTCGTAAGATACGAGAAACAGATAATCTTTATATGTACAACAACTTTGGCAGTATTGACTGGGAAGTAATACAAGATAAAATACGAGTTATGTGTCATAGTTATGGTGTTAAGTGTTTTTACATTGATAATATGACTGCATTAACCTCTCATGCAGCGGATGAGAGACGATTTATTGATGGATTTATGGAATCTGTTGCTACACTAGCACAGGAGTTAGGTATATGGATATGTATTGTAAGTCATCTAAATCCACCAAAGAAGGGTGCAAGTCATGAGATGGGGGGTAAAGTAGAGCCAAGTCAATTCACAGGGTCACGAGCAATTCAAAGATGGGCACATTATATGTTTGGCTTTGAGAGAAACTCACAACATGAGGATGAAAATGAGAGGAGTAAAGGACTTTTTAGGTGTATAAAAGATAGATATGCAGGTTCAGCTACTGGTAGAAAACTAAGTTTAAGATATGATTCAGCAACTGGATTACTACGAGAAGTTGATGAAGAGTTTAGTAGTGTTGAGGCTGAAGATTTTGAGGAGAAAGGAGATTATTGAAAACAATCATATATGATATAGAATCAGATAATCTACTACTAGATACAACTACAATACATTGCGTTGGGGTAAAGGTAAATGATGAAGAAACTAAAATATACACCAGCAGACCGATTAGTGGAAGCAATGGTAGTATTGACGATGCTATTAATATCATCAGGAGTGGTGACATTATCGTTGGGCATAATGTCGTCAAATTTGACAATGCAGTTATTAGGAAGCTATTTGGTACAGACTTCTTTGGTAGTGGTATTAAGCATTTTGACACTCTTATTGCTAGTCAGCTTCGTTATCCTAATATGGTACTTATTGATTCAAATAATAAAACAATAGACCCTAAACTAAAGGGAAAACACAGTCTAGCATCATGGGGACAACGCTTAGGGTATGCCAAGGGAGACCATGATGATTGGTCGTGTTTATCTCATGAGATGATGGAGTATTGTAAGCGTGATGTTGATGTTACATATAAGTTGTATAACAAGTTAAAGGATGAAGTCCCTGAAGAAGCTATGAGGTTGGAACAGAAGTTTGCATACATCATTGGTAGACAAGAGGAATATGGTGTTCTATTTGATGTTGAAGCAGCTAGGAAGTTACATGTTGAACTCCTTAAGGAACAAGAAGAAGCCATTGACCACCTATATAAAACATTCAAACCACTACTCCTACCTAATGGCACTTTAAAGGTACCTAGCAAGTCTTTTACAAGGCTTGGGGTTACTACTGTAGGGGAACATCAGCCTATAGCTTTAACAACCTTTAACCCCAAGTCAGGGCATCATATTGTATGGTGGATTGAGAAGTTATATGGGAAGCAGAAATGGTTGCTTACAGACAAAGGTTCACCAAAGACTGGAGAAGATGATTTACTACGGATGTTTGAAGCGAAGCCATGGGCTAAGCCTTTAGTTCATTATTTACAGGTTAAGAAGTTACTGGGGCAGTTAGCGGAAGGAAGTAATGCATGGTTAGTTAAAGTTAGAGATGATAATAGAATACATGGAGAAGTCAACACACTAGGTGCAGTAAGTAGAAGATGTACCCATAACAACCCTAATCTAGCTCAAGTACCAAGCACTAGGGCATATAAAGGACAAGAATGTAGGGCACTATTTACTGTACCTAAAGGATATAAGATGGTAGGTTGTGATGCTGATGCGTTAGAACTTAGAACACTTAGTCATTATATGGCTAGGTATGATGGTGGAAAGTATGGTGAAGCTGTGGATAGTGGTGATAAGAGTAAAGGTACTGATATTCATACACTAAACCAGAAGGCTGCTGGATTACCAACTAGAGATGATGCTAAGACCTTTATCTATGCTTTTTTGTATGGAGCAGGAGCAGAGAAACTAGGTACGATTATTAATGGAACAGCTAAGGAAGGTAATAAGCTTAAACAGAAGTTCTTTAAAAAGATACCAGCTATTAAAGCATTAGTAGATGGAGTAGGAGAGGCTGTTAAGTCTAAAGGGTTCTTAAAGGCATTAGATGATAATAGATACTTCATTAGGAGTGAGCATAGTGCTCTCAACACCCTACTCCAGGGGGCTGGGGCTTTAGTGATGAAATACTATACTACTATGTTATATGATAATGTACAGAAGTATGGTGATAAAGTACATTTCATCCTAAACATCCATGATGAGTGTCAATTAGAGGTATCTGAGGAGATAGCTGATGAAGTAGCTAAAGTATGTGAAGATACTTTCTTACAAGTAACTGAGGTATTAAACTTTAGAGTACCATTAAAAGGCTCAGCAGCTATAGGCTGTAATTGGGCTGATACACACTAGGAGGAAATATGAGTTCAACAGAGAAATGTGTTGCTGAAGCTAGAGGATTAAAGTATGATAGTGATAAGCTATTAGTAACATTAGTTAGTCCTGAATTTGTAGAAGGAGTAGCTGAAGTACTAACATTTGGAGCTAAGAAGTATGCACCTAATAGTTGGCAAACAGTTGAGGATGGTAAGAGAAGATATGAAGATGCTCTATATAGACATTGGTTATCATATCTTAGAGGAGAAGAAACAGATAAAGAAAGTGGCTTAAGTCATTTAAAACATATTGCTTGTAATGCTATGTTTTTATTATATTTAAATAAAAAGGAAACTAAATGAGTTTATTAAGTATTGCAAAGTGGAACTATGAGAGAAATAAATTAGAGTATCGTGCAGAGTTGGAAGATGCTATGTATGCCGAAGAGGTAAAAGAGTATAAGGATGCATTAGAGGTATATTTGAGTAATCCCCTTACAAAACTAGAATGTATTGTAGATATGGTTGATGGGTATTGTGATGCAACCTTTGTACATTACGGTACTATTGCTAAGCAATTGGGACATACCAAGCTATCTGATAGAAACTATGAATTATCTATTATGAATACCATCATAACTGAAATCCTAGTTACACATAAAGTTAAAATGTATGTTGATGAAGGCTATCCAACCATCGATATGTGTATGCAGGCTGTGATTGATGCTAATCAGGCTAAGCCTAAGAGTAAGACTAAAGGTAAAGTAGTTAAAGGTAGCGAGTGGGTAGACCCGAAGGTAATTATTATGGAGTTACTTATTGATAGAGGATTTGAAGAGTATCCAAATGAAGTAGAAGTAAAGGAAGCAGATGCAGACTAGGTCAGAAGTTGTCATTAGGCGTACATACGCAAGACCAAAGGATAAGGATGAAGCCTCCTTTGAATCGTGGGAAGATATATGTAATAGAGTACTTAGACACCAAGAATGGTTATGGAGTAGATACGCTACCCCTAATATGGATGAATTATTAGAATTTAAACAATTGATGCTAGATAAGAAATTATCAGTAAGTGGTCGCACCTTATGGCTTGGTAATACTGAAGTTGCTAAGAGAAGAGAGGCTAGCCAATTTAATTGTAGCTTTACGAATGTAGAAACAGTCTATGATGTAGTCGATGTCTTATGGCTGCTCATGCAAGGCTGTGGTGTAGGATTTAAACCAATTGTAGGGACATTAAATGGATTCTTCAAACCTATCAAAGATATCGAAGTTATTAGAACGAAAAGAACAACTAAAGGTGGAGTTGAAAGCAATAGAGAAACTTTTGAAAAAGGAGTATGGACTATTACGGTTGGAGACTCAGCAGAAGCATGGGCAAAGAGTATTGGTAAACTCCTTGCGGGAAAGTACAATGCTTCCAAGTTGGTTCTTGACTTCTCAGAACTTAGACCAGCAGGTAGTCGATTAGCTGGGTATGGGTGGATTAGTTCAGGTGACTCATCAATAGCTACTGCCTATACTGCTATTGCTAATATTATGAGTAAACGAGCAGGTCAATTACTTACTAGAATAGATATTCTTGATATAGTTAATTGGTTAGGGACTATTCTTAGTAGTCGTAGAAGTGCCCAGATTGCATTATTTGAGTATGGTCAACCTGAATGGAAAGACTTTGCTATTGCTAAACGAGAGTTTTGGAATAATAATATACAACGAGGGCAGTCTAATAATAGCTTAGTGTTTGAGAGTAAACCTGAGAGAAGTGAGTTAGTACATATATTTAACTTAATGGAAGAAGCTGGGGGCAGTGAACCTGGGTTTGTAAATGGTCAAACAGCTAAGAAGAGAGCACCTTGGTTTGCTGGAAGTAACCCGTCAATGGCGGCTTAATAGAGTAATCTATTACGAATAAACTAATCTAAAAACGGTGAACGGTTACATACCCAATACCGTGCTAACTTGATATAAGGAAGTGTAGAGACTATGAGAATAACAGATAAAAAACAATTAACAAAATTAATCTCATTTATGACAATGGGAGATGGTGGTGTATATAATTATACAAAAACAGGTAATGCTAAATTTATAATGAATATGGTAGAAAAGAATGAAGACTATGTTATGTATTGTAAAGATATTTTAGAAAACATAACATCATGTAAGGTTACAAGAATTATTAAGGATGCTACTAGACAAACACAACTAAGACTTGAGACGGCTAGTCACCCATTCTTTAACACTATTAGAGATAGAATATATGTAATGACATATAAATCTATTGACTTACATGCCTTAAAACTTTTAGATTATGAGGCATTATCTTTTTTATATATGAGTGATGGCTGTTTAGGCAGGGATTTTAGACCAGAAATAGGTATGATAAATCCAAGCTATAATATAACATTAAACTTAAAGAGACTATCTTATGGTGATTTATTCTTATTAAAGAAAGCACTAAAAGATAAATTAGATTTAGAGTTTAATATAAATAAACATAACCAGTATTATTACTTAAGACTTAGAACTAAAGACATAACTAAGTTTATTGAGGGAATAACACCATATATACTACCAAGTTTTTTATATAAAGTGACTCTTGGATGATTAGCCCCTATTAAGGGTGATGAGATAGTCCGACCTATATGGTAACATATAGAAGCCTAGCAGAAATGACTAGGATATAACAATGTGGTTGTGAAATATTATTAGGTAACAAGAGCTTCTGTAATCTAGTAGAAATTGATGTAGCAAAGTTCAGAGGAGATACTACTGGGCTCCATAGAGCACTAGAACTAGCAGCTAGAGCTAACTATAGGCAAACATGTGTTAATTTAAAAGATGGTATCTTACAGGAAGCATGGCACTTAAATAATGAGTTCCTACGATTATGTGGTGTTGGTCTTACAGGCATAGCACAGCGAGATGACTTATCCGAATATGACCTAGATAGTATGAAACGAGTAGCTATTGCTTCTGCTTATTCAATGGCGGATGAACTAGGACTACAACGACCTAAGAATGTTACTACTATTAAACCATCTGGAACATTATCAAAGGTTATGAGCACTACTGAAGGAGTTCATAAGCCTCTTGCAAAGTATATTATGAATAATATTAACTTTGGTAAACACGACCCATTATTACCACTACTTAAGGAGGCTGGATATGAGGTTCGTGATAACCCTAATCAACCAACTGAAGGTACTATTGTAAAGTTTCCAATCAAATGGGAACATGTAGAGTTTGATAAAGTAACTAAACCTAATGGAGATATAGTAGAAGTTAACTTAGAATCAGCTATAACACAACTTGAGCGTTACAAAAAGTATCAGGTATATTGGTGTCAACAGAATGTTAGTAATACTATTAGTTACTCTCCTGAGGAAGTACCTGATATTATTGATTGGCTCCTAGGCAATTGGGAACATTATGTAGGTGTATCATTTCTATATAGAATGGATGCTACTAAGACTGCTATGGATTTAGGTTATCTATACTTACCACAGGAAGTATGTACTAAAGAGGTTTATGATGAGTATGTTAAGGGGATTAAACCAGTTGACTTTAGTGGAATAGCTGATAGTAAAGATAATGAGATGGAGTCGCTTGAATGTAGTGGTGGTTCTTGTCCAGTAATATGAGTGGTTGTTATAGCTACTTAGAGTATCTAAGAAGTGTACAATTAAGTGAAATACTAGGAAAGTATAAACTCTTCTAGAAGACTCTAGAATCGATTTTAACTACTAACCTAACCAATGTATCCTCTAGCGTACCGTTCGTTGATTCTAGAGGCTGCTAGGTTGGTAGAAATGCTATACAATAAAAGGAAACAAATGAAAATCTTATTACTAGACATCGAAACTGCTCCAACCACATGTTACACATGGAGAATGTGGAAAGCCAACATAGGACAAGATATGATAATCGAAGGTGGATACATGATATCTTGTGCTATGAAGTGGTTAGGGGAGGATGGAGTATTCTATTATGAGAATCGTGGACATGACGATGCATTCTTAACTACTAAGGTTTTAGAAATGATGGAGCAAGCAGACTATGTTGTTGCACATAATGCTGAGAAGTTTGACGTCCCATACATCAAGTACCGTGCTGTTGTTAATCAATTACCTCCTCCTTCACCTTTCAAGGTTATTGATACACTTAGGATTGCCCGTAAGGAATTCCTCTTCAGTCGCAATACTCTAGCCAATCTAGCAATAGAATTAGGTGTAGAAGCTAAGTTTGAACATAGTGAATTCTCAGGATTTAAGCTATGGAAAGAATGTTTGAATGGGAATGATGAAGCTTGGAAAGTTATGAAGCATTATAATATACAAGATGTTATTACATTGGAACAAGTATATTTGAAATTAAGACCTTGGTCAAAGGAGCATCCAAATGTTACTATTGAAAATGAATCATCTGAGTTCCACTGTCCTAAATGTGGTAGTGATAGTATCCATCTTCGTGGCTACACTTATACCAATAGTTCTAAGTATCATAAGTATGTTTGTCGAGATTGTGGTGGGTGGTCTAGAACTAGATATACTACTAATAGCTTAAAACAGCGTAAAGTATTATTAAGGAGTGCATAATGTCGATAGCATTAATTGATGCGGATTCATTAATATACCGCAGTGGCTTTACCTTCGAGGATAAAACTACATGGAATGAAATAGGATTAGAATTGGGGACATCAACTGTCCCTGATACTTCTGTAACCAGTGACCTATTATTATCTAAGAATGCTATTGATGCTATTATAGATAATATTAAATTCAAGACTGGCTGTGATGAAGTAGAGTTATGGGTTAGTGGTAGTGATAACTTTAGATACAATGTTATGAGTGATTATAAACATAATAGAACAGTGTCTCGTAAGCCTTTGGAGTATGATAATCTTTATAAATACTTATTAACTAAGTATGGTGCTAAGGTTGCTGTAGGTTATGAGGCTGATGATATGGTTGTTTATCTTAAGACAACACACCCTTTACAATATGTACTGTGTGCTATCGATAAGGATGTATTGTATCAAACAGAGGGTAACCACTATAACTATAATAAAGATGAGTTTATAAGTGTAAGTAAGGAAGAGGCTATTCGTTTCTTCTGGTTTCAAGTATTAACAGGAGATACTACTGATGGATATAGTGGTTGTAAAGGAATTGGTAAGGTTAAAGCTAATAGAATCCTTGATGAGGTTGAGGAAGAATCTCTTAGGTTGTATTCTGGGATTATTGATATATATGGGGACAAAGTGTTACAGGTGTACGAAGAAGCTGGATTAAATTATGATGATTTTATAGCTACATGTAGGGTTGCAAATATGCATCAATTAACTGAAATAAATGGTACTTTTAGTGTTAATTTATTTGAACATTAAAAAGTGCTCTGAAAGCCCGTAGCCATCGGGGCTAGAAGTACTTTGTATTCTATTTTGCATCCAATTGGGTAAAGAGAAGGGGATGAAGTATTGTTATTAATACTATTATAATAAAGGAATAATATATGGTAATGGAATTACAAGAGATTATAAATAGATTATTAGTTCGTTATCCTAATGTTTTACCAAGTAAAGAATTATCAGGATATGAGTTAGGTAAGTTACAAGGACAACAAATGGTAATAACATATTTAAATGAATTACTTAATAAGAAGATTAAATGAAAGTAATAGCATTACAAAGAATAACAGAAACTAGATTGATTGATAAGTATCGTAAGGAATTACAATATTTGATTATTAATTACTTTAAGGAATGTCATAGTAATGATTACAAAGGCAGTAGTGATAAGGCACTATCTGTTGTTGATTACTGGAATAGTAATTACTTCCTATATCTTGTTTTAGATGATAGTGGTGATGCTATTGGTTTCCTAACCATGAGTTGTAATGACCAACTAACAATGGTTAAGCCTTACTTAATAGTTGAATATATGTATGTTCTACCAGCCTATAGAGGTACTCGTGCTACTCAATGGTTGTTTGTTACTATTGGTAAAGTAGCTAATGAGTTAGGGATGGATGTTATAGGTACTACATTAGAAGGTAGTAGTAATAATAGTAATGCAGTATTAACAGGTGGTACTACTGTTGCTACAGTTAGATTGATGACAAGAGATAGTTTTAAAGATAAATATATTAAATATTCAAGGAGATTACATGTTTGTGTACAAGATTAAGAGATTATTGTGTGATGGTATGGCTTGTTATGGCGGTGGAGGCAAGAGCCCTTCCGTTCAGACTGTTGCGGCAGTTCCATCGCCAGCTCCTCCTGTTGAGGAGGCAAAGATGAAAGAGTTTACTGACCCATTAACGGATAAGAATAAGCTACTATCTAAAACACAAGGAGCTAATAGCTTACAAATACCCCTTGGAGGATTAGGTACAAGTGGTAGTATTGGTAAAGTATAGTGGCTAAGGTTAAGTTTAACATCAAGGAACTACTTGATGAGAATATTAAGGAACGATACGATAAGTTATTCAATGAGAAGTCAACACTATTAACAAGAGCTCGTGATTGTGCATTGCTAACATTACCTTCTGTATTACCAATTGATGGTCATAAAGAGAACGATGTTCTTGCAACACCATATCAATCCTTAGGGGCTAGATTAGTTAATAATCTTGCTAGTAAGTTAATTATGACTTTAATTCCACCAAACAATAGCTTCTTTAGATTGTTTCCAACAATGGAGGTTAAAGCTCAATTAGATGAATCAACACAGCAACAGGCTGATAACATTGCTGTTATGGCAGAGAAGGAAGCACAGAAGGTTATTGAGAAGCAATCAATTAGAGTCTCAGCATTTGAACTCTTTAAATCATTGATTGTAACTGGTAATGCCTTAGGTGTTAAAACTGAGGATGGATTGAAAACATATAGGTATGACCAATATGTTGTAATGAGAGATTACAAAGGTAATGTATTAGAGATTATTACCACTGAGGCAGTTGACCCCGATACCCTCGACCCTAACATTGTCTCAGACTTAGAACTAACACCCGATGCTGACTGTATAGTATATACTCGTGCAGTACTTAGAGAAAAGACATGGTATGAGTATCAATATATTAATGATTTATTGGTAGAAGGTAGTGATGCTAGTTATAAACCTGAGAAGTTTCCATATATGCCATTACGATGGACATCTATTAATGGACATAACTATGGTATAGGATTAGTAGAACAATACATAGGTGACTTTAGAAGCTTGGAAGCATGCTATCAGATGTTAATTGAACATGCAGCAGTTGCTGGTAAGACTGTGTTTGGTATTAAACCAGGGTCAGTATTGGATGTTGATTCATTAGCAGCAGCAGATAATGGTGATGTTATCCAAGGTGACTTTGAGAATGACTTAACAGTTATGAGGGTTGATAAAGGTGCTGATATTCAATACATACAACAGGTTGCTGAAGTACTGGCAAGACGCCTAGAGCAAGCATTTTTATCAGCTTCTAGTGTTGCCCGGGATAGTGAGAGGACAACTTCTACAGAGATTAGGTATATGGCAGCTGACTTGGAACAATCACTTGGTGGTGTGTATAGTGTACAATCACAAGAGTTTCAAGCACCTCTTGCTAGATTAGTGTTGAATGAAATTAAAGTTGACTTTGGTACTTTTGAATTCATTGTTGTTACTGGTGTTGATGCACTTGGTAGAAATACGGATTTAGAAAGACTAATGCAATTTACTCAAGTGCTCCAAGCTACTGGTCTACAGGAAGCTTTAGCTGCGAGGATGAATATTGATAATCTTATCAACGATTTAACTAATGCATCAGGACTACCAACTGGTCGTTATGTTAAGTCGGAACAGCAAGTACAACAAGAACAACAAGTAGCTCAACAGAATCAATTAATGCAGCAAGGTGGACAAGCCTTAGCTGAAAGTGCTGGTGCTGGTATGGGTCAACAGTTAACAGGAGCTCCTCAAGGAGCATCAAAATAAAAGGAATATATAAATGAGTAGTATTGAAGAATTAAAGAAGAGTAACCTACAAGCTGGTAAGGGTAATATGATTAATGAATCAGATTATGTTTTAAGAAAGAAAACAGATGCTGATTTAGGAGTTAATACTATTGTTATGGAAGATTATTCCAAGTATGCAGATAATATTGCTAAAGCTAAAGCAGAGTTACTCAAAGACTTAGGTGTAGATGAAAGAGCTAAGATGAAAGCTGAATTGATGGCTGAGATTAGAGCAGAGTTGAAGGCGGAAGCTAAAGGAACTAAATAATGGAACCTAACGTAGTATTAACTCCAGAAGAACAAGCAGCTATTGATAGAGTAGATGGAGTAGTTCCTAATGTTATGGATGGTTATAATCCTGATGGTACTCCTAAAGAAGAATTGATTGCTGGTAAGTTCAAGAGTCAAGATGATTTGCTTAATGCCTATAAGGAACTTGAGAAGAAGCTAGGGCAACCTAAGGAAGTTATTCCTGAAGTTACACCACCAGTAGTACCTGATGAAGTTAAAGGTCTTATTACACCTGATGACTTTACATCTTTTTCAAAAGAATATAATGAAACAGGTACTTTAACTGATGAAACATATAAAGCACTAGAAGGTAAGGGATTATCAAAACAAGTAGTAGATGCTTACATTGAGGGACAAAAGGCATTAGCCGATAATAAAGCTCAGAAGCTACTAAACTATGTTGGTGGAGCTGATGCATATAATGGTCTTATTACATGGGCTAAAGCCAATTATAGCCCTGAACAAGCAGCAGCATTTGATACAGCCTTGCTTAGTGGTAATGAAGCATCTGTACAAGAACAGATTGATTTATTAAACTATCGTATGAGTAAGTCTGGTACTGTTAGAATTGATGGTACATCATCATCAGGTACTGGAGGATTGAAACCATTTGCTTCTAAATCTGAATGGCAAGCTGCTGTTAGTCATGCTCATTATGGTCGTGATGCTGCTTATACTAAGATGGTGGATGGTAGATACTTAAGGTCACTTGATGCTAAGACCTTATAATAAAGAAACATGTACAACATGTGGCGGTAAGGGCTATATTCTTGTTGGTATAAGAAAGATACCGTGTATTTGTAGTCAATATTAGCTACAGGGGATAGGAGTTTCCTCCTTTTATCCTATCCCTACTAAAGTAAAAGGAAGTTCAAATTACAACAGTAAAGACTAGCCCTAATGTATAAGGTATGCGTACCTATATATAGGATAACTATGATGAGCTATGTTAATAGGGACACATTATAAAACAAATTAAAAACATTAACATAAGGATTTATAAATGGCAATTACAATGAATAACATCGGTAACAACGCAGGAACATTAGGCGTTGCAAGTGATATGGCGAATAGCTTAAAGGTTTT
Organism: Desulfuromonadaceae bacterium; assembly: GCA_028681335.1. GTDB lineage: Bacteria > Desulfobacterota > Desulfuromonadia > Geobacterales > Pseudopelobacteraceae > JACRCG01. The sequence goes on along the minus strand of JAQUIT010000025.1, from coordinate 12,501 downwards.
CTCAGGTCTAGTTATGACTGCATTCGATAGAAAGAATATCGGTGTAGCAATGGTTAAATCACAGACTATTAGCTCAGGTTCTTCAGCTCAATTTGGTGTTATCGCACAACTAGCTGATACTGCAGGTGCTAACTATGTGGTTGGTACTGATGTATCTACTTCATCTATTCCAGTAAAAGAGAGAGTTATCACTATTGGTGCTCCTACTTATGTAGCACTTGCTATCAGTAGATTAGAAGAGAAGGTTATGCATTTTGAGACAAGAAGTGAGTTGTCTAAGCAATTAGGTGAATCTCTTGCTACAAAGATGGATAAATTAGTATTTAGAAAAGTATTGGAAGCATCTCAAACATCAGGAACTATTGGTGGTACAGTTATGCAACCAGATGGTAGTGAAGTTAACAACGATGTAATTAGTGCTGGTGCTACACCAGAAGCTAGAGGTGATGCACTTATTGCTGCATTATTTGAAGCAAATACACTTATGAAACAAAAAGATGTAATGGGTGAGCCAATCTTTGTTACTACTCCAGCTAACTACAACTATCTTGTACAAGGTGGAAAAGGTATTGATAAAGATTATACTAGTGGTAATGGTGGTTTAGATACTGGTAACATTATCCAAATTGCTGGTATCAAGATTATGTGGTCTAATAACCTTCCTGTTGATACAGCAGTATCAGTAGCAGCAGTTGATAAGAAACTCCAAGGGTTACTATTTACTCCTGATTGTATGGGTATTGTTAAACTTGCAGATGTTACAACTGAGATTGATAAACTGCCAACTAGAATTGGTGAAGACTTAATCAAATCTTACTACTGGAATGGTATGGGTGTACTCAATCCTGGGTGTGCTTGTGCTATTAGTGGTGGAGCATTCTCTTAGTAAGTAAATATGGGGATAGATATAGGATACATTCCTTGTCTATCCCTATTTAGGTTATACAATTAAAATATGAAAGGATTACTAATGCTTAAAACAGATGCTATAAATCTGTGTTTACGGTATATTGGTGAAGCACCACTACCAGAAGGAACAACATTAGAATCACTAGACCCTCAGCATGAAGCTAATATTATAAGTCAAATTATTGATGAAACAGCAGCTAAGATTTCATTGCAAGGATGGTGGTTCAATACAGAGACATGGGAGTTTCAACCAGACTCTACAACAGGGAAGATACAGTTATCAGATAATATACTTTATCTTAAATCAGATACTGGTAATTATTTATTACGAGGTACAACTCTTTATAATGCAGATGATAAAACTTATAACTTTACATCACCAGTAGCAGCAACAGTAGTATGGAATTTAAAGTTTGAAGAACTACCAACAAGCTTTGCATTCTACACAGCCTACACAGCAGCACAAGAATCTCAAATGTTATTCTCTAGTGATAGCACCATCAATACGGATTTAGCTAAGCGTATTAGTGAAGCATTCATTAGACTACAACGAGAGCACCTACGATATAGTTCTCATAACCTAATTGAAGGTCAGAGAATAATCTCAAGGACTAGTAATCCTGTTGGAGTTATATAGTCATGCCATTGATTTCTAAGACTTTTCCATCACCATATGGAGGGATAAGTGAACAATCAGTGGAGTTGATGCTTGACCAACAATGCATAGATATGGTTAACTGTGTACCTGATGTTGTATTAGGATGTCAGAGAAGGAATGGTACTGAGTATAATTTTAAGACAACTAATACTAATATATTTCATTTCTACGATAGAGGTGAGGGAGATGAGAGATATTTTATTCAACTAACTGGAACCCCTGCTACTCCTTTATCTATATTTGATATTAATGGTGTAGCAAAGACAATAGCATATGCAACACCTGTAGCAGACATTAACACCTATTTAGGTAGTGATAAATCAGTACTTAAATCTATTACAATTCAAGATAGAACATTTATTGCAAACAAGAGTAAAATTGTAGGTATGAATATTGTTGATACACCTGATATTCTATATTCAAGACCAGCATATTATTGGTTATCAAGGTCGTCTAATGATGTTAATAACAAGTATAATTATGCAGTATATTTGGATGGAACAACATATCAACATGCATCTGAATCATCAATCACAGCAGCTACTAATTTAGCAGGGCTTATTACAGCAGGCGGTGCTGGGTTTGTTGCAACAGCAAGTGGTTCAGTAATAAAGATTACGAAGAGTGGGTATGGTACTACAGGAACAGGTGGTGGTTTACGAGTACCTTATGATACAGACCACAAGTATGTGGCTATTCGTCCTACTGCTGGAGGTACAACTGAATATATTGATGTCACATTATGTGATACTACTATTACACCAGTAGAAGATACACTTTGTTACAAGATGACGGTACAGAACTACTATATTGAGAATGTAATTGGTGGGACTACTACATGGAAAACATTTGCAGAATTGGAACCAGTAGCAGAGGCTATTAGTTTTAAGTATTATAAGAAGGTTGGAAGTAACTACACTGACCATCAAGTAAGGGTGTTGGATGTTATTGTTAATACAAATGGTACCTTTAGCTTTAACTATTGGGATTCATGGGGAAACCAAGCCTCTAGAGGATGGCAAGGAACTATAACTAAGTTATCAGATTTACCATCTGAGATGCCATTTACAAATACTATTGTAAACATAACAGGAGATGATGATAATTCATTTACTGATTATTATGTACGCCACGATGGTTCAACATGGGTAGAGACTCTTAATCCTGAAGATAATCGTGGTACCTTCACTAATATGCCTATATACATCGATAGACTATCTGATGGTACATTCTCATGTGGTGTATTGGATTATGAACTACCTCATATTGGTTCTATGACTACTAATGCAACACCAGCATTCGTAGGTAAGACTATTAATGATATGTTCTTTTATAAAAATAGATTAGGGTTTGCATCTGGTGGTAATATTATATTATCTGAGACAGGTGGCTACTATAACTTCTATAGTAAGACTGTATTGGAAGTCCTAGATAGTGACCCAATAGATGTAGCAATTCCTAGTAATGAAGCTAGTAATATATATTATGCAGTACCTTTTCAAGCTGGTTTGTTTGTATTTACTAAGGAAGCACAATATATACTTAAGAATGATTCAGGAACATTCAGCCCTAATACAGTTACATTTGATTTAATTAGTAAGTTACCAATCGATACGGATGTTGAACCAGTAAATGCTTCCAATAGTTTATTCTTTATTAGTAGAACAGGCACATCAGCATCACAGTTACGAGAGTATAAATATAATAACAATACATTAGTTGCAGATGGTGTTAATCTATCAGTACAAACTCCTAACCTATTACCTGATATAAATAAAATATCAGTAGATATTAATTTAGGATATGTATTTATGTATAGTCCTACTACCCCTAGTACTTTATATTGCTATAAGTATTTGAATCAAGGAGATGAGAGAATACAGTCATCATTCTTTAAGTGGACATATTCATTTAACATAAATAGTTTCTATATTAATAGAAGCTCCTTATACTTATTTAGGAATGTAACAACAACAGATTATATGTTATCATCACCTATATTAGTTCATAACAATACTAAAGTAGATAGAGTGGATGATGTTGCACTTAATGTAGTATCATACTCAAGTTATTTTGTACTCCCAAGGTGGAATATAAAGGTAACAAAGATGGAAACACCAGTAGATACTATTATTATGAAACGATTAACATTCATTGGTGAAGGTACATATAATGTAGATATATATCGTAAAGACTATGGTACCACTACATCTAGAACATACTCTAGCAACAGTACTGTAGATGGTAGTGCCTCAGTGTTGGCAAAGAATAAGAATGTAGTAATCACTTTAAAGAATAATGGTGATGAAAACTTTAGACTAGATAGTATGATACTTGATGGTCTATACACACAAACAACTAGGGAGACTAATTAATGATTTCAACAGTTACCTATAATGGTGATGGTGCTACTAGGATATTTCCAGTAGCCTTTGAGATTAGAGGTGAAGATTATATTGTAATCTTTATAAATGATATAGGGGTATCGGATAGAACCACATATGATATTATTAATAATAGTGTTGTATTTAGAGTGGGGGCTGAGCCAGTAGTAGGTGTTGATAATGTTAAGATAGTTGTAGCAACGAGTCCAAATGAAATTGCAGACCTTAATGCCCCTCCTAGCTCTATTCAGACTATTCTTGATAATCTAGTAGAAGTTATAACTGTATCCTCTAATATTACAGATGTAGTAAATGTATCAGAAAATATACTAGATATACAAATAGCAAATACAAATAGTGCTTCTATTGATATTGTTTCTGATAACATTAATGATGTAAATATTTTAGCAGATGCGCTTGGTAAAGCAACTATCAGTGGTGGTGGTCAATTCTTAGGTACTACAGTTATTAAAGGTATTCAGTATATGTCACAAACACTTGCTGAACCAATCATAGTACCTTCAGGACTCAATGCTTTCTCTATTGATAATCTAGAGGTATTAAGTGGTGGTTCTATTACTGTAAGTAATGATGCAGTTTATAAAGTGCTTTAGGAGCAATAATGAAGATTACAACAAAAACAATTAACTATGCTGTTGATACCATTGAGCAGTTGTTGCTTACTGATGGAGTAGACAACGATACAATCATAGTAACAGATGAAAACAGAGGTGGAGTATTTATCTTTAGAGATGAGAACTCACAGGTAAATAATGGTGGTACAATCTTTAATGGTTGGACTAGACTATTTGGTGACATTTATACTAAGTCTCCAAATGGAACACTGTATAAAATATCTGTTGCTGATGGCGGCACACTTGTTGTTACAGCTGTTTAATTTTACATGTAAGGAATAAATAAATGAGCTTAAAAATAACAAGTAATACAATTAACTACAATGTAGCAACAGTAGAGGAATTATCTACCATAGCTAAGCCTAGCATTAATGCCACAGTTGTAGTTACGGATGAGAACAGAGGTGGTGTGTTTATTTATAGAAGCACTGGAGTAGCTAATGGAGGTACTATATTTGATAGTAGTTCTACTGGTAAGTGGTATAGGCAATACGACGGTGCAGTTAATGTTAAGTGGTTTGGGGCGAAGGGTGATGGTATTACTGATGATACGGTTGCTATACAGAACACAATAAACAGCTCATATGATGTATATCTCCCTAGAAATAGCTATTTAATTACATCCTCTTTAACATTACCTAGTGAAGGTGGTGATAGAAAAAAACCAATATACTTATACGGTGATGCTGGCAATGTGCTAATTGAAAGCACAAATGCAACAACATTAATTTATAATGGAGTTGGTTCTTGTATAGATGGGGTAAACAGCGATACAGCAAGACGGTCTATAATTCATATGGAAAATATTGTATTTACATCATCAAACAAAACAGCAGGGACAATAGCAATAAATTTACAAAAACCAACTGGAACAAAACTACATAACATAGGTGTTTCAAATTTTGATATAGGTATAAAAACAGTAGACGGAAGTTGGTATGCTAATTTTAGCAGTTTAAAAATAGATAGTTGTACTATCGGGTTAAAAATAGAAAATGCGGCTAATGGGATGAACATCTTTAACTGTGCAATAGGTGGTTGTGATTATGCAGTAAATACCTCTTACTCTGGTGAGCAAATCAATTTTAATAACTGCATATTTGAGTCTAATAATATCAACTCATTCAAGGCTGATTATTTTAGACAATTAAATATAAGCAACTGTTACTTTGAAGAAAATATAAATTCTTCTTCAAGCATATTTGCAACAAAAGAAGACGCTAGAGATAGCCAATTAAATTTAACAAACTGTTCCTTTTATAATGCTTCTACTACTGCCACATCTATAATATATGTAAATAACTCTACTAACGCAGATTTCAAAGTGAATGCAAGTGGTATTTATACTAATACAAATGTTTCTTCTTCTGTAAGTACATTTTTAGTATCTAATAGCACTAGCACAAACCTATACATACCTACCGCTATTCAGCAATATGAAGATACAGGTAGTAAAATAATAAACATTGCTACTACTGCCGTTAAAAAATTCTATGCAGATGATTACAGTGAGGGAACATGGGTACCAATTATAAAACTAGGCACAGCTACGGAACACACATACACAACACAGGTAGGCACATATACAAAAATAGGAAGAAGCATAACAGCATATTTTGATGTGAGAATAACAGCAAAAAATGGCTCATCTGCTAATGATTTCTCTATTACTGGGTTGCCGTTTACTGCATCAAGCCAACTTGCTGGGGTAAACTGGGCACAAGTGTTTGGCATAACTTTATCTGCACCATATACAAGCATAATAGGTCACTCATTTAATAACAGCATCAGACTGTTAAGAGTATCAAACGGAAGTTATGACATTATTAAAAATAGCGAGGTAGGTAGTAGTGTTACACTAAATGGTAGTATTACTTTTGATATTTAATAGCATAACGAAGGAATATAAATGAGCAAATGTACTGGTTGGTTTGATGGATGGTTTGGCAAATCGTGGGCTGATGCGTGTCAGCTTCACGATGACCGCTATATGACACAACTTGGCAAAGACATGACACGACTAGAGTGTGACTTGGAGTTGATGCACAATGTAGCCAAAGTGTGTAAGCCAATGAGCTATGTGATGTTTGTGGGTGTTTACTGCTTTGGGTGGCATTATTGGAAGTATTATGAGGAGGATAGAAATGAGTTGGTTAACTGATATATTTAGCTCATCAGCTAGTGCAATAGTCGATAGTGTTGGTACTGCTATTGATAAGTTGGTTACATCTGATGAAGAAAAACTACAACTAAAGAACGAACTTGTAAAGATACAGCTTGAAGCAACATTAAAAGCTAATGAACAAGCTAATGAAGCAGAAGCACAAATCACAGAAAGATGGAAGAGTGATAATGAAAATTTACTCACTAGAGCAGTTAGACCATTTTCCTATGCTTGGGTAATTGGTCTATTCACAGCTATGGTTCTATTTGATGGGAATGTAGGTAACTTTAAAATCAATGTAGCTTATATGCCTATTATTGAAACATTACTTGTCACTATGACAGTAGCATATTTTGGTAGTAGAGGTTTTGAAAAAGTATCTTCCTTGAGAGGTAAAAAATGATGGATGAGCTAAGCTTTGTAGTAACTACACTGGAGCGAATTAACTCAAAATTAGATAAGCATGATGAAAAGTTTGACATGATAGTTTTGTCAATGCAACAACTTGTAAAAGTAGACACTGAAAATAAAGAGATTAAAGAATCGATAGTTAGAGTTTTTAAAAGACTTGAAATAGTTGAAAATAATCAAAATACAGATGGTTGCCAAGCTCATAAGAATTTTGTAAAGCTTATTGAAAAAGATGATTTAGATAAAAGAATTACCACTCTTGAACAAAAGCCTATGAAAGCTATTGACAAGTTTTATATGGCAGTTTTAGGAGCTTTAGGCGCTGGATTTGGTGGATGGTTATTATTAAAATTTGGAGTAGGGAAATGAGTGAACACTTTAGTTTTATGGAATTAACTGACAGCACAAGTCACCCTGAATTAGTTGGGCAAAACATGATTGATGCAAGAGGCTATGAGAAGCAACTCAAATACACAGCTTACACGCTAGAAGAGATAAGAAGAGTGCTTGGTGTACCAATGAAGATTACATCAGGTTTTCGCAACAACGCTTTAAATAAGGCAGTAGGCGGCTCACCAACAAGCGGACACGCTAAAGGGTTATGTGCAGACTTTAAACCAATCGGAATGAGCGTAGAAGATGCCTATGATTTAATAATGATGAACAAATCAAAATGCCCATCATTAAAGAAGTGTATTTTTGAAAGTATTAAAGGTGCTAAATGGCTTCACATCGAAACTAAGACAGAAGCAAATCAGCCTACACAGTTTTACACAACTACGGACGGTAAAAATTATATTGAGGATAAAGGATAAATAAATGAGTATGAGCAATACCGCAGAAAATAAAGTTTTAAAAGCTTTATTACAAGGCACAGATATAGACTTTAGAGCAAGTGCTAACTTGTACTTGGCTCTTTTTACAGCAGACCCAACAGAAGCTGGGGTGTTTACTAATGAAGCCACTTACACTGGTTATGCAAGGGTAACTATGGCTAAGGCATCAGCGTGGGTTGATGGTGGTTCTACATTCACTAATGCAGGACTGTTACAGTTCCCACAGTGTACAGCAGGTAACAACACCATCACACACTTTGCAGTATGTACTTTAGCATCAGCTGGAGAGGTTGTTGTAAGTGGAGCATTAAACGCATCACTTAACATTTCAAGTGGTATTCAGCCTCAGTTTAGTGCTGGTAGTTTGAGTGTTGGTGCTGACTAATGAAGAACTACGCAGAAGTAATTGATGCTTACGATAAAGGGAGAAGTTATATATCTCCTTTTCGTAAAGTACGTGCTACTTCCGCAACCTATTGGGCTGATTTAAGTTATGGTGCTGGTACACCGATAGCTAACTATTACGCATCAACACCTCTAGTACAAGCAGAACTACCATACAACGATGGTATTTTTCATGGTGGTGGTGTTGATAAGTATTTACACAAAACAATGCTACAAAGCAATACAGCCTCAGCGTTACCTAGTGAATTTACATTATGTGATTACATTAGCTATATACCTTTTATTGATGGTGATAGTACAGATGAGCAGACATTTACTACACACTCTCTACCACGCTATGTTGATGGTAAAGGTGTCATGTGTATCTTTGTAAGTCAAGGAAGTGGTACAGCATCAGCAGACATGACCTTGAAGTACAAAAATCAAGATGGAGTAAGTAAATCAGCAGTTACATTAGTAGATGGTACAGCATCAGCAGGGTATCTACCTCATTATAGAAGCGAGTATCTACAATTAGCACAAGGTGATTACGGAATACGAGAGATTGAAAGTGTACAGTTTGCATCAAGTGTTGGTGGTATCTATGCCATTGTCTTTGTTAGACCTTTAGCAATACTACAAGCACAAGATACAACTACACCGACAGAGAAGGATTACTTTATAGATGGTATGTCTATGCAACAAGTATCCAAAGATGCTTATTTGAATTTTCTTTGTAAGCCTAGAACAGCTTCTACAATGACAGTTCAAGGCAGATTAGATTTTATTTGGTAAAGGATTAAAACATGGGCTTTAATGGTATGGACGATTTCGTCAATGAAGTAACCACAAATGCAAAGACTTGGCGACAGCCATTCAACAAATTAACAGGTGTTGTTGCCACAGCAGGTAGGGCTTATGACTTAACCTTAGCAACAGGAATGCCTGTGCAAAACCTTTATGCAGGTACAAACCTTACATTCACAGCCACAAGCGATACGGATGGTAAGGGAGTGTGGCATGGTGGTAACGTATCCCCTGATACTAAGCACATTACAAACATAGGTGTAATGAGTACAGTTGCAACAGCAGTTCCTAGCTTTATAGAGTTCGTGGACGTTTTAGGATATTATCCTTTAACCACCACAACAGTAACAACAGCACAGACACTTGTTAATACTGTAACCATACCACGCTATACCGATGGTGCAGGTGTTAGAGCTTATGTAGTAGCAGTAGGTACTATTGGCGCAGGTACTCCAAACATTAGTATCAGTTACACCAATCAAGCAGGTGTAGCAGGACGTACAATGCCTGTAACAGTATCAGCAGTAACGACAGCAGTACAAAGTCATATCGTACATAGTGACCCTAGTGCAGGTAAGTACTTTCCTTATTTACCACTACAAGCAGGTGACACAGGTATTAGAAGTGTCCAAACAGTTACCCTAAGTGCCACAATGACCTCAGGCTCACTAGCTATTGTATTGTGTAAGCCTTTAGCTTCTTTACCGCTTACAACAGCAGGTATTATGGCTGAACGAAATTTAATGACACAGCTTCCTAGTTTACCACGTGTTTATGATGGTGCAAATATTAATATGCTTTTCGTGACAGCATCAGCAACAGCAACAGCTACTCCTATCATGGGATACTTAGAAACAGCTTGGGGGTAATGAATGTTACTAGGGAATGGTTTTATACTTAACAAGTTACCATTATCACAAACTGGGGGTATTATCTCTAATAACCCTATGATATTCAGAATAGGAGATGGAAGCTTTAACAGTAAGGCTTCTATTCCTGATGGATATGTAGATAAGGCTTATATCTTACCAATAAAAGCTGGTAGCCTATCAGCAAGAAACGATAGTGCTATTACTATTAGTGGTAGTGGTGCTATGGGTGTTAATGGTGAAGCTACTGTAACAATAGAGTTTCCAGTGGCTAATGCAGATGCTCAATTGATTGTTAGTGGTTTAGGAAGTACAAGTTTTGAAGTAACTTCGACTGGGTCTGTTGTGGCTTCACTAAGTGGAGTAGGCTCAACGACCTTTACTATTAGCTTAAACCACTTAGCAATGTTTGTAGATGCTTATGGCTTTGCAATAGCACAGTTGAACATGCTCACAAGTGGTAGTGGTACTTTGACTGGTAAAGCTATTTGTGGCGGTTCAACAGTGGATACATCAGGACTATCTCCAGCTAGTATTTGGAGCTATAGTGATAGAACATTGACTGGTGCTGGTGGATTATCAACTGAACAACAATCACAGTTGGATGCTATTGAATCAATGACTGGTATTATTCCAGCATTATTATAGATAAGGAATATTAATATGATTAAATGGTTACTTAAAAGACAATCACTAAATAAGAAAAAAGAACTAATACTATTTTTAATAGAACAACTAGACCATAACATTGATAACATAACAGCAGAAGTGTTATTAACATCTGTTGTTAAAGCATCTGGTAATAAGGTAACATCCTTTATAGTAAAGGACTAACACATGATAACAGAAGATATAACAATAACACATACGGAAGGGTGGAGGGCGTTTGTAATGACAGGGTCTAAGATTATAGTATCGGTTATAAGAGGTAATGGTATATTATATCGGTTTGGTATTACCTCTACATCAGCAGGTTCACTATTGAAACCCGAAGACACAGTCTTATGTGATGAGACAATCTACATAAAAGATATAAGTGGACTTGCTGACAATAGTGTTATTACTGTAACAACAGGATAAACCATGGGACGATATATAAATCTAGTTCCATCAGAACGAGGCGAAAAAGGAGACAAAGGTGATAGAGGAACAGATGGGGCTGGTGCAGTACCTCCTAGTAATACTTCTATCGTTTATAGTATGGGGAAAGTAGTTTCTGTGAGTAATGCTTCAGGAACTACAACATTAAATCGAGATGCTTATGGTAATCTTATTAGTGTAACATTCCCAGACCATACAAAAACATTTACTAGAGTCGATGGCGTAATTGTAGGATACATAGTTTCCTGAAGCTCCAAGGTGGTAAATTTGAACGAACGATGATTAGGAGGACTAGGATTAGTCTGAGGATATAAAATGGATTCTAGAGCCTCCTACAATGACTTTGAGAAGTCTTACAAACTAATAACTATTATGATAGATAAAGATTATGCGTAGTCGTTATACTACTGCTATAATAGTTAATATAAAATTAAAGGAATAATACATATGTTACCATTAATTGCTGCTGGGGGACTAGCTGCTTTAAGTATAGGTTCATCTATTATGGGCAATAAAAGTAATGCTGATGCTTTTCTAGCTAATACTAAACAAGTCTATAACGACTATAACTATCAGATAAAACAACTACAAAGACAAGCTTCTGAAGCTAATGATAACATAGCCTTGGAAATGAGTGCTAAACGATGGGATGCTCTTAAGACATCAGCCTCTACAACTAATGCTATTGTAGAAAAGAATATAGCAGGTAATACTGCAGCTCGTGCATATAACTCATCAGCATTAGCTTCTATGTTTGCTCATAATACTTTAGCTAAGAAGGCAGAAGATACTATGGCATCCTTTGGATATGAGATGGATAATACAAGAGTTAATGCTAATAATGCATTATATGGATATGCTGCACAAGCGAAGAAGAGTACTATAAGTACATTAGGAATGGTTACATCAGTTGCTCAAGCAGGTATAAGTGGTTATACTATGGGGGCAGGGTTAGCTGGAGTAACCACAGCACTAGTACCAGATATGTCAGCTGGTGGTTTTGGCGGCTTTAGTTCATTATCGGATGCTGCTGCTGGCGGCTATACAGGAGGATTTTAATGGCAGATACAGGTATGGACTTTGGGCAGAGTAGTCAAGAAAAATATAGTTTAAGACCCTTTCTAAATAAACAAGCAACACCTATTCCTATTGCACATGATATGGCACAAGCAATACAAGTTGCAGATAATGCTTTTAAAGCTTATAAGGGTGTAGATGATGAGGCGAATCAACATAAGTATTTTAATGCTGTAACTGATTTTAATAATATAAATGTAGAACATCAAGATGCATTAGCAAATGTTGGAGAGGACTTAGGCAAGCAAGCAGAGTTAAAAGATGCT
>JAQUIT010000012.1 GCA_028681335.1 Desulfuromonadaceae bacterium | reverse complement strand
TCTTCTGGACAGGTCATGGTTTCTTCTCCTCTCTGGTTGGTTTGGCGACTCACCAAAAGAAGAGAATGACCCTGACCTGTCTTTTTGTCAGGCTTTTATGAATTTACAGAAAGAACGATACTCCAACGTCTGATCATCGTTGTGTGCGTCGATGGACGCCCCTCGGTCCACCAATGTAGCAACAACTAAGCGTTTGCCACCTTCCACTCCTGGTACTTGACAAGATCCTCTTCTATCAGTACCAAGCATATTGCCAACACCAAGGCATCATCTGCTAGGCCAATAACGGGGATGTAGTCAGGGATAAAATCGATAGGGCTAAAAATATAGAGTAAAGCGAATGCAACGGCGGTAATCGAAGACCATGGCACTTCGCGGTACCTCCCGTTAATATAATCGTTAATCATGGACAGAAGCACCTTTACGTCGCCCACGTATTTCCCCAGAGGCCCCTTTGCCTTCGCCTTGATTTCCTCGGCCTTGTCGCTTACCTTGCGGAGATCTTCTTCCGATATTTTGGATGCTCCATCTCTAACAAATCCCGCGTTGATTTTCTGCTCTGCCATGCTGCCTCCTTTGGATAATGAAAGTCTGTCCCGCTGCTGATATCTAATTTTGGGCCGTCATCCTTGTGCCCTCTATACCAGCATGTGACTTTATGCAATAAATCAATCTTAAAACTTGGACACTCTATCTAATTATGTGATTTTGTCAAGATAACAGAACACACGTTTCGTTCTAATCCCGCTCCAATAAGCTGACTATGAGTCTTTTTGGGAGGCGGCATGAAAACAACTCGGGAACTGCTTGGTGCGCGGATCAAGGAACTACGCAAACGTAAGGGCCTTACCCAGGAGCAGATGGCAGAGAAAGTTGATTTGGCGACAAGGTACATCAGCTTGATTGAAGTGGGCCGGAGCTCACCATCCCTTGAAACCATCGAGAACATCGACAGCACTCTGGAAGTGGAGTTGCAGGATTTATTCGATTACATGCATCTGGACCCGGAGAGAGTCACACCGAAAGAATTGGGGAAAAACCTGGAAGAGATTGACGAGGCCAGCCGCAAGCTGCTCTATCGAATTGCGCGACTGATGGCAAGGTAACGAAGGGTGACACGGTGTGGAAGTCGTGGCAAAATTGAGTGGTCAGAAAACAACATGAGAATCCAACCTATCGCTTGGCTGATTAGTGACAAACCAAGGGAGTAACCAAGCGGCTACCCCCTTGATACTGTTTCCTGAAATACTACTGTTATGCTGCCTTTGCCCATGCACCTTCCAGGGTCTTTGCCACCACCTCGCTGGCACTGCGTAGCGTACCTTGTAACAGATGCGCGTAAACCCGCTGTGTCACAGCAACACTGGAATGGCCAAGCAGGCCCATGACCTGATAGATATCGACCCCCGCGTTCACTGCCAGAGAACCAAACGAACGGCGAAGGTCGTGTGGCCTAAGGTCTTTAAGGTCGGCTCTCACCATTGCACGCTTCAATGGTTTGCGGATATCCGTTAGATGGCCTGGACCCGTACGCGCCGGAAATACCCAAATGCATCCTGGGTCTGATGCCGCACGGATCGTTTTCATCAGCTCCAACGCAATGCTGTTAAGGGCTACTGTCCTGACGCGACCGTTTTTGGTGTGCAGCAGCCGCACTGTACCGTTCTTAAGATCCACCTCAGACCACGGCAAGCTGAACAGTTCAGACTTGCTGCGTAAACCTGTCAGAAGAAGAAGCTTCAGGGCGTTCGACGTGCTCTTTCCGCCCTCCTCGTCGAGAGCGGCGAGAAATCGGGCCAGTTCGTCACCGGACAGATTCCGTTCACGCGGCCCCGCCTCCTTGTATTTTGCGATGCCTTTTGTTGGGTTTTTCTCCAGATGCCCCCACTGGATGGCCAACGAAAAAAGCCGCGATAACAGGGCTAGATACCTATTCGCCGTGGCAGCGGAACCCTTCTTTCGTATTTTAGCATGCAGTTGCATTACGTCACGGGCGGTGATCTCAGTAAGTTGCACATGCCCCAAGTCCTGCCCGATCTCTCGCCGGAGCTTCGACTCGTCATCCTGCCAAGAACGCTTGTGCTGCTGTGCATAAGGAAGATATTCCTCCTTGGCAAACTCGGAGAGAGTCGGTACATTACGCCGCTTGTTGCGCTCGCCTGCCGGATCGAGGTTTCGTCCGAGCAGGTTCTTGTTGTCATTGACCATCTGCCGAGCATCGGCTACGTTCAGGCTAGGATATTCACCAAGTTTCATGGTCCGCTTGACCCCATGATAACGGTAACGATGCCAAAAGTATTTTCGGCCAGACTTCCCGACTGCCAGCTTGAGTCCAACCACCTCAGTATCGCTATATTCAGCCGTCGCAGAAGCCGAATCCTCGTCATGTGACGGGAGTGCATCAATCTGCTTATGCGAAAATCTGAATTGCCTGTTTGTGGTAATCCTTTCCTCAGAATACATTTTTTCTCCATTCATTCGGTTTCCGGCAGGAGCTTTTTCCGGACGCCGGTCATATAATTTTGTGGTCATGCTGTTTGCTTCGTTGTCCTGCAAGGGTTCGCCGCCGCAATCCGGAAAATGTCGGTCCGATGGCGGTTCACGACGCCATTTTTGGCTCAAAAATGGCACCGGAATATTCTCGGGTGCTGCCGGTCAGGAAGGTCTACCAGACCCGGTTCCCTCAACCTGCCAGCAGGTGTACCGGCACAAAACGGTCAGAGCTGCCGAACAAGCTCCCATTGGTCGAGGGCGAGGCCGAACAGTTCCCGTTCGTCCAGGTAGTGACCGAAGGTGGCGCGCACCTCGTCGCGGGCCAGGAGCAAGTCGTCCGGGGTCAACTGTAAAGCATCTTCCCCCATTCTCCCGGCAATGGCGGTGAGCAGGTCCCGCATGGTGACCGCGTAGACAACCTCGGAAGGATCGAGGAGTTTTCTGGACAATCTGTTTACGATTTCTTCTGGTGCCATGTCACTTCTCCTTGGCGCGCTGGCGCATTTCCGGTGTTATGTACCCGTCGAGGATGCAGAGCATCGCCGTGACGGCTGACAGGTCGTCGGTAAAGCCGAAGGGCAGATAGTCGGGGATCAGGTCAACCGGGCAAACGAAATACCCCAAAACACCGATGATTGAAACCTTGACCAAGGCCGGGGTTTCCTTGCCCCGGAGCAATAGGTACAGCAGGATTGCCTGCTCCCGCAGCAGGCTTGTCGCGTTCCTGAGTTTTTTTTGAAAAGCCGCATCCGAGAAGTTGCGCTGGTACGCGGTGTGCCGGTCACTGCTCATTTTGTCCTCCCAGCTCGGACAGTAATACGGCACGAAATCGGGGATCGAGCCAAGGCTCGTCGGGAACCACGATGGAAAGGCCGAACTGGTTGTTGGCAAGCCAGACGGTGAGAAAGCAATTTGTTTCCCTGTCGAACGTTGCCCCTTCGAGCCGGACATCCGGCCAACTCCGCCCAATCAGTTCCAGGGCGTCGGCGTCTGTCGTGTGTTGGTCAACCAGCACGACGTAGCCATCATCGACGGGGTCGAAGCCTTCGCCGTACGCGGCCAGCAGGCCTCGCATGGCGCGCATGACGGCGCGGCGGATTTTCGGGTTGAGTCCGGCCTGTTCGATTTCTTCGATTGTACGGAATGACTGCATGTCTCCTCCTTGGATTTTGGTAGCTGCCAAGGACATAATGTCTGCATGTTTTCCCGGCAAAGACGGCATGACGGTCAGCCGCGACTCCCTGCCGGTCCGGGCGAAGCAAGAGCGAAAAACTGAGCTGCCGCCTCGGTTGGTCCTGGCAGTCCGGCCAGTCTGGGGTGCCCACCTGTGTGGGTTTCCGGCACACCACGACCACGAAGAGACCCGACAAGCTTCGCTGAGTCTGTTGGTCTTCTCTTGGTTTGTGTTTTTGCCCAGACTGCCTGGACCATCAGGACCACACCATGCTGCCTGTGCCACCGGGCGGTCCTGCGCTGGTGTCACCGCAGGGACTGCAAGGACCAGCGGGCAGCTCACGGCCCTTCCTCTGTCACTTCGTCCGGCCAGATCTCCGGCCCCGCCTTGGCAAAAAGCTGGAAGGCGTGACGGCACTCAGCCAGAAGCGGAATCTTGTACCGCCAAGGGCGTTCGACCCGAGTGTGCCCACTCAGCGCGGCCACGGTGTCATCCGGGGAAGGTGCCGAGAGTGTTGGGCGACAGTCCGAGAGCACTCCTCCCGGCAGCATCTCGCGCAGCTTTCTCCCGAAGGTTGGTTTGTCGAGGGTTCGCAACTTGTGGTCGGTGCAAAACGAGAGGAAATTGGCATGCAGCGAATCCTTTGTCGGCGTCATGTTCCACTGGCATTCCCTTGTTTCCCAGGAATCCATGGCTGTTTTTCCCACGTACAGCCGCTCGTACCACCACTTAACGATTGGTTCCGCACCCTTGACCTTTATATCGAAACCGAACCTGCTGCGTGGTGCAGTCCTGACGTCGAAACCGGTCAAGTCCTCCCGGAGCAGGTCGTACATCATGGCTTCTTTCCCGCCTTTCGCCATTTGATTTGCCAGTGCTTCAAAGTAGGACTTGTCCTCTTTGTACTCGTCGCTACTCTCTAAAACCAAAAACCTCCTGTCATCCATCCCTATCGGAACAGGCCAATCTTCGTTTGATGTGACAATCAGCCGCTTGTAGTTTTCTACGCTGATGATGTCCTTGCCCTTGAACTCGACCGCCATGGCCTTGTCGGTAATCATGGCCTTGAGAGCGCCTTCCCCTGCCTTATTACCGCCCCAAAGTGCCTCGTTGGCAGAAACGAGCAGGAGGTCTTTCAAGTGAGAGTTGAATCGCCCTGTCAACTGCTCCATCTGGGTCAGCACCAGAAAGTGCTGACCCAGGCAGTCCCCCAACAGGTCAACGTAGATGGTCTTGCCGGTGCCCTGCTTGCCGCGAATGACGATTGCCACCCCCGGCAGCTCTCCAGGCTTCTGGAAGATATGCGCCATCCATTTCCGCAGGTACCGGTAGTGCCTGCGATTGCCCCGGCAGATGACGAAAAACACATGCTGCCAAAGTAGAAAACATCGGCCCTTCTGCGGCAGAACAGTGAAACCCCGGAATAGGTTGTAGTAGCCTGGGAGCACTTTGCCGGGTGCAAAGACAATTCCCTCATACTGTCGCCGTTTCTCACTGGTCAGCCAGAGAGACGAAGCTCTCTCGTCACCCACATTGAGGTTTTGGTAAAGTAGATTGAAGTCGGTCTGGCTGCTGAGTTCCAGGAAGACATGGCCCGTCTCCGGGTTGCGTTTTTCCGTGGCGATGCACGTTTTGCCACCAACCGTGACTATAAAGTGTCGCTCGTTCAGCTTTTCAATTGCATCCGCTATCGGGTTAGGCATACCACCTGCCGTTTCCGGTGCCTTCGTTTTGGCAGCGGCATTTTCCAGTTTTGGGCTTTCTGGGTCGCTCGGGTTACAGACAGGAAAGAATCCAATGGCTTCCCACAAAGCGTCCTCTCCTTCCTCGACATACACGTCCAGCCAGTCGGTATCAGGCAGAATCGGAATCATTACGCTGACGGCGAAGCCCTCACGGTATAATCTTCGAGCAAGAGTCATTGCCGACTGTTGGCCGACGCCGCTGGAATCATTGTCAGCCCAGATTTCGACCCTTTTAACCCCTTTTGGAATCTGTACGCTCACCATCCCATTGGCCGACCCGGTAGCCCACATAGGTGTGCCCGTGCCCTCAAATACTGCCGCTGCCGTCTCGATTCCCTCTGCAATACCGAGAATAGTGCTAGGTCTTTGAAGTCTTATGGCTGCACCTCGCATGGCTCCTGGATAGGTTGGGCGAGAGAATTTCTTAGGGGTTGTCACCTGCGCCTTTCCGTTACCGTCATCTGCCAAGTACGTCCGGCTGAGACAGACGGTCTCGCCTGTGGGACTCACGAAAGCGCCGATCATTGCCGGGTGAAAGGTCTTGCCCACAGATTCATCGTGGTACATCACGTTTTCACTCAGCATGAGTGCGTTAGGCGGGAAAATACTGAGTCCCCTACTCTGAAAGTACCTGGTGAGATGGGGATGATTCAGCACGCACTTTTCCATTGTTGCCTCTATCCATGCGGATATTTTTTCGTCAGGCTGCGGTTGATTTCCTGAAAGTTTCATCGCGTCCCCTTGTCATCCATGTGATCATCGAGCCATTGTGCAACCCGACGTAGAGTTTCAGGGAATGGCCAGCCATGAATGGCATGGAGAAGGCTGAAGCCATCGGAAAAAAATCCGCAAGTGTTGCAAACCCCACCGCCAGTGGTGTCTGCGTCATTAAATAGTCGGAATCCGTCACGTCCCCCGTGCATTGGACATGGTACGTGCTTCCCCTTTTTAATGATTGCTTCCTTCAAGGCAGGGGCAAGGTCGCGGAGTATTTCAAGCCAACGGTTACTCACCTGCATTTTAATGATTGATACATCCTTGAAAGATGGCTTCGGCGAAAGCTCCGAAATATCCTGAAAACTTTCATGGCAGATAAGATGCTCTATCTGGGGGGTACCATCGTAGAACATGTCGTAATCTTCATCATCTGGGATTGCCTCACCACACTCTGTGAAAGATTCGTCCTCGTCGGAGTACCCTTCGTATCCGCTCGGTTCTGGTTCTTCGAAGGTACATTCACTTCCACCATGCATTGATTCTGCTTGATCGAAGAAAGACTCAAGGTCGAAAATAGGTTCCGTTGATTTTCGACTTTCAGGTGAAACCATTTCTGCATCGTTGAAGAATGCATCAATGTCAAACGGGTGTGCCAAGAGTTCATCTTTTTGTGTTTTCATGGATTCAATCCTTTCAATTTTATCTAGCGTTATTCAAGCGGCCGCTCTTAACGTTGGTCAACAAAATACGGATATGCACATGGAAGTCAACAAAAAGTTTTAGAAAGACATTAGTAATTACAA
This sequence comes from Desulfuromonadaceae bacterium, assembly GCA_028681335.1. Lineage (GTDB taxonomy): Bacteria > Desulfobacterota > Desulfuromonadia > Geobacterales > Pseudopelobacteraceae > JACRCG01. The sequence continues at coordinate 128,470 of JAQUIT010000012.1, read as the reverse complement.
GTAGTTAGGCTGCTTTTTGGCGTTTTTCGCAAACCGGGCGACGCACTTTATCCATGCCTTTACTGGTTACAGTTGCCTTTAAGCCTCGATATCCACGATAAAACAGCACAGCGTAACTGCCTGAAATAATTGAAAAACGTTATTTTGGTTACAAGGCGCTAATTTATCAAAAAAATATTGTGCATCTCTTACTTGGCGGTAAACATATCGCTAGGTGGTTCAATCTTGGAAAACTCTGGCAGGCAAAAACGGGATTCTCTTGGCGGCAAATGAGAAGCGATCACATGGGAGGGAAAGGTCAAAAACGGTAACCAATTACCGTGTGTCGGTCCAGTCGCGGGGCAACTGCCGGGGCTGGATAGCGGAGGTAAAATGTAATTAGATGATTTTACAGAGGATTTCCACTGGCTCAAGCTGCAACGGCGGGTAGGCGTGGAACTCCTTGCTATTTATCGTTTTTGGTGTTATTTTGCCCAAAGATGAATTCTGAGTGAAAGTTACTAACTATCAGAAATGACTACGGCTTTCGGCATCAGGTTGGAAAAGCTGAGGCTGATTTTCGAGGTTCTTTTAATCAGGTGGTCGTTGGTTCGACCCCAACGCGGCTCACCAAACATTCAAGGGGATTGCGATTTTATCGTAATCCCCTTTTTGTTATTGTGTGGTCTCCTCACGTTTCATCAAGATATCTAGCGCAATCCATGCGCGCTACTCTCCGACAACGTCCCTGTCCTGTTGTTGCTTGCGGCATATCTCAGCATACAGTCCACCTCGTTGAATCAAGTCGGTCGGGGTTCCTTGTTCAACAATAACACCAGATTTAAGAACCAAAATACGCTGGCAGTCGCGAAAAGCAGAAATCCTTTGGGAGACTATCAGAACTGTCCGCCCGGAATAGAATTTGCCAAGTTCGTTGAGGATTTCCTCCTCACGCCCTGCATCTACAGCCGAAAGAGGATCATCAAACAATAATATCTGCGGATCGCCGGCAACGGCTCTGGCAATTGCCAGCCGTTGTTTCTGGCCGCCGGAAAGAGTCACTCCACCTTCGCCCACCGGCGTCTCGAATTTATCAGGAAACGATTCAACGTCATTCAAAAATCCGGCCTGAGCGGCCGCATTTCTTATCGTGTCAGTGACAAGTTCACCGCTAATACCGTAACTAATATTGTCGGCAACTGTTCTTGAGAACAGAAACGTTTCCTGGGGTACATAACCGATCAGCTTACGCAGGCTGGCTCTGGATATCGTATTGATGTCCCGACCGTCTACAAACAACATTCCTTCAGTAACCGGTAGTAGCCGGGCTATGAGCCGTAAAATAGTCGTCTTTCCGCAACCGACTTCTCCGGTGATCCCCACAGATTCTCCCGCCTGAACATGAAAAGATACCCCGCTGATAACATTGGCGCCGCCATAACTGAACCTAAGGTCGCGTGCTTCTATTTTGTTCTGGAGAGCATTGATGTCCCGAGCGTCCGGATGGTCAACAACAGTTGCTTTAGCTCCAAGAATAGCACTCAAACGTGACATCGAAGCGGCTCCCCGTTGTGCCAGGGTTAAAATCCATCCCAGTACCGCGGTCGGCCAGACCAACATCGCCAGATAGCCGCTGAAGGCCACGAAATCGCCCAGAGTGATAATTCCCTCTATTACTAATCGTCCGCCCATAAACAGGACTATAAGGGTTCCGGATCCGGTGGCTATGGCCATAACCGGGATGATGATGCCGCGTAGTCGTGCCAGTCTCAGGTTTTGCTTAAGATAGCGCCCGGCAGTTTTGGCGAATTCATTCTGGAAATACTCTTCGCGGCAGTAAGACTTTATCAACCGCACCGCGGAAACTGTCTCTTCCGCCTGGCTGGAAAGATGTGCCAGCTCTTCCTGTGCCTGAAGGGAGCGTTGAAAGAGGCGGTGACTGACTTTCTTGACAACCAATACCATCAGTGGGAAGGGGAAAATTGCCCAGAAGGTAAGCCATGGGTGAATGCGAATCATCAATGTTACGGCGGCACTATAAACCAGCAGCGTATTGATGATGCTCATTGCACCAAAGCCGGCCAACATCCGGACGTTGGTCAGGTCATTGGAAAAGCGTGAAAGGATATCTCCGCTGCGGCTGCTGGAAAAATAGCCGATATCAAGTCGGGTCAGATGCTGGAAGAGGTCATTCCGGATGCGGAACTCGATTATGCGGGCTGCGTTCAGGATTAGTGTCCGGGAAAAAATGCGGGTGATGCAGTGCATGGCGGCGAGAAGCGCAATGCCCAGAGCACATGTTGTCGGGGAGAATCTTGCGCTCTGAGGATGCTGCAGAGCCTCTACCGCCAGTTTCATGAACCAGGGGATCAGGAGTGCAAAGGCGTTTGTCAGCAGGAGAAAGAGTGCTCCTCCTGCATAGCGCCAGCGGAGTGATGATAAATATGGAATGAGTCGGGCAAGGTCTTTTATGAGCACATCCAGATTCCGAATATTCTGATTACAACCGGCTCGCTATGTAAAGCATACGGTCGGGTAGTAAATCCAAGTATATCCTGTCCAAGGGGCGAGAGTCAGTTTTTAACATTCAAAAAGTGGTATGCTGCCTTCCCGTTCTAGATAAAATGCTGCGGCGGGGATCTGTGCGTGGTAAATAGTTGCCTCTAGTCTTAACCTATGTATGGGGTGACAAACAAAGTCAGTGCATTTAAGTTGATCTATTTCCCCCTGAGAATTTTATCAATCTCGTCATCGGCAGTCTCATGGGACTGTGGCGTGGAAGTTGCTGCGGGCGATAATTTGCCGGGCTCCACCCGGCCTCCGGAAAGAGGAAGAAGATTCCTCACAAGGTCCGTCCTGGCGTCGGTAAAGAGTATCATCATCACCCGGTTAACATCCGCGTGATGCCGGTCTATCATGCACTGTACCGACATCGCTCCGCACCCTTCATAAAGAGCGGGCGTATTCTTCCACGAATATGAGACCTCTTTTTCCCATACGAGTTGATTGTCAGACCGCTGCATGGCCCGGAGGGCTAAAGCAAATTCACTCGGCATAGCCCAGGAGCCGGAGATGGTTACCTTTTTTAGTGTGCCTTCGATGTAAAATTCTTCATCAGCCAGTTCCGATAGGCTATACACAAACCGGGATGATTTGAAGGCTCCTGAGGCTGATATGTCATCGGCAAAGGCTTTTGCCCACAAATCTGGCGTCAAAGCGGTTATCTGTCCGCCAATGCCGGCTTTTGCGAGGTTGTAATACAGGCTTTCCGGGTCGAAGATGCTGCCTCGACTTGTAAAGTCCTCGGTGCCGTCCTTGAATGTAAGTACCGCGACCTTCACCGGTAAGGTTGCACCCCCATCAACAGAGCTCACAGGTTTGTAGACGAACGTTGAGTTGGTAGAACACCCAGCCAAGACGGTAACCATCAGTAGAATGAATAGATGTCGGACCATTTTTATTCTCCCTCGTTTATCTGTTGATGAGTCTGTCTGCAACCAGAAGTTGTGACAACAATGTTAAAGGCCTTAATGGGTCTTGGTTACTTGCTGTTAAGGTTGTTTTCGATCATCTCATCAACTGACTGCGCAGCTGCCGGTCACGGTTTTTACGTGGTTACCTCAAGGTTTCCTGGTCAAAGGTTTGTGTCCACGCTTGTGAAACTCTCCGTGCTATCCTTAAAGGCAATAACCGCCACTTTCACCGGCAACTGCCGGACTCCAGCCGCTGGTGCGCTTGGTTTGTAGACAAAATTATCATTTACAGAGCAGCCAGCCATTAAAAAAATTATTCCTGTTGCAAACAGGAGTTTCCACATTCGCGACCAGTTAATCATCTGACAGCCTCCCACCACCTGTTGAGCCTCTTCATGTCGGCCGATCTTGGAGCCCCAGCCCGCTCACCACGCTTTACTTCAAGTGTTTCTCCGGCTGAAACCACTACTGAGTAGCCGTCATGCGAGACGATCTTTGCCTGCCCTTCCAGGACAACGATGGCGGTACTGTCCCCTGATGCGTAAACGACAAGCCGAGCCGTCCCAAAATGGAAGCTTAGCGTTGTCGTTGTTAAAATGAACTCTCGGGGTTTTACGACAGGCATCCCCGCGACGGGAGGTTGGTAGGAGGAGAAATACAGGAGCCCCTTTTCAAGTTTCTGGCTGCATTCTCCAGAGGGTCTGCAATCGTCGACAATCATCTTTGAGCCTGGTCCTATGCGGACTTCACTGCCATCCCACAGGGTGAGTCCGACTCCCTTTCCTTCTGTCGTGATTACGGCATTCCTGCTAATTGGTTTCGGCTCGGCTCCGCCGCCCCATAGGACCGCTTCCGCCCCTACCAGAGCTTCCAGTTCAAGTTGCGCCATTATCTGGCCAAACTCATTTTTCTGCTCTGCGGTATAATCGGTAAATTCATTTTGGCTGTCGGCGTTGCCGGTCGCCACAGAGCTTTCAAGTTTCGCCAGTGACGTGAGGAGTGCCCGTTTTTTTTCTGCATTACAGTACATGGAGAGAATCGGAGTCTTGCACGGATCAGTAAGTGGTCTGAGAGCTCCCGCTGAAGAGAGAGCCTCTGGGAGGCCGTGCATGCGGGACAGGGCGTGGTCACGCCAAGACAGGACGTAGAGGTCACCTTGCCGACAGCGGAGCATTCCACCAACGCCGCGCCGTACAACGACAAAATCACTGTCACGCACGGCGTAGATATTGTCGCCGTCAGAGAAGTAGAGTAGCCCGTGGATATCGTCAACTGCAATGGACGGGATGTGTGAAAAACCGGGCAGATGTGCAAAGAGTTTGGCGGATCCGCCCTCAGCGAGGGTGTATATTCTCGGTCCAACGGTAAAAAACAGTTTCCCCTTGGCGAGCGCCATGGCATCAATAGGCGCATCGAGCTCGAACAGCGCCTTGTGTCCCACCCCCTCTTTGTAGATAAACAGAACCGTCTTACCGGCTGCCGTAACACCGCTGATATAGGTGAGCTGACTGTTCGAGGCGAAGATGCGGCTCTTGAGCGGTACCTCTATGAGTTTTCTCGGCATACCCCCGTCCACGACAAAGAGTCCGCCGTTGGAGAGGAAGTGAAGCTTTTCGCCGGCAAAGGCCAGCCAGCCGGGGTTCTTCAAAGGTTCCCCGAAAAGAAAGCTTCCTGAACCCGCATCATAGATATTGTCACTGGTAAGAACGAGGACGGAGCCTTCAGGCCCTACGTCGTAAACGAACGGGGAGTTGAGTGCAGAGGTGTCGAGCATCTTCCGTACTTCGATCTTTGTGGCCGTGGCCCTGTCCGGCGTCATGAGAAGAACCGCCAACATAAGCAAAAATACGTACGTGAAAACGTCGTTGCGTACTTTCCCATTCATCATTAACGTGCTCCTCCACTGTTTCTGTGTTTTGGAGCCGGGAGCCAATCGGTTACGTCATCAAAGAGGTTGTTCGATAGATTAAGAGGGACCCTTTCTGCTCTGCCTGCCAATTCCCTTGCATCGGATACACTGCCGTGGACGATAACTCTCGGGGCATCCACGAGGATTTGCCCCACCTCGTCGCTGGTGGTCTTGACCGCATCCAGTATCGTATATGCGTTCACCAGGCTTTCTCCCAAGCCACCGAACCTGAGCTTGACAACTTCCTTCGTAACAAATTTAGCCATTTGTTTTGGTCTGGACGTGAAGAATTCCGTGAGTGCCATCTCCTCGTCTGCTTTTTGATATTCTGATTTTTGTTTGTCCCACCATGAGGGGCTGGTATCATCAGAAGATGCAGCGTCCCAGCTCGGAGCTGTTCCGCCGGCATCGTCCAGCGACAGTTTCGGCAGGGGGACAGCGGGAGATTTAAGGGCTTTCCCCTGGTCCCATTTTTTCTCCCACTCCGCTTTCAGGTCAATAACTTTTGCGTTCAGAGGAATGACGATATCTGCCGTCTGCTCACGATTTTCATCAGCCTTTAGCGCTTTCACAAGAGTATGGGTCGCGTTGGCATCCATCCGGGGGTGTCGCTGCCGGCTACAATATCCGTCAGTACGCGATAAGCGGTCGGCCTCCTGCCGGTACTGCGCAGCCTCTCTTCTTAGTGACTCAGCCCTTTTGAGGTAGAGGTCAGCTTCTCCGAAAGCTGGTGTCTGGACGCTCACCGGGCTACCCGATGTTGCGTCGGGAGTTCGGCTTTCCCGTTTGAGGCGTTCGACGTCTCCCAAAACTCCGGCGTTCAAATCCCGGCAGGCTTGCCGGGCCATTTCTGCTCCCTGGCGATAGCTCTCCTGTACATTCCTTATCAGGTCTGCGCTACCCACGTGGTTAAAGGTCGGAATGTTAGGCAGGGGAGGGCAGGAGATTGAGGGTACGCTGCAATAGTGGGGATTGTCCAAGCAGGCGTCGATGGCTTGGAGTGAACTGTTCAGGCTGTTCTCCATCAGGGCAAAGTATTGGCCAAGTCCCGGGACAATCCCCTTGTCACGACTTGCGGAAGCCGCTCCTTGTCTCAACTGTGGCAGTATCGCCCGTACCTGAGTGATCTTGGCTTTGATGGATTGCCGGATTGCGGCTTTACCTTTCAAGAACCGCCGCCGCTCTTCGGATTTTCGTTCGGCTTCCTTTGCCTCGCGTTCAGCTGATTCGGCTCTGGAGCAGAGACCGTCCGGGTTCTTCCCGGAATCGGCCCAGGCGGAAGTGTATGACAGCAAAAAAGCGATCATAACAACTATGCATGATCCTCCCCGTCGCCCTCTCCCTTTATGTGTGGAGGAGTTCAGTGCCCCACCATTGAGGTAACCAGCTCGCGGGATCTCTCACGGAGCTGTTCCATTTGGCGACCGTCGCCACTGACCTTTTTCTCCAGTTCGTCGGCGGCAACCAGCAGTGATTTCGCGTTAACTATCCCCATAAGTCGGTTATGGGCCTCCATGAGACGGTTGCCTTCATTTTCCAGCTCATCGGCGCGCATTTCCAGCGGACCTGCCTTTTTCTCAGCCTCGGCACCAATCTGACCTGCTTTGTTCTGTGCCTCCATGACGCCCTTGGCATCCATTGACTGCTGCCCCTGGATCATCTTGCCGGTCAGGGAGGCGGTGAGAGCGGAGTTGGACGACATCTGTCCTCCACCCATGCTGGACATGATATTGAACATGTCACCGATGAAACCGGACACTGCTGCGCTCTGTTCCGCCTGACTTCGCAATAATTCCCCTTTTTGCGATGACTCGGAGCGGAAGCCGCCGGCCTTCTTCCTCAGATCTCTTGCAACAGAGTATTTTTTGTCTGCCGCCGTTTTCAGGAGTTCAGCTTTTCGCTTTAGCGTCTCAGCCTCCTTCTTCAGCCCTTCAACATCGGTCGCAGACATAAGCGGTGGGCTGGATTCGGAACTGGGCATGAAGAGGGGACTCTCCGCAATTGCGAGGGGTGGGTGGGTGGAGATGCACAGAGCAAGGATACCTGCTTTGATAGTCAGACGCTTCATGGTCCACCTCCGGGGAGCTGTCCCGCTGTCAGGCAATTAGTGATGTAGCGTTGCAGAGGTTTGTACATGGCGTCAGTCTCGAGAAGCAGGTGCTTGATTTCCTCCCGGTCTCTCGCGATCGCGCTCTCCATTGCATTGAAGCGCTCGAGGGCTTTGCGTGCCGACAGAGAACCTTTCTCCCTGCCGACATCCAGCCCGCCGAGAGGACCGCTGCCTAAAACTTCCTCAGAGAGCTCTGCGGACTCCAGTTCGTCGGCCACTTTAGCACTTGCGCGGCTGGCGGTCTTGGCCATCTCGTCACGCTGTCCATACGTCTTCCACTGGTTCGCCAGCTCTTTTCTGAGCCCTTCTGTCCTGGTCATAATCTGTAGCGCCTCGGTAATGTTTCCACTGGTGCCGGGCTTGGTGGAGAGTGATGCGCTTGAGCAGTCTTCTGAGATATCTTCAGGCGTAGCTCCATTTTCGAGAGTGTAAATGGCATGCCTGAGAGAATCGACGTTGCCCTGGTTATTTCTTATTTGCTCAGAGAGGTAAAGGGCGCAGCCATGCCTTTTAAGCCACGGGCTTTTATCGACAAATTGGGCAAGGGTTTTCCCGGTATCGGATGCTGCTGAGGACGACGGTTTGACTGGTTTTAGCCATCCCCGCACCTCTGCCGCATGTTGGCTCTCCGGGAAATTCTGCAGAAAGGCCTTGAAGCCAAATTGGTTGCCCCACTCCTTGGCCTGCTCATAGCTCTTTTCTGCAAGCAGCTTTTGTCCTTCGGCAGCAAAGCGCGACTGTGGATATCTGAGCAGGAAGTATTCCATGGCTCCGGGGGAAGGTTGCTCGCTTGCAACTTTAAATTCGAGATCCTCCAGCCTGCTTCGTACGGCAGAGGATCCACTGTGCCCCTTGAAATAGGTCAAAAAATCGTAAAGAGCCACCACAGAGGTCTCTTTAGGCGTAGCTTTTAATGCGAGGTCTGCCACGGTTGCGGAAATATTGGGATCGGGGTTTGTCTTGATGACCCTGATGCACTCCCCAACAGTATCAATCTTCTGGAGCTGCTCCATTTTTGATTTTACAACCATTTTGCGAGCTTCGTCCGCATGACCGCTATTGGGATAGCGGTCAACGAAGTTTTGGTAGCCTGCCGGCGTGCTGACGTCGTTAGCCATGTTCCAGGCGGTTATTTCAGGAGAGGTCACGCAACCAGCGAGGGCTAGAGCGAGGAAGGCAAAGCAGGCTTTTTTCATACTATTCCTTTCAAGGAAGCGTATTTAGTGTGTTCAGGCTACCGATCAGAACGGTATGTCGTCATCCTGGAAAGGAGGCTCTTCATAATTTGAAGCGCTGCTTTTTGGCGTTTGCGAGGCTTCTCCGCTGCTGCGTTCGCCCTTGGCAGAAAGCATCTGCATCTTGTCTCCAACAATGTCGGTAGTGTAGCGGTCGTTACCACTTTTGTCCTGCCACTTGCGGGTTTGCAGACGTCCTTCGATGTAGACGGTCTTCCCTTTGGAGAGATACTCTCCGGCTATTTCAGCCAGCTTGCCCCAGAGAGTGATGTTGTGCCATTCGGTGCGTTCCTCCCATTCTCCGGTCTTGTTCTTGAATTTTTCGCTTGTAGCGAGCGAGAAGCTTGCTACAGCCTGACCGGAAGCGGTAAAACGGACTTCCGGGTCTTTACCCAGATTCCCGATCAACATAACCTTGTTAAGACTCGCCATAATGTAACTCCTTGTTTGCGGATGGGTAAAAGAGTGTGCCGGGAAAGCATGGCAATACACTCTTTTTTGTCGGCGCAGAATACCTCAGAAGGGCTGCTTACTCAACCTCAAAAAACGGTCTTGATTATTTACTGCAAGTGACGCTTTACGCTGCAAATGATCCAGATACTCTTAAGAGTAAAAGAGGAGCCGCTAATGTCAAGGCGACAAAGCAATAATAAAGCGGCCCCAGTCGCGACTCTTTTGGAAATATGCGGTAAACGTTTCGGGGGTGTTCGGGTGAGTCTGGGTGGGTGAAGATGTTGCGTGAAATAACGACCGGTGTCAATAATCCGACGCATTCAATCGTTTGACACGTTTTAAAGGAGAGTGTTTCGGGTGTCAGTAATTGCGCTCAGACGCCTATCTAGTGGGCTTGGTTGCCGATAGTGAGCGGTGCCGGAGCTGTTATAGGCGCGGCACGAAAAATGCATATAAAACCAGCTCGACATTACTCGTGACAAGGCGGTTGACGGATATATTTATTATGGCAAATGGTTCCGTAGAAGCAATAGAGTTACGCGGCTTACGTAAAAACTCAGATATTTATGTCGCAGTGGGCTTGATCGGTATCCTGGCGCTGATGATCGTTCCGCTCCCGGCGTTCATGCTGGATGTTTTTCTGGCCGCCAATATTACGGTCTCACTGGCAATTCTGCTGATCTGTCTCTATACGATACAGCCGCTTGATTTTTCGGTTTTTCCCTCCGTTTTGCTGGTCACCACCCTGTTCCGGTTGGCTCTCAATATTGCTGGAACACGTCTGATCCTGTTGCACGGCAGTGAAGGGGCCGAGTCAGCCGGCGCGGTTATCAAGGCGTTCGGACAGTTCGTTGTCGGTGGTAATTACATTGTCGGGGCGGTACTGTTCCTGATTTTGGTCGTTATAAATTTTGTGGTTATCACCAAAGGCGCCGGACGTGTCGCCGAGGTTGCCGCACGCTTTACGCTGGATGCCATGCCTGGTAAGCAGATGGCTATTGATGCAGATCTCTCAGCCGGCCTGTTGACTGATAAAGAAGCAAAGACGCGTCGCATGAAGATATCGCGTGAAGCCGATTTTTATGGGTCCATGGACGGTGCCAGCAAGTTTGTACGTGGGGATGCTGTCGCTGGTATCATGATTGTCCTGATAAATATTTTCGGGGGGTTGATTATCGGCGTATGGCAACAGGGGATGCCCCTGATGAATGCCCTCTCCAACTATACCCTGCTCACTATCGGCGAGGGGTTGGTCGCCCAGATTCCCGCCCTCGTCATATCAACAGCCGCCGGTATCCTGGTAACCCGTTCTGCAGATGAAAACAGTTTCGGTCAGGAGCTCACCGGGCAGTTTCTTAACTACCCCAAGGCTTTTTTTGTCGCCTCCGGCGTCATGTTTTTGTTTGCGCTCATTCCGGGTCTGCCGCATTTTGCTTTTTTGCTTGTATCGGGGGTAACTTTTCTGGTCGGTAAAATGGCACGAGAGAAGGCGGAGGTTGTCGAGGAAACAGCGGTGGCTGAAGCCACCGCCGGTGAGGAATCGATCGATCAGGCGTCAAATATCCGTCCTCTGGATGTTCTGGAGCTGGAAGTCGGCTATGGTCTGGTGCCGATGGTCGATGCCGCCCAGAATGGCGAATTGTTGGAACGTATACGTTCTATCCGTCGGCAGACGGCACAAAAGATGGGTTTCGTTGTTCCGCCGATCCACATCCACGACAACCTGCAGCTTAAGCCGTACGAGTACAATCTGCTGATTCGTGGTGCCCGGGTAGGGGGGAGCGAGCTGACCGGCCAGTATCTCGCGATGGACTCCGGTGCCGTTACTGCCAACATGCCGGGTCTGACGACCAAAGAGCCGGTGTTCGGGTTACCTGCGGTATGGATACGTGGTGAGGATCGCGATCAGGCCCAGGTCAACGGCTACACGGTTGTAGACAGCACGACCGTCGTTGCGACCCACATCAGTGAAATTATCAAACGTTACTCTCATGAACTGGTCGGCCGGCAGGAGCTGCAGCAACTGCTTGACAACGTAGCGGTCACGGCTCCGAAAGTGGTTGATGAATTGATCCCGAACCTTCTTAACCTCGGCACAGTGCTGCGGGTAGTCAAGAGCCTGCTTAAAGAGGGGGTTTCAATACGTGATATGCGTACCATTCTGGAAAGTCTGGCCGACTATGCTTCACTTACAAAAGATCCTGACGTACTGACCGAATTTGTTCGGCAGGGACTGGGCAGGTTTATAGTTGACCAGTACAAGCTGGAAGATGAAACGCTTTTTCTGGTGACAATTGACCGTGAAGTCGAGGATCTAATCGCCGAAGCGATCCAGCCTTCTGACCAGGGAAGTTATTTGGCCATTGAACCGTCAATTGCCCAGCAGATTATCTCGTCGGTCCGAAGTATGTCCGAGCGGTTCGGGATGAGCGGGGCACAGCCTGTTTTGCTGGCATCACCATCGATACGCCGCCATGTTCGCAAATTGATTGAACGCTTTGTGCCGCATATGGCGGTGCTGTCACACAATGAAATACCTCAGAATGTAAAAATCCAGTCTCTAGGGGTGGTAAGTTTAAATGTTGGTTAAGACTTTTCAAGCGGCGAGTATGCCGGAAGCGTTACGGCTCGTAAAGGCAGAACTCGGGCCGGATGCGATGATTCTTTCAACAAAAAAAGAGAGGACCGGTGGGTTTCTCGGCTTTTTCAGCAAGCAGGTTTACCGCGTTACCGCAGCGATTGATCCGGTGCGCAAGCCTGCGCCTGCGTCTCCCCCTCAGGTTTACCGTGAGCCGCCGCCACGAGAGCGTACTGCCCGGGAGGAGATGGAGAGTTCGATGCTGGCGCCTCTTGCGCGAGAACTGAAAGATCTGCGTGAAAAGGTAGAGTCTCTTACACGTCGTGAAGAGGAGTTGCGCGCGGAAACAAAACTGGTGGAGGGAGCCGTAGATCAGGAACAGCAGGATGGCGGTATAAACCTCAAAAATATTCCGCGCTCCGATCTGGAAGAGATTAAAAAGTTGCTCCTCGCGACGCTGGCAAAAAGCCAGGAGGGGGACGCCAAAGATGTCCAATGGCCGGCACTGGCCGATGAAGTTGCTTTGGAAGGGCAGTCAGGTGCTGATCTTCTGCCGGAGGATTCTCCTCTCTCAAGGGAGTTGGCATACAGTGGCGTTTCTACCGACCTGATCCGGAAGATTGTTGATACGCTCAACAATCTTCCGCTGCAGGGTAGCAACCAGACTGTCAAGGGGCGTCTTGGTGAGACTCTTGGCCGATTGATTAAATTTGCCGGGACACTCAAGCTGAAGAAAAACTCTCCCCGGATAATCGCGTTGGTTGGACCGACCGGCGTTGGCAAAACGACAACAACGGCCAAGCTGGCTGCGATGTATGCCCTTAACAAGGGTAATAAAGTAGCCCTGATTACGATGGATATTTTCAGGGTGGGAGCGGTTGAGCAGTTGAAGACCTACTCGCGCATCATGGGGATACCGCTGGAGGTTGCCTCAACCCCTAAAGAGCTTGAAAAGGCAGTTGAAAAACATTCTGCCTGCGACCTTATTTTTATCGATACTGCCGGACGGAGTCATAAGGATAAGGAAAAGCTTGATGAGATGAGGAACTTCCTGGAGAACAGGTTTCAGCTGGAGGTCTACCTCTGTCTTTCTGCCACCACCAAGGATCGAGAACTGGAAGAAATTTTGAATCGCTTCAGGATCTTTCAGGTAAGCAAGGTTGTCTTCACAAAAATTGATGAATGTGAAAGTTTTGGGAATATGGTCAACCTATTGATGAAAGATAATCTGCAGATTGCCTATTTTACAACCGGCCAGCGTGTGCCGGAAGATATTGAAATTGCTACACCTGCCAAACTGGCAGATATGATTTTTCGTGAGGGGGCTGAATGAGTATCGTGCAGGGGACGGGCGACCAGGCTGATACTTTACGTCAGTTGGCACGCACAGCAAAAAACAACAAGAAGGCTGATTCCGCATCGGCAGGTGGGTTGGCTGATCAACAGGGCATCAGGGTCATCTCGGTTACCAGTGGTAAAGGTGGCGTCGGCAAGAGCAATGTGGTTTCCAATCTGGCAATAGCCCTTTCCGCTCAAGGAAAGAAAGTTTTGCTGATTGATGCCGATCTCGGGCTTGGAAATCTTGACGTTCTGTTGGGGCTTTCTCCGGTTTACAACCTCAACCATGTGCTCAATGGTGAAAAAGGTATTATGGATATTCTGATCGACGGCCCGGCCGGCATCAAAATTATCCCGGCCGGTTCCGGTGTCCAGGAATTGACCAGCCTGGGACAGCATGAAAAACTGAAGTTGCTGGATGAGCTTGATATGCTGGAAGAACAGTTCGATATTATGATTGTTGATACCGAAGCGGGGATATCCGAAAATGTCACCTATTTTACCGTTGCCGCTCAGGAAATCTTTGTCGTGGTCACTCCCGAGCCGACCTCTATCACCGATGTTTACGCACTGATAAAGTTGCTGGCGACACGTTACTCTGAACATCACTTCAAGGTGTTGGTTAACATGGCCAAGGATAGTGAAGAGGCGCTTGAGGTCTTCCGTAAGCTTGCCAATGTTGCCGGTCGTTTTCTTGACATTTCGCTTGACTACCTGGGGTGTGTTGTCAAGGATGAAAAGGTCGTCGAGGCGGTCAAACGTCAAAAAGCCGTCACGGAACTTTTTCCTGATTCTGAGGCAGCCCAATGTTTTGCCACACTTGCACGGAGGGTGGTGGAGAACAAGACTCAGGGGAGAGTCAAGGGTAATATCCAGTTCTTCTTCCGGCGGATGCTGGACTGTGCAGGAGGTAATTAGCAGGGTGACCAGTGTCGTGCAGCAGCATAAGCAGGGCGACCAGGCCGCCGTACGGGAACAGCTGATCCTTGAACATATCCCGCTGGTGCGCTATCTGGTCAGCAGGATGGTGGCTAAAATTCCGCCGCATCTTGACCAACAGGACCTGATGAGTTCGGCCATGATTGGCCTGATAAATGCAGCCGACCGCTTTGACCCGTCACGGGGAGTGCTCTTTAAAACATTTGCTGAGCAGCATATCCGTGGAACCATTTTGGATGAGCTCCGTTCATACGATGTGCTCAGTCGCTCCATGCGCGACAAGTATAAGCGGCTGGAGCGGGAGATGCGCGGCCTTGAAAACCGGCTTGGCCGACACCCGACCAGTGAAGAGGTGGCGGAGTCACTGCAAATCAGTCTTGACGACTATTATGAGCTGCTTGACGACGTGCACGTATTTACCTTTATCAGTCTGGATGACAGCTGGGATGGTGACGACGGCAGCCAGCTCTGCCTGGCAGATGTGCTGTGTGAAGTCGAAGCAAAAAACCCCCAGCAGCAGGTCATGACCATGCAGCTGACCGAGGCTCTTGGGTGCGCCATTGATACATTGCCTGAAAAAGAACGTCTGGCGGTTACGCTGTATTATAATGAAGATTTAAATCTCAAAGAGATTGGTGAGGCGCTTGGGTTGACTGAGTCGCGAATTTCACAGATTATCAGTCAGGCAATGGTCAGGCTGCGCTCACGTCTCAGGCTGCATCGGAATTAATAAAAGGGGAACTGATATGAATAGTGGTTTGTACGCAGCCGTATCGGGCAGTTTGGCCTCAATGCGGCGTCTGGATGTCATCAGCAATAACCTGGCAAATATTAATACCCCCGGGTATAAAAAAGATGCGATGTCGTTTGAAAGTTTGCTGGCCGGGCCGGTAAACCCGCCTGCCGTGCCGCAGAGCATGACCGCAGACCCCATTATGCAGAAGGAAAATGTCTATATAGATTATGCCAGCGGCCCGATAACCCAGAGTGGTAATCCGCTTGATCTGGCGCTTGATGGCGATGGCTTCTTTGCTGTGACTACCCCGGAAGGAACCGCTTACACGCGCCAGGGTAATTTCCGTACCTCTGCAGACGGCACTCTTATTACCATAGACGGTTACCCGGTACAGGCTTCCGGTGGCGCTGTCATCCGTGTTCAGGGAAGCCGGGTGGAGATAGATGCAAAAGGGGGGATTACTGTTGATGGCGAACAGGCTGGATCAATTGCCGTCGTAGATTTTGCAAAGCCGTATGCTATGACCAAGATCGGCAGCGCACTGTTTGTGCCCGCAGATCCGCAGGCGGCAACTCAGGCGGGTAAGGCTGAGATCCAGCAGGGCTATATCGAAGGCTCAAATGTTGCAAGTATTTCGGAGATGGTACAGATGATTGAGACAAACCGTTATTTTGAAGCGTGTTCAAAGGTTATAAAAGGATTCGACGATATGACCACAAAAGCTGCCAATGAACTGGGCAGGGTCTAATATACCTACTACGGTACAAGGAGTTATACTATGATTCGTTCACTCTGGACTGCTGCATCCGGCATGCAGGGACAGCAAAAGAGCATCGATGTTGTTGCCAACAACCTTGCCAACGTAAATACAACCGGTTTTAAGCGGAGTCGGGCTGATTTTCAGGACCTTATATACCAAAACCTGAAATCAACCGGCTCACCAGCCACCAACGCGACCCAGGTTCCGACCGGGATCCAGATTGGTTTGGGAAGTCGCCTGGCTGCCGTTACAAAAATCTTTACTGCCGGGGATTTTACTCAGACCGGCAACGAGCTGGACATCGCTATTGAGGGAGACGGTTTTTTTCCAATTACCCTTCCTGACGGCACGACTGGCTACTCCAGGGCCGGCGCTTTCAAGCGCGATAGCACCGGGCAGATCGTCACGCCGGACGGCAATCCGCTTTCTCCGTCGATTACGATACCCAACAATGCTACCAAGATAAATATCGGTAGCGACGGTACCGTTTCGGTGCAGCAGGCCGGCCAGACGGCTACTACTACAGTCGGTAATATCCAGCTGGCGTCTTTTTCCAACCCGTCCGGTCTGTCGAGCCAGGGGAAAAATATCTATATACCGACCGATGCCTCCGGGGCGGCAACGACAGGAACTCCAGGGCAGAACGGTACCGGCACTATTGCCCAGGGGCTTCTGGAGATGAGCAACGTCAATGTTGCTGAAGAGATGGTCAATATGATCGTCGGCCAGCGTGCTTATGAGATAAACTCCAAAGCGGTTACCGCTTCGGACGAGATGCTGCAGACGGCCAATAACCTGAAAAGATAGAGGCGAATCTGATTGAATATGAAACGATTAATGCCACATATAGTTATTTTGTTCCTGGCCCTGATGGCACTTTATCCGTGTCAGGCATTCTCTGCGCCAGATCGGGAACAGGAGGTTCGTGAGGCGGTCACTGCATTTGTTAAAAGCAGAACCAGTGGGATGGGATGGGATGTCCGTGTCCGTCGGCTAAATATCTCTGGTGCTCTTAAGCTACCGGAGGGGAAGATTGATTACGAGATCGTTGCACCGCAGCAGTGGGAAGGGTGGGGAAACATCAGTGTTGCTGTGCTGGCCCGCCAGAACGACAAGGTGCTGCGCAATATTTCGGTGCGGCTGGATGTTGAAGCTTTGGCCGACACGGTTGTTACGCTGCAGCAGATTAACTATGGCGAACTGATTTCTGCTGCGGATGTTGTGCTGCAGAAACGGGAGATTACCTATAACTCTCATCTTGCCGCCAGGACAATCGATGAAGTGGTTGGTAAAAAATCCCGCACAACACTGAGGGCCAACCAGCCGGTGCGGGCAGATCAGGTTGAGAGGGTGCCGCTGATCAAGTCCGGCCAGATTGTGACAATAATCGCTGAAAATGAAGTTCTGAAAATTTCCGTTTCCGGGAAAGCCCGCAGTTCCGGCGCTGAAGGGGACATGATAAGAGTACAGAATCTGACATCGCTCAAGGAAATATCGGCCCGCGTCATAGACGCATCTACTGTTCAGGTGGCATTTTAAAAGCATCTTCGCCGATATGAATCTGTTGTGTATGAGTTTGTCGATATGTTAACGCACCGGTCATGTTTGTCAGGACCGGGTTGAAGGAAAGTCAATGAAACAGGCACTGTTACTACTGATATCGCTGCTTCTGATTGGATGCGCCGTAGAGAAAACCGACATTAAGACCGCCGGATTCGAGGACCCAGCGCCGAGGCCGGCGGCAGATTATTCCAACGGTTCGATCTGGCAGCCTGCTTCTGCCGGTCTGACGGATGATTTTAAGGCCCGTCGCAGGGGGGATATTCTCACCATTGTGATTTCCGAGATTGCCAGCGCTTCCAAGGAAGCAAATACAGCGACCTCGCGGGATAGCTCAATGAGTGCCGGAATCCCTAATCTGCTGGGGCTTGAGACGAGAGGAATGTTCAAAAATAATTTTGGAGATTTATCCAAGCTTATTAACGCAAGCAACGCCTCTAAATTTGATGGGTCAGGCACAACTTCACGTCAGGAAAATCTGAAGGCCACCATCACAGCGCGTGTGGTCGGTATACAATCTAACGGCAACCTGATGATAGAGGGACGGCGGAATATCAAAGTAAATGAAGAGGACCAGATCATCGTGCTTGAAGGGACAGTACGTCCACGTGATATTTCCTCTGACAACACGGTCAATTCAATCTATGTAGCTGATGCGCGTATCAGTTATTCCGGGCGTGGCGTCATCTCTGACCGTCAGAGCCCGGGCTGGCTGATGAACTTTCTTGAAAAAATCTGGCCGTTCTGACGGTTCATATATGCGCATATTTACAAAAGGTAACCCTATGAAGAATGTTTTATCACTTTTAGCTTTAGTGGCGCTATTGTCAGCAACAACTGTTGCCCATGCGATCAGGATCAAGGACCTCGCCTCATTTGAGGGGGTACGGGATAACCAGTTGATAGGTTATGGTCTGGTCGTGGGATTGAACGGCACCGGAGACAGTGACCAGGCTAAGATACAGACGCAGTCAGTGGTGAATATGCTGGAGCGGATGGGGGTTACGACATCAGCCAATGACATCAAGATCAAAAACGTCGCCGCTGTCATGGTAACGGCAACACTTCCACCCTTTGCAAAGCAGGGGAATCGCCTGGATGTACTTGTTTCCTCAATTGGTGACGCCAAAAGTGTCGCCGGTGGAACGTTGCTGATGGCCCCGTTGAGAGGAGCCGACAATCAGGTGTATGCCGTGGCTCAGGGGTCAATCCTGACAAATTCGTTTGCTTTTGGCGGCCAGGGAGCCACCGCCCAGAAAAACCATCCAACAGCAGGCCGGGTACCGAACGGAGCGTTGGTAGAGCGGGAACTCCCCAACACCCTGACAGGCAAGTCGGTGTTAAGTCTCAACCTGAATGTTGCCGATTTCACCACCGCTTCGAGGATTGTTACTGCGGTTAATGATAAGTTCAAGAGTCCCGTTGCCGTCAGCAGCGACCCGGGTTCGGTGGATTTAACTATTCCGGCAGCTTATGCCAATAATGCGGTCGGGTTTGTGGCCTCACTGGAGCGCCTTGAGGTCATACCTGATATGCAGGCCAAGGTTGTTTTGAATGAACGTACCGGAACAATTGTCATGGGTGATAACGTGCGGATTTCCACCGTGGCGGTAACTCATGGCAGCCTGTCTCTTGTCATCAAGGAAACGCCGATGGTCTCTCAACCGGCGCCACTCAGTAAAACCGGCGAGACAAAAGTCGTGCCGCGCACCGATCTGAAAGTTGTAGAGGACAGCCGTCGACTGTTGGTGTTACAGGAAGGTGCCAGTATCGGTGACGTTGTCCGGGCACTCAATATGCTGGGAGTAACTCCGCGCGATCTGATCAGCATTCTCCAGGCAGCCAAAGCAGCAGGAGCGCTGCAGGCCGAACTTTCCATAATTTAGTTCTTAATAATTTCCTGTGCGGGGACGATAAGAGCAAATGGATATAAATACTACTACAGCAGCACCGGATTTATCCGTAGGCATTGAAGACAGGGCGCGCCAGCTTCAGCGAGCCTCATCTAACAGTGCTGCCGGACTGACCGAAAAGCAGCGGCAGCAGGCAAAAAAGGTGTCTCAGGATTTTGAAGCACTGTTCGTCGGCATGATGATGAAGTCGATGAGGGCTACCGTCGGAAAAGACAAGTTAACCGGCGGAGGTCACGGTGATGATGTCTATCGGTCAATGCTGGATCAGGCTTACGCTGACGCCGCGGTGAAGCAGGGTGGTGGCTTGGGAATCGCTAAAATAATTGAGAAGGATATCATTCGCCAGGAGAGCCGCAAGGTGACTCCAAAGATTGATCATCACGAATAGGAAGTGTAACGGTGGAGTCCTGAACAAATGGAACTGAAAAAAATGCTCGAAGAAATAGCGGTCCAGACGCAACTGTTGAATGAACTCCTTCAGGTGCTTGAGCGGGAGACGGCGGAGATGGGCGATGTCAATATCAATGCCATGAACCTGTCAAACCGGTCCAAGGAAGAGCTGACAGCGCGGATTGCAGAACACACACCCTCGCTGCAGAAAGCTATTTCCGCTCAGGCCGTTCGTGAAGGGCTTCCTGGTTCGGCCTCGCTCGGTATGGTAGCAACACACATTGCAAAAAGAGGCAATCGGGAATTGATCGCAAAACAGCAGCAGATACACAGAACCGCCGAGCGGGTCAAGCAGGTGGCGGCATTGAATCGCGAAATTGCAGAGCGTTTTGCGTCAAGTATTACCACCTCACTTAACCTTATTACCCGTCTGGTCAATCAATCTAATGTCTATGGCGCATCAGGTTCCTACCAGCAGCGGTCTGCAGGTGCCGTGATGATAAACAGGGAGGCATAATATGGGGCTTAGTGCAGCGATGGAGATCGGCAAGAACGGTCTCAATATATATAGAGTTGCACAGGAAGTGACGGGTGAAAATATCGCCAACGTCAATACTCCCGGTTACTCGCGACAGAGGGTTCTCCTGGAAACCGCACCTCCGGTTACTGCTAACGGTTTTCCCCTGGGCACCGGTGTACACATTGCTTCAGTTGAGCGCTATTACGACGGACTGCTGCAGCAGCAACTCATAAATGCCCAGACTACACAGGGGTATGACACGACCAAATCGACGGTACTGCAGCAGATAGAGCCAACCTTTAACGAGGTTGCACAGGATGGGCTTGGCGCGGCTATTTCCGACTATTTCGGCGCATGGCAGGACTTGACGCTAAACCCGGCTGGGTCAGCGGAGCGCCAGGTCGTGTTAAGCCGTGCCCAGATTTTAACGGACAATTTCCATTCGGTCAGTAAAGCCCTCAATGATTCGATCTCGATTCAGAACGACACTCTGGTGCCGCTTACCAACGACATCAATGCAACGCTGAAAAACATAGCACAGCTTAACAGTCAGATCAGGACAACCGAGTTGGTGAGCGGTAATGCCAATGAAATCAGGGATCAACGGGATCAACTGGTGCGTGATCTTTCCCTGCAGATCGGTATCACCTACACGGAAAACAGTGACGGAACAACCGACATAAAATTTGCGGATAGTGGCGATGCCCTGGTAACAGGTTCAACGGCCGGCACGTTTTCTCTCGACAAAATAACAGATCCTAACAAGTACACAGTTCTACTCACGCCTGCCGGCGGGACCGCGGCGGCGACAGTGGCCCCTGTAACCGGACAATTGGGCGCCACCGTGGCGCTTCGCGATACGATCATTCCCGGCTATTTGCAGCAGGTCAATGATTTGGCCACAACAATTACGAGCCAGGTGAATAGTCAGCATAAGCTCGGGTTTGATCTGACCGGGACCGGAGGGATAGACTTTTTCGATGCCACCGCAACAGATGCCGCAACGTTTAAAATTAATCCGTTTCTGACAAGTACGAATCAAATTGCGGCGGCAAGTAACGCACTGCTTACCGGCGATAACAGTAATGCCTTGCAGATGGCGCAGTTGCAGAACCAGAAGCTGATGACCGGAAGTACCAGCACCTTCAACAGCTATTTCGACAGCCTGGTCAGCCAGGTTGGTCTGGATGTAAGTTCAAGCAAAAATACCGAGGCGCAGGATATTGCTTTTACCAGGCAATTAACGACCCTTCGGGACTCAAATTCAGGTGTGTCGCTGGATGAAGAACTGACGAACATGATAAAATATCAGCGTTCGTACCAGGCGTCGGCCAAGCTGATCACCACTGCAACCGAGATGATGGACACCGTTATCAACATGGTGCGTTAGCGAGTTTACGAGTGACATTCCTCTAAGCATCAGGAGAAATACATGCGCGTTACGTCAAATATGTCTGCCGATACATCCCTTTACCATATTCAACAGGGTCGCGCCAAGCTGGACAGGTTGCAGGAACTGACATCATCAGGAACTGCAGTTAACCGTCCCAGCGATGATCCGATCAACACGAGACTCCTGCTGGATATCGTTGACAAGGTTAAGTCAACCGATCAGTACAGCAGCAACATCACGAAGTCGGATATCTGGCAGCAATTTACAAGTACCGCGCTGACAGGTATGTCCGATACGCTGCAGCAAGCTAAGGAGCTGGCGAGCACACTCGTTGACGGGGTTACTGACCCGGCGCTGAGGGCCGGTGTCGTTTCGCAGCTGCAGGCGTTAAAACAGCAGATGATCGACATGGGCAATACCCAGACCGGCGATCAATATATCTTTGGCGGGGCAAATAATGACACGCCCCCCTTTACGAATTCACCCGTGCAGCTGCCCCCACCGGCAGC
Organism: Desulfuromonadaceae bacterium; assembly: GCA_028681335.1. Classification (GTDB taxonomy): domain Bacteria; phylum Desulfobacterota; class Desulfuromonadia; order Geobacterales; family Pseudopelobacteraceae; genus JACRCG01. Next base: position 106,675 of record JAQUIT010000012.1, on the reverse strand, counting down.
GCAAAATCCGCCCTTCGCATTCTACAGTGGTGACGAAAGTAGCATCAACGTCGAGATTGGGAACAATGCCGCGCCGATGGCAATGAACATACCAGGAAATCAGATCCTCACCGCTGATACGGCAACAACACAAAACTATGGTTCAACAAACATACTTCAAGCATTCGATGACATGATTTATGCCGTACAGGCAAACGATGTAACCGCCATCAGGGCCAGTTCCCAGGCTCTTGGGGATGGCGCAAAGCAGGTCTTTAACGCCATAACGGATGTTGGTTCACGTATGACCCGTCTTGACAGTTTTACCAAGATGAACGAGAACACGAGGAACACCTTGATGACGGTGTACAGTAACACCCAAACGGTTGATTATGCCAAGTTAGGAGTGGAGCTGAGCCAGCAACAGGTCGCCTTTGAGGCTTCGCTGTCGGCTACGGCAAAGCTGTCGCAGTTATCGCTTCTGGATTATTTGTAACCGAAAAATTGTTTTTTTGTTTTAAGGCGAGGCCCGCAGGCCTCGCCTTAAGTATGCCGATTTTGAGCCTGAAAATGCATTGACCTTCAGAGTAGCTAGTTTTATAACACTCCCATGCTGTTTCCATTCACGACCTCACACCGCAAGCCTGTTTCCATTCGCCGCAACGTACTTCGCCTCTCACTGCCGGTTCTGCTCTCATCACTCTTTCAAAGACTGGTATCGATTGTTGACGTCTTTCTGACCGGTGGGCTTGGTGCTTCTGCCATAGCTGCAACCGGTTTGGGGCAGCTCCTGATGGTTACCACGATGACGGTCTTCTGGGGGCTCTCTACCGGAGTGACGGTTGTGATATCACACCTGTGGGGGGCAGGGCGGCGCGAAGATGCCGGACGGGCGGCATACGTAGCCTGTATTGCGGGTCTGGGTATGACGGCGCTCTGCTCACTGGCCGGTTCCCACTGGGGCGGGGACATCACCAGGCTGATGGGGGCGGCGTCGAATGTGCAGAATCTGGCTGCCGAATACATCCGGCTTATTTTCCTCTGGATGATCTGGACGACCGGCCTGAACCTCCTCTCGGCAATCATGCATGGGACAGGTGACACCCGCACCCCGATGGAGGCGATCATCCTGGTTAATATCCTCCACGTATTGCTGGCCTGGCCGTTGATTTACGGGAAATGGGGCATGCCGGCGCTGGGAGTCAAGGGGGCGGCGATCGCCATCAACTGTTCAGAGTTCATCGGTTTTACCTATCTGCTGGTACAGGCCCTGCGTAAACGGTATATCACCTTCAGCCGTCCCGATTTCGTCCTGTTTGACAAGATCTGGAAAGTCGGCTGGCCGGTAGCGCTGGAGAGGGTTGCACAGCAGAGCGGTCAACTCTTCTACTCCAGCTTCATCATCGCCTACGGTACCAGCGCCTATGCCGCCCATCAGATCGGTCTTTCCATCGAGTCGCTCTCGTTTATGCCGGGTGCGGGGATGGGAATCGCTGCGGCAACACTGATGGGGCAATCACTTGGTGCCGGCAAGATCCGCCGCGCCAGAATCAGCCACAATGAGGCGCTGCGGTTGGCGGTCGGCGTCATGACAGTCATGGCGCTGCTCTTCTTTTTCGCTCCGCACCTTCTGATTGGTCTCTTCAGCAATGATCCTGATGTTATCGAGAAGGGGAGCATGTTTTTGAAGCTGGTTGCCTTCGCCCAGGTGCCGCTGGCGATATCTTTCGTGTATGCCGGTAGTCTGCGCGGTACCGGTGATACGTTTTATGTGTTCATCGTCACGCTGCTTGCCATGTGGGGGATCAGGGTGGCTTTTTCGTGGGTGGCGGCGAGTTGGCTGCATCTCTCTCTCTATGCCGTGTGGGGGGTCTTTCTCATCGACTGGTATTTCCGCGGGGCGGCCTTCGCCTGGCGCTATCACCGGCGGGATCTGCACGGGGTTGTGCTGTAGCGGTTCTACTCTTTACTCGCTCTCATACTTGTAGCCGACACCATATACGGAATGGATCAATTCTTGGCGGGGATTGACTGCAGCAATTTTTTTACGCAGTTTCTTGATGTGGCTGTCGATCGTACGATCCGCCACGATCCGGTCATCGGAATAAATATGATCCATCAATATTTCACGACCATAAATCCGCCCCGGATTGGCGGCAAGAAACTGCAGCAGCTTGAATTCCACGGCGGTCAGATCGAGCTTATGTCCCTGGAGTGTTGCCTGATACCGGGTTTCATCCAGAGTTATGTCGGTACGTGACGACTGCACTGTTCCGTTCCTCCGCAGTACCGCTTTGACCCTTGCCACGACTTCCCGTGGGCTGAAAGGCTTGCAGATGTAGTCATCTGCGCCAATCTCGAGGCCAATCAACCGGTCGATCTCCTCAACTCTTGCGGTAGTCATGATGATTGGTGTTGAGGAAAAGGCACGGATCTCTCTGCAGATATCAAGTCCACCCTTTCCCGGCAGCATCAGGTCAAGGAGAATCAATTGCGGTTGCCACTCCTGAACCCAGGGCACCACAGCAAGCCCGTCACTAAGGCAGTGTGTTGCAAAACCTGCCTGACAGAGATAATCTGCCAAAACAGCTGCCAGCTTAACCTCATCTTCCACAATCAGGATTATCCCGTTCATGAGCCACGTACCGGTATTTCTGTTCTGATCCATAGCCCTCCCAGCGGTGAAGCTTCCGCCGTAATGTTTCCGCCATGAGCCTCGACAATATTGCGACAGATAGCAAGACCAAGTCCGGCCCCACCCGTCGATCTGTTTCTGGATGATTCCACCCGGTAGAGTCGTTCAAACAGACGCCCCAGTTCAGAGGGGGGAACATGTGGAGCGGAATCCTTAAAGTCAACCACCGCACTGTTGTCTGTTCTCTGAAGTGTCACAGTCAATCGTCCTCCGGCGTCGGTATATTTCAGGGCATTGTCAAGCAGGTTTGAAAACAGTTGGTGCAAACGCTCTCTGTCGCCAAAAACGACAACGCTCACATTTTCAGGAAGCAATGCATCAAGCAGAATATCTTTTGAAAGAAACTCAAGTCGGTACAGTGCAATGATTTCAGCAAGCAGTTTAGTCAGATCCAGCTCTGTTTTACGGTAGGTAAGTGCTCCAACGTCAGAAAGTGACAGCTGATAAAGGTCGTCTACCAATCTTCCAAGCCGCTGTACTTCGTCGTGCAGCGAGTTGATCGTCTCGTGGGTCGGTTGGCGAATGCCGTCCTGAAGCGCCTCAATCTCACCGCGTAAAATGGTCAGAGGGGTGCGCAGTTCGTGTGAGATGTCTGCTACCCATTGTCGCCTCGCCAGTTCACTCTTTTCCAGTGCCAATGCCAGTGAATTGAAGTCGCACGCAAGCTGCCCCAGTTCGTCGTGTGACGTGACCGGTACCCGGGCGGTAAAGCTCCCTGCCGCGAGCTGGTGGGTTGCGTGCGCCAGAACATTTAGTGGCCGGACCAGGCGCCGGGCGAGCAGGAAAGAAAGGATGGACGACAGCAGAACCACGGCTGCAGCCACCAATGCGAAGGCCGACTTCTGTTCGCGTAGAAATCGCCGCTGCGGAGTGTCCAACGTGTTTGTACGCGGCAGGAGGCCGAGGTATCCAACCGTTTTCCCCTGGTAGAGCAAGGGTGTTACGGCATTGTCAAGCGGCACGGCGCCGTGGTCTACAAGAGCTTTCCTGTTTGCATCGAGCAGGAAGAGGCGCTGATCAAAATGCAGTGCCAAATGTGGCGGCATCGGTCTGGGGGTGCTGTCACTAACGTGTTCAGGTCGTTGTCTGTCCGGCATTCTCTCTTCCGGTAGTGGCGGTGGAGCTTCGGGCAAAGACGCTGCAACAAGCTGGCTCCATCGTGCCGGATCACGACGCAGGAATTCCCAGCTCTGCTCAGTGCCGTAGCTCTTCTCAATGCTTACGGCAAGTCGTGATATCCCCGTTTCTTCCATCGCGTTGATAAACTTGATAAAGCCTCTGTTGAGACTCCATTGCATGATCAGGGCTGAGCTGACAACAGCAAGGCCTGATGCGGTAAGTATTACCAAAAACAGCTTGTGAGCGACTCCCAGTTTCATGACCGTACCTCCTGTGTCACGTTGTTTTTACCACAGGTTGACTTCCCTGCGGCATACACTTTTGGGCGGGCTTCACATTTCCTCATTTCTTCCACATTTCCTGCACATTATGTTGTTAAGCAGTAGACTCGAACTTCTAAGCGAAAGGTGGTGAAACAGAGAAAAGGCTAAATCTAACGTGAGAGGAGGTAGTAGCAGGAAAAATGGATGCGGGAGTAAAAAATGTTCAATTGCGTGGCGTTAGCGTATGCATGCCGTTAACAGGGTGTATTCAGGCGCCGTAAAACGAAAGGAGTACGCAACATGGTAAGTTCTATTGGGAGCAGTTCAGGTGGAATAAATGCAGCCGCACTGAAGAAGATGCAGGAAGAGATGTTCAAGGCGGTTGACAGCAACAGCGACAACAAGATTGATAAAGCGGAAATGAGTGCGTACCAGCAGACCCAGCAGGCGAATGGAACGCAGGGTGGTCCAAGTGTTGATGAAATTTTCAAAAATCTGGATGCTGACAACGACAGCGCTATCAGCAGGCTTGAATCAGATGCCGGAATTGCCAAGCTTGCCCAGCAGATGCAGAGCGGTAAAGCGGCATCAGGCTCATCCTCGGAGCTGAAGGCCAAAGTGTTTAACAGTGCTGACCAGAACGGTGACGGCGGTATCAGCAAGGATGAATTGACGGCTCTGATGGCCGATTCCAATCAGAGCGCTACAGACATCGCAGAAACATTCGATGCTCTGGATACGAACCAGGACGGTTCCATCAGCAAGAGTGAGTCCGATGCTGCCGTTGACAAGGCCGGTCAACAACGGAAGGCTCAGGGACCTCCTCCACCCCCGCCGCCATCTGGCAGCTCATCATCTGAGAGTACATCAAGTAACACAATTTTTGACGAACTGGATACGAATGAAGACGGGACTGTCAGTGCCACTGAATTGTTAGCGGCGTTTACAAATGGCGATAACAGCTCCGTGTCGGGCAGTTCCGAGGAGAGTTCTGCCATCAAGCAACTCTTTGACGCCATGGACACGAACGAGGACGGCAGTGTCAGCAAGAGTGAACTGGCAGCAGCTCTTGCCGAGGCTGGCAAGCAGAGCGATACGCAGGGGACCTCTACAGCCAACGCTTCTGCTGACGCAGCAAAAGGTGAAGATTCTGCGCGCTTTGCCGCCGCCATAAAAAGTTATATGCAGGCAAGCATGAGCAGCTTTGCCGAGAGTTCCACGGCGGCAACATTCTCATCCTCTGCCGTGTACGGATAACCGCTGCCAGGTGCTGATAAACCATGAAAGCGGGCTGGACCTCTTTGAGGGAGCCTGGGTGAATGCCGACCGATTGACGCATTCAACGTTAACCTGAAACCGCTATTTTTACATAGAGAGACAGCCTGCTTCTCATGGGAGCACTACATCGAAAGGAGCGGTACGATGTCAATGACAGAAGATCATAGTGATAGTGTTGATGCCATAAATGGCTACAGCGATACTCCGGAAAAACAGGCGTATCATGACGGGTATTGTAATCCTGCAGAGATGGCAGCGAGAATTCTTGAAGAAACGCCAGAGGCAATAAATGCCTTTGACTCCCTGGAGGAGTTGATTGCTTATATCCGCGAAGCAATGGCTGCCGATTATATTTACTGTCCTAAGGCTCTGCCTGAAGGCTGACACTCTTCAGTTGTCAGTCCAGCAGGTCGTGTTTGCCGGCGATAACCAGCGGCAGCAAGCGCGGACGACTTTTTACAATACAACAGACGGATGGAGTAATGCCTATGAGTAGCGATTGGCTTAGTGCCAGCAGTTCTGATCCAATGGGTCTCGCGGCAGCGAACCAATATACGCAAAATCGTGCCTCGTATGCTGAATATGCCATTGCGCAGGCGGCCACCGCTCTAAGCAATGGTGATAACGACAGAGCCGTTACCGCCTTCAAGCATGCTGCCGCGCTTGATCCCAATAATACGACTGCGTATAATTATCTGGGGCAGATTTACCTTAGTCAGGGTAAAAATGAAGATGCAATCAAAGCGTACGCACAACTGGTGCGCATTCAATCAAATCAATCCAGCGAAGACACGTCAGATGATGCCCCTACTTTGGAAGATGCCCTTATGGGGCTTGGCAATGCCTATTTATCGGCAAAACAGTACAATCAATCTGAAACCCAATTTAAAGCTGCCGCAAAGATAGCGCCAAAAGATGCGCTGCCGGTTTACACATTGGGGCAACAGTACCTTACGCAAGGCCGGCTCGGTGAATCATTAGAGCAACTCCAAAAAGCAAAGAAGTTGGCACCCAAAGATGGCAACGTCTATTATGCGCTAGGGTCCGTCTACAATGCCCAGGGCAATTACATGGACGCTGCTATTGAGTTGCAAAGCGCAGTCCAGCTTAAACCGGATTTTGCTGAGGCAAACTATCAGTTGGGTGTCGCGTACAATGGTCTCAACTATACAGAAGGGGTACAGGAGCAACAGACAATTTTAAACAGTTCTGACGCTACCCTGGCGTCACAGTTGAGTGCCATCGCGAGACCACAGATTGTCGGCATCGACTCGAGCAGCAGTCGAAATACCCTCTACAATACGGTTTGGGGGGCAAATACCCCGCTTTGGGCCCTGGACAGCTCGCTGATAACTCCGGGCACCTCTGCAGAGGTATCTACCGTCATTCAGTTCAGTAAAGACATGGACCGTGACTCCGTTGTTAATGTCTCCAACTGGTCTATCTCGCGTGGGAAAAGTGCACAGGCAGGTTACTACAATAATTCTATGCCGTTATCCAGCAAGGATGCTATAGTTGCTCCACTGCCGATAGCGGTAACCTATAATTCATACTCCGGGGAAGCTGTCGTCACATTCCGGCTCAACCAGAATAGCAGCGGAGATGCTGTCATTGATCCTAAACATCTTGTATTTACATTTAATGGAGAGGATGCTTCAGGGCAGTCAATGGATCAGACCGCAAACGCGATTGACGGATACGCTACCGCCCCATTTGGTACTATCGATACGTTAGCTTGAATAGTCGATGGGCCCTTGTCTTTGGGCGCCCGCAACAAATTTCAACGGAACTCCGACATGATCATAAAAAGTGTTTTGTGTAGCATCATCCCTCTCTGCATTGTCGGGTGTGTTGTCGGTCCAGACTACCGCTTGCCGGCGGTCTCTACGCCAACAGAATGGCAGGCTGCAACTGGTAGCCTGAAAACTGCTGCAGGTGACAGTGCTCGGCTGGCCGTCTGGTGGCAAACACTCAACGACCCGTTGCTGTCAACTCTGGTTGAGGAGGCTGTTGCGAACAATCTTGACCTAAAGCTTGCAGCGGCACGCCTGCGCGAATCACGGGCGCGGCGTGGATTGTCTGCGGCTGATCGCATGCCTACGGTAAAGGCCGGTGCCGGCGCCGGTCGCACTCGTTCCAGCGCGGAAATGGGAACGGGGTCGAGTCGCACAACCGAGACTTACTCCGCTCAGTTCGATGCCAGCTGGGAGCTGGATCTGTTCGGTGGTAAAAGACGTGCTCTGGAGGCTGCTTCAGCCACGGTTGACGCCTCTCTGGAAAATATGCGTGATGTCCGGGTAAGCCTGCTGGCGGAAGTGGTGCTTGCCTACATCGAGACCCGATCTTATCAGGCTCAGATTGACAGTACCAGCGCCACAATTGCCAGCCTGACAGAAACAGAACAGATTGCCGGCTGGCGCTTTCAGGCAGGTCTGGTCGATCAGTTGGATGTTGAACAGTCCCGCCTCAACCTTGAGCAGACACGTGCCCAGCTTCCGGCTCTTCTCAGCAGTCTGGAACAGTCACGAAACAACCTCGCCCTGCTTCTGGGGCGGAGTGGCGGTACTTTGAAGGAAGTGCAGATAAAAATGCCGATTCCTCTTGTTCCTGCCGAGGTGGCTATCGGTATCCCGGCTGAAACTCTGCGCCAGCGGCCCGATGTCCGTCGGGCTGAACGCCAGCTGGCTGCAGCCACCGCACAGGTCGGCGAAGCTGAGGCCGCGCGCTATCCGGATCTGGCCCTTTCGGGTACCCTTGGCTTACAGGCTGTATCTGCCGGCAATCTGCTGAATAGCAGCGCTTTCATGTACTCGCTTGCCGCCAACACCGCCGCAACAATCTTTGACGGCGGCCGTCTCAAGCAAAAGGTTGAAATACAGAATGCCCTTCAGGAACAGGCGTTGATAAGCTACCGGTCGGCCGTTCAGAGTGCGCTGCGTGACGTGGAAAATGCACTGGTGGCATACGCCGAAGAGCAGAACCGGCGCGGTGCGTTAAAGGACGCCGTTCATTCGGCACAACGGGCAGAGAGTCTTGCCCGTAATCAGTATGCCGCCGGACTGGTTGATTTCGTTACGGTGCTTGATACTCAGCGCTCGCTCCTCTCCCTTCAGGAACAGCTTATTGTGAGTGAAGCCGCAGTCACCTCCAATCTGGCTCGTCTGTACAAAGCGTTGGGCGGAGGCTGGAACCATGATTCCACTGACGTTACTGCGCCGACATCAACTGCAGCAGGAGTAAAATCATGACAGATCCCGCAACGCCGGAATCGAAGGATCCCTCCAGCGATATTGCCAAGACGCTGGGGCTTGACCGGCACACAAGCCTGTTTATTCGCGTAAAACCCTATATCCTCTGGGGGGCGGCAGTGCTGGTGGTGGTGATCATTGCGCTGTTGGTCTGGAAAAAGCGTACTGCGGATAATCAGGTGCATTACCAGACCCAGGAGGTCAGTCGTGGCAGCGTAACCGTTACGGTGTCAGCCACCGGTACGCTCCAACCGAATAACCAGGTGGATGTCGGCAGCGAGATTTCCGGCACCTTCAAGACGGTAGAGGTCAATTACAACGATCGGGTCAAGCGTGGGCAGGTTTTGGGACGCATAGACACGGCAAAGCAGGAGGCGCTCGTCAGGCAGACGGTCGCTTCGCTTGAAGCGGCTCGCGCCAAGGTGCAGCAGGCTCATGCAACGGTGAGTGAAGCAAAGGCAAAACATGCGCGTCTGGCTCAGGTACAGGAGGCCAGTGGTGGTAAAGTGCCGTCGCGGTCCGAGATGGATGTGGCTCGTGCTACGCTTGAACGTGCCATTGCCGATGAGGCAAACGCGAAAGCCACCGTGGCACAGGCGGAAGCATCGCTTGAGGTGCAGCGCATTGATCTTTCCAAAGCTGTACTCCGCTCACCTATTAACGGTATTGTCCTGACGCGTGCTGTAGAGCCTGGCCAGACAGTGGCCGTTTCGCTGCAGACATCGGTGCTCTTCACGCTGGCGGAGGATTTGACCCAGATGGAACTGCAGGTTGACGTGGATGAAGCCGATGTCGGCAAGGTAAAACCGGGCCAGAGCGCCACTTTTACCGTTTCCGCCTATCCTGACCGTACTTTTCCGGCGGTCGTCAGTCAGGTGCGCTTCGGCTCCAAAACCGTGGCCGGTGTCGTCACCTATACAACGGTCCTCAAAGTCAACAATTCCGACCTGCTGCTGCGTCCCGGCATGACCGGTACGGCGGGTATTGTTGTGCAGAAGGTGGACAACGCCATGCTTGTCCCCAATACGGCGCTGCGCTTTTCACCGCCGGTGGCCCCAGTGGCGAAGCAGTCAAGCGGCGGCAGTCTGCTTGGGAAGCTGATGCCACGCCCTCCCAGTCCGGCGCCCAAACAACAGGAGAGTGCCACGGACAGACAGCAACATCTATGGGTTTTACGTGATGGGCAGCTGCAGAAAATCGCTGTAACAGTTGGCATGACCGATGGCGTTAAAACCGAAGTTACGTCAGGATCGTTAGAACCGGGGATGGCGGTTGTTGTGGATGTGGTTGAGGTGAATAAATAGTTATGAGTGAAGTGGTTGCAACAGAGAGCAAACCTTTAATCGAACTGCGCGGCGTGATCAAAACCTACGGCAAGGGCACGGCGGCGATGCAGGCACTGCGCGGTGTGGACTTGCGCATTGAATCAGGCGAATTTGTTGCCGTCATGGGGCCGTCCGGTTCCGGCAAGAGTACCAGCATGAACATCCTCGGCTGCCTTGACACGCCGACTGTTGGTAGCTATCGCTTTATGGGGATCGAGGTGGGGAGTCTGAGTCGTGACCAGCGGGCGCTGTTGCGGAGGCAGTATCTCGGTTTCGTGTTTCAGGGGTTCAATCTGCTCAACCGGACCACGGCGCTGGAAAATGTCGAGCTGCCGCTCGTGTATCGTGGAGAGCCGATCTCCACCCGCCATCGGAAGGCGCGGGAGGCGCTTGCGGCTGTCGGTTTGGCCGGCTGGGAGGATCACACCCCGGGAGAGTTGTCCGGCGGTCAGCAGCAGCGTGTTGCCATTGCCCGGGCCATTGTCACCCAACCGACGGTGCTGTTTGCGGATGAGCCGACCGGCAGTCTGGACAGCACCCGCAGTCGGGAGATTATGGAAATTTTGACGAAGCTGAATCAGGAGCAGGGGATCACGGTCGTCATGGTCACGCACGAGGCGGAGATGGCCCTCTACGCCCGGCGCACGATTCATTTTCGCGATGGCCTGGTGACGCCGGAGCATATGGCAGAACAGCAGGAGGTGCAGTGATGTTCTGGAATGCTCTGATATTGGCCCTGAGAGAGATACGGCGTAATGTGCTGCGATCGATCCTTACCATTTTAGGAATAGTGATCGGTGTTGCCGCTGTTATCGTCATGGTGACGCTTGGCGGCGGCGCGACCGCTCAGGTGACTCAGCAGATTGCCAGCCTGGGAAGTAACCTGCTGGTTGTCACCCCGGGCAAAAGAATGGGGCCGGGACAGAATGTTGGTGCGGCGCCCTTTACGCTGGATGATGCCGAGGCGTTACGCCGCGATATTCCGCAACTGGTGGCGGTTGCGCCGATGGCGTCCAAATCTATGTCGGTTATCTACGGGAATGCCAACTGGTCAACCCAGATTACCAGTAGCACAAACGCATATTTTGATGCCCGCAACTGGAAGATCAAAGCCGGGCGGCTTTTTACCGACAGCGAACTCCGTTCCGGGGCCGCGACCTGCGTGATAGGCAGTACGGTGCGCACCAAACTGTTTGGTAAACAGAATCCGATAGGTACCAACATTCGCTTGCAAAGCATCTCCTGTCAAGTTGTCGGTCTGCTGGAGTCAAAGGGTCAATCCTCCATGGGTTCGGACCAGGACGATGTCGTTGTCATGCCGTTGCGCGCTTTTCAGCGCCGTATTGCCGGTAACCAGGACGTCAATATCATCCAGGTTTCGGTGCGAGATGGTGTCTCGACGACGAGAGTGCAGCAGGATATTGAGCGCTTGATGCGTGAGCGGCGGCACCTTTCCGCCACCGATGAGAATAACTTCAATGTTATGGATATGAAGGAGATTGCGTCGATGCTGACCTCCACCACCAAGGTGCTGACCGCTCTGCTCAGCGCTGTGGCGGCTGTCAGTCTGTTGGTGGGGGGCATTGGTATCATGAATATCATGCTGGTGTCGGTGACCGAACGGACTCGTGAGATCGGTATTCGACTGGCTATCGGTGCCTTTGAACGGGAGGTGCTGATGCAGTTTCTGGTGGAGGCGGCGGTACTCTCTTCATTGGGCGGGGCTGTGGGGATTGTGCTGGCGCTGGTCAGTTCCGTACTGTTGGCATCGGTTCTCAACGTGCCGTTTATATTTAATGCCTTGATCGTTGCAATCGCTTTTGCCTTCTCTACCGCAACGGGGCTGATCTTCGGTTATTTTCCGGCACGAAAGGCGGCGCAACTGGATCCCATTGAGGCGCTGCGCTACGAGTAGCAGTGCTGTTTTTGTACGTGAGGAGTGTTTGAAAGGGCGTGACGCTCCGCTCCGCATCTCAGGCCCGTTCAAGGCCGGCAAAACGGAGCAGCAGTTTTTTAGGCCCGACCGAGTTAAACCAGACAATCACCTTCTGGCCATCCCCGTCACCCTCCATTTTACGGATGGTACCGACACCGAATTTGCCGTGCCGCACCTTCATACCAATAAAAACGCCATCCTGTTCTTCCGCCGGTTCCGGAATGACCTCAATATCGTCGTTAAACGCATCGGCAATGGCAGAGAGGTTATGGGTCGATACGCTCTTTTCTCCATGTTTTGTCGGCTCAGGTCCGCTGCGCATTCTGCTTGCACCACTGAAATATCCTCTCTCCGTGGCGGATGGATAGGGGGTGGCGAACGGTGCGTGGTTGAAGTCAGCGGAATTTTCTCCCCCATCCGCCAACAGCTCTTCGGGGATGTCTTTCAGGAACCGTGACGGTGGATTGCACTGTTCCTGGCCGAACAGGTACCTCCTACGGGCATTCAGCAGGTAGAGTCGCTCGCGGGCGCGGGTCATGCCGACATAACAGAGGCGCCGTTCCTCTTCCATACCGTCCAGGTCGTCAAGTGAACGGGCATGCGGGAAGAGTCGCTCCTCCATGCCGATCATGAAAACAGCCTTGAATTCAAGTCCTTTGGCGGCGTGCAGCGTCATCAGGGTGACTGACGGCTGGCCGACCTCTCCCTGTTCAAGGTCGGAAACAAGCGACACCTGTTCCAAAAACTCGGAAAGACCAGCCCCGGGGTTTTTCTCACTGAACTCCTCAATGGCAGCCAGAAGCTGCTCCAGATTCTCCAGTCGCTCGGCATCATCTTCATCACGGCTGCTCTTCAACCGGTCCAGATAACCGCTCTCCTGCATGACCGATCGTGCCAGTCCCGCCAGGCTACTGCCGGCGGCCCCTTCGCGAAAACCTTCCAACAGGGAGACAAAAGCGCCAACTTTGCCGCGTGGGCCGGCACTTAACAGTCCGTCAGCGGTGGCATCCCGCAGAGCATCAAAAAAGGTTCCTCCCTGTCGTGCCGCCTGCGCCGAAATCTTGTCAACCGTTGTATTGCCAATTCCCCGGGCCGGTACGTTGATGATCCGTTTCAGTGAGATCTCGTCAGCCGGGTTATCCAGTACCCGCAGGTAGGCGAGGATATCCTTGACCTCCATGCGGGAGTAGAAGCGGACACCGCCGACGATGTGGTAGGGCACCGCACTGCCGACCAGCGCCTCCTCAATCAGGCGGGACTGGGCGTTGGTACGGTAGAAGACCGCCATCTCCTCCAGCGGCACGCCGCTGTTTTTCAGGTGCCCGATCTCACGACTGACAAAGCGGGACTCTTCACGGTCTGATTCCATCCGTTCGTAGCGGATCTTCTCGCCGGCAGGATTCTCCGTCCAGAGAGTCTTCCCCTTGCGCCCGAAATTCTGCTTAACCACTGCACCGGCCGCCGTCAGGATAGTGGAGGTGGAACGGTAATTCTGCTCCAGCCGAATGATCTTTACGCCGGGAAAATCCTTTTCAAACTCGAGGATATTGCGGATGTCGGCGCCGCGCCATGAGTAGATGGACTGGTCGTCATCCCCCACGACGCAGAGATTTTTACGCTCCCCCGCGAGCAGGCGGATCAGGTTGTACTGCACCGGGTTGGTGTCCTGGTATTCATCCACCAGCAACCACTGGAAACGCTCCCGGTAATAAGCACCAACTTCAGGGAAACGGCTCAGTAAGCGGACGGTCTGGATCATCATGTCGCCGAAGTCGAGGGCGTTGCACTTTTTGAGGCGCTCCTGGTAGAGGGTGTAGATTTCCACGACTTTCTGGTTGTAAACATCACCGGGTGGGATAAAGTCGATATCTTCAGGAAAGAGGCCGCGGTTCTTGAAGTCGTCGATGCGCCCGGAGACAGCTTTGACGGCAAAACGTTTTTCATCAAGATCCATTTCGGCGATGACGTCTTTCAGTAGTCGGTCGCTATCGCGGTCATCATAGATGGCAAAGGAGGATTGGAAACCAAGATGGTGGATGTCGCGGCGCAGGATGCGCCCACAGGCGGCGTGAAAGGTGGATATAAGCGGGAGATCGCCGCCACCCAGCAGGCTGCCGACGCGCTCCGCCATCTCTCTGGCGGCTTTGTTGGTGAACGTTACCGCCATAATATTCCAGGGGCGTACATTCCGCTCGCGGATCAGGTAGGCGATGCGGTTGGTGATGACACGGGTCTTGCCCGAGCCGGCGCCGGCCAGGATCAAGAGGGGGCCTTCACCGTGGAGCACGGCCTCTTTTTGTGGGGGGTTGAGGTGTTTCAGTAAATCCATCAGGCTGTTGTAGCCCGTCATAATGCCAGCGTCAAGCGGAAAGGAAAGCGGCGTGCCGCGCGTGCGACATATGCCGTATGGTCTGGAAATAATCGGGAAGCATCCGGCGATTTGAGCTTGGTAGATGGCATCCATACGTCCGGCAAGACGAATGTGGCAGTATGTTACTCAACAGAGTTGTGGCTCTACACAGTAGAGCCTTGGTCGCCCGGGGTACAGCTTGTTGTTGCCGTAAATTAATACCGTCAACTGACTGAATTATAAGTCCTGTAATAGTGGGTTGCGTGAAACGGTTGTGATGTGGCATGAAAACTGCTAGTATGACAGACCGCCATCCGTTGCGGAGAGACCAAACCAAGAAAACAGCGGCAAAAAGGTTACCACCAATGAAAAACAACCGACAACCAGTAAAACAGGGCCTCTACGATCCCCAATTTGAACATGACGCGTGCGGCGTTGGTTTTGTTGTAAATATGAAGGGGAAAAAATCCCACGAAATAGTCAGCCAGGCGCTTGAGATTCTCGTTAATCTTGACCATCGCGGTGCCACCGGCAGTGAAGCAAATACCGGAGACGGCGCCGGTATTCTTATCCAGATGCCAGACCGTTTCCTCCGTTCTGCCTGCGCCCCGCTTGGTATCGAACTGCCGGAGCCGTTTCACTATGGTGTCGGTATGGTCTTTACCTCACCCAAGGCGCCTGAACGCAATAGTGCCCGTCATATACTTGAAAAAATCCTCGTTGAGGAGGGGGTAGACATCCTCGGCTGGCGTAACGTGCCGACCGACAGCTCTTCACTCGGCAACACGGCCTGGGCTGCCGAACCGATGGTGCGACAACTGTTCCTCAAGCGGCCGCTTGACTGTGCTGATGAACAGGCCTTCAATCGCAAGCTCTATATAATCAATCAGCGGGCAATCAATGAAATCCGCAGCTCCGGAGTTGACGACCACTGGTACGTATGCAGCCTCTCCACCCGGACTATGGTTTACAAGGGTATGCTCATGCCGGTGCAGGTGGACCAGTATTTCCCCGAATTGCGTGATCCTGCTATGGAAAGTGCCATCGCCGTGGTGCATTCCCGTTTTTCTACCAACACATTCCCCAGCTGGGACCGTGCTCACCCGTATCATTTCCTGGCCCATAACGGCGAGATCAATACGCTGCGTGGTAACGTTAACTGGATGAATGCCCGTCAGAGTCTTTTTGCCAGTGAGTTGTTCGGCGACGATATCAAAAAGACACTGCCGATCATCAATGCCAACGGTTCCGACTCGGCAATGTTTGACAACAGCCTGGAGCTGCTTGTCATGAGTGGCCGTTCTTTGCCGCATGCCGTCATGATGATGGTGCCGGAGCCGTGGGAAAATCATGCGGAGATGAGCGATGAAAAGAAAGCCTTTTATGAGTACCATTCCTGCCTGATGGAGCCATGGGGTGGTCCGGCGGCAATCGCCTTTACGGACGGTCGTTGTATCGGTGCGGTTCTTGACCGCAACGGACTGCGCCCCTCACGCTATTATATTACCGACGACGACCTGGTTATCATGGCGTCAGAAGCCGGGGTTCTTCAGATAGAGCCGGAGCGTATCCTGCGCAAGGGGCGACTCGAGCCGGGACAGATGTTTCTGGTGGATACGGAGCAGGGGCGTATTGTCCCGGATGAGGAAATTAAAAAGGAGCTGGCAGCGGCAAATCCGTACCGCCAGTGGCTGAAAGATAATCATATATCTCTCGAAGACCTGCCGGCTGTTCCGGATGCGGACCTTCCGGATCACGCAACGCTGATACAGCGCCAGCAGGCCTTCGGTTACACCTTCGAGGATCAGCGTGTTGTGCTGGGGCCGATGGCTCGTGACGGCATTCAGCCGCTCGGTTCCATGGGAACCGATACGCCGCTCGCGGTTCTGTCTGCCCAGAACCAGTTGTTGTACAACTATTTCAAGCAACTCTTTGCACAGGTTACCAATCCTCCTATCGATCCGATTCGTGAAGAGCTGGTTACATCAACCACCACGCTGATCGGTTCGGAAGGCAATCTGTTGGAGCCGACCGCAGCCAGCGCGCGGATGATCAAGCTGGATCATCCGCTACTGAGCAACCAGGAGCTCGAGAAACTGCGTCAGATAGACCGGCCGGGTTTCAAGTCAGCCACGCTGTCGCTGCTCTTTCCGGCGAGTCGCGGTGCCGACGCTATGGAGAAGGGGCTTGAAGCGCTGTTTGCGGCCGCCGACGTGGCGGTTGAATCCGGCAGCAATATCCTGATTATTTCCGATCGTGGCGTTGACCGGGATAATGCGGCAATTCCGGCGTTGCTGGCTGTTTCCGGACTGCATCTGCATCTTGTCGGCAGCGGCACCCGTACCAGAGTTTCCCTGATTCTTGAGTCGGGTGAACCGCGTGAGGTGCACCACTTCGCTGTGCTGCTCGGTTACGGAATCAACGCCATCAACCCCTATCTGGCCTTTGAATCCCTGGATGATATGATTCAGCAGGGGATGTTGCCGGAAGTAGACCTCAAGAAAGCGGTCAAAAACTATATCAAGGCCTCCATCAAAGGGGTCGTCAAGACAATGGCCAAGATGGGCATTTCCACGGTGCAGAGCTATCGTACCGCCCAGATCTTTGAGGCTGTCGGCCTGCATCAATCGGTTATTGAGCGTTACTTCACCTGGACGCCGTCGAGAATCGGAGGAACCGATATTGACGGTATCGCCCGCGAACTGATGGAACGGCATGCACAGGCGTATCCCGAGCGGGTTGCCCCGGAAGTTACCCTCGCTCCTGGTGGCATCTATCAATGGCGCAAGGACGGCGAGGAACACCAGTATAACCCGCTGACTATTACCTCGTTGCAGAAAGCAACGCGTACCGACGATTATAACGAGTTCAAGGTGTTCTCCTCACTGATTGACGACCAGAGCACGCGGCACTATACCCTTCGCGGTATGCTGGAATTCAAGGACAACATGCCTTCCATACCGCTCGATGAAGTTGAGCCGGTTGAGGAAATCATGAAACGCTTCAAGACCGGCGCCATGTCTTACGGTTCCATCAGCAAGGAGGCGCACGAAGCGTTGGCGATCGCCATGAACCGTATCGGCGGCAGATCCAACACCGGTGAGGGCGGCGAAGATCCGGAACGCTTTACCTGGACCAATGAACTGGGTGATTCCAAAAACAGCAATATCAAGCAGGTTGCTTCCGGCCGCTTCGGGGTCACCAGCGATTACCTGACTAATGCCGGTGAGTTGCAGATCAAGATGGCACAGGGTGCCAAGCCGGGCGAAGGCGGGGAACTGCCTGGACACAAGGTCTACCCATGGATCGCCAAAACGCGCCATACAACACCTGGTGTCGGCCTTGTTTCGCCGCCGCCGCACCATGATATCTACTCCATCGAGGATCTTGCCGAGTTGATCCACGATCTGAAAAATGCCAACCGTCGCGCCCGCATCAGCGTCAAGCTGGTATCTGAAGTCGGCGTCGGTACCATTGCCGCAGGTGTTGCCAAGGCCCATGCCGATGTCGTCTTGATCAGCGGCTATGATGGCGGTACCGGTGCATCGCCGATCTCGAGTATCAAACATGCCGGTCTCCCCTGGGAACTTGGCCTGGCGGAAACGCACCAGACGCTGTTGCTTAACAATCTGCGCAGCCGCATCATCATTGAAGCCGATGGGCAGTTGAAGACCGGCCGCGATGTTGCCGTTGCCGCACTGCTTGGCGCCGAAGAGTTCGGTTTTGCCACTGCACCATTGGTGACGCTGGGTTGTGTCATGATGCGTGTCTGTCAAAGCAACACCTGTCCTACCGGTGTTGCAACTCAGGACCCGGCGCTGCGCAAGAATTTCAGCGGCAAGCCTGAGTATGTCGTCAACTTTATGCGTTTTGTCGCACAGGAGCTGCGCGAGATCATGGCGCAACTCGGTTTCCGTACCGTTAACGAGATGGTAGGTCGCTGCGATGTGTTGGAGGCAAATAAGGCCATTGACCACTGGAAGGCACAGGGGCTCGACTTCTCCAACATGCTCTATCAGCCAAAAGTAGCACTGAACGTTGGTCGCTACTGCACGGAGCCGCAGGATCACGGTCTGGAAAAATCAATCGACATGACAAAACTGCTGGATATCTGTCAACCGGCTATTGAAAAGGGTGAAAAGGTCAGCGCGGAGCTGCCTATTACCAATGTCCACCGGGTGGTTGGGACAATCCTTGGTAATGAGATTACTCGTCATCATGGTGCCAACGGGCTCCCGGACGATACGGTCAACCTCACCTTTAACGGCTCTGCAGGGCAGAGTTTCGGGGCGTTCATACCGCGTGGCATAACCATGAAATTGTCGGGAGACGCAAATGATTATCTTGGCAAGGGTCTGAGCGGCGGCACGATCATCGTCTATCCGCCGGCCGGGTCTGTCTTCAAGGCGGAAGAGAATATTATCGCCGGCAATGTTGCTTTTTACGGGGCGACAAGCGGCACAGCATATCTCCGTGGTATGGCCGGCGAGCGCTTCTGTGTGCGTAACTCCGGTGTCAATGCGGTCGTCGAAGGGATTGGCGATCACGGCTGCGAATATATGACCGGTGGTACGGTTGCCATTCTTGGTCAGGTCGGGCGCAACTTTGCCGCAGGTATGAGCGGCGGGGTCGCGTATGTCATCGATGCGCAGGGGGACTTAGCTGCCCGCTGCAATATGGAGATGATCGGGCTTGAGAAGCTTGACGAAGCAGACGCTGTAACACTCAAGGCGATGGTTGAAAAGCATGCCGAACTCACCGACAGTTCTCTGGCAAAAATGATGCTGATAAACTGGGAGAACATTCTGCCGCAATTTGTGAAAGTTATGCCGATGGATTACAAACGGGTGCTACAGGCGCTTGAGCGGGCACGGGCTGCCGGTCTCAGCGGTGACGATGCTTTGAATGCAGCATTCGAGGAAAATTCACACATGGTTGGACATTAACGGTTTCCACGCAGGTGTGTTGGAGCGATAATTCTACTTTAAGATTTCAAGATATAGGGAAATGATTATGGGAAAGCCAACTGGATTCATGGAATATACTCGCGAAGTACCGGCCGATCGGAAACCTTTGGAGCGGATTAACGACTGGAACGAATTCCATCTGCACATGCCTGATGAGGATTTGCGTACCCAGGGCGCCCGCTGCATGGATTGCGGCGTACCCTTTTGCCACAGCGGTGTACTGATCAGCGGTATGGCCAGCGGCTGTCCAATCAACAACCTGATTCCTGAGTGGAATGACCTGGTCTACCGGAACCTTTGGCGCCAGGCGCTGGACAGGTTGCTCAAAACCAATAATTTCCCGGAGTTTACCGGCCGGGTCTGCCCTGCTCCCTGTGAAGGTTCGTGCACGCTGGCGAGCATTGATCCGGCTGTAACGATCAAGAATATTGAAGTCAGCATCATTGAGCGTGGTTTTGAAGAGGGGTGGGTCGTTCCGGCGATCCCTGCCGTTCGCACCGGCAAAAAGGTTGCGATTGTCGGCTCCGGACCTGCCGGACTCTCCGCCGCTGCGCAGCTCAATAAGGCAGGCCACAGCGTCACGGTTTTCGAACGCGCCGACCTGCCGGGTGGTTTGCTGATGTATGGCATCCCCAATATGAAACTCGACAAGCGCAACGTATTATTGCGCCGCATCAAGCTGATGGAGTCGGAAGGGATCACCTTCGTCTGCAATACCGAGATCGGTGGAAGCCGGTTCCCGACGGCGAAATTACGTGCTGAATTTGATGCTGTCGTGGTGACAACCGGTGCCACCCAGCCGCGTGATCTCCCTATTGATGGTCGAGGTCTCAAGGGGATTCATTTTGCGATGGAATTTCTGACCGCCAATACCGCGGCTCTGCTGAATGGCAGTAGCGACTTCATCTCCGCCAAAGACAAGGATGTCATCATCATCGGTGGCGGGGATACCGGCACCGACTGCGTCGGTACTTCGCTTCGCCATGGTTGCACCAGTGCCGTGCAACTGGAAATTATGCCCCGTTCACCGGATCAACGGGCCGCCGACAATCCATGGCCGGAGTGGCCAAAAACCCACAAGGTCGACTATGGTCAGGAAGAGGCGGCGGCAAAATTCGGCGCGGACCCACGGGTCTATCTGACAACAGCTACACGTTTCGAGGGCGACGAGAATGGCGACGTCAAGGCCGTCCATACTGTTGAGGTTGTCTGGGAGAAAAACGAGAAGGGGCAGTTTGTGCCGAAGCCGGTCCCCGGTACCGAGCAGGTACGGCCGGCCCAGCTGGTGTTGCTGGCGATGGGCTTTCTCGGGCCTGAACAGTCCTTGGTTGACTCTTTTGCTCTTGAACAGGATCAGCGCAGTAATATCAAGGCCGAGTTCGAGAAGTACAGCACCAATATCCCCGGTCTCTTTGCAGCAGGCGATTGCCGCCGCGGGCAAAGCCTTGTTGTCTGGGCCTTTAATGAAGGACGAGGAGCTGCCCGTGAGTGTGATCGTTATCTGATGGGGAGTAGTGAATTGCCGTAACTAATGAATTGATTTATGACGGTTTAGTGTGATATATGATTAAAACAGAGGCAAGGAGGCCCACCCGACTACATCGGGTGGGCCTCCTTTTTTTGTAAAAAACGCTTTTGCAGGTAAAATAAATGAAATAGTGCCTTATTTTTCATCAAACTAAATAAATATTGTTATAGTATAATATCTTGCAACTTGGCGTAGATTTAAGGTAAGAAACGAGACTCTGCTTATCTTACAAATAGTGAATAGATAAGAAACCGTATTAATGCAAGTGAAGGCATGACAAAGGATACTAAATAGCCAAGCAGGAGAGGGATTCATGCTGATAGTTGTCTGCATCAAACAGGTCCCGGACACGACCCAGGTTAAGATTGATCCGGTAACAAACACACTGGTCCGTGACGGTATCCCCTTTATAGTTAACCCCTATGACACCCATGCCCTGGAAGAGGCTTTGCGCCTGAAAGATCTTTTTGGCTGCAAGGTTGCCGCAATTTCAATGGGCCCCCCCAACGCGGAAGGGACGCTGAAAAAGGCTTTGGCGCTGGGGGTTGATTTTGCCATTCTGCTTTCCGATCGTGTGTTCGGTGGTGCCGATACCCTTGCAACAAGCAATGTTCTGGCGGCAGCAATAGCCAAGTTGCATGCGGAAGTCGATACGGTCGGCCTCGTGCTCTGCGGCAAACAGACGATTGATGGTGATACCGCCCAGGTTGGTCCCGGCATAGCAAGTCGTCTCAACTACAGCCAGTTGACGCTGGTGGACAAAATTGTCAATCTGGATCTCCAGGCAAAAAAAATCCGTGTCAGTCGTAAGCTGGAAGGACGTCACGAGATTGTCGAATCGCCGCTGCCGGCTATGCTGACAGTGGTTCGCGAGCTCAACCGTCCGCGCTACCCTAAGGTACAAATGAGACTGGTCGCTGCTGATGCCGTTGTCGAAGTATGGAACAACAAGACACTGCAGCTGGATGAACAGAAAATAGGCCTGAAGGGTTCGCCTACCTGGGTGTCCAAAATATTTTCTCCGGAGCGGGACAAGGGAGAGATTATCGGGGACGGCTACGCTGATCCTGAGGGGACCGCTGCGCTGCTGATAGACAAACTGATGGCGAAGGATATGTTACCGTTATGAGCGAAATACAATCAAAACCAAAACCGAAAAAACCGCGTGGTGTTGCCCGTCTCCTTGAGGGGAAATGTATCGCCTGCGGTGCCCGTTGCCAGAGTTCCTGCCCGGTAAACTGTATCGAAATGACGGATAGCGGTGAACCGATCATCGAAACAGGCAAGTGCATCGGCTGTCAGAAATGCGTCAAGATCTGTCCTTCGACGGCCATTGAGATGTTCTTCACCGCAGAGGAACAGCAGATTCTCGCCGAACTGGCAACTTCGGCCGTGCCGGTTGAAGAAGAGATTGATCCGGAAGCTGCTGCCATTGCCAAGACATTGGCAGAGTACCGCGGAGTCTGGGTTTTTGTCGAGCAGACGGAAGGCGAGCCGGCCAAGGTTTCCTGGGAACTGCTGGGTGCAGGGGCAGGTCTGGCCAGCAGTCTTGGCGTGGAGCTTTGCGCACTTGTGATCGGTGAAAATGTCGAGCACCTCTGCAGAGAAGCTTTTGAGCATGGCGCAGCCAAAGCCTATCTACTGGATGCAGCTGTCTATAAACACTACCGGACCGAAGCGTATGTGGAAGCGTGTTGTCACCTTATAGAGAAATATAAGCCGGAGGTCATTCTCATGGGGGCCACCGGTATGGGGCGTGATCTCGCCGGTGCAATCGCCACCAGGGTTGCAACCGGTCTTACAGCAGACTGCACCGGTCTTGCCATCGACGATAAACGCAACCTGATGCAGACCCGCCCCGCATTCGGCGGAAACATCATGGCTACCATCATGTGCGACAAATACCGTCCGCAGATGTCCACCGTGCGCCCCAATGTGATGCCGATGCCGGAGAGGCACGAGGGGGCAGAAGGGACAATCATCCGCGACACTTTTGTGGTTCCCGAAGAGAGCGTCCTGACGAAAGTAATCGAGATTATTCGCGACTCTCACAGCAAGGGGGCCGTTGATATAACGGGCGCTGAATTTATCATTTCCGGCGGGCGCGGTATGATGGCTCCCGAAAACTTTGCCATACTCCAGGAACTCGCGGATGAACTGGGTGGCGTGGTTGGTGCTTCCCGCAGTGCTGTTGATGCCGGATGGATGGCGGGTGATCGTCAGGTAGGTCAGACCGGTAAAACAGTCCGCCCCAAGATCTATATCGCCTGCGGGATTTCCGGCGCTATCCAGCATCTGGTCGGTATGCAGGATTCAGACATGGTAATCGCCATTAACCGCGACAGCGGTGCCCCGATCTTTGAGGTCGCCACCTATGGCATCGTTGGCGACCTGTTTCAGGTGGTTCCGGCGATCACGAAGAAAATCCGGGAAATGAAACAGAAAGCATAATCAGACGCACATAGCCGGTAGGCTGGTCTGAAAAAAAGGAATAATCATGACACCAAGTCCTTCACTCTTTGCCCCTCTGCTGCTCGCCTCCCTTGCAATCTTTGCCTGGGGGTGCTGGAAACGGCTCAGCCTGCTTTCGCTTGGCCGGCCGGAAGAGCGCTTTAATAACATTGGTACGCGCATCGGTGAGATGCTGCGCTACGCGTTCGGCCAGAAGCGTGTGATAGCGAAGCCTTTCGGTTTTAACCATTTTATCATCTTCTGGTCATTTCTGATTCTGATGGTGGCAAATACCGAGTTTATCCTGAACGGGCTCTTTCCACATACGATCAAGCTGATCAGGCTCCCCTTTGAGCTGTATGTCCCGCTCGCATTTATGATCGACATCGCATCATTGCTGGCGCTGACGGCCGTTACAATTGCGGCCGTGCGGCGGCTCTTTGCGCCGCCGTACCCGGAGGCACGCACTCCGGAAGCCTTTTTTATCCTCGGGCTGATTGCGACGCTCATGCTCGCCTCCTTTGGACTAAATGCCACGGAGCTTGCCGATTACATGCTTAAATCGGGTGCGGACCCGATATCATTTATTGCTGCGGCGCGAAAGATTATGCCGATATCGGCGACCATTGCTGGGCTGCTGCCGCCGCTGCAGCTGGAGACAATCCATGTCACTGCCTGGTGGGCTCATGCTGTAGCACTTCTGGCTTTTATCTGCTATCTGCCGAACAGCAAACATATGCATATCCTGACGGCTATCCCGAACTGCTTTTTACACCGGCTGGAAAAGCCGAACACCCAGCCACGGGAGGATTTCACGGTTGGAAATACGTTTGGTGTCGGCCAGGTCGATAGCTATAGCTGGAAAGATCTGCTTGATTCTTTTACCTGTACCGAATGCGGCCGCTGCCAGAATGTCTGCCCGGCAAGTATTACCGGTAAGCCGCTTAATCCGCGTGCCGTTATTCATGATATCAAGGTTAATTTGCTGGAGAACGGTGCTGAACTCAAAAACGGGAAGCATTCGCATAAGCCGTTAATCGGTGATGGTGGCGAAGGGAGCGTGTCAGAGGAGTCAATCTGGTCCTGCACCACCTGCGGTGCCTGCATGGAAGCCTGTCCGGTTTTTATCGAGCATATGCCGAAAATTATCCAGCTGCGCCGCCATCTGGTCGAAACGGAAGCTAAATTTCCTGAAGAACTGCTCAATCTGTTTGAAAACATGGAGGGGCGCAGTAACCCCTGGGGTATTGCCCCGTCGGAGCGGACCAAGTGGTGCAGCCAGCTGGATGTAAAGCCGTTTGACAGCGAGACCACTGAATACCTGTTTTATGTCGGTTGTGCCGGTTCGTTTGATTCGCGCAACAAGCATGTCAGCGTGGCAATGGCTCAGTTGCTGGATAAGTCAGGGATCACGTGGGGCATTCTCGGTAAGGACGAAAAATGCTGCGGCGATAGCGTACGCAGGCTGGGGAACGAGTACGTCTTTGATAAGATGGCCAAAGAGAACGTGGCAACGTTCATCGAGCGTGGCGTTAAAAAGGTCGTCACACAATGCCCGCACTGCTTTACAACACTTAAAAATGACTATCGCCAGTACGGTCTTGAGCTGGAAGTTATTCATCATAGTGAACTGCTACGCAACCTTGTTGAGGATGGCCGTCTTGTCCTGGACAAAACAACACAGGAGATGGGAACAACCGTTTTTCACGATTCGTGCTATCTGGGGCGCCATAATGATGTCTACGCTGCGCCGCGAGCTGTTATTGAAGCGGCTACCGGCCAGGCGCCGCTTGAAATGGAACGTAACACTAATAACGCCTTCTGCTGCGGTGCCGGTGGCGGCAGGATGTGGATGGAAGAGCATGTCGGGGAGAGGATCAACCTGACGCGTGTCAACGAAGCAATGGAACAGAGCCCGGACACTATCTGTGTCGCCTGTCCGTACTGCATGACGATGTTCGAAGATGGGCTGAAGGATGTCAAGGCCGATAACGTCAAGGTACGGGATGTGGCGGAGGTAATGGCCGAGGCGTTACTGCGCTGAGATTCGTGCGGTAAGCTGAGTCCTCCCTCTGAGAAGTAAACAAATGAAACCGGATAGGCCATGTCAGGATATCCGGTTTCATTGTGCCTAAAAACCGTTTGTCGGCTCTCCTTTTATAAACGCCTCCCCTTAGATAACCTAACCAGCCTGATTAAACGATATATAAGAATTTTGTATACAGGTTCACATAAGTCCTTTTTTTTTAGTCATCGGTATGCTATTTAATCAAAACTAAATTTTAATACCTCAATTGGGGAGGCGGCATGAGTTACGAAGTAAAGAACGAGCAGCTGGTCAAGTGGGTAGCAGAAGTCACCGCACTGTGCGAACCTGAAGCGATCCACTGGTGTGACGGTTCACAGGAGGAGTATGATACGCTCTGCAATCAGCTGGTCGAGAGCGGCACCTTCAAGAAACTGAACCAGGAGAAGCGTCCGAACAGTTATCTGGCCTGGTCAGATCCGGGCGATGTTGCGCGTGTTGAAGATCGTACGTTCATCTGCAGTATCTCTAAACAGGATGCCGGGCCGACCAACAACTGGATGCACCCTAAAGAGATGAAGGAAACATTGAACAAGCTTTTCAAGGGGTGCATGCGCGGCCGGACCATGTATGTCATCCCTTTCAGCATGGGGCCGCTCGGTTCACCGATTGCTAAAATCGGAGTTGAAATATCCGACTCACCCTACGTTGTTGCCAATATGCGCATCATGACCCGTATGGGTAAAGCCGTTATCGACGTTCTTGGCAATGGCGAATTCGTCCCCTGTCTGCATTCTGTCGGTGCTCCGCTGGAGAAAGGGCAGAAAGATGTGCCATGGCCTTGCAACAAGGAAAAATATATCGTCCACTTCCCGGAGGAGCGTTCGATCTGGTCATACGGTAGCGGTTATGGCGGTAACGCCCTGCTCGGCAAGAAGTGTCTTGCTCTGCGGATCGCTTCAAAGATAGCCAAGGATGAAGGCTGGCTGGCTGAACATATGCTGATTCTCGGCATTGAATCACCGGAAGGTGAAAAAACGTATCTTGGCGCGGCATTCCCGAGCGCCTGCGGCAAGACAAATCTGGCGATGCTTGTGCCGCCCAAAAGCTTTACCGAAGGCGGCTGGAAAGTTTCGACCGTTGGTGATGATATTGCCTGGATCAAGCCGGGCGCAGACGGACGTCTCTATGCGATCAACCCGGAATACGGTTTCTTCGGAGTTGCGCCGGGTACATCGGAAAAGACGAACCCGAATGCCATGGCTTCGTGTGCTGGTAACACGATCTTTACTAACGTGGCGTTGACACCGGATGGCGACGTCTGGTGGGAAGGGATGACCGATGCCAAGCCACCGGTTCTGACCGACTGGCAGGGGAACCGCTGGACACCGGAATGTGGCAGAAATGCAGCGCATCCGAATTCCCGTTTCACTTCGCCTGCCGGCCAGTGTCCGTCAATTGATCCTGAATGGGAAAACCCTAAAGGTGTTCCGATGGCAGCTTTTGTATTCGGCGGCCGCCGCAACAGCGTGATCCCCTTGGTCTACCAATCATTCAACTGGAGCTTCGGCGTCTATCTGGCCGCTACTATGGGATCAGAAACAACAGCTGCTGCAACAGGAGCAGTCGGAACGGTTCGCCGCGATCCGTTCGCCATGCTGCCGTTCACCGGTTATCACGTTGCTGATTATTTTGCACACTGGCTGCAGGTCGGGCGCACAACGCCAAAACCGCCACGGATCTTCAGTGTCAACTGGTTCCGTAAGGATGCCAACGGCAACTTCCTCTGGCCTGGTTACAGTGAGAATATGAGGATACTGAAGTGGATTGTGCAGCGTGTCAATGGCAATGCTGCAGCGGTGGAGAGTCCTCTCGGATGGATGCCGCGCTATGAAGATCTGGACTGGACCGGGCTGGACAGCGTGAGTCGGGACCAGTTCTACGAACTGATGTCTGTTGATCGTGATGTGTGGAAGGAAGAGATCGTTTCCCACGAGGAGCTGTTCGTCAAAATGTACGATCGGCTGCCGAAAGAGTTCCTGCACATCCGTCAACTGATTCTGTCCGGGTTGTGGCGCTCTCCGGAACATTGGGAGCAATTTCATCCGGTAGAGGGTTCAGAATAGATGGCTACCCCTGTATCATGGGGGCTGACACGATGAACTGTTATAATTGACTAGAAAGGGCACTGCATCTGCAGTGCCCTTTCTAGTCATCCACTTCTATTTCCGTTACTCGCAGTTCCTCTCCGGCCACGATAGATATCCGATTGCTTCCGCAGTGCATACAGGAACCGTACAGCTCCGTCAGTGTCGTTTCCTTCCCGCACTCAAGGCACTGTCCTGCCCCTGGGGGTCTGCTAATAGTCAGTCGGGCACCCTCTAGTGCAGTTTCCCTGCTACAGGCCTCAAAGCAGAATTCAATAGCCTCAGGCACAACGCTGCTCAGCTGACCAATTTCGATGTCTACCGACGTAACCCGGTGACCGCCGGCATGTTGCAGGCAGAGGTCAATGATCCCCTGAGTTATGGACATTTCGTGCATACTCTCTCCGTTATACATAAAAAAAGCCTGCGAGAGTAATCTCGCAGGCTTTTTTGCTCTCCCCTGAGGGACGGCGAATTAGTGCTTAGGAGCTTCTGCAGGAGCAGCAGGAGCAGCAGCAGGTGCTTCAGTAGTTGCAGACATTGACTTCTGAACAGCAGCAGCAGGTGCCTCAACAGCAGGAGCAGCAGCAGGTGCTTCTTCTTTTTTCTTGCAGCCAGCTGCAAAAACAGTAGCAAGTGCGAGTACGAGTGTCAACGAGATCAGCTTTTTCATGTGTGTTACCTCTTTCTTTTTTTGAAATTTACCATTTGAACGCAGAGCGCATGGTTTCTAAAACGACCTTGGAATATACGCACAATATTTAAGGAGTCAAGAGTTTTTTTTGCTGCGTTGAATTTTTATTTAAGCAGTATTTTTTTCAGGTCAAGTTCCGCTTCACGAACAACTACTTCCAGATCAAGAAGAAGTGCCTTGCCTTCAGGCAGGGACAGGGTGGTCGTGGAGAACTTAGCATCCGTTATGGCAGATAAGCGGGTCTCTTCAGCAGATACAATTCTGACGACACTATCTACAAGGAAGGCAAGTGAGGCGATGCTTTGGTGAAGGATAATGGTTTTTTCGGGTTTGCTGTGTCCCGGCAGGCCCAGAAACAGGACCAGGTCCATTACGGCGATGATGTTGCCGTGAAAATTAATGGCGCCGCTATAGTACGGCGGTGCCAGCGGTACCGGCCACAGCGGCATCAGATCGCTAACTTCGGCTGTCTGGGCAAGATCAAGAGCGAAGAGAGCATCCTGAAGCTTGAAAATCAAAAACCTTGCGTTGCTGGTGGTGGAAGAAGTCTTATTCATGGTTGACGTGGAAACGCTCCACAACGGTCATCAGCTCTTCCGCGAGTTGAGCGAGTTCTTTGGTCGCAAGCGCCATATCCTGCATCGCTGCAAGCTGTTCTTCGGTTGCGGCGGAAACCTCCTCCGTCGAGGCAGCGTTGTCATCAGCAACTCTTGCAATCTCATCAATTGCCGTTACCATTCGGGCCGAGCCCTCCTTCTGCATCATTGATAGATCGGCAATGCTGGAAGCCTTGCGTTCAGTATCGAGAACAGTTTTAAGTATTTCCTGGAAGGCGCTGGCGGTAACATCGATGTTTTTCTTCCCCTCTTTTATGCTGCGGGAGCTGTCAACAATGACATCATGCACCTTGCGACTCTCTTCGCGCAGGTCACCAATCATGTCGCTGATGTCTGCAGCCGATTGAGAAGAGCCATCCGCAAGCTTGCGCACCTCTTCGGCAACAACCGCAAAACCTTTGCCGTACTCACCGGCACGTGCCGCCTCAATTGACGCATTAAGTGCCAGCAGGTTGGTCTGTCTGGCAATATCGCCAATGCAGTCGGCTACCTTGCCGACTTTCTGCAGTTTGCTGTTAAAGGTGTCAAATTGCAGTTTGATCTGCTCCTGTATTTCAAAAAACTCTTTCATTCTCTCCAATGAGTCGTTAGCCAATGATCCGCCGTGCTGAGCTGTCAGGCTGGTTTCACGGGCTGTTTTGGCAGTTTCGCGGGCCCGGGAGGCGACGAGGTCAATTGATACCGCCATTTCCCTGATGGTCATGGAGCCCTTGTCAACGAGCTCAGCCTGGGCCGCGGCCCCGCGTGAAATCTGTTCGATAGCTTGAGCAACTTCTTCGGTGGAAGCATTGATTTCCAGGGCAGTTGAATTTATCTCGCGAGATGACTCAGTGATCTGGCCGGAGGTCTTTTTTATGTGCCCGACCAGTTCCCGCAGGTTCTGAAGCATCAAATTGATGAGATTTGCCAGTTCGTGACTTTCGTCAGGAATCCGGGAATGTCGGATTGTAACGTCCTTCGTCAGGTCGCCGCGACTGATTGATTCAGCTGAATCGGTCAATCTTCCGATATTGGCGGTAAAGCCTTTTGAAAAAAGCCACCCGAGGATCAGTCCGATCGTCATGGCAATAACATAGGCCAGGACGCCGCTCATCTCTGCCGAATAACCGAGCAGACCGACCAGGCGCGGCGTGAACGCGACAGCGCCTACAACAACGACAAAGCCGATTATGAATTTATGTCCTATGGGAATATGCATGCGAGGCCTCCATGGCTGAATTGGCTGTTATGTTAAGATAGCAGGTCATAACCTGCGGTATATCCGTTCTACCGGGCATATAGTAGCAAAAAGCCTGCGTACTTCGCCGACAAGAGTTTCGGATTTACCGAGAACCAGAATGCCGCCGGCTGGTAGGATGTGCGCTATGCCGCGTAAGATCTTTTCCTGTTCAGGTCGGGTAAAGTAGATGAGTGTGTTTCGACACAGTGCCAGATGGCATGGCTCAAGCAAACCGGCATCCATGATGTTCTGCTGATGGAACGTGACCATCTTGCGAATATCAGCCGCCAGCTTCATGCGGACCCCAAGCGGAGCAAAGTAGCGCTCGATTGTTGAGGGTGTGACGTCCTTCAGGCGATCCTCGTTATACTCGGCCTGCCTGGCTGTCTCTAAAATATCGGCATCTATATCGTACGCATGGATCGCCGGCAATGGGAGCTGCAGCTTGTCGGTGAGAAACTGCTGCAGGATGATACCGAGACTGTACGCCTCTTCACCGCCGGCACAGCCAAAGCTGCAAAACCTGAGTGGTTCCTGGTGGGCAAAGCTCTGTTGAAACAGATAGGGGAGGACGGTGGTTTGAAGCTTGTCGAACATGGAGGGGTTGCGGAAAAACTGGCTGACATGGATAGTAAGATTCTTTTTAAGCAGATCAAGCTCGTGCTCGCTCTGTCGCAGCAGGTTGCAATATGTTGCCGTATCAAGACAGCGGCATGAACGCATCCTGATGGCAATGCGGCGCTTCATGCACTTGTCTTTGTAAATTGACATGCTGAAGTTACGCCTCATTTCAAGGACCAGGCTGATCTCGGCCAGCGCGTCATCGCTGATGTCCAGAGAATCTGTCAAGGTATGTGCAGACAGAATGTTCGTCAAGGTGGCCTCGCCATCACGTCCGTTGCGTTAGTCTTAAGTAGCACGAAGCGGTGTGCTTCGCAACTGCAAGAAGTTTGATCGTGCTTGTCTCTGGTTACGCTGCGCATGTGCGGCCAAAAAATATTGCGGCCCGAAGCGGCACGGTGGTAAGGTGATACCGTTGCCAGATTATCAGACCAGACATGGTATGCCCAAGGAAACGCCAATCATGATGGCAGGCGCTGCTGACATAGAAACAGGTACTGACGTTAAATGTGATGTGGATGCTATGAAGGAAGCTCTTACGAGCGACAAGGAACGACTGTTTTTTGTCATCCAGAGTGAGCAGGAAGAGGTGTTGCTCGCAGCGCTGCGTAATCCCGTCATTGACCATCAACATCTGCTGGTGCTTCTCAAGCGGCGCGGGCTCGGTTCCGTGATATCTGCAATCTATGCCCGTAAGCGCCTCATTGAAGCGTACCAAGTCAGGTTTGCCCTCGTTGCCCACCCCGATACCCCGCAGCACATTGCAGAAACCCTGCTGCCGCTCCTGTATATATTTGACCTGCTGAAGCTCTGCATAATACCGGGAATCTCGGCAGAGATACGGCTGGCTGCTGAACGTAAGGTCGTGCAGCAGATACCTACCCAGCCGCTTGGAAACAAGCTGACGCTGGCGCGGCGCGGCACATCGGCAATGCTGGATGCGCTGCTTCGTGAAGGCTTGCAAAATGTCGTAGAGGCGTGTCTTGACAACTCCCATCTCAAGGAGGGCTCTTTGTATCAGTTTTTGGCTTCGTCACATGCAACGGCTGAAGCCGTATCAATGGTCGCAAGAAACAGTCGCTGGAAAAACCGCCCCAATATTCGTCTGGCAATACTCAAAAACCCCCGCACGCCTTTGATCTGGTTTACGACCTTTTTGCCGGCGCTTCCGGCTGCCACGTTGCGTGACCTTCTCTTGTCACCCCGCCTGACATTGGCTCAAAAGGAGTTGGTGCGTCAGGCCCGCCCCTCTTCTCATTTATGAAAGTACTCATTTTTATAGCCGGCATACTGTTTGGATGTGTCTGCCACGTGTCGGCAGAAACGGTTGAATACGGCGTGGCGCTGACCGCTACGCCGGTTTTGAATACTTCCGACTTTCAAGCGGTTTTTGGAGGGGCGAATGGCAAGGAGTTAAAGGCTGATCGTTGCGGGCAGGTGCGTGAGCTTGAATACATTGCCCTGCCAGGGACGGTGTTCAGGCTTTTGAAGAAACAACGCTACGGCGCTGACGACATTTATCAGGTTGAAACGGACGAGTACGCGGCTCCGGCGAATGTACGGCTGTATGTCGCCTGCCGTTTTCTGCGGCTGGGGCTTGTCGCCCCGGTTTCGCGCCGGGTGTCGCTGCCGCCACGAGAGAGGGTTGTGGCGACGCTCAGGGCCTCTGGTGGCAACCCCTATGTCTGGGGTGGCAACGTGCCGGACGGAGTGCCTGAGCTGGAGTCATGGTTCTATAGGGGTATCGGCGAGAACGACAGGAAGCGGCTCACGTTGTCAGGGTTGGATTGTTCCGGGTTGCTGTATCATGCCACCGGTGGCTGGACTCCGCGTAATACCAGCCAGCTGATTACCTTTGGTCAGGGTGTGCCCATTGCCGGTAAATCGGTGGCAGAGATTGCGTCGCTGCTTCAGCCGCTTGATCTGATTGTCTGGAATGGTCATGTTGTCATCGTGCTCGATCGGCAGACCGCGATAGAAAGCCGTCTTCAATGTGGCCGTCCCGGCAACGGCGGAGTGGTGATGACAGAGCTGGCTGCACGGGTTGCTGCAGTCATGCGCACGCGCCGCCCGGTCAACATCTGGCAGGGGAGCGAAAAAACACAGGATGCCTTTGTTGTCAGGCGTTGGTACGTCGGAGATTAACCTTACGGATCAAAAAAATATCACCTTGCAAAAAAAACAATTGACATGTGCGGAATAGTTGGATATAAAACTCATCCTTTCCACGCTTCATGGGCCTGATTCCTTAAATGGAACAGCGTGGCAAGTTTCACACGTCCCCTTCGTCTAGCCTGGCCCAGGACACCGCCCTTTCACGGCGGCGACACCGGTTCAAATCCGGTAGGGGACGCCATCTATTAAAAGGCTACTTTTCTTATGAAAAGTAGCCTTTTTTCTTTGGTACGCCTGATTAGAATGTGGAACAGACGTCGAAGTTTGATGTCTTACCGGCGTCTGGTTTGATACCTGGCAATCAGGGGCCAGTACACATCAAAAGCCAGAGTTGTTGCCATTAATAGCCTTCTTTATTACCATTAGTAGTTGGTATAGATTTGTCCAGAATATCAAACATCCTGAGACCACTGAAGCCAAGGCAATCCATCTCACAATCCCTGCTGCAGCCTGTCTGCTGAACCTTGCAGGTAGCCATAAAGTATCATCCCCAAAATATGCAACATGAGGCTGACGGCACGTTGTTGACTTACTATACTGTCGAACTCTTTCTCCAGATAACTCCGGAGTAGCGTTT
Organism: Desulfuromonadaceae bacterium; assembly: GCA_028681335.1. Lineage (GTDB taxonomy): Bacteria > Desulfobacterota > Desulfuromonadia > Geobacterales > Pseudopelobacteraceae > JACRCG01. The sequence goes on along the minus strand of JAQUIT010000012.1, from coordinate 73,460 downwards.
CTATCTCATACCGCTTGGCGGATGCAAATTCATGCAGTTTGCCCCCCTCATCAGTTAACTCAATCCGGGTTTTTATGAGAAAGCAACTTCAATACTTTTCTCTGGTTGATTACGGTAGGAATATGCCCTTTGCATGGGTAAATATATCCTGGTTTTAGGTGGAGCAATTCCGAGACACTTTGAATTTATAAGTGGTTATTAATGCCGCCCTGTTTAATCAAAAGTAAGGTCTACTTCCCCGCAGCATACTGCGGGGAAGTTTGTTTGCAAGATGATTTTGTATCAAGGTCTTTCGCTAACAGAGGCTTTTAGTGGCTTGTAATCACCAATTGTTTTCTTTCTTGCTAAGCTAGCTTCATGTCAGCTGTTTTCTGACAGGCGTCAATAATCAGAAGGCATTGTTTATGAGCATTCCTTCTAAGGCCTTAGCTAACTGATCTGGGCAGCTTGTGTTCTCTCGGCATGAGATTCCTTTTAGACGGGAAATTACGTCTTCTATGAGCATCCCCTTCAGTAGGACTGAAAGCCCGCTTGCGTTGCCACTGCAACCTCCGATGAAGTTGACTTCTTTAATCTTATCTCCATCTGTTTCTATATTGATGGACCGGGCACATGTTCCCTGTGTGGTATAAGTCGTTATCATTTTTGCTCCTGTGTGATGGTCTCAAACAAATTCCGATGAAAATTACCAAAAAAGCTACAAATCGTAACTACGTGCCCAGTCCTCTGAACTATCAGGCAGAGGTTATTCCTTTGATATGTGGCCCTAGTTGAAATGGTGCACAGCCTTGACAACGTTTGTTGAATGGGTAGGATGAGCATGGACGGTCTTGCCGATCTGGTCCAAGGTCAGGCGATTTTCCACAGCCAAGGCCATCTCGTGAATCATCTCTGTTGCAGCTTCACCAATAATGATCGCACCGGCGATCACCATAGTTTCCTCCTCGATGAACAGCTTTACAAACGCTGGGGCAACCTTGTCGACCACCGAACGCCCATTTGGAACCAGGGGCATGGTGAAGGTCCTGATCCCGACCGCAGCTTCACTTGTTCCCACGGCTGCTACTTCGGGATGACTGAAGGCAACCCTCGGTACGGCTGATTCCTCAAGGGGGATGCTGGCTCCTTGTACCATGTTCATCGCTAGCAGTTTGCCTTCCTTTTCGGCTGCATGGGCCAGCATCAGGCCTCCGATGGCATCACCCAATGCGTAGATATGGGGAACGCTGGTCTGCATGAACTGATTTACGCTGACCGCACCAAGCTCAGTCTTTACCCCGGCAGCTTCCAGATTCAGCCCGGCAATGTTCGGTTTGCGACCGACGCCGACCAGAATTTTGTCGACCGTAGTTGTTGCGTCGATGCCCTTGTATTTAACCTTTACTTGTCCGTTTTCGACCGTCACCTGCTCAATCATCGTTCCGGTTTTTACTTTGATACCCTGATTCTCGAAAGCTGCCTGTAGCGCCTTGCCTGCCTCTTGATCTTCGCGAGGGAGCAGTGTTTCCAGCGCTTCCACCAATACCACTTCACTGCCGAAAGAATGGTAGAGGGTGGCGAATTCGCAGCCGATGGCGCCGCCGCCGACGATCAGCAGTTTTTCCGGCAACACGGTATTTTTCAACATCTGGTCGCTCGACAGGATCTGCTGTCCGTCAAATAGAGCAAATGGCAGTTCGATCGATTCCGACCCGGTCGCGATGATGATCTGCTCGCCGCGGACCAATGCAGTGCTGCCGTCTGCGTTGTCGATCAGGATTTCGTGAGCTGACTGGAACGACCCTTTGCCACGGAAAGTGGTAACCTGGGCACCAGATATCATCCCCTGCACCATTGTTCGTAAATTATCCAGATCTTTATCCATTACCGCACGCAGACGTTTTAAATCGACCGGTGCGACCTGTATATCCAACCCATACTTCTCCGCTTGCTTGGCATCGCGGTGAACCTTAGCCGCTTTGAGTAACGATTTAGTCGGCATGCAGCCACGGTTCAGGCAGACGCCGCCGAAGCTGTCTTGATTTTCCTGAATCAGTGCGACCGATTTGCCCATTTGGTTTAGCATCATTCCTGCGTTCATTCCGCCAGGACCACCGCCAATAACCACAACATCAAAGGTTTGCATTTATCCCTCCTGTATTCTGTCTAATTTGTCCGACTCAGGACTCTCCAGCGCCTTACATGGCACAAGTGAGTATCACTAGTTACTTCAATATATGGGAATAAGGTTGTACCCCTTTGACTGATAACCTATTAATGATATGAAAGTGTTGCCGACGACTCTTACAGCCGGGAGAATGCTCTTGTTGTTAATATTGTACAGGCGTGTGGCTATAGCACAGGCCTCGAATCGGACCCCTGTTTTTGAAAGTTCGGAAATCATCTCATCTGTTTCTAAAAGGTTTTCCTGTTCTTCTGTGGTGAAATTGCCCCTCTCCTTTGAGACAAACCGTACAGATGCCCCGCGGAATGCGACTATGAGATCAGGTTTCACCCGCTGTTTTTTCAGCCCTTCCTGGGTTTCCTTTATGACTTGCAGGTAGAGGGTTAGTTTGTCAACCTCTGTTGTGTTAATATCGAAAACCCCTTTTCCTGTTTTGACCCCCAGCAGGGCTCCCCGGTCATCAGGTGGTGCGGCAGCCTGTACGACGGCTTGTGACGTTGCCATAAGGATGGCGGCAAGCGAGATCAGAAGTACTCTTTTCATAAAAACCCCTTTTTACAAGAACGAACACTCGTTCTGTTTTGCTGACAAAAAAACTATACTGAAATACCGCGCCATCCGGCCTCAAACAGCTCGTCTAGATAAAAATCGAGAGGTTTGCTGAGCACTCCGTCCCCTGCAAGGTGCAGCAGTCGCATCGCTCCTCCGAACAGGATTGCACCGGCAACTACCGGATCAATAGGGTGGATTTCTCCGCTGGCAATGCCTTCTTCGATGATCTGCTTCATAAGCTCAAACGGTCGTGTTGAGCATATGGGTGGCGCGTCGGGTAGAAATTCCCTGTGTCGCGCATGAAGCACAAAATGTACGGTTAATGGATCTGTTTCGTGCATCGAAAACATGGCTGAAATGATAGCTCTGCATTTTGCCTTGGCGGTCATATGGGAACCGGAGGCATCCTCCACCATTGATGTCATTCTGCCAAGGAGGTCGTCATAAATGGCACTGGCAATCGATTCCTTGCTGTCGAAATGGTGGTATATGGAGCCGATGCTCAGACCTGCAGCATGCCTTATGTCATGAATCGATGAGGCAAAGTACCCCTTCTCCACGAAGAGCCTCAGGGCAGTGGATAGTATCAGGTCTCTGGTTTTTTGCGGGTCTCTCGCCATATGATACCTCCTTGTCGGGAACGAACGCTCGTTTTGTTATTTTATGAACTCGGCAAAAAAAATAGTCAAGGCTTAAATCAGAATGCGCCTCCCTTATTGCCCCTATCATTGCTTGAGGTAGGGTGAGAAAAGTGGACACCATGAAAGTCGGAATCTGGATTCGATTCAATTCCACATTCCGGCTTTGAAATAATAAGGGGCCATACAGCAAAATAATGCAGAATTACCAAGCACAAACGATAATAATCCGGCTTCAAGCTAACCTGTTAAAGTTCGAAGTGTGTCTGCCAAGGGACGCCATCTATTAAAAGGCTACTTTTCTTATGGAAAGTAGCCTTTTTTCTTTGGTACGCCTGATTTATAAACTGCAGGCACATCAGATGGTTTATTGAAGTTTGCTACCAGTTTTTTACCTGTACGAGTTCTGTTCAAGTAAACGCTTTCCACTGCCAATGCCATCTCATTTATTCTCTTCGAGCTATTCCACTCTGAATTTCAAAGTATATTTGTATAAAACGCAACTATCTAAAATTTTTGAGTATAGTTCTACTCAAAAGCCTGTAACTATGTCGGGTATGACTGCATCCGTTTCATGGCGTGTAGTGCGGCTGTCAGGAGGTTGAAAATGCAGACACTTCAGCCGGATGATGGTTGCGATTGAATGAGTTTATTGTTTTGATATAGTGTGATACGGAGTTGTTATAATTTCCGGGAGATTGCCGGAGGACGGAATGAAAACGTGGTTGACACTAAAACCGGGGGAGCAGGGGGCGAAACAGCTTGCCGAGGAGTACGGTGATTCCTTGGTTTGTGCCCATTTTCCCAGCTTGCTTCATCCGGCCAAGGACTGGTAAGCGGAATGCGCTCGCAATTAGTTCAGCACATTAAATCCGATTGCGAAACAGGAATTATTTATCAACAAGAGTAATTCACCTCATAAATCCAGCATCAAGCGAGAAATATTTCAAAGCAGCACTCTATTAGCGTTAATTGTCATGGCGATCTTCGGGGTCTTGCTTTCGGCCCTTCTGTATTATTCTGAAACATCCAAAGCACGGGCTCTCATAAGCCGAACCAGCCATGGCGTTACTCTCTTTATTGATGGCTATTTTACCGAAATCGTCCACACCGTCGCGGTGCTGGAAGAGAACAAGGAAATCAGGGATGCGATGGCGCTGGGCGATGATGCCCGGCAGCGCGTATTGGATGGGTACCGGTCCATTACCAAAGCCAATAAGAATATCACCTATATTTATTCGGGTTACGAAAACGGTCTGATGCTGATAAATGACTGGACGCGTCCCGCAGGATTTAATCCGACCACCCGGCCCTGGTATCGGGCGGCGATGGCCACCAAAAATGGAACGTCGATCGGTCTGCCCTATCAGGAGGTCAAAACTAAGGAGTGGCTCGTTTCAACCAGCAGAGCGTTGAAACAGCCAGGTGGCGGATATGGCGGTGCGGTTGCTGTTGACTGTTCAGTCGATCAGATAATTCACCTTATTTCTCAGCATGACGAATACAAAACGGAATTCAGCTTTGTCATGGACAGGTCCGGGGAAATTATCATGCATCCTGATCAGTCCGTGCTGGGAACATTGTTCCCGGAAAGAGAGAAAATTCTCCAACAAGTGAGTGAAGGCGACTTGACGTATCGCAGTGGCAATGTGGAATACTTTGCCCATTATAACCGCATTATGTCAACCGGTTGGACCGTCGTGACGGGAGTGGAAAAGAAAGAAATACTTCGCCCGATCATCATGGAAATGTTGTCTCTTCTCGGTCTGACCGGTGTCATTGCTGTGGTCATGGGGCGTGTGCAGAGTGTTTTGCTGAGTAGACGATTGTCCCGTCCGCTGGTAGAACTCGGCAAAAAGATCAAGGCTACGATTGCAGGGGACGAGCAAGATGGTGATGAATACGTCTATCCGAACAACGAGATTGGAATTATGGCCCTGGAAATCGGCCAGTTGGCAGCAAAAGAGCTTACCGCCAAAACGCGTGAACTTGAGGCCAGTGAAGAGATCTATAAAACCATCCTGATGGCTTCTCCCGACGACATCACCATCGCTGATCTTTCAGGGAATGTTATTATGGTTTCAGAGGCGGCAAATAGAATTTTTGGCTATGATCCGTGTGAGGGGCCGGGTATGTCGGTCATGGACTTTATTGTCCCGGAAGACCATGAACGGGCGCGCGCCAATATTGTAAAGATGATTCATGAAAATTATACCGGTCCCAATGAGTACCGCGCCATCCGCAAAGACGGGTCATGCTTTGACATCGAAGTCAACAATTCCCTGATTCGCGACCGGCAGGGAAATCCTGTCCGAATGGTCCTGATTGTCAGGGATATTACGAATCGTAAGAAGGCGCAGCAACAGATTCAGGCGTTGGTCCACCAGCTTGAGATCGAACGGGACCTTGCCCAACGCAATTCGCTGACGGATAGCCTGACGGGTCTGTCAAACCGCCGGTTTTTTGACACTGTCTTACAGGCTGAATTCTCAAGATATTTAAGATCAGGCTCGCAATTGTCCCTGATCATGATTGATGTGGATCATTTCAAAAATTATAACGATCACTATGGTCATCTTGCGGGAGACGATTGCCTGCGGCAGATTGCCCGTACACTCAAGGTTGTGGTTGAGCGTGGCACTGATATCGTGGCCCGTTACGGCGGAGAGGAATTTGTTGTTATTCTTCCCGATACGGATATTCAAGGAGCGGCAGCACTGGCGGGGCATATTGCTGAATCCGTGCGAGCACTTGCATTGCCACATGCCACATCGGACACAGCTGACTATGTTACGATCAGCCTTGGAGTCGCATCGGCAGCGGGCCATGTCTTGACTGATAGTAGCCAACTTGTTGCCCTTGCGGATCAGGCCATGTACCAGGCAAAAAATAATGGCCGTAACCGCTCCGTGGTCTTGAGCGCGTCGAAGTAGGGTAGGAATAACTTTCAGAAATGACATTGTAGTGCGAGAATCGAACCAGGCAGGAGCCCGGTTTAAAGCAGTCAATAAATCAAACGATAAACTCAGCAGTAAACGTATTATGGGAGGAATGTGATGTTCAAATATGTTGTGGCACTCCTTGTATGTCTCAGCACGTCCGCTTTTGCGGCAGAAACGGTCAAGACCAGATCCGGCCTCGAGTATACCTCTCTCGTCGAAGGTGCCGGGGCTACCCCGGAATCTACCGATACGGTGGTTGTCAACTATCGAGGCACCTTGTTAAACGGGCGCGAATTTGATAGTTCATACAAGAGCGGAAGACCGGCGGAGTTCCGGCTCGACCGCGTTATCAAATGCTGGACAGAAGGTTTACAGATGATGAAGGTTGGTGGTAAGGCGCAGCTGTCGTGCCCCTCTAATCTCGCCTATGGGCAGGAGGGGGTGATGGGCTCTATCCCACCTAATATGCCGCTCAATTTTGAGGTGGAACTGCTTGGTATAAAGTGATTCCTTCAGGAAAACTTCAAAGGAAACAAGCTTGAAGTTTTCCGCCATGGGGTGTCATCTCGTAACAGGCTGTTTTCTTGTATAAAGGGGCGGATTTGTTTGTTGTATTGTTCTGCGCCACAGGTGTGGCTAGATTTCTGTTGTCTTTGCCGCTGGTTCTCCCTCGCGCAAATCCTCGGCAGGTACTGCTGCACAATGCGACCGCTTGTTCGCCTTCACAATCCTCCACATAATTTGTTTGTTCTTTGTAGAGCACTCTTGTATATCTCCGTCATAATCAATTACTCGCCGTCTATCTATTCGTTTTGGGAGAGCTGCCTTATGCCGTTTATGGAATGGCTTGACGCTTTTGAACTTGGCATTAAGGAATTTGATGATCATCACCGGCATCTGGTGTCCTTACTCAACCTCACCTACGACGGGGTTATTACCGGTGCAGGGCGTGATGAACTTGAGGCCGTTCTGGATGAGCTGATCGACTACGCGACGTACCACTTCTCCGCCGAGGAACACTGGATGACGGTTCATGGGTACCCGGGCTTGCCTGAACATAGCGAAGAACACGAGAGGTTTTGTCGAAGGGTTGTAGAGGTGCAGAACGATTACCATAGCGGGAAAAATAATCTCGGTATTGAAGTTATGCAATTTCTTAATACCTGGCTGAAAGACCATATCCTTAAAACTGATGCTGAGTATGCTCGCTTTGCCAAGGAAACAGCTACAGCCTTTGTCTGACATAATTGCTTTAACACGAAAGGAGCCATCAAATGGAGATGAAGATCACCTTCCCGGGCGGGGAAAAGGTAAACGCGGAAATTAACGGCAGGGTCATTCCCACCGACCAACCGGTTGAGGGGGGAGGGGGCGGTACGGCACCGAGCCCCTACGAATATTTTCTCGCTTCTCTTGGGACCTGCGCAGGGATTTACGTGCTGAGCTTCTGCCAGCAGCGGGGAATTGCCACCGAGGGGTTGCTGCTTACCCAGAATATGGAGTTCGGTGTCGCTGAAGATGGCAAGAGGAGGCTGTCGAAGGTCGCCATGGAGATCAGTTTGCCGCCAGGGTTCCCGGAAAAATATCGGAACGCCATCATAAAAACGGCGGGTCTCTGCTCGGTGAAAAAAGTGCTGATGGACCCACCGGAGTTTGTGATTACCACCCAACTCCCCTAGGAAGCGGTTTGCCAAAAAGGAGAACTCTATGGAACATTTTCTGGCGACGGTAAAGGAAACAGTTAACCCTGTTACTCAACCTGTGGGGGTAAACCTTGTACGCGATGCAGGGTTGATTGAGGGGCTGAAGATCAAAGTGCGCGGCAAGCGATTGGCAATCTGCCAGCAAATCGCCTACAGCCGGATGTACTCCTGGTCAACCTGGGCCGACGCGGAGACGAGTCACTGTGCCCTCGGTGCCGCCTGCACGGGAATGATTCTGCCTCCTCAGCGGGTGATTGATGGAACGGTGAATACGGGCGTATATCAGGAGACCAGGGAGGCCGCTGCATCCATGCAAGGGCTGATGCCGCGGGTCGATCCTGGCGTCGCAGGTGTGTTGACCTACCCGCTCATACGTTCCTTTCAGGGAGTGACGCCTGATATGGTTGTGATATACGTCAACTCAGCGCAGGCGATGCGTTTTGTACAGGCTTTCCTTTACCATGAGGGGGGGGAGTTTGTGATGAAATCTTCAGGGGATGCCGGCGTGTGCGCTCGAGCCGTTGCTCAAGTCAAGCTGACGGGTGCTCCGACGGTTGAAATCCCTTGCATGGGTGACAGGCGCTTTGCCATGGCTCAGGATCATGAAATGATAGTCGGCATCCCCTTTGGGTGGCTGGAGCGAACAGCCATCGGGCTGGCGGCGACTCACAAAGCGGGAGTCCGCTACCCGATACCATTCCAGATCTCTTCAGAATGTGACCTCCCTCCTGATTACATTACCAGCGAAACAGATACCCAACTAGTCTGATTTATTCATATGTATGACCATCGTCAGCGCGACCGTTTCGCGCTGACGATGGGTGTGTCATCGCACCAGCCGTCTGGCTTTATTAGGTCTCCTGCAGGAAACGCATTGCGTTTTTTCTGTGGGGTGTGTATTCTTGACCAATGTTGTGGTGAACGCACTGATTGAGGCGGAACTATAATCTCGATAGTGATTGGCCGCACGGAAGGATGGTGCTGTTACGTAGTAAACAGCAGCACCAGTTGCCATCATTTTAAATTCATAAAAGATAGAAAGGAGGGTCTGCCTATAAGATAAATAAATTTAAAACGGCAAAATTGTTACTGAGAAGTGATATGCGAGAATACTAAACCTCCTGCGAAGGGGGGACGGAAAGCCCAAGGGTCTCTTGAAGACAGCCGGGTCGCCGAACTATCGCCAGCCTTCAACTAACCTGTGACACGATAGATTGTCACGGGGCAAGCAAAAGGAGACGATATGAATAGTTCCATAAAAGTATTATTTTTTGTATTTCTGAATCTTGTTGTTGTTATTACTGCCGGATGTGGTGGCAGCAGTGGCCCTTCTTCCGGTGCGGGAGCAGCTCCGGCAAATGCCCAAAAAGTAACCGGTGTCGCGGCAACCGGCGCGCCGATTGTCAATGGGACAATTTATTTAAAAGATTCTTCAGCCACACCGGTCGAGCGCCATCAGTCGACCCGGAGCGACGGTTCATTCACCTTTGATGCTTCAGACCTGCAGCCCCCCTTCTTTCTAAAAATCAATGGCAACAATCAAAATCTCTATTCTATAGCCACCGGTTTTGGCATGACCAATATCACGCCTCTGACAACTCTCGTTGTTGCTCAGGCTGCCCAGCGTGATGACCTTGATGCCCTGTACACATCGTGCAGCCCTGCAGCTTTAAGCTCTCTTGCCCAGCAGATGCCGGCTGCCGATACAAAAATCCAGCACATGTTTGCATCACTCATGGCGACTTTTCATGTCACCGGGAGTCTTGTGAACAGCCAGTTCAGTGCAAACGGTACAGGGCCGGACGCGCTTCTGGATGCCATTTCCATATCGGTAAGCCCGGGCGCTATAACCGTTAAGCAGGGGTCAAGTACCCTGCTGAATGTTAATGCCAGTCAGCTTGGCAACGCTGTTATGTCGCCAAGTCCGGTGACTCCGTCTGCGCCGACAGCGGGGAGTGTGTTGTACACGACAAAATGTGCCGGCTGCCACGGTGCCAGTGCCAGTTCCGATCTTATCGGCAGAATTACGGTCGCATCCGTGCAGAGTGCCATAGCCGCTAACCGTGGCGGTATGGGAATGTTAAGCGGGCTTTCCTCTGCAGACATACAAAATATTACAAGTCATCTGACAGCGGTCGTGACTCCGGTACCAGATCCAACCATTCCTGTCCCGGTAACTCCCGTTGATGGTTCGGCGCTCTACGCGTCTGAATGTGCCGGTTGTCATGGTAGCCTGGCGTCGTCGGACAAAAAGGGGATAACGGTAGTACGTTTGAATAATGCCATTGGCGGCGATATCGGTGGCATGGGATTTCTCTCAGGGCTGACAGCTGCAGATGTGCAGGCGCTTGTGACGGTACTTAATCCAGTAACGCCAACACCAACACCGACACCAACACCGACACCGACACCGACACCGACACCGACACCGACACCGGACGGTGCGGCGCTCTATTCTGCCAACTGTGCAGCTTGCCATGGTCCGTTAGTTTCATCCGGCAAGCAAGGGATTACAATTGCTCGCCTGCAATCAGCAATCGCAAGCAACACGGGTAATATGGGGTATCTCTCATCACTCTCGGTAGGTGACGTTCAGGCGCTGGTAACCGTTTTAACCCCTGCTACTCCGACACCAACCCCGACTCCAACCCCAACCCCGGTTGTAGATGGACCAACTCTGTATGGCAGCAATTGCGCAGCGTGTCATGGCGTTCTAGCCAGTTCCGGCAAGGCGGGAGCAACCGCCAGCCGCATACAGACCGCTATCAACGGTAATATCGGTTCGATGGGGTCCTTGTCGGTGCTTTCAACGGTGCAGATTGCAGCTATTGAAACCGCCCTGGCAACTGTTGCGCCAACACCAACACCGGCTCCTGTCTGCGGCAGCTGCCATGGAATTCCGCCTTCAACAGGGCGCCATGCCAAGCACCTGAGTAAACGCGTGGCGTGTGGTACCTGCCATGGTTCCGGTTACAGCAGCACATCCTATAATACGGCAACACATAACAACGGAGTAAAGAATGTGGATACTGCAACGACAGGATGGAACGCATCAAGACGCAGCTGTGCAAATTCATGTCACGGCAGCGAAAGCTGGTAACAAAAAACGTACGGATTGTTGAGTGATTACAGACAGAGGGCGGCCACGGTATGCGTGTGTCGCCCTCTGAACAATTTATCACACCGCAACAAAACCCCATTGCATGCGCATAACGAGTCACTGCCCCGGTAATCTTCATGACGTTCCGGTACAGCAAATCAGCTCAACTTTCTCGTAAACATTCCATTAAAATTGCTAAAAAAGCCTGATAAAACAGACATAAACGGTCTTGTTGTGACTAAAGCTGAAGGTTGACATCAAGATATAGATATGTTCTTATAGGTCAGTTTACGCATCTGCCGTGCTCGGCAACCGCTGCTGGGCTCACTATACGCAGGACAACGAAAGGGGAAGTTTATGAAGAGTACGAAGGGTATGGTTGGGATGCTGGCCGCTGCTCTGGTTCTGGTTTCGTTCCAGGCTTTTGCTGCTACGGACCACACAGAGTTTGTCAAAGGGCCATTCACAAAGGGTCAGGATGTCACCAAGGTCTGTCTTGAGTGTCACGAGCAACAGGCAGCTGATGTTATGAAGACCACCCACTGGAAGTGGGAAGGAACCCCGAACCATATCAAAGGTATGGAGAAGAGCACCAAAGAGTTCGGCAAGAAAAACATGATCAACAACTTTTGTACCACGGTTTTCAACGGTCCTGAAGGAGTTACCCATGAGTCCTGCGCCAAGTGCCATGCAGGTTATGGCTGGACCAAGACCGGTTTTGACTTTAGCGACAAGACCCGTGTTGACTGCCTGGTTTGCCACGCTCAGAAGGGCAACTATGCCCGCGCTGGTGTAGGCGCTGATGTCGATACCAAGGCTATGGCAAAAGGTTCCATGAACCTCGAGCTTGCTGCCCAGAGTGTTGGTACACCTTCCATCAAGAACTGCGGCAGCTGCCACTTCTACGGCGGCGGCGGTGATGCGGTCAAGTCCCCTAGTATGGACTCCACCCTGGAAAACGCACCAAAGAGCCAGGATGTTCATATGGCCAAGAAAGAAAAGGGCGGCCTCGGTATACTCTGCCAGGATTGCCACAAAACCAAAAATCACAAGATTGCCGGTGCTTCCAGCACAATGGCTCACTATGACGCTCGCGTAAACTGCGAAGATTGCCATAGCGGTGCCAAGGCTCCTCACCAGAAATCAAAGAACAAGGCTATCCTGAACAATCACCTCTCTGCAGTGGCCTGTCAGACCTGCCATATTCCAACTGTTTCCCGTGGTCAGGCTACCAAGGTAATGTGGCACTGGTCCGATGTCGGCAAGAAGCTTGTGGCCGAAGAGCAGTTTGACAAGGAAACTTTTGCCAAGCACAAAGGCACGTTCAAGTGGAACATGAACTTCGTTCCTGCCTATGCTTGGTCAAACGGCCAGATTCAGCGCTACATGGTTGGCGACAAGATCAAGGATGCTTCCAAGCCGGTGGCAATGGCCATTCCGGTTGGCGATATCAAGGACAAAACCGCCAAGATCTATCCTTACAAGCGTTTTGACGGCGATCAGCCTATGGACAGCAAGTTCAAGTACCTGAGCACCTTCCAGCAGTATAAAGAACTCTGGGTTAACCTGGACTGGGAAAAAGCCCTCGTTAATGGTGCCAAGAGTGCTGAAGCTCTGCCATACAGCGGTAAATATCAGTTTGTCAAGACCTACTCACTGATGGCTGTTCAGCACGAAGTTGCTCCTAAAGAAGATGCTCTGCAGTGCGGTGAGTGCCACATGGGCGCTAATCGTCTTGACTGGAAGGCTCTCGGCTACAAAGGCGACCCAATGCAGTTTGGTGGTCGCAAAGTGGCGCCTGCTGCCAAAAAGACAAAGAAGAAATAAGCAACGCAGTTGTTTCCCGTAAGAAAAAGCCGTCCGACGTCAGTCGGGCGGCTTTTCTTGTGGTGGCGACTGCACGCATCTTGCGCACAAACGCCATTCCTGATTGACACTTTAGATGCATACAACTAAAACTATGCAGTTACACTATTAAGTATCTGGAGGGTTACATGGCAATTAACAGCAGAAAAATAATACTGTCGGCGTGCATGGCTCTGCTCGTGATTGTGCTGCTCTTTGCCGGTTATGTCTGGGTTACGTTAAACTGGAGCTACTCGAAGGGTGAGCGGGCCGGTTATCTGCAGAAGTTCTCTCAAAAGGGATGGTTATGCAAGACATGGGAGGGTGAAATGCAGATGATACCAGCGCCCGGAGTTCTCCCGGAAAAATTTCTCTTTAGTGTCCGGGAGGATGTTGTTGCAACACAGCTCAATAATTCCATGGGTAAAAAAATATCCGTATCCTATGAGCAGCATAAAGGTATTCCGACAACCTGTTTTGGTGAATCTGAATACTATGTTATCGGCGTCAGGCCTTCCGAATAAGAGATACTCCCCCTTTTACTGCACAACCCGGACTGCGTGCGTGGCCTTTGCAGCGGCAAGACTGTGGTCGCATACTTTTCCCCGTACAATGGAGCTGTAATGAAGCAGAGTGGCGAACACATACAGATGTTGATCTCATATATTGTCGCAGCGACCGGCCTCAAGCAGTTGCAGGTGGAACAGACCGTCGCGCTGCTGCAGGATGGTGCCACGGTCCCCTTTATAGCTCGCTACCGCAAGGAACAGACCGGTGAGCTGGATGAGGTGCAGATCCGTGCGGTTGAGGAACGCTTAGCCTACTATAGCGAGTTGGAAGAGCGCAAGGTTACGGTGCTCAAATCCATTGACGAACAGGGGAAGCTCACCCCGGAACTGCGTGCACGCATTGAAACTTCACGCCAGAAGACCGAGGTGGAGGACCTGTACCTGCCCTACAAGCCGAAGCGGCGCACGAAGGCGACAATCGCCCGGGAGCGCGGCCTTGAGCCGCTGGCCGAAATCGTTGCCGCCCAGGGGATAACAGTCGGTACTCCGGAAGAGGCCGCTCTGCCCTTCGTCAACCCAGACAGAGAGGTGCCGGATGCGGCAGCGGCGCTGGATGGCGCCGGGCATATCCTTGCCGAACGCCTGTCCGACAACGCCGATGCCCGTGCGGTCGTGCGGCGGCTGACCAATGAGCAGGGGATCATGACTGCGCGGGTGGCTGCTGATTATAAAGAGCAGGTTACCAAGTTCGAGATGTACTATGATTTTCAGGAGTCACTTAAGGCGATTCCGTCGCACCGGATGCTGGCAATGCGGCGTGGCGAGAAGGAAGAAATACTGTATTTATCGATTTCTGCCCCGGTCGAGCAGATCCTTGCCGGATTGAAGTCGCGCCTGATTCTGCGTCCCAGTATTTTCGGGTTGTTGCTTGAACGGGTGGCTGAAGATGCCTACAAACGCCTGATCGCTCCCTCCATTGAGGTTGAGTTGCGTCTGGAGAGCAAGGAGCGCGCCGATGTGGCGGCTATTAAGATCTTTGCCCGAAATCTGCGTGAACTGTTGTTGGCTCCCCCGGCCGGAGGCAAGCGGGTACTTGGCATTGATCCGGGTTTTCGTACCGGCTCCAAGCTGGCGGCGGTTGATACGACCGGCCGCTTCCTCGAGCATGTGACGATTTATCCGCACATCGGTGAAGGGCGCCTCCCACAGGCCCGTCAGGAGCTGCTGAGGATAGTGGCAACCCATAGCATCGAGATGGTTGCGGTCGGTAATGGTACTGCCGGGCGCGAGATGGAGATTTTTGTCAAGGAGACCCTTGCCGCAGCAGGGAGACCACTTCCGGTGGTGTCGGTCAGTGAGGCCGGAGCCAGTGTCTACTCGGCTTCGGATATCGCCCGTGAGGAGTTTCCCGATCTGGATTTGACGGTGCGCGGAGCGATCTCCATTGCCCGCAGGCTGCAGGACCCGCTGGGTGAGCTGGTGAAGGTGGATCCGAAGAGTATCGGCGTTGGGCAGTATCAGCACGATGTTAATCAGGGGATGCTGAAGAAGTCTCTGGATGGCGTTGTAGAGTCGTGCGTAAACTACGTGGGGGTTGATCTGAATACCGCCTCCTGGGCGCTTTTAGCCTATGTTTCCGGTGTCGGGCCGTCTCTCGCCAAGGCCATTACGCACTATCGCGACGAAAACGGCTCCTTTGTCTCCCGCAAGGAGCTGCTCAAGGTGCCGCGCTTCGGGGCAAAGGCCTTCGAACAGTCTGCCGGTTTCCTCCGTATCAGAGGGGGCAAGCACCCGCTCGACAACAGTGCCGTTCATCCGGAACGCTACAAACTTGTGGAGAGCATGGCCGCCGATCTGGGTGTCTCTCTGGCAGGCTTGATCGCTGACCCGGCCCTGGTGAGCAGAATAGATCTGAAACGCTACGTTGCGGAGGGGGTCGGGCTGCCGACGCTGTCTGATATCATCGAAGAGCTTAAAAAGCCGGGGCGTGACCCGCGCAGCCAGTTCAAGACCGCTTCCTTCCGCGACGACATCCGCGAGATCGGCGACCTGAAGGAAGGCATGATCCTCCAGGGTGCAGTGACCAACGTCACCGCGTTCGGCGCCTTTGTCGACATCGGCGTTCACCAGGATGGCCTGGTGCATATCAGCCATCTGGCGGGGCGCTATGTCAAGGATCCGAACGACGCCGTCAGGGCCGGGCAGGTGGTAAATGTCAAGGTGCTGTCGGCCGACCCGCAGCGTAAGCGGATCGCCTTGTCCATCAAGGAAGCGGAGCAGGGTGGAAAAGCGGCAAATTGACTCCTTTACCGGCTTCAGGTGAATCAAAGTGTGAAAATAAAATTGAAGGCAGGAGTATGCAGTAATGGAAGAAAAACAGTGTATCAACAAGCTGAGAAGGCCGGGATCCGCTTCGGCCGCCGGCACGGCAGCAGCGCCGGGCCTGAACAAAGAGACTACGCTCATGGAAGAGGATGCTTCACCTGACGTTGCACGGGAGAATATCGTCAAGGAGATGATGCGCATATTCGATGGATTGCTGGGATGTACGCCAAAGCGTACCGGAGTAAACCTTGCCTCAATTAAAACCGCTCTGAAAGGTGCTGCGAAGAATGACAAGCCAAAAGCAGAAAACGGCACTCAGCGGAAGCTGGAAAAGGAAATCTACCGGTTGATCAAGGGGCTTGTCGAACTGGACTCCCCCAATACCGGATTTGCCGTCAATGTCCTGTTCAACAACGGCAGCTATTATTATAACAAAGCCAATGTGCCGCTCTCGTTCGGTATCTTTCTGGGCTCTCTGGTTGAGTTTCTTGAAGGGCATGATTGTCTGAGCATCTGCCCCGATGAGATGACTAAGATGAAAACGCTTCTCGCCAGGGGGTAAGCGGAGAGTTGCAGTATTACGAGTCAGCGCACGTTTTCACGAGGCGTGCTTACCGCTCTTTTTAGACTGTTTCAGGTGCCCGGTAAAGACCACATGACGAAGGCCGCCACGGCCGGGGCGGTCTGTTGTTACCGTAAAACCGGCGCTCTGCAACCGTTTGTCGAAGCCCTCGTCGTAATTCTCTCCCCATACAGCCAGGGAACCGCACGGTTTGAGTGCGGCGCGCATATTCTCGATAGCGCGGCTGCCGTAGAGCGGGTCATCACTGTGATGTGTTTTTGCGTGCGGCCCGCGATACAGATCCAGGATGATGGCGTCGAAGCGTGATTCGCCACCATCGACGGCGCTCCGGCGGATTCTGTGGGCAACATCGCCGATCTCCACCGTCACGCGGGGGTCGTTAACAGCATTATCCGTGAGTGCGGCTAGAGGCCCCCTGCACCATTCGCGTACAGTCGGGTTAAGTTCAGCGACGATGACGCTGGCTGCCGCCGGCAGGGTGTCCAGAACAGCTTTGAGCGTAAAGCCCATGCCAAGGCCGCCCACCAGCACTCGTGGACTTGGGCTGTCCTTCAGGTGAGCGCAGCCGAGCTGGCCGAGGACGACCTCGGAACGATTGGCCATGCTGTTCATAAGTACCTGTGGCCCGATGGTGATGATAAAGTCCCGTGCACCACGCTGGCGGAGTTCAAGTGCTCCTTCTTCGGTCGAAATGCTTTCAATGATTTTCCATGGTTGTGCCATGTTCGCTCGCCTTTCTTTCGTTACAGTTGGTCCCGACAATAGGTCTGAGCGGCAATAATCGTCTCAATCTCTGTTTAAAATTGACCCAGGTCATAATTATCGGGCGTACTATCGACTAAGCCGACCATTGTATCATAAAATCAGCTGTAGTACGACAGGGAGAATAGTATATGTGTGAGTGCGGATCAACCGGGACACCGGGAGCTGGGCCATATGCTTGCGGCAGGGAGCTGGTGGAATTTGTTCTGAATGCCCATGGTGGTGAAATAGCGTTGTCGACGCTGCCTGCCGGACTTGAACTCAGGTGCCATGGCTGTGGCGCCGCTTTTATCCTGGAGACTTTCGTACAGAGCTGTCCGGTCTGTGGGGGTGTACATGCGGTATCCCCCCCACGAGCCAGCGATCCGACGGCGATTCAATTCGCCGGGGCGGACTTCGTCCTGCCCAGGTGATGCAAAATAGCCGCACGCGGTCTACTTTTGGCAGCCGGTGCCTTTCATGGCGGAAGAGATCAGGAGCTGCTTTTCACTGCGGGACAGTTTCTTGATCTCCAACTCTCTGGTAGATGCTGAACTTCGGGTATGACTGACCTCCTGATAGACAACCTGTGCCGGGCGGCGACCGCGGAAGTACTTGGCCCCCCGTCCCGAGGCATGCTGATTGAAGCGCCGCAGGAGATCAGTCGTAATGCCGGTGTAGAGTGTGTTGTCCGAACAGAGAATTATATAAACCTGCCAGTTCACTGTTTCACATCCATACGAGAGTCATTGAAGAGGCGCCGGCTTGCAGTAGCAACATCGACCCGCTCAGCAGTCATTCAGCGCAGCATGAGAGCATGGTGATGTCCCGATTGAACCCTTGGGCGCACAGCTTGAGCCCTTCACCAATAGAGGGGTACACATGCATCGTCGCTGCAATGTCAGTCACTGTTGCGTGCAGCTGCAGGGCCAGAGCGGCTTCATTGATCATGTCCGCACCACGGTGGCAGACGAGACTGACACCCAGAAGCCGTCCGGTGACCCGGTCGGCGACCATTTTGATCACACCGTCGGTCATGCCGGTGACGTGAGCTTTGGGAATGGCGCTGACCGGCATGCAGTTGACAATACAATCGAAACCGGCCTGTCGTGCGCTCTCCTCCGAATGCCCCACCATCGCCACTTCCGGATCGGTAAAGATTGCCATGGGTGCAGCCAGATAATCAATGGCACAACCACACCCCTGTTTGAACATGTCATCCACCGCGACAATACCCTCTTTGGCACCGATCGTAGCGATCATCATGTTGCCGACCACATCACCGGCTGCCCAGATGCCGTCCACTGAACTGCGCATCTGTCGGTCCGTTATGATGAAGCCTCTGCTGTCCAGCGCCACTCCCGCCGCATCAAGGCCGATGTCTGCCGTGGCCGGGACGGTGCCGACCGCCAGGAGCAGCTTTTCGCAGCTGAATTCTTGAAGAGTTCCATTCACGTCAGCAGATAGTACATTCAGCTCCCCGAGCCGGTCGGCACGGGAAATACGTGCACCGGTAACTACCCTGATACCTTCCTTTTCCAGGATATCCTGTAGCGATGCGGAAAGTTCAGGCTCAATGGCCGGCAGCAAGCGGGGGCCATGTTCAAGGATTGTCACGTTGCATCCCAGGCGATGGTACATCTGCCCCATTTCAACAGCGATCACTCCACCGCCGATGATGACCAGAGAAGCCGGAAGTTTTTTGAGCAGCAGCGCACTGCGGCTGGTGTAATAGGAACATTTATCCAGTCCGGGCAGATTGGGGATGCGCGGGTTGCCTCCTGTGGCGATAAGAAAACGCTCGGATAGGTAGAGGTGCCCATCGCACTCAACGGTGCGGGCATCGCGGAAGCGTGCGGTCCCTTTGATCATCTCCAGACCTTTCATGCCGGCGAGAACATCGAGGTAGCGCTCCTTGCGCAGCCTTGTAACGACAGTTTCCCGGTGCTTGAAGAGACGTTCCGCATCAATGCTCGTGTTATCATTTTCCGTGTTAAGGCCAATCATGCCGCCCAGATGAGCCTCATGTCTGAAGAGCGCCGCATGGATAAGCGTCTTGCTGGGTATGCAGCCCCAATTGATGCAGGTACCTCCCAATACGCTCTTTTCAAACATGAGGACACGCGCTCCGTAACTGGTGGCGCGTAACGCGGCAGCAAATGCAGTCGATCCGGAGCCGAGTATGATCAGATCGTATGTTTCACTCATGTGTGCCCTCTTCGACGGCTTTCATCCGGTGTAACGTGGTGTGAAAGCTCCTTGATCCTGCTTGTTCAAGTATACTCCTTAAGTGATAATCAGGTGTAGAGTAAATGACTGTTTCTACACTGGATACGTTTCTCTTGCCGCCTTCACCATGTATCGCTCACGTGCGGTCTCGCATTGATCCCTTGCCTGGCCCGCCGCTGCCCCACCCCTCAGCCTGGTTGATAGTGTCATGCCATCAATTCAGGAGTGTGTAGACAATATCCCTCTTCTCAACATCCTTGACGTCTGGGGTGGCGGGGACTATATGTTAAATATTCCAACCATAGACATATGAGGCACAGATGAAGGGTCAAAGTCTACTCGAGTCGATCGGCTCAACTCCGCTTGTTGAAATAAGCTCGCTCTGCACAAATCCGGGCGTACGGATCATGGCAAAAATTGAAGGGAACAACCCCGGCGGTTCGATCAAGGACCGTCCGGCACGCAGCATGATTCTGGCTGCCGAGGCGAGCGGTGAACTGACCCTTGACAAGGTTATTCTTGAACCGACATCGGGAAACACCGGCATCGCCCTCGCCATGATCGCCGCAGCCAGAGGATATCGCATCAAGCTGGTCATGCCAGGCTGCGTCAGCGTGGAGCGGCGCAGTGTGCTGGAAGCCTACGGCGCCGAGATCGTGCTCTCTCCCGGCTGCGAGGCCACCGATGGCGCAATCCGCCTTGCCCATAAGATCCTCGACAGCGAGCCCGGAACATATTACATGCCCAATCAGTACGCCAATCCGAATAATGTACTGGCCCACTACGAGACAACCGCCCCGGAGATCATGGAGCAGACCGGTGGTGAGATAACCCATTTTGTCGCCGGCGTTGGTACGAGCGGTACGGTCATGGGGGTCGCGAAATACTTCCATGAAGCCAAGCCGGATGTCTGTGTTGTGGCCGTAGAACCGGTGCTGGGGCACAAGATACAGGGGCTGAAAAACATGGAGGAAGCGATCGTTCCACCGATTTACGATCCGCATGCCTACGACCGCAAGCTTGTCGTGGAGGACGATGATGCTTTTGAAACTGCCCGCCTGCTTGCAATGCGGGAAGGGATTTTCTGTGGTATGTCCGGTGGTGCCGCCGTGGCCGGAGCGCTCAGGCTGGCGGCAGAGCTGGAGTCGGGGTTTATTGTTGTGATAATCCCAGATCGTGGCGACCGCTACCTGAGTACCAACCTCTTCAAGTCGATGTGTGCCCAGTGTCCACCGTAGGTGCTCTATGGTGCTTTGCCCGGAAGGTACAGGCGGGCGGGGCGCTGAAACACGCTGACGGCAGTAACCGGCTGCGTTCTAATAAAGGCTCTTTATGGCCTCTTTCAGCGCCGACAATTTATACGGTTTCTGGATAAATCCTGCCAACCCTTTGCCGATAAACATCTGGGTGACCTCATGCTCACTGAAGCCGCTGGAAATGATCACCTTGACATCAGGTTTGAGCTGCCTCAGCTCCCGAAAACACTGTTCACCATCCATGTGCGGCATGGTCAGATCCAGAATAACAAAGGCGATGTCTGGCTGTTGTCTGAAAATTTCGACGGCTTCACGGCCGTCATTGGAAGTGACTACTTCGAAGCCGAGCTCCAGCAGCATCTCCCTGCCGATACCCCGCACCGTCTCCTCATCATCCACAAGCAGGACTTTGCCCGACCCTTTCCAGCGGTCGTAAGGTGATTCGCCGTTGAATATCTCGGCCGGTTTGCCGGAAGCGGGGAGCAGCAGCTTGAAGGATGTGCCTTTACCCGGTTCGCTGTAAACCTTGATGGCACCGTTGTGCCCTCGTACTATTCCCATGACGGCAGCCATGCCAAGGCCTCTGCCGGTGAATTTGGTGGTGAAGAACGGGTCGAAAATCTTTGCCTGTGTTTCCTTGTCCATGCCGCAGCCGGTGTCGGCAACTTCCAGAAATACGTACAGCCCCTCTTTGATGTTCTCATCCAGCCAGACATTTTTCAGGTAGCTCTGGTCACAATCCATGCAGCCGGTGGTGATGGCAATGACGCCGCTCTTGTCGCCGATCGCCTCAGAGGCGTTGATGACCAGGTTCATGATGATCTGGCGAATTTGGGTGGCGTCAGCCTCAACCGGAGGCAGGTTGGGGGGACGGTTGAGTCTGAGCACCGCCTTCTTGGAGATGGACACCTCCAGCATGTGGAGCATTTCTTCCAGCATTTTGCCAAGGTCGATACTTTTGACGACGAACTTGCCCTTGCCGGAATACGCCAGCATCTGCTGGGCCAGATCGGCGGCCCGCTCAGCGGCATGCTCAATCCTGTGCAGGTTGTCAAGAGCGGGCGATTCAGGGTTCATTTTCATCAATGCCAGTTCGGCATTGCCGACAATTGAGGTGAGTATGTTGTTGAAATCGTGAGCGATTCCTCCGGCCAGTACCCCAAGACTCTCCAGCTTCTGGGTGTGGAGAAGCTGCTGCTCAAGTTTCAATCTCTCTTCCTCGTCGTGCTTGCGATCTGTTATGTCGTGTATCATTCCTTGGAGTACGCTGATTCGGCCGTTTTCATCGCGTAAGTAAGCGCATTTTTCATGGACAGTGCGCACCTCGCCGGTTGAGTTTCTGACGATGCGGTGTTCGATCTCGAAGCCATCCTTCCCGTCATGGAGGTATTCACTGTACGCCGCCTCAACCATGGCACGGTCAGCAGGGTGCACAAGGTCAATGAAGGCCTCGTAGGTTGCACCGAATTCTTCCGCGTGCAGGCCAAAGATCCGATAGACCTCCTCAGACCAGGAAAGATGATTGAGGGTGAGATCGAGTGACCACGAGCCAAGATGGGCAATCTGCTGTGCTTCTTTCAGGAATTCTTCACTTTTGCGCAGTGCATCTTCAGCCTTTTGGCGTTCGGTCATGTCACGACTGTTGCCGACCAGCCCGTAGACGGTTCCGGTCACGTCCTTCAGCGGTGTCTTTACCGTCTCCAGGAGGACTCTTCTGCCATCCGGGTAATCGACCCACTCCTCATTGCTGCGCGCTTTTCCTGACGTGAAGATAATGTTGTCCTTCTGCACAAAAAATTCGGCGGTGTCCCTGTCAAACAGGTCAAAATCTGTTTTACCGGTCACTCCCTGCTCCTCGTGGCCGACAAACTCCTCAAAAGAGCTGTTGCAGCCGAGGTAAACACCAGCGGTATTTTTAAAGAAAATCAGGTCGGGTATGGAGTTGATGACACCACGGAGCAACCCCCGCTCCATGCTTAATGCTTTGCGGCTTTCTGCCAGTTCCTTCTCGGTGGCCCTGCGGTCTTCCTGCCGCTTCAGGATGAGGCCGATAATCATGGTGAGAACGGGATAAATGAGCAGGATTGGAGCTGAGGTCTTCTTGAGGATAGGGATGTGCAACTCGGCGGGCATGAGGAGCACGCAGGAGAGCATGGCGAGCTGGACGACCACGCCAAAAACGTATAGCTGCACCCAGTTAAGGGGTTTGTCGTATCTGTCTTTCCAGTATTTCCAGGCAAGGCCGATACACGCGGTCACTACAATCACGACAGTGCCGACTATGCCGCCGGGGCCACCGATGTAAAGGCGAAATGCACCGGCAATGACTACCGCGACCGCTGTTGGAACAAAGCCGAAATAGAGCCCGCAGAGGCTGAGAAGGACCCACCTGGTATCGAAGAATACGCCTGGCTGCAGAGACCATGGGTTCAGCATGACGGCGATACTGATGAGCCCCACCAATACACCGGTCAGAGAGTCTCTCACTCTTTTGTTCGCAAGCGAATAGATGCCGAATGTGTCATAAATGACGCAGAGAATAAGCATCAATGCCGCATTGTTTAAAAATCCCGAGAGACTACTCATTACTCCCCCTTTCAGGTCTCTTTCATGAAGCAGCGAACAGCGTGAACGTTATATATAAGGGACGGACACCACTCTGGGGAACGTTGTGGTTTGTTTTGCAGGGAACTGTCGCATATTTTCCGAGCGTAGTCAGCTGTTTCGGAAAGGAGCGGCAGCTGCCGGTAATGGCGGCAAATATACGCATTCTATGGTTGACTGTAAATTAAAACTGTCCGGCAAATTAAAAAGGGAAAGATTGCGTGTCAGGCGCGGCAATCCTGCCGAATCCGATTTTTCCGCATCATCGCTAAAAAGAACAGTAATGTTACCACAGCCATGCCACCGGCGGCGGCAAATCCGAGTGGATAGCCAATCCGTTTCAAGGCAAGGCCCATAACGGTGGCGCCGGTCATCATCCCCAGGTAGACACAGCTGTTATACATCCCCATGGCCAGGCCGCGCTGCACGGTCGGGACCAGTTCGGCAATCATGGCGCCGATGGCGGTGAAGGTCAGGGCCATTCCCGCCCCCATAACAACCGCGCAGGCCATCAGTTGCGCAAGGTGTACGGACTGCCCCAGCGCGATCAGCGACAGTGCCAGGCAGAGTAGGCCGACAGCGACGAGTCGGCGGCGATCGACACGGTCGGCAAGGCTGCCGATCGGTACTCTGCCGACGACATTGGTGACAGCCTGGGCGGCAAAGACCAGACCAACCTGGGCCGGATCGTACCCCAGCTGCGTGGCGTACAGGGGGAGAAAAGTCAGAAAGACCCCGAAGCCGATGCAACTGCCGGCGGTCGCCAGCAGACAGGCAAGAAGGGGGCGGTTGTGCAGCAGCCCGAAGCTGGCTAACAGGGCTGCTTGCAGGTCGGTGCTGTGGCGGGGAAGGCTCTTTGGTAGTGCAAACAGGGCGAGCAGTGCCACCACCGCCAACAGACTTCCGGAAACGAAGAATACCTCGCGGAGGCTGAGTGCTTTGGCCAGATAACCTCCCGACGCCGGGCCGAGAGTCATGGCGATGTAGATGGCTGTGGTATACCAGCCATAGGCCTGGCCAAGCCGGTCGGGCGGCATGACATCAGCAACCAGAGACAGCATGCCGGGGGCGAGGGCGGCCAGGCCGACGCCGAAGAGGATGTAGGCCGCCGCCATCTGTCCCGGCTGCTGGCACTGTGTCACCAGCAGCGAGGAGGCGGCGGTTGCGACTATGCCGGCGATAATCGGCACGTTGCGGCCGATGCGGTCCGCCAGCAGGCCTGAGGGGATGGAGAGCAGCCCGGCGGTCAACATGAAGGCACCGTTGATGGTTCCTACCTGTGCCGGTCCGGCCCCCATCGTTGCGGCCAGCAGTGGCATGACCGGGATGCGCAGGTACGAGCTGAAGAAGGTTGCAAACCCGATCAGACAGAGGAGCATGAAAGGGGCAAGGGTGTGCCTGTTTTTATCCATGCGCGTCTGTCACCGGTTGATAAACGCCATCATGGATTCGGGATAACGCTCTCCGGCCGCTGCCCCTTTGGGGAGCGCCTGCGCGATTTCAGCCATTTCAGCCGCACTGATCTCCAGTGACCCTGCGGCGATATTTTCTTCCAGATACTTCCTCCGCTTGGTACCCGGAATCGGCACGATGTCGTCCCCCTGTGCCAGCACCCAGGCAAGGGCCAGCTGTCCGGGGGTGGCCCCTTTCTGCCCGGCAATGGCGGTGACCCGCTCTACCAGCTCCAGGTTTTTCGTAAAGTTTTCACCCTGGAAGCGAGGGGAGTTGCGACGGTAGTCGTCTGGGGCAAAGTCGTTGGGGCTCTTCAGTTGCCCGGTCAGAAAACCGCGCCCCAGCGGGCTGTAGGCGACAAAGCCGATACCCAGCTCCCGCAGGGCCGGCAGCACTTCGTCCTCCGGGTCGCGGCTCCAGAGTGAGTATTCGCTCTGCAGTGCAGAAAGCGGATGTATGGCATGGGCACGGCGGATCGTCTGGACACTCGCCTCGGACAGCCCGATGTAGCAGACCTTACCGGCTGAGACCAGGTCAGACATCGCCCCGACGGTCTCTTCGATCGGCACCTCGGCATCCACCCGGTGCTGGTAATAGAGGTCGATATGGTCGACGCCCAGACGTTTCAGCGAGGCGTCACAGGCTGAACGGACATACTCCGGCCTGCCGCTGATGCCGGTGATCGGCGCCCACCCCTCCTTGGACGGTTGGGCGCGCATGATGCCGAACTTGGTCGCTACCACCACCCGGTTGCGCCGCCCCTTGATCGCCTTCCCCACCAGCTCTTCGTTGGTGAACGGGCCGTACATGTCGGAGGTGTCCAGGAAGTTGACCCCCATGTCCAGGGCATGGTGGATGGTGGCGATGGATTCCGCCTCGTTCCGGCTGCCGTAAAAATCTGACATCCCCATGCATCCGAGGCCTTGGGCCGATACGGCCAATCCCTGCGTTCCCAGTTTTCGCTGTTTCATGATCAGGCTCCTTTTATCTATTTCTCATCGGCATTATTTTCCGGCGTGGCTTTTTTAGGGACAGGCCGTTTGTGCCCTTCATGGTCAATCGCCACATAGGTGAAGGAAGCCTCGGTAACCTTGAAAAAGGCTTCTGCCTTTGCTGCCGCCGTTCTCCAAACGCTCGGTTTCACCCAGACCTCCAGGCGTATGGTGACGGACGTGGTACCTGTCCTCAACACCGTGCCGTAGCAGCAGACGATATCACCGACATTTACCGGCTTGATGAATTTCATGGTGTCCACCGCGACGGTAACCGCCCGCCCGCCGGTCCTTTCCATTGCCATCATGCCGCCGGCGATGTCCATCTGCGACATGATCCACCCTCCGAAAATGTCGCCGTTGCCGTTGGTGTCGCTCGGCATCGGGGATGTCCGGAGGAGCAATTCCCCTTCAGGATGTGCGCTCTGATCGTTCAAGAATGTCTCCCTTTCGCTGTTTATAAACTCAGTCAGTGCCTGAATCTAGCGGAATTATAAGCTGGTCGTGTTTTGTCCCGGCCTCAATGCTGCCATCATACTCACCGATCAGCGCCGGGCTCTCCGGGTTATGTTTCCGGCAGTTGCTCTCGATCATCCCTTCGTTGAACTTGGCGTAGCAGTAGCTGCAGCGGTAACGGCAGCTGTTGTAGCTCCCCATGTCGGCAGATGCGACGCAGTTGCACGCACCGCGCTGATTCCTGTCTTTCCTTAAAGCAACCTTGACGCCGAACAGCTCCCGGATCAGGTCGCCGTCGATACAGGCGCCATGGCGGATGCCGATCGCTCCCAGATCCATCTCCTCGCTGCAGGAGAATAGCTGCAGGTTGTGGCGCTCGGCGATTTCTTTGAATCCCCGTGCCACCAGGTCGAGGGCAGCGTGCTGCGCCGGCGCGGTGATGTCCTCCAGCGTGATGCCGCTCCCGGCCAGAGCCCTGCTCAGCCGCCCCTTCCCCCTGCCGTAGAAATCATGGAAGCTGAACATCAGCCGGCGGGTTGCCCTGCCGATCCTCGCCGCAATCTCCTCCCCCTTTTCCAGGTGGAAAGGGACCGGAGTGGCGCTGCTGAGGATGACCGGATCGTAGCGCCACACAACATGCTCCGGGCCGATGCGCCCGGCCAGCTCAATCATGGTGTTGATCCGCTCCTCCAGCGGCGGCACGCCCGGCTCGAAGATTCTGTCGTAGGGGTTGAGGGTGAATTGGAAGTAGTAGTTCAGGCCGCGCTCGTCCAGCTCGTCCAGATGCCGCATGAGCGGCTGCGGGTTCTTGGTCCAGAAGCAGATTGCATCCACCTCTTCGGCTTTCAGGCTGAAGCGGCTGACCTGTCTGCTGTTGAAAGGGTTGACCCGGTAGAAGTATCCGGCCCGCACCCGCTTCATGAACCATTCGGCATAGAAGGCCGGTATGTCGGTACGCCTGCTGGCGGAAATGATCATGGCTTGCCTCACCATCTGCAGCGGAATCAGGCCGTCTGCGCTTCCAGTCTCCCGACCAGGCGGGTGAAAAACTCCGGAACGGCGGTTGTAAAGGTCAGCCGCTTGCCGTTGACCGGGTGGGTGAAGGTGATCGAGCAAGAGTGCAGCGCCAGGGTGTTGTACGAATCATTCGCTTTGCCGTATTTGCGGTCCCCCACGACCGGATGGCCGCTTTCGGACAGGTGTACCCGGATCTGATGCTTGCGGCCGGTGAGCAGGTGGATATCAAGCAGGCTGAACCCTTTGGTCTCTTTGAGGACCGTATACTCCGTGTGTGACAGTTTCCCGGCCGCCTGGTCCTGGGTCGAGTAGACGTTAAAGGCGGAGTTCTCAGCCAGGTAGCTGCTGATCGTCCCGGTCTTTGCTGCCAGTGAGCCATGCACGATCGTGAGATAGTGTTTGTCGGTGCTCTCCCAGTGCCCCTGCAGAAAGGTCTTGGCCGTCTCGCTTTTGGCAAAGAGCAGGATGCCGGAGGTGTCGCGATCGAGGCGGTGGACAATGTAGACCCGGTTGCGGGAGCGCGGGTCCCCCTTGCGGACATAGTCGTTGAGGATGGTGTGGGCGGTTCTCGACTTGTCCCGTTCCGTTCCCATCGTCAGCAGGCCGCTCGGTTTGTCTATGACGATGACGTCCCGGTCTTCATAGAGGAGCGTCACTCCTTTGGGGTGGTATTTTGTCGGGGTGCGTTTCGGCGTTTGCATGACATTCTCTCTCGAAAAAAACGGTATTTCAGGTTGCGTGGCGGAAACATTTACACTAACATGCCTGCAAATTTGAATCTAATATAAGTTTCATATGTGCTTCCGATTCCTCCTCGACTCTCTCCTTCCGGAACACCGACATACGCAAGATAATAACTGCATGAGGAGAACATACAATGGATGAGCAGCTTCAAGCAACGCCGATCTGTGGCCGGCACCGCGACTTGAAGGCCCTGATGGCGCCTTTTGGTGGTTGGGATATGCCGATTCAGTATGAGGGGATTATTGCCGAACACAGCTGGTGCCGCACCAGCGCCGCGCTCTTCGATATCTGCCATATGGGGGAGTTCCTCTTTCAGGGCGATTTCGCCGCCAGCGGCCTTGAGGATGTCTTTACCTTTTCGGTGCAGACGATCCCGGTCGGGCGCTCCCGCTACGGTTTCCTGCTCAACGAGCAGGGTGGAATCATTGACGATCTGATCGTATTTCGCCTCGCCGATGACCAGGTCATGATCGTGGTCAATGCCGCCACGGCTCCCAAGGATTTTGCCGTCATCAAGGAACGCCTGCACGGCGGCACGTTTACCGATATTACCGCCGCCACCGGCAAGCTCGATCTGCAGGGGCCGCTGGCCCGCTACGTCATGGTCGAGCTCATCGGCGAAGCGGTCGCCACGCTCCCCTATTTCAAGTTCATCACGATGGATATCCTCGGCGTTCCGGCAATCGTCAGCCGCACCGGCTACACTGGCGAACTGGGGTATGAAATATTCATCCCGGCGGAAAAGGTCTGCGAACTGTGGGATTTGTTCCTGACCGACGAGCGCGTCAAACCGGCCGGACTGGGTGCGCGCGACGTGCTCCGCCTTGAGGTCGGCTATTCGCTCTACGGCAGTGATATCGACGAGGAGACTACGCCGCTTGAGGCCGGGCTGGAGAGCTTCGTCAACTTCGACAAAACCTTTATCGGCAAAGAGGCGCTGCTGCGCCTGAAGGAGCAGGGCGTAACGAGGAAAAAGGTGGCTTTTGAAGTCAGCGGGCGCCGTTCGCCGCGGCATCATTATGATATCTGTTCTGAAGGAAATGCCGTCGGCACGGTGACCAGCGGCGTCTTCTCGCCGATGCTCGGCAGAGGTATCGGCATCGGTTTTGTCACGCCGGGGCTGACCGCCGTCGGCACACCGCTGACCATCACCCACGAGCGTGTCACCATGGAGGCGACGGTCTGCGAACTGCCGTTCTTCAAGGGCGGCTCGGTGCGGGCATAAGCGATCTTTAGTCTTACATATTTCAGTACTCAAATACCAGGGAGGAATTGACAATGAGCATGTATTTCAGCAAGGAACATGAGTGGGTCAGGGTTGAAGGCGGAGTAGGGACAGTCGGTATCAGCGATCACGCGGCTCACGAGCTGGGTGACATCACCTTCGTGGAGCTGCCTAAAATCGGTGCGGTCGTCAAGCAGTTCGCCGTCCTCGGCAGCATCGAGTCGGTCAAGGCCGCCAGCGATATCTTCGCGCCGCTGTCAGGCAAAGTTGTCAAGGTGAATGATGCGCTGGAACTCGCGCCGGAAGCCGTCAACGAGAGCGCCGAGTCTGCTGGCTGGATGGCCGAGATCGAGATCGCCGACGAAGCTGAGCTGAAAAACCTGATGACACAGGCACAGTACGACGACTATTTAAAAACATTGTAAGAGCCATTATCCACGAAAGACACGAAAGACACGAAAAAAGAAACAGATGAATTTTACATTATACGAAGAGAGCCTCTTGGTCTGTTGCTCCATTACGTTTTAGGCTCTCTTTCGTGTTTTTCGTGGACAAAAGATTGGAGAATTCAATATGAACGACAGCCACTACTGTCCCCATACGCCGGAGGAGATCGCCGAAATGCTCTCCGCCATCGGCGTTGCCGACGTTGAGGAGCTTTTCGCGCCGATCCCGGCCGAACTGCGTGCCAAGACTTTCAACCTTCCCGCCGGTATGTCCGAGTTCGAGACGTTCAGCCGCATGCAGGCAATTGCCGCTGATAACACCCAAGGGATGACCAATTTCATCGGCGGCGGCTTCTACGACCACATCATCCCTGCGGTGGTTGATCACCTCTCCGGTCGCTCCGAATTCTACACCGCCTACACCCCCTATCAGCCGGAATGTTCCCAGGGGACGCTGCAGGCACTGTTCGAATACCAGACGGCGATCTGCCGCCTGACCGGGCTGGATGTCTCCAACGCCTCGCTCTACGACGGCGGCAGCGCCTGTGCCGAGGCCGCCATGATGGCGCTGCGCGTAACCGGGCGGAACAAAATAGTCGTGGACGGCTGCGTCAGCCCCTTCTCACGGCAGGTACTGAAAACATATCTGTTCAATCTGGATGTGGAGGTGATCGAGATCGCGCCGCAGAAGGGCCAGCTGGACCGTGCCGCCTTGGCCGCCCTGCTGGACGACAGTGTTGCTGCCGTGCTGGTGCAGAACCCCAACTTTTTCGGCACGGTCGAGGACTTTACCGCCCTGGCGGATCAGGTTCACGGCGTCGGCGCCCTGCTGATCGGCTCGGTCTACCCGATCGCCCTCGGCATGCTGAAATCGCCCGGCGAGGTCGGCATTGATATCGCCGTCGGTGACGGTCAGAGCCTCGGCAATCCGCTCTCCTTCGGCGGTCCCTCCTTCGGTTTCATCGCCGCCAGGAAAAAGCTTATCCGCAACATGCCGGGGCGTATCGTCGGCGAGACCGTGGACAGAAACGGCAAGCGCGGTTTCGTGCTGACGCTGCAGGCGCGCGAACAGCATATCAAGCGCCACAAGGCCACCTCGAACATCTGCAGCAACCA
The DNA here is from genome assembly GCA_028681335.1 of Desulfuromonadaceae bacterium. Taxonomy (GTDB): domain Bacteria; phylum Desulfobacterota; class Desulfuromonadia; order Geobacterales; family Pseudopelobacteraceae; genus JACRCG01. The sequence goes on along the minus strand of JAQUIT010000012.1, from coordinate 42,821 downwards.
GGGACTCTGCGCCCTGCGCGGCCTGATTTTCCTCTCCTCCGTCGGCAAAGAGGGGCTGGTCAACCTGGCCGGTCTGAACCGCGACAAGGCGGAGTATGCCAAGGCACAGCTGACCGCTCTTCCGGGGGTAAGCGTGCTGCAGTCGGCGGCAACGTTCAACGAGTTCACCCTCTACCTGCCGAAAAACGCCATTGCTGTGGTCGCCCTGCTGCTTGACAAGGGGATCGCCGCCGGAGTGCCGCTGGGAGATTACTACGATGGGGCGGAGAACTGCCTCGTTGTGACGGTGACCGAGAAACGTACCAAGAAGGAAATCGACCTGCTTGTTAAAGAGCTGGAGGTGGCGCTATGCAACTGATCTACGAACTATCGGTGCCCGGACGTCGCGGCCTCAAACTGCCCGCCTCCGATGTCCCCGCTGCTGTTGCATTGCCGGAAGCCCTGCTGCGCAAGGAGCAGGCCGATCTCGCCGAAGTATCAGAACTTGATCTGGTGCGTCATTTCACCAACCTGTCGCGGCGCAACTTCTCGGTGGACACCAACTTCTATCCGCTCGGCTCCTGTACGATGAAGTACAACGCCAAGGTGCTGGAAAACGCGGCGACTCTCTTTGCGCCGTTCCACCCGATGACGGCGCTGCTTCCCGGCGGCGTGGATTTCTGTCAGGGGACGCTCGGGATGCTCTATGACCTGGGGCAGCTGCTGGCCGATATCACCGGCATGGACGAAGTTACCACCCAACCGCTGGCAGGCGCCCATGGCGAGATGACCGGTATTCTGCTGGTTTCGGCCTACCATGCGGCCAGGGGGAACAAGGCCAAGAAAAAATACGTCGTCGTTCCCGACTCATCCCACGGCACCAACCCCGCTTCGGCGGCGATTGCCGGTTACGAGATCATCACGGTGCCGACCGCATCATACGGCGACATGGATCTGGAGCTGTTCAAAGCGGCGATGACTGATGAGGTGGCGGCAGTCATGATGACCTGCCCCAACACCCTTGGTCTGTTCAATCCACACATCAAGGAGATTAGCGACATCGCCCACTCTCACGATGCGCTGATGTACTACGACGGCGCCAACCTGAACGCCATCATGGGCAAGGTCAAACCGGGCGACGTCGGCTTCGACGTCATTCACGTCAATCTGCACAAGACCTTCGGCACCCCCCACGGCGGCGGCGGTCCCGGTTCCGGTCCGGTCGGCGTGAAGAAGTCGTTGATCCCGTTCCTGCCGCAGCCGCGCATCGTCATGGATGACGACGGCAAGCTGTTGCTGGAAACAACCAACAAGGGTTCCATTGGCCGCACCGCCAACTTCTTCGGCAACTTCGGCGTCATGGCCAAGGCCTACGCCTACATCATCATGCTCGGCCGCGAAGGGCTGATCCAGGTTTCCGAGCAGGCGGTGTTGAACGCCAACTACATCAAGGAAAAGCTGAAGCCCTACTACGATCTCCCCTACGACATGACCTGCATGCACGAATGCGTTTTTTCCGCCTCCAAGCAGCTGGAGCACGGTGTTCATGCCATTGACATCGCCAAGTTCCTGATCGACAAGGGGTATCACCCCCCCACGGTCTATTTCCCGATGATCGTGAAGGAAGCGATCATGATCGAGCCGACCGAGACCGAGAGCAAGGCGGCAATGGATGCCTTCATTGCAGTGATGATCGAAGCGGCTCAGACCGCGATAAGCAATCCGCAGGCGTTGCACGATGCACCGCTGACGATGCCGATCTCGCGGCTGGACGAGACCAAGGCAGCGCGGGAGCAGAACGTCTGCTGCAGCGGGTGACTCCGCTTGTTACATAAAGTCTGATCTGGAAGCACCCTGGCGATTCGTTGTCAGGGTGCTTTTTTGTGGTGGATGTGGCGTAAGCGACTGCGCTTGTCGGGGCGTGCAGCCGTTGTTTGTGTCACGTGATGATTGATTGTGAGCGGTAAGCTGTAAGAACGACGCTGCGACAAAAGGAAATCCCACCAAGAAAAATTACGTAGCTGCCATATATGACGGCGTGCCCAGGAGATAAAATGCAGTGAGTGAATTGAAAAATGTGCGAATGCGTCTAAAATTAATACGTTATAGATTTTATTTCTCTTGGCACTTTTAATGCGGTTACAAACCGGTCAATAAAATTCACAAAGAGGTCACACATGACAGCGCTTCCATCGGCAAACCCTGAAAATCTCCGTATCAGGGAGATGACGATAGATGATTTCTCTGCGGTATTTCACATCGGTGAACAGGTCTTTACCGCCGAATCTTTCCAGAGTCTTTACCGTACTTGGGACGAATACGAGATCACCACCTTCTTTAATTCGGACAGTGAGCTCTGCCTTGTAGCGGAAGCGGGTGGGCAGATTCTCGGGTTTGCCTTGGGAACAACGGTCACAAAACACAATTCGCCCTGGAAATACGGCTATCTTGTCTGGGTGGGGGTCCGCACCGATATTCAGCAGGGTGGCGTGGGAAGCGGGTTGTTCAGGGAAATCAAGCACCGTATGATGGATCAGGGGGTGCGGATGATGATTGTCGATACCTCTGCCGACAACGAACCGGCGGTTCGTTTCTTTCAGAAGAAAGGGTTCGGTGATATTCAGGAGCACGTCTACATGTCCCTCAATCTGTCGCACAAGAGCAAGAAAAAACCGGTAAAGAAACTATGAGCGCCCCTTTGCAGAACGTCTGGCACGCCATCAACTCCGGCCGGTTACGAAAAACGTTCCTTGAAATGCTCCATATCTATTCTCCCTCCGGTAAGGAGGAGGATATCCAGGTTTACCTGGAGAAGATCCTTACTACTGCCGGTTTTAGCGTGGAACGGCAGGAAGTGGATGAAGATCGCTACAACCTGCGTGTGACCATGGGGCCGGAAGAACCGTGGCTGTACATGGTGGGGCATGTTGATACCGTCCCCGCCTGGGATCTGGATACATTTGGGCCGAAGGAGGAGGATGGTGTCATCCTCGGTCTGGGAAGTGCCGATATGAAGGGGGGCTGTGCCGCCATGGTAGAAACCTGGTTGGCGCTGGCCGAAGCTTTGGTGCCTGCAGAGCGACCTTCGGTAGGTCTGTTGCTGGTTGTCGGGGAGGAAGAAAACGGTGACGGCAGCGCTACCTTTCTCGAATCCTGCTGTCCGCCATGGGTAGTTATCGGTGAACCGACCAGCCTGGCGGCCAAATTCGCCCATTACGGTTATCTGGAAGCCGGTTTCGTAACCAGAGGCATTCGCAGCCATTCCTCGCTCCCGGAACTTGGTCACAATGCCGTTGAATCGATGCTCCGCGTGCTCTTGCTGCTGGGGAATGATCCGCTGTTCGACCGGGAGAACTCGGAGATCGTCTATTCAATCAGGGAGATGAAATCGGCACGGGCCGGCTTTGTTGTTCCGGATCGATGCGAAACCTGGATTGACCTGCACCTGCCGCCAGACAATGATCCGGTCACACTTCAGGAGTCTATCCGCCGGATTGTGGCTGGTCTTGGCACAAACATTCCCGGACTTGATCTGGATGTTACCTTCGATTTTGCTTCCGCGGGCTATAACCTTGGCACCGAAAACCACCTGGTGCAAATGTTACAGGAGGTCTATCCAAAGCTTGGCCTGACGTTGGAGATGGATGCTTTTCGCTCTCATTCCGATGGCAATCTTTTTTTTGCGGCGGGTGTAAAACCGCTGATTCTCGGCCCCGGTTCGCTCGAAACGGCTCATACTCACGATGAACAGGTGGTGTTTGCGGAAGTCTCCGCTGCAGCCCGTATCTATGCGGCGCTCTGTTTGGCCCGTTAATTTTAATGTTTTAGAGAATCATTCATTTGTAAAATTATCCGTATAATCGGTTGGTTGCGATCTTGACTCTCTTCTGTATTTCTCTGGCATGTTAGTTGCGTTAAAGAGAGGGGAAGTAAAGAAGAAATTTCAGAATAGGGGAGAAAAAAATGGGCCACGGCACAGAACACCTCAGAGAACAAAATAACGGCACAGGTTATGACAAAGGGCATGCCCCGGATGCAGAACAATGCGAAAATCCTGACCAGGAAAATGCTAAAAATGAGACGAGCGGTGAAGATCTGGTGGCGGCGAATCTCGCTGCGATGACAGAGACAGTTGTGTCTTTGCATTCAACAATAGATCTGCTTGTGCAGAAGACAGCAAGTATGGCGTACCATATCGTTGCAATGGAGGAAATTCTCACGGAGATAATTTCAGCAAACGGACTGAGTCTCGCACCTGTTAATGCCCGTATCCGGGCGAGAATTGCCAGCGGAACTAACAACGAGGGTGATCCTGATCTCGCCATTGACGCCGCCGCTTCCATTGCTTCGCTTTCGCCGCGTTACTAAAGGCATAGTAGAAAAATAACAAGCAGCGTCCCCGTGGTCCTCTTTGAGGGGACAGTGCCCCATAAAAATTAACAGCTCTCCCTGTTTTGATATTTGATGAGGGAGTGTTGTCAATGATGTACTAACACAAATAAACTTTACAGCCCTCAGCCAATGCGATTGAGGGCTTTTTTTGTAAAGCTGTTCGGAATTGAAACATGTAAAAAAATGCTGAAATTGTGTCGAAAAATTTTACGGTATTGAGTGCTGTAAATCCGTATGGTCTTAATATAGTCATCTATTCGGTACGTTATAGTTTGGCACGTGCGATGCTTATTTAAGGGTGACTGTTTTGATATGGTTCACTCGGTATGTTGTAACTATGCGGGATTAGTCCAGTTAAGCGTGAAGGAGCCAAAAGTCATGAGACAGCTAATCAAGCGTCAAATTGGCCGGATATTACTGGAAGGAAGATTTCTGCGTAATCGTGAACTGGACCGTGCTCTGGATGAACAAAAACATACCAAAGAACTTCTGGGTCAGGTTCTTGTCAGGATGGGATTACTTAAAGAGCGGGATTTCAAAATGCCGCTTATTGTGCAGGAACATGTCTGTCACATAGATGATGCGGTAAAGATTGCGGCTGGTGAACGGGAGCTGCTGGGGGCACTGTTGGTACGCTCCGGCCAGATAACCAACGCACAGCTTGACCGTGCCATTGCCGAGCAGAAAAGGAGCGGTGAAAAACTGGGTGAGGTTTTCATGCAGCTCGGTATGCTGACTAAACTGCAGCTTACCGCCCTCCTTGATTTTCAGAATAACCAGAGTGCTGCAACCAGCGGCCCTCTCAAGCTTGGCGAACTTTTGATTGCTACCGGCTACATCTCGCGGGAACAGCTGGATGAGGCTCTTCGCAAGCAGGTCCTGACGCATAAAAGGTTAGGTGAGGTTCTGGTCGATGAAGGTTATGTTCGCCCCAGTATTGTAAAATACGGCATCTGTATGCAGAAGATGCTTGTCGCCTCAGTGCTGGCCGCTATCATGTCCCTCGGCATGGGCGCCACATCTTTTGCCTCCAGTGTTACGTTGCAGTGGGATCCGAATGCCGAAGCTGATGTGGCCGGGTACAAAGTCTATTACAGTCCGGACTCTTCTCAACTGGAAGGGAGCGCCCCGATTGATGTCAAAAAGCTGACAACAACAACCGTCAGCGGTCTTGATCCTGAAAAATCCTACAATTTTGCAGTTACCGCCTATAATACCTCGGGCACAGAGAGTTCCTTCTCAAATATTGTGTCTGCTATAGAGCAGACACCACCGTCAGTCACCATAACATCCCCGGCAAACTTAATCAGTGTGAGCGGAACCGTTTCTGTTAGTGTTAATGCCACGGACAGTGCAGGGGTCACAAAGGTAGAGTTCTATGTGAATGGTGTACTGAAGGCAACTGATATTGGTACACCGTACGTCTATTCGTGGGACACATCTTCCCTTGCATCAGGTGCCTATACGCTTATGGCCAAGGCGTATGACGCAAACGGAAATGTTGGCCAGTCCGCTACATCCACAGTCAACGTTGTAAATGATGTGACCCCGCCGACTGTGGCTGTAACAGCACCTGTCAACAATGCCATTGTGAGCGGAACGGTGTCGATCAGTTCCAGTGCCGGCGACAACATAGGCGTGAGTAAGGTTGAGTATTATATTAATAACGTTTTTATGTTCGCAAGCAATATCTCCCCTTACAATTTTAGCTGGGATACAAGGAGTGTCGCCAACGGCGACTACATAATAATCTCAAAAGCCTACGACAATGCCGGTAATTCGGCGCAGTCCTCATCCGTCGCAGTTAAGGTTAACAATATTCTGCCTGACGCGACGGCACCGACCGTTGGCAGCTTTATCCTGCCTGCAACGTCGACATCACTAACCGTTCCCGTCACCGGCCTGACTGCCAGTGACAACGTCGGTGTCAGCGGCTACCTGATCACCGAAACCGCTACGAAACCGTCTGCCACGGCAACCGGCTGGAGCTCCACGGTGCCTGCCAGCTTCACCTTCTCGTCTGCCGGGGCGAAAACCGCCTATGCCTGGGCAAAAGATGCCGCCGGCAACGTATCATCCAGCCGATCGGCCTCAGTCACTATAACATTGCCTGACGTTACTGCGCCAACCATGGGCAGCTTCGTTATTCCTGCAACCTCGACATCACTGACCGTTCCCGTCACCGGCCTGACTGCCAGCGACAACGTCGGTGTCAGCGGCTACATGATTACCGAAACCGCCACGAAACCGTCTGCCACGGCAACCGGCTGGAGCTCCACGGTGCCTGCCAGCTTCACCTTCTCGTCTGTCGGGACAAAAACCGCCTATGCCTGGGCAAAAGATGCCGCCGGCAACGTATCCGCCAGTCGATCGGCCTCAGTCACTATAACACTCCCGGACACGACTGCACCTTCAGTTGCTCTCTCTAATCTGATTGCCAATTCTACGGTAAGTGGAAAGGTTACTATCACAGCTGCTGCTACAGATTCTGTCGGAGTGAGCAAAGTTCAGTTCTACGTGAACGGAGTCCTGAAAGTGACAGACACAGCTGCGCCCTACACCTTCATATGGGATACCGCTACGGTGGCAAATGGCACGTACACCCTGACTGCCAAGGCTTACGACAGCGCAGGTAATATCGGCACGTCAGCGGCGGTAACGGTGAAAGTTAACAACCTGATTTCAAAAAGAACATATAAGAGGACGAGATGACATCTGTCCGCTCAGCTATCCTTTACTGTTTCATCTCAATTAAATGGGACAATCCTCATTTAGCTGGCCGTGTCTCAGTCAAGACTATTGCCAGGACCCAGCTGAGCGCGTGAGCCAATCTCCCGCATAGACAAAGTAAGTCTATCCGTCAGGGATTCATATCCCTGCTTTTTATGAACTCTTCCGTCATTCTGCGCTCTGTAATGTCTTCTATAGCAAGGAGAATGATTTCTGAGCCAGTTTGTTTGCGGAAAGTACTGCGGGCGTTGATCAGTATGATTTTGCGGCCAACACTTTGAAAAACATGATCAACTTCATAGTCCTTGCACACGCTCTGATTGAGGAGGATCTCCTCAAAGAGGAGTCGTATTTCAGGAATATCCCATTGGCGGTTATCGATGTCGTAGATCGAATTGCCAAGAGTTTTCTCTGGCGTAATTTTGAATGTTTCATAAAATCTGCTGTTAGCTTTAAGTATATTCAGACGGGAACTTACGACCATAAATGGTTCCCGTATCGTTTCAATAATACCCTCGGCATACTCCTCATCATCCTCAATTTCTGTTTTCAACGATTCTACGCGCTGCAGTGCTTCGTTCTTTTCGCGTATTGTTGCAATGTTATGCCATACCCTGTTTATAAGGCTGTTGTTCCACTCTTCCAGCCCTTCCTGTTTCACAATGAGAGCGAGATGAGCTTTTACTCGGGCAACTACCACCATATTGACGAACGGCTTTGTGATGTAGTCCGCTCCGCCCGCCTCAAAGCCTAGCGCTTCATTGCCAGCACTGTGCATTGCCGTTATAAAGATGACAGGAATGTTGCAGGTAACCGGATTGCTTTTGAGAGACCTGCAAACCTCATAGCCATCAATATCCGGCAGCATGATGTCCAGCAGAATAAGATCGGGTATTGTTGTAAGGGCTATTTCAAGGGCCTCACTTCCCCGTGTCGCCGCTCTGGTGGTGTATTCTTGTGAGAGAATACTCTCAAGCAGCAAAACATTCGCCGGAGTGTCGTCAACGATTAGTACGGTTCGGATCTTTTCCTGTGTCTCTATCATGTCTGTTATTACCACTGTCTTTCCGAAACAAAATTAACAGTAAGCATGACGTACTCATGTTCTGCCAAAAAGAAATATAGCAACTACGGTGCCATGGAATAATAGTAGGGATTACGGTCTCAATTATCTGATTTTAAAAGGTTTAAATCAGATAAAAGGTTCTGCGCGGTGGAGTAGCCATCATTGGTGCCCGTCATATGTGGTAGTTGCGTTAAGCATGACGGGTTCAATAGATACATGTGGCTTTACACTTGATTGAATGGTGATTGTTCCTCTTCATTCTGGCGTCGCTGCCAATTATTGTGGATCCTGTTGTGGACATTTCTTGCTAATTTGATAGTGTGGTGTTTGGAAAAACCAGCAGGCGTCGTACTGTCTAAATTGTGTACGGAGTAGATAAGCGGTAACGAAACCTGGGGAACTTCCCGGGCATACCAGGAGGATTTAACAGCATGGACAAACTTACCAGCATAGATTTTTCTGCCATTGTGCCAAAGGTGCAGGAGATGGTTGCCGTCTACGGGCTCAAAATTATTGCAGCTATCGCGATCTTCGTCGTTGGCCGCTGGATTGCCATGGTGTTGAGGGATGCTGTCAAGCGGGTCATGATCAAGAGTAACGTTGACGAGATGCTCGTCTCTTTTACCGGTAGCCTGACCTACGTAGCTTTGATGGCCTTCGTGGTGATTGCGACCTTGAACCAGCTCAATATTCAGACGACCTCCTTCATTGCAATTTTGGGGGCCGCCGGTCTGGCGATCGGTCTGGCTCTGCAGGGTTCTCTTTCCAACTTTGCTTCGGGAGTATTGATGGTGATATTTCGGCCATTCAAGGTAGGAGATTACATAGACGGTGCCGGAGTCTCCGGCGCGGTTGTCGAGATACAGATCTTCACCACCTTGCTCAAGACACCGGATAATAAGATGATTATTGTGCCGAATGCTAAGATGATGGGTGATAATATTACCAACTATTCAGCCAACAGCGTGCGTCGTGTTGATCTGGTGTGCGGCGTGAGTTATGGTGACGATCTCGACAAGGTTCGCAAGGTTCTTGAGGAAATTGTCGCTGCCGATGTCAGAATCCTCGCTGATCCTGAAACGACGATCGCTGTTCTTGAACTGGCTGACAGCAGCGTTAACTTTGCGGTCCGTCCTTGGGTCAAATCAGAAGATTACTGGTCGGTCTATTTTGCTCTCAACGAAGAGATAAAAAAACGCTTTGATTTCGAGGGAATTTCAATCCCCTTCCCGCAGCGGGATGTTCATTTGTACGAGCACAAAAGTGGATCAGCAGCGTAAATCCTTATAAAAAAGTGAGCATCGCATTCTGGAATTCGGTTGTGTATCAGGAGCATCAATGAATCTCTATGAATTTAGCGTCACGACCATCGAAGGGCAGAGCGAGTCAATGGAGGCCTATCGCGGCCAGGTTCTGCTCATTGTTAACGTCGCCAGCAAGTGCGGTTTTACCAGCCAGTATGCGGGGCTGGAAGCGCTCTATCGAAGTTATCGGCACAAGGGTTTTACTGTCCTCGGCTTTCCCTGTGATCAGTTTGCCCATCAGGAACCGGGCAGCGAGGCGGAGATACAAAGCTTCTGTTCGCTCACCTATGATGTCACCTTTCCCCTCTTCGCCAAGATAGAGGTCAACGGCAGCGGGGCGCATCCGCTTTACAACTACCTCAAGAAGGCGCAGCCGGGACTCTTTGGCAGCGAGTCGATCAAGTGGAATTTCACCAAATTTCTTGTTAGTCGGGAAGGGGAGGTGCTTAAACGCTACGCTCCGACCGACACGCCGGAAAAGATCGGGGACGATCTGAAGGGAATGATAGAGCTGTCAGCCGGTGACACGTGAAAGGTGAGTCATGACGATAGCAATCATAGATGTCCCCGCAGGTAATCCACCGTTACGGAGCAGAGGATCTCAAAACACGTGAACGCCCAGAACAGTGAAACGTTGTCTTTAGCAAAGAGTGCGGTTGCATCATTGATGCGCTGCTATCGTCACGGAGCTTATCGTGCCATCAGAGACCCTGAAGGCGCCGTGAGCTTGTGGGCCATCGAAGGGAGCCCCACTGCGCCATTTTCACTCTCGTTCGTGGATAAGGGACGTGTCTATAACAATATAAACGATGTGCCGCATGCTTTCCTGATCTCTTTTATTGAATACGTTCGAAAAACAGTGCGGTGATTTTGGAGTAAAGATGGGTCGTCAGGACAGGCCAGAGGCGCCAACTATCGATATAAGACAAGTGGGGGGGCAGGTTTCCGCATTCTGTAACGCGTGGGTCTGCCCCCCCGTGTCTCCCTTATAATACTCATATCTGATTGAAGCGACTGCCGGCCTCCATTGTTTTAATCCTCTCCCCGTTGTTTCATCTCCGGCGGCGCACCGTCGTCAGGAGGGGGGCTGCTCTGGTCTGGCCGGGCGGCCAGACTGCCGTCAAACTGCTGGCATGTCGCCTTGATCGTGTCTCCTCGCGGTGTGGTTACGGTTACCGAATCCCCTGCGTTCTTCCCTGTGCAGGCATCGAATGCTTCCTGAGGAGCAGTACCTTTTTTGGAATATACTTTTCAGGTATCAGTTGCTAAAGTCAGTTTCATTAGCTCAAATGGCAGAGGCAGATATGCAGCAATTGCAAGACATTGAAGAAGAGCTTAAACGGACCAACCGTGCTCTAAGATTGCTTTCTGCAAGCAACCAGACGCTTTTGCGCGCGAATGATGAAACCGTGCTTCTTTATGATGTCTGCCGCATATCGACTGAAATAGGTGGCTATTCTCTCAGTTGGGTCGGTTATAAGGAGCTGGACAACGTGCAATCTGTCCATCCTGCTGCCTTCTGCGGCTATGATGAAGGTTTCCTTTCTGCTGTCAGGATGTCATGGGCTGACAACGAGTATGGGTTCAGTGCCATGAGTACCGCCATTCGTACCGGGACAACGCAACTCAGGCTTGATATCCTGAACGACCCCCTGCTGGCGATCTGGCATGATGACGCCAGAAGCAGAAATTACCAGTCTGCGATTGCCCTGCCGCTTCAGGTGAATGGCGAAACAATCGGTGCCATAGCTATCTATGCACCGGAGCCGAATGCTTTTCACGGCAAGGAAATTACGCTTCTCGAAGAATTGGCGAGAGATCTCTCCTTCGGAATAGAGACGGTTCGTCTCCGCAGGGCTCATGATCATGCCAACGCACATATTCATCGATTAGCCTTTTTTGACAGTTTGACCGGCCTGCCAAATAGAAATAATCTATCATTATTGCTTACGGGTGCCGTTGCCGCAGCCAGAGATAGCAGTAAACAGCTTGCTTTACTCTTGCTGGATCTTGATTATATCCGTGAAATAAATGAATCCTATGGACATGAGGCAGGTGACAAGATTCTGGTGCAGGTCGCACAAAAATTGCGGGAATTGTCCGAAGACAATTGTACCATTGCCCGGTTTGGCGGTGATGACTTCGTCATTATCTGTAACCAGAACAACCCAAGCAATGCGACCAGTCTTGCAAAACATATCCTGGCAGCTATCAAACAGCCATTCCTGATTGAAGCCCACTCCTTTTCCATAAGTGGCAGCATCGGTATTGCATTATATCCGGGTGATGCGGACAATCCGGCTGACCTGCTATCGCGGGCCGACCTTGCCATGTCAAAGGTGAAGGAAGCGGGTGGCGGTTATCGTTACTACAAGAGTAAAATGAGCCATGAGCTTACCAGAGAACTGGAGATTCTTCAGCGTCTGGAATGCGCGGTGGCAGAAGGAAACCTGGAACTTTTCTATCAGCCCAAGGTGGATCTGCACTCCGGAATGATTGTAGGCGCAGAGGCACTGCTGCGTTGGCATGATTCGATTCTGGGGGCGATAACTCCGACTGAGTTCATACCGATAGCGGAGGGGCGCGGTTTGATGACCAAAATCGGTGAATGGGTTCTCAAAACAGCCTGTCAGCATATAACACAGTGGAAGAAGCTGGGATTGAGCTGCCGAGGCAGAATTGCAGTAAACGTTTCAGCCCGCCAACTTGAAGATCCATACTTTCTTGAACGGGTAGCAAGGATAGTCGAAGAGTCCGGTGTGTCACCCTCCAATATTGAGATGGAACTTACGGAAAGTTGTCTCATGGCCGATCCTGAGCGGATGTTCGAACTTATGGCAGAACTCAGGAGCCTGGGTTTCAATATCGCAATTGATGACTTTGGCACGGGCTACTCATCTCTTGTCTATCTAAAACGCATCCCTATTGACACCCTGAAGATTGACCAGACTTTTGTAAAAAATATGCTTGATGATCCTAACGATAAGGCTATCATCTCTACAATCCTTGCCATAGCCCAACAGATGGGGCTAACCACCGTTGCTGAAGGTGTTGAGACGGAAGAACAACGTCAAGCACTCCTGCAGCTTGGATGCAGGAATGCTCAGGGGTACTTCTTCTGCCGCCCGAAGTCGGTAGATGACTTTACTGAAAAACTGCTAAAATCCTCCTGTTTTCTTACTTCCCCGCTGTAAATGACCAAGTACATGAGTGAACGTCTTGGTTTGGATAGACTCTCGGCCGTTACCGCAGGCCATCCTCAGGAGATCAGTATGCCCCGAATTTTGCTTTTTCTGCTCTGCCTCACCTGTCTTGCCAACATTGCACTGCCTGCAGTTGCAGCCCCGCCTGACGAACAAAACTGTACCAAAGCAATCGCGTTAGCCCAGAAGGCCTTGGAGGATATGCCGGCCGAGACGCCACGTGACAAAGAGGGCTTGCGGAAACTGAAGGAAAAACAGGAGAAGCTGATTACGGAGAACCGCCGCAAGGGCGTCAGCGAGTGTCAGATATGGGGGCTGGTGGTGGGAAATGCTTTTACCCAGTAATATTCAAAATGGCCGGGGGGCAGTTGCCAGGCTTTTCTTTTGCCCATGAATAGTAACTGGGCCACCCTTGAAAATGAAAACCCGGTTGATATGATGAGTATTCAACCGGACCTAAGCTAAGCACCGGTTATAAGCTGCCGCTGTTCTCCCAAGTCGTTGACCGTACAAATACACGTGCTAAACGAGGACATTATGTACCCAGAATCTGAAGATTTAAGCGATTATCTGGTTTCCGACGCAATAGTTGACTGGCAGACTCCGGCAGTACGGCAGAAGGCTCTGGAGCTTACGCAGACATTATCGGATGAAGTCGCCAAAGCCCGTTGTTTGTACGAATGGGTGCGAGACTCCATTTCCCACTCCAATGATGCCGGACTCGACATCGTGACTTGCACGGCGAGTGAAGTGCTTTATCACGGCAGCGGTATCTGTTTTGCGAAAAGCCACCTCCTGGCCGCTTTGCTCCGGGCGGTCAACATCCCGGCCGGTTTTTGCTACCAGGTTTTACGCCTGGATCCCTCTGTTGATGATGAAATGGTTTTGCACGGATTTAATGCCATCTACCTCGCTACGCTTGATAAGTGGATTCGGGTCGATGCGCGCGGCAACAGCAACGGGATCAATGCCCAGTTCAGTGTCAGGAAAGAGCAGTTGGCCTATGCCATGGACCCCGTGGCGGATGAATTTATCTATGAGGCAATTTTTGCGGCACCGGTGGACAGTGTGGTCAACAGGCTGAAAATGTACACGAGCAGAAGTGAATTGTGGCTCGATCTGCCGCAATCACTGTAATTGTCATGGCGTAAAAGCATCACTTGTCCGTTCTCGACACCAATGCGGTAGGTTGCGTTTGCTGCGCATTGGCAGGTGTGCTATGAAAGAAACAGAGTGAGCTATTGAAAGAACATACAGGCCTGACACACATATTATGACAAGACAAAACGATCAGCAATGGCGCCTCATCGTGACCCCAGCGTTTTCCGGAGCGGAGAATATGGCGCTCGATGAGGCGCTGCTCCGTTCATTTGACCCCGCAACTTCTCTGCCGATCCTGCGTCTCTACGGCTGGAATCCGCCGGCGTTGTCGTTGGGGCGCTTCCAAAAGGCCGCCCTTGTGCTTGATCTCGAGCGCTGCCGGGCCGACGGCGTGGCGGTGGTACGGCGCGTGACCGGCGGCGGCGTAATTTACCATGCCGACGAGCTGACCTATTCGCTCGTTTGTGCGCCGGGACAGATCCCGCCGGCGTCATCCATCAAAGACTCCTTTCGTGTCCTGACCGGATTTCTGCTTGCCTTCTACTGCAACCTGGGACTTGATGCCGCCTATGCTGCCGATGTGGTGCCTGAAGGGACCCGTCTGGGTGAGCGGACCGCCTTCTGTTTTGCCGGTAAGGAAAGTTTCGATATTATTGCCAATGGGCGCAAGATTGGCGGTAACGCCCAGCGTCGGCTCAAGGGAACGATCTTTCAGCACGGTTCGATCCCGCTGCATAATCGTGCTGCGACCGGTTTGTCGTACATGAGCGATCAGACCCCCGAACATGCTGAAGGTACGCTCAGTCTTGCCGAGTGCGGGGTGAGAGCCGACATGAAAAGCCTGGAGGAGAGTCTTGTTACCGCATTTGGCGGCTACTTTGGTGTTGCTCTCCGGAACGATGTGTTGTCTGCTGCGGAGCAGGCAGATAGGGAATGGTTGCTGGTGAACAAATATTCAACAGATCAGTGGAATCTGGAAGGGGTTGGGGAGTGAATATTCAGCGTAAGCCGGAGTGGCTGCGGAAAAAAGTTAATCCGGGCGACCAGAGCGAGATGCGGCAATTGCTGGGCGAATTGCGCCTTAATACGGTCTGCCAGCAGGCGCTCTGCCCCAATATTTCGGAATGTTTTTCCTGCGGACAGGCCACCTTCCTCATTCTTGGTAAGAATTGTACCCGTCTCTGCTCCTTCTGCAACGTGGATAAAACCGTGCCGTTGCCGGTGGATAGCGATGAACCGCTGCGGGTGGCCGAGGCGGTTGCCCGCCTGAAACTCTCCCATGTGGTGGTTACCAGTCCGACCCGCGATGATCTGTCCGATGGTGGGGCGGCGCTTTACGCTGCGACGGTCGCGGCGGTGCGCAGCGCCTCCCCGGCTACGCGGATTGAACTGCTGGTTCCCGATTTTCAAGGGGACGTGCCGAGTTTGGGAGTGGTTGTGGCGTCACAACCGGATATTATTGCCCACAACGTCGAAACCGTCCCGCGGTTGTATCAGATCCGGAGCGGCGCCGATTACCGTCGTTCCTTGGAGGTGCTGCAAAACTGCGCGGCAATGGCGCCGGAAATCCGTACCAAATCCGGTATCATGCTGGGGATGGGGGAGGCGGAAGCGGAGGTGTTGCAGGTGTTACGCGATCTGCGTGCTGTCGACTGTGCCTATCTCAGTATCGGCCAGTACCTGTCGCCAAGCCGCCGCCATTATCCGGTGCAGGAATACGCCCCGCCGGAGCTGTTCGAGTCGCTGCGGATCGCGGCAGTGGAGATGGGGTTCAGTCACGTGGAGAGCGGCCCCTATGTGCGCAGTTCATACCATGCGGGGAAATATGCGTGAAGTGGTGCCGCCGGCTTTGGCCGTTCGCTGTGCCACCGCCACAGAGAAACAATCAGCTCCAACCGGTCAAAAAACCTGTCATTAGTGCCTCTTGCCGTGCTATAAAAAGTTAACCTATATCATCAAGAACGAGTTCTCGCTCAGTATGAAAAATCAATTCCCCAAAACCGTTTCCGTCAAAAAAGCCCGCTTGCTTGCACTGCTGTTGCTCGCGGTGATCATTACGGGGATGCTGTCGTTCTGGTGGGTGGCCACGCGGGGGGACCAGCGGGCAACCGATGCAACAGCGGGATCTGCCGCTGCCCGGCTCCCGAAAAAGCCTCTCCCGGCGCTCAGCCCGGAGGAGCAGTCCTACCTGAAAGAGTCAGGCGCCGTAACGATGTGTGTTGACCCTGACTGGGAGCCTTACGAGCGCATCAACGACAAGGGTGAATATATTGGCATTGCCGCCGATCTCGTTGCTCTTGTCGCCGAACGCTCCGGAGTCTCGCTAAAGCTGGTCCCGACCAAATCCTGGGAAGAGAGCCTGACCGCATCCAAAGAGGGGAAATGCCGGATCCTCAGCTTCCTCAACAAGTCCCCGGAACGTGACACGTGGCTCCTCTTCACCGAACCCTATTTTAGCGATCCTAATGTCTTCATAACCAGGGAGGAGCATGATTTTATCTCAGATCCTGCCTCCCTGTCAGGGGAGTCCATCGCCCTTCCCGCAGGAACAAGTCTGGAAGAGCGCATCAGAAGCACCTACCCGAACCTGAACATCCGCGTTGTCAATTCAGAGGAGGAAGCTCTGCAGCTGGTGTCTGAACGCAAGGTGGACATGACGCTGCGCTCGTTAGCGATGACCGCATATACGATCAAAAAAAGGGGGCTGTTCAACCTCAAAATCGCCGGACAGATACTGGACCTGGACAACCATTTCCGAATCGGTGTTATAAAAAGCCAGCCACTACTCAGGGATATTCTTGCCAGAGGGGTGCGCAGCATTACCCCGCAAGAGGTCCAGCAGATAGTTAACAGGCATATTTCTATCAAAGTGCAGACCGCAATCGATTATGCCCTGATGATCAAAATTGTCATTGGTTTCATAATGCTTTTGCTTATCGGCTTTTTATGGAACTACCAGCTCAGGAAAATCAACAGGGTTTTGGCGGCGCGTGAGACCGAGCTGATTGAACTGAGCCGTAAGCTCAACGAGGATGTTGCAAACCGGGTGCGTGCGGAGGAGGCGTTGACATCATCGTTATCCTTGCTGAATGCCACCCTGGAATCAACGGCTGACGGTATCCTCGTTACGGACCAAAATAGGCATATTTCCCGCTGGAACCGGAAATTTGCCGACCTCTGGCATATCCCGGATGATTTGTTGAATACGAATATTAAATACCCGGTGACAAAGCATATCGCTTCCCAGACGGCCGACCCTGAAGGATATATCGCCGGCGTCATGGAGTTATATGAGAATCCTGAAATGTCGAGCAGCGATACGTTCCTCCTCGCTGACGGTCGTTTTTTCAAACGGTTTTCACAGCCACGAAGAATCGGCGATGTTGTCGCCGGGCGCGTCTGGTCATTCGGCGATATTACCGAACAGAAGCGGGCTGAGGAAGCGCTGGAGGAATCAAACCGTAAGCTTGAATTGCTGGCTGTCACCGATGGTTTGACCGGAATTGCCAACCGCCGCCGCTTTGACGAAGTTCTGGTGCAGGAACATGCCCGGCACGCCCGCAGCGGAACTGTGCTGTCACTGATCATGCTCGACATCGACCATTTCAAGTCGTTCAACGACTGCTACGGGCACCTTAAAGGAGACGACTGTCTGCGGCAGATCGGCCAGGTGCTGGCCGGGTGCCTTATTCGCCCAGCTGATCTGGCGGCTCGATATGGCGGCGAAGAATTCGCCTGCGTTCTGCCGGAGACAGACCTGTATGGCGCTGTTGCCATTGCCGAGAAGATCCGGCGTGGGATCCAAGCCTGTGCGATCCCGCACAAGGGTTCGGACGTAGCAGAGTATGTCACCGCCAGTCTGGGCGTGACGTCGGTACAGTGCGGTTCGAGCGAATCGGTAGTGGAAATCATTGCCCGTGCGGACGAACTGCTTTACAAGGCCAAATCATCCGGTCGCGACCGGGTGGAATTTATCGCCTCGGATCAAGTTGCTGCGCAAACGCCGTTGGATATCAAGAGCAGTCTCGTGCAACTTGTCTGGAAAGATTCATTCTGCTGCGGCAATCCGCTGATCGATGCGCAGCATCAATCGCTTTTCAACATTTCCAACGATCTGTTTAAGGCTGTCCTGTCAAATAGTCCGGTCCCGGAGATCTCCTCAGTCATCGCCCGGTTGCTTGAGGAGGTCTCCCGGCATTTTGCCGACGAACAGCAACTGCTTGAGAGTATAAATTTTCCGGATGTTGTCCAGCACGTTGCAGAGCACGCCAGGCTGATCGCCAAAGGCTTGGAGTTATCGCAGCAGTTTAAGGATTCAACCCTTTCAGTCGGCGATATCTTCCAGTTTCTTGTTCATGATGTCGTGATGGTGCACCTGCTCGGAGCGGACAGGGAATACTTCCCTTTGATAGGTGTCGCTCCAGGCACTGATAAAGGCCTGCTGTGAAATCATGAAACTTGGAGACAACCAAATGCAAGATATAAAAGATTTTTTTTCTGCCAATGACCATTTTGCCGTTCATGCCGGCATCAAACTGGTCGATGTGGGGCCGGGTTGGGCAAAAGCCAGCATGAAGATTGAACCGTTTCACTTCAACGGCGCCAGGACTGTTCATGGCGGCGCTATCTTTACGCTGGCCGATTTTGCTTTTGCCGTTGCCTCGAATTCTCACGGCACCATGGCGATGGGGATCAACACCAGCGTCAACTTTGTGAAAGCTGCCCTGGGTGGAACCTTGTACGCAGAGGCGCAGGAACAGTCGAAGGGGCCAAAGCTCGCTTCGTACTCGGTTATGGTCACCGATGATGACGGCGATGTCGTGGCAATTTTCCAGGGGATGGTGTACCGCAAGAAGGAACCGATTATTCCGGTCAACAAGCGACAAGGAGTATGAGTCTCTCTTGAAACGGCAGTTGAACCGCCGAACACGCCGATGAACGCCAAGAAAACCTGCATAATCAAACTATATCTAAAAAGTTCACTTTTTGCTGCCTTCAGCTGTTTGCCTTCTCGGCGTTCATCGGCGGCTAGCTGTTTTTCTCCCCACGGTATCCATTTCCCCCCGTTTATCACCACCAATTCTGACAACGTCCTCCCGGCCGGTTATTGGCAGCCCACGTGCTGTGTCGCTGGTGGCAATCAGCGGTAAGAAATCGACAGCTAAAAAAGTTTTGACAAGGGGAGAACGGAGTTTGCCTTTGAGCTGCCGGGCTCCATCATTTGGCTTGTTTACACACATCCCTGTTGCCCAACCTCTCAATTATATTCATCTCACCAGAAAATAGTGGTCGAAACAATGTCTACTCTCACTGGTTCCGGCCAACCTGGAAACAGGCCTCAGTAAGAAAATCAACAGTCTTTTTAAAAAAAACGATATTTATTATTGGCATCTTGACGAAGGAATATCCCTTCACAGGCCCCCCGGAGTGTTTTTTTTGTGCACGTTAAACCGTGTGATTCTGCTTAACGTGCTGAATTTGAATGGTAAATATCAAAATAATTCTCGACACAAAACATTAAGTAGAAAAATAATCTCTAGGTTGAATACATTTTTGTGTTGACATGATTTTAAAACACCATATTATAGCAGCACATAAAAGCACCACGTTAATACAAGATGTACACTTTGGTTAACGTAACATAAATCATCCGGTTCGCCATAATGCCCTGCTATAGTAACTAATCACGCGTTCTATTATCGGAAGCCTGTTATTTTACAGGTTATTTATTTATGTCGTGTTGAGGCCAGAACGGCTCTCACAGTCACTTTTCAAAAGGAGTTAACAACATGGGACATGGACCCGCAGTAAAACTGGGTAGGGACGACGCAGCCGCCTACAAGACCAAGCTGGGAGTAAAGATGTTTGTCGTTTATACCATCGTTTATTTTACTTTCATCATCATTAACGCTACCAACCCCAAAGCGATGGAAACAGTTGTGTTGGGTCAAACCGCTGCTGTTATCTGGGGCTTTGGCCTGATTGGCCTGGCGTTGGTTCAAGCTGTCATCTACAACAGTCTCTGCAATAAAGCAGAGGCTGATATGAATAAGGGAGAATAACCACATGATATACGCACAGTCTCCTCTGGCGATCGGCCTTTTCATCTTCTTTGTTGCTTTTGTTCTCGGTCTCTCTTTCTACCTCGGCCGCAAAAAAAGCACCGCTGCCAGCTATTATGCCGCCGGTGGCAATGTTCACTGGTTTACCAACGGCATCGCTTTTGCCGGTGATTACCTCTCCGCCGCTTCTTTTCTCGGTATCTGCGGCATGATCGCAACCGCAGGCTACGATGGCTGGATGTACTCCATCGGCTACCTCGCCGGCTGGGTCGTTGCTCTCTTCCTGGTAGCGGAGCCGATGAAGCGCCTCGGCAAATATACCTTTACCGATGCCCTCGACTCTAAATTCAACTCCAAGTCGATTCAGCTCACCGCCGCTATATCAACCCTGCTGGTTTCGGTTTTTTATCTCATCCCGCAGATGGTTGGTGCCGGCGTTCTCGTCCAGCCCCTCCTCGGACTGCCGCACTGGGTCGGCGTTGTCATCGTCGGTGTTGTTGTTACCATTATCGTCGCTACGGCAGGGATGGCTTCAACGACCTACGTGCAGTTCTTTAAAGGTGCTCTCCTCCTGATTATGTCGACCGTTGTTGTTATTCTGGTCCTTTTCCGTGGTCTCTCGACCACCCCGGTTAATAACGGCGTTGCGTATCATGACTTTAAACCGTTGACAGCAACAGCGTCCATGCAGATCAGTGATCCAAGTTACACCGTTGTTGCCGGTCTCGACTCCGCTTTCGGCAAAGCCGGCTTTGTCAAGCTTGCCAAGGACAGCAAAGAGACCATCTGGAAGCTTGACAAAACTGATGCCGGTTACACCCTTGAACAGACCCTGTATGTCACCACCAAAGAAGACGGCACCAAGCTCTATAACGGTTCAGCCAAAGAGGCTGGCGATTTCTTCCCGGTCGGCCACATTAAAGAACTGCGCATGAATGGCAAAGAAGTCCTGACTACCGGCGCAGTAGGCCCTCTCGCCTATCTCTCCGCCATCAAGGATTCGACCATCGTCCTCTGGGGTAAAAAGTATGTTGTCGACGGCCACGAAAAGACCGAAGTCTTCTACCAGAAACCGACCCCCGGTACCCGTGTACTTCGTCCCGGCCTGAAGTTCAAGGTCGATAACGCTACTCCGACCGAGACCTTCAACTTCGTATCACTGATGCTCGCTCTCTTCTGCGGTACTGCGGCTCTGCCACATATCCTCATTCGTTACTATACGGTCCCGAGTCAGGCTGCGGCACGTAAATCAACAATTGTCGCCATTGCCGCCATCGGCTTCTTCTACATCCTTACCCTTTTCCTCGGAATTGGCGCAATGACCACCGGTGTTATCAACCTCACTGACAACAACATGTCCGCGCCGCTCCTGGCTCTCTCTTTCGGGGTCGTTCTCTTCGCGGTTATCTCCTCCCTGGCCTTTGCAACCGTCCTCGGTACTGTTTCGGGACTGATCGTTGCCGCCTCCGGAGCTGTTGCTCATGACTTGATGGACAACTTCCTCGGCATCAAAATGACTGAAGACGGGAAAGTCCGCGCCGGTAAGATTTCCGCTGTTGTTGTTGGCTGTATCGCCATCTTCCTCGGAATAAAGTTTGAAGGGATGAACGTCTCCTTCCTTGTCGGCTGGGCCTTTGCTGTCGCCGCCTCTGCTAACCTGCCTGCCATCCTCATGCTTCTCTTCTGGAGCAAGACGACCGCAAAAGGGATTGCAGCTTCAATCACTGTCGGCATTGTCAGCTCACTTGGCTTGATCCTCATCTCTCCGGACATGTATGCTGTTTATGGCCTGCTTCCTAAGGATGCACCGATCCACTTCAACAGCCCGGCCGCCATTTCCATCCCGCTGTCGATTCTCGCTCTGGTTATCGTTTCGCTGATGACCCAGAAAGACATCAACCGTGGTCACGCTGTCGAGGAAGCTTAATTACACTTGCTTTCAACGCATTGCTCTGAAATACTCTGGGCCGCCTCTGGGCGGCCCACTTTTTTTTACAAGGATCTAAAGAATGAAACGATTTCGCGTTACTCTGTTGGTTGTCTGTCTCGTCCTCGGTTGGCTCGGATTCAATGACCTCACCCTCTATTTCCGCAACCCGACTCCACAAAACATCACCATAGAGGCCCTGGTTCAACAGGGAGCTCCGCGGGAATGGCTCAAGGTCGAAGGCGGCTACCGTGACCTGCTGCAGGCGATCAATATGAGCGGCACCGTAGATGTCACATCATTTCTTGTCCCCTTAAAGCGCTCGGAAAAAGATGACAATCTGCAGATCTGGTTTGAATCCCGTGATCCGAAAATTCTTAACGCGCTCAAGACGTATTACTTTGATTTGGATACGGATGCTGATCGCGCCAAGTTTGTCGAGGAAAACAAACAGCTCTTTATGGGGCGCTACGACCTGAGCGGGATGACGGTCAGCAGTCTGGTTGCTGATTCGAACCGGGGTAAACTCAAAGAACTTTTAACCAAGATGAATATTCCGGTTTCAGAGAAGGCAATTTTTATAAGTGAAGGGAAAGTCCCTTCAAACCTTCGCGGCTTATTCTTTGTGGCGATTGCCCTGCTCGGTTTGGGGAAGCTTCTGTACGACCTCCTCAAGAAGACGCGGAAGGAAGTCACCACGCAGGATTAATAGGTGCGACTCAGCCGGGGACGACATCAAGGCGGAAACGGTACTTGATAAAGGCCTCGAAGGACTTCACCACCTCCAGGGTTACATGCAGACGCCCCTGCTCGACACGATTGAGGACAGCAGGGGTGATGTAGTTGGAGAGTTCTCCCCCCTTGGCGATGGCCTCCACCTGTCCTTGCAGTCGTAACTGACAGAGCATGGTGAAACCGGCCTGCAAATCATTCAGTTGCTCGATGCTTAGCACACCCATCTCCTGTAACTGCACCATCTTCTCTGCTGTCCCGCCTCCGATCAGGCCGGCCGCAAGGCCGAGGGCTCTGATCCCTTCAGTGATAGCAAAGAGCCCGGCGGTCTTGAGATCAATCTCGCCGCGGTGAACGCCTACCTTCTCAACCTTGAAGCCACCAAAAAAACCGAGTGGGAGGGTGAATTTACCCGCCTGAGCCGCTAGCTGCATTAAAAAGAGTGTCTCATGTTGCGCTCTCTCGGCTATATGGGACTTGATTCTCTGCTCCAACTGCGGGTCACCGGCAAGGGTGCGGAGATCGCAGAACATGCAAAAATGGAGAATGTTATCGCCGTTCGGTTCCGAGATCCATCCATCGACCACCTCCATCCACTCCGAAAGACTGTGCCGCCAGAAGGGATTCTTCGCCATAATGCCGCCGGGGCATTCAGGAACACCGATTTCGACAAGCCCTTCGACCAGAGCCTCAGAAAAGGTCGCAAGCAGTGCAACTTCATCTGCCTGGAGGTTGTCGGCGTAGATTATGGCGTTATCCTGGTCGGTCTTGAGGGTCTGCTCGCAGCGCCCCTCGCTCCCCATGACGACAAATGCAAAACCTGCGGGCAGCTGCGGAAAACGATCGCTGCGCAGCAGGGCGATGAGTCGCTGAACAATCTGGTCATTCAAATGGGAGATCAGGCGCATGAGATCGTGGGGCGGCACCCCGACCTGAGACAGAGAGAGGGTAAGAGCATCGATGCCACGATGGATCACCTTGAGATCGGCAATGCTTCGAGCCGATTCCAACTGCCGCACCAGCTGCTGCGGTGAGTTGCTCTGCGCCCGGATAAGGTCGGATTCGGTGAGTATGCCGCAGAGCCGGCCATCGGCGGCAACGACGCCGAGGCGATGAATCCCGTGCAGGGTCATCTGGTAGACGGCTTCAAAGAGAAAGTCATCCTCCTGTACCACGATCAGAGGTGAGCTCATGATCGCTCCAGCCTGCAGGGCGCAAGGATCGCCGCCAATTGCCACTACCTTGTTACGCAGATCGCGGTCGGTGAAAATTCCGACCGGCACTCCCTCACGGCAGACAACGACGCTTGATATTCCGCGTTCGGCCATAATCGCCGCCTCCCCCTGAACCACGTCATCGACAGAACAGAGAATCAGTTCTTTACGGCAGAAATCACGTACCGGTCGGGCATAGACATGCTCTACGATCTTCATGACAGGCTCCTCTGTATCAAGATTGCTTACGGCGGCTTTACAGGGCGTTAACGGTGAAGTAACGATTATAAACTACTATTCTACCATTAAATTGATTGTTAGCACGCCCCGGTCGAAATAACGCTGTGTGCAGAGGTGGAGGAAATGAAAACTGCGCCGAAACTGGTCGCGTAGAAGGTGTGCTTGGCGCTGTTGGTGATGGCGTGAGGATTTTCAGGAGAGGTGTGTCGTAAGAAGGAACTGAGTGTTCCGGTTGGTACTGAATAGAAAATACGCACAAATTAATTTCACGCAACGCCGCGGCGACGCAACGCAAAAACAAAGAACAGAACAGTATTTGCTTACATGATTTCGTAGTGTCGTTGCGGCGTCGTGTGAGTAATGTCTTGTTAAGATGGCACGTGCATCTCTCGCAGTACCTCCACGCGCTTCTGCAGGATAAAGGCCGCCCGGTTTTTGACCGCCTTCGCCTCCAACACGTGCTGCTCAATACCCAGTTCCGCTGTAGTCATCCGCACAATCCTGACAACATCCTCCCAGCCGGTCATCGGCAGCCCACCCGCTTTGTCGGCAGCGGCAATCAGGGGCAGAATTTCAACAATACCACCCTTGAACGCCTGCTCAGCCATTTTAAGCTTCGATGAATCGCGTAACGTCTTCCAGAGGTTGGCTTTGCCGTGCAGGCTGCTGACCCAGGCAAGTGCCTTGCGATAATCCGTTGACAGGCGGAGACGGTTGCAGAAAGCCACCGCTATGTTGAAACCGGCGTAATCATGGCCGTAATGTTTGGGGTAGAGCGCCGGATCCGTAGTCAGTTTACCGAGATCGTGGAAGAGGGCGCAGAAACGGGCCAGCGGATCATCGCTGTGTGCTGCGATCCGCTGCAGTACCTGGATGGAGTGGGTGAAAAGGTCACCTTCGGGGTGGTGCTGGAGCGGCCCGGCAGGGATCTGCGGCATGCGGAATAGTTCAGGAAGAAATTCGTCACCTACTCCGAACTCGATCATCAGGTGAAAGAAGCGATCCGGCTCCCTCCGTGCCAGAGCTTTCAGCATCTCGTTGCTGAAGCGCTCCACCGGCATGGCAGAGAATGCAGCGGCCCACTCCTGTTTTCGGATCAGTGCTCGGGTCTCCGCTGTCATACGCCAGCCGTCGGTTTCAAAGCGGAAGGCGCGAAAGATACGCAGTGGATCGTCGGTGAAGGAGGTGGCGCTGCACGCCCGAAGTGTCCGCTTCTTCAGGTCATGTCTGCCGCCCAAGGGGTCGATCTCCCTGCCGGATAGATCCATTGCTATAGCGTTGACGGAGAAATCGCGCTGGAGAAGGTCATCCTTCAGGGAGTCCCTGCTGTCAATGCGGGTGACTTCAATTTTGCCGCATTCGGAGTGATATCTGAAGTAAATTGTAGCTCCGCTGGTCGGCTCCACCAGGCGGAAGCCGAGCGCGCAGAGTTCATCCTGGGTCAGGGCAGCCACCAGATCGATGTCCTGGCTATCCCGTCCCAACAGCATATCGCGTACCGTACCACCGACGAGAAAGACCCGGTCGTGGCAGGACGGGGGGAAGAGGCTTTTGAGAAAGGGAAGTGTCATTGAGAAGGAGTGTGCCCGCTCTCTACTTGTTTCTGCTTTTATTCGGGACCGGTAGTTTAAGGAGCTGCAGCACCTGAGTCATGTCCTCCCAGACGCTCCAGAACGAGTCGGAATTGCCGCCGGTGCGGAGCAGGTATGACGGATGATAGGTCGGCATGAGCGGAATGCCGTGAAAGTCGTGAAACTTGCCGCGCAGCTTGGAGATAGGCACTTTTATCTGCAAGAGCGCCTGGGCGGCGGAACTGCCGAGTGCGACAATCACCTCCGGTTTGATCGACTGGATCTGGCGCAGCAGGAACGGCGAACAGGTGGTGACTTCATCAGCTTCCGGCGGCCGGTTCTGCGGCGGACGGCACTTGACTACGTTGCAGATGTAAACCTCCTCGCGGGTAAGCTCCATCGCGGCGATGATGCGGTTCAGCATTTTGCCGGCGTCGCCGACAAACGGTTCTCCCTGCGTATCCTCGTCAGCCCCCGGCCCTTCGCCGACAAAAACCAGCCGTGCCGTGGGATTACCGACGCCGAATACCAGGCTTTTCCGGGTGGCTCCCAACTTACAGCGTTGGCACTCCCCAAGGCTTTTTCTGATCTGTTCAAGGGACTCATGCTTCTCTACTACGACCGGCTCGTCATTCATTGCGCTCTCTTTGCCCTGTCCCGCAGGAGCGGTGTGGTGCAACGGGGGCATCGCTGCTGTCGTTGCCGTCATCAACTCCAATGGAATGCCGTCCAGGCCGCTTTCCTGAAGATCTTCCAGGTAGGCCGTAAGCGATGCCGCCAGATGCGATTGAACGGAATGCCGGGGTGAATGTGTGGTCACGGGAGCTGCTCCTGCCTGTTAATTTTAAATGCATCGTAGTATAATGTGGCGTAGTATCAAGAGCAGAATCTACCAGTAAGCACCAAGCGTGTCAAAAGAAAGAACTCCATGATTTATCTGTTAATCGTCCTTGCGGCAATTCTGCTTCCGACCGATGCACTGGCCTGGGGCGGGGGGATTCATACGCAGCTGGGGATGCAGGTGCTGGCCAATCCGCAGCTGCTTGCCGGTGATATCGCTGCGCTCCTGACGGCCCATCCGAAAGATTTTCTCTACGGCTGTCTCGCTCCCGACATTACGGTCGGTAAAAAATACACCCACCATCTGCTCCACTGCCACCGCTGGGGTATCGGCAAGACGCTGCTGAAAGAGGCTAAAACCGACCATCAGCGCGCCTGCGCCTATGGCTACCTCTGCCATCTGGCGGCGGACACGGTTGCCCACAACTACTTCGTTCCCTACAAGATCATCCGCTCGTTTGCGGCTATAACAATGAAACATGCCTATTGGGAGATGCGTTTCGAGGAGTTTGTGGAGAAGGAGGTCTGGCGTAAAGCGCACGCCGTCTGCCGGGCTAATCAGCGGGGCAACGACTTGTTGTTGCGCACTGTGCTGACAACAACCATCTTCTCGTTCGGCACCAATAAGCGGATTTTTAATTCCATCATAATGCTGTCACGCGTGGAACGTTTGCAGAAGGTTATGCAGACTCTCTCCAGAAGGTCACATTATCAGCTGGCGGAGAGTGACCGGGACGAGTATATGGTGTTGGCGCGGGAGGCAATCTTCGACTTTTTGAACGATCCTGATGCTTCGAAATTCCTCCGGGTGGACCCGACCGGAGAGAAGGCCCTGGCCGCCGCCGACGTTATGCGCAAAAAACTGCGCCTGCGCTACAAGAGTGGTTTCATGTCGAAGGAAGAAGGGTTCAGAGAGGTTGAAATGGTGAGGAGTACGCTGCGTAATTCGTTGCACCATCCGGAACTGTTGAAGAAGCTGCATGTGTGAAAAGACGGTTTGATTCACGACAGCATTTTACCGCCGAACACGCCGATGAACGCAGATAAAACCAAGCTTCAAACTGAAAAATGACTAAACTTTCCGGTTAAACTAGGATTTACTTTAAGTTTTTGATTTTGTCGGCGTGTATCGACGGTTAACTGTTTTTTACGGTTTAATAACACTCCGGCCTGCGGTCGTTGAAGCAGGGAATCTGCGCCCGCCAGTCGTTCATGGCTTGCAGGTCAAGCTCGGCGATGATTTCCACGTCACTCTCTCCCCCCTCGGCCAGCAGGTCCCCCTTTGGGTCGATAATCATGCTCATGCCGAAAAAATCCAGTTTTCCGACCGTCCCGCAGGTGTTGCAGGCGACAACGAAGAGCTGATTTTCGATAGCCCGTGCCCGGAGTAGCGTGCGCCAGTGTTCCTGACGCGGCTTGGGCCACTGGGCCGGCACGCAGATCACCTGGGCTCCCTCCACCGCCAGACGCCGGGTAAGCTCGGGAAAACGCAGGTCGTAGCAGATAATGACCCCCACCTTGCCGATTGAAGTATCAGCCAGCAGCCATGAATCGCCACCGGAAAAGGCGCGGTCCTCACCCAGCAGCGAGAAGAGGTGGATCTTGCGGTACTTGCCGGCCAGCCTGCCGTTGTCGACGACATACACCGTATTAAACACCTTGTCGCCATGCGGTTCCGGCATGCTGCCGACGATCACCAGTTTAAGCCGGGCAGACAGCTCCAGCAGTTCGGCTACAATCCCCTCCGTACGCAGGGCCAAGCGGTTCAAATCCCTGTAGGCAAAGCCGCTTGACCACATCTCCGGCAGTACGGCCAGGTTCGCCCCCTGTGCTGCTACGCGGGGAAGAGCCTCGCGAACATACGTCAGGTTGGCGTCCACATCACCCTGTGTGACATTAAACTGAATGGCGGCGGCGGTAATGGTCATAAAAACTCCTTCTCTACTGCCGACGGCAGCTCTTCTTGCATCAAATACGGATTTTGCGATAGTAATTGAGTTTCTGTTGCCTGGCAAGTCCATGGCTACATTCCGGTACATTTTCCGTGCTGTTGTGCCTCCGTGATTTTAAAGAGTGCTTCATCCAGCCGTCTTTTTGCCGATAAGGGTACTGTGGAGCGCATTCGGAGGATGACTGCATGGAACTTTCAAGCATACTTAAACAATACAACGTGCCGTTTACTAAAGCAGAGCGGGACCTTGCCAACGTCCTGAAGTCTGCAGACACTTCACGTACGGATGAGTATTACGAACAGCAGATGAAGAGGTTGGCTGATGCGCGGGCCACATTGAAAAGTTTCCCGGACAAGAAGACTTCTGATCGGCAAAACAAGACAGAAAAAGCCTCTATGCTGAAAGAACGGCTGAAGATGTTGAAACAGATGATCCCGTTCATGAGTCCGTCCGCACTGAAGAACTTGAAAGCTGAGCTGAAGCAGATCGCGTCGCAGCTGGCCTCGTTAAAGGCCGAAGGTGGTAGTTCTGTTACCGTGTCCAGCGACGTTGCAACAACTACAGAGCCGCAGGTAACGGTAGCTGATGCAGCCGTTTCAGAGGATGCGCCCATCCGTGCTGGAGCAGATAGTGGCAGCGACCCGGAAGAGCAGGAACAATCAACGGCAGATTCTTCGCCCCAATCCAACAGTTTTGACACGAACACGCAACAAGCTGCCAAGACCAAGGAAGTACATGACCAGGATCGGGCGCTGAAGGAAACGGTTGAAGATTTGAAACGGCTCTACCGGACAGTGCGTGCCATGGTGCAGCGCAAGCTGCACCAGGCCGGAGACAAGGGTGGTCCGGTAGCGGATCTGCCGCCACAGATGCAGGCGTATCAGGTGCTGCCGGAGAGTGGTAATGCGCTGAATATCAAGATCTGATCGCCGGTGTGGCTGTTTCAGCGCACTTCCTTTACCTCTCAATCGTATGCCTGCCGGTTCCTGGCAAAACCACCACAGAACGCAGCCGTCCCGGCATTATTTCCCGAAAACCTTCTTGAGCAACTCGGTGCCGCGTGCTGCAGGGTCGGTTCTGATCTTCTTCTCCTCTGTGCCGATCATCGCAAAGAGTCCCTCCACGGCTTTATTTGTGGCATAATCATCCAGATCAACATCAGCAAGGCTGCCGGCAAATGGTATTGTTTTGAAGCTCTCCGCCATCTGGCGGTAACTCTGCACAGCCCCGACATTCTGCAGGCTTGATGAAACAACCGGTTTGAATTCGGCGAAGATGCTCTTTGCGGTTTTCTCTCTGAAATACTCGGTAGCAGAGGTGTTGCCCCCCTGCAGGATTTTCTGGGCATCCTCGATAGTCATCGCTTGGAGTGCCGATATGAAATGTTTTTTGGCATTGGGGGCGGCTTTCTCCGCAGCGCGGTTCATGGCGAGGACAAATTCATCTACGTCCTGACGGAAGCCGAACTTGTTCAGCAGGGAGGCAGCTGGTCGTAACTTGTCCGGCACCGGGATTTTAATCAGCTGGTTGCCGAAATATCCATCTGTCTGCGATACCGCAGTGACTGCATTGGCGGTGCCGGTCGCGAGTGCTTCTTTAAGGCCTTTGATAACCGTGGCGTCATCAAGTTTGGCGGTTGCTGCCGGCGGCACGGTAAGGTTTTTCATCATATCATTCAGAAAACCGGCCTCTGATGAAGCCGGAGAGAGTGCCAGCAGGGATGCCAGCAGGACGGGGAAAAGCAGGTAACGGTTCATAATGACTCCTTGTTTGAAAGTGAGGTGCAGTAGCAAAGGGGACGGCAATTGATAGATAAAGTCAGTTCTAACGATCCGTCACTTTAATTACCTGGCTTGGGCTCACAAAAGAAATGCCTTGCCCTGATTTCATGCCAATCATCAAAGCTTCTACAATGGGCGCGTTTACGTTTTTTTGCGCACTCCAGCTCACGATGAAGTTGGCACCGGTGCCGCCAGCGGTATCCTCTTCCGGAATATAAATATCGGTTGATTCCAAAGGGGCCAGCATTACAGGTTTCCGGAAATATTTTCTGACAATTTTCCCTTTGGTATCATAGTAATCAGCAGCAAGGATAGTGATCGGAGTTGACATGTCCGTATTGCGAATGCTCAGAATTGTTGCCAAATTGAACTGAACTTTTTTCGGGGCACTGAAAATGTTTGAATAGACCGGTACATAGAGAGTTTGCCCTTTTGAAAGAGTGGGCTCTGCCGATGCTAAAGCAGGGTGGAGAAAGCATGCGGGCAGGGCAATAAAAAATAAACCAAATAATACTACCTTCAAGTGCTGACTCTGCCGGATCATATAAATACCTCCTGGGATTAGCTAGCTTTGCACGGGGCAGGTGAAATGTACCCGCTCAGCCGGTTCCTGCCGGTAGTAGGTGCTGAGGAGCTGATAAAGATCAGGGGCGTGCTCTTGCAGTGCAAGCGGGCGATCAAAAAACTCCTCGGTGGCAACAGCAAAAAACTCAGCTTCGTTTTTTGTACCGTAGCTGTCAAGAAACGTTTTCTGCCCTTTTTCGGCGAGGTTGCGCAAACGGAGAAATTCTCTTGAACAGACGGCAACCCATTCGGCAAGTTGTTCTGCGGCAAGAGGCGGCGTACCATCGGCCGCTCCGTCAAGCATGTCAAGTTTGTGCGCAAACTCGTGGTAGACAACGTTATGGCCAAGCTGGGGGTGACGCGCGCCGTGGAGAACAGAGTCCCATACAAGTATCACCGGGCCTGTGGAGAACGCCTGGCCAACGAGCGGAACCGGCCCATCCAAAGGAGCGTTGACCTGTTCAAAGACGCCGGGAGTATGTGGCGGCGGTATAACCGCAGACGGATAGACAAGGATTGACTCAACGTTGCGATAGTAGTTGTGCGGCAGCCCGAGCAGCAGGATGCAAGCCTGGGCTGCGATGGTGACGATAATTTCGTCATTGAGTTCGAGACCGCCGCATCCCTCCCACTGTTTTTCCTCAATGAAAACCTGCATTAACGCGCGTAACTCGGTGCGCTCAGCGTCGTAAAGCATGCAGTAGTGGGATACGTTTGTACGCAGTAACTCCTCCCACTCAGGAGGGAACGGACGGTTACGCAACTCGTCGCGTCGATGGTCGCGAAGCCAATGAAACATGGACTGACCCCTGTTTTAACGATGATTTAGTTTATCAAGCCTGCTTGATTTTACAAAAGATGACTCGTACCGCATTTCCAGCATTCGCTGAATTGCCCTTCCATCACTTCGCCACACGAATCACATTTCCACTCCTGCAGATGCTTCTCTGCAAGCGCTTCATCAATAATACCCTTCGCCTCTTCATAAGCCTCATCCTCAACGCAGAGTTGCGGCCAGCATTCAATCGGTGGGATTTCACCCATGCCCGAAGAGAGAAATTCGTTTTTCAGCCGGCAGCTGATCCCACATCCTTCCAGAATGCTTTTGAATACGCTTACCAGCGGTAGGTGTGAAGCACTGTAAACCGTTTTCATCTGAGCCTCTTGCAAAATAAAAAGTTCCCTCCCCCCTTGCGGGGGAGGTTGCCGTGAAATAGGCACATGGCAACTTCACCCACCCCCCAACCCCCACCCGTCACCAGAAGTAGGTGCCTCTAGGCAATGGAGGGGGGGTCAGATTTTAAGGCTTTTGCAAGAGCCTCATCTTCTCGCCGCGCTCCATCACCCACTCGACCATCAGGCCGATCGGGATGGAGAAGAGGATCGTCAGGAGCGAGCGGATGACGGAAAAACGCCAGCCCAGGAAGCCGATCTCCAGCGGGATCATCGGCAGCTTTACCGCATAGGCGCCGAGGACGGCGCCGATCACCGCCCAGCGGGCACCCTGGCGGCGGATGCTCATCAGCAACGGGAAGATCAGGTAGGGCGGGCCGATTACCAGGGTGCCGCATAGGGCGGCGAGGAGCAGGGCGCGCACACCGCTCCCCTTGCCGAGCAGCCCGGCAATGGCATCACGGTTGGTCCAGACCTGTACCAGTCCGACCAGTCCCATCACCGCCAGGATCAGAACCGCCACCGACAGCAGGGTATGCCCACCGGCGGCGAGGGCGAGGCGGGCGCGTTGCGGGTCAACGGCGAAGGCCCACAGGTAGAGAAGTGCCGTCATCATCAGCAGCCCCTGCTTGCGCAGCCAGGACCAGAGTGTGGAGAAGAGGCCGCTCATGCAAGGCTCCCGACGATCAAGCCGATGAGGAGCGCGACGACGAAGGTGATGGAGTTGCGCGCCAGGGCAAAGCGCCAGCCAAAGACGTGCGCCTCAACCGGCAGCGAGACGACCCCGACCGACACCCAGCAGACGATAAAGGTTGCTACTGCCGGCGGCCAGGCACCAGCCTGCAGGAATGAGCCGGCGAGGGGAAAGGCTGCGGCGGGCGGGCCGAGGGCTACCGCGCCGATGGCGCCGCCGATCAGCAGCGAGGTAAAGCCGCTGGTCGCGCCGAGCCAGCGTTCGATCAGCTGCGGCGGGACAAAAACTTCGAACAGGCCGATCAGGCCGAATATCCCGACGAACAACGGTGCCATGGTCTGCAGCGCCTTACCGGCGGTTCGCAGGCTCTGCACCGTACGCTCGGCCGAACGGCGGTAAAAGAAAGCGTAGAGTGCTGCAACCAGCACAAGGTAGAAGAGTCCGATAGAGGTCATGGGAGAAAAGTAAGCGGGGCACAGGCGCGTGTCAACAACAGATTACAATAATTCTGCAGCTCGTGGCCCGCTCCCGCCCGGCTGCCGGTACGCGTGGGAGAATCTATGGATGTGGTTCCGATCATACCTCGTATGTTTTCATGGCATCCGGAATGATCACGTTTTCGAGGCCGAGTTCACTGCGCAGTGCTTCAGCCAGGCTTGTGGAGGGGGCTTGTTCGCCATGGACAATAAAGGTCTGGTGCGGTTTCTTATTCATGACTCGCACGAAATTAACAAGTCCATCCCGGTCGGCGTGGCCGGAGAAGCCGGGCAGGACCTCTACCTTGGCACGCACCTGAAACTCTTCGCCGTAAATAAGGACGCTCTTCTCGTTTTCCACGAGTCGGCGGCCGAGGGTGTTGGGCGCCTGCCAGCTCGTTAAGAGAATGGTGTTGCGCGGATCTTCGATGCGGTTGCGTAAATGATGGAGGATTCTGCCCCCCTCCAGCATGCCGCCGGAGCTGATGATAACCGCCGGAGTTTTCAAGCCGTTAAGCGCCTTTGATTGCTCCACCGATTGGGTGTACTGGAGGCGGCCAAAACCGAACGGATTCTTGTCGTCATCGGTCAGCAGGAACTCGCAAATCTCGGCGTCATAGACCTCCGGATGAAGGCGGAAAACATCGGTCGTGCGCGTGGCCAGCGGGCTGTCGATAAAGATCGGCAGATCGGGAATGGCCCGGGCGCTGTGCAGTTTATGCAGGGCGTAGACAAGCTGCTGCGTGCGGCCGACGGCAAAGGCCGGAATCAGGAGCGAGCCGCCACGGTTGACGGTTTCATTGACAATGCGCTCCAGCTCTTTCTCTGACTCGGGGTAGGCGGGGTGCAAGCGGTTGCCGTACGTACTCTCCATGATCACGATATCGGCACCGTCGCTAATCGGGACCGGGTCACGGATGATGGGGATATCAGCTCTTCCGATATCGCCGCTGAAGACGAGGCGGCGTTTTTGGCCGGAGCTCTGTTCATCGATGTCGAGAATGACGTGGGCGCTGCCCAGCATGTGGCCGGCATCCACCAGGGTGAGAGAGATGCCGGGAAAGAGCTGACGGGGGCGGTTGTAGCTGAGTCCGACGAATTGATCCATGGCCTTGGCCACATCGGCCTTGGTGTAGAGCGGTTCGAAGAGGTTTTTTCCTTGCTTTGAGCGACGCCGGTTAACGTATTCAACGTCCTTTTCCTGGATAAAAGCGCTGTCCAGAAGCATCACTGCAGACAGGTCACGGGTTGCCGACGTGCAAAAGATATCGCCGTTAAAGCCGTTCCTGACGAGGCAGGGGATGCGCCCCGAGTGATCGATGTGCGCGTGGGAAAGAATCAGGCAATCGACGCTCTCGCCCTTGCAAAAGCCGCTACGGTTCTTCTCGAAGGACTCCTTTCGCTTGCCCTGAAACATGCCACAATCGAGCATGATGGTCTTGCCGTTAACCTCGAGCAGATGTTGCGAACCGGTCACGGTATGAACGGCGCCATTAAAGGTGATTTTCATGCAGCAGTACTCCCCGGAGATCATGTTTGCAGCGTTCGAATTTTTTAAAGCGATAATGCCAATGGTTTTGAATTGCCGGTCGTTGCTGGCAGGTCGTTCGCCTTGTTGAAAACGGGTAGTATCTGCTCCACGTCATGGCGTGTGAACAGGCTGCTACTTTGTTTCACCATCAGCTTCCTTTGGTGTGAGTTCGAAGGCTTTCGGCGCCCACTCCTGATCAACTACTTTGATGTAATCAGCGATTCCGTATGAAACAAGGGATTGTTTACTTTTATCACGGGTAGCGGTCACAAATTTCCAGTCGATAAATTCAAGTCCCTCCCACTGAGGCATTGCATAGACGGCTTCATCAACAGTCTCCGTAGAGTTTGTGGCCATTTGATAGATCTGTTGTTGATGCTTGATAAAGAGAGGTTTTTTGTGGTTGGCATATACAAAAGGGGCAATTACAAGCACAATAATGATCCATTTTTTCATGAGACAGCCTCCGCTGTTTTTCCTTACCACTCTAATGTGTAAGGGGTGCATTTTCGTATTTGCTTAAACCGAAAGGTTCAGGTCTACAGAATACATCTTTATCCGTTCTTATTGTTACGTAATTCCACAAGCATCTGATGCAACTCGGCAATGACAATATTCTGTGCGTCAAGTCTTTCCAGAATTGCTTTGATCTCGAGCTCTGCCCTCAGATTGATTTCATAATCGATGTGCGCTTCGATGCGGTCACGATCAGCTTTGCGGTTTTGACTCATCATGATCATAGGGGCGGTGTAGGCAGCCTGTAGTGAAAGGACAAGATTCATCAAGATGAATGGATACGGATCCCAATGTTGAATCCAGGCGGTGACATTCAATATCGCCCAAACGGTGAGCAGCGTTGACTGGCCGATGATGAATTGCCACGATCCCACCTTGTCTGCAATCCAGTCTGACGCTCTTTGTCCAAAGGTAAGCTGTTCCTTGACAACATCGTTGGCGTTTTTAACCGGACCGTGCTCATGGCGGTACGGTGGTGGAAAGATGTGGCGATTCATAACATTCTCCTTAATCCGGATAGGCGCAACGAAATACGTCTGCTTGTCCCCCGTGCGCCCTTGTCGGTTTGGGTCTCCTCATACAACCGTGCCGAAGAGTTTGCCGACTCCTGCGGTTAGCCCCATTGCGAACGCTCCCCAGAAGGCGACACGAAGTGCACCCTTAACAACAGGCGCACCACCGGCGTATGCGGCGGTAGCCCCCAGACCGGCCAGGGTGAAGAGCGCGGTAACAGATGAAGCCTCGGTCACCCAGGCAGCAGGAGCAAGCGACACGGTTATGATGGGGACAATGGCGCCGACAACGAATGAAATTGCAGAGGCGAGAGCCGCTTGAATCGGGCGCGCCCGTAAAGATTCCGTGATGCCTAGTTCGTCACGGGCGTGGGCCACAAGGGCATCGCCAGACATAAGTTTTTCAGCTACCTGGCGTGCTAACGGTTGATCAAGTCCCCGGCTCACATAAATTGAAGTCAGTTCTGCAAGTTCGCTCTCCGGCTGATCCCGTAGTTCACGTCGTTCTCTTTCAATGTCGGCGCTTTCAGTATCGGCCTGGGATTGAACTGAAACATACTCGCCCGCCGCCATTGACATTGCTCCTGCGACAAGACCGGCCACTCCGGTAAGCAGAATGTTGTTCTTCTCTGCTCCGGAGGCAGCAATGCCGACGACCAGGCTTGCGACCGAAATCGTTCCGTCATTAGCTCCAAGTACGGCTGCTCGAAGCCAGCCAATTCTCTCTGCCCTGTGTGACTCGTTGTGGACCAGCAGCATTATCTCAACTCCCCTCTGTTCAAGGTTGTAAGGCGCTGGGCGCCTGGTCTTGAACCTTCCCGCACCGGTTGGTTTTTCTAAACGATCTCATACACGATAAGGCCGCAAACAAATACCATCAGAACGAGACCGGTAATAAATAAGCTGTCTGCCAAGCGTTCCAGCCGATGCATCCTGTGGGAACCACGCGTTCTAAGGGCGAAATATGCGAGTAGGCATGAGACAAGGAATAAGAACGCGTCAAGCGCGAGGAGATCATCTGCGAAAGTTGCGCCTCCGCGAATGGTGAGGACAACGCGAAGGAGTCCAATGACCGTAAGGCAAACGCCCACCATGGCCGCCGATGCGGTAAAAATGTGGAGAGAGACATCTTCTTCGAGTTTAATGTCACGATTTGTCTGTGTCATATGTTGTGCGCCTCTACCTTTTTCAGGATTGAGTTGTGCTTTTTAAGTATCATGCTTGTGCGGTTGTAAGCGGCCAGTATCGTTAGCAGTATAACCTATTACTTCTCTAAAAAAATAAAAACTAAGTTCGTAATTGCATTGACGGTGACTTTTGGCCGGTAGTAATATTGTTGTCCTATCATGACAAATATTTATCCTTTTATGGAGTGCTGATGAGCCGGCCAACAGACAGCAGAACAATGCTTTCAAAGCCGTTCTACCGACTGCGCAGGATTCTGATTGTGATGACGGCTCTGTTGCTGCTTATTCTGGTCTCACTAAAAGGCTGGGATAGTTACAACGACTACTGCAAAGCCATCACAGTGGCTGAAAACCAGTCGAAAAGCTATGCCCGGGCACTGAAGGAACATGCTGAACGGGTGTTCTCTGAGGCGGATCATGCGCTTAGTAATACCGCCATGGAGATCACTGACAGCGGCGGTATTGGGAGCCTTGACCGGGAAAGTCTCACAGGCTTGATACATGCTATCGGTACGGATTCTGCCCGTATCGGTTCCATTGCCGTTATTGGCTCCAATGGCAGGATGCTGGCCTTGGCTAACGATCTGGAATCGCCGTTGCCGGATGTCTCTCACAGAGAGTACTTTATTTTTCACCGGGATAATGCCTCAACAGCTCTGCACCTTGGAGCGCCGATTAAGAGTCTGGTTAGTGGCAAATACCGCTTTACACTGTCCAAACGTATTGACAATCGTTCTGGAGGTTTCGCCGGTGTTGTACTTGCAACCTTCAATATCGATTACTTTGAAAAACTGTATGAAGAAATAGTTGCCGGTGTCAACGGCCGGGTTTCGTTGGTTTCGCTTGCCGGAGACTATCTTGTCTTTATTCCCTCTGATGAAAAGGTCTATTCCGGTGCCAAGAAAACAGCCGCGTTCTTTCGTAAAAGAGTCGCGCAGACGCCTGCCGATACCTATCACAACCCCCGTTCAAATGTTGCCGGAGAGTACCGGATCGTTTCATATAACCGGCTTGATAACTATCCCGTCGTAGCAATTGTTTCATTTGGCAGGGATAGTGCCATTGCTGCGTGGCGCAAGGATAACGTTATTTACGGCGTTATTGTACTTGGGCTCAGCGTACTTGTTTTTTTCATGTTGCGCCTTATTCTTGGGGGGCTGAGAGAGCGGGAAGCCGCCGCCCGTATCATGGCGGATCAACAGGCTAAGCTGGTTAACAATATTACGGAATTGGAACGTTCCACAGAGGAGCGGATTGTTCTCGAAAAGCAGCTCCTCCATGCCCAGAAACTGGAGAGCCTGGGGGTTATGGCGGGGGGGATTGCCCATGATTTTAACAATCTGCTGCAATCAATACTTGGCAATATGGAAATGGCTGCACTTAAACTTGATGTCTGCTCAGCGGCACACCACTATATTGCCAACGCAATAAGTTCCGGGGCACATGCAGCCCGTCTCACCAACTTAATGCTGACCTATGTTGGTAAAGGCATTATCACCAAGAAAGAGCTGGATCTGAACACTCTTGTTGAAGAAAACGTCGGGTTGCTGAGAAGCGCCGCTTCGTCAGCCGTGACGATAGAGCTTTCACTGTCTGAACAGCTGCCGCACATACGCGCGGATGTGGCTCAGATTCAACAGGTTGTCATGAATCTGATCACAAATGCCGCAGAGTCAATTGAGAAACAGCCCGGTTGTGTCAGGCTGACCACGGGGACTCAGGAGTGTGATGACGCTTTTCTGGAATCAAGTCTGCTGGATGAGAAGCCCGAAGCGGGACGTTACGTGTTTCTGGAAGTACAGGATAATGGCAGCGGCATGAGTAAGGATGTTCTCAAACGTATTTTCGACCCGTTCTTTACCACAAAATTTGCCGGGCGGGGACTGGGGATGTCGGCTGTTATGGGCATTATGAAAACCCATGGCGGAGCCTTGTTTGTCGAGAGTGAGCCGGGAGTTGGAACGACCTTCAGGGCACTGTTCCCTGCTGTAGATTCCGTATCGACGGTTCATTCCGGTGCGTCTGTTTCATCTCCTCCTGGGGAAGAATTCATGCTGAAAAGCCCTCTCCCTGCGGTTGCTTTGGTGGTGGACGACGAAAAGTCTGTCCTGAAAATATGTGCCACAATGGTTGAATCTTGCGGATACTCGGTGATAACTGCGTGCGATGGTGTTGATGCGATTGCTAAATTTCGGGAACACGCTGCCGAAATCAGCGTGGTTATCATGGATCTGACGATGCCGAATATGGATGGGATAACCGCGATGAGACAAATCTACGCTATCGAGCCGGATGCCAGGGTAATTCTTGCCAGCGGCTTCAGCAAAGATGATCTGGATGAGCGTCTCGCAGATCATCCACCTGCGGGGTTAATCTGTAAACCGTATCGTCTGAGTGAACTTGAAGTTGAAATTCGGCGGGTTATGCGCTGTTACTCGGCGTCAATAACCTTCCCGTCCACAAACACCACCTTCAGATCACCGTAGAGAAAGATCTTCTTTGTCCCCAGCAAAACCTGTTTCTCCGGCGGGCCGAAAATTGCGGTCACTTCCTCCAGCGTCTGGCCAAGCTGAATCGTCCGGGTTGTCGTGGCTGCCTTGCGCGGTTTTGCTGCGGGGCGGCTCTCTTCTTCCGTATCAAACCACTCGCTGATCTCATCAAGCAATTGGCTGGTGGTGAGGCCTGCCAGCCCGTTGTCATACTGGAAACGGACAGAGGCCTGCAACGGCGTTGGCCCTCTCATGCCGGGCACAACATAGGTGGCAACGGTGTACAGATCAAGTTGCAGATACTTGTCGCCGGTGCTGACTCCGTACAGATAGAGCCGTTCGCCTGGTTTCAGCGTATTGTTGTGGGCAGCGCCAAGGGAGAGATCGCCGCCCCCGGCCATGACAAGCTGGCGGTTCTTCACCAGGTTTGGCTTAAACATACTGCTGGGCCTGTTTGCCCCTAATCCCTCCCGGCGTGGCGTCAGTATGTTGCCAATGGCCTTGAAGTTGCCAAAAAAACCGGGAACCGTGATCCGGTAGTTTGCGCTTACCTCCGCGGAGAGTTCGTCAGGAGTGGCAGCTGGTGATGTGGAGGCCATCAACAGCAGCAGCAGGATTATTATACAGCGGAGTGGCGTGTGCATCGGTTTTTCCTTTCTGTGCCGCACTGTCCAGCAGTGTGGGTGATGACCCGGCGGCATTATTGGTCAGGTTGTGCGGCCTGATTGGATCGTGTTCTTTCCAGCTGTGCAATCTGATGGTCATGAAATCTTGACAGCGCTGCTATGGCGACCAGCGCTCCAATGAACGCAAAAAGCATATCAGATTGTGTGTCCCAAGGGTCACCCTGTGTGCCCAGAAACTCTTCAGCTCCCTGTCCAAGTGCAATTGCAGCGCCCCATTCGATCAGCTCGTACCAGGCACTGATGGCCATGACGGCACAAACCGACAAGAACCCGACCATCTTTCGGCCGGACACATAATTGCCCCGAATAAAAACTTCGCGTGCAATCAATGCAGGGACAAAGCCCTGCGCAAAGTGGCCAATCTTGTCGTAGGGATTGCGCGTTAGCATCAGCATATCCTGTAACCAGAATCCTAACGGCACTCGCGCATAGGTATATGCACCCCCCGCAATCAGGATAGTTGCGTGAATGAATATAAGCCCATAGAGCAACGACGTGAGTGGGAACCGGCGATACGTCATAGCGAGTACCGGGTAAGCCACTAAAATCGGAGCTATCTCCATAAGCCACGTAGCGCGGTCATACGGGCTGATGCCTGAGATCAGCAGAAGAAATAAAAGGAGCAGTCCAAACATCAAAATAACTGGCTGGCGTGATATCGTCATAATCTACCTTTGTTTGCTTACCGGCCCTTGTCATCCCAAGAGGCTATAAGTGATTCCTGCTTCTTAACGAATAAAGCCACCAGTAATAACCTCGTTGAGTATGCCGTTACGGAATATCAACGTATGCAACAGATTTGAATCTTGAGTGTAAGTCCACTCCTGTACCTCAATGTAGATCGTTTTTATACCGATTGTACCATCCTCTTTCTTTACCTCAGTCTCTATCGGCTCCTCGCGTTTGAACACACTCGCAGGAGGATCACATTTGGCCGCGGCAGTGGATATCCCATCTCCCGTAGAGACAATATTGCCATTTGGGCAGCGGAAACTGTCGGCAAACGCCTGCACAGTCGAAAACGAGATCATGATGGAACAAACAGCAAAAAACACTTTCATAACTTCTCCTCCATTTTTAGGCCACTCCACTTGTGATGAGATTGTTGGTGCTTTCGGTCACGAAGCCTCAGCTACGGAATTTCCCAACATGATATCAGCTGTAAATGGTGATGTTGAAATATCGCCTGAAATGATCTCTTCATAGAATTTAGCGTTACTTGTCGCAATGTAGGGAAGAAGCCAGATGAAACCAATACCCAGAGTGAATATACACAGTATGCTCCAGCCAATAAATCTGGCATTCAAGCACGCTAATTTCCATTTATTGCCATACATGATTGCTTTGCTCTTGGAAATGGCTTCCAGCGGACCGATATTTCTGTCGTCGGCTATTATGTAGTACATCATCGAATATGAAAGACTAGCTATGATCCCGGGGACTATGAGGAGCAAGGCCCACAAAACACAAAACAGAAGTGCTAGTAGATAGGCTCCGAGGCTGACACCAAACCGGTTGAACCCGTCAAATAGTTGCGACGATTTTGCTTCTTTATTTCTTATTATGGATAAATATAAGGTCGCCAATCCAAGAGATAGTGGCCCGTTAATGGCAAAGCCGATAAATCCACCTAATAATGGAATACATTGAACAACACCACTTATAATTATGAAAAGGACGGTAGTTCCAGTGACTAAACCCCAGTTCCCTTTAAGTGATTCACGAGCTTGGGCCATTAATATTTTGTTGTCGATAATGGATATGTTACTCATTTGGGCTCCTTCCAACTAGTATGTTCTATGCTTAGGGGTCGGACCAAGCAAACCATCTGAAACACAACGCAATTGTTGCATAACAAGGCTATGTTTTGGCCTTAAAGACACTTTTTTACCGGCAAAAATGAACTTCTAAGCATAGTGCGAGTAAGGGCATTTAGCCTTAAAATGCCATTTTCACCCCCAAAACGAGCTTTTAAGGCCTGAAAACGGCTATTATTTTAATATAAATTAATGGATTCAGCGTGTTAACTTGGTCCGACCCCATTTTGGCACCTCTGGTTGACGTATTACTCTTTACTTCTTGTTTGCTTAAATCAGTCTTTTCGCAAATGCTTTGATCTTAGTCTTCACCCGTTCCGGCAACTTCGGATGCTGCTGCTTGGCAATCATTCCGGTAAAAAGCGAACCAACAACTTCGGCGCCAATCGTTTTTACCGTCATTTTGAGTTGTTTGCCGGTTCCAAAAAAGCAGCGTCCTAAAATTCCCGGAGCTGCACACGAGGAGACCAATAGGGCTTTCTTCTTCGTCGCCTGAGCTTTTCTAAACTGTGGTCCATTCATATCCCATGACCAATAGGCATACACCGCTAACCGCTCCATAAAGCGTTTGAAGATGGCCGTAACTGAACCAAAGTTGGTCGGTGCAGCTAGAATATAACAATCTGCTTTTTCTATCTTATCGATTAATTCCTGCATGCTATCATGAATTACACACTTCCCCAGTACCTCTCCAGGCTTTTGGGTGCAGGCACGGCAGTTCAGGCAAAACTCGATAGGGTGTTCACGAAGAAGTATTATCTCGACTTCGGCGCCATCCAACTCTAGAGCCTGTGCCAAGGCCTCGACAGATTGATCGGTAATGCCATCACCCCGATATGAACCATTAATTGCGAGTACCTTGATCATGGTTGTCATTCCTTTACGTGAAGGCATGCTCTATTTCTTGGGTCAACTGCCTGCTTGGGACTTCGTTTCTTTATCTGGTTTTTTACTATTGTCTCGTGTCAAGGGCTGATAATCATATAAAAGGCACCTCCTGATCAACATATCAAAAAAGCAAAAAACTTCCTGTTATGCTTGTTAAAGAGACCAATCTTTAATAATCAGGAGGTACCCAATGA
>JAQUIT010000024.1 GCA_028681335.1 Desulfuromonadaceae bacterium | reverse complement strand
TCTTCTGGACAGGTCATGGTTTCTTCTCCTCTCTGGTTGGTTTGGCGACTCACCAAAAGAAGAGAATGACCCTGACCTGTCTTTTTGTCAGGCTTTTATGAATTTACAGAAAGAACGATACTCCAACTCGCTGTTTGGAATTTTATGTCCACATTAGGCTTATCCGTTGGTATTTCGTCATCGAGAGTGCCTTTCCGGAACTGGTAGAGAAGTCAATCGGGAGAATATGAGGCCTTCAACTAGTCAAAATGGGGTCGGACCAAGTTAACATGCTGAATTAAATAATTTATAGTTAAAATAATAGCCGTTTTCAGGCCTTAAAAGCTCGCTTTGGGGGTTGAAAATGGCATTTTAAGGTTCACTACCCTTACTCGCACTATGCTTAGAAGTTCATTTTTGCCGGTAAAAAAGTGTCTTTACGGCCAAAACATAGCCTTATTCATGTAATAATTACGTTATGTTTAGGTGTGTTACTTGGTCCGACACCAAAGCCAATTCAATTTTACCCAGTATGGCAATAATATGAAATACGACGAACACGACATAGAGAAAATTTATCAGGAAAACCTTGAGGTAGCTCGCAACGTGCTTGCCACCTTGCCCGTGGCCGAGGGAAGACAACCCATCACTAAGGGGCTAAATGGATGGGTTTATGAACAGACAATCCGCTACTGTTTGTGTCAGGAATTAAAACAATTAGGTATAAATCTCGACATAAAAGAACAAGTGACGCTCAATGGAAGAACCAAGGTGGACTTGCTGGTTGGTAAAGCTGCTATCGAAATAAAGGCGTTGGGCCTTTTCAGCGCCAGTGATATGAAGAAATACAGTGGATATCGACTTAAAGCGGAACAGATTAACTGGACCTATTTCTATATTACGCGGGCCGAGAGTTACCACCCTTATCGTATTGCCATGCATACTGCCTTTGGAGAGGCAAGAGCCTTTTTCTTGGATACAGAAGGTGATTGGAAAAGATTCGTATGTGCAATTACAAATATCCAATCAAAACCATAACCAGCGCGGCACATGGTCTCCGCTACGAACATAAGGGGTCAGATCTCAACTCTTGACACTGAGAAGTTCCAACCAGCCCCATGGACGCCGACCGCCCGAAAAAGCTGGTCGGGCGGGTCATGGGGGCACCCCGATGGGCATAAAGGAAGAATGAATGAAGGAAGTTCGGAGAAGAGACCGAGAAATAACCCCACAAGAATCAATAAACATCCTCGACACCGCCGAATATGGAATTTTATCGACGGTCAGCAACGACGGACAACCCTATGGCGTGCCCTTGAGTTACGTTCACAAAGGAGAATCCATCTATTTCCACTGTGCTATCAGCGGCCATAAACTCGAAAATATCGAGCACAACGCAAAGGTTTCTTTTTGCGTGGTTGGCAAGACCAAGGTTCTGCCAGACAAATTTGGCACCGAATACGAAAGTGCTGTGGTCTTTGGCCGAGTTTCAGAGGTGAAGGGCGCCGAAAGAAATGACGCTCTGTTGTGGCTGCTGGAGAAATACTGTTCGGACTTTATCGAAGAGGGTAAACGCTACATCGAACAAAAAGACAAAATTACCAAGGTCTTCAAAATCGGAATCGACCGGATGAGCGGTAAAGCTCGAAGATAGTTCAAGAATAAATAGGGACACTCCCTGATTTACTCAGCAGAACCACTAAAAACAGGAGTACCACCGTGAAACAAATCGGGATTATCGGCGGTCTTGGCCCAGAA
Source organism: Desulfuromonadaceae bacterium (assembly GCA_028681335.1). Lineage (GTDB taxonomy): Bacteria > Desulfobacterota > Desulfuromonadia > Geobacterales > Pseudopelobacteraceae > JACRCG01. The sequence continues at coordinate 47,198 of JAQUIT010000024.1, read as the reverse complement.
TCAACGGTTGATTATTATAAAAGAATTATCGAGGCGTTCAGGACGGAGGGGAGTTTAGCTGCCCCTGAAATCATTATCTATAGCGTCAACATAGAAGAGGTGCTTACGCTAGTCTCCAGGAGGGAATGGAGTAGTCTAATTTATCTGCTGGTCGCAAAGATCAAAGCGCTGCATCGAGCCGGCGCGGATTTCGCCGTAATATCAGCCAACACGCCGCATATCGTTTTTGACGAGGTCCAGGCAAAGTCACCCATCCCCTTGTTGAGCATTGTCACGGCGACACGTGATAAATCAAAGGAACTGGGGCTTAAAAAAGTAGGGCTGTTGGGGACAAAATTCACCATGCAGACCAACTTCTTTTCTCAGCAATTTTCAGAACAGGACATCTCCGTTGTAGTCCCTCCAACGGCTGCCCAGGACTATATCCATGACAAGCTGATGACCGAAATTGAGCTCGGGATTATTACTGACGAGACGAGAAAAGGGTTGCTGGCGGTTATCGAACGCATGATAGCCACGGAAAGGATCGATGGGGTAATTCTCGGCTGCACGGAATTGCCGCTGATCCTCGATAAAAGCGAATTCGGCATCCCGTTTTTGAATACGACTGCTATTCATGTGGAGAAGATTGTTGCCTGCATGAAGCAGAGCTGACAGGCATTGGCAGCAGGTTGCTTGAACAGACCGTAATAAGTAGGAACAGGACAAATAAGGGGGACAGGCTGAATATTGCAGAGTAGCAATAGTGTCAGGGCTACACATTACACATTTTGTCGCTTTTAATGATTTTGTCAGATGTGTAGCCCTGACACCATCTCATTCCTGAATGAACTAAATGTGCCTCTTGATGGTTTATCCAGGAAAGAGATTGAAAAAATAGTACAGACGAGAAATAAAATCATCCATTCCGGTTCCAACATATCTTTATCAAAAGAAAAACAACATGGGCTGTCTCTTCTTCGTGAGCTACTGACTCGCATATTTTTGACTTTACTCGAATTTGAGGGTGAATATTCTTCTTATCTAAATGGACACGAATTTGTCCTTTTTCCACCGATTCAAAGTATGACCAGCAGCGCAGTTAATTAAGCTTTCTCTTTATCCTGCAAGTCTTGGTGATAAATGAAGATAAAATGCAGAGTTTAATAGTTCATAGGATAGTTGATAAATCTGCGAAAAATAGTGGAACAGCTTAGACTCCGTGAACTTTTTCGCCTGTCAATAGGACATAATTTCACATGATTAACTATGTAAAACTGTTCAAAAAGCTCAATCAAAAGCATTATGATGCTGCTGGAGACCTTTGGGACAAGCGGAAACAATGGGAATATGTCAATAGGACTGCGACTAAAGTTTTTAACGAAGCCATAGAGGTTGCAAAAGAGACCGGTTTCTGGGAATCTCTGTTTATCTTGCCGAGACCACAAAAAATTATCAGAGAAGGTGAAGTTTTTAAAAATAGAAATTTCATTCAGCTCTGTGTGGGACAGCATCCTACAGATATTTCAAGCAAAACATATAAATGTAGTAGGCTAAGAGGACGGCGTGTTGTCACAGAATCCGGTGGAGCACTCATAATTGCCCAATTATCGAATGGTGGCGTTACTTTTACAATGCTATCCAGTAGCTCTGAAGTCCATAACAATCCAAAAGAAATTAGAATGTTGAAGGTTTTTAAAAGACCGTACGACATTGACGAATCTGACATTTCAAAAGCAGTACGGGTCATGCTTAAATTCAATCAGAATACATCATATTCACAGTTTTACCCTTATTGGAATTATCTGTTAGACCTGGCTTCTAAGCACAAAAAAGACATATTGATAATGTTAACAGGGGCTTTTCTAGGGACTCTTTTAGGCACAATATCCAGTCTGATTATTTCTTCAAATTCCAGCTCATCGCCGTAAACAATAATTTTAGGAAAACAGAAGGGTCAGGTCTACAGAACACAGAAAATGTGTGGTAGTATTTTGATGTGGTAATAAGGGTATTATCCATCCAAGGAGGAGAGCATGGCGCGACCGTTACGGATAGCATACCCCGGAGCCTATTACCATGTCACCTCAAGAGGGAACGAGCAAAAGGACGTGTTCAAAAGTCGGCGGGACCGGGAAAAGTTTCTTGAATATCTAGCCTCTAGGAAAACAGAAGGGTCAGGTCTACAGAACACAGAAAATGTGTGGTAGTATTTTGATGTGGTAATAAGGGTATTATCCATCCAAGGAGGAGAGCATGGCGCGACCGTTACGGATAGCATACCCCGGAGCCTATTACCATGTCACCTCAAGAGGGAACGAGCAAAAGGACGTGTTCAAAAGTCGGCGGGACCGGGAAAAGTTTCTTGAATATCTAGCCTCGGCAACAGAACGGTATGGCGCTGCAATTCATGCCTATTGTCTGATGAGCAACCACTATCACCTACTGCTGGAAACACCTGAAGGAAACCTGTCACAAATCATGCGGCACATAAACGGCGCGTACACGACCTATTTCAACATTAAACGTAAAAGGGCCGGTCATCTGTTCCAAGGGAGGTTCAAGGCGATTCTTGTCGAGGCCGATGAATACGCGGTGGAACTGTCACGTTACATTCACCTGAACCCAGTGCGTGCGGGTATGGTCGAGAGTCCCGGAGAATATCTCTGGTCGAGCTTCCAAAGCTACATCGGACAAAGCAAAGTGCCGGATTGGCTAAAGACCGATTTCATTTTGGGCTATTTCGGCAAAAGTAAATTGGATGCTGCAAAAAAATATGGTGTTTTTGTCGAAGAGTTGATCGGCAAGGAATACGACAGCCCCTTGCAAGGCGTAATTGGGGCCGCGGTATTGGGCTCACCCGGATTTGTGGAGTCGGTCATGGAGACGAATGTAGGCAAAAGAGAACTGTCGCGAGATTTGCCAGCTTTGCGGCAGCTTACTATACGACCAACACTGGAAGCGATTATTACTGCTGTGGATACGGTATTTCACTCTGATAAAAAGATGGCAAGACAGGCGGGTATGTATCTTTGCCACCGGTACAGCGGAAAACTATTGCGGGAAGTCAGTAACCTGTTCAAAGTGAGTGAATCGGCGATCACTGAGGCTGCACGTACGTTTCCGTTGAAAATCAAAACTAACAAAAAACTTGTAGAGGAGATCAAAAGGGTTAAGTCTACGCTTAATATCTGTGATCTGTAGACCTGACCCTCTTGTAGATTCGTGAAGCCAATCCCGACGACGAGTTTGTGAAAGATGTTCGCGCCACGCTGACCTCGGAACCCGAGCGCTACGCCGCTTACACGCGTGAATACCTGGGCTGGGGTGTGTTCGCGCTGATGCCGCGGTGATGCGTTGGCGCATCACCGCGGGTCAACTTTATGCCAGTTGGGGCGAAATGTCCCCGGAATATGATCGATTAAACGGGCAGAACAGGATGTATAAACTATGCTTGAATATTCAGAATATATGAAGATGCTGATTGGCCTGATTGCCATAGTGAATCCTATTGGTGTTATCCCAATATTTATTTCTCTCACCTCTGAGTTGGACGCTTCTGAGCGGCGTTCTGTCTCTAACATTGCTACATATTCAGTATTGGCGATCCTGCTTCTAACCCTGTTTCTCGGTGAATGGATTTTGAAATTTTTCGGGATAACAATTAATTCATTTCACGTTGCAGGCGGATTGCTTCTGCTGTTGATGGCGCTCTCCATGATGCATGCAAAAACAAGTGGCATCAAACGTACTGCTGAAGAGGCAGAAGAGAGCGAGGGAAAAGATTCAATCGCAATTGTTCCCTTGGCAACACCGCTGTTGGCAGGCCCGGGTACTATCAGTACCGTTATTCTTTATGCGCACAAAGGCTCAGGGTTAATGCATTATTTAATTGTAGGACTGATTATATTAGCCGTGAGTTTACTTCTGTTTGCAGTATTCAGATTTGTTCCGTTTATCTCAAAATATATAACTCAAACCGGTATAAATGTTTTTACAAGGATTATGGGGTTGATTTTGGCCGCTATATCAATAGAATTTATTGCAAGTGGCATTAAGGGGTTATTCCCAGCTCTTATGTGAAGCAACCGCCGCCCACGGAATTTGTGGGCGAGTCGGTCAAAGGCAGTAAAAAAGGGGACATAATTATGGGCTCGAAAGGGATGGGAGGGACGATAAAGCTCATTCTGATCGTTGCGACCGGGCTTTGGTTGATGGCAGGTTGCTCGGTCAACGACAAGTTCGTCTACATGCCAACGGCTCCTGTGGGTGGCGTTCAGAAACTCCCGGTGAAAATTGCGGTGCTCCCTTTCAAGGATGGTACCGAGAATTTCACGACACGCGGAAACCTGTTTATTGGAATGACGCATAACCTCGCCAAAGGAGGTATAAATATTCAAATAACTGCTCTGACGCCGGAGTTGTGGGCGAAGGCTTTTGCAAATGACATGGCGGCATCAGGTGCCTTCCGAACAGTCCGGTTCATCTATAGCCCGTCAGAGCTTTCAGACGAAGATTACTACATTGATGGAACGCTCAGAAAGGCTTATTTCTTTACCGACGGGTCTCTACCGAACGAATTTGCCCTTGGCCTCCGGACTGTGCAGAGAGTGGGTAATAAGCTGGTTTGGGAAAAGGAAGTTACGAAGGAATGGAAACTCCCGAATGACATTTTCGAGGGATGCGGATTGGGACAGCAGTGCAAGAACGACCGGCTTCACGCAGAAATAAACAGAGTGATGCAGGGCCTCTTTGAGGAGGTCAGGACGGATCTGGTGAGGTCACTGGAGGTCCAGTCCAGGAATCGGGCCGGAGAAGTTGGTATTGCTCCAACCGCGTTTCCGCTGCCCTTGGATTCGGAATCGGTTGATGCAGAGATCAAAAAAGTTCTCAACGGGAAATAAACTTTGATTCGAGAGGGCAGGTGTGTTGATGAAGAAACTTCTCTTTGCTGTTATTTCTCTGTTGTTGGTCGGCTGTTCGATTAACTCAACGTTTGTTTATAAACCGAATGCACCTGTGGGCGGGGTACAAAAGTTGCCGGTCAAGGTGGCGGTCCTACCCTTTAAAGATGGGACCGAAGATTTTATTGAACGCAGAAATGTATACAATTTTGCGAAAGGCGGGATCAGGCAAACCATAACTGCCCTGACGCCGGATCTGTGGGCGAAGGCTTTTGCGGACGACTTGGCCGCTTCAGGGAGTTTTCAGGCAGTTCGCTTTATTTACAGTCTCTCTGAACTGGTGGATGAAGATATTTATATCGAAGGGACTCTGAAAAGAGCGACATACGCTTGGATTTATGGATACCCGAACGAATACTCTCTGTCTCTCAGTGCCATGAGGCGGGGAGATAATCGTCCCTTTTGGGAAGAGGACGTTGCTAAAGTGTGGAGGACGACTAACACCGATGCGGAAGGAAAGTGTGGTGTTTTTTCCGTCCAGTGTGTGGTCGGCGGGATTCATGCAGATTCTAACCAGGTGATGCAGGAACTCTTCACCGCGGCCCGGATAGACCTGCTACACACGCTGGCGCTTCCTTCTGCGAGTCAGTCCAAAGTTGACGACCGTTTGCCTGCAACATCTCCTTCAACCGCACCGTCTGAATCGGTTGGTGCGGAAATTGACAAGATACTCCACTGACAATAATTGTGATGGACTGCCAATCGCTTCTACATGCTGTCTATCCCCCAGACGGTAAAGCTGTTGCCGGAACTGTTCATGCCGATCCTCGGCACGGGGTAATCCTGATATCCGTCGATTCCGATAAGTGTTGCAGCACCGCACAATTTGTCTGGTCCCACGCGGCTTTGTTCGTATACCGGTAGATGCGGTTGAAAAGTGCTGATGGCGCATCAATGATAGACGCGGATGCGGTTCCTTTTATTTAGGGGTTTTCACGAACAGACGGATTAGCTATACTCCGGCCATGAAAAGTTATATGGTGGCAAAAATTGTACACAGCATTTTACCTTTGATGAAGCAGCGAAGGGATAAAGCGTGCCACTGTTTTTCGAACTGATACCCCTCATCGCGTATACCGCTGCAACCGTGCTGATTATCGGCGGTCTGCTGGCTGCCGCCTGGTGGCTGGGCGCAAAGACCACTTCCCGCAACAAGGAAATGCCCTATGAATCGGGCGTTATTCCCAGCGGGGCTGCCCGTCGTCCCCTCTCCGTTCCCTTTTACCTGATTGCCATATTCTTTATTGTCTTTGATGTTGAAACCGCCTTCATCTTTACCTGGGCTACCGAATGGGAACAGCTCGGGTTGCCCGGTCTGCTGCATATCACCTTCTTTATTGTTGCCCTGCTGCTGGGGTTGGCATGGTTGTGGGTGAAAGGTGGACTGGAATGGGGACCTTCCGCCAGAAGGCACGGGGTCTCTTCGCAAGCGCTGCGTAAGCCTTCGGAATAACGTGTGCGACGTAGTGAGTGCTACCTCTCCGCGCCATTCCTCGACAGCCTTGATTTTGCAAAGACTTTGTGTTTCTGAAAACAGTTCGTACGGGGAACATGATGAACCAGGAAATTCCTGACAACATTCTGCTGACAAATCTGGATGACCTGATTAACTGGGGGAGGGCCAACTCGCTCTGGCCGATGTTTTTCGGTCTCTCCTGCTGTTTTGTCGAGATGATGACATCATTCACCTCGCGCTACGATGTCTCCCGTTTCGGAGCCGAGGTTCTGCGCGGCTCGCCGCGTGAAGCCGACCTGATGGTGATTGCCGGTACCCCGTTCCGCAAGATGGCCCCCAACATCCTTCGCCTGTATGAGCAGATGGCCGAGCCGCGCTGGGTGGTCTCCATGGGGAGCTGCTCCAACTCCGGCGGCATGTACGACGTCTATAGCGTGGTGCAGGGTGTCAACCAGTTTCTGCCGGTGGACGTCTACATTCCCGGCTGTCCGCCGCGCCCCGAAGCGTTCCTGCAGGGGCTGATGCTGCTGCAGGAAAAGATCAAAAGCGGCGAACGGCCGTCCCGTCCGGTGCTGCACCTTGCCGGTGGCAACCAGGGGACAACCGTGCCGCTGCTGGTGGACGGCGTATCCAAGAGCTGCGATCCGCGTGGCCCCGGCCTGGAGGGAACCGCCATCCGCGGCGTTTCGGTCGGACATCCCCGCAGCCTGATGCCCCGCAGCGACGGGCAGTGGCGCCCTCCGGCAGCGAAACAGGAGTATCCCGACTTCGGCATGACGGGCGAACTGGAGGCGATCTTTGGTGAGCAGATCCGTCGCGACGACTCCGCCACCGACATGCTCACGTACCGGGTTGCGCCGGAACTGCTCCCGGATGTGCTCGCCCGCCTGAAGAGCCGCACGTCCTCCCCCTTCAGGCGGCTGGAGGACATCGCCTGCGTGGATGATTCCTGTCGTCGCGAGCCGGAGAAATTCAAAGCCTACACGGTCAACTACCACCTGCTCAACTTCGATACCCCCGGCCATATCCGCATCAAGACGGAACTGCCGGACGAATCCGTGCCGCTCCCGAGCGTCAGCGGAGTATTCGCCAACGCCAACTGGTACGAGCGCGAGGTCTACGACATGTACGGCCTCCGTTTTGCCGGTCATCCCGATCTGCGCCGGATTCTCATGCCGCACGACTGGGAAGGTCATCCCCTGCGCAAGTCGCACCCCTTCCGCGCTACCGAGATGCCGGCCTATACCCTCGAAGATGCCCGCAGATTCCAGTCGCTGCCGGCAGAGCGGTTCTTCGCTGAAAACGATCCGGATACCCTCATCCTCAATCTGGGGCCGCAGCACCCCGGCACCCACGGCATCATCCGTTGCATGCTGAAGCTGGACGGCGAAGAGATCGTCGATATGGCGAGCGATATCGGCTATCACCACCGCGGTGCGGAAAAGATCGCCGAACGCCAGCACTGGAACCAGTTCATCCCCTACACCGACCGGATCGACTACCTGTCCGGGGTACAGAACAACCTGGCCTACTGCAATTCGGTGGAGAAGCTGTGCGGTATCACCGTGCCGGAGCGGGCCGAGACGATTCGCGTCATGCTCTCCGAACTGTTCCGTATCGCCAACCACCTCGTCTGGCTCGGTACCTTTGCCGCCGATCTCGGGGCGATGACGCCGGTTTTCTACACCTTTACCGATCGGGAAAAGATTTTTGACATCGTGGAGATGATCACCGGCGGCAGGATGCATCCGGCCTGGTTCCGCATCGGCGGCGTTGCAGAAGACCTGCCCGATGACTGGCAGCGGCCGGTGCGGGATTTCCTCGCCTGGATGCCGGCGCGGCTGAAGGAGTACCACTCCCTGCTGGACAAGAATCCGATCTTCATGGCCCGCCTGAAAGGGGTTGGCGTTATTTCCAAGGACGATGCTCTCGAATGGGGGCTGTCCGGACCGAACCTGCGCGCCTGCGGCATGGAGTGGGACCTGCGCAAGAAGATGCCCTATTCCGGGTATGACCGCTTTGACTTCGACGTACCGACTGCCGCTGGGGGCGACTGCTGGTCGCGCTATCTGGTGCGCATGGAGGAGATTCAGCAGTCGCTGCGCATCGTGCAGCAGTGCTTCGAGAAAATGCCCTCCGGACGCTGGATGACCGATGACTACCGCTATGTGCTGCCGCAGAAACCGGATACGCTCAAGGATATCGAATCCCTCATCCATCACTTTGTCAACAGCACCCGTGGCATGAGCGCACCCAAGGGAGAGAATTACAGCGCCATCGAGGCTCCCAAGGGGGAAAACGGGTATTTTGTCGTCTCGGATGGCCTCAATATCCCGTATCGTGTCAGGATCAAGACCCCCAGTTTCCCCCATGTCCAGGCGCTGCCGGTCATGAGTCGCGGCTGGTTGCTGGCGGATTTTCTGGCGATACTGGGGTCGATCGATTTTGTACTCGCAGATCTGGACAGGTAGACAAGTCCCCCTTTGCGAAAGGGGATTTAGGGGGATTTTGCTTTTGAATTTGAAATCAAATCCCCCCTAGCCCCCCTTTCATAAAGGGGGGGACAAATAGAATTACAAGGCATTTTTCATGATCCCGATTGAACTCAAAGCTGAACTCCAGGGCCGCATCGCCGCAGCCGTCACCAATCGCGAAGCCGCGGTGGATGTGATGAAGGCGCTGCAGGCGCATTACGGCTGGCTGACTGACGAAGCGGTCGTCGAAGCGGCCGGGTTGCTCGGACTTTCGCCGTTGCAGGTGGAGGAGCTGGCTACCTTTTACGAGATGATCTACCGCCGTCCCGTCGGGCGGCAGGTGATACATGTGTGCGACTCCATCTCCTGCTGGGCCATGGGGGGCGAGACGCTGCTGAGCCATATTGCCGCACTGCTCGGCGTCGGTGTCGGCGAAACCACAGCGGACGGCCTCTTTACCCTGCTCCCCTGCTGCTGTCTCGGCAACTGCGGGGAGGCGCCGACACTGATGATCGGCGACACGATCTTCGGCGGGGTTTCACTCGAGGGTGCCGCCGAACTGCTTGATCAACAACGGAACCGCTGATGGAACAGATTCTCTTCCGACATAACAGGCCGGGCCGCTGCGTCACTTTCGCCGAATATCAGGGTGAGGGGGGCTTCGTTGCGCTGAAAAAGGCGCTTTCCGGCATGTCGCCGGACGAGGTGCAGCAGGCGGTGATCGACTCCGGACTGCGGGGGAGGGGAGGGGCCGGTTTTCCGACCGGCAAGAAATGGTCGTTCGTACCGCGCAACCTGACCGGGCCGCGCTGGCTGATCTGCAACTGCGACGAGATGGAGCCGGGTACCTACAAGGATCGCATTCTGCTCGAAGCCAATCCCTACTCTCTCGTCGAGGGGATGGTGCTGGCCTGCTACGCCATCGGCGTGCGCCACTCCTTCATATTCATCCGCCGCGGCTACGAACAGGCAGCCGCCAACCTGCGCCGGGCCATTGCCGAGGCGACGGCAGCGGGACTGCTGGGAGAAAACATCCAGGGGAGCGGCTTTTCCTGCGACATCGATGTGCACGTTTCGGCCGGGCGCTACATCTGCGGCGAGGAGACCGCGCTGATGAACGCCCTGGAAGGGAAACGGGCCAATCCGCGCGCCAAGCCGCCGTTCCCGGCGATCAAGGGGCTGTGGGGCGGACCGACCGTCGTCAACAACGTGGAAAGCCTGGCCAACATACCCGCCATCATCGCCCAAGGCCCCCGGTGGTTCAAGGGGACAGCCGCCACCCCCGAGGCGTCCGGCATGAAGCTGTTCTGTGTCAGCGGCCATGTGGCCACCCCGGCCTGTTTTGAACTGCCGCTGGGGATGACGCTCGGTGAAATTATCGATGGCCCCTGCGGCGGCATGCGTCCGGGGAGCAACTTCAAGGCGTGCCTGCCGGGTGGTGCGTCGACCCCCTACTTTACCCCCGCACACCTCGGGGTGCCGATGGACTTCGATCCGGTGGCCAAAGCCGGTTCGCGCCTCGGCACCGGCGGCATTGTCGTTTTTGACCAGCATACCTGCATGGTGGCAGCCACCCTCAACCTGGTGAAGTTCTATGCCAGGGAATCCTGCGGCTGGTGCACCCCCTGCCGCGAAGGGCTCCCGTTCGTGGTTCATCTGCTGGAACAGATCGAGTCCGGCCAGGGGAGTGAAGAGCACATTACGATCCTGAAAGAGCACGTCCAGTATCTGAACTACGCCTTCTGCGCCCTGGCGCCGGGTGCCATGGGGCCGGTGGACGGGTTGCTCAGGCACTTTGAGGATGAGGTCAGGGAACATATAATCACCGGGAAATGTCCATGCCGAAGCTGATCATCGATGACATAACGGTAGAGGTTGCCGAGGGGACCACCGTGCTGGAAGCGGCGCAAGCGGTGGACATTCCCATTCCGCATTTCTGCTGGCATCCGGCGCTGGGCAAGGCGGGGGCTTGCCGGGCCTGTGCCGTCAAGATGCTGGAGGGACCGGTCAAGGGGATTCAGATGTCCTGCATGCTGCCTGTCCAGGATGGCATGGTGGTGTCAACGACCGACCCTGAAGCGGTTGCCATGCGGCGTCACATTATTGAGTGGCTGATGATAAACCATCCGCACGATTGCCCTGTCTGTGACGAGGGGGGGGAGTGCCAGCTGCAGGACTTCACCATTGCCGCTGGCCACGGTATCCGTCGCTACAGCGGCAAAAAACGGACTCACGTCAACCAGGACCTCGGCCCCTTTATCCAGCACGAAATGAACCGCTGCATCCAGTGCTACCGCTGTGTCCGCTACTACCAGGAGTATGCCGGCGGCACGGATTTCGGCGTCATGGGGAGCGCCGGGCGGGTCTATTTCGGACGTTTCCAGGACGGGGAGCTGGAATCGCCCTTCTCCGGCAATCTGGTGGATATCTGTCCCACCGGGGTTTTTACCGATAAGACCGCCCGCTTTCGGGCTCGCTACTGGGACTACGAGATGGCCCCCTCAGTCTGCTCCGGCTGTTCGCTCGGGTGCAACACGACGCCGGTGGCCCGCTACCGGGAGCTGCTCAAGATCACGGCTCGCAAAAATGAAGCGGTCAACGGCTGGTTTATCTGTGACCGGGGACGTTTTTCGAACAGCGCGGTGAATGATCCGCAGCGGCCGCGCACCCCGCTGGTTGACGGCAGGGAATCAACCCGGGACGAGGCGCTGGAGGCCCTGGCGCTGCGCATAGCCGAGACCGAACAGCTGTACGGCACCGGCAGCATCGCCATAGTCGGCTCTTCCCGGCTGGCTCTCGAAGCCGCCCTGCTGCTGCCGCAACTGGCACAGTTGACCTCTGCCGGGGCGCTCTGCTACTTCACTTCAGAGGAGGAGCGTGCGACGACAACCTCTCACCTTGGGCTGCTCTCCGGAGGAACGTCGGCTTCGCAACAGGAGATCAGGGAATCGGACTGTATTGTTGTCTCCGGTTGCGACCCTCTGCAGGATGCGCCGATGCTGGCTCTTGCGGTGCGGCAGGCGTGGCGGGACGGAGCCACGGTGTATGTGGTCGGAGACGGCATCGTCCTTCCCTGCGAGTTCACAGCGGTTGCCGCAGTGGATGCGGTGCCGCTGGCCGCTGCCAAAAAACCGGTGCTGATCTGCTCTGCGTCGTGTAACTCTGACCATCCGGCAGGTCTGCTGGTACAGCACAGCCAGCTGAAACTTGCCGTCATCTTTCCGGCAGCCAACAGTTATGGTGCGGCGCAGCTGGCCGGGGAACAGGGGGGAGTCAGCCTTGAGCGTGCCGTTGCATCCGGGAAGATCAAAGGGATCATCTCCGTGGAGGCAGATATTCCGGCGCACCTGCTGGCGGGGATTCCGTTTGTGGCTGCGCTTGACTGGCGCATGACGGAAACCGTCCGGGCGGCACAGATATTCCTTCCCACCACCGCCTGGGTGGAGATGGACGGCACCTCTATCAATAACGAAGGGAGGGCCCAGCGCTTCAAAAAGGTCATGAATCCGGGGCTGCCGATCCGGGGGCTTGATCCTGCCGGGCATCCGCCGCACCTCCACCGCACGGTCCCGCCGGGGGGAGAGGCGCAGCCGGCCTGGCAGACGCTGGCCCTGCTCATCGAAAGGGTGAGCGGCGAGCCGGTTACGGAGCCTTTTTCCGGACGGTGGGAGCGCCTGCGGGGGCTTGATGCGGGGAGCGAAGGAGTCATGATCCATGATCTATGACCCGATCGACATAGCGCTGCTTCTGGGCAAGATTGCCCTGGTCTTCTTCGTCATCCTGACCCTGGCGGCCTATCTGGTCTTTGCCGAGCGAAAGGTGCTTGCCTGGATCCAGGACCGCAAAGGGCCCAACCGTGTCGGTCCGTTTGGCCTGCTGCAGCCGCTGGCCGACCTGATCAAGCTTCTGACCAAGGAGGACTTCCGGCCGATCGGGGCGGACAAGTGGCTCTTTTACCTGGCTCCCGCCATGGCTGCCATACCGGCGATCATGATCTTTGCCATCGTTCCCTTTGGCGCACCGCTGACGCTTTTCGGCCATACGGTGCAGCTGCAGGTGTCTGACCTGAACGTCGGGCTGCTCCTGTTCATGGCGCTCTCCTCAGTCGCGGTCTACGGCGTCGCCCTCGGAGGGTGGGCTTCTAACTCGAAGTATGCCCTGTTGGGCAGTATCCGCGGCCTTGCCCAGCTGATCTCCTACGAACTGTCCATGGGGCTTTCCCTCGTGCCGGTCGTGATGCTGGCCCGTTCCTTCCGCCTGTCGGATATCGTCAACGCCCAGGCCGGCTGCTGGTTCATCGTGTATCAGCCGCTGGCCTTTATGATCTTCCTGATCAGCATCGCCGCCGAATGCAAACGGATCCCCTTCGATCTTCCCGAAGCGGAGGGGGAGCTGGTCGCCGGTTTTCACACCGAATACTCCGGCATGCGTTTCGGCCTCTTTTTCGTGGGCGAATATATCAACATCATCGTCCTGGGGGGGCTGGCAACCACTTTTTTCCTCGGAGGATGGCACGGTCCCTTTCTGCCGCCGGCCGTCTGGTTCTCCGCCAAGGTGCTGGCCTTTGCCTTCCTCTTTATCTGGGTACGCGGCACGCTGCCCCGACTCCGTTACGACCAGCTGATGCATTTCGGCTGGAAGATTCTGACACCGCTGGCTCTCGTCAATATTCTCGTGACCGGCTGGTGGCTCGTGCTGAGAGGATAAGAAGCTAACCCCCCTCAGTCCCCCCTTATCAGGGGGGAGGTAGTTAAGTCTTCCCTGATAAGGGGGGCTGAGAGGCGGTACACGTAAAGCTAAAAAAAGGTTCTTGAATGAAGATTCTATCTGACATAGCGGCGCTCGTGACGGGGATGTGGATCACCTGGAAACACATCTTCCGGCGACCGGTTACCATTCAGTATCCTGAGGAGAAGCGCACCCCGTACCCCCGTTACCGGGCCCGTATCGTGCTGACCCGCGACCCTGATGGCGGTGAGCGCTGTGTCGCCTGCCAACTCTGTTCAGGCGCCTGTCCGGTGGACTGCATCACCATGCAGTCGGCAGAAGATAAGGACGGGAGGCGCTATGCCGAATGGTTCCGGATCAATTTTTCGCGCTGCATCTTCTGCGGTTTCTGCGCCGAGGCGTGTCCGACCCTGGCCATTCAGATGACCCCGGATTTCGAAATCTGCAAGAGGGACATCATGGATCTGGTCTACGAAAAGGAGGATCTGCTCATCGACGGCTGCGGTAAATCGCCCGATTACAATTATTACCGTCATGCCGGCATCGGCGTGACCCAGCCGCGCGGCAGCGGAGCAGAAGAGAAGCCGCCGGTTGATGTACGGGGACTGCTACCCTGATATGGAAACATACCTGTTCTACATACTGGCGGCCGTAGCCGTCATCGGCACGATCCTGGCCATCACCGAAAAGCATCCGGTGCACGCGATCGTCTACCTCGTCAGCTCTTTCTTCAGCCTGGCAACGATCTTTTTTCTGCTGGCCGCGCCGCTGATCGCCATGTTCGAGGTCATCATCTACGCCGGTGCGGTTATGGTGCTGTTCATGTTTGTCATCATGATGCTCGACCTCGGGCGCACCGATGAAGCCGGGCGTCCCGTCCTGAAACAGTGGCTTCTGCCGATTCTCCTGGGGGGAATCATTCTGGCGTCGATCGGGGTCATCGCGGCAGGGTATGCAAGCGCACCCTCTGCACCCGGCGCAATTACCGTCCGGGACTTCGCCCTGACCCTGTTCAGGAAATACGGGGTAGCGGTCGAGATCATCTCCATGCAGCTGCTCTTTGCAGTCGTCGGAGCGCTGTACCTCGGCAGGAGGCGGACGCCATGATCGTTCCATTGGCACATGTGCTGGTTCTGGCGGCCATCCTGTTCGGCCTCGGGCTGGTCTGCACGCTGGTCTGGCGCAGCAACGTCATCATGCTGCTGATCGGGATCGAGATCATGCTCAATGCCGCCATGCTGGTTTTCGTGGGTGGTTCAAACCACTGGGGTGCGGCCGACGGTCAGGTGTTCGCCCTGGTCATCATGGCCATGACGTCGGCCGAAGTTTCACTGGCGCTGGCGCTGGTGGTGTATCTGCACCGCCGCAAAAATACGGTGGATGTGGATGAATTCAGGGAGCTGCGTGACTGATGAAAACATACCTTGAACTCATAATCCTGCTTCCCCTGCTGGGGGGGATTGTCAATGCGCTGCTGGGCGGCCGCCTGCTGCCGCGCCGGGCAAGCGAATTCCTCGCCTGCGCCGTTATCTGGGGGAGTTTTGCCGCCACAGTTGCTGCGGCGCTAGCCTACAAGGCTCAGACCAGTGTCGAGATTGCCACATGGTTGTCGGATTTTGATTTCAAGGCACCACTCACCCTTTATCTGGACCCGCTCTCGCTGTCGCTCTGCCTGATGATCACCTTTGTCTGCGCCCTGATCCATACCTATGCCGTCGGCTATATGAAGGAAGACCCCTCCTACGTCCGTTTTTTTGCCCTGCTCAACCTGTTCGTTGCCGCCATGCTGTTGC
The DNA here is from genome assembly GCA_028681335.1 of Desulfuromonadaceae bacterium. Taxonomy (GTDB): domain Bacteria; phylum Desulfobacterota; class Desulfuromonadia; order Geobacterales; family Pseudopelobacteraceae; genus JACRCG01. The sequence continues at coordinate 31,804 of JAQUIT010000024.1, read as the reverse complement.
TGGTACTGGCCGAGAACCTGCCGCTGCTGTACCTGGGGTGGGAAGGGGTCGGTTTCTGCTCCTACGCCCTGATCGGTTTCTGGTACACGGATCCGAAAAACGCTACTGCGGGACGTAAGGCCTTCATCGTCACCCGCATCGGCGACACTGGCCTGGGGATTGCTGTCGTCTGGTTGTTCGAACTGTTAGGCACAGAGTCAATACCTCATCTGAACCAGATGGGGCATCTGCTGCCGACAGGAATTGTAACCGCCTTGGGACTCCTGCTGCTGCTGGCGGCCATGGGCAAATCGGCGCAGGTGCCGCTGATGGTCTGGCTGCCGGATGCCATGGCAGGTCCAACGCCGGTGTCGGCCCAGATTCATGCCGCCACCATGGTTACCGCCGGCGTCTACCTGTTGATGCGCATGTTCCCGCTGATCGGCACCTCTCCGACGGTGGTCGCCGCCATTGCCATCACCGGGGCGGTGACCGCTTTCTACGGCGCAAGCTGCGCCGTGGTACAGCGCGACCTGAAGCGGATTCTCGCCTACTCCACCATCAGCCAGATCGGCTACATGATGATGGGAGTCGGTGCCGGGGCCATAACCGCAAGCACCTTCCACCTCCTCGTCCACGCCTTCTTCAAGGCGCTGCTGTTCCTGGGTGCCGGATGCGTCATTACCGCCATGCACCACGAACAGGACATTTTCCGCATGGGCGGCCTGCGCCGCACGCTGCCTGGAACCTTCTGGCCGTTTCTGGCCGGAGCACTCTGTCTGGCCGGAGTGCCGCTCACCGGCGGCTTTTTCAGCAAGGATGGTATTCTTGGGGCGGTCTGGCTCAAGGGGGGAATGCTCTACGGCGGGCTGTATGTCGCAGGGCTGATCACGGCCCTGATCACCGCATTTTATACGTTCCGGATGGTGCTGATTGTGTTTGGCGGGGAAATCCCCCTCAATCCCCCTTTCATAAAGGGGGAGGTTAAAACCTTGCCGCGCATCATGGAGTGGCCGCTGATCCCGCTGGCTCTCCTGGGGCTTTTCGGCGGACTGCTCAACCTGCCGGAATACCTGGGGAACGGCTTTCTGCACTCTTTCCTCGCACAACCGGGGGGGAATGAACAGGCGCTGCCGCACACAACCGAACTGCTGCTGCAGGGAGTTGCCGCCGTTGTCGCAGTGACAGGTATTGTGGCGGCCTGGCTCCGCTACGGCGGTGAGCGTCGCGTCAAGAGTTTGGCGAAGGAGCAGCAGCCTGCCAGCGGGATTGCCGCCTTCCTGCTGGAAGGGTGGCGGTTGGATGCCCTCTATGACCTGCTGATTGTCCGCCCCTATACCCGGCTGTCGTCCTTCCTCTGGCAGAAACTGGATGAAGGGGTTGTCGATGATTCCCTTGACCGCACCGCAGCACTGTTCGGCAGATGCGGTCGGTGGATCGGCAGCCGGGGGCAGGGGCGGGTTTCCCTCTCCCTGCTCGGCATGGCCGTCGGAGCGGCTCTGACCCTCTTCTGGCTGGCGTGGGTGGTGCTATGATTGAGATTCCGTTCCTGACACTGCTGCTGTTCCTCCCGCTGGCCGGAGCGGTTCTGCTCCTCGCGATGACCACGCGGGAGCGACTGGCAAAAGCCACCGCCCTCACTATCGCTCTGGCGGAAACGGTGCTGGCCTGCAGCGCCTGGTTCTCCCGGGGGGATACACCTTCACCCGGATATTTCCTGTTTGTTGATAGCCCCTGGATCGAAACGCTCGGCATCCGCTTCACGGCGGGGATGGACGGCATCAGCCTGCTGCTGGTGATCCTGACCGCCATCGTGACGACCATTGCCATGCTGGTCTCGTGGCGTTCCATAACGGAGCGGGTCGCCCTGCACTTCCTGCTGATCCTCGCCATGGAATCCGGCATCATGGGGGTGTTCCTCTCCCTGGACCTGTTCCTCTTTTACCTCTTCTGGGAGCTGATGCTCATTCCCATGTTCTTCCTGATCGGCATCTGGGGGCATGATCGCAACGTCTATTCGGCGGTCAAATTCTTCCTCTATACCATGGTCGGTTCACTGCTGATGCTGCTGGCCATCATCGGCATCTACCTGATTCACGGTGAACAGAGTGGTGTCTACAGCTTCGGCCTGGCCGCCCTGACCGGGACCAGCTTCTCCCCCGCCACCGGATTCTGGCTGTATGGCGCCTTCCTGCTGGCTTTTGCGGTTAAGTTTCCGCTGGTGCCGCTGCATACCTGGCTCCCCGACGCCCATACCGATGCCCCGACCGCCGGAAGCGTGATCCTGGCCGGGCTGCTGCTCAAGACCGGGGCGTATGGACTGATCCGCTTCGGCTATCCGCTGTTTCCCGATGCTGCCCGCACCCTGACCCCGCTCTTGATCGGGGTGGCGGTGGCAGGAATCCTCTACGCGTCGTGGATCGCCTTTGCCCAGAAGGACATGAAACGGCTGGTCGCTTATTCGAGCATCGGGCATATGGGCTTTGTCGCCCTCGGCATCGGGGCCTGGACGCCGGTGGCGCTGTCGGGAGCGGTGCTGCAGATGGTTAACCACGGCCTGACGACGACGGCGCTGTTTGCCCTCGTCGGCATGCTGGACGAGCGGGCCCATACCCGCCGGATCGAGGATTACGGGGGGCTCTGGAACAAGATCCCGCTCTTTTCGGCCTTCTTCGTGCTGTTCTTCATGGCCTCGGCCGGCCTGCCCGGCCTGAACAACTTCGTGGGTGAATTTCTGATCCTGACCGGTTCGTTCAAGGGGGCCCATCTTGCAACCGTTCTGGCCTTTATCGGCGTGGTCCTGCCGCTCGTCTATACGGTGCGGCTGATTCAGGAGGTACTCTTTCAGGAGGAGCGGCGACCGCTGTTACTGGCGGATGTTTCACCGCGCGAGCTGTCAATTCTGGCCTTTTTGGCCATCGCTGACCTGTATATCGGCATGCACCCGGCCCCGCTGCTGGAGATACTGAAAGCACCGGTGGCAGTGCTGACGGGAGGTGCGCCATGACAACGGTGGATCTCTGGATAGCCTTGCCGCTGATGCTCCTTGCGGTCGGTGCCCTGCTGACGCTGCTGGTTGGCGCCGTCACGCGCAACGAAACGGTCACAACCGCCATCGGGGTCACGGTAACGCTGGGCGCCGCCTGCTGGCTGCTGCAGACTCCCCCCGCAGCGGTTGCGCCGACGCTAGGTCTGTCAGCCGCCGGCCTGCCGCGCCTGTTCAGCGTCTTCTTCACCCTGCTGGCCGCCGGAGTGCTCTGTCTTTCAACCGGCTACAACCGGGGGCGCGACATCCATGGCGAGGAATATCCGGCCACCGTCCTGTTTGCCACATTCGGCATGCTTGCCCTCGCCTCGGCAACCAACCTGATGACCCTTTTTCTGGGGCTTGAAGCGATGAGTTTCGGCTTCTACATCCTGGTGGCTATCGACCTCAAACGGGCAACCTCCGGTGAGACAGGGCTGAAATACCTGCTCCCGGGGGCTCTCAGCACCGCCTTTCTGGCCTTCGGCATCGCTCTGCTCTACTGCGTTTCCGGCACGCTCTCCATTCAGGGAGCGGTGCAGTTCGGTCTGGCAGACGGCAGACCGGATCCGGTCGCACTGGCCGGTTGGGGATGCCTGCTGGTCGGAGTGGCCTTCAAGCTCTCGCTGGCTCCGGCCCACCTCTGGACCCCGGATGTGTATCAAGGTGCTCCGGCCCCGGTGGTCGCTTTCCTCTCCGGCGGTTCAAAAGCGGCGGCAATCCTGCTGCTGCTCCTCCTGCTCCCCCGCGCGGTTGACGCTTCGCTCCTGCGGGCGCCGCTCTGGGGGCTCGCGCTTCTCTCCATGCTGGTCGGTAATCTGGCGGCGCTGTTGCAGAACCGTGTCCGCCGGATGATGGCCTATTCCTCCATCGCCCAGATGGGGTATGTCGTGGTTGCCCTCCTTTCCGGCACGGGGGGCGGGTATCAGGCGGCAGCCTTCTACGCCATGGCGTACGGTGTGATCAGCCTGGCCGCATTCGGCGCCATCTCTGTCCTCGAACGACAAGGGTGCGGAGAGACTCTGGACGACTATCGCGGGCTTGGCCATAGCAGACCCTTCGCTTCCGGAGTGCTCGCCCTGGCTCTGTTCGCCCTGGCCGGCATCCCCCCCACCGTCGGGTTTACCGGAAAGTTCCTGATTTTCACCGCAGCCGTCCGCTCCGGCGAAATAACCCTGGCCGTATGCGGTATCCTTCTGGCCGCCATTTCGGTCTATTACTACCTGAGAGTGGTGATCGCCCTCTACGGCAAACATCCCGGAACAGCTGACAGCAGTCGTCCGACGCTTCCGGAATATCTGGTGCTTATCGTGGCCTCAGCGGCAATAATTCTACCGGGTCTCTGGCCAAATGAACTTATTTTACTGCTATCTCATCTTCTACCGTAAGTGACCTTCCCTCTGAAGAAGAGCTGCGTCGAGGGGGCACCATCCAGGTAGCCCCCTTTTTTATCCAGATATCTCCGCCGAACCTTCTACTCCCCGTAAATTTTCAAAACTTTTACCCGGCCGCAATGTGTATGTAACCTGACAGTGCTACGCTGACTTCCAGATGATAACGGGAGGTCATATGAGTGACAAAACGGCAAAACTTCGGGTTGTGAAGGACATTCGTCCGGTGGTGTCCGCTTTTAGCGTAGCGGCAGGGTTCATGCGCGGCATCTCCATCAAGCAGTTCGCTCCGAAATATCGCCGTCGCGAGTTTGACGTCCTTGAGCGTAATAAGGATTCCCGCCGAACACGCTGTCAGCTGTTCCGGGAAAAAGGGGCCGGCAATGTGCCGACAATAGTGCTGGGAGGTTTCGTGCCGGATGCCACCGAAACGGTGGAATTCCAGCGCACATTGCTGCGCCGGCATGGTTCAATCTACTATCTGAACTATTCCCGCAACGGATTCTGCCAGGAGATGTTTGCTGCCCAGCTGAACGACCTGATCGAAGATCTGGCCCGCAGAGGACAAAAGCCCCTGATAATGGCTATCAGCTTCGGTTGCGGGCTGCTTGCCACCTTTATGCGCAACGCCGAAGAGAGGGTGCACGAAAGCGTTCGTGGCCTTGTGCTGGTAAGCCCGGTCATAACCACCGATGACCTGATCAGGCCGCTTGAACACAAGCGTGACGGCGTAAGAATGCTGGAAAGTAATCTCAAGAAGATCGTGGCTGCCGACCCGGCCGATGAATCCAATATCTCAAAGCATATCGAGCGTTCCCGTCGTTGTTTTCAGGCACTCTTTAATGCAGGGGCAGAGAATCGCATCCTCAGCGTCCGCCATCTCGCCATCCGGAAAAAAATCAACGATGTCATCGAATACACGACAGCGCGGGGCGGCTTCGAGAGGGTCAAGGCGCTCCGGGATTTTCGCTTCCCATTGCTTGCCAGAACCCTCTTTTCCGGCCCGGTACTGGTGCTGCTTGCAGAAAACGAAGCTGACATTATGGTGTCGTCGTCACCAACGCTGAAGCTTTTCAGCGAAGCCTCACTCTATACGAGGATATTTCCATCCTGCCGGGTAAAGAGGGTAAGATCACATAGTGCCGGTGACGGCGTTGCGCATGCTTCACTCATCTTTCATCACGAAGCGTACAATGAGCTGCTGGAAAGCTGGTATGAAAAACTTCTCTACCCGCGTCTGAAGCTGGCGGTTTAGATGGCTATGCTGGGACGTTTACAGGATGCAGGCGTGTTGCAGGGACTGCTGCATTCGCAGGCTGTAAAACGGGCGGAGCGCTGTAACCGCCGGGACCCGCTGCAGGCTCAGCAACAGATATTTCGGGAATTACTCGATACAGCGGCGACAACGAGGTTTGGCAGGGATAACCGCTTTGCCCGGTTGAAAAACATATCTTTTGACGTCGCCTATCGTGGTTACAAAAATGTCGTGCCGATCCGCTCGTATCAGGAATTCATGACCGATTATTTTTATCACGATCAGCCGGTTGCGGCGCGTAGGCGTTCAGCACCACATCTGGACAACGTTACCTGGCCCGGTACCATCAAGATGTTCTGTGAGACCTCCGGCACGACAGCCCCATCAAAATTCATCCCGTTTTCTGCAAGGATGTTTGCCGAGAACCGCCGGGCAGCCCTTGACATGATGTCATGCTACCTGGCGTCCAATCCTGATTCAACGATACTGGGCGGCAAGATTCTCTACATGTCCGGTTCTACCAGCTTGACCAGAGTTAAGCGCGGGGTCTGGTCCGGCGATATGAGTGCTCTCACCCTCCGTTTCAGTCCCTGGTATCTGGCGCCTTTTGTCGAACCGGGCGCTGATATATCGGCACTCCCCTGGGAAGGAAAACTTCAGGGTATGGCCGAGCTGCTGCTGCGTGATGACCGCATTCGCGTGATCTCCGGCGTGCCCCCCTGGATCATCCTGCTGCTGAAGCGCTGCATGGAAATCGGCGCTAGACCGCTTCGTGAGTTGCTGCCGAACCTTGAGCTGATTATCCACGCAGGCACCAGTATGGCGCCCTATCGGAACGAATTAGTGGCCCTCTTTGATGGTGTGCTGCCGAACCTGATGGAGCTGCTTCCCTCATCAGAGGCCTTTATGGCTTTCCAGCAGCCGGGTGAGGTGCAGATGCGTCTGACCCCGTACTACGGTGTATTTTTTGAGTTTGTCCGTTTTGAGGATCTGGACCGGTATGGTAAGCCTGCGCCCTACGCAGATGCGATCCCGCTGGAGCAGGTCGAAATCGGGCAACGCTATGCGGTGATCCTTAGTACCTGCTCCGGCCTGTGGCGCTACCATATCGGCGATACGATCCGTTTTACCTCAACCTCCCCGCATTTCATCGAATTCACCGGCCGTGACCGTTTTCTGGACAAGCTTGAGGAAAAGGTAACCCAGGGAGAGGTAGAAGAGGCCGTTGCCAACCTGAACCGGAACGGCCGCTGGAATGTGCGTGAGTTCATGGTTGGTGTTGATATTCCGGGCAGGCGGCATCAGTGGGTGTTGGCGGCTCAGGATGGTCTGGATGTTGATGGCGCTGCACACGTTTTGGATACGACCCTGTGCGCCTTGAATGCCGACTATGCCACGTTCAGGAGCCAGGGGCGTATCAACGCGCCCGATGTGCGCTTCGTGCCTGCCGATGGCATCTATCAATGGTCGCAGGCGGAGCGCGGTAAGCTGGGTGGACAGAGCAAGATTCCCCATATAGATCCGCACCCGGATTCCTCGATGATTCAAAGTCTTATCAGATACAGTTCCGCCGATAACTGATACATAGAGAGCCTCTTGCAAAAGTCAAAAAGTTCCCTCCGCCCTGGCGGGGGAGGGTTAGGGTGGGGGGGGAGGCTGCCATGAAAGAACAGATTGCAACTTCTCCCACCCCCCCCCCGTCACCAGAAGTAGGTGTCACTAGGCAAGGGAGAGGAAGTCGAATTACAAGGCTTTTGCAAGCCCCTCGAGAGCAAAATGTGGTAACTATTTTGTCCGACGGCGTTGCAATGCCCTTGATGAGATCTATACTTGCCCTTTAAACATCATCAACCAGGAGGATACACATGATCTTGTATGTTATGCGCCACGCTGAAGCGGTGGAGAGTAGCGATGCGTTGAAAGACGAGTGGCGCTATCTGACCGAAAAGGGGCGGGCTGCGGTTGAGAAGATAAGTCCGGCGATCGGCAAATACGGCCCCAAGCCGCGGCTTACCATCACCAGCCCGTTGACACGCGCGGTGCAAACCGCCGAGATAGTCGCTGAAAAGGCGTGCCGCAAAAATGTGATTGTCGCCAGCGAACTTCTGCTGCCGGGTGGCGATATCGCTGAACTGGTTACGCAGCTGAAGGGGTGCGGGGATGCCGGGCGAGTCATGGTGGTCGGGCACGAGCCTCAGCTCGGTTCGCTGGTTGCAACACTGCTTGGTCGGGAGACCGGTACGGTGTCGTTGAAAAAAGGTGCCTGTGTGGCTCTGGATTTTGACCAGGATAAGGACGACAAACCGGCATGTTTCCTCTGGTACCTTACTCCTGATAAGAAACCGGTTACATCGCTCAAAAAAGCGTTCCCGCAAAAATAACGGCAGGTATGCCCGACACTACATTATCTTGCTTGCCGCCTGAGCCGGCAGCCATACCGGAGCGTTTTAGCGTTGTCTTTCCCGTATGGTTGCCGCCGCTGCGGCTTCCCCCAGCCTCATCACTATTCGCTTCACTCTCCATCAAGCCGTCACAACCTCTTTACCTACTTGTAACGCTGCAGCTCCCTGAATCGGTGTAGGATCACCTCGGCACTAGAGTCTGTTCTCGCCCGTTACCGAAGGAGGTTTCTGCCGTATGACAACAGCCATCGACAATTCATCTGTTGCGCCGTATAAAAATCTCTCCCCGATCAGAATCGTGCTTTTCTATCTGATTGTCGGAGTTGTGTGGATTCTGTTATCGGATACCGCGACCTCTTTGTTTATAAAAGATGCGCACCTGTTCGAACATATTGCCGTCCTGAAGAGGGGGCTCTTCATCATCGTATCTGCAGTGCTGTTGTACCTGTTGATCAGTAACTACGCCAGTCAACTGCGCACTTCCCGGGAAACGTTTCATCTGGCCGAACGCGAGATAAAAAAACTGGCATACTACGACCGGGAAACCGGCCTCCCCAATCATAACCTGCTGCTGGACCGGTTGAATCAGGTGATAGCGTTCAACAGCCGCAAGAGTAAAAACACGGCTGTTGTCTATATCAGCCTGACCGGCTTTAAAGCCGTGGTTGATGCCCATGGCCATAGGGGCGGCGGTGAAGTCGTGTGTGCCATTGCCGATCGTCTTGTCTCGGCGGTGCGTCAATACGATACGGTTGCCCGTATTCATCGCGATGAATTTGTACTCGTGCTTGGCGGAACAGTGCTGGAGGGTGATGTCGCCATGATTCTGCACAAGTTGCAGAAGGTCTTTGCGGAGCCGCTCCTTGTGGGAACAGATGAAACAATAATTACCGCCTGTTTCGGTATCGCCTGTTTTCCGGCTGACGGCGTGACCAGTGAGCAGCTGCTGCAAAATGCCCATATCGCCATGAATCAGTCCCGCCAGAGTGGCGAAGCGTTCCAGTACTACTCCGAAGCGCTCAACCAGAAGGCTGTCGAGCATCTCAGTATCGAAAACGGCCTCCGCCGGGCCCTTGATGATGGTGAGTTCTACCTCTGCTATCAACCCAAGATGGACATCAACGGCAAGGATATTATCGGCATGGAGGCGCTTGTACGCTGGCAGCGGCCGGGGCACGGTATTGTGCCTCCCGACAGGTTTATTCATGCAGCAGAAGAGAATGGCCTGATCGTGCGCCTCGGGACGTATGTGCTAAAGGAAGCGTGTCGCCAGAACCGGGCCTGGCAGGACGCCGGTTTGCCGAAGCTCAGGGTCTCCGTCAATCTCTCCGCCCGCCAGCTGCGCGACAAAGCTTTTGTGCCGCTGGTGATGCAGATCCTGGCTGAAACAGGTCTTGACCCGGTTTATCTGGAGCTGGAACTGACAGAAAGTGTCCTGATGGGCGATGGGAGCGATACGGTCTGTAAGCTCCTGCGTCTTAAGGAGCTGGGCATTGCCCTCTCGGTGGATGATTTCGGCACCGGCTACTCGTCCCTCTCCTACCTCAAGCATCTGCCGATCGATACGATCAAGATCGACCGCTCGTTTGTTCGCGATATCGTCAACGACCCGGACGATGCAGCAATTGTCGAGGCCATTGTTGCCATGGCCCACTCTCTCAAGCTGAACGTGATTGCCGAGGGGGTGGAGAATGTCGAACAGCTTGAATTCCTGCGCCAGCGTAAATGCCAGCAGGCGCAGGGATATTTCTTTGCCCGGCCGCTGGACCCGCCGCAGTTTGAAGCGTTTGTGGCTCAAGGCATGGCCTGCGGGGAACTTTCGATTTCCACCCCTGACTCGTCTGTTCATCACATCAGCTTGGCAAACCTTTCGTCTCAGGGAGAAATCGTTTGTGCGGACAGCGGTGCTGCTGCGGTTGTCAGTGCAGAGTACATTGGTGACATTTCCATCCCGGTGGTGCCGGCGAGCCCTGCCGATAACCTCGCGGCCGTTCTCAAAAGATTTCAGAATGATGGTGCCCTGCAGGTGCTCCCGGTCGTGGATGGCTGTTGCGCGGTCGGTGTTATCAACCGCTCCACTTTTTTCGAAGAGCATGTCATCGGTGTGAACGGCTTTGCTTTTCATATCAATCATTCAAATAAAATGCGTGACCTGATGACTCCGGTTCAGCTCGGTTTCGAAGCTAACGTCAGTATCAAAGAGGCTGCCCAGGCGATCCAATCTCAGGGTGGGGATGTTCGCATAGACAATATCTGTGTTGCACGGGGCGGGATCTATTGCGGTATCGTGGATGTCAACCGCTTCATCAGTGCCATCACCGATATCAACCTGACGTTGGCTAAAGGTGCCAATCCGCTCACCGGGCTGCCGGGGAACGAGAGCATCCAGCGCGAGATAAACGAACGGCTGCAGGCCGACACAGGTTTTGACATCGCCTATATCGACATCGACAATTTCAAGCCGTTCAACGATTATTACGGTTTCCAGAGGGGGGATGAAGTCATCAAGACGATCGGAGAAATCATCTCTGCCGTCGTGCGGACATCCGGTGAAGACTTCTCCTGCTTTTGCGGCCATATCGGTGGCGATGATTTCATCATCATCAGCGGCGCGCACCATGCGGAATATATTGCGGCACAGGTCATCAGGGTGCTCGAAGAGCATCTGCCGCTGTTTCATGGTGAAGAGGATTTTTCCGCAGGTTGTTACAGTGCCGTGAACCGTAAAGGGGAACAGGAAACCTTCGGCCTGATCTCGATCTCTGTCGGCATCGTCAATACACGCCTGACGCCGGTTACCTCATACGCCCAGCTGGCTTCAATATCCACCGAGGTGAAGAAGGCAGCCAAGGGGTTGCCGGGTTCGTCAGTCGTCATAAATCGCAGGATGGGTGAGGAATAGTTGGGGGGGAAAATGGCTGTGGCGGAGAAAATATTCTCCGCCACAGTATCGTTATTACATACGTTCAATCACGCGGTTACATCTGTACGGCTGGCTTAGTGGAGCTGGAAGCGTGCTACCGCCCCTTGCAGGCCCTCAGCCAGATTTGACAGATTTGATGCTGAGGCTGCCGTTTCATGGGAGCCCCGGGCAGTATCCTGGATGTTCTGGGTCATGCGGTGGATATTGTCCGTAATCTCGCTGGTAGTGGCGCTCTGCTCTTCAGCTGCCGTTGAAATCTGGTGGACCTGATTGCTGACCGCATCGATCTCGTCAAGTATCTGCTGCAGTGCTGTCCCTGAACGTTCGGCGTCGCTGGTGCCGGTTTGCACCTCCTGGACACCCTCGTTCATGGCGGCAACGGCGCTGCGGGTTTCTGACTGGATCGCCTTGATCATCTCGCCGATCTCGCGAGTAGCTTTGGTGGTCCGTTCTGCCAGTGCGCGAACCTCATCGGCAACAACGGCAAAACCGCGTCCCATGTCGCCGGCACGGGCGGCCTCAATAGCGGCGTTCAGGGCCAACAGGTTGGTCTGGTCGGCAATGTCCTCAATGGTGGCAACAATGGCGCCGATCTGATCGGAACGTGCTCCCAGCGAATCGACGGTGCGGGCAGTGTTCTGCACCCTGACGGCAATTTTGCGCATACCTTCAACCGTCTGGCGAACGACATCAGCTCCGTCCTGCGCCGCTTTGCTGGCGCGTTGAGTGCTCTCCACCGCTACCTGACAGCTGTTGGAGATGTCGTTGCTGGTTGCAGCCATCTCTTCACTGGCGGTGGCAACGCTGATGGTCTGCGAAGCCGCTGATTCAGCGCCGGTTGCAATTTCGGTGGCGGTGCCCTGCAGCTCTCTGGTAGAGGCAACTACCTCTGACGAGGTGGCGGTAACCTTGGCAATCAGTTCCCGTAACTGCTCGGTCATGACGGTAAAGGAGCGGGCCAGGCTGCCGGTCTCATCGCCGGATGTTGAGTCAACCCTGATGGTCAGGTCGCCGTCTGCCACATGTTGGAAGCTGTCGCGCAGACGCAACAGCGGTGTGCTGATTCGCCCGGACATAATCAGTCCGATCGCAATGGCGGCGAGCACCGCTGCCAGGGCCAAAACTCCGGAGACGATGAGCGCCTTTTGGGCGATAGCTGCGTTGGCAGCGGCCGTTTCACCGGCATGTTTCACGCTGACCGCCGACATCTTGTCCAGCGCCTGCATCATCAGGTTGGCCTGGCGTGACGCCTGCCCCTGGGCGATAATCATTGCCTCTGCGGTCTTGCCGTCCATCGACAGATCCATCATCTGCTTCAACAGCGGTTGATAGGCCTCATAGGCCCCCTTGAACTCGGCATAGGCACTCTTCTCTTCAGCACGATTCAGAAGCTTTTCGTATTTAGCGGTCAATGTGGCCATCGTATCAAGATTTTCCTTGATGTTGTCCACCGCCTCTTCCCGGTCGTCAGGGTCAGCTGCGGTGATCATGGCCCGGGTCACGATCCGGTTCATCAAAAACGCCTGGGTTATCTCCCGGAGCTCAGCCAAAGGAAGGGCGACCTCTTTGTACATGAAGTCATCAGCCTTCTTCATGGTTGTTACGTTAATAATGGCAACAGTTCCGAGCACCCCGGAAAAAACCGCCACGACAAGAAACGCGGCGACCAGCTTTACCCTGATACTTAAGTTGTCAAAAGCCTTAAACATAATGTGACTCTCCTTGTCATCCGTTTTTGTTTCCAATGGAGTTGTGTCGAATAGTGATGATAATCTGTTTAATGGGTATAAATAACATTCTTAATGAGCTGTAGTCAAAGCAATTTCTGCAGTTTGGGGGGGGAGGTAAAGCTGGGGAACTTATGGAAAGAGCAGTGCTCTGCTGCTGACAGAATTGCGTGTATTGTGTTGAGAGCCGGGTGGGTTCCTTCGTCGTGCCTGCTCGTCTCAGTCTCTGTCCGGGACTATTTAAGTGCTCGGGCTGTAATGACGTTTAAGCCAGCGACTCAGGCCATCAAGGCCGGGAAACAGAACGCGCTCATTCACATTTGCCTGGTCCAGCTTGTCTCTGATCTCCCATTTAAGGGCTGCAGGTATGATGATTCGTCGGGAGATGCCAGGCTGGTTCTCCAGCCAATCTTCAAGGGCGATGGACGGGTCTGACATGACAGAACAGAATGCGTGCTGATTGACGATTCTGTCATCTATGGAGGGTGGCTCAAAGAAAATCGTCAACTTGTTGTCGGCCAGCGCATCAAATTCGGGCAACGAATTGACGACTTCAGAGAGCATGCTCACCGTCATAACGTTGGCACCTTCGGCTTCAAGTTTTTCTTTAAGTGTTTGCGGCAGCAGCTCATGTGCCTTGACGTAGTTAACCGCCCAGATAACGCCGTCAATATCAAACTTCTCAATATTTGATGTTGCAAAGTGCATGGCAATAAACGGGGAATAAGTCCAGTCAAGCAGCCTGGTCGGAAGGCCGTAGTGTTGTGCAACGGAAAGCCAGTGCCAGAGAGAGTCCCGCTCTACGATGTTGCGGTGGGCATATTTTTTGAAGTTTCTCAGCAGGTGTCTTTCCAGCTCAACATACTGCCCGCCAAGCCGCATTAATGTTGTATCAAGGCGGTAGCTTGAATCTGATAACCCCCTGAAAGCAAAGCGTGACCGGAAACGCCGTATGTCTTCGTTCCATGAGTCTGCAAAAAGCGCACTTAACAGTTCATCCCAGGAATTGATTCTCAGTGTTTCCATGATGACGGATTCTCCTGATGTAGTTCCTCCAAAGGAGAGAAGTTGTTGGTCGATGGAGGTTTTCGTGAGCGTGTCGGTGCGTATTGGGGAAATATATTAGGTTGGGCCTTGTGTGTCAAGGTGGAGTATGGTGCTGTAGGTCTGGCTGCTGTCGGGTGCCTTTTCCAGTGTGAAGCGCCTTGCGTTGTGCCCCATGCGGCTCATCCGCTCCGGGTCGGAGCACACCAGCCTGATGGTGGCTGCCAGATCGCTCTTGTTGCCGGCACGGAAGACGAAACCGGTTTCGCCGTCAATCATCAGTTCGCGTGGTCCCCCCTCGTCGGAAACTATGACCGGCAGACCGGACGCCTGCGCTTCCAACACCACGTTACCGAAGGTGTCGGTGGCGCTCGGGAAGACGAACAGGTCGGCCGAGGCATAGCCGTGCTGTAACTGTTCACCCGCCAGGTAGCCGGTAAACAGGGTCGGATACCCTGATAAGGCTGTTTCCATCTCTTCCCGGTATGGGCCATCACCAATAACGGCAAGAGCAATCGCCGCTCCCCCATCCACAAGTTCTCTGAAAGAATCGACCAGCATCTCCAGCCCCTTCTCGCGCGAGACACGCCCCACATACAACAGCACAACTCTGCCAAGGCCGATGCCACGGCTTTTCCAGAAGGTCGGATTGCGCATTTCCGGGGAGTAAGTGTCGGTATCGACCCAACGGGGAAGCGGTTTCATCCGTTCAGGCGGCAGGCCGCGGGATTGCAACTGCTGCCTGGTGCCTTCCGAAGGCACCATGACCTCTTCCATCTGACCGTAAAACCAGATCATGTAGCTCCAGGCGGCCTGTTCGAGGAATTCGTCGTTGGTAAGACTGCGCACATACTGGGGGATATCGGTATGGTAGGTGCCGGCCACCGGTATATCCATCAGCCGGGCGATCAGAAGTCCCAGGAGCCCGACGGTGCCGGGAGTGCTGATATGGATGCGGGTGAAGCCTTCCCGCTCGATGAAATCCATTACATCCAGTATCGGTGGGAAGTTGAGTTTTAACTCCGGATATTCCGGCAGCACAAAATCGCCTACCGACGTGAATTTTTTTACCCCTTGGACCGTCTCTTCTCCCGCGCTGCCGGCAGTGATGACCGTTAGTTCGACCCCGCGGCTCCGGGCGGTGTTTATCAGGCGCTTGATGGTAATGGCCACGCCGTTGATCTCATCCAGAGTGTCGGTAAAGAGGGCGATCTTTTCCGGGATAGCCTTATGATGCATTTCAGGAATCGCAGTAGTGAGATCCCGGATGAGTTCCTTTCCTTTGTGCTGGTGATGAAAGGCCAGGTAGTAAGGGGAAATGAGGGTGTGCACCAGCCCGATGGTGCCGATCGTATTGAGATAATCGAAAAAACCGGCGTTGAGCGGCAAGGTCATCAGGCGGTTCGTATAGTGGAAAATAAGCCGGTTTGCGAGCCTGCTCGTCACCGCAAAGATCTTGCGGTCGCTATCGACCGTGCTGATGCTCTTTAAAAACGGGGCGTCACTCAGCAGCAACCGTGCCTCGGAGTCGAGAATCTCTTCAAAGCTCTTCCCTGTATGATTGCGCGAAGCGGGCAGGTTTTTGAGGACGAAGAGGCGGATCTTTTCGATAAACGACGCTTTGTCTCCACCGATGTTAAAGAAACTGTCAAGCAAGGCGCTCACAAACGGCGTCGCGCTGCGGCGGCGATCACCCAGCCGTTCCCGGTAGAAACTGTGGGCTATGCCGTAGAGACTGTGGGCCATCGTCAGGGCACCGCCATCTTCACCGTCGGCCCAGCCATCACCATTCCTGATGCCGGTAATAAACCCGTCGATTGTTGTGGCGTCATAAACCGTTGTATGGGCCCGCGCGATGAACAGTCCGCCATGGTCATCGGAGCCGCCGACGACGCCTTTGCTCCAGGGGGTGTCGCCGTATGGCTTCAGATCGTACTTGTTGGCCAGACGCTCAAGTACGGATTCGTCGAGGGACGAGATGAGGCGCTTGGTAAAACCGTTGAAGCGGGGCGACCGGCAGCCGTTCTTTATTTCGAAGGTGGTGAAGAGCAGCAGCGAACGCTCGATGATTTCCAGATTCAGTTTTTCGTTTTGCGCGTAGAGCGGATGAGCCAGAAAATGGGCTATTTTTTCGGCATGAAGATACGCCACCAGATAGTAGACGTTTTTACGCAGCTGCATGATGTCAGTAAACTGGCCCTCGGATATGTGCAGCACCACCACATGCACCTTGCAGCCGTTTTCCGGGAAATGAGCCGTGATTTCCGAGCTGATGAATGTCCCGGGCAGATGACCGATCTCCAGGGCGCCGGTGATGGCGTTATGATCGGTGATGGTGACGAAATTCATGCCCCGTTCCCGGGCGACCCGGTACAGGTGCTGGGGCGAGGTGTAGCTCTCCGGGACATTGAACTTGCGCATGGCCCAGTAGGTTGGTTTGTTGGAGTGGCTGGAGTGGACGTGCAGGTCTGCTTTGTATGAGTTCATGTTTGGAATTATTACATATCAATGTCACAGGAATGTTGAGGTTGTGTAATTGTTGTGTAGAAAAAAGGCGAGAAGCATAGACGATACGCAAAACTTTCGTAATCGTAACCGGGTCATAACCGGATCTTAACCGGAATCTGATAGAGTCGGTTCAATAGTCGAAAGGAGGATGTGTCATGTGGAAAGAAGATGTTATAGACCTGAATGCAAGCCGCTTCCTGGAAATGGCTGCCCGTGGCGTTCTGTCGCTGTTGATCGTCGCAATCCTGATGGCAATACTTGCTGGAATCGGATGTACCATGTACGACTTGAGACTGGTTTTTCAGCAAAATTTTCACAACGCTTTCAAAACGATAATCGTGGATATGCTGACGGTCCTTGCCATTGTTGAGGTGCTGCGTACTGCGCTGGCCTACTTCACGGAATGGCGGGTCAAGGTCACATACATTATCGACACCGTTATCGTAACGCTGCTAACAGAGGTAATGGCTTTTTGGTACAAGGAGATGGAGTGGCCGCAGGTCGCCATGATCATTGCGTTGGTGCTTTCCATGGCCTCAATCAGGGTTGTTGCCGTCAGATTTTCTCCGCATAGATTCAGGGAGGAGTTGTGACTTTGAAGGGGGCATTACAGCGCTGTCTTTGTTTTGCCAGCTTCGTTTTCTGTCTGGCACCGGTATTTATAAGTTACGCCGGTACAAGCATGACAGGCTGGTTTTCTGGTAATATATCTATGAAGTTTATTTTTACTCGATCAGTATGATCCGGTCAGAAGGAGACGCACTATGTACATTGCCAGAGACAACAATAACGATCTGTATCTGTTTAATGAACAGCCCAAACGGGGTAACGAATGCTGGTGGGCACGGTCAGGAGTAGACGGCACCTATCTTCGTCTTGATGCATCGCTCTACCCGGAAGTGACCTGGGACTCAGGGCCGTTAAAGGTGGAGATAGTGGTTGTCGGGCCTCTTTAGGATGTTGAAAATGGCTGCTGCGTTGAGTAAGGACGCCTCTGGTTGGCGGAGGTGATGCGTCACACGATTGTGTGAAAGTTTACATAATCGTAACATTGTACTGTTTGTAACAGTGATATACACAATACGTTCCGTGACGTTTTTAAACTCAACAAGGAGGCAGCAATGAGCAAAAAGCAAAAGGCGGAGTTTGCATTGGCAGATGATTTACAGGCGCTGATCGCCATGGTTCCTAAACTGAATACCTTTATTAAGGTGCATAAAGAGATCGCGGCCGGTTATCAAAAATACCGGAAAAACGGCGGCGAGGCGATTCCTGGAGTTGAGAAGCATCTGGGGGGTAAGGAGCAGGAGAGTATAACTCCAGCCAAGAAAAAGAAAGCAGCTCCGGTAAAAAAGGTCGAAGTGCCTGAAGAAGGTGCCGAGGCAAAAAAGGCCAAGAAGAAAGTTAAAAAGTAAATAACCCAGCGTAAGCGGGATATTGAAATACATAACGACGGATTCCGGGTGATCGTTTTCAGGACGGTTACGTGGTTCCAGATTGTGCAGGAGCGGCAGCGATGCCGCTCTTTTTGTTTGTGTGGTATTTGATCGGGGTGATTTGCTTTAAAAGTGCAGTTGTTTGGCCAAGTGTAACGGCACAATCCTGGTTTTAAAGCGGTCGAATTCGGCCGTTTTATGTTTGGGAGGGAAGACTATAAGAGAAAAACCATGACTAAAGAAACCGCCGTTAAGCTATTTGAACACCGACAGGTACGCACCAAATGGGATGAAGAAAAACAAAATTGGTGTTTCTCTATAGTGGACGTTATTGCCGTCCTGATCGATAGTCCAAATCCCAAGTTTACTGGCGTGTACTGAAAAAATGCTTACTTGCTGACGGAAACGAAACCGTAACAAGTTGTAACGGTTTGAAAATGACCGCACCGGACGGAAAATGCGACTTACTGGATGTTGCCGATATGGAACAGCTTTTGCGCATTATCCAATCCATTCCCTCACCAAAAGCAGAGCTATTCAAACTGTGGCTTGCCCAGGTGGGTTATGAACGAATCCAGGAGATAGAAAACCCCGAGCTTGCCTAGGAGCGGATGAAACAACTTTATGAATTGAAGCGGGATCCCAAGAATTGGATCGATAAACGCTTGCGCGGTATCGCCATCCGCCAGAACCTGACTGATGAATGGAAAGAGTGGTGGATTCCGGCGGAGCGGGACTTCGGTCTTTTGACTGCCGAAATTGCCAATGCAACATCGAAGAATCCTCCCGGTGTCGCACAGTAAATGAGACAAATTATCAAAATCATTCGCATTGTCTTTGGCTATTTAAAAATGACCAAAAACGTCTGTCCTCCTTGATTACTCACATGAAGAACAAATTTTCCGTGTCGATGTTTGTATGGTATTTGAACCCACATTTTGATATAACTCTACAATTCAAAAAATGAAGACATCACACCGAAAGACTCTGTCTCATATGAGCGAATGTTCCGTCCATGCGCTCAAAAACGACTGAACTTTTATTAATAAGAAACTGTATAAATAATCAAATCTGCCACATTTCTGAAATATCTGAATAGACAAGCCGGAAAACAATACCCATATGCTAGTCCCCGCACGTACAAGACATACACAGCCAGAATTCCAGTTCCCACTTGGTCCGATTCAAGCACTTCTCTCAGAGGGACGAGACGAGGAACATTCTGCCTTCATTAATGCGGACAGGATTAATACGCACTTGGGTATTCTTATTCCTGGGGCCTTTCCAGCTCGCCACAATCTCCATAAATACTGGGGAAAAAAACCAGCGAACATATTCAGTAAATGTATTTCGTTTTTTTCTAAAGAAGGCGAACTCGTTTTGGACCCGTTTTGCGGCAGTGGCGTTACTGTGGTTGAGTCAGTCATTTCCAAGAGAAAAGCCATCGGGTTCGATCTTAATCCATTTGCCGTTTTTCTGACTGAATCTCTGCTACAAGGGAATCAATGTGAGGGTATCGACCAGGCAATGTCAAAAATACTTGCCGAACTGACTCCGGAGCTCTCTAGAATTTATGGCACCCATTGTACGGTCTGTGGTGCCGAGGTCGTTGCACGATCTTTTGGGTGGCGCAAAACTGAGCTTATTTCAGTGCGCTATATTTGTCCAACATGCAAAAAACGGTTGGAACATGCACCAACTGAAGAAGACCTCAGAAAAGCGACAATCCGTTATGATGTTTCTTGTCCGGACATGGAGATGCATTACGGCTGGGAAATGCAGAAGTTAAAACGGGGGAATATTAAAAAGTTTTCTGAACTTTTTACGTCACGGAATCTGTTCCTTCTGTCAAAACTATGGGATTTAATCGCACTTGTTGAAAATGATGTCTGCCGGAGATTTTTGCAGCTTACATTTACGGCAAATATTGCTCAGGCATCCAAGATGATTGCGGATTATAAAGACAGCGGTGGCGGGCCAAGCTGGAAAATTAATTGTTACTGGCTTCCGGCTGATTGTCAGGAATTGAATGTCCTGCACTATTTTAAGAACCGATTGAAAAGGACAAAAGCAGCAGTTCAGGAATTACACGAGCTTCTCCCCAAAAGTGCAACGGCATGCGGAGCGGCTGTAATCCACGATTCGCGAAAAAGGTTTGATACGTTGGCGGATAATTCTGTTGATTATATCCTCACTGATCCACCTTATGGCGGTGAAGGAATCCAGTATGGAGAGCTATCCATGCTCTGGAATCTCTGGCTTGGATATAGCGAAGATCTTGATGCTGAAGTTGCCTTTAATCCTTACCGCAATAAAGCCGAAGCTGATTATGCAGAGGGGCTGAAACAGGTTTTTGCTGAAGCGTATCGCCTGCTGAAACCAGGGCGATGGATGAGCGTTACCTTTAATAATAAGGATATTAAAGTCTGGAATTCATTGATATCGGCCTGTAAGGGTAACGGTTTTGAGCTGGTTGTTGTCGCACCCATACGGAGAAGTGCACCATCGCTCACCGAAAGCGTCATGACCAAAGCGCCAAAAAGTGATGTACTAATCCACTTCAGAAAACCGGATGGCACAACCGTGGGTCAGGTCTTTGCCCAAAAAAAGTTTAGTGTTTTCGACGAAACAGTAAGGCTTGGCGGTGAAATAATTCAAAAAAAAGGATTTGCCCATAGTAGTGAAATCCTTGACGCTCTCACCGTTGAATGGTTCACTTTTCAGTATAGTGTTGAGGATGGACGGACTGATGGCGAGCTTACGCTGCACACGGTAAATGATGTGTTGGCGCAATCACCGCAATTTAGAAGCCTGCATACAATTCTGAAACAGGCTGATGAGAAGTTGTGGAGCAAATCTAAAACGGAGATATGACTCATGAAGCTTCCTGTCACACCTGTCACCGCTATTGATGCCTTGCTGGAGTTCGATGTTTGGCTGACGCCGACGTTGGGTGAAATCCGCGACACTGAGCGTTTTCAGAAGGAAATGGAAAGCGCTGTGCGAATTTTTGAGGCGTTGGGGGAAAAGACCGACAATTTCTCTTTTAAAATGAAGCCGGATATCCGAAAGATTGCTGAAGCTGTCGAGCTTGAAATTGCCAATGCCGACAAAAAATATGCAAAGAAGTTTCTTACCTCAATAGCAGACCTTGCGTATCTTGTTACCGGAAAGTCTGATAACAACTGCAAATGTCAACTGCCGATATATCTCAGGCAAGAAAATATTTTCAATAAAATGCCTGCCATAAAAAATAGTGTTGTCGATTTTCAAAAATGGCCGCGGAGTATCAAGGCGGAACAGTTTATGAAGATTGTGGCTGAATTGAACATGCACCCGGATATGCAGACTGAGTTGATTCGTGTGTTTTTTGAATTCATACTTTCAGACGAGGCCTATGTGTCTCAATTATGGGCCATTGGTAACTGCTACTTCTCATTGAAGCCGTTTAGTAAAGAAAAGTCCCTTCTCTCGCCGCTTGTGATATTCAAAATCCGGGGTTCGGTAACCGCATCAGGTGGACACGATCCTGAACAAATGTTACGCGGGATGATGTCTGATTGGGGCATGAAGCAGGGTGTTGACTTCAACAGTGATGATGTTGTGATTGCCTCTGCTGCTGCTAAAAAAAACGAGCGCACAAAAACTAGGAAATATGATTTTTTATTGCCGTATAAATCCTCCGGCTGGCAGTCTGGCCTTTTTATTCAATGTCAGTTCTATGCAGGTGACTCCGGCAGCGTTAGTCACAAAAATGTCGATCAAACAACATCCACAAGAAGCTATACGACAAAACATTTTTCTAGTGCGCGTTTTGTCGAATTTGTGGACGGAGCCGGTTATTTTGCTTCCTTGAACGGAGATCTTAAGACATTGCTTCAAATGGAAAGCACGCGCTCGTTTTTTCAAATTAAAAGTGCTCCGATTCGGTTACGTCGGGAGCTACAACAACTTGGGTACGTGACTCCGCTGGAGATTGAACATGCATTGTTCTGCTCTGACGGTGACAAAAAACGCTCCGACACCATGCTCGTTCGGGACGGGTATTCAAAATCAGAGATTGAGCGCGTCTTTTCGACGATGCTTGAGGAAGCACATGTACGTTTAGAGAGTGGAAAGTACATAGTCTCTGAAAAAAGAGCCGTCTTGTCTAGACGGTATTTCCTTCTGGATGTTATCGCCATACATGGCGCGGTTCTTTCAGAACAGCAGCGTAAGGGGTATGTTTTGGTTCCTGGGTATGGACCATTTTACGGCCTCAAATTAAAGGACCTCCCCCCTCTGATTCTCAAGTTAGCAGCCTTTATAGCCCCAGAAATCAACAATACATCAACGTTTCTTGCTGATCTCGAATGGCTTGCGGAAAAAGGGTATGTCATGATGTCATGAAAATAAATATAAGCGGACGTATTTCCCCCCAAAAGGCTCACCTGAAAAATAAACTTCCCAACCCCAGCGTCCGCCTGAAATCCCACAGATTCATAAAGAGCACATCAAAGCGTTCATGTTCCACCTGCTCCTCTTCACGTTCCCAGAAAAACAGCCTGCCGGCAGGGTACAGGTAGCCGAAGGGATAGGCGGTCATGCTGACGCGCCGCCGGGCTAGCAGATCTACCGGATAACGGTAGATGCCTTCCTGTTTCAGGACAATGGCCTGGGCCTGTTGACGCACGAGCCGTGCCCTTGTGAGTAGAGCTGCGGCTGAATGTGAATGGTCGTTTGATCGCTTCGCCAGCAGTGCCCCCAATGTCAGCTCCCGGTGCTCGGCTCGCAGGGCGGTCACCCGCAGGCCGCGCTCAAGCTCTGACAGCAGCTTGGCCTGCGATTCACCGATTTGTCCCGCTGCGCTCAGTTGTTCGATTCTCTCTCCAAGCAATTTCACAATTTCACCCATATGTGACGCATACTTTTCAAGATCGGCCAGCGGCTGGGCCAGAGCCTGTTGTGCTTCTGCCGGTGTCGCCTCATGCAGCAGCCACTCATAGCGAAACTTCGGTTCCGGCTGAAACGGCCTGTTGAAGGGGGGCGGCAACTCTGAGAAAGGGGTCAGTGCCGCCATGAAACGGAGCAGTTCCCGCTCTTTCAGATACGTGTTCTGCAGAGTTAACGCGCGTCTCATCAGCCGTTGCAGTTCCCGATCGTTGTTTAGCTCCGCCAATCGTGAGAGGGGGGATGTCGGGCGCTTCTTGCCATTGTCCTGCAACTGCCATGACCAGCGGGCAATGCTCCAGTCTATCAGCCAGTAGCCCCATTCCCAGCCGGATGAAAAGGTGAGATGGCCGCTCACACCGAGCGCCGCCATGGTCTCGATATCAGCCCGGCGGACGTCCAGATACGGTAAGAGCAGCAGCGGCACCGACGTGTCGAAGCCGACCCAATAGGACGACTCGGGCCAGTACCAGGTCTCGCGCTTTTTGTTTTCGGCAATGGCAGCCTCAAGCATGAAGCGCTGGTTTTTGTTGCCGTATACCGGCGCGTTGGCTTCGGACGCGGAGTAGCACATGACGGTATGGATCATGATGCCGCTGTTGGGGAGCTTTGGTCTCCTGACTTTGGTGCCGTCCTTTGCACCGATGACATGGGTGGCATACATCAGGCGTGCTCCGTGGCGTTTTTCCACCTGCTGTTCGATATGCATCTGCACGTCAGGGAGCAGCTTGTCCAGAAACGGCAGATGTTCACCCAGGGTGACATCAAGGCTCACGTAGTCCCATGGGGCCTGGAAAAGCCAGGCCAGTGTATCATCCACCTGTCGTTGATATGACGGGTAGGGGCGCAACAGGGTGATTAGCTGAAATGCCTGTTGCTGGATCATTGAGAGTGAAATTTCGATGCCGCAGCGGATGCCGCGCCGGTGGGCATACTCCACGATGCGTCGGGCATGGTCAGGCCATGTTTTACGATCAACCTCTCGGAGCAGAAAAAACTGGAAGGTGTTCTGCCCGTTGCGTGCCAGCCAGTCGATATACTCCTTCACCTCTTCAAAGGCGTTCGGCTGCAGCGGGTTCATAAGCTGTTCCGTCAGTTCGATCGGGTGCTGGGTGTGCAGGTGAAAACCCCGTTTTTCGAAACGGGGGGAGCCGGAAAAAGTGAAATGCTCCGGAAGCGGCCAGTTGTTGTGCGACGGAATGATGCTTTCCCGGGGATGATAAAATCTGAAACCAAGCTTTTCCTGAAGCAGGCCGTACAAACCGGCGGCAACTCCTTCCGGGGAAACGGCTGTCAGGCGAAGCGTTACGGTCCCCCCACGCTTTTTCGACTGCCAGCGATAGGAGGCATCCGGTACGGCGGTACAGAGATAGGGGCGCACCGAAGGCCCCGGGATACAGAGATCCCTGTTGGGGCTGACCTCTGGCAGGACAATCCGCACCCGGCAGGTGCGTGCATAGTGCGTAATCTGAACACCGGATAAAGAATGGGACAACAGTGCTTCAAAATCACTAAGAGCCAGAGATGCAGCCGTATTGGAGCGCACATTTTTTGAAGCATCTATGGAAAGGACCAGGGGGCGGGCGTGGGAAATGTGTGCTCCAAAGACAACGGCGAGGGCGGTCAGGATGAGCAGGCGTGTGAATCGAGTCACGGCAGAGGCACTCTGTTTATGTGATTGGACTCCAAACGTCATTGATAATGTCCCCTCAAATCTTAAAAGCCTAGCAGGTTTCTCAGGGGGATTGTGTTGCAATATGGCAACGTTATGGTTACAGGTGGATCGTGGTATTAACTGTGACTAAGATTTTACAGGGTTGGAACCCTATTGAAATGAAACATTTGGTAGCCTCGCTGCGATTAAGAAACATATTTCGCAGAGGAGGACGTATCGATGTTAACCGGAAGCAGAAAAATCAGATCGGCAGTTGCAATCGTGGTAATTGCCCAATTTGTCCTGTCACTTTCAGGGTGTGGGACGACTTCGTCAACACAGACGTCAGGGGTCAAGAACGTTATCCTGGTGGTTGGTGACGGTATGCAGTTGGAGCATGAGCGTGCCGCCAACAATTACCTGTTCGGCAACTATACCGACGGGCTGGCCTTCTGGAAGTTTCCCTATCAGGGGCAGTCAACCACGTGGGATGTCACGACGTACAATAAGTATGCAACGGTAGCCGGAAAGTCCCTTTGGAGTGCCGCTGCATCGAGTGCGGAAGACGCGACGACGTTTGACGCGCTGATGGGATACGATCCGTCCAAGGGTGGCAACCTCCCCTGGCCGCTGGACACCAGCGGAGATAAAACCTATCTGCTGACCGCAGCCACGGATTCTGCTTCGGCGGGTACGGCGCTGGCCACCGGGTACAAAACTGATGACGGCAATGTCGCCTGGAAAACCGGTGATCCGGAAAACGGCCGTTTGCAGACCATCGCCGAAATGTATCGCTATCAGAAAAAGGCCGCCATCGGTGTTGTTACAACGGTCCCGTTCACCCACGCCACCCCGGCCACTTTTGTCAGCCACAATAAATCCCGCAACAATTACAAGGATATCGGCTATGAAATCATTAACTCGGTCAAGCCCGAGGTGGTGATTGGTGGCGGCAATCCAAACTACACGACCAGTTATATGGATACTCTGGATTATACTATTCTCAAGAACTCTACAGAATATGTACTGGCCGAGCGGCAGACCGGCGTGGACGGCAACGCGACTATTGCCGCCAAAGCGGCTGAAGCGGTTGCAGGCGGAAAGAAACTGTTTGGCCTGTTTGGCAACAGCGGCGGCCAGTTTGACTACAATGTCCCTTCCAATACAGCAGGTGCGCCATCGGTAACCCGGGGTTCAATCGAGAATCCGTCTCTTGCCGAAGCTTCAAAAGCGGCTCTGAAGGTGTTAAGCCAGAACAAGAACGGTTTCTTCCTCATGGTTGAGCAGGGGGATATCGACTGGGCTAACCATGCCAACGATTTCAAGAGCATGGTTGGTGGCGTTTACGACCTGAATGAGACGATCAAGGCGATTGAAACCTACGTGGACCAGCCGGGCGACAGCGTTGACTGGAATAACACGCTGGTCATCGTTACGTCCGATCACGGCAACAGTTACATGCGTCTGGACAGCACCAAGCCGCTGCAAAAGGGTGAATTGCCGCAGCAGGACGCAAATAGCGTTGCGGTCGGCTCCTATACACCGGGGTATGTCTATCCGAACGGCGAGGTCAGCTATAGTACCGGCGGCCACACCAATGAGATGACCCGCGTTTATGCAAAGGGTGCAGGCACAAATCTGCTCAGCGCCTCGGAAGGGTCATGGTACTCAGGAACCAAAATTATCGATAATACCCAGATATTCAGGGCAATGCTCAATTCCCTTGGGCTGACAGACCAGAACAAACAGGGCTCCATGGCTTCAATGGTAGGACGCTTTGTTACCGGCACATACGGAACGTCAGCTGCCGAAATAGTCGCCTTTCATCCTTCATCAAAAACGGCATATGTAATTAATGGCGCTGCCAATAGACTCGAGATTCTTGACGCTTCCACATTGGGAACATCGGCCATTGCCAACCCGCTCACCGCAAGCAATCTGACCGGTACACAGATGGCGTTTCCGGCAACGACCACGGTGAAGGTCGCCGGGGTCGATACAGTCGTAAACACCGGCGGCGGGCCAAACAGTATCGCGGTGTATGGTGATCTGCTGGCGATAGCTGTCGGTGCCTCGCCAAAGACGGACAAGGGTGTTGTCATGTTTTACGACATTGCCGGCTATAAGGCCCGCAGCCCGCACTTTATCAAAGCGGTCCAGGTTGGCAGTCTTCCCGACATGGTGACGTTCACCCCGGACGGCAGCAAGGTTGTGGTTGCCGATGAAGGTGAGCCGAGTGACGATTACCTGACCGACCCGGAAGGTACCGTCGCCATCATTGACGTTACCGGCGGGCAACCGGCGGACACGGCCACCATTGCCGATTTTAGTGCCTTCGATGCCCAGAAGACCACCCTTGCGGCAGCAGGAGTGAAGTTTGCCAGCCCCGTTTCAACAACGGTTTCCCAGGATCTTGAGCCTGAATATGTAGCCATTTCAGATGACAGCAAAACAGCTTATGTGACCTTGCAGGAAAATAATGCGATTGCTGTGGTAAACCTCACGACAAAAACAGTAACAAGCATCAAACCACTGGGATTCAAGGATTACAGTCTCGCAAAGAACGCCCTTGATGTTACTGACAAGGACTCTGTCGGCAAGTTTATAACCGTTCCCGGACTGTATGGCATGTACCAGCCTGACTCCATCGCTACCTATACGTCGGGCGGCGCTACCTACCTTGTCACCGCCAACGAAGGTGATACCCGTGACTACAGCGGCTACAGCGAAGAGGTGCGTGTGAAGGATATCTATGGCAGCCTTGATCCGGTGCTGCAAACGGCATATGCTGCCGCCGGCGGAGACAGCGGGCTTGGGCGGCTGAAGGTAACCACCGCCATGGGACTTAACGCTGCTACCGGCCTTTATGACAAGCTCTTTGCCTTCGGTGGCCGCTCTTTCAGTATCTGGGACTCCAACGGCACACTGGTGTACGATTCAGGCTCGCTCATGGAGAGGATGACGTCGGCTCTTTTCGGCAGCAAGTACAATAACAACTCTACCGAAAATAAAGGTGACAGCCGCTCCGACGACAAAGGACCGGAGCCGGAAGCTCTTGCCATCGGACAGGTCGGGACCCGGACCTATGCTTTCGTCGGGCTGGAGCGGATGGGGGGCTTTTTCATATTTGATATAACCATCCCCACCGCGCCGGAATTTGTTGAGCACGTACTGAATAGAGACCTGTCGGCAGTATTCACCATTGATGATACAGGGGCGGCAGCTCATACAGGTGCTTATGCCACGGCAGGCGATCTGGCCCCCGAAGGGATGAAGTTTGTCCCTGCGACGGCAAGTCCTACCGGCAAAGCGTTGCTGGTCATCGGCAATGAGACAAGCGGTACGGTAAGCATCTACCAGATAAACGAGAGATAATGGTGCTGTCGTAAAGAGTGACGTTTCAAAGTAACATGCGTTTGGGACGAACTCTTCTGACATGATCATTATGCAATAGCGCGGGGACCGGTGGCATGGTTCCCGCGCTATCTTTTTGCCAAAAGAGAAGGTTTAACGCCCATGCCCCTTCTCTTCTCCTTGACTAACATTTCACAAACTTGTCACCCCCATGTAACTTCACTCTTGTTATCTTGATGACCTTGAGGTCATCCGGTCGATTCCTCCTCATCACCACCACTATTGCAAGGGACAATCATGAACAGACTGATTATTAACAAGTACATGCTGAAGCAGGAGGTTGCTACCTTTGATAATGGCACGGTGCTCTATCTTGCCGAGGATATCGCCAATGGTGTTTCGTATTTCATAAAGGCTTTCAAAGGGGGAGAAAATAGTGACGCTGCAAAAGTACGGGACTATTTTTACGTGGAGGCCAAAAAGCTTGCCCACCTGAATCATCGCAATATTCTCCAGACAATCGATTTTTTTGAAGAAGAGGGGACCTTTTACCTCGTGCAGGAACATGTTGTCTCGTACCGGCTCGGTGAAATCATCAATCACCACAGCGGCAATAAGGAGTTGCCGACACTGCACGTCATCAAGCAGGTGCTGAAAGCGCTCTCTTTTGCCCACAGTCGCGGCGTAATCCATCGGGGGGTCAGTGCCTCAAATGTTTTTGTGGCCAAAAACGGACTGGTTAAGCTGGATGGATTTGGCGCTTCCAGCCAGATGCCGCTGGAAGCGGGCACCGGAGCCAACTTCTTTGCCGCTGCCGCCTATATGAGCCCGGAGCAGATCGTGAACCCCAAAGAGATCGATCACCGCTCCGATATCTATTCAGTCGGGATGCTTATCTATCAGATGCTGACCGGCGCACCTCCCCGTGAAGCGGGTTCTACCATCATTCAGTTGATGCGGCAGATGGAGGAAGATATCCCCGACATTCGCGGAAAGCTTCCCGGAATTGATCCAGATCTGGCGGAAATTATTCACCGCGCCCTTTCCCGTTCGCCAGATAACCGTTTTCAGAGTAGTGACGAATTTATTGCTGCCCTGGAACGCTATCAGCACCGTGATGATTTTGCCCGTGCCGAGCAAGAAAAGATGGCCAAAGCAAAACAGCGCCGCCGGAAATATGCACTGCGCGGGGTCTGTGCCGCAGTCCTGCTGGTGGTGCTGACGTGGGGCGCCTGGTATCAGTTTTTTGCCGAGCGGATTGAAACGGTACTTAGGCTGCAGGGGTCGAACACCATCGGCGCCAAACTGGCTCCGGCCCTGGCGGAAGAGTTCCTGAAACGAAAAGGAGCGCACAAGACCAGGCGTGAAGCGGGTGCGAATGAAGAAGAAGTCAGGGTTGTCGGCAGCATGGGTGGCACCAGGGCATGGGCGGTTGAAATCAAGTCCCATGGCTCAGCCACCGCCTTTGAAGGGCTTGGAAAAGCGCAATGCGATGTCGGCATGGCTTCGCGTCCTATCAAGAAAGAGGAAGTTGATAAACTGTCCGCGTTGGGTGATTTGACCCAGTATGGCAGCGAACATGTCATCGGCCTTGACGGGCTGGCGGTCATTGTCAATGTCTCTAACCCGCTTTCTGCTGTCGGCAGGGAAACCGTTGCCCGTGTTTTTGCCGGAGAAGCCGGCTCATGGAAGGATGTGGGTGGCAATGACAGGGCCATTGGACTCTATGCCCGTGACGACAAGTCGGGGACGTATGACACCTTCAAGAGTCTTGTCCTGGATAAGAAAAAATTGAGCGGCAACGCTAAGCGCTATGAGGATAGCAACAAGTTGTCTGCTGATGTCGCCAGTGATCCAGGTGGTATTGGATTCATCGGGCTGCCGTATATAAAAAGCAGTAAGGCGCTTGCCATATCGGCAAGTGCTGCCGGAAGTGCGATTTATCCGAATGCATTTACCGTTGCACAGGAGGAGTACCCGCTGTCACGCCGTCTCTACATGTATGTCCCGCCAAAGACCGCTAACCCGCTGGTCAGAGATTTTATAGAATTTGTGCTTTCGGACGAGGGGCAGGAAATTGCCGAAAAGAAAGGCTTTGTTTCACTGAAAGTTCGGACCGAAACACCGGTGCTGCCGGATAATGTGCCAGCGGAGTTCAGAACCGTGGTCGATGGTGCGGAACGTTTGTCGCTCTCCTTCAGGTTCCGGCCCGATACAATCAGTTTCGACAACCGTTCCCGACGCGATTTTGACCGCCTGATTCACGCTCTTGACCGTCAGGAATTGCAGGGTCGTAAAGTCATGCTGTTCGGTTTCAGCGATGTGAGCGAAGGGAATAAATCAAAAGAGGTCGCCGAACAGTGGACGAAACTGGTGGCTGGAGAACTGACGGCGCGCGGTGTCAAGCCGGCGGTGGAAATGGGTATGGGATCAATCATGCAGTTGGCAGAGGGAGGCACCAAGGTCGGAAAGCTTCGTAACAACAGGGTAGAAGTATGGCTGTCCCGTCGATAAGCATGCCGATGACAGCAGTGAATGAGACCTCCCGGAGTGGAGGTGTGTCGCCGTCTCTGCTTGAAAAGGCCCGTCAGGCACTGGCCGCCTATTTCATGTTTTCCGCTTCGGAATGCGTCGATATGCCGGAAAATATTATCTTATCTATCCTGCTGGCCAAAAAGGAGTCTATAGAACAGAATGATCAACGCTTTGAGCATGTTATGCTCGATATTGGCAAGTATTGCGACGAACGCCTAGACGTTTCCGGTGAAACCGGGAAAAGAGCCAGAAAGAACTTTCTTCGCATGGTCGGAATGATCCAGCGGACGGAGGAAGCGTCGAAGTGCATCAATAAAATGGTGTTTTTTGCCCGCGGCATCCCCGACGAGGAAACCCTGAACGTTCTTGCGAACACCTGGAAGGAGTTGAATGCCGTCAAGCCGGGACTATTCAGGGAATTACTGCTTGATACTCCTCTTGCCAGCGACCTGCTAGGCAGGATGGGACGGAAGAGATTGATCAATCTTATGGAAGGATTTGAAAATCTTACACGGGGAGCGGGAACCATAACGGATATTCAACGACGTCTGGAGCGGGTCGAGCGGGAAGAGCAGATACTCGTCACGGTAGTAACCACCATTCAGGAGGCAATCGGTAATAGCTACGGATGGATTGCCGGTGACGGCGAGCGTGATACCATCAAGCGGATTGTTTCGATTGAGCTGCGGCATCGGCGTCTTCTGAACGGGGATATTCCGGACAATCTCTTCGATGTCGGCCTGAAGCTCGCAAAAAGTTCACTCCTCTACATGAACACGCTGCTCCCCATTATTGTTTCTCAGGGTGATGCAGGGTTACGGGAAGAGTTCGTCAGGGATTCCGGTCTGGACCGGTTGCTCGTGGAGGAGTTGGAAGAATTCTGGTGTGTCCGCGAAAACATTGCGCACCAGAGGCTGGTCCCGATCAGGGGAAATGTATAAAGATCCCTCCATCCTGCTCTTTCACCTATGGTGGCGACGGTGCCGTCATGATTACCTGGCGGCGTAACAAACACTTTGCCAACACGGCACACTGTCGTAACGAGTACCCTGCTACACTTTCCCCACATTATCCGAAGGGAGACTCTCATGAATATTTCACCTCTTAATGCGAATGCACTTACCACCAACGCTATTACCGCCTTGAAAAACGCCTATTACCAATGCAGTGATTGTGCAGCAAAAGAATCAATTGTCACGGCATCGAAAGCAATAATCCAGTTGTATCATGCCCTTGATGAATATAACCACCAGGGCGGTACGCCTGAAAGCGACAGTGCTTTTGATCCCAGCGAGTATTGCGCCGCTGTGTAATGGCACAACATTGTATGAAAGAGGATGTTTTGGCGGAGTTAGAGCCTGTGGAGACAAAAGTCTTCCGCTTGCAGTCGCCGAATACAGGCTCAAAGGGGGGGGGGTAATAATGCGAGAATGCATGACAAAGCCACTAACACGTAGTTATTCCGGTTGCTTGCAAGAGAACCCGGCATGCGAGTATGCCTTCAGTTTCGGTTTTAGTTATTTATGTAGTCATCCACGGCACAAGGATTTTCAGCCAGGCAAGGATTCATCCGGTGACCAGCCCGATTACAATGCGCTTTACATGAATCTGAGAGAAGCACGGCGGCGTACATACCTCTCAG
>JAQUIT010000011.1 GCA_028681335.1 Desulfuromonadaceae bacterium | reverse complement strand
CCAGCTTGTTCCGCTACCGAACTGATCAATTCTGCTTTTGTCACGTTACACCTCCAAAGGTTTTATTGTTGAAACAAAGCGAGACACTGTTTATCAGATGTTGTTTGATTGTGTCAAGTTTTTTTTCTTGTAAACATGCATATTCTGGGCGATTGAGCATTTAAAAAATAAACAAATGCACAAAACATGCTGCTTTAGTGGCTGTGTGCTGTGTAACGTGCTGAATTGCAAGCTGAATTATGCGGCCTCTTTTAAGTCTGGCTCATAGGTGATAATTGGCTTTTCTTTTTGATAGATGACGTCCTCATTGATAACAACTTCCTGCACATTCGGTTGAGATGGGACATCATACATTATATCAAGCATAGAGTTTTCCAGAATTGCACGTAACCCGCGTGCTCCGGTATTGCGCTTTAAGGCCTCTTTGGCAATCGCAATCAGTGAGCCGTCCGTAAAGCGCAGGCGTACTTTTTCCAGCTCAAAAAGTTTCTGATATTGTTTTACCAGAGAATTTTTTGGCTCCTTTAGAATTTGAACCAGAGCTTCCTCGTCCAACTCAGTCAGAGTGGCGAGCATGGGCAGGCGGCCAATGAACTCGGGAATGTAGCCATACTTGAGCAGATCTTCCGGTGTAAGGCTTTTGAGCAGGTCGCCGAGTTTTTTTTCTTCGCGTTTTTTTATGTCAGCTCCGAAACCAAGTGATTTCTTGCCAATGCGCTGCTGAATGACTGTTTCCAGTCCGGCAAAAGCGCCGCCACAAATAAAGAGGATATTGGTGGTATCAACTTTCATGAACTCCTGTTGAGGATGTTTCCTGCCGCCTTTTGGCGGTATGCTGGCAATGGTACCTTCAATAATCTTGAGAAGCGCCTGTTGGACTCCTTCACCCGAAACATCGCGGGTGATAGATGGAGAATCGGATTTGCGGGCAATCTTGTCAATCTCATCGATATAGACAATGCCTTTCTGAGCCCGTTCCACATCATAATCGGCTGACTGCAGGAGAGTCAGGATAATATTTTCAACATCTTCACCAACATAACCTGCTTCGGTTAGGTTTGTTGCATCAACCATAGCAAATGGGACTTTAAGAATCCTTGCAAGCGTCTGGGCAAGAAGTGTTTTGCCGGAACCGGTTGGTCCGAGCAGCAGAATATTGCTTTTCTGCATTTCCACGTCACCCGGTTTATTGCCGGAATCAATTCTTTTGTAGTGATTGTAAACTGCAACAGAGAGAACTTTTTTTGCCATTTCCTGACCAATGACATATTCATCAAGAATGTCTTTGATTTCGCGTGGCTTGGGGAGTTTCTTTAGGTCCGGCCCCGTTGTTTCTTCAAGTTTCATCTCTTCTGAAATGATGTCATTGCAGAGTTCAATGCATTCGTCGCAGATAAAAACGGCTGGTCCTGCAATAAGTTTCTTTACGTCTTCCTGACTTTTTCCGCAGAAAGAGCAGGTAAGGTGTTCCTGTGTTGTGTCATGACGGTTCATGCGGTCTCTCCTGTGAGCGGTTTGCGCGTAAAAATTGCGTCGATCAAACCATACTCTTTTGCATCTTCGCCAGACATAAAGAAGTCACGCTCGGTATCTGCCTCTACTTTCTCTTTTTGCTGGCCTGACAAGTTAGCAAGGATCCCGTTTAGTTCGTCTTTCATACGCAAGATTTCCTTGGCATGGATGCTGATATCAGTCGCCTGACCCTGAAAGCCACCAAGTGGCTGATGGATCATGATTCTGGAATGGCGCAGGCTGAAACGTTTGCCCTTTTCACCGGCAGTTAACAGTATTGCTCCCATTGATGCTGCCTGTCCGACGCAAATGGTAGACACCGGAGCCTTGATGTACTGCATTGTGTCAAAAATTGCCATACCGGCTGTGACAACGCCGCCAGGAGAGTTTATGTACATATGGATATCTTTGTCGGGGTCTTCAGCTTCCAAAAACAGTAGCTGAGCAATAATGAGATTAGCTACTGCGTCGTCAATTGGACCGCCAAGAAAAATAATCCGCTCTTTTAGCAGACGGGAGTAAATGTCATAGGCGCGTTCGCCTCTTCCGCTCTGCTCAACAACCATCGGGACGTACATGTGGTTCTCCTTAGGCTGCTTTAAGCTGCTCAGCCTCAACTTCGGTGACAACTGCATGGTCAATCAGATAAGAAATAGCTTTGTCTTCCTTTATTTCCGAAATGATTGAGCTCTTAGCATTCTGGTTGGACGTGTAGTATGCCTTGATGCGGTCGAGCATTTCCTGATTTCCTGCGGCAATTTTTTCGTAGTGCGCGCTTAAATCATCATCAGATACGGAAATATTCTCTTTTTCCACTAAAGCCATCAACAGTAGACCGCCTTTAACTTTGTCGATAGCATCATCGCGAAAGCGGGCGCTGAAGCTTTCTGTGTCGAGCCCCATCATTTCAAGCGACATCTGCTGGCTCTTAAGGCGATTTTTCAGGTTCTCCAGCATGTGCTCAAGCTGGCGTTTGACCATTGACTCAGGAACATCAAGTGGATTCTTTGCAATCAGAGCCTGGATAACACGCTCTTTCAGTTCGTTTTCAATGCGGTCTAATTCATGCTTCTCGTGATACTCAACCATTTTGGCGCGTAAATCTTCCATTGTGTCGTACTCACCAAACTGCTGGGCGAATTCATCATCCAGTTTCGGGAGCTCTTTACGCTTGATTTCTTTCACAGTTACCGAAAAAATTCCCTTCATTTCGTTCAGCTCAACATCCTCGCCGGCGGTTGGTAAATCAAGGGTGAATTCCTTGGAGTCGCCAGCTTTGAGACCAAGCAACTGCTCTTCAAAACCAGGTATCATGCTCCCGGAGCCAACTTCTACCTCGGCAGTCTGAGCACCGCTGTTTTCTTCTGGTGAGCCCACAACTCCAATTGAATAATCGACAGATACGGTATGCCCGTTTTCAATGGCCACGCCTTCATCCAATGGAATCAGTTGTGCCATGTTTTCCTGCATGCGCTTCAGTTCAGCATCAATGCTTTCCGGTTTTGAAACATATATTTCTTTATTTACTGTCAGGCCGGTATATTCGTTTAACAGTATCTGTGGCATGACTTCAAAAATAGCACTGTATTTGAACGGGACACCCGGTTCGAGGATGTCGCTCTCAATAACTGGTGAGTCGATCGGCTCAACTTTATGCTCATCCATTGCTTTGTAAAGGGTCTGCT
Source organism: Desulfuromonadaceae bacterium (assembly GCA_028681335.1). Lineage (GTDB taxonomy): Bacteria > Desulfobacterota > Desulfuromonadia > Geobacterales > Pseudopelobacteraceae > JACRCG01. The sequence goes on along the minus strand of JAQUIT010000011.1, from coordinate 138,615 downwards.
GATAGAGGCGGCGCATGACGTCGTCGCGCATTGCGTCACTGTATGTGCGCTTAATGAGTTGCATTGGTGCTTTGCCGGGACGGAATCCCTGTAGCTTGGCTTTTTTCTGAATCGCCGAATACGCTTTGTCGATTTCTTCGTTAACCCGTTCAACAGGGATTTCGATAGTAATCTTTTTTTGAACCGAACTGATGTCTTCGACGTGAATCTGCATGGTAGCTATCCTCTTCTATTATGAAATGTAATGTTTGCATGTGTAGAAAATCGAAACAAACATCGGAAAATCTGGATGGTGCGAGAGAGGAGACTTGAACTCCTATACCTTACGGTGCCAGATCCTAAGTCTGGTGCGTCTGCCAATTCCGCCACTCTCGCATCTGTCTTGAACCATGAAACGATTGATCATGGTTTTTGCCTGCATTGGTAAAAAGATTTACAAAGATAGGTGATAATAGCGGATAGGTCAAGTGTTTATTGCAAGTAATATCCTGCTGCCCTCCAGAAATTTTACCCGCCTGCAAATTTTACCTTGAAGCCGCGAGCTTGCAATTCTGCTGACAGCGTATCACGGTGGTCCCCCTGGATTTCAATAACACCATCTTTGACGGTTCCGCCGCAGCCGCACTTCTTCTTGAGTGCTCCGGACAGCTCCTTGATCTCGGCAGCAGGAAGCGGGATACCGCTGATGGTGATAACAGTTCCGCCGCCTCGCCCCTTAACTTCGCGGCGCAAACGCACGAAGCCATCGCTCTTTTGCGGCGCCATCTTGTGTGGTGGACTTTTTTGTTTCAGCCGACCCGTTTCTGTAGAATATACCGGGATGCTATCCGACCAGTCTGTCATTTGCCCCAGTCCCTCGCGTATCTGAAATCTCGATCAATCGTACGGTTTGAAACCTTGGCAATGACCGGCAGGCGGCGCTTGAAATGGGAATTCTGGATTTTCGAGTAGATTGATTCAATGAACTCCTGCTCAAAGCCTGCCGCAACCAGCTCAGTAATTGTCAGGCGCTGGTCCACCATGCGGTAGAGAAGTTCATCCACCTGCCGGTATGAGAAACCGAGCTCCTCTTCATCGGTCTGTCCAGCCCAGAGATCTGCTGATGGCTGCTTCTCGATGACCTCTTTCGGGACTCCCATCGCTCTCGATAGCTGCCAGACCTGGGTCTTGTAAATATCACCGATCGGGTTCAGGGCTGAGGCCATATCTCCGTAAAGTGTGCCATACCCGAGCAGCAGTTCCGTTTTATTGCTGGTGCCCAGCACCAGAGCGCGCAGCAGCGCCGAATGGTCAAAAAGAATCGTCATCCGCTCGCGGGCCATTTTGTTGCCGCGCCGCATATTGTCTGCATCGGGAAATATATTAAAATAGGCATCTACCATTGCGGTAATCGGCACGACCGAAAAGTTTATGCCGCACGCTGTAGCCACAAGCCGGGCATGTGCCTCGCTCTCGGGATTACTGGTTTTGTAGGGCATACAGATGGCATGAACGTTTTCAGGGCCTAACGCTTCGGCAGCGATAAAAGCCACCAGTGCTGAATCAATCCCGCCCGAAAGTCCCAGCACCACCTTGCTGACGCCGACTTTGCGAACTTCATCTTTTACGAAGCCGACCAGAAGCTTTCTCAGCAGATCTGTATTGGCAATCAATCCGGCCATTATTGCCTCCTCTCGTGAGTAATACGCCCAAGTTCCTGCATCGTCACAAACATATTTTCATCTCGCATCATGGGTGAAAAAATGCGTTCACGCCGTAGCGCACCCTCATCAACCCTGGCCGTGACGAAATCATCTTCCAGCAACGCGCCCCGAACGATCGATTCTCCCGATGGAGCGATGTATTCCGATCCTCCCCAGAAGTTGACACCATCCTCAAAGCCGACCCGGTTACAGTAGAGAACCCGGCAGTTGAGAAACATGGCGGTGGTAGATACCAGTTTTTGCCAGGCCGAGGCAGAACCGAGCGAGTCTGTTTCAATGCCGCGGGCAGGGCTGCTTGAAAGGCAGATAAGCGTTGTCGCACCATCCATGGCCAAAATATAGGAAGCGGACAGATGCCACATGTCTTCGCAGATCAACATGCCGATCCGTCCAAACTTAGTATCGAAAGCCCGGAACGACTCTCCCCGGGCAAGGTAGCGCTGCTCATCAAACAGACCGTAGGTCGGGAGATACACTTTGCGATGCAGGTGGCGGATTGCGCCGTCTTCAAGGTACAGGGCCGAGTTGAAAAAATGATAGTCAGCGGTTTCTTCGACAAAGCCGATGGCTATGGAGATGTTTTGCGAAAGCTCAACCAGACGCTGAATCTCTGGAGAATCTGCTCGCAATGCCACTTCAGGTACAAGGTCTTTCAGAAAGTAGCCGGACAACGCCAGTTCCGGGAAGACAATAAGATCAGCACCAGCATCCCGGGCTTTTATGATCCGTTCCTCAATAGCGGCCAGATTGTCGGCAACGCAGCCGAGCTTCGGTTTTATTTGGGCCAGAACAGCGGTAAAATCCATGGCAACTCCTTGATAACCCTGAAAACTTGATGGTTTAACTTATATATAGGCCAGATCAAAGGCGTTTTTGATGTGATCAATGGCATGAGGTCCGTCAGTATGCAACAGAATGGCGATTACGTCAAACCGTGCGTTGTGGTCGTGCAGCTGTTTTTTACCGAGCCAGGTCAATGCCGCTTTGGAAATCTGGCGCTGCTTGAAGGGGGTAACGGCCAGCTGCGGGACACCGTATGAAAGTCCCTTCCGCGTTTTTACTTCGATAAAGACCAGGCAGTTATCTGCCGGGTCGCGGGCAATGATGTCGACCTCTCCACCTTTGCAGCGAAAGTTGCGTTCCAGAATCCGGTAGCCGTGGCCGATAATGAAGTTTGCGGCGGCCTCCTCGCCAAACTCGCCTGTCCCTTTGTTGCCGCTGGGTTCGGGTTTGGGGGCGAACACTGAGGCAAGGTTCTTGAAAATGCCCACTGTTTTACCTCGGTTCAGGAAAATAAGTTACGTTAGTTTCCATCTTGACTGATCGCAGCCGCGGAGTACTATAGCATGAGATATTGATTTTAACAGCTCTTACAGCGAGCTGAAGCCGGTATAGATCCTGACCATCAATAAATTTTCCCAAGGAGCCTGCACTATGCAATTCCAACTCATACTATTGTTGATGTCAGTTGTTCTGTCCACAAGTGCCTATGCCGCTGATTCATGTCGTGACTGTCATGAGAACAGTCAGAAGATGGCCGCGCTTGGGTATGGGCAATTCGTGGTCACGCAGCAAGAGGTGGAAGCGCAGAGCCGCATGCCTGCCGGCTGTAGCAGCTGCCACTTGGGCAACGCTCAGGAGAGCGAAAAGGATGCTGCCCATAAGGGTATGGCACGGCTCCTCGTTGTGCGTAAAAAAGGGCTGACTGCGGATACATCACCACGAAAATTTCCGCTTGAATTCGGCACAAACCAGGCGAACCGGGTCTATGCCGTAACGGAAATAAATGGTAAAAAAACCAGGGATTCATCCGTAGCAACCCTGTCGTGGCACGATAAGCGGACTGATACGCTTACCCAGGATTTTGAAGTGATGAAAAAGACCTGTGGTGCCTGCCATGAAAAGGAATTTAACGAATTTAGCAAGAGCACGATGGGAATCAACGGTAAGCAAAGTCAGTACCGCGGTTGGACCAACAAACAGCGCGGTCCTCATAACTGCGGCCCTTGGTTTGAGGGTGCTTTTGATCTGATGCAGACCAACACCGCTCTGCCAATGGACAGGAAAAGCCAGGTCATTAACCAGAAAGCCTGCAATACCTGTCATGTGGGGTGCCTGGACTGTCACTTCAACCCAATGGCGAAAAGCTCAACTGACTCGTCCATGGGAAGTCACACCTTTGCAAAAACACCCCCTGTACTAAGCTGTTACGGCAACGGACGGGCTTCCATATGTCACGCCGGGCCTGAAGATCGCCGTCGCGGAGCCGGTTATTTCGGTGGTTCCTTTTCCTATCCTGAAGGCAATGAGCCGGATGTCCATCTCACGGCAAATGTCGGCTGTCTGGATTGCCATGATAACTCAAAATCAGACAAATCCCTCGGGCACGGTATGGTTAAACGCCAGGCCGACGGTTCCTGTAAACGCTGTCACCCCGAAGCGGTTAAGAGTCATGCAGGGTCACTTCATAAAAAACTTTCCTGTGAGGCCTGTCACATCCAGAGAGTGGCCGGCTACCAGGGGACCTACTGGGGGCCGGGGAAGCTTGCAGGAACTGAAACCCCCTATTTTAAGTATAAAGCCTACTACGGTATTATGCCGGAGCCGATTCTTATCAAAGATCAGAAAGGACGCTGGATTCCGGTCAAACCGTTCCCGATGGCTGCTCTGAACCAGATCAGTTCGCCATACAAACCGGGATTGCATTGGCGATTTCCGGCAAAGCTGCCGGATCTGCAGAGAACCGATGACGCCTGGGCTTATGTAGGGCTGTTTGGTGGGCTGCCGGAAAATAACAAGGCGCTGCTCTGGATTCAGATGGACAAACTTTCACATAAGCTCGGCAAGAGCCGTAGCTGCGATTCGTGCCACGGTGACCCGCAAGGCGTCCAGCATCAGCCGGTTACCTGGGATTACAGTGACCCCGGCGCGGCGCCGTTCAGTGGCAGCCACACGGTTGTTGGCGACAAAAAAGGCCTGTCAGTCAGGGACATGCGTTCGGAAAAAATTGAGCCGGACAAGGGTGTTGCCATCTCCTCATTTGCGCCGTGGGTGTATCTGAAGGATGCATGGCAGGTACGAGGTGATTTTTCACTGCCGACCATCCGTGACCGGAAAACGTACGACAGGATCAGGAACAGTGCTGAAGCGGCCCGTGCGGCCGGTGTGCTGCATAGTAAATAATGTTACAGCTGTTTGTTCAGAAAGTCGGCATCATCAAAGCAGCCATTCCGGTTCAGGCCTCGAATGCGGTAATACTTGTCCAGCTCCTCATCAAATCTGGCCCTGTCGAGAGGATGGATGTCTATGCCGTCTCCGCTGCTTCCGGGTTCGGAGAAGAATCGCTCCGGCAGCATGTCGTCGCTACGGGAAAAGCCGTTTGCACAGTTATAAAAACGCTCGGTCAGCACTATCCTTCGGCCGATCATGCTCAGGCGCTCTGGCGAGTATGCCACCCCGGTGGCGCCGCTCAGGAGTTCGGCGTACTCTTCAAGGCTGGCTCCGAAAAGGGCAAACCGGCAGACTGCCAGAGAATCTACGGCGGCGTTAGTTTCCTCGGCAATACTTATAATGCGGGCTTTGCCGGAAAATGAAAAGCGATCGGTCGGAACCGGCTTGCGCAAGATCTCGTGGGAAACGGTGTAGGCGCTCAGGTGGCAGCCACCACGGATGCTTGTTGCGTATGACAAGGCCATGCCGTACGCTCCGCGTGGGTCGTATGCCGGTAGTTCCAGCGATTTTACGCTCATGGATAGTTCCGGTTTCCCCAGTTTTTCCGCAAGACGGCGGGAGCCAAGCGCGAGTGTTTCGCCATCGCCTCGTCGGTGGGCAATATCGTTCAGCAGCCCGGGGAGTTCTGCTGCGGTTGGAAATGAACCCCTGATTTCTCCCCAGGCGGACAGGGTGCCTGCCGCCGAGATGCTATCCATCCCAAGATCGTTGCAGAGGTCGTTTGCCGTAACAATGACATGCAGTGCATCAATATTGTTAAGGGCGCCAAAACCGGAGAGGGTTTCATATTCCGGGAGCGCCCTTCCGGCTTCAGATATCTTGATGCATTGAATCGGGCAGCCGCCGCAACCGGCTTTGCGGGGATTGTATGTGTCTTTTATGGTTGTGGCGGCATAGTTTGCAGAATGTTCAAAACAGGTTTTGCGGAAGTTTTGCGTCGGGGCCATGCGGCGCTGAGCCATCAGGTCAACCAATACCGGCGTGCCGAACGCCGAGATTCCCAGAGGGCCGAATATTACCGGTGAGGCCTTGAAAAGCCGCATGATATCCAGCCGTGCTTTTTCAAACAGTTCCGGGGTGGCAATTTCACTTTTACGGTCACCAACAACCGTCACCGCCTTGAGATTCTTGCTTCCCATCACCGCGCCCAGACCACCACGGCCGAGCGTATTACCTTCTCCCATCGAGATGTTGGCAAAGAGGACACCGTTCTCACCTGCCGGGCCGATAGAGGCGACGCTTCCTCTGTCTTTGAGTGCTGCAACGGTTGACGGGATATCGCTTCCCCAGAGTGGACCAGCCGAAATGATTTCAACTTTGTCGGGTGTTACCGTTAAAGTGACCGGGGCGGGACTCCTGCCGGTGATGAACAGGGCATCGAAGCCGGTCGCTTTGAGGTGTTCGGCAAAATTTCCTCCGGCTGAGCAGTCGTAGATCGTGCCGGTCAACGGTGAACGGGAGACAACGGAAACACGGGAGGAAGCCGGAGCGGATGTGCCGCAGAGCGGCCCGACAGAGAAGATCAGCGGTATAGCCGGATCGAACGGGTCGAGCTGGTAGCTTTCGCGCATCAGGCGCACACCAAGGCCGCGCCCCCCCAAGTACTCTTCCAGAAGTTGACGGGGTATCTCTTCGGCATGGGAGGTTCCAGTCGTCAGGTCAACCTTGAGTATTTTCCCGTTCCAGCCGTTCATATTCACTCACCTAACCGGACGAGCCGGAAGCAAAATCGGCCGCCTCTTCTTTGTTGTGCTCACTAAAAAACAAGTGGCTAAAAGCCTTCGATAATCAGTGCAAGCAGTTCCTGTGGGCTACGAGCAAAAATATCTGCTCCGTCCAGCTCTTCTGCGTTCCCATATCCCCACGTACAGGCAATGGAGGTTATGTTGGCCCGCTTAGCGGCCTGTATGTCGTTGCAACTGTCACCGACCATGACACATTCGTAAGGGGGCAAGCGGAGTTCAGCGGCTACTTTCAACAAGGGGAGGGGAGACGGTTTTCTCTCCGGGAAGGTGTCTCCGCCGCTGATGCTTTCAAACAGTGGTCGGACTCCCAGATGTTCCAGTATCAGCGTACTCAAATCCTCGTTTTTGTTAGAAATTACCGCCAGCTTTATGTTTCTGGCAGCAAGCTCGCGGAGAGTCTCCGTTATCCCGGGATAGAGGCGGCTTTTATCGGCAATATGCAGCCTGTTGAACTCCAGAAACATGTCGAGGGCCTGCTCAATGTCGGCTCCCATGGCACCCGGCAGAGTCTGCTGTACCAGATTCCTCGCCCCTTTGCCTATCTTGAGACGCACCGCAGCCGCTGTGAGCGGCGGGTGAGAAAAAGCACTCCTGATATGATTGACGGCATCGGTCAGGTCTCCCAGTGAGTCGACCAGAGTGCCGTCAAGGTCAAAGAGGACAGCCCGGATGATCATTCAGGTTGTGATTTCAGGGGGGCGTCGGCTTTTGGCAGGACAATAACGGGAGTTTTTGCGGCGCGGTAGAGGAGGAATGTTTTGCCAAGAATCTGGGCAATATCCGCCTGGCAGGCTTCGGAGAGGGCTTCAGATGCTTCATGTTTGTCGAGCAAGCAGCTCTCAAGGAGTTTTACCTTGATCAGTTCGTGATGATCGAGGAGAGCGTTGGTTTCTGCAACCAGAGCTTCTTCAATCTCCTTTTTACCGATCTGGATAAGTGGTTTCAGTTTGTGTCCGAGGGCCCGCAGGTGTCGTTTCTGTTTTCCGGTCAGCATAGGTTCGTAAGCTCCTGGTGGTGCAAGGTAAAATCTGTATAATGCTATAGCATAATGGGCGAGCCGCTGGCAAATTACAATTCAAATCCCCCTCAATCCCCCTTTCATAAAGGGGGAGGCTTTAGAACCCCGCCTTTATAAAAGTTTTAGGTTCCTGCCTTTACTGAATTGGTTTAAGTTCCCCCCTTTACGAAAGGGGGGCTAGGGGGGATTTGCCTTGAAAAAAACGCTCAAGCTCATCCGGGGTGGCAACGGCGGGGTAACAGGTGCCGGCCATGCAGAGGGAGAGGGACGATGGCCCCGGCCCGGCATCGCTCCGTATCACCAGCCCCTTGATCACCCTTTTATGCAGAGCCGCGTTAAGGGCGAAGGTTTCTGGAGTATCAGTCTCTCCGCTGAAGGTGGCTATGGTCGGTTCCGCTTCCAAAAGTGTGAGGATCTGCAGGGCACCCAGGTGCCCGAGCGGGTTGCGCTTGAGTTCGCCGGCAACGCCGGACAACGCCGCTCGGGCTACATCAAGCAGCTCCTCTCTGTTATCAATCCAGGCGAGCCGGTACAGTAGCTGTGCGGTACGGGCAAGCGCTGACGGTGTGACGCCGTCATGGTCTGATGCCACACGGGTCGGCATCTGCTCTGCGTCGTTGCCGATCAGGGTGAATTCGCCGGAATCAGGGTCCCGAAACAGGCGCAGCAGCTCTGCCGCAAGGTGACGAGCCTCTCTCAGCCACTTCTGATCTAGTGTTGCTGCGTAAAGATCCAGCAGCCCCCCGGCCAGAAAGGCATAATCTTCGAGAAAAGCGGGGACATCCGTTGCCCCGTTAAGATAGCTGCGCAACACTCTGCCGTCGCTACGACGCAGAGAGGCGAGGATGAACGAGGCGGCCCGGGCGGCACGGGAAATGTATTCTGCCTTGCTGCAGACGACTCCGGCAGTGGCGAGTGCCCCAATCATCAAGCCGTTCCATGAGGTGATGATCTTGTCGTCCCGGAGCGGGCGAATACGCATTTCTCTCTGCTCCAGAAGCTTTATGCGGCATCGTTCCAGCCGTTCTTCCGTGTCTTTCAGGTTTAACTGATGCAGTCGGCAAAACTCATCGAGAGCGAGTGGAGCGGTAAGGATGTTGTGGCTTTCGAAGTTTCCACCATCGGTAACCGCGTGATAACGGCAGAACAACTCCGCATCCGCGTCGAGACAGGCGTCAATTTCGCCCTTATCCCACAGGTAGAACTTGCCTTCCACCCCTTCAGAATCGGCATCAAGGGCGGAGCAGAAAGCGCCACCACCCGAGAAGAGTTCTCGTTCAACAAAAGAGATGATTTCTTCGCACATAATCAGGTAGAGCGGACTTTTGTCGGCCAGAAACGCTTGAGTCGCTACCTGGAGTAGCATAGCCTGATCGTAGAGCATCTTCTCGAAGTGCGGCGCCAGCCAGGAACTGTCGACAGAATAGCGATGCAGACCGCCGCCGAGGTGGTCCCAGATGCCTCCGGATCTCATCTGTCGCAGGGTATGGAGTGCCATTTTCGTCGCTTCCGGGGTGCCGTCCTGCCCCTGATCCATCAGCCAGAGCAGATAGATCGGCATCGGAAATTTTGGTGCAGTGCCGAAACCACCGTGTTGCGGGTCATAGATACTCTTCAGCGTTTGCAACGCCTTTTCAGTTACGTCTGCTATTTTCGGGGTGCTTCCGTTCAGCTGCCGCCGCCGTGCCTCCTCCAACGATTCCATGATCCCGCGGCAATTGTTCTCGATCAAGTCCGGCCGCTGCCGCCAGAGTGTGGCAATGTTTGCCAGCAGTTCCATCAGGCCGCTCATACCATCACGTCCCCGTTTTGGGAGATAGGTTATAGCCATAAAGGGGCGCTTGTCAGGAGTCATAAAGATATTCAACGGCCAGCCGCCACTCCCGGTCAGCGTCTGGGAAACGGCCATATAAAAGTCGTCGACGTCGGGGCGCTCCTCACGGTCGACTTTTATGCAGACGAAGTGGCGGTTCAGTAGAGCGGCAACTTCAAGATCCTCGAATGATTCATGGGCCATGACATGACACCAGTGACAGGTGGCATAGCCAATCGAAAGAAGGATAGGCAGGCTTTCGGAGCGGGCCCGGTTGAAGGCGTCTGCTCCCCACTCATACCATTTGACAGGGTTTTCAGCATGCTGCAGCAGATAGGGGGAACGGGCAAAAATCAGGCGATTGAAACGTTCGTCACCTTCAGTAGAAAGAGTTGTCTTATCGATTGCCATCAGAGAGGCGACGTATGCAGCGGTGTCGTTAGAGGAGTTCATTATTCAGGCTCATGGTAGCATCGTCGCGACCCAGGTGAAAAGGCCCGATTCATTGACCTTGAAGTAGAGGACTGTGCCCACTGCGACCGGGGTGACGTAGCGGATGAGAAAGTGCCAGACCGGATATATCCAGCCGGAGTTTCCTGCCACCAGTTCTTTCTTTTCTTCGGAGCCGCGCCAGAACCATCCCACGTAGATTGCGGTGAAGAGACCGGCAATCGGCAGCAGGTAGTTGGAAGCGATCAGGTCAAGGGAGTCGAAGAAGGAGCGGTTGCCGAGTGTTTTGAAGTTTCTAAGGACGTTGTAGGAAAGTGCTGATGGGATGCCGAGTAAAAAGGTGACACAAGTCAGCACTGTCGTGGCCTTCTTGCGCCCCCATCCTTTTTCGTCGATGAGATAAGCAACCTGGGCTTCGAGGAGGGAGACGGCGCTGGTAAGGGCAGCGAAGCTAAGGAGGAGGAAGAAAAGGATTGCCAGCAGGTAGCCGCCGGGAAGCTTGGAAAATGTCACCGGAATAGTCTTGAAGACAAGGCCAGGGCCGGCTGCCGGTTCCATTCCCACGGCGAAGACGATAGGGAAGATAGCGAGGCCGGCCACCAGGGCTATAATGGTGTCGAGGGTAGCTATTTTTACACTTGCCCCGAAAAGGTCTTCATCCCTGCTGAGGTAGGAGCCATAGGTAATCATGATCGCCATGCCGAGGGACAGGGTGTAGAAGGAGTGTCCCATCGCCTCGAGTATAGCTCCGGGGGTTAGCTTGCCAAAGTCCGGGCGAAACATGAAGCGCAGCCCCTCTGCGGCGCCGTCGCTGAGCATGGCGTTGCCAAAGAGGAGAATGAGGAGCACGAAGAGGATCGGCATAAGGATCTTGCTCCAGCGTTCGATACCCTTCTGTACCCCTCCGATGACGATCCCCAGACAGAGAACAAGGAAAATGAAGAGCCAGAAGGTCTGGCGAGTACCGTTGTCTATGAGGGAGCCGAAGAGGCCCACGATAGTCTCCGGGCTTTGTCCTGTGAAGCTGCCGACGACGGCGAGATAGATATAATCGAGAGTCCAGCCGGCAACGACTGCATAGTAGGAGAGGATGATGAAGGCGCTTATGGTGCTGACCCAGCCGACCAGTATCCAGGGTGATGTGCGCTTCTCTAGTGTCATGAAGGCGCCGACGGCGTCGCGGCGTGTATGGCGACCGATCATCAGCTCCGCCATCATGATCGGCAAGCCGACAACGAGAATACAGACAAGATAAACGAGGACAAAGGCACCTCCGCCGTTCTGTCCGGTGATGTAGGGGAACTTCCAGATATTGCCGAGGCCGATGGCGCTGCCGGCGGCAGCCAAGATAAATCCAAGGCGCGAGGTCCATTGAGCTCTGGGTGTCGAATTGTTCAAGCGTTTATTTCCCTCGCATTTTCGCAGTATGTTGCAGCTTCGACGTTGTTAAAATCAAAATTATTGCCTGAAGTTTGCCATCTCCTCCTGAAGCAACCTAACCTGCTGGGAAAGATTCGCAATGACATCGTTGAGCGCTTTGGCCGATGTTGCATTGGAGTGTGCCGACGTCTGAATTGCATCAATTGACTGGACTATCTGGTTGCTGCTGCTGATCTGTTCGTTTGTTGCCTGCTTGATCTGGCGTATCATGCTGGTGGTTTGCTCTGTGTTCTTGGCTATGAAGTTACTCACAACAGCCTGCTCCCTGATGGACGTGTTTACCTCGCCGGTGAGCGATTTCATGATCTCAGCCGATTCCCTTATCAGTTCGCTCCCTTTGCTCTGTTCACTGGTGGCATTGGCTATCTGTTTGACCATTTCTGAAACATGCTCAATTGATTCGCTGATCATCCGGCTGCCTTTGGCCTGCTCACCGGTTGCTCTGGCGATTTGATTCATTCGTTCAGAGGAAAGTTGAATGCCGACGACTATTTTCTGCAAGGCACTTTCAGATTCTTTGGAAAGCCGCTCACCATTGACGATACTTTTCTCTGCCATGACTATGGTGTCGGTTGCCCGGTCGGTGTCATTTTGAACCGCCTTGATTACGTGGGCTATCTCCATGGTGGATACCTTGGTCCGATGGGCAAGTTCCTTGATTTCGTCCGCTACCACAGCGAATCCCTTGCCGTGCGGCCCTGCCTGGGCTGCAATGATCGAGGCATTGAGCGCCAGGAGATTTGTCTGTTCTGCGACGTCGTTGATCACCAGAAGAATTTTGCCGATATCGCCGGCCTTGGCGTCAAGTGATGTAATAGCTTCACTCGTTAGTCCCGAGGCCTTGCGGATCTCTTGAATTCCGATGATGGTCGCTTCAACTGATTTCTTGCCAAAATTGGCATCGTTGAGGAGTTCTTCGGAAATAGCGGCGGTCTTGAGTACGTTTTGCTCAACTTCATTTATTGAATAGTTCATTTCGGCTATTGATGATGATGTTGACACGGAGATGTCCGATAGCTGCTGGACACTGCCATTGATCTGTTTGACCGTTGCCGCCATCTCGTTGATCGAACAGCTGACATCCGCTACCGACCTGTCCAATCCCTCTACATCGAGAACAACCGCTTCTATGTTTGCCGCCATTTCAAGTGTGGATGCCGAGCTCTCGCTTGCGGAAATGGAGAGATTTTCAACACTTTGTGCCACGCTCTGGATCGAAGAAGTTATTTCAATTACAGCACTTGATGTCTCCTTGACCCCTATAACCTGGATTTCGGAGGCTGAAACAACCAGCTGCGTCGTTTCAGAAATTTGTGTGGAGGCTAATTCCAGTTCCCCGGAGGTGTCGGCTATCTTAACCACCATGCTGCTAAGTTTGGATACCATGGTGTTAAACTCTGATGCCAATCTGCCCAGTTCATCCTGATTATCGACCTGTATTTTTTGGCTGAGGTCACCTGTTCCCACTTTGGCAACAGCTGACACCAGTCTTTCAAGTGGGCGAAGGACACGCTGGAATGCAATCAGAACGGTAATTATGATGCCGAATATGCCGGTCAGCAGCAGTCCTGCAATTGCCAGACGCCCCTTTAAAATAGATTCTCTGTTTTCCTTTATGGATGCTGCCAACTCTTTGTCCTGCTCCTTTTTAGCCTGGTCAATTACCCCCTTGATATCGCGCAATATGTCGGTATCGTCACTGATGTCAAACATCGCCTGCTCACGTTTTCCTTCCATGATCAGCTTGACTATCCGGTCTTTAATCGGGTCAGACGTAGCCCAGAGAGCGACAGCTTTTCCCATAAGCTCTCCGGCCTTGCCGTCGTTCGTCCTGCGCGATTCATTTGCCTTGGTGACGAATTCCTGCCGTGCTTTTTTAAATGTTTCGGCCGCTAATTCATCCTCCGGGTCTATCGCCATTGTTCTCAGGGCGATGCCTGCGCGTAAAGCATTGTTGTACGCCTGATCAACAGCCCTTGAAAAAACAAAATCACTGGTAACCAAGCGTTCAAGCTTGTCACCCTGATGTTTACTGAACACCACAAAGCCAATCATGATGACAAACAAGATGATGGCATTGGCAATGCTGAAAGTGATGAGAGTCGCCCTGATAGTCACGCCTGATTCTCCTGATGATTCCGGTAAATAAAGTCCGATGGATGTCGGTCTGTGTGCAAAAAGGTATAATTAATCTAATTTTGCGGGCAAAACAATAGCACCACGGGAAAGTCTCGTCAAAGTTAATGTTTGTCGGCGGTCTAAGGCCTTGCGGAAGCAGCTGGTTCGATAGCGCAGCCAGGTGGAGCCTGACCCCTAGTCCGCCAACATCCGTGCAAAAAAATCTTCTGCCAGATCTATTGGTGCTGCCGTATCGCCACCCGTATTCCCCTGGCCTCCATTCAGTAAATGCTCCGGAATCTCGGCGAGGAAACGGCTTGGCTTCTGCCCCTCGACCGCACCGTATTTGCGGCGGGTCATACAGCGTGAGATTGTCAGGAATTTCCTGGCCCGCGTGATGCCGACGTAGCAGAGACGGCGCTCTTCGGCCACGGTCGGGTCCTCTTCGATTGAGCGCTTGTGCGGTAGCAGGTTTTCCTCCACCCCGACCAGCCAGACATGGCTGAATTCGAGCCCTTTGCTGGAGTGGAGCGACATCAGCGTGACGGCGTTCGTACCGTGTTCCTTGCCGTCCTCGGCCGGTTTGTCCTCATCCATGAGCGAGATCCGCTCGAGGAATGCCGACAGGGTCGGCTTGGGGGTCTGTGCCTCGTATGCCGCCAGCGAGTTGACTACCTGCTCGATGTTTTCGATGCGTTTGCGCGTCTGGGCTGCGTCGTTCAAGGTCCGATACAGCTCATCTTCAATACGCAAGCGGTTGAAGAGGGTGTTGACCTGCGCCCCCATGTTGATGTTGGTGAAGCCTGCCATGACCTCTTTCATCATGGCGTGGAATGCGATCACCGTTTTTTTGCACGACGGCGAAAGGTCGTCAATTTCACCCGCACGCCCCAAGGCATCAAACAGCGGCACATCTTGATTCATCGACCACTGGTTCAGTTTTATCAGCGTCGTGTCGCCGATCCCCCTGCGGGGAAAGTTGATGATGCGCAGCAATGAAGCTTCATCGCTCGGGTTGTCGATCACCTTTAGATAGGCGATAGCATCTTTGACCTCTTTGCGTTCATAAAACTGCTGCCCGCCGATTACCACATAGGGGATGCGTTCCATGCGCAACTTTTCCTCGAAGGCCCGACTCTGGGCATTGGAACGGTACAGGATGGCCAGATCGGACCAGTGCAGCTTTTCTCGATACTGCTCCAACATGATCTGCTCCACCACGAGTGCCGCTTCCTCCTCCTCGCTGCAGGCTACAATAAGGTCTATCTCACGCCCTTTGCCGCCGGATGTCCAGAGAGCCTTGTCCGTCCGGACCGGGTTGTTCCTGATGACGCTATTGGCGGCGTCAAGTATTGCCCCGGTGGAGCGGTAGTTCTGCTCCAGCTTGATCGTCACACAGCCGGGATGATCCTGGGCGAAATTGAGGATGTTCTGCACCTCGGCGCCGCGCCAGCCATAGATCGATTGGTCGTCGTCGCCCACGACACAGATGTTGCCGTGTTTCATGGCCAGCAGCGAAATCATCAGGTACTGCGAGGCGTTGGTGTCCTGGTATTCATCCACCATGATGTAGCGGAAGCGCTCCTGCCAGTAACTGAGGATGGCCGGTGTGGTCTGCAGCAGGCGTACGGAGAGCATGATAATATCATCAAAATCAATGGCGTTGAACCCCTTCAACAGTTCCTGATAGCGGGGGTAGACAGCGGCGACTGCGATCTCAAGCGGGTCGTTCCTGTCCGGGGTGAACTCCTTTGGCCCGATCAGGCGGTTTTTTAGGCCGGATATTTTCCAGAGAATCTGGTCCGGGTCTATTTTTTTCGGGTCGATGTCCCGCTCGCGCACCGCCTGACGTATGACTCCTGACTGGTCAGAGGTGGAATAGATCGAAAAATTAGGTTTGAAGCCGAGCGCCCGGATGTCGCGCCGGAGGATGCGGACTCCCAGGGAATGAAAGGTCGAAATGACAATGCCCTTGGCGATTGCTCCCGCCATGCCGAGCACGCGCTCGTTCATCTCGCGGGCGGCCTTGTTGGTAAAGGTCACAGCTAGAATGTTTTCCGCCGGAACGTGCAGATCTTTCAAGAAATGGACAATGCGCGTGGTGATCACCTGGGTTTTGCCGGAGCCGGCCCCGGCCAGTAGCAGCAGAGGGCCTTCTACCGTATTGACGGCGCGTTGTTGTTGTGGATTAAGTTTTTTCATAGCAGT
The DNA here is from genome assembly GCA_028681335.1 of Desulfuromonadaceae bacterium. Classification (GTDB taxonomy): domain Bacteria; phylum Desulfobacterota; class Desulfuromonadia; order Geobacterales; family Pseudopelobacteraceae; genus JACRCG01. The sequence goes on along the minus strand of JAQUIT010000011.1, from coordinate 122,889 downwards.
AGATGTACCACGGAGTGCGGCTCTGAGGCAATTTTGTTTAAATTTAATATTATTAATAGATGTTGACACTGTGGTGAAACGGGGCGAAAGTAGTTACTGATCTTTTTGTATCGATTCGTAACCAGGGGAGCGGCAAAAATGTGTTCCGGGAAGGAAGTATGCCATGACTGAATACGGGAATTTACCCACGACAGCGCAATTGATCTTCATTGTCGATGACGATCAATGCTCGCGACAATTGCTGGATGATATTCTCACCAGAAATGGATATGCCACACGCACTTTTTCCAGCGGCGCACACGTTCTCCTGGCTCTGCAGAAAGAATCAGCGGACCTTATTCTGCTCGACATAATAATGCCTGGCATGGACGGTTTTGAGGTTTGCCAACATCTCAAGGGAGATGAAACGACCAGATACATTCCGGTTGTCATGGTAACCAGTCTCAACGAGAAGGTGATGAGGATCAAAGGAATAGAGGTTGGTGCCGACGATTTCATCAGCAAGCCATATGACGCCACGGAGATTCTACTCAGGGCACGCAACCTGCTGATGGTGAAGCGGCATTATGACATGCTCAAGGAGCACGCCGCGCTACTCGAACAGCAAGTCAGGCTGCGCACGGCAGAGTTGGAAAATGCCATGAGTGAACTCAAGTCAACTCAACAACAGATGCTGCAGCAGGAAAAGATGGCCACGATCGGCCAGTTGACAGCGGGGCTTGCCCACGAGATCAACAACCCGGTCAGCTTTATAGCCAGCAATATTGGTGTGTTGGCCAAGTATTGCGACAGCGTGCTGAAGTTTATGGCGCTGCAACAGAAGGCGCTCCTGTCCGGGCAGCACGATGCGCAGTCAACCGAGCAGCTGTTGGCGATTCGCAAGCAGATGAAGATAGAGCGCATAGTCAAGGATATTCCCGAAATGAACCGGGAAACAATGGAGGGGGTCGAGCGCATCAAAAGCATTGTCAGGGATCTGAAGTGTTTTTCGCGTATCGATGAAGCCGAACAGAAGCTTGCAGATATCAACCAATGCCTGGAGAGTACCCTGAATATTGCCCATAACGAGTTAAAGTACAAGACCACGCTCAAACGGGAATATGGTGAATTGCCGCAGCTGCGCTGTTATCCACAGCAGTTGAACCAGGTATTCATGAACCTGCTGGTCAACGCGGCACAAGCGATTGAGGCCCATGGTGAAATCACGGTGCGGACCTGGTTTGCGGGTGATGAGATTAATGTTTCGATCAGCGACACCGGAAGCGGTATTGCGGAAGAGGTGAAGGCACATATCTTTGAAACGTTTTTCACCACCAAGGAGTCCGGAAAAGGGACGGGGTTGGGGTTGTCCATCAGCAACGAAATCATCAAAAATCACGGCGGGGAAATAATGGTCTCCAGCGAGCCCGGCAAAGGGAGCACTTTTACCGTGTCGTTACCGCTGGATGGGGCGGGTGGATTTCGGTAAGGATTGGACCGGAACTTCATACTTGAAACGTTACTTGGTAGGTTAGAGGGTGCGTTGCTTGGAACGGTTGTGTCGTTTACGTTGCACCCAATGTCGTTATGGAAAAGTAAGAATTGAAAAATTTGATGATGTCTAAAAACTTGAATGTGGTTTGTATGTGATATATAGTTTCTCTACATTATGATTGACGGCCAAGCAATGGAGCCCGGCATACCTTTTTAGGTACGTCGGGCTTTTTTCGTCAATGACCTGAAATGAAAAGGAGAAAAAAATGTCAGTAATTACCGGGTTAACCAAAGACGGGCGTACGTGGACACCAGATTTTATCAAATCTCTGGACAAAGACCTTTGCATCGGCTGTGGTCGTTGCTACAAGTCATGCACAAAGAACGTGCTGGCATACGAAGAGGTGGATACTGAGGAAACGGTTAAGGCGTATATGATAATTGCTAATGACGGAAACTGTATTGGGTGCAAAGCATGTGGCCAAAATTGTCCGAAAGGATGTTTCTCTTTTGCACCGGTTGAGGCTCAAGCCTATGGGTACACTTCTTAAAGCGCAAATTCTATGCGAATGAAGAACGACTCGATGGATTTTAACGTTACATAACTTAATTCACCACACGGGAGGAATATGGTATGGGATGGACACAATCAAAACCACTTGCAGCTGGAAAGTATTGGTATACCCCGGGCGGACATCATCAACCAGCCACTCAGCCGGCTGATCTGAAAATTGTTGCCATCCGCCCTGATGATAATGGGAATCTTGTCGCATTATTTCATGGCGTTGACGGCAGCACGCCGATTGAAACCTTGAACGGTGCCTGGTTTGGACCATTGGCCCCACCAGCTTGATCTTATTGAACCAGTTAGTCAGGAGTTCATGTGTAAGCGGGCCCACGGATAAAATTCCGTGGGCTTTTTATACAGATAAGCATTTAAAGTGCTGACTAAGGAGAATGTACTATGGCTACGATTACTTTCTGGGAAAAACCGGGCTGCCAGGGAAATGCCCGACAAAAAGAAATCCTGCTCGCCTCCGGGCATGAGCTTGAGGTGCGCGACCTGCTCACCGAACCGTGGAGCGAGGAGGGGTTGGCGCAGTTTTTTGGAGATCGCCCGGTCACCGAATGGTTCAATCCGGCTCATCCTAAAGTGAAGGCGGGGGAGGTTTGCCCGGGCAACTACGGGCGTGAAGAGGCGCTGAAGTTGATGGTAACTGAGCCGCTCTTTATCGTGCGACCGCTGATGCAGGTCGGCGGCGAACGATTGGCCGGATTTGATGTGGCGCAGGTACACAACTGGATCGGTCTTGAGCTGGACAGTGTCGGTGAACGTGACCCACGCAATTGTCCCTGTGTTACGAAAACTGCGCTGTCATGAAGGGGAACACGTTAATGATTGAAAATCATGCTTTATAACTTTGTCTATCTATGATAGACCTTTAAACAGTATCTAAATCTATTTTAACTCTCAGGATGACGTGACTATTCTCTTTGGGTGGTGATATGGCCTTCACAAAATCCAACCGCATTGCAAATCTCCTTATTCAAGCCTTCACACTTGTTACCCTGCTTATAGCTACGAGCTGCTTTGCTGCACATCCTCAAATCGTGGACACTCCACAATCAATTAGCGTTGTGATGGATGATAATTACCCGCCTTATGTTTTTAAAGGGGATGAGGGGCAGTTGAAAGGTATTATCGTTGACCAATGGAGCCTTTGGGAGAAGAAGACCGGCATCCATGTCGAAATATCTGCCATGGATTGGGCAGAAGCGCAACGCAGAATGCAAGAGGGTGAATTTGATGTAATTGACACCATCTTCCGCAACGAGAAGCGCGAAAAAATATACGACTTCACCAAACCCTACGCTGTTATTCCCGTGCCGTTGTATTTCCATTCTGATATTTCCGGCATTCGTGGGCCGGATGATGCCAAAGGCTTCATGGTGGCTGCCAAGGCTGGTGGTAACGTTCTGGATGTCCTCTGGAAGCACGGTGTTACTGATATCGTCGAATATCCAAGCTATGAGAAAATTATTGAGGCGGCCCGTGACGGTAAGGTGAAAGTGTTCACTGTTGATCGGCCACCGGCGCTGTATTATTTGAACAAAATGGGAATTCAGAATGATTTTCGAGAGACTGCGCCTCTGTACAACGGAGAATTTCACCGTGCGGTACTAAAGGGCAGGAGTGAACTTCTTGCAACTGTTGAAAAGGGGTTTGCCGCCATCACTCCTTCTGAATACCGGGCTATTGATAGAAACTGGCTGGGAACGCCGATCAGTGCCTCGCCTGTTTTTCGCTATATCGGCTATTCAGCCGCTTTCATTGCCGCCATTGTGATTGTCTTACTTGTATGGCTGCGGCTTCTAAGACGGGCCGTGTCTCGTAAAACCAAAGAGCTCTTTGTAAGCGAAGAACGATTGTCACTGGCTTTAAATGCCTCAAACAGCGGGATATGGGACTGGAACATCAAAACTGGCAACATGTATTTTGACGCAACGTATTTTACGTTGGCTGGATATGAGCCTGACGAATTTCCACATTTATACGAAGAGTGGGAAAAGCGTGTACACCCTGATGATGTTGAGCAAGCAAAGGCAGCAAGTAAAGCATATCTTTCCGGTGAATCCAGAACCTATGTCACTGAATTCAGGTTCAAATGTAAAGATGGATCATGGATGTGGATTTTAGGTCAGGGGAAGATTTTTGAACATGATGCGCAGGGAAGTCCTGTTCGATTTGTGGGTACACACACCGACATTACCGACAGAAAGAAAGCTGAAGGGGAGCTGCTTCAGCAAAAGAATTTGACCAGCACCATTATCGAAAGTACTTCAGAGGCAATATTTGCCAAAGATGTTTCCGGAAAGTATATCTTCATCAATCAGTCCGGGGCACACATGCTCGGTTACAAAGCAATAGATATAATCGGCCATACTGATATGGAGCTCCTTCCTGTTGAAATGGCCTGTGAATTCCGCCAGTCGGACGAAAGTGCAATGTCGAACCGTCAAGCTGATGTACGTGAAGAAATTGGTGTTATTAGTGGTAAGACGCACATCTTTCTCTCACATAAAGTCCCCTGGCTGGACAATACCGGGAAGGTTATCGGCGTTGTCGGAATCTCAAATGATATCACCGAGCGCAAACTTGCCGAAGAGGAACGCCTCAAGCTCGAACAGCAATTACTGCACACGCAGAAGCTGGAGAGTCTTGGGGTGCTTGCCGGGGGCATTGCCCACGACTTCAACAATATTCTCACCTCCATTGTTGGCAATGCCGATCTGGCATTGATGAAGATGTCTCCTGAATCTCCTTCCATAGACAACTTGCATCGGATTGAAAGTGCAGCAGCCAAGGCTGCCGATCTGGCGAAGCAGATGCTTGCCTACTCAGGTAAAGGTAAGTTTATCGTTGATAACCTGGATGTGAACCGTTTGTTGGAAGAGATGCTTCACATGCTTGAAGTGTCAATCTCCAAGAAGGTGGTTCTGCGTCTCAATCTGCTTCCCGATCTGCCATCGGTGGAAGCTGACGCTACACAGATGCGGCAGATTCTCATGAATCTGGTTATCAACGCTTCTGAGGCCATTGGTGACAAGAGTGGTGTCATTGCCATAACCACCGGTTGCATGGACTGCGACAAAAATTATCTGAAAAACGTCTGGTTGGATGAAAATATAAAAGAGGGGCTTCATGTTTATCTGGAAATAGCCGATACCGGCTGCGGTATGGATAAGGACACTCTGTCAAAGATGTTTGACCCATTCTTTACCACCAAATTTACCGGCAGGGGGCTTGGGATGGCTGCCGTGCTGGGTATCGTGCGCGGTCACAATGGCGCGATTAAAGTCTATAGTGAACCGGGCAAAGGTACTACTTTCAAGATACTCTTGCCGGCATCAGATAAGCCTGCCGCTATTTTCAATCACGACAGATTCGATACTAACTGGAAAGGCAGCGGTTTGGTGCTCCTGGTGGACGACGAAGAGACCGTGCGGGGTATCGGTAAGGAAATGCTTCAAGAGCTTGGTTTTACGGTCATCACCGCGAACGACGGCAGGGAAGCGGTGGACTTATTCAAGACCAACCCTGACATATCTTTTGTGATCCTTGATCTTACCATGCCGCACATGGATGGCGAACAATGCTTTCGGGAACTCAGGATGCTCAAGCCTGATGTCAAGGTGATCATGTCCAGTGGCTTTAGCGAGTATGAGGTTACCCAGAAATTTGCCGGTAAAGGTTCGGCGGGATTTATCCAGAAACCTTACAAACTGTCAGTGCTTAAAGAGGCAATACAGAAGATTTAAAAATCTGTGGCAGGCAATGTCAGCTTTTCTTGCACAGACAAGGTCACTCCATCCTCCGGAGCGTGCTCCTTTCGTTTAATCGGATGCATGAATGAAAGGATGGAAGCTGTTGTGGGAGAGTTGGCTAGAGTCTCTCGTATTGTTTTCATAAATCAGAGCCACATAAAACAGAAATTTTTTATCATCACACAGAGATCACAATCCCTCCCGTTACAGCTCTCATACCTTGATACTTTGTTATTGCCGGTCAGTTGCGTCGTGTCACAACAGTGCTACGGGACGGCAAATATATCGTCACGGTTACTCCGTTTGCTGTTGAACAGCCGTTTCTTGAGGTATACTTGTTCTCTGTAGGTTTGTAGCTTCAATCTGGCGACAGAAAGGAATAAAAGTCATGAGCAAAATGATCGGTATCCTGACTTCCGGTGGCGATAGCCCGGGACTTAATGCGGCTATCCGTGGGGTCGGCAAGGCCCTGCTGGGGCGCTACGGCATGAAGGTGATCGGCTTTCGTGACGGTTTTCGCGGCATGATGGAAAACCGGACCCAGCTGCTTGATTCAGGGGCGCTCTCCGGTATTATCACCATGGGGGGCACCATTCTGGGGACAAGCCGGGACAAGCCCTATGCCATGCCGGTGGCCGGCAAGTTAAGGGACATGACCGAGGTCATTGTCGATAATTACCGCAAGCATCACCTGGACGCCCTGGTCTGTCTGGGGGGAGGCGGTACGCAAAAAAACGCCTATCACCTGATGAAGCAGGGGCTGAACGTCATAACCCTGCCGAAGACGATTGATAACGATGTTGCCATGACCGATGTCTCCTTTGGTTACGATACCGCTCTCGGGATTGCCACTGAGGCGATCGACCGGTTGCACAGCACGGCCCACAGCCATCATCGCATCCTCGTGTTGGAACTGATGGGAAACAAGGCCGGCTGGCTTGCCCTGGGGGCAGGTATTGCCGGTGGGGCAGACGTTATTCTGATTCCTGAAATTCCGTACGATGTGAAGAAAGTTGCCGCGGCAATTCTGCGGCGCAGTCATCATGGGCAGGGTTTCAGCATCGTTGCCATGGCTGAGGGTGCTATTTCTCAGCAGGTTGCCGCCGAGCTGGATGAAGCTGGCAAGGACAAGGGTGGGAAGAAGAAAGTGAAAAAGCGGCAGGCTGAAGAACGGGCCAACAGCAACAAACCGGGCAACAGCTTATTTTTGGCGCAGCAACTGGAAGAGCTGACCGGCCTTGAATCACGTCTTACGATTCTGGGTTACCTGCAGCGCGGCGGGACGCCTTCTGCGGGAGACCGTCTGCTGGCCACACGGCTGGGCACCGCCTGTGCCGACCTGATTGATAGTGGCGTTTTCGGCGTTATGGTCGCCGCTCGCGGCGATGGTGTCGAGCCGGTAGCGCTCAAGGATGTCGTCGGTAAACGCAGGACGGTGCCGCTGGATCATAGTTGGATAGAGAGCGCCCGCAGTGTGCATACCTGTTTTGGTGATTGACCGAAAGTCGTTTTTTAACAGCAGCAGCTGTCTGTTGTAGAGTCACCCGCAACTGTTTGACTTTTCTCAGCCGCTTGTGGTTGAGTGTAAACATTATGAGCCTCTTGCAAAAGTCACAAAAAGTTCCCTCACCCCTGGCGGGGGAGGGGGAGTCAAATTCTAAGACTTTTGTAAGAGCCTCAATATGTTATAACTATAGTCTATCCACTACCGTAATCAGGAGTTTTCAGGTGACAGAACAAGAGAAAAACAAGGTATCCAGCGTAGCAAGCGCTGTCGACAGTGACGGTACACTGCCTGTCGTTGCTGACGAGATTGCCTCGCCGGTAGTCACCAAGTCCAAAGTTGATAAGTCAAAGGATACCAAGCCAAAGGCCGTCAAACAGAAGGTTGATAAGTTGAAGTCAGCCAGTGCAAAAATTGATAAGGCCGCTGCTTCCAAGGTGAAAGTTGCCAAAGTAAAAGCCACAAAACCTGCCCCTGTCAAAGCGAAGGGAGGTGGTAAAGGAAAGGTGGCTGTCGCCGCTCAGGAACCGGCGTTGTTTGACCTGCATGACAGTCAGTGGTTTTTAAACCGTGAGCTGACGTGGCTGTCGTTCAACAGCCGCGTGCTGCACGAAGCCGAAGATGCGCGTACGCCGCTGCTTGAGAGGCTCAAGTTCATCGCCATTGTCAGCGGTAATCTGGATGAATTTTTTATGAAACGTATCGGCGGCCTGAAACAGCAGATCGGGGCCGGCATGCGGGAGTTATCGCTTGATGGCCGCACGGCACGCCAGCAGGTGACCGAATGTTATGCCGAGGTTCGCGCTCTTGAGGCGCGCAAGGAAAAGTCATTCCGCGAAATCTGCACTCTGCTTGAGGAAAAAAATATCCTGATCGAGCGTTATGACGAGTTGACCCCGAAGGAAAAGAAGCTGCTCAGGGAGTTTTATTATGTGAACATCTTTCCACTCCTGACCCCGCAGTCAATAGATCCTGCCCACCCATTCCCCTTTATCTCGAATCTGTCGCTCAATCTGTTGGTGTCATTGCGTTATCCGAGGGCCAAGCAGGGCTCACTGGTGCGGATCAAAGTCCCTGTTGATGCCGGTACTCCCCGTTTTATAAGGATCGGCAAGGGGGAACATTTTATCCGGCTCGAAGAGGTTATGATGAATAACCTGGACATGATTTTTCCCGGTATGGAGATTGTGTCGTGCGAGCTGTTCAGGGTAACCCGCAATGCCAATACCGAAAGGGACGAGGATGATGCCGACGATCTGATGGAGATGATTGAATCGGAGTTGAAGGAACGCAAATTCGCCCCGATCGTGCGCCTGGAAATCGGTGCCGGTATGGAGCCGCTGCATCGTGGTCGTCTTGCCGCCGAGCTGGAGCTGGATGAAGCGACCGACGTATTTGAAACCCCCGGACTTTTGGCGATGCGCGATCTGTTCGAATTGGCCCGGCTCGATTTTCCACGTCTGCACGATGCGCCACATCATCCGGTTGATCACCCCCAGCTGCAAACGACGCGCAATATTTTTCATGTCATTCGGGATGCGGGGGCGATCCTGCTGCAGCACCCCTATGAATCGTTTTCAACTTCGGTCGAACGCTTCCTGCGTGAGGCGGCAACTGACCCCAAGGTGCGCGGGATCAAGATGACTCTCTATCGAACGTCACGCCAGAGCCGGATTATTGATGCCCTGATTCTGGCCGCACATAACGGCAAGCAGGTTGCCGTGGTGGTCGAGCTGAAGGCCCGATTTGACGAGGCGACCAATATCAGTCTGGCGGAGCGGATGGAAGAGGCGGGCGTACATGTTACCTACGGGGTTATCGGCTTGAAGACCCACTGCAAGGTCATCATGGTTGTGCGCCAGGATTATAACGGCCTGCGCCGCTATCTCCATATCGGCACCGGCAACTATCATGCTGTTACCGCGCGTCTGTACAGTGATGTCGGTATGTTGACGTGCGATCAGGTCATTGCCGAAGACGTTACCGAGGTGTTCAATTTTCTCACCACCGGCTTCATGCTCAAGCGCAAGTACGCAAAACTTGCTCTGGCGCCGCGGATGTTGAAGAAAGCGCTGCTTGATAAGATAGAGCGTGAAATTACCCTGCACCGTGCCTCCGGCGGCGGCTTGATTCAGTTTAAAATAAACGCGCTTGAGGATGGTGATGTTGTACGCGGCTTGTATCAGGCCTCAATGGCCGGGGTTAAAGTCGATCTGATCGTTCGTGACACCTGCCGTCTTCGCCCCGGAATACCCGGGCTTTCAGAAAATATCCGCGTGATCAGTGTTGTTGGCAGATTTCTGGAGCATGCCAGAATCTATTATTTCCGCAACGGCGGTGCCGAAGAGTACTTCATCGCTTCGGCTGATGCGATGAAGCGCAATCTGGAGGCGCGGGTCGAGATTCTCTGCCCGGTTGAGCCGCCTGAGCTGGTCCGGGAGCTACGCACGGTATTTGAAACGCATCTGGGTGATCAACGCTCCGCCTGGGATATGCAGCCGGACGGTACGTACATTCAGCGAATTCCTGCTGATGGGTATGAAGAGGGGAGTCATCGACTCCTTATTGCGCGGGCCGAAAAACGTGTTGTGGAAAATCTGAAAAAGAAGAAAATTAAAAAAAACCGCAAGTGACCTGTTGGCTTAAGGAGCGTGGGTATTTGTTGGCAATCATAAACTTATTTTTACAGTCTCTTGCAGGCATCAAAAAAACTGTTATAATAAAACCTTGTTTATGTTTGTTGGTTGTAAAGTGTTTTAAGGGGATCAGCCTGACTACGATTTGAGCTGCGGCAGAAACTTCTGAGAGGAGGTAAAGTATGAGTAATGAAAAGAAGAGTGGCGTGCCGGAAAAATCAGAACATGGTTTAGAAAAGCAGGGATACTCTATCGGTGAGATTCTCAAACAGCGCGGTGTGTCACGGCGTGACTTCCTCAAGTTCTGTACCGCTATGACGGCGGCGATGTCGCTGCCGGCGTCGTTTGCACCTTCTGTTGCCCAGGCGTTGGATGAGGTCAAGCGTCCGACGCTGGTCTGGCTGAATTTTCAGGATTGCACCGGCGACACTGAGGCACTGCTGCGTGCCGCCAATCCGACCGTCGGCGAGATCATCCTTGATATTCTGTCGATAGATTATCATGAGACAATCATGGCGGCGGCCGGCCATCAGGCCGATGAAGCGCTTGAGCAGACCATTGCCGCCCACAAAGGGAAGTACCTCTGTGTTGTTGAAGGCTCGATCTCTATGAAGGACGGCGGTGTGTATGGTTGCACGAGCGGCAGGACGCATCTGGAAATTGCCCGGCGGGTCTGCGGCGATGCGCTGGCGACGATCGCGATCGGAACCTGCGCCTCCTACGGCGGTATTGCCGCCGCAGTTCCCAACCCTACCGGCGCTGTCGGTGTCAGTGATGCGGTGCCTGGCATAACCGTTATTAACCTGCCCGGTTGCCCATGCAATGCCGATAACCTGACCGCTACGGTCGTCCATTATCTGGTGTTCGGAAAAATTCCTGTCATGGACAGCAAGGGACGCCCACTGTTTGCTTACGGCAAGCGTATTCACGACAACTGCGAGCGCCGGCCGCACTTTGATGCCGGTCAGTACGTGGAACATTGGGGCGATGATGCCCACCGCAAAGGGTTCTGTCTCTACAAGATGGGGTGCAAGGGACCGGCCACGTTCCACAACTGCCCGACCCAGCGCTACAACGAAAAAACCAGCTGGCCGGTCGCTTCCGGTCACGGCTGTGCGGGCTGCTCCGAACCGCAGTTCTGGGATACCATGTCACCGCTGTATCGCCGTCTGCCCAACGTGCCGGGATTCGGCATCGAGGCGACCGCCGACAAGATCGGCCTCGGTCTGGTAGCCGGTGCCGCTGCCGCCTTTGCCGTTCATGGCGCAATGAGTGCGCTGCGCAAAGATAAAGAACCTCAAGAAACCAAGGAGGGATAACGATATGGCCAGGATTGTCGTAGATCCGATTACCAGAATTGAAGGTCATCTCCGTATTGAAGCCGAGATCGAGGGGGGCTTCATAAAAGATGCCTGGAGTTCAGCCACCATGTTCCGCGGGATCGAGAAGATCCTCCGCGGACGTGACCCACGTGATGCCTGGTTCTGGACGCAGCGTTTCTGTGGTGTCTGCACCACCGTCCATTCAATTGCATCCATCAGGGCCGTTGAAGATGCCCTCAAAATCAAAATTCCGCCTAACGCCCAGCTGATTCGCAACATCATCATGGGTATCCAGAATGTGCAGGATCATGTCATCCATTTTTATCACCTGCACGCGCTTGACTGGGTTGACATCACCTCCGGCCTGAAGGCCGACCCGACCAAAACAGCCGCTCTGGCAGCCTCTCTTTCCGACTGGCCCAATAACTCGGCCACCTACTTCAAGGGGGTGCAGGACAAAGTGGCGGCGTTTGTCGCGTCCGGCCGTCTTGGTCCTTTTGCCAATGCCTACTGGGGGCACCCGGCGTATAAGCTGCCTCCTGAAGCGAACCTTATGGCAACGGCCCATTACCTTGAGGCGCTGGAATGGCAGAAGGACGTCATCAAGATTCACGCCATCCTGGGGAGCAAGAATCCGCATCCGCAATCGTTTCTGGTTGGCGGCATGTCGATTCCGATCGATCCCGATTCCCAGAATGCCCTCAATGCCGACAAGCTGTATGAAATTAAGCGGCTGCTGAAGAAGAGTCAGGAGTTTGTTGAGAAGGTGTACATCCCGGACCTGCTGGCGGTTGCCTCCTTCTATAAAGAATGGGCCGGTATCGGCGGCGGTCTCGGCAACTATCTCTCCTATGGTGAATTTCCTGATGCCAACGGCAATCTCTGGTTCCCCTCCGGTGCGCTGCTGAACAAGGATCTCTCCAACGTTATCCCGGTTGATCAGGGGAAGATTGCCGAATACGTCGATCACTCCTGGTTTGAAAACAGCGCCGGAGCCGGCAAGGGGCTGCATCCGTTTGAAGGGGAAACTGAAGTAAACTATACCGGGCCCAAGCCGCCGTACAAAAATCTTGATACCGATGCAAAATATTCATTCGTGAAGTCGCCGCGTTATGAAGAGAAAGCGATGGAGGTAGGCCCGCTGGCCCGCATACTGGTGGCCTACGCCTCCGGGCACAAGGAGACCAAGGCGGCTGTGGATATGGTGCTTGGCAAGCTGGGGGTGGGTGCCCCGGCACTCTTCTCGACGCTCGGCCGTACCGCCGCCAGGGGGATTGACGCCCTGCTGATCGCCCAGCAGACGCCGAAGTGGCTGGATGAGTTGATCGGCAATATCTCCAAGGGTGATTATCGCATCCACAACAATGAGAACTGGGACCCCTCGACCTGGCCCGTTGAAGCCAAAGGGTACGGTTTTCACGAGGCTCCGCGCGGTGCACTTGGCCACTGGATCAGGATCAAGGATCAGAAAATCCTCAATTATCAGGCGGTCGTGCCTTCTACCTGGAACGCTTCGCCGCGGGATGCCAAAGGGCAGCGCGGTGCGTATGAGGCAGCTCTGGTCGGTACGCCGGTGTTTGACCAGAACAAGCCGCTGGAAATCCTGCGTACCATTCACTCCTTTGACCCCTGTCTCGCCTGCGCCGTCCATGTGATGGATGTCAACGGTAATGAGCTGGTCAAGGTCAAGGTATCCTAGGGGAGGAGGCCATTCATGCCAAAACAACCCAAATACAAGCATTATATCTGGGAGTTGCCGGTACGAATCAATCACTGGACCAATGTGTTTGCTATCGTGGTTCTGGGGGTGACCGGCTTCTTCATCGGCTCACCCTACAGTTTCGGCGGCTCGGCTTCAGATTTCACCATGGGGTGGCTACGGTTTATTCATTTCGTTGCTGCCTACCTCTTTGCGGTCAGTGTCGTCTCCCGGGTGATCTGGTCACTGATCGGCAATAAATATGCGAGTTGGCGCGAATTTTTCCCTTTTGCCACCTCAAACGGTCGCAAGAAGATGGTCAAAATGCTGCGCTACTATATGTTTTTAGACAGGAAGGTCCCGGAGACCTTCGGTCACAACCCGATGGCCACAACCGCCTATATCATGCTGTTCGGCCTTTATACGCTGATGATCCTGACCGGGTTTGCCCTGTATGCCCAGCATGCTCCCGGCGGTTTAATGTACCGGTCACTTGGCTTCATGTACGCAATCTTCAGCAGTCAGGGATTGCGCCTTACTCATCATCTCGGCTTATGGCTTATCGGAGGATTCATCATCAACCATGTGTATAGTGCCGTGCTGATGGATATCAAGGAGCATGACGGGGAGATCTCAAGTATCTTCAGTGGCTATAAGTATCGGATTAAAAAACCGGAGTAGGGCTTGTTACGTAGTGACTGCACCAACGCATATTGATCCGTTATCTGTTATCGGTATCTCCCGTGTTGTCTCCGGGGGATACCGTTTAATAGTTGTGAGCAGAGCTGGAACAGTAGCTGACATTCTCGTCATTTGATAAACCAATCAAGCCGCCGCATCTCCCTGGTCTGATCTCAAGTTCTCTGCCTGAACAGCCGGCACACAACGCCCTGCCACTCCACGATTACCTTGGCTTTCGAGGTCCCGGTGCAAAATATCGCCCCAGTTTTGCATCCAACTCGTCGATCCAACCGGCTTTTGAGTCAGGAAAGGCATCCGCGTAGGGTACGTATGGTTTGATATCCAGAACAGGTGTGCCATCCAGGAGGTCTACTCCGCGAAGGTGCAGTGTTCTGCCTTCAATCTTTAGTAATTCGACAGCCGATAAACCAATAGAATTGGGGCGATGAGGGGATCTTGTAGCCAGAACGCCCCGCTTCGGTCCGCCCCGAGGCGGCTTGACACAGCTTTTCCACCCCTCACTCAGGTGAAAGGAGAAGATGAGCCAAAGCCTGTCGAAACCGCTCAGATCTTGAATGACTTTCTCGTCCAGCCAATCCTGAAGTTCCAATGTGGCGACGGCGAAATCCCCGGTTGCCGTGCCTTCCACCACCGTGCCTTGATGGGGTGCATCAATGCGGCGTGAATAGGGAGAGCGCAGGATGCCGATGGGGCGATAGGTGAAATGGGAATCGTGAGTCATGTCAGGCATCTGTATTCCTCTGCTGATTGAGCTGATTTGGTAGCAAGACCCTGAAAGAGTCCTTTGTTCTTCCCCGCTGTTCTCCCCATTGCCACTATCCCAATGAACACTAAACACCGAATGGAAGCTTGGAGGCCATCATCTTCCTCCGGTTGATCTTGTGCCCGTCGACAATGAACGTACCGTCGCCAACAGCGTGAACCGTGCGCTTCTCTTTGCGTGAGGTGTCGACATACGCGGCAACCGCCTCTAATACGACGATATTGTGCTTCGTGACGATGTCGATGACCTTGCACTCTATGTTGGCAAGGCACTCCTTGATCAAGGGCGGCTTGACGGCCTTGCCCTGTACGGGCGTGAGTTTGAACTTTGCAAACTTGTCTGTGTCTGCCCCGGAGCATGTCCCAATACCGACCACCGTATCGAGCATGTCAACCGTGGGAATTGCAATGACGCACTCCCTGTTTTTTTGCAACGCCGCAAACGAGTGATTCCACTCACCCGTCGTCATGGCAAAAACCGGGGTGAAATCCATCACCATTGTCCAGGAGATAGTCATGATGTTGTTTTTCTGCCCATCTTGCGTCGTCACGAGGACAACAGGTCCCGGTTCCATCAGGGTAAAGGCCTTGCTCAGTTTCAATTTTCGCATGAGAGCACCTCCTTATATTCTTTGTCAGAGGGCGAAGTCAATGTTCCGGTCCAGGAGCAGCATGAGCTCACGTCCCCGCCGGCCAGTTCGTGCACACGGCCGTGAGCAAGTGAGCCCGGTACCCCGGCGGTGTAGTTTTCAGTATACCAGCCATTGCGCAACAGCACAAAAGGAACTCCTGAAGTGCTGAGTGTGGAATACACTCTGACACCGTTTGGAGAAGAGGTCGGCCATAAAGTCGAGTCGTTGGCTGATTGGATAGAAGGCGATTTGCCCAGTATCATGAAGGTGCAGCAGAAAAGTTAACGGCCCGGAAAATCACCTGACGATTTCTAGGTCAGGGGCAGCTTTCTTGTAGGAAGTCACGCGATGACAGTACACGTAATTGGCTCTGCGCAACTGATAAAAGTCGTAAGACGCCAAAACGACATCAGCCGCTAGACTATAAATTCCATATATACTTAGACGTCATGCCGCATTCCGGCAAAAACGTGGCTCTAAGGCCATAAACAAGGCAAATATAGCCAATTAATATTTATATTTTAGATGGTTGACTTGGTCCTACCCCAGTATTTACACCCCAGTACTTAGTGCACCCTTGGACAGCGAGGCTAAGGGCGATAACAAATATTCGCAACAGAGTAGTTAGCACTTTTTACTCCTGTTTTTAGGTCAACGGGGAGGGCCTTGACCTGCCGGGATAAGCCTTGTTCGGAATTCGTATTTTTAGCATTCTGTCTTTTTACTCTTGTCTCGTGTCAAGGGCTGACGCTTTTGGGGTGTCTCCCAGCGCCGAGAGTTGCAAGCTTTTCGGGTGTGATCGGGTTGTGGATGCGGTGAGCGCTTTCGGTGATGTTGAAGATCCGTGGAATGTCCATTTAGACAATTTTCCTTATGGTTATGCGTATAATATGAGAAGAGTGAAGTAACTATTGATTGTTTTGTGTGCTTTTTTATTTATGATTGATTCCCAGATTCTTCTTTACAGACTTAATGTGGCGACCAAAAGCCTTATCCTTTTTTCGCTTGTCAATATACGACATATCATGAAACTCTGATTCAGCTCTTAACTTCATAAAGTTAGCATAGTGTGATCGATGCAGGCTTCCTTTCTCAACTGCACCCAAAACAGCACAACCTTTTTCATTCGAGTGAGAGCAATCACGGTATTTGCATTTTGATGCTAAGGTGTAGATATCAGCAAAGCTTTCGCCAATTCCATCTTCAGCTCCTAAAATGCCAAATTCGCGCATTCCCGGGTTATCTATCAGCATTGCACCATTTTGCAATATTATGAGTTCGCGACGCACCGTCGTATGGCGTCCCTCGCCTGTACCGCTTACCGCATCGGTCTCAAGTATCTGACGGCCAATCAGCTGGTTAATCAATGTACTCTTGCCGACCCCTGACGAACCTAACAGACAGTAGGTTTTTCCTGGCAGTAGAATATCACGCACATTATCAATGCCTTCACCGGTAACATTGCTAAGCGCTAGTACCTCAGCGTTTATTCCGTTACTTCTGATTCTCTCGATTAATTGCTGGAGAGTTTCAGGGCAGACCAGGTCGGATTTTGTAAGTAAAATGACAGGATGTACCTGCCCATTTCTAACCATAACCAAGTAACGCTCAAGCCTGTTAATATTGAAGTCGAAATGGCAGGATTGGACAATTAAGGCTACGTCAATATTCGAAGCAATCATCTGGTAGTCAATGGTATCTCCTGCGGCCTTGCGGCTAAGAAACGATTTTCTCGGAAGGACGTCATGAATTATTCCAAACATGTCAGTGTTGCTGTGTTGAATGCATACCCAATCCCCGACACATGGAAAATCAATCGACTGTTCAGTCCTATAGAGAAAGCGGCCGGCAAGTTTTGCGCGAAATTCACCGGACTCATCTATTACAAGAAGTTGATCACGATCCACAGCAACAACGCGTGCAAAACGCAGTTGGGCAAAATCTTTTTCATGTGCCTTTACATCAAACCACTCATCCCATCCAAATTGCTTTAGTTGTTCAGAAGCAGGACTCATTTGAAAACCTCAAAATGTACTAATTCATTATCTCATTTCTTTCACGCCAACGGGGCTGAGGCACCACCGGCTTGGCCGGTGGTGCCGATGGTTATACCTTCGAGACTGTCCACGGCAAAGAACAGAAGCCTCCTGCAAAGTAAGGTGTGTCCCCCTTGTGGTCTCCGAAGAAAGGGAAGAGATCAGCTCCCAGAAAGAAGTGGCCGTTCCAGAATAACGCGAAACGCTTCAAGCCCGTGGCTGGAAAAAGCATGGGCAGAGCCCCAGAGATAGAGGCGAAAGCTGCGATACAGCCGGTCTCCCCAACGGCGAATTATTTCGTCCCTGGCAGCGTCAAGATTCTCGGCCCAAACCTTACAGGTGAGGAAGTAACTGTAACGGTCATTGTGAACAGCCAATACTTCGAATTCCGTTTCTTCAACCGCGGTAACGAAATCGTGCAGGCAGAAGTAGGAATGGTTTCCCGGAAAAATGTATCGTGAGATGAACGTCGGCTTTGAGTACTTTTCCCTGAAGGCGCTGGCGTCCAGGTAAATCCTTCCTCCTGGTTTCAGCAGCTTTCGGAACTGCTTAATCACTGCACGATAATTTGAGAGATGTTCCATTACCCCTAGAATAACTATTGCATCGTAGGGTTCTGGTGATACATGCTCAAAAAAATCCTGGAATAATACTTGACAGGGGAGTTGGATCCGCTGAATCAAATCCTTAAGATACTGCTCCGATTGGCGGGAAATTGTGAGAGAAGTAACGCGGAGTCCCTGTTTGCCTGCAAATTCTGTAAAAGCTCCCCACCCCCCGCCGACATCAAGAATCCTCTCCCCCGGCTTTACCCTGCATGCATCAAGGGCAAAAGCAAGTTTCCGCTGCTGGGCCGTTTCCAGTGGTTCGTCATCACGCTCGAACACCGCTTGCGAATAGCAGCGGCTTGAATCCATAAACGTGAGGAAAAAATCCTCATCGTATTCGTAGTGGTTTGCAATAGCCTTCTGGTTACTGTGCACCTGACCGATGAACATCGGGAGCATTCTGCTCAACAGGTAGTGAAGGGGATGGCGGTCGGTCAGGATTTTTCTAAACTCAGGGAGTTGAAACATATCACCTTCAATATCCAGACTGCCGGATATATACGCTTCACAGAACTTCAGTTCATCAAAACTGCATAGCGCCGCTAAACCGCTACGATCATTAACCGTAAATGAGATTAATGGTGGAGATGTACCAAAGTAATAGGAACGACCAGTCTGTAATTGAAGTTCAAACGGAATGTTGATCTTGTTGCCCAGATGTTTCTGAATCAGCCGGATTATCCTGTCATAGGTTTTTTCATGAAAATTAAAGGGAGATTTCGGCATAAGCACCACCTTCACGCATAATAATTATCGCAGAGGAAGTATAGCAATATATGGTGAAATTTCATCTGACACTGAGCGCGCTACAGAGGACCTTGGTAACTTCAGGGCCTCCTTTCGGCCCCATCATGCTCTCTTGTACGGTTGTGAGGTGTATAGCTCGTTATTGATCAGATCCGGCCAATATACCCTCAAGCCGGCCAATATCAAATATACCTTGAAATGATATTGATACAACCTATCAACCTTTATGCAAAAGTCATAGTGGTCAACACTTCTGTACACCTGTTGCGTATCGGTCAGGACGATTAAAGAACCGAAAAGCCCGCTGGATTTTTAAATTCTGGGTGGAAGTTTAATGCCCCATGCCGCCGCCTTCGGAGTGTGAAGGTCGCTTCAAGAGGAACAGTAGCGGCATGACAACCAGGAAGGCGAGGCCGATGACGAAGAAGACGTGATTGAAGGCGAGAGCGCCCGCCTGTCTGCGGACCTCTCCGTAGGCCATGGCCAGCGCCGTTGTGTCGGCCTGGGAGGCTGCAACCCCTTTGGAGATCAGCAGCTGTTTGATGCTCTCGAAATGTGTCTGCCAGGCCGGGTTATACGGGTTTATATGGGCGACAAGATTAGTCTGATAGAACTGCTGGTTGCGTGTCAGCAGGGTGGCAGCCATGGCGATGCCGACGCTGCCGCCGATGTTGCGCAGCAGGTTGAACATGCCGGTGGCATTGCCCATTTCCTCCCGGGATATTGAGGCCAGCGTGACGGTCGTAAGCGGTACGAAGATCATTGCCAGTCCGAAGCCGAGGACGATGCGGGGCCAGGTGTAATTCCAGAAGGCACCCTGCAGGTTAAGCCCCTGCATGATGAACATGGAGGTTGCGCCGAGCAACAGACCGAAAAAAACTATTTTACGGCCGTCACGCTTGGCCAACGCCGCGCCGATCAGCGGCATGGTGAGGAGCGTTGCAACGCCGCCCGGCGCCATGACCATCCCGGCGTTGGTGGCCGAGTACCCCATCAGCGTCTGGAGGAACAGCGGAATCAGCATGATCGAGCTGTAGAGGGCAAAGCCGACTACGAACATGATCAGGTTGCCGGCTGAGAACGAGACGTTCTTGAACAGGCGCAGGTTGATAATCGGGTGTTCGTGCGTCAGCTCGACCCGGATCAGCGCTATCAGGGAAAGTACGGTGATGATACTGAAAGTGATAATGAACGACGAGTTGAACCAATCCTCCTGCTGCCCCTTATCCAGTACGATCTGCAGTGACCCCATGCCGGCAACCAGTAAAAACAGCCCCCAGTAATCTATCTTGATCGCCTTTGCTTTTTGGCGCAGATAGTCCGGATCGAAGATGAAGAAGGCGCACATGATCATGGCAATAATGCCGATCGGAAGATTAATGTAGAAGATCCAGCGCCAGCTCATGTTGTCGGTGATCCAGCCACCAAGCGCCGGCCCGACGATCGGGCCGAACATGGCGCCGACGCCGAAGATGGCCATCGCCATGCCGCGCTGGTTGGGGGGGAAGGTTTCCATCAGGATCGCCTGACTGATCGGGATGAGGGCACCGCCGGCAGCCCCCTGCAGAATGCGGAAGAATATCAGCGACGCCAGGTTGGGGGCGGCACCGCAGAGCAGTGATGCCAGTGTGAACAGCACGATACAGGTCATCAGAAAACGCTTGCGCCCGAAAACGCGTGACAGCCAGCCGGTCATCGGCAGTACCACGGCGTTGGCTACCAGATAGGAGGTCAGAACCCAGGTTACCTCGTCGGTGCCGGCATTAAGGCTCCCCTGCATGTGCGGCAGTGCGACGTTGGCGACCGAGGTGTCGATGATCTCCATGATGGCCGGGAGCATGACGGTGATGGTGATCAGCCACTTGTTTATAGTTTTGTCGTCTGAAGACGTCATAAGAATCTTTCTGGAATAATTTCGCGGTGTCAGAACTATTTAAACGGAAGCATCTCCGAGAGTACATCGCCCGAGGTACGACCGGTCAGCACGACCGGAATAACGCTCATGCCGACACGCAGCAGCTGTTCCGGGTCGGAATTTCTGTCGATGGTGATTTTGACCGGCACCCGCTGTACGACCTTGACGTAGTTTCCGGTGGCGTTTTCCGGCGGCAGCAGGGAAAAGGCTGCTCCGGTTCCTGCCATGATGCTGTCAACCGTACCGCCGAATATTTTGCCCGGATAGGCGTCGACGCTGAATTCGACTTTTTGCCCCGGTTTGATCCAGGTGAGCTGACGTTCCTTGTAGTTGGCTGTGATCCAGGCGTCCTGAAGCGGCACAAGAGCCATCAGCGGCTGTCCCGCCTGGATATTGACGCCGGCTTCCACTGCTTTTCGAGTGATGTAGCCGTCCCGCGGTGCATAGATCTTTGTGTAGGAGAGCCGGAGTTCAGCTTCACCCAGTTGTGCCTTGCTCTGCAGTATCTTGGCTTTGTTACCGCTCCCGCTTGCGAGACCGGCCTCGGTCCGGGCACGTTTGAGTGCTTCTTCCGCCTCTTTCAGCTGTGCCTCGGCCACTCGTCTGGCGGTTGTCGTGCGATCAAGCTGCTCTTTCGGCAGCACATCACGACGGTACAGCCTTTCGGCACGCCCCTGGTCCAGCACCGCCTGCTCAAAGCGGGCCCTGGCCGATTGCACGGTCGCCCGAACCGCCTCAGCCTTCAACTGTTCGCCGCCGGATTCATTCTCAGCCATGCCGACTCCGGCAGCAGCCTTTGCTACCTGAAACTGGTAGTCACGTTCGTCAATTTCAAGCAGCAGGTCACCCTGTTTGACAAACTGGTTATCGACCACCAGCACCCGTGCCACCGTGCCGGAAACTTTCGAAGAAACCGACAGGATACGGGCTTCGATAAAGGCGTTATCCGTTTCGATGTCGGTCCTGGAGGAGATGAACCATCTGAGGCCGAACCACCCTCCGACAAGTATGACCGTCAGCAGAATCACCACTGCTCTGATCTTTTTGTTGCCGCCGTTTTTCACCTCCGGCTCTGTTTCCGCTGGCTCTGTTACGGCTACTGTTGTTTCTTCTTCCATATATCCTCCGGAATTATCAGTCGTGTTTTACAGCGCACCGAGTGCGTTCTGCAGGCGGGCGGTGGCGGTACGGTAGTCGTAAAGCGCCCGGTAGTAGTCAGTCTTGGTCTGGGTCACCAGTGTCTGTGCGTCCAGAACTTCCGAGGCTATTCCGACCCGTTCCTTATAGCGTTCCTTGTTGATGCGCAGGTTCTCTTCGCTCTGTCGTATCGCCGCCTCGGCAACGCCGATCTGTTCTTGAGCCAGGTTCGCGTCATTGCGGGCGCTGGTGATTTCGAGTTGGGCGCGTTGTTCGGTCAACCTGAGGGCGTCCTGCTGTTTTGAGCGTTGTTTAACTGCTCTGCTGCGGGCCGCCTCTGAGGCATAACCGTCGAACAGGTTGACGCGGATACCAACGGTAGCCGAGTAGATGGCCTGCTCCCGGACTTTGTCGTTCTGGACATAGTCCATAGCGATGCGGGTGTATATCTCAGGTACATAATTGTCTCTGTTTTCAGCCACTTCAAACTCGCGCGCCGCGAGGACCTGCTGCTGCGCCTTGATGTCATGGCGGTTGGCCGTGCTGTCGGCTGTGCCGGGTTCGCCATTGACAGCGTTGTCCATGATCGTGGCATCATCCAGCTCGCCACGGGACTGTGGATCACTTCCGGTAAGGAAGTTGAGTAGCAGCCAGTTGTTCTCGCGTCTGTTGGTAACGGCCAGCAGTTTCTGACGGGCAGAGGCGAGGCGCACGTCCGCCTGCAGTACATCGTTGCGGGTAACGGTTCCCTCCTCATACATGACCTGCGCCACGCGGCGGTGCTCCGTTATCTGGGTGACCTCTTCGCGTGCTGCCTGAATGAGCCTGTCCGCTTCAAGTATCCTGAAGTACGCTTCAATGACCTGTAGTGTGACATCTCCTCTGTTGAACAGGAATCCCTGTAGTGCCGCTTCGGTGGAGGAGTTTGCCCGGCTGATACGGGCGTCACGCCGTCCGAAGTCGTAGAGAGTGTAGGTGGCTGCAATCCCGGCAACGGCAAAATTCGCTTCCTGTGTTTCCGCCGTGACGCCGTTCATCTTTACCGCCTGGGGATCACGCTGCAGCGTGTATCCGGCATTGGCGTCAACGCGTGGATAGAGAGATGCCCTCGTCACGCGGCTGTTTTCTTCGGCAATGCGACTGTCCCAGGCGGCACTTTTGAGGGCCGGGTTGTTGTCGTGTGCCTTCTGCAGGCATTCCTGCAGCGAAAGCGGCGCCCCCCAGGAATGAACTGCCGTGCAGAGCAAAAAGATCGTGGCGAGGCTAGCATGAAGGAAGTTCATAGACCCTCCGTTCTCCGCGTAATATCTCCAACATCCGGCGGAGCTCGTGTAGTTCACCCTCGTTAAGTCCGGCGGTAAAGCGTTTCAACGACCTATCGGCACACGCAGAGAGAGTATCTTCCATGCTCTTGCCCCGTTCCGTAAGGTAAATCTTATACGCCCGGCGATCTTGCGGGTGTTGACGCCGTTCAAGGAAGCCGCCCCGTTCCAGACGGTCTATCAGGCCGCCAATGGTGGAACGATCAACCTGACTCTTTTCAGACAGCTCGACCTGGGTTAAGCCGTCCTGCTGCCAGAGGAACGAAAGGAGGGCAAACTGCGGCGGGGTAAGATCATACTGGTCGATCTCTTCCCGCAGGGTAGCCCAGCCACGCTGGTACGCTTTCGCCAGTAGAAAACCGATGCTTTGTTCAATGTCATACATAAAGAGAATGCCTCGTTTTGAGTAATATTGTGATTATGCAGATAATAAGTATACTGTCAATATGAAATACCGGTTTAAAGCGTTTACAAGAGCGGCCGCTTTGCTTATTATGTGCGGCTATGAATGTGCTGCAAATTTTTAATCTTCGACCGATGACCGGGGATGACCTTGATGCCGTCATGGCAATAGAGGAGGCCTCCTATACAACTCCCTGGAAAGTTCAACATTTTCGGGACGAGATGGCAGCCCGTTTCTCGCTGCCGTTCGTGGCTGATGAAGAGGGGCATGTCGTCGGCTATGTCTGCCTGATGTCACTGTTTGAAGAGGCGCAGATTCTCAATGTCGCCGTATCGCCCGACCAACGGGGCAGGGGCATTGCGCGGATGATGCTGGAGGAGGCATTTCGGCAGGCGCGTGAAAAGGGGGCGGAGGTCATGGCGCTTGAAGTGCGCGCTTCCAATCATGCCGCAATTTCACTTTATACACAGTTGGGCTTCAAGCGCGTCGGTGTTCGCAACGGTTATTATGACGGGTGCGAAGATGCGATTCTGATGGAAAAACCAATCAAGGAGAACCCGTAATGCAGTTTACCGCAATGATTCTTTCAAATGTGGAGGTCTCGCCCGGATACTGGCGGATGCGTATGACCGCTCCTCCTGAGTGTGCTGCGGCACGCCCCGGACAGTTTGTGATGGTGCGCGTTAATGGTGCTATTGACCCGCTGCTGCGGCGGCCGTTCGGTATTTTCGATATCGGCACCTATACCCCGACCCAGAGCGGTGCAGTTGCGCAGCCATATCTGGAGATGCTCTACCGGGTGGTAGGGAAGGGGACAGCCATGCTGTCGACACTGCACGGTTCCGACCTGCTTGATGTGCTGGGGCCGCTCGGCAAAGGTTTCGACCTCGGAAAACCGGACGAGGAAAAGCTGATTGTTGGCGGCGGGGTCGGGCTGGCACCGCTCTATCTGCTGGCGAAAGAGCTGGTCAAAGAATCAAAGGTCAGGCTTTTTGCCGGTGGTCGCACGCGGGACGACATCCTCTGCATCACTGAATTCGAGCGGCTTGGTGTTGAATGCTACACCGCCACCGAAGACGGCTCTCTGGGCGAGTGCGGGCTGGTGACCGAGGCGCTGCTGCGGCGGTTGGATCAGCTGCAGGGGGGGACGACCATTTATGCGTGCGGTCCGCACGGCATGCTCAATGCGGTTGCCGGAATTGCGGCGGAGCGCAGCATCCCCTGCCAGGTCTCTCTGGAAGGGTATATGGCCTGCGGCGTCGGTGCCTGTCTCGGCTGTGTTACTCCGGGGCACAACCACTCGTCTGAAACTCCCGACTATCGTTGCGTCTGTACCGAAGGTCCGGTTTTCGAGTCGGGCGAACTGAAGTGGAGGGACTGACCATGGAATCTGCCATAAAACCTGATATGAGTGTAAATCTGGCCGGTATTCAGCTGCGTAACCCGGTCATGACCGCCTCCGGTACGTTCGGCTACGGTGAAGAGTTCGCCGAATACGTCGACATGGAATCGATCGGTGCATTTGTGACCAAAGGCCTCTCACTCAAGTCACGGGCCGGTAATCCGACACCGCGCATTGTCGAAACCCCCGGCGGGATGCTGAACGCCATCGGCCTGCAGAATGTCGGTATTGACGCCTTTATTGCCAAGAAGGTTCCGTACCTGCGCTCGGTCAACACCCCGGCTATTGCCAACTTCTTCGGCGGCACCGTCGATGAGTATGCCGAGATGGCCCGCCGTCTGGATGAAATCCCTGAGGTGGCCGGTCTGGAGGTCAATATCTCCTGCCCGAACGTCAAGCAGGGGGGGATCGTTTTCGGCACCGATCCGGCCTGTGCCGCCTCAGTGGTTTCGGCCTGTCGTGCAGTAACGAAGAAGACGCTGATCGTCAAGCTCTCCCCCAACGTGACGGATATAGTGGCCATGGCCAAGGCCTGCGAAGATGCCGGTGCCGATGCGTTGTCACTGATCAATACCCTGACCGGTATGGCCATCGATCTGAACAGGCGTCGGCCGGTATTGGCCAACATCACCGGCGGTTTTTCCGGTCCGGCCATCAAGCCGATCGCCCTGCGTATGGTCTGGCAGGTGGCACAAGCGGTTAAGGTGCCGATTGTCGGCATCGGCGGCATCATGAATGCGACCGATGCGCTGGAGTTTATGCTCGCCGGAGCGACCGCCGTTCAGGTCGGCACCGCCAGTTTTATCAATCCGGGTGCGGCACAGAAAATTGCTGCAGATATGGAAGCGTGGCTGATCGCCAATGGTGTGTCCGATATCAAGAGCATGATCGGCGCGCTGGAATCGTAAGGTAATGCTGGAGATCTGGTTGGCATTTTCGGCCGGTCTCGCCGGCAGCGGCCATTGTCTTGGTATGTGTGGCGGCATTGTGACCGCCCTGGCCCTGTCGAAGCGTGATTCCGCTGCCGCCCAGCGTTTTCTGTTTAATCTTCTCTACCATGTCGGCCGGATCTGCACCTACAGTCTGCTCGGGCTCCTGGCCGGTCTGGCTGCCATGGCGGGCATGGTCGATGCGTTGGCGCCGCTTGTCAAATGGCTGTTTCTGGGAGCCAATATTTTCGTTGCGGCGATCGGTGTTTTTACCGCCCTCGGTGTGCATGCGCTTGGAATGTCGGCGCTTGACGGGGCCGGGTGGGGTTTTATGAGGAGACAGCTGGCACGGGTAACAGCCAGCTCATCGGTATTTGCCGCCATTCCGACCGGTCTCTTGATGGGCCTTCTGCCGTGCGGCCTGGTGTACGGTGTTCTGATCTCTGCGGCTACCAGCGGTTCCGCCCTGAAGGGGGGAAGCATGATGCTGGCTTTTGGCTGCGGCACCGTGCCGGTGCTCCTCGCTTACGGACAGGTCGCTTCAACGATCTCCGCCCTTGGACGTGGTGTCTTCCAGCGTTGCATGGGGGGAGCCGTTGCCCTGCTCGGGTTGGTGGGGACATGGAAGGCGCTGGTGGCGCTGGGCTACCTTTGATGCGGAGTACCGCTGAAGATTAAACAGCAGGATTGTCAGAAAATTTATTTAACCGACAGGGAACTATCATGAAAGAACCCCGGCAATCACTCGGTCTGCGGACCCTGGAAGACATCAGCACCATCATCCTGCATTCCCATGACCTTCAGGATACGCTTGATAATATTGTCGCCCTGGTTGCCAAGCGCATGAGGAGTGATGTCTGCTCGATCTATCTGCTTGAAAGTGACGGCCAAACCCTGACGCTGAAGGCTACCAAGGGCCTTTCCAAGGCATCTGTCAACCGCGTTTCGATGAAAGTCCATGAAGGTTTGACCGGTCTTGCGATTGAAAGCCGCGAAATGGTCATGACCGATAATGCCCCGGCACATCCCCGCTTTAAATACTTCAAGGAGGCGAAGGAAGAACGCTTCCTCTCGTTTCTGGGGCTGCCGCTGTTCGAACACAAGGCGCCGATCGGTGTTATTGTCGTGCAGACCCGTGAGACGCGTACTTTCAGCGATGATGAAATAAGTATTCTGCGCACCATTACCTTTCAGATCGGCAGCATCGTTCACACGGCCCGCCTGCTTGATTCGATTCAGAACAAGGAACAGGAGCGCGCCTGGTTCGAGCAGGAGCTTGCCAAGGTACGTAACGGTTCCGGAACTGAAACGACGCCTCGCTGCTCCGGAAGCACAAAGCGGAGCTCCGCCGCTAAAATGCTGCCCGGAACCTCCGTGTCGCCCGGGTTCAGCCTCGGGAAAATCTATATCCTTGACCGCTTTAACGACAAGGTTATCAAGCTGGCAAAGGTCGGCAGCGCTACTGAAGAGCTGCACAAGTTTTCCCAGGCCCTTGAAAAGGCAAAGATCCAGACCATTTACATGGAAAAACGGGTCAGTGAAACACTCTCGGCCGATGATGCCGCTATCTTCCACACACATCTGATGATACTGGAAGACCGGAGTTTCTCTGCCAAGGTTACTGCTCATATCGAGCAGGGGATGGGCGCAGCTCGTGCCGTTCATGAAGTCGTTCAGCACTATATCCAGGCTTTCTCCGCAATGGAGGACCCGTATCTGCGTGAACGCTCGGCGGATATGGAAGACATTGGCCGGCGCATCATCGATGCACTTGAAGGAAATAATTCCAACGAGGTCACGCTCAAGGAAAAGCGGGTACTCGTAGCGGACGAAATTTTCCCGTCCAATCTGGCCATGCTCGATCCGAGCAAGATTCTCGGCATCGTGACTGAAAAGGGCAACAGCTATTCACACGCCGCCATCATGGCGAAATCGCTCGGCATCCCGGCTGTTCTCGGCGTAGCGGGGATAATGGCGGCCGCGAACGTCAAGGACGAGATCATCGTTGACGGTACGTCCGGTCATGTGTATCTCAACCCGGATGCATGCATTAAAAAAGAGTACATGCGCCTTGAAGAGGAGTATGCGGTCCGGATGAAGGAGCTGGAAAGCATTCGTGACCTGCCGGCGGTTACGACCGATGGTGTTGCGATCACCCTCAGTGCCAACATCGGCTTGATTTCCGATGTCAAGGTTGCCAATCTTCACGGCGCCGAAGGGGTCGGGCTTTATCGTACCGAATTCCCCTATATGGCACGATCCGCGTTTCCCACTCGCGAAGAGCAGGCCGGCATCTACCGCAAAATCCTGGGCGGCTTTCCCGGCCAGACCGTCAATATCCGCACCCTCGACATTGGTGGCGACAAAGGGCTCTCCTATTTTCCCTACCCTCACGAGGATAACCCCTTTCTCGGCTGGCGCTCGATTCGTGTCTCGCTGGAGCGACAGGACATCTTCAAGGAACAGTTGGCCGGCATCCTGCTGGCAGCGCATGCCGGCAATGCAACGATCATGTTTCCGCTGGTCAGCAGTCTGGACGAAATCCGCCAGATCAGGGAGATTCTGACGTCGGTCCGGAACGAGTTGCTGCGTGAAGGGCATGATGTGCCCGGCTATATTCCGCTTGGAATCATGATCGAGGTGCCGGCAGCGGTGCTGATCATCGACTATCTGCTGCAGGATGTGGATTATGTCAGTATCGGTACCAACGACCTGATTCAGTATACTCTGGCCGCCGACCGCAATAACGCCAGCGTCAAGCAGTATTATGACCCGTACCATCCGGCGATTCTGCATTCGATCAAGCGCGTTGCCGATGCGGCCAACAAAGTCGGCAAAAAAGTATCGGTCTGCGGAGAGATGGCTGCCGATCCCTTGTGTGCGCTGATGCTGGCCGGCATGGGGATCCGTGAATTCAGCCTCTCGGCCCCGAGCATCCCGGTTGTAAAGCAGGCATTCCGCTCCAACAGTTTTGAGGTGTGCAAGCGCCTGGCGCGAACAGCGCTGGCATGTCGCAACAGTGTCGATATGGGGCGTTGCCTGGCGAATGCGCGCAAAAAGCTGGTCCTGTAACGACGGTAAGCAATTTTGAGTTATGAATTTTGAATTATGAATGACCCTGGTCCTGGTAAACAGGATCAGCGGCTTCCGGTTAGATTCTTGCATTTAGCCTCCCCTCCCGCAAGGGTAGGGGGACTTTTAAGACAAGTGCAATAACCAAACCGGACATCGCTGAAACAGGATAAGTGCGTTAATGAACTGTTTTCTGCCGGAAAAGTGCAGCAAACAGCTACGAACTTACTAAAAAAGAGGAGATGCAGTTTTGTACGATGGCCGCCCTACATATGCCGAGATTGATCTCGCCGCCCTTAAACACAACTATCAATTGATCCGCTCGTCAATTCCGCAGAAAACCGAAATTCTGGCAGTTGTCAAAGCAGATGCCTACGGGCACGGTTTCATGGATATCAGTCGGGAGTTGGAAAGTCTGGGGGTTAACGCATTCGGCGTTGCCTTTCTCGCCGAAGGCATCCAGCTCCGCAAAAGCGGCAGCGATAAGCCTATTCTCCTGTTGGGAGGTGTCTATCCCGGTCAGGAACGTAAATGTATCGGCTACAATATCTCCACGGCGGTTTTTACACTGGAACAGGCGCAGGCACTTAACGTCGCCGCCGGTAAGCTCTTCCGCAAGGCGCAGATTCATCTCAAGGTGGATACCGGCATGGGGCGTTTGGGGGTTCCGTATCACGAAGTTCCTCAGTTTCTCGCCGAGCTGAAAAAACTGCCGAATATTGCCCTCGAGGGGCTTATTTCACATTTTGCCAGTGCCGATGAACTGGATGAATCAGGCCAGTATTTCACCAGGCAGCAGGCTGAACGCTTTGCGTGGGCGCTGGCTGAGATCCGCAGAGCCGGCTTCAAGCCGCGCTATATTCACATCGCCAACAGCGCCGCCGCGTTACTGCGCGATATTCCCGACTGCAACCTGATCAGGCCCGGAATTACCATGTATGGTGCTCTCCCCTCCGCCGATTTCCAGGGGAAGCTTGATCTTAAACCGGTGATGCGCCTCAAGAGCCGTATTGCCATGCTTAAATGGGTTGATGCGGGAACCACCATCAGCTATGCGCGCCGTTTTACCGCAGAACAGCGTACGCTGATTGCCAGCGTGCCGGTCGGATATGCCGACGGTTATCCGCGCTCTCTCACCAACCGTGGTGAAGCTCTCGTGCGTGGCGTGCGGGCAAAAATAGCCGGAACCGTCTGCATGGATTGGACGATGCTTGACGTGACCGGTATTGAAGGCGTTGCCGTGGGCGATACCGTGACGCTGATGGGGCCGGACGATGCGGGGCACTGCATTTATGCCGAAGAGCTGGCGGCCTGGGCTGACACGATCCCCTATACGATCTTTTGCGGCATCAGCAAACGGGTGCCGAGGGTGTATATAAAATAGCATGCGGCTGGAGCCGGATAAGCCATGTACGCACTTGCGATAGATCTCGGAACCACTACGCTGGCCGCCTCGCTGGTCGACTGCGACAGCGGTGCCCGTTGTGCGCTCTCCGGTTCTCTGAATCCGCAGCGCCGCTTCGGCGCCGACGTGATCTCACGGCTGGATGCGGCTGTCAACTCGTCAGAGCTCGGCAGCGAGATGACGGCGCTGATCCGTGACGAGCTGAGGCGGATTGGGCAGGAACTTTGCGATACAGCCGGCGTCCACTGGGGCGATATACGGCGGGTGGCGATCGCCGGTAATCCTGCCATGCAGCACCTTCTGCTGGGGCTGGCGCTCACTTCATTAGCCTTTCCCCCGTACCTTCCGCTCTACACCGGGGGGACACACCTGACTGCTGCCGAACTGGGGTGGGACGGCAGTGCCGCAATCTATCTCTTTCCGATGCCGGGCGGTTTTGTCGGCGGCGATACGGTGGCGTTCATCTACGGGGCTGAACCGGGTGATGCCACGCTCTGTCTCGATATGGGGACGAACGGGGAGATCGCACTGCTTGATGGCGAAACGATCTGGGCAACATCCGCCGCCGCCGGTCCCGCCTTCGAGGGGGGTAACCTTTCCTGCGGCATGGCCGCTCTGCCGGGGGCCATCAGCTCGGTAAAGATCGAGGGTGAACGCCTCAGGCTACAGGTTCTCGGCACTGGCACCCCTTCAGGTCTCTGCGGTTCCGGCGCCATTGAAGCGGTGACCGAACTGCTCCGCTGCAACCTTCTGGAGGCGGGCGGCAGGTTGCGGGATTCCGAAGAGATTGAATCCAATCTCGCCACGCGGATCGTTCCTTACCGTGGATCAAGCGCTTTCGTCCTGCATCGGGACGCGCAGCGGCTGATCGTTCTGTCACAGGATGATATTCGTCAGCTGCAGCTCGCCAAGGCCGCTCTGCGGGCGGGAATTGCTGTTCTTGCGGAACGTTCGCGTATACGGTGTGAATCCTTGAAACAGGTGATTCTGACCGGTTCTTTTGGAGCCGTTGTCCGGCCCGAGTGGCTGAAAACGATTGGAATTTTTGACGGAAGCATGGTACAAACGACCCGTTTTACGCCTGAAGGGGCTTTGGCGGGCGTAGAAAAAGCGCTTGCGGATGGGGGCGGCTTTGATGCGGTTGAGGAATTGGCCGGTCGCTTCCGGGTAGTGCCGCTTTCCGGTACGCCGCTGTTCGAGACCCTCTTTATGCAGCATATTGATTTTCCACACAATTAATCAGGTCAACTTCTCAGACACATTATATTTCAGCAAGGAGTACGGGCATGGCAAAAATTACCAGGGCACTGATCAGTGTCTCTGACAAGAGCGGCATTATTGAATTATCACAGCAGTTGGCAGGTTACGGGGTGGAACTGCTCTCAACCGGAGGGACCGCCAAGCTGTTGCGTGAGGCGGGCTTGACCGTCAAGGATGTATCAGAGTTTACCGGCTTTCCGGAAATGCTGGATGGACGGGTGAAGACCCTGCACCCCAAAGTGCATGGCGGTCTGCTGGGGATGCGTTCCAATCCGGAGCACGTTGCCAAGATGAAGGAACACGGCATCGAAAACATCGACATGGTGATAGTGAACCTGTACCCCTTCGAGGCTACAACTGCGAAGGAAGGGTGCCACCTGGAAGATGCCATCGAAAATATCGATATCGGCGGGCCGACCATGCTCCGCTCGGCAGCCAAGAACTATCCTGACGTAACCGTGCTGGTTGACAGCGCCGACTATGCGCAGGTACTTGAAGAGATGAAAACCAGTGGCGGCGCGGTTTCCCCCAAGACAAACTACGCTCTTGCCGTCAAGGTATTCCAGCATACCGCCGCCTACGACGGGGCCATATCCAATTACCTGGGAGCACGATTGACGGATGAAGTGCAGGAGTATCCGCCTACCTTCACCCTTCAGGTCAAAAAGGCCCAGGATCTCCGCTATGGTGAAAATCCGCACCAAACTGCGGCATTCTATGTTGAGGGAAACCTCTCCGAACCATGCGTCTCCAATGCCCAGCAGCTTCAGGGTAAAGAGCTCTCCTTCAACAACATCATCGATCTGGACGCCGCTATTGAAACGGTCAAGGAGTTTGAGCAGAGTGCCGCCGTCATCATCAAGCACACCAACCCGTGCGGCGTTGCCCTGGCCGATTCACCGTTGACCGCCTACCTCAAGGCGCGTGAATGCGATCCGCTTTCCGCCTTCGGCGGCATCGTCGGCTTCAACCGCACGGTTGACGCGGAAACCGCCAAAGAACTAACCTCCACTTTCCTGGAAGCGGTCATCGCCCCCGGTTACAGTGATGAGGCGCTGGCAATCTTCACCGCGAAAAAGAACGTGCGGGTCATGCAGGTGCCGCTTCTTGACCGCTACGTTGCCGGCGGCTTCGACCTGAAGCGTGTTACCGGCGGTCTGCTGCTGCAGGGGCGGGACCTGGGGATGGTCAAAGCCCTTGACTGCCGCGTGGTGACCGAGCGTGTGCCGACAGCGTCGGAATACGAAGCGCTTGATTTCGCCTGGCGGGTCTGCAAACATGTCAAATCGAATGCCATTGTCTTCAGCAACCGCGACCAGACAGTCGGCATCGGTGCCGGGCAGATGTCACGCGTCGATTCGTCTAAAATCGCCGTCCAGAAAGCGCTGCTGCCGGTTCGCGGCACTGTGCTGGCTTCGGATGCCTTCTTTCCGTTCCGCGACGGGGTTGATGCCGCTGCCGAGGCGGGTGTCACCGCCATCATCCAGACCGGCGGCAGTGTCCGTGATGAAGAGGTTATCAAGGCTGCCAACGAACACGGCATCGCCATGCTCTTCACCACCATGCGTCATTTCCGTCACTAGTACGCTGGAATTTCTAAAACCAACCCCCCTTAGTCCCCCTTATCAGTACCCTCTGGGGCATAAAGGGGGAAGCCTTTAAGCCTCCCTTGACAAGGGGAGGTTTGGAGGGGTTTGGCGTGAAAGATTAAGAGTTACATGGCACTAGGCTTTGTACGAGACGTACCAAGAATTGTAGAACTATTACCCGCATGAGGTGTTGATATGAAAGTACTTGTAATAGGTGGCGGTGGCCGTGAACATGCGCTGGTGTGGAAAATTTCCCAGTCGCCGCTCGTAACCAAGCTCTATTGTGCCCCGGGTAACCCGGGCACAGCTGCTCTGGCCGAAAACCTTCCCCTTGCCGTTGATGAATTGGATAAGCTGCTGGCGTTTGCCTATGAAAACAAGATCGGCCTGACGGTGGTCGGCCCCGAACAGCCGTTGTCGCTCGGGATTGTTGACCTGTTCGAGTCGCACGGACTCAAGGTCTTCGGTCCGTCACAAGATGCCGCCTTTATCGAAGGGAGCAAGGCTTTCTCAAAAGACCTGATGCAGAAGTACAATGTGCCCACTGCCGCCTATGGCGTCTTTACCGATCAGGGCGAGGCGGAAGCTTTCATCAATCGTACCGGAGCACCTATAGTGGTCAAGGCCGATGGCCTGGCCGCCGGTAAAGGCGTTATCATTGCCCAGACGTGCGAAGAAGCGGTTGAGGCCGTTCGCGACATGCTGAGCGGCAACGCCTTTGGCAGCGCCGGTTCGCGTGTTGTCATCGAAGAGTTTCTGACAGGCGAAGAAGCATCCTTCCTGGTTATCACCGACGGGAAAAACATCATTCCGCTGGCCAGTGCCCAGGATCACAAGGCTGTTTTTGACGGTGATCTTGGCCCGAATACCGGCGGGATGGGTGCCTATTCACCAGCCCCTGTCGTGACACCTGATATTCATGAAAAAGCGATGCGTCAGGTGATCCGTCCGACCGTGGACGGCATGGCCGCAGAAGGACGACCTTATCGCGGTGTGCTGTATGCCGGACTGATGGTAAAAGACGGAGAGGTAAAAACCCTCGAGTTTAATGCCCGTTTCGGCGATCCGGAATGTCAGCCGCTGCTGATGCGGATGAAGTCCGACATCGTGCCGGTGCTGTTGGCTGTTGCCAATGGCGATCTGTCGAAAGAGAAAATCGAATGGCATGACAAAGCGGCGGTCTGCGTCGTCATGGCTTCAGAGGGATATCCGGGCGATTACCGCAAAGGTGATGAAATCTCCGGCCTGGATCAGGCGGCCCAGGTAGAGGATCTGTATGTTTTTCATGCCGGGACCGCCCTGAAAAACGGCGCCTGCGTCACAAACGGCGGAAGGGTGTTGGGTGTTACGGCTCTTGGGACAACAGTCAAGGATGCGATCGGTGCAGCCTATCAAGGGGTCTCCAAAATCACCTGGCCAGGCGTTCAATATCGCAGCGATATCGGCAAAAAAGCACTCGAACGAATTTAACGTAAAAGAATAGCGCGTCAAGAGGTGAAAAATGGATAGAGCACCGCTCGTACTACTGATAATGGGAAGCGATACCGACCTTCCGGTAATGCAGGAGGCAGCCGACATACTCCGTATGTTTGATGTCCCTTATGAAATGAGGATTTCATCTGCACACCGCTCTCCGGCACGAACTGCGGCGCTTGCGTCTGAAGCGGCAGGGAAGGGCGTCAGAATAATCATTGCCGGTGCCGGCATGGCGGCACATCTGGCCGGTGTCGTCGCATCAAAAACCATCCTTCCGGTAATCGGCGTGCCGATGCCTGGCGGCTCTCTGAATGGAGTCGATGCACTGTATTCGACGGTGCAGATGCCCGGCGGTATACCGGTCGCGACAATGGCGATCGGCAAGGCGGGGGCAA
This sequence comes from Desulfuromonadaceae bacterium, assembly GCA_028681335.1. Lineage (GTDB taxonomy): Bacteria > Desulfobacterota > Desulfuromonadia > Geobacterales > Pseudopelobacteraceae > JACRCG01. The sequence continues at coordinate 88,137 of JAQUIT010000011.1, read as the reverse complement.
AAAATGCCGGTCTGTTTGCCGTGCAGATACTGGCGCTGTCTGAACCGCATCTGTCCGAGCTGCTTATGCATTATCGGGACGATATGGATAAAGAGATGGAGAAGAAGGATGCTGATCTGCAAACCAGATAGGGGTAGGTAATTTTATTGGCAAAATCTTCAGCAGATTGTGTAAATTTTGGTTGACTTATTTGTGCAGCACATGATAGATAACAGGACGCTTTTGGTGACGACATCGTTTTATTGATCTCAGTTATCATGGCAGTTTTAGTACCGAGTAAAAAGTATTCCATAAATAAGTAACTTACTGATTTATGGTTATATTCCCCTTTAGCTCAGTTGGTAGAGCAGGTGACTGTTAATCACCTTGTCCGTGGTTCGAGTCCGCGAAGGGGAGCCAATCAAAAACAAGTCTGATTACCTTAATGCGGGTAATCAGACTTGTTTTGTATCAAGCAAATGCGGGAATAACTCAGTGGTAGAGTGCAACCTTCCCAAGGTTGAGGTCGCGAGTTCGAATCTCGTTTCCCGCTCCAATTTAAACAATAGGTTAGCTCGTTAGAGCTAACCTATTTGTTTGTCCGTGTAACCTTTTGTGTCGCCTCGAATTAACTTCCAAGCCAATTATGTTTTCTAAGTATGTCTGTAACGAAACCTTCCCATACCCCGTTATTTATTCTATTTCTTTACGTTCCTAGCTAATAGACCTCTTGAAATGAGGGCCACAATGACCTTACCCATTGATTGAACCAGTTTTAGCTTAGGTTTTCGGTCTTTTGTTTCATTTTAATTTTAAAATGGTAGCAACTATTAGTAGATTCGTTTGCCAATAGAAGGTGAGTCTAAATGGCGAGACGTAGAGCGTTTCAACAGATTCACCTGTAATTACACTGTTTCCTGATTATGCCAGACAGTAGTACCTAGATGGTCTGCTTCGCAAAAGACTCAAAGCTCTCTATAGGAAGTGGCCGACTGAAGAAATAACCCTGATAGGCATGGCAGCCTGCACTGGACAGAAAATCTCGTTGTTCTGCGGTTTCCACTCCCTCTGCAATTACGCCAAAACCCAGGCTCTGGGCCAACGCAATAATGGTTCTGACAATTGCGGCATCATTGTGATCAATGAGCACGTCACGCACGAATGATTGGTCAATTTTCAACTGATCCAGAGGCAGTCGTTTCAGGTAAGATAACGATGAATAGCCTGTGCCAAAGTCATCCAGCGAGAAGCCTACGCCCTTGCCCTTTAACGCAAACATTTTCTCAATAATCAGGTTTACATTAGATACCAGCATGCTCTCGGTGAGTTCCAGCTTCAGTCTCTGCGGGTTGGCGCCAGTGCTCTGGAGAACTGCCAGTACCTGGTCCACGAAGTCGGCTTGATGAAATTGGTGAGCGCTGACGTTCACCGCAACAGTGAGATGGGACATCTCTGGTTGGCTAGCCCATATGGCAAGTTGAGTACATGCGGTTTCCAGTACCCAGTGGCCCAAAGGCAGTATCAAGCGGGTTTCTTCGGCAAGAGGAATAAATTCGGCAGGCGATACCATGCCGCGTTGTGGATGCTGCCAACGCACCAGGACTTCTGCCCCTGTCAGTTGCCCTCCCGCCACCTGGGCCTGGTAGTAGAGTAAAAACTGTCCCTCTTTAACAGCTACTCGCAAATCTTTTTCCAGAGCAGCGCGCTCCATTACAATGGTCTCCATATTCGAATCGAAGAAACGCATGGTGTTGCGTCCAGCATCCTTTGATCTGTACATGGCAATGTCGGCCTGTCTCAAAAGGGCATCGATCTCATCTTGATGATCGCCGAACAGGGTTGCACCGATACTCGGAGTGTTATGGTATACGACATCCTTGAGCTGGTAGGGGTGATTGAGCGTTTCAAGTATTTTCTCGCCAACGGCTTCGGTCTGGCTGGCAGCAGATCTCTGGTCTATGCTCAGGTTTGCCAGCAATACAACAAACTCATCACCGCCCAGTCGTGCGACTGTATCCCCCGCACGGACAGAGGCGCCCAGGCGTTGTGCTACCTGTATCAGCAGCAAGTCACCCATGTCATGGCCGAGTGTGTCGTTGAGCGTTTTAAAGTTATCGAGGTCAATGAACAGCAACGCACCATAACCCCCTTTACGTGAACTTATGGTCATGATCTGTCTCAGGCGATCCCGAAGGAGCGTCCGGTTGGGCAAGCCCGTTAGCTGGTCGAAGAAGGCCAGTTCATTGATCCTTTCTTCAGCCTTCTTGCGCTCGGTAATGTCGTAATGTGCACCGATGTAATTTGTGACGTTACCATCTTTGTCTTTGACCGCCGAGATCGTGAGCCATTTCGGATATTCCTCTCCGTTCTTGCGGCGGTCCCATATTTCGCCTTGCCACCCGCCGGTACGGTTGATGCTCTGCCACATTTCGCGATAGAAATCATTGTTGTGACGGCCGGACTTGAGAATACGCGGGTTATGGCCTACAACCTCCTCCCCCGAATAGCCGGAGATTTCGGTGAAAGCGCGATTGACCTTCAGTATCAAGCCATTGGCATCCGTGACGATCATACCTTCCTGCGACTCGAAGGCGGTGGCGGCAATGCGAAGTTGCTCTTCCGCTTGAACGCGCTCGGTGACGTCACGCACCAGGCCAATATAGAGGCGTTCCCCAATCTTGTCGAAACAGCAAAGCTGTACCTCCACCGGAAATGTCGTCCCGTCCTTGCGGCGGTGAAGCCCAAATAGTGTGAAGCGCTCGTTTGGCAGAATCCGGCTCCATACGGCTTGTGCCTGAGCCAGATCAAGGCCGGTTTCGACGTCGAACACACTCATATGCAAAAGTTCTTCACGGCTGTAACCGAGACTGGCGCATGCCTGACGATTGAAGTCGATGAGTTTCCCGGAGAAGTCATTTACAAAAAGTGCGTCGGCCGCTTGGTCGACATAGGCATGATAACGATTTTCGCTCTCGGAGAGCGCCATTTCTACTGTTTTGTGCGCAGTCTCTGCTGCAAAATTGTCCAGCGCAAAGCTGATATCCTGTGCCATTTCAAGGAGCAGCTTCCGGATGTCATTGTCAAAGGCATTTATTTCGGCAGCGTACAGATTGAAGGAGCCAATCGCTTTGCCGTTGCAGAGCAGCGGCAGCGATGCCGAGGCGGCCAAGCCGAATCGTGCGGCGTGTTCATGCCAGGAGGCGGTACGCGCATCATTGAGGAAATCCTGACACCAGAATGGCTGGCTTTCACGAATAGCGGTGCCCGTAGGTCCTTGACCAAGTGGATCAAGTGCATCGACCGAAACCCGGATGCTGCCCAGGTACTCCTGGCCATCACCATAAGAGGCAACCGGCCTGATGCGCATGTTTTCATCGACCATCCCGATCCACGCCATCTTCATGCCGCCGAAGAGCACCACGTCACGGCAGATTTGCGGAAACAATTCTTCTTCGTTGGGATGCCGGATAATCGCCTGGTTGCAATGGCTCAGGGCGGCATAAAGCTGGTTTAGTCTCCGGATTCTCTCTTCAGCTTCTATGTGTTCGACCTCATGTGCATAGAGCTTGTTCTGCATTTCTGACAAGCCGGCGAGCACGCTTTTCTCCATACCTTGAGTTATAGTAATGGTGGACGAGAAGTCTCCCTGCCCAATTTTGAGGAGATATGCGTGAATTTCGTCTGCCGACCCACCAAGGATTTTACGTAAATCCCTGTATGCCACCCAGAGCATGAGCAGAGTCCCAAAAAAACAGCACATAAACACGATTCGGAATGCTATCGCAAGGCGTTCCGAATTGCGGATTTGGTCGGAGGTGCGCTTGTCCATCAGCTTATAAAGCACACTGATCGGCCGCATGATGGACGCCTTGGCTTGATGATAGCTGTCGTCATGCATCAGCATCTCTGCCTTGTCATGGTTGACGTTCTTGTCTTTGCCAACGCTCTCGGCCAGTTTCATGGCTTCACATTCAATAGCCGTCAAGCTATCGGAATGAGCCTTTGATTCAGCCAGTTTTTGCAACTCCTCTTGAGGAAATCCAGCCTGGCGCATCAACTCCAGCAGTGCGATCGGCTGTTCGCTGCGAGTTTGCGGTGAGTGTGCGCCAGCCAGAACAAAATCCCAGTAGATGGAACTGTAACCTTCAGGTCGAGGTTTCCTGCCGTCTCTGATGTCCAGCATTTCCTGATAATATCGTTTGTAACGAGGATTGCCGGTTACCACATAGGAACTTGCCATGAGGGTTAAGTCGTCTGAGGATTGCCGCAACTCATCTGCCAGTATGTAGGATTTGAGCCGATTTTGGTTTGCTTGATCTATCTGCTTTTCAGAATGGACATATGCTCCAAAAACGACGGCCAGCACCATAAACATAGCCATCGTAGGCCAGAACTTGCTTAGGAATAGCTTATTCATGTTTGAAAAGTTCATACTCCACCCTTATATGTATCTTGCCACTCGACAACCGCTTACATGTATATCACCGCTGTCCGGTTAATAATTGAATAAATTTATCTGCGCATATTTTTGTTGCTCCGGAATTTGCTCGAGTGTCTCTGTAATAATGAGGGGCACTCCCTATTTGATGGTTACTGCGACCGGTGCGTTGACCCGTGAAGCCTTGCGCTGACTTTCATCACGTTCTGTTTTTTCGATGATCGGCTGGGTAAACATTGAGCCCATAAGCGATCAGGATCAATCAACTACGAAAAAGATTTACCCCCCTTTCTTGACATAGTTGTCACGACAACTACAATTAGATCATGGACACCACCTATTCTTTCAGTGATTCCCTTTCGTTCCTCATCACCATTGCAGAGCTCTACCTCAAGACAGAGTTGGGGCGGCAACTCAAGCCCTATGGCCTCACTCAGGAACAGTGGGCCGTGCTAAATCTCCTGTGGGAGACAAATGGCGTTACCCAGAAATCGCTCGCAGTTCGCTCTCTCAAAGATCAACCAAACATGACGCGGATTTTGAGACGCCTTGAGCAGAAAGGTTTGATCTTCCGGACAGAAAACAGTGAAGACCGAAGGTCCTATATCATCAGCATTACCGCGAAGGGTCAGGAGCTACGCGAAGCAACGATCGACATCGCCATGGGGATTCGACGGCAGGCCTTTGCCGGTTTCGATATCCGGGAGAGTGAACAGTTGCGGAGTATGCTGACACGCATAAACTGTAATCTCCTGGGTATGCGTAACATTTGAAAAATGCACGGAGATCGCTTCCGGGAGGAGTGTGCATGGTCACCAGGATACATACATGTATTGTGCTGTTGCTGACGACAAGTCTGATCGCGGTATCAGCCACATCCAATGGAGAGTCCCTTGCTGATGCCTGGCAGCAGGCTTTAACGGTTGATCCGCGTGCAAAAACAATGACGAAACTGAGTGACGCCGCCGGGCGAAACCTGTCCGCTGCACGCGGGTATCGTCTGCCAACCGTCTCCGCAGAAGCTGCATACACTATTCTGGATTCAACACCTTCCATAAACCTTACCGTCCCGAATCTGGGAAAGATGGAGATGGCGGTTGCGGATGACTCCTTTGCATTTTCCCGTGCAACCGTGACCATACCGCTCTATACCCACGGCAGGATCTCCAGTGGGATTGATGCCGCTGCGGCAATGGTCGGAGCGGCAAAATACGACCAGCGACGTACAATGCAGGAGATCAAACTGGATGTCGCTGAACGTTACGTTGCCGTGCTGCGGGCGGAGCGGGGCGCAGCTGTCGCCAAAAGCAGTGTCACAAGCCTTTCGGGTCATGTCAGGGATGTTGAAAACCTGTTCAGCCAGGGGCTGGTAGCTAAAAACGACCTGCTGGCTTCCCATGTAGCCCTGTCCGAGGCCAATCTGCGCCTTTTGCAGGCACAAAACCGGCTGGATATTGCCCGCTCAGCTTATAACCGTTTGATGGAACGGTCACTTACGACTTCAGTGATTCTGGACGATATTATGCCAATGGTTACCGAGGATAGTTACGAAACGTTGGTTGCAGGCGCATTAAAGAACCGTCCTGAATTGGCCAGCCTGACTCAGCATGAAGGTGCTTTTCGCCACCAGGCAGCCGGTATTCGGGGGGCTACCGGTCCACAAATCGCCCTGAGTGGCGGGTATACCTATCTGGAAAATCAGCAGTTGGTCCGCGACCAGTTCTGGTCGGTGTCTCTGGGGCTCAAGTGGGACCTGTTTGATGGTGGCGTCCTGCGCAATCAGGCAGCAGCAGTGTCATATAAGGCAGATGCCGTTTCCAACCAGATCAGTGATCTGAGATCATTGGTGACACTCCAGATCAGGCAGGCCTGGCTTGAAGTCGAAGAGAGCCGCCAACGGATTGTTGTGGCCCGGGAAGCGGTTGGGCAGGCAGAGGAAAATCTTGCCGTTGCCAATGACCGCTATCGCAACGGGATCGGCACCAATACCGAGGTTCTCGATGCCGACACGCTCACCAACAGGTCGCACGCCAATTATGATAACGCAGTCTATGATTCAGTAATCGCCCAATTCCGCCTGAGGCGGGCTGCCGGCGATCTGTAATCAACAGAGGTGGATAAAAGCGGTGAGCAGGAGGTTCGCATGAACATGTTACTGAAGAGAATAAGCTATATAGGTTTAGGTGTGGTAGTTGTCATCGCCGCCTACCTGTCATATCAACGCTGGTTTAAGCAACCACCTTTCCCCGACGGACTTATTCAGGCAAATGGCCGGATCGAGGGTGACCAGATCGCCGTAGCCGGCAAATTTTCCGGCAGGATCGCAACCCTGATTGTGCGTGAAGGTGCTCAGGTTCAGGCGGGACAGGTTATGGCGGTGCTTGAGGACACACAGGTCCGCGCCCGGGCCACACAGGCCAATGAGGCGCTGGCCTCTCTGGATGCCAGAATCCAGGCAGGCAAAACCAACCTTGCAGTCTTCCGCCAGGAGGTGCCTCTCATGATTGCAGGAAATGAAGCAGCGGTGGCACAGGCTTCATCGGTGGTAAACAAGGCGGTGGCAAGTGAGGAACAGGCCCGGCGTGATGCCGGTCGCTTCAAGGAACTGGCTGAACGGGGCAGCGTCGACCTGCGCAGGAGTGAACAGGTTGAGCTGGCCTGGGTCGCCGCGAGGAATGACCTTGAGGCCGCACAAGGAGCCTTGATCCGCGCCCGGAAACAGCTCTCGGAATCGCGACTCGGGCCGCAACGGATCAAGGCTAAAGAGGATGAGCTGGCGGCAATAACCGCCCAGCGCCAGCAGGCTCGCGGTGTGCTGGCCGAAGCGGAAAGTGTGCTGAACGACCTTACCATACGTGCCCCGGTTTCCGGCATCGTCATGACCCGCATGAAGGATGTGGGCGAGGTCGTAGCGGCCGGTGCGCCCCTGTTCGATCTGGTCGATATGGATCGGCTCTATCTGAAGGCCTACGTGGCAGAGGTTCATATCGGCAAGCTCCGCCTCGGTCTTCCTGCCCGGATTTCTACCGACGCGTTTCCTAAAGTCTACTTCCCGGCCACCGTCAAATACATCTCCTCCCGTGCCGAATTCACCCCCAAGGAGGTTCAGACTCCGGACGAGCGGGTCAAGCTGGTCTACGCGGTCAAAATGTATCTTGACTCCAATCGGGATCGGCGCCTTTCGCCCGGTCTGCCTGCCGATGCGGTAATCCGCTGGAAGGATGGAACACCATGGGCCACACCACGCTGGTAGAGCCGACCGCTCCCGTGGTTCGGGTGACCGGTTTCCATAAGAGGTACGGAAAGATCCAGGCCGTACGAGGAATCGACCTGGAAATGAACCGTGGGGAAATCTATGGCCTTATCGGCCCGGACGGAGCGGGGAAAAGCAGCCTGATGAAGGTTCTTGCCGGGGTGCTTACCTTTGATGCGGGTGTGGTGGAGGTCTTCGGCCAGAAGATCGACTCCGAGCGCAGTGCGGAAAAGGTCAAGGGGCGGCTCGGGCTCATGCCCCAGGGGTTAGGGCTCAACCTTTACCCGGAGCTCTCCGTTCAGGAAAATATCGATTTTTTTGCCCGCCTGCGCCTGGTACCGGAGAAGGAACTGTCTCAACGCAAACAGCGCCTGCTGGAGATGACACGGCTCGACCGTTTTCGCGACCGGCCGATGAAGCAGCTTTCCGGCGGGATGAAGCAAAAGCTGGGGTTGATCTGTTCGCTCATTCACGAGCCTGAACTGGTGATCCTGGATGAACCGACCACCGGTGTTGATCCGGTTTCCCGGAGGGATTTCTGGGGGATTCTTGCCGAGCTTCTGCGCGAACAGGGGATGACGGCTCTTGTCTCCACCGCCTACCTGGACGAGGCAGACCGGTTTCACCGCGTGTCGCTCCTCCATGAAGGACAGGTGCTGGCTAAGGGGCGTCCGGACGAAATCCGTGCTCTGGTCCCCGGTACCCTTGTCTCATTACATGCAGAACCTCAGTTGGAAGCCCTCTCACTTCTCAATGCCCGTTATCCACAAGTCTTGGCTCGCGGTACGGAAATTACTGTTTTTGTGGAGCAGGCCGACAGACAAGCGGCACTCCATGAGGTTGAAAACGCCCTCCAGGGGCTTCAGGTAGACAACCAGGATGCCGCTGCACCGGAGCTGGAGGATGTTTTTATAGCCCTTTTGCGTCGGCGAGGGATGAACAACAGAGAGCAAAGCGAGGCTGCAAAAAAAACTGTTCCAAAGCCTGCAAGCCGCCCGGCAAAAGATGTTCTCGCCATTGAGGCTGATCAGCTGGTGCGTGATTTCGGAGACTTTCGGGCCGTTGATCGGGTGAGTTTCCGGGTGCCGCAGGGGGAAATCTTCGGGCTTTTGGGCGCGAACGGCGCCGGAAAGACCACGGTAATCAAGATGTTGACCGGGATCATCCGCCCCAACGCCGGTGCCGGGCGGGTTGCCGGTGCAGATATGCTCCAGGCCGGAAAGGCCATAAAGGAACGGATCGGCTACATGTCCCAGGCTTTCTCGCTCTATCAGGATTTGACCGTGCTGGAGAACATCCACCTCTACGCCGGGATTTACGGCCTGAACAGAGCCGAAACCACTACCCGTACGGACTGGATCATTGAGATGGCCGGGTTGGCCGGCTTCGAGTCGGCTCTATCGGCGAGTCTCCCGATGGGGATCAGGCAGCGCTTGGCACTGGGCTGTGCTCTTGTGCATCGACCGCAGGTGCTGTTTCTTGATGAACCGACCTCGGGTGTCGACCCGGTCGGGCGACGGCGGCTCTGGGAGACCATTTTTCGCCTCTCCCGGGAAGATGGGGTGACGATACTGGTGACCACGCACTACATGAGCGAAGCGGAGCATTGCGATCATCTGGCCCTTATGTTTGCCGGCAGGGTCGTGGCGGATGCCTCGCCGTCAGAGATGAAGCGGCAGGTAGAAACAGAGGCCGGGCGACTGCTCGAATTGGAAACCGGCCAGCCTTTGCAGGCACTGCAGGCACTGGTTCAAAACGGTTTTCCTGGTGCAGCGGTGTATGGCAAAAACATCCATCTTCTGTCTCCGAACCCTGAAGCCGACGCGGCGCAGATCAAAATAATCCTCTCTGCGGCCGGCATCGGTCTGGTTTCTGCCGTGCCACGACCGCTCTCCATGGAGGATGTTTTTGTGTACCGCGTCATGGCTCTTGAACAGTTGCAGCGCCAGGAAGACGGGAAGGTGACGTCATGAACATGAAACGGGTTGTGGCCGTTGCCCATAAGGAATGGCGGGAGATCATCCGTGACCGTGTGTTCTTTTCCCTCTCCTTCATCGTGCCGGTTGTCATGATGCTCCTGTTGGGCTACGGCCTCTCGCTGGATGTGGAGAACATCCCCTTTGCCGTGGTGGATTACGACAGGAGCGCGCTAAGCCGGGACTATGCCTACCGCTTCATCGGCTCCCGCTACTTTGCGTTTAAGGGGTACGTGTCAGATGAGAGAGAGCTCGACCGGCTCCTGATTGAGAACGAGATCCGCGCCGCCATCATCATCCCGGAAAAGTTCCAGGAGCGGCTGTTGAGCGACCGGTCGGTGCAGGTACAGACCCTGATCGACGGCACCTTTCCCTCGCGGACCATGATCACCAAGGGGTACGTGATCGCTATCAACAGTGCTGCGAGCCAGGAACTGCTGGCCGGCTACCTGTCACGGAAGGGAGGCATGTCGCTGCAGGAGGCACGGCAGGTGCTGCAGCCGGTTAGTCTGGAGGTACGTTTTCTCTATAATCAGAGCGTCAAGAGCATCTGGTCCATAGCCCCCAAACTGATCATGGTGATTCTGATGGTCTCACCCCCCTTCCTCACCGCCCTCGGGGTAGTACGCGAGAAGGAGAGCGGCTCCATCTATAACATCTACGCCTCAACCGTCAGCCGTGGTGAATTCTTGGTCGGCAAAGTAACGCCCTACATTGCCATCTCTTCCTTTAACTCGCTGGTGCTTTGGGTTTTGGCAACGCAGCTGTTCGGCGCACCGTTCAAGGGAAACTTCATCTTTTACCTGGCTGCAACCTTCCTTTATTTAATCTGCACAACCGGTATCGGCCTGCTTGTTTCGGTGCTGGTCAGGACCCAGATTGCGGCCATGATGGTAACAGCCATCGTCACCCTCGTGCCGGGGGTGCTCTATTCAGGTGTGCTGATCCCGATCACCTCCCTGACAAAAACCGCCCAGGCGGTGGCCCACTGCCTGCCGGCCATGTATTACACCAATATCGTGGTCGGCTGTTTCCTTAAGGGTGTCGGGCTGAGGGTGCTCTGGCTGGACACGCTGGTGCTGGCCCTCTATGCAACGGCCCTGTTCACCCTGGGATATTCCCTGTTCCACAAAAGACCGAGTTCGTAAGAGTGCTGTTGAGAGTGGGGTAGTGTATGAACGGAGAACAACCAAACAGACCCTTTGCTGCACGAGCTGCCGTCTGGTATCGCAGGATGCAGGTGATGACCGTCAAGGAATTCCTGCAGCTCTTCCGTGACACGGTAGTCCTCGGCTTCATGGTCTATGTCTTCACCATGGATGTGTATCTGGCCGGTTCAGGCGTCAGCCTGGAACTGAAGAACGCCACAACGGTCGTGTACGACGCCGACCACAGCGCTGCCTCACGGGAACTCACCTACCGCTTCCGCCCTCCTTATTTCAAACTGGACGGTGAGATCGCCCATATGGAGCAGGGGGTGCGCCTGCTTGACCAGGGAGAGGAAATGCTGGCGCTTTATATCCCCCCACATTTTCAGGAGGATCTCCGCAACGGGAAACCAACCGCCGTGCAGTTGCAGGTGGACAGCACCAACTCCGTGCTCGGTCTGTTGGCCGCCGGTTATGGTGCGCGTATCGTCGGGCAATTTGGCCTGGAAGCAGCCCTCCTGCGGCTGGGTGTGAGCGGCGACGGGCAGGAAAACCTGCCGATAATTCAGGATGACAACCGGGCCTGGTTCAATCCTAACCAGAATGACGCCTGGTTCATGTCCATTTCGGAACTCCTGACCGACATTACCCTGTTTGCCATTTTTCTTCCCGGCGCTGCCATGGTGCGGGAGAAGGAGCGGGGGACCGTGGAGCAACTTCTCGTCTCGCCGCTCTCGCCGTTTCAGATCATGTTTCCCAAAATCCTGGCGATGACCGCGGTGATCCTCGTCGGCACAGCGCTCTCCCTCTTCGCTATTTTGGAAGGCGTTTTCCATGTACCGTTACAAGGGAGTCTGACGCTCTTCTTTGCAGTGACCACCCTGTATGTATTCACCACCGCCGGGCTGGGGATGTTCATCGCCACCGTTGCCCGCAACATGGCTCAGGTGGGGATGTTGACAGTCCTCGTCTTCCTGCCGATGATCTTTCTTTCCGGCGCCTGGACGCCACCCGAGGCCATGACCTATTGGATGCGCGGCCTGATGTATATTTCGCCGCTCCACTATTTCCTCGATGCCAGTTTCGGCATCCTTCTCAAAGGGGCTGGGATGAAGAATCTTTGGGATTCCATCCTTGCAATCGTAGTGATTGGCAGTATCAATTTCGGGCTTGGCATGTGGCGATTCAGGAGGCAGTTCCAGTAGGGCACTTAATCGGAGAACCTGTCACGAACAGTGTGTGGAAGTGCAAAAGGCCTCCTGATAAATATCAGGAGGCCTTTTGGCACCAAACGTGTCTCTGGTTTTACTCCCCTCATAAACCGGCGGAGACGGCCGGAGTAAATCCTACCTCTCAGCCTAGCTCATCGCATCGGTTGTCGGTGATGACCTTCTTGAGGTCGATTATATGCTGCAGCCGCTTCGACTTCTCCAGCTCCAGGATCTCCTGGTTTTCCTTGTACAATTTGATCGACCTGCCATCGATAATAACGCTGCCGGCACTGACAGAGAGATTTATGCCGAGGACCGCCTGCTTGAACATCAATTTACCGGCAGGGCCACCGACCGCCTCAGAGAGGTGTTCGCCGGCGAACTCCCAGCCTCCCGCGTCGTTCATGAAGCGCGTGTTGAAGTCGCTCAATGCGCCGAGTGCCTTCTGCCGGAATCCCTCTTCCTGCTCATTGTTTTTCGGTCCGCCGTCAGTGTTGTATGCATAGCTCATTTTCACCGAATCGACGAGGTCATCGGAATATTTGATACCGTCGTCGATCCACTTTCTGGCCGCCACTATCTGCTCCGGGGTGAGTTTGCTGCCCCGCTTCTTCAGCCCCGCAACCTTTTGTAAACCGTCGATCTCTTTTTTCATCAGCAGCAGTTGCTTCTTGGTCTTCATGAAGTCCTTGAGCCGGTCCTCAAGCTGGTCGTATTTTTTGTTGTAGAAGAAGCCTGCAGTCTCTTTGCCTGCATCCGCGGTGGCGGCAGCGATCCCCTTCTCGGCGTCGGCAATGAGCCGGCGATTTTTATCCATGTCGGCTTCGAGCTTCGGCATCCCCGCTTCGAGCCGTGCAATAACCTCTGCTGCGTTTCTGCAGGTGTCCTTCCGTTGGGCGAGGCTCTGTTTCTTCCGGGCATCTGCCTGCAGGGCTTCGGTAATAGTCAGGCCACCGGAGGGTGGCAGCACGGTCAGCTGGGCGGCGAGGTCAAGTGAGGCCTGTTTCTTGGCAGCCAGCTCGTTCTGGAGAGCGAGCCTTTTCTTGGCCTCGTCCTCAAGCAGCGCATCGTTCTTCAATGCGTTCTGCTCTTTCACCATCGCCTGGTTGGCTTTACTCTGCGCCGCAACAGCAGCGGATACCCTGGCGGAGTCGGCGGCGTAATCAGCCAGCGCACCTTTGAGCGCGTCCCGCATGATGTCGCCGTTGGTTGTCTTGTGGTGGGCTGGGGCCGCGGCCTGAGTAGATACCTTCCTTGAGCCTTTGTCGGCGGAGGCGGAGCCGTTTGCCGTGCATGTCAGGGAATTGCTCCGTTCGTCGCAGACGCAGGTGTGGGTCCGGAGGTAGTCCTTCATTTTAGGGTCAAGGCTCCAGGCCCGATAGGTGGCTTCGCACTCTATCTGTGCGTTGATTGCGTGCGCCGCTGCCGGTGTCAGCATCAGGATGAATAGCGGCAGCAGGAGGAGCTGAGGGCGCTTCATGTTAGCGGCTTGCCGGAGTAAGGCGCAGCCCAACGTTCTGGGTCGAGGTTATGACCGCACCGTCGCAGACTTCAGTGCAGAAGAGGCAGCAGTTCGAAGGCTGACCGGCCACATTAACACAGTGGTACTTGCTCTCGTAGCTGGCCCACGAGTATTCGAGGTCAATCACCCGGGCGTTGGCGTCAAACCTGCCGGTCACCTGGTGCGACTGCGCCGGGATCGTACACCCATGGGCTCCCGCTGTGGAAGAGCCGGAAACAGTGCCGGTCAGGGTCTCGCCGGACAGCTTCATGTTGAAATTGAGCCCGCCTGAGCTGATCTGCACGGTGCCTTCTCCGATCAGGACAGAGTAGCTCCCCCCTTGTGAAGAGACCCAGGTGCCGGCCATGCCGTTGACCTTGCCGATCTCCTCATTCATCAGTTTTATCTCGTAGATTTTGTCCTGCGCTGCCTGGACTTTCGGATCTGCCGGAGCGCCCTCGATAAAGGTCCTGAGGTTCATGGCCGCCTCGTCGAGCTTCTTCCGCTCCACCTGGATGATGCCGAGATTGTAGTAGCCGTCGGCCCACCAGGGCGACTCATTCAGCACCGCCACAAGTTCCTGCTCGACGAGGGCTTGGTCCTTGTTATTCTTCAACAGGTAGGAACTCCGTACCAGATGTTCCCTTGCCGATTCGGAGAGTGTCGGCGGCACCGGCTGGCTAGCCGCGTACCTGATGATCCCGACCCTGAGTTTCTGCTCAAGAACCGGGTCTATCGCGGCTGTCCTGTTGATCAAGGCGGTGTATTTCGCCAGTGCCTCAGCGAATTTTCCGGCATCGGCAAGCTGCCCGGCTTCGGCCAGGTCCAGCCCGATCATTCGTTGCATCTCCTTCTTGAGAAGGCCGAATACGGCAGACCCGTCACCTTGTGCGCGCGTGTCGGCAGCCTGTTGTGGCTGAAAACCGCGTCGTGTTCTTGTGACATTTCGCCTGAGATCTCTTGCGGATGTTGCTGGCTGTGCAGCCCCGGAACCGGTCCGCTGCTTTGCCAGCTCAAACGGCGTCTTGCCGTCGTTGTTCCTTTGGTCGGCGGTAAAGCCGTTCGCCAGCAGGAACTCGACCATGTCGGCACTGCGGTACATAGCTGCATAGTGCAGCGGGGTATTGCCGTTGCTGTCGGTCTCAAACCGTGCTCCGGAGGCGATCAGTAGCTTCGCTATTTCCGGGGTGGAGGCTATGGTGAGCGCCGTAACGCCGTTGTTATTGTTTACCGAGACATCTGCCTTCTCCCTGAGAAGGAATTTTGCAAATTCCAGGTTGCCATCTGCGGATGCGTGCATGAGTGGAGTCAGGCCCTGTCTGTCCTTCGTGTCCGGGTTAGCTCCGGCTTCTATCAGTCTGCGGACGATGTTGGCGTCTTTTCTGTCCAGTGCGAGCGACAGGGCGCTCTCACCGCGGGCGGTCTGCGCGTCGATGTTGGGTCGTAGCGCCAGCAGTTTCTCGACAGTGCTGAACTTGCCGGTGCAGGCGGCAGCCTGGAGAGCGGTCAGCGCACCGTGGCCGGGGCAGAGTCTGCTGTCCTTTTCGTCAGTCAGCGCAAACGGCGCATTGATATCAGCCTTGCCCGGTTGGAGCAGTTTTTGAACGGCTTCGTTGTCGCCGCGGATCGCGGCGCCGACAAGCAGTTCCTGATTGCTTGCGCAGGCCGTCAATAAGGCCAGCAGACTGAGAACGCCAAGATAACTGAGCTGTTTGTAGAATGGACTCATACAATCCTCCGGATGTACCTGCATTATTCGAGTTTGCGATAATCTCAAACGACTATCACAGGCATGAAAACCATGGCCTGGATCGTTGCGCAACTTTACCACATTAGCCGGTGCTTCTCAAGATGCGGCAGAAACTTCTCTCGTTGCAACGTGGGAGCGCCAGCAAAGCTAGCCACATCGGCCTGGCTTTTGCCGTGCCATGGCGTCAATTTTGTAAACTATTGGCATTTTCTTGATGGCAAACTTTACATGTATAATAATGGTTTTCATTAATAAAACGTGTAACTTACTGTAATGAAAGTGATGTATAAGTTGGCGCTTTTCCTGCAAACAGTTTGTATTAAAAATACTGCACAAAAGGAATTGCCATGGAAAAGATAACTAAAATTAGAATCGGAATGTGGGTTTGCTTTTTTGTAATGTTCTTGCCTCTGCAGGTCTTTGCCTACATTTATGATTATAACCTCAGCGGCTATTACAAGGTTGGTGAAGGGGTAAATAATGTTTCAGGAATCATCTCCGTTTCTGATTCATTTGATTATTATGGCGATTCATTTTCTTTCAGAATCACTCACTTCTCGCTCAATGTAACCGGGCCTGAATACACCTACACCTTTGCGGGAGATGATACTCATGACGGGGGGGGCTATTTGGTCTGGTCGGGGATAAGCCGGGCTTTTGACCACCGGGTCGAGTCGTTGCCCTTTGAGACGGAGTGGTTCCTTAATAACTCGAATGATTATTGGAATAATGTGTATTCAGTCCTGAGATTTTATGATGCCGACATGAACTGGTATCAACCGATTTGGTCGGATAATAATTATTTTGGCATGTTGGCTCCTTATATTGAAATGGGTGGTACACCATACATCACGCAATTAGAGGATCCGCAATCCGTATCCAGCGGCAGTTTATGGCTGGAACGCACGCCACCAGCCGCTCCGGTTCCGGAACCTTTGTCAATTATCCTTTTGAGCGCAGGTATCGGTGTTTTGGGCTTTGCTGGAAAGCGGTTGAAAAAATATCAACAATCTGAAAGTATCTGTTTTTAATTATCAGGCAATGACAGTCGCTTTATCTGTCATCTGTGATCGGAGGTAGGAGGTCCCTGGAAAAACGGGAAGGTTTCATCAGGAAAGATATGAACGACTAAAATGATTGGTCCAACTTCAACAAAAGGCGGGGGATAAGTTCCCCCGCCTTTTGTTATTCATTCTATTCAGTTATTTTTTCATCATCTTTTTTGCCATTGCCAAATTGTGGTAGGCGATCATCCGAATGTCATTTTTGCGTGTGTCATCCGGAAGCTTGTCTAGTGCGGTCAAAAAGCGCTTCAGTTCCTTACGGGCCGCCGAGGTCTTTTTGTCACGGAACGGCATTGAGAGATCAACACCTTTGACATCCCATGCGGTGGGTGGCAACACAGCAAAAGGGGCGATGTCCTCCAGTTTGCGCTTGGCCGCCAGAGTTGGCTGCTCCCAGACCAGGTCCGTGAAGCGGATACCTTTTTTGCCGGCAACAACGGTGTAACTCCCCTTAAACGGCTTGGTCACATCTTTATCTGCATCGTAGCTCCATACGGATTTACTCACCTGATCATGCGAGTCATGGCAACTGCCGCAATCGCGAGGTTTGCCGATGGCGTGGCTGAGTTTGTCCATCTGTACCCAGAGAATCGCATTGTTGCCCGACGGCAGATCCTTGCGGGTTCCGACTATAATAAAAGCATCATTGACGTCGGTAACGGCACGGGCAACTTCAAAGGTAAGCGGCTCTCCAATCTCAGGGTTTCCGGGAATGCTGCGCTTGGGGATGGAGCGGAAGAGGAGGCCGGACGGGCCTAATTCCAGCTTCTGGTTCATGACCGCCATCGGATAGGGCTTGACCGGAATCCAGCGACCGGATGCGTTCTTGATGATCGTTGGCAGGTCACGGGTGCCGTAATATTCCTTATGCTTGCCGTACGGGGTCTCGACGCCGAACGTATTTCCCTGCCCCCAGAAGGTGTACTGGTAGGCGCCGGATACCGTGACGTGGCAGGAGGTGCAGTCAACCGTGCCATGAGCAGAGCTGCTTACCGCTTTGGCAACGTCTGCGTGACAGGTGGCGCATGATTTGCGGGCATCATCGGCGGAAAGATGGCCGAACTGATGGTTAACCGGCTTGTGGCAATCGGTGCATTGAAGGCCGGATGCGGCATGGGTATCCTGGGGCAGATTGGCGGGAAAAGAATACTCTCCGCGTACATATCCTGCGCCACGACGACGATCCATCGGACCGGCATGGCAGATACTGGCTCGACCGCCACCGTAGCAACTCGGCGTGTCCGGCTGTCCGAAGGAGTGGCTCCCTTTGTTGGCAACCGGCTTGTAGTGACAATCATTACAGCTTGCATGGCACATGTTGCAGGCCCGATCCGAGGCGCTGTTTTGAGCCTTCGTATAGGGAGCCGATGTTTCTGCTCTGATTTTATCCTCGTTTTGACCAAACCACATCCCGCAATTCTGCGGTCCCGGCAGTTTCTCGGCCCAGCTGCGGTACGCGCGCTGATGCTTCATCAGCCCCTTGGCCGAACTGTTATAGTCCTTGACCTCTTTGCTGTGGCAGCGACCGCAGGTCTGCTCTGCCACCCTGGGTGAATAGGCCATGGTCTCGCGATCACGGTCATGCCATTGTATGCCGACAATCTTGTTGACGCCGGCCACTTCAAGCTTTTTTGGGTCTCCCTTGGGAATCATGCTGGCCATACCTTTCCCGTTTGGTATGAGCGGCTGCATGGCGCCGGCGTCTTCACGGGAAATCGCCTGCCCCTTCAGTTTCTTGCCCGCACCTACCAGAAATGGTCGTAGCAATCCTGCATGCGCATCCTTCATTTCCTGTGCTGCAGGGTCACCTTTGTGGCAGTCCACGCAGGTTGGCTTCCCTTTCATGGCAACCTCACGGTCTACCTGAGCCGGGTCAAGATACATCGACTCAGCCCCAATGGCTTTCATCTTGGCCATGTTCCCGTGACAGGTCACGCAGCTGGACCCGGCATCGAATCCCCAGGCTGTAGCAACGGTCATCAATGCTACGATCGTAAACAGTGCTACTTTCATGACTCCCCCTTTACTCCATCTGTTCTTATCAAACAAAATCTGTTCCAACTATACCATGTTCTGTGCCGGATCAAAATCTGCTGCACATAAAAGTAGTTGACCAGCTTCCAGCTAATCGATACCGTGATCGCGTTGCAATATGCACCGTTTTGCAGGATGGATAATAAATTTTTCAAGGGGGTCTGATCATGCGCACTTGTGAGGAGTCTCCACCGGGCCAGCTTCTGCTGGCCATCCGTCAGTTCAATGGTCGTGATTGGTACAATTGCCATGAAACGCTTGAAGATCTGTGGCTTGGTGAAACCGGGGAGGTCCGAAACTTCCTGCAAGGGACTCTGCAGATTGCCGTTGCCCTGCATCACTGGCGTAACGGCAACCACGGCGGTGCGGTCAGTCTCCTGGAAAGCGGAGTCAATTACCTGAAGCGGGTATCCGCTGCGTGTCTCTGGGTTGATGTGGCAGCCCTTATTGCCGATTCTGATCAGGTGCGGATTGCGCTGGTCCAGCTCGGCAAAGAGAAGATGGCTTCCCTTGATCAAACGCTTATACCTCTCATAAAGACGGTGTCTGCCGATCGGGCGGGAACTCTGTGAGAAAATAACGGCGAGGTGTGTCACATGTTTGAATGTCAGTACAACGAAGAGATGGAAGCTGAGGTCAGGCGTCTTGAAGCAAAGAACCGGGCAGCGGCGGCCGGGCATCCTGAATGGGTAAATGCCTGTGCCGTCTGCGGCTGCGAGTTGCAGTCCGATTCGGCCGTCAGGTGTGCCACCTGCGCTTGATGCCGGGTGAGTGGTTTCCCCGTAATGGGTGTTTGCGGCAGCATAGTGTGCCTGCCAGGTCGTTGACACCGACCAGATACGGTATATAATTATACAATATATTGATAGACGATAATACTAAACCACCTGCGAGGGTGGGGCGGAAAGCCCATCGGGTCTCCCTGAGACAGCCGGGTTGCCGAAATATCAACACTATTTCAGCATCCCGGCTTTTTTGTTTAAAATCCCGGGAAAAGGGGGATACCATGTTTCCAAGGGCACTATCGGCAATGAAAGTATCGTTGATTATGGCGGTTACAGCATCTGCACTGTTTCTACTCCAGGGGTGCAGTGGTGGTGGTTCTGCTTCCTCAACAGGGACGCTAAAGCTCTCGATCACCGACAAAATGAGCGACGATTTCGACAAGGTGGTAATCAGCATACGTGAAATAAGGATTGTGCCGAGCGGCAGAGAGAACGCCTTGGACAATGATCCAGGACTTCCGCTGGTCGTTCGCTTTGCGGAGCCAAAGGTCGTGGATGTCATGAGTCTGCAGTTCGTACAGGAACCGCTTGGTGATGTTGTCCTTCCGTCAGGCAACTACAGCCAGGTTCGGCTGATTCTTGAGCCAAACCCCAATGGCCAGGGGCAGCAACTATCGAACTACCTCGTGTTAAAATCGGATCTTAATACGCGTATTCCGCTCACCACACCCAGTGCCGGGCAGTCGGGCCTGAAAGTCCTTGGGCCGCTCGAAATCAAAGCCGGTGTAATCAATGCGGTAATGATCGACTTCGATCCGAATACCGCGATTGTTACGAGGGGTAATGGTGAATATAACCTGAAACCGACCGGTATTCGCATGGTTTGTATGTCGGAAATGCTCACCCGCTACGGTTCCATCTCAGGAACGCTCTTTTCGACGTTCAAGGATTGGTCCAGCGCCACCGTTGCCGTCAAGAGACGCGGTGCTATACAGGACGTGGATCCCATTGCGGCCGGCCGGGTATTTGCCAACTATACCGGCGGTGCATGGCAGGCTCCCTTTGCGGCATTCGTTCCGCCAAGTTCCCCGACGGTCGTTTATAAGACCTTCGTTGCTTCGAACGGTTTCAATCTCTACTCGTCTTCGGCGGTAAGTGTGAATCAGGGGCAGACAACAGACCTTGGGACTGTCCATTTGGTCGAAACGCCCTGATCTGCCTTTCCCGGCCGCGACTTCATAAAGCGGGCAGTAATCTATGCAACATGGCTCAAAAAGGGGGGCAAAATATGTGCCCCCCTTTTTTTTGTTCGATTTGGTTCAAACGGTCCGCCGGATTTTGCGAAAAGTGTGTTAGAATCGGTGACGCTTCGCAGTATTCCAGGCGTAATTGCTTTGGAACAGACGTTTCAACAAGGAAGGATGAAGCTACCGGTCGGCTCTGCTGCGCCTCTTAAGAAAACGGTTGGCTTCCTGACGTTATGACAGTAAAACGTGCAAATATTATTCTGATCGGCATGCCCGGTGCGGGGAAGAGCACGGTCGGCATTATCCTGGCGAAGCAAGCTCTGCGTGATTTCGTGGATACGGACGTACTCATCCAGTCCTCACAAAAGCGGACATTGCAGGATATTGTCGATACGGAAGGGTATGCCGCCCTGCGGAAAATCGAGGAGGAGGTTCTGCTGGGAGTCTCCGTCCGGGAGTGCGTCATCGCCACCGGCGGCAGCGCCGTGTACAGCGACTCCGCCATGCAGCACCTCAAGTCTGGCGGCACTGTTGTTTTTCTCGACGTTGACCTGCCGACGCTGGAATCAAGGATTCACGACTTACGCACGAGAGGTATTGCCAAAAGAGCGGACCAGGACTTTGCCGATCTGTTTCGCGAGCGCTTCATCCTTTACCGCAGGTATGCGGACATCACTATCACGTACGCCGGCCTGACCCAGGAGGAGGTCTGTGCGAGAATCATGGACGAATTGAGAGAGAGGGGGAAGCTGTGAAGAGCTGCTCTGCCCCGATGGTTTCACCCGCTGCCTGCTGCCGTTGAAAACCGCTGCATTATCTTTTCCTGACTGACAAATAAACGAATAAGGCTCCAGGCTTCATGCTTATAATCGTCGAATCGCCCACCAAGGCAAAAAAAATACAATCAATACTCAAGGTTAAGGTTATGTCCACGGTAGGGCATTTCAAAGATCTGCCCGATGCCAGTATCGGTGTTGATTTCAAAACCTATGAGCCTACCTTCGTCTACCACGAGAAAAAAGCGCACCTGCCTAAAGAGCTGCGTGCCGCGGCACGCGGTGAGACCGTTATGCTCGCCGGTGACCCGGACCGTGAAGGGTATGCGATCAGCTGCCATATCTATGAAGAGGTGAAGGAGGTCGCCAAGGAATGTCTGCGCATGGAGATCTATGAGGTCACCGAAAAGGGGCTGAAGGAGGCGATTGCGAAGGCGGTGCCGTTCGAGAGCACCAACACCGGTCTGTACAACGCCTTTCTCGGGCGGAGGATCGGCGATCGCCTGGTCGGTTATATCCTGTCGCCGATCGCCAGTAAGAATCTCCGCAGAGGCTACAGCGTCGGTAGGGTTCAGTCCCCGGCTGTGCGGCTGGTAGTCGATCGCGAGCGGGAGATCCGCAACTTTACCTCTGCCCCGTACTGGATGCTGGATATCCAGCTGGACAAGGACGGCACGACCTTCCTGGCGCGGCACGTCAAGGGGAAGTTCGCCCAGCAGGCGGACGCAGAGCTGATCATTGCTGCGATCAGGGCGGAAACCCATGCCGTTGCTGAAAAGGTTGAAAAAAAAGAGGTCAAGCAGTCGCCAAAACCGCCGTTTACGACGGTCGATCTGCAGGCTGCGGCGGCAGCCCGCCTGAAGTTTACCCCGGAACATACGATGAAGCTTGCCCAGGCGCTTTTTGACCATGGTGTCATCACCTATCACCGTACCGATTCGGTGCGGATGGATGATGCCTTTGTCACCGAGATTCGCGAGTTTCTCGGCAATGCCCTCGGTAGTAATTATCTGCCCGCCAAGCCAAACCAGCACAAATCCAAAAACTCCCAGGCAGAAGCCCACGAGGGCATCCGTCCCACCCATATGCACTCCCTCGCCGATATCGCTGCCATCACCGGCAAAGAGGGGTTGACCGCCGACCATGCGAGGCTCTACGAGATGATCTTCAAGCGTGCGGTCGCCAGCCAGATGGCGGCGGCGCGCTACGACTCCACGGTCATGCTCTTTGATGTGGTTGGTGAGAGCTTCAAATCGTCCGGACGGGTATTGATCTTTGATGGTTTCCTCAAAGTTTACGCCGAGGTGGACGAGGAAAAGGAAAAGAAGGGGGAGGAGGACAAGCTGCAACTGCTGCCACCTGTGGATGTCGGTGAACGGGTGCCGAAGGTGCAGGAAATTCTGGAAGAGAAAAAGAGCAAGCCGCCGGGGCGCTTTACACTGGGATCACTCGTCAAGGAGCTGGAACGACTCGATATCGGGCGCCCCTCCACCTACGCCGCCATCACCAAGAACATTACCGACCGGGGGTACGTCAAGGAAGAAAAGGGGAGGGTTGTCCCGCTGCAACCTGGCGAAACGCTGATCGACTATCTGCGGGACAAGCACGCCTGGGTGATTGATTATGAACTGACGAGCAAAATGGAGAATTTCCTCGATCTGGTTGTGGAGAATAAGGAGACCTGGCAGCGTTTCTGCCGTGGGGTTCACAACAAGATGGGTTTTTTTGTTCCTCCGGCGAGGGTCGAAGGTGGCGGACCCAGCGAAGCACAACTTAAATATGCCACCAGTCTGGCGCAAAAAAACAGTCTCGTTATACCTGATGAAACCTTGAAGAGCGGCAAGGCACTCTCATTATGGATTGAAGGTGTCGTGGCGCGAGCTGCTGTTAGCAGCTCGCCGGAGTAAACGCGCCGAAACCTTCCTCGCCGAGTAACGGTGTTGCTGCTGTCAATAAATCGGCAGGGTGGACACAGACCCTGTTTTTGCCGCTCCTCTTTGCCTGATAAAGTGCCCGGTCAGCCTGTTTGACGAGGTTGGAGGCGGAAACGGTGATCCCCTCCTGACAGGTTGCCAGGCCGATACTGGCGGTCATCTGGAGCTGGCGATCGTCAAACGTGAAGACGGTTTTTTCCAGCCTGTTCCTGATCCGTTGGGCGATGGCATGTGCCGTAGCGGCTTTTGTCTGTGAAAGGATGATGGCAAACTCCTCACCGCCAAAGCGGGCGACGAGGTCCTGGCCGCGGCAGCTCTCCTTGAGGATTTTGGCGAATGTTTTCAACACCTGATCACCTGCCGGGTGCCCAAAGGTATCGTTAACCTGTTTGAAATTATCCAGATCGATGATGAGCAATGAAACCGGACGCATATCCGGACTTTTGATTTTACTGGCCAGTGACTCGTCAAATGTGCGGCGGTTGAAAAGCTCCGTGAGGCCGTCGCGCATGGCCAGATCTTTCATCTTGCCGTGTTGCAGCGCGTTTCTGACCGCCTGGCTGAAACAGGTCGCCACGCTTACAAGGAACGATTCGGAGAGTGATTTTACCTGCGCTGCCTTAAAGTAGATGGCGATGTTACCCATGTTGTCATGCAGGCTGAGATGGGCGGAAGCCAGCGAGTTGTCATGTGAGGCTGGTAGCGGGCAGGGCTTGGCGGCACTGACTTTCGCTGTGGCGGCAAGAATTCCCTTTTGGAGGATCGGCGAAAAGGTGACGGTTTTATCCTCTAACTCTGCAGAAAAGGTAAAGACGATCCGGTAGTAGGGGGTATGTTTATAGATTGCCCGGGCGGCGATTGAGCAGATGTCGTCAAGCTCCAGCGATGTGCATATTTCTGCCATGAAGCTGCTGATGAAGCGCGCCTCTTCAAGCTGTGTCTGGATGTTTTCATAGCCGCTTACGCTGACGTTGGTTTCAGCGCCGGTGCCTTTGCTTTCATTCTCTGTTACTATGTTGTCATGATTTTCCGGCATCATGGCTGTCTCCAATTCGCTGTCGCCATCATAATTGCGACTCAGTATCAATTAATTGTCATTATACTGACTGAGCAGTGTTAAGCAGTTTGTGTGCCGACTTTGTGTTTTAATAAAATATTCAGGTATATCAGCATTATGAGAGTGAATGGCTTTGCGTAGGCTGATTAGTAGTTGGGCGTGACGTGGAAACTTATGAAAATGTGTCATTGTTTTGGCAAAATCACCGTGCTGTCGTTTGGCTTGTTTTCAAAATATTGACTTTTGTGCGATAGGTCGTAAATGAGTGATTTCCGGAAAAACCAGGTAGACCGTGCCGAAGAGGGGGTAGACATCCCCCTGGAGCAGATAAATCCTGATACACTGAGAAATATGGTCGCGGAATTTGTCACGCGGGAGTGGGCGGATTTGGGCGACTCGGATTGTACCCTCGATGATAAAATAGCCCAGGTGCTGAAGCAGCTGCACGATAACAGGGCCAAGGTGGTTTTTGACCTGACATCGGAGAGTTGGAATATCGTAACTAAGGAGCTGTAAACAAATAACTTGACCATCTTGCATCTCATCTTCAGGCCATCTTTGTCCGAACTTTAATCACCAAATCCTCAACGTAGCTCTGCTACGTCTGCGGTTTGCCTCAATCAGTTCAGCCAAACCTGACCTAAATCTGAGCGCAATATTAACTAAGTTATTCATTTACAGCTCCTAAAGGATAGAAAAACGTATGGCACTACCTTCAAGTATATACCGCGTCACGATTCACCTTTCGGATGTAGACCGTGGCGTGTACGAGTCGTTGCAGGCAACAGTCGCCCGTCATCCGTCGGAAACTGAAGATCGCCTCGTCGCCAGGCTACTGGCGTATGCACTCTTCTACGAAGCGGAACTAACTTTCACCAAGGGTGTCAGTGCCGGTGATGAACCCGATCTTTGGGTGAAGGGACCGGATGGACGGGTGCTTTTGTGGGTGGAGGTCGGCCTGCCCGAGGCGGAGCGGATTATCAAGTCAGGGCGCCATGCGGAACGGGTCGTCCTTATTGCTAGCGGCAGGGCCTTGCATAATTGGGAACAGCTGCATCTCCCCAAGCTCAAAGGTGTCACCAACCTGACGCTGATACGCTTCGATCAGGCTTTCATCACTTCTCTGGCCGCCACGCTGGATCGCTCCATAAACTGGTCGGTCACGGTCACGGACGGAAACCTGTATATAGATGTTGGTACTGAGACGTTTGAGACCGTTTTCAAGAACGGGCTGCAGACCGTTTAACTCATCAAACTGCTTTACAAAGGGCGCGTTGTCTATTATCAAGGGAAATATGCCAACTCCAGTATCTGTCGAAGATAGAGCGGTCACGAAGCCGCCTTTACTACTCCTCGTTGACGATGATGCAACCTCGCTGCTTGTTCTGGGTGGTTACCTCAAGCGGTTTGGTTTTGCCGTGGTCACGGCATCAGGTGGAGAGCAGGCACTGGAGCTTCTTGGAGAGCGTGAGTTTGACCTGCTGATTTCCGACCTGCGCATGCCGGGCATGGACGGCATTACCCTTTTGCAGGAAATGCACACGCGTAACGTGACTATTCCCTTTATTGTCGTCACCGCCTGCGGGAGTATTGAAAGCGCCGTTGACGCGATGCGCCAGGGGGCCTACGATTACCTCGAAAAACCATTCAATCCCGACAGTCTCCAGTTGACGGTACAACGTGCCCTGGATTATCACCGGGCCATGACCGAGAACCGCCAGATCAGGGCATATCTGCAGGAATGTTTTACTTTCCAGAACATCATAACCGTTAATCCCGCTATGAAGGAAACCCTTGAAATGGCGGCCAAAGTGACCTCGTTTCCGCAGACAACCGTTGCCATCTACGGTGAAAGTGGAACAGGCAAGGAGGTGCTGGCCCGGGCCATTCATTTCGCCACGACCGGAATGCCGACCAGGTTCGTCGCGATCAACTGTGCCGCAATACCGGAACATCTCATGGAGAGCGAGCTGTTCGGTCATGTGAAGGGCGCTTTTACCGGAGCCGAGAGGGATCGGGAGGGGAAGTTCAGCCAGGCCGGGAACGGCACTCTGTTGCTTGATGAGGTCGGCGATATGCCGCTGCCGCTGCAGGCGAAGCTGCTGCGTGCCCTGCAGGAACGCACCTTCGAAAAAATCGGCTCCAACCAGCTCATCCCGATCACCTGCAGGGTCATTGTTGCAACCAACGCCAACCTGTCCCAACGGGTGGAGGCCGGCTCCTTCCGTGAAGACCTGTACCATCGCGTCAACGTCTTCCCGCTCTCGATCCCGCCGCTGCGCGAGCGAAAAGACGACATCTGGCAGATCTGCGAATATGTGTTGGCTGAACTGCAGCAGCACCTGGGAAAACCGCTCCCCGGAATTTCACAGCGGGCGATGGATGTCATTTTGGGGCATGACTGGCCGGGCAATGTTCGCGAACTGCGCAACCGGCTCGAGCGGGCGGCGATTCTCACCTCCGGTGACCTGATACGTCCCGAGCATCTCGGCTTGTGCCAAGGCGATGCCCAACAACAAGGGGGGGCGCAGGATGTGTATTCACCCTGCACCACGTACAACCTGCAACTCCCGACACAATCCCTGTCGCTGGCATCACTGACCAGTCGAATCCTCACCATAACGCTCGAACGCTGCAAGGGGAATAAATCAAAGGCCGCCCAACTGCTGAAGATCGATCGTAAAATGTTCTACCGCGACTGATCAAGCTCCTTCCCTGCCATCCTTTTTGTATTGTCCCAAATGAGTACACTTTCCCACTTGGTTGCTCCTCTAACCTGCTGATAATTCACCAGTCCGCTTTTGGCACTGATACTGCTACCTTATAGTCATAGCCTGATATGATTGTTCCAAAAAAGTACAGTTAGCCAAACCCGGAGACAATATGAGCCAGATTGCCGCGTCCGAAAGGGCAAAAATACTGATCGTTGATGACAACCCGGTAAATGTCTCGCTGTTGGTAAGCGCGCTCAGGCAGGAATATGAGCTCAGCTCTGCGTATGATGGCACAGAGGCGCTCCGGCTTGCCGCAGAACAGCTGCCCGATCTGATACTGCTTGATGTCATGATGCCGGGCATGACAGGTTTCGAGGTTATGCAAACTCTGATAGCTGATCCGGCAACGGCGGATATTCCGGTCATCTTCGTTACGGCACTTGATCAGGGTAAAAATGAGGCTCAAGGGCTGGAACTCGGCGCTGTTGATTATATTCATAAACCGTTCGATATAGCCCTGACCAGACTCAGGATTCGTAATCAGATCGAACGCAAACGGCAACGTAATCTGCTGGAGGCGCAGAAGCGGGAACTGGAGGAAACTCTTTCACGAGTGAAGCGGCTTGAGGGGATTATCTGCATCTGTATGTACTGTAAACAGATACGCAATGATCAGCAAACCTGGCAGCAGATGGAACAGTATATTTCAGAACATTCGGAAGCCATGTTCAGTCATGGTATTTGCCCTTCCTGTAAGGAGATTCATTATCCGCCTCAACAGGTGAAAATTCCTGCCGGTCAGGACGATGTATGATAATCCGGCAGAGCCTGAAGATAAAGGTCGCTTTGACCGCGACGCTGCTCTTTCTTGTTTTCAGTGCCGGCGCTGGATATTGGGGTAAAAAATATTTAGAAAAGAGTATCAGGGAGTCTGTCTATACTCAGCAGTTTTCATTTGTTACAGCGCTTGCAAAAGGTATCGATGAGAGGCTGGAGTTGGTGCACAATGCTCTTATCGTTGCGGGCGGTAACCTTTCACCGGAAATAATCGCCGCCCCAGACAAGGCACAGCGCTTTCTTGATGAAAGAATTTCGCTGTTGTCGCTCTTCAACAACGCCCTGTTTCTTTTCTCTCCTGACGGTAAACTCCTGGTGGAAAGTCCTGCTGTCAAAGGCCGCAGGGGCAGGGATTTCTCCTACCGTGAGTATTTTAAAAAAACAGTGGCAACGCGAAAACCACAGATCTCAGAACCCTATACATCTACCCGCACCGGACACCCGGCGATCATTCTCACCGCTCCCGTATTTGACCGGTCAGGCAGTATTATAGCGATTCTGGCCGGAAGTTTTGATCTTATGGGGAATAATGTCCTCGGTGAGCTGACCGGAGTTAAAAGCGGTAAGACCGGCTATGTTTATCTCTATTCAATCGAACGTACCATGGTTATGCATCCCGACCGGTCACGCATCATGCAGAAGGATACCCTGCCCGGTATGAATATAATGCTGGACAGAGCCATTGCCGGTTTTGAGGGGAGCGGCGAAACCACAAACTCCCGGGGCCTGCATGCTCTGGTGTCATTCAAACGCTTGAAAACAACCGGTTGGATACTTGGTGCCAATCTGCCGGTTGATGAAGCCTTTGCACCGCTTGTTGCTGCCACGAGATATTATGCGATGGGTCTCGTTGCAATGACCTGCCTGATGGCCGGTGTCATCTGGTTCACAATGTATCGGCTGCTCACCCCGCTTGCAACAATGACGTCCTTTATTGCACAACGTCAGGACCGGGCCGCTTTCATGGCGCTGGGCGATTTTTCCAGCCGTGATGAAATCGGTGTCCTGGCACAATCATACTCCACCATGATGCATGATCTGGAATCACAGCAACAGCTGGTGCGCAACAGTGAGATCAGCTTCAAGGCGCTTGCCGATAATGCCCATGATGGTTTTATGGTGGTCAATGCCGGTGGCCGCCTGGTGTACGCCAATGAACGTGCTTCGATTGTCAGCGGCTATGTGGTTGATGAATTGTTGAAGCTCACGATTGAACGTCTGGTTGTTACGCCCAATATTACAGCCGTAGCTGGGCTGCCTCCGGACAAGCAGCCGGATATTGCCGTACATGAAGCTGAAATGCTCCATAAACAGCAGCATCGTGTCCCTGTCGAATTGTCAGTGACACGGATAATGTGGCAGAAATTCCCGGCTGCGCTGGTCACGTTCAGGGACATATCTGAGTGCAAACGGATGAGTACGGCGCTTTACGAGTCTCAGCAGCAGCTTGCGGATATTTTTGAGTTTCTCCCCGATGCCACCTTTGTCGTGGATTGTTCTAAAAAAGTTATCGGTTGGAACAAGGCGATGGAGGAAATGTCCGGCGTCTGTAAAGCTGACATGCTGGGCAGGGGGGATAACGCCTATACGATACCTTTTTACGGGGAGCGCAGAAAGCAGCTTTTAGACCTGCTTGAGCTGGATCAGCGGGAGGTGTTGGCGCTTTACAGCCAGGTCAAGTCACAAAACGGCTATATCACCGCTGAGGCATTCTGCCCTGCGCTCTATGGCGGTAAGGGCGCGTATGTTTGGGCCGCAGCGGTCTCTCTGTACAATAGTGCCGGCATAAAAGTTGGTGCCATTGAATCGATACGGGATATCACCGGTCTCAAGGAGACGATGCTGCAGTTGGAGACTGCCCGTACAGAGGCAGAATCGGCCAACCGTGCCAAAAGTGAGTTTCTGGCCAATATGAGCCACGAGATCAGGACCCCGATGAATGGCATCCTTGGTATGGCACAGTTACTCTCCTACACCAGTCTGAATCGTGAACAACAGGGGTATCTCGACAGTCTTCAGATGTCGGGCAAAAATCTTATGACCCTGCTCAATGATATTCTGGATCTGGCGAAGATAGAAGCGGGGAGGATGGTTGTCAGGCATGAACGGTTCTCCGTCATGGCTGCCATTTCAGATGCGATGGTCACACTGCAATCTCTCGTTGACCAGAAGCGGCTCGTATTGACCACTGAATATGACGAAAATGTGCCCGCTTATGTTGTTGGCGATCAGTTGCGCTTCAGGCAGATAGTGCTCAACCTGCTGGGGAACGCCGTCAAGTTTACCGATCATGGGAACATCTCTATAAAGCTTCACGTTTCACAGAACGGTGGAGAGGACGTACTGATCCGCTGCGGCATAACCGATACCGGCATCGGTATTTCAAAGGATAAAATCGAACAGATTTTTGCACCGTTTGAACAGGCTGACAACTCATTGGTTCGCAGCTACGGAGGTGCCGGGCTGGGACTGACGATCTGCCGCCGTCTTACGGATTTGATGGGAGGTCGTCTCTGGGTTGAGAGCATAGAGGGACAGGGGAGCACGTTCTCTTTGGAACTGCCTTTTTTGCTTACGGCAGACAACGACCAAGGTTCTGAAGAACCACTGAACACTGTTTGATCGGGAGTTGCCATGAAGCTTAGTCGCCGAATCAAACCTCAAAACGGAAAGTATTATCGTCAGCTGATAGCGGTGTGTGCCTTCATGCTGGTGATCCTTTCAAGCTCACTGGTTGCGACGGCATACAACGCTACCGTGAATCTGACCGCTGAAGAACGGCAGTATTTACAGGCCCACGGGCCACTGGTATTTGCCAGCCAGACAGCATATCCCCCTTTTGAGTTTCTCCAAAAAGACAATTCAATGGATGGCATGTGCATCGAATTGGCCCGCTGGATGTCTACCGAGCTGGGGATCAGAGTCACGTTTCTTAATATGCCCTTTCAGCAGGCTCAGCAGGCGGTCTTGTCCGGAAAAGCCGACGCCATCACCAGCCTCTTTTACAGCGAAAAACGCGCCGGGGAATTTGCCTTTAGTGAGCCTCTCTTTGATGTGCCGGCATCAATTTTTGTCAGAACGGAACGGCCGGACATCTCCCGCCTCGATGACCTGAAAGGAAAGCGTATCGCCATTCAGCACGGTGACTATGCCGTGGATTTTCTTGAGTCCAAGGGGATAGCCTTTCAGCTTGTCGCAACAGATACTTTTGCTCAGGCCATTGACGCCGTGATTTCCGGTCGAGCCGACGCCCTGATCGGCGATGAACAGATTGTTCTCTACCATCTCTACAGCAACCATCTGGTCGATAAGGCAAAAAAAGTCGGCGAACCTCTCTACATCGGTAAAAACTGCATGGCGGTGCGAAAAGGGAATGACGTTATTCATTCAATTATCGCCAAAGCTATCAACCATGCCCGCACTACCGGAGTGCTGGCTAATATACAGCGTAAATGGCTCGGCACCGGTTTTCCGGTTGTTGACAGCAGATGGTCTCGGTGGATTCCACTTCTGATTGCGATCGGCATTGCCTTGCTCATTGTCGCTGCTTTCGCCATGTCAATTAACATCAGGCTGCGGAAGCTGGTTCATGCCCGCACAGCTGAACTTCAGCAGGAACGTCACTTTCTCTCGTCAATCATTGAGCATGCCTCAGAAGGGGTCTGTGTCTGCCATGCTGTTCCGGAGTTCCCCTATGTCCGTTTCACCGTCTGGAACCCCTGCATGACCGCCATCACCGGGTATTCACTGGAACAGATAAACCGGCTTGGCTGGTATCAGTTGCTCTGCCCCGGTGAGACGTCACAAAACAGAGCCATTGCCCGCATGGATAAAATGCGTCTGGGGGATAGCCTCGTACGGGAAGAATTGGAAATTACCCGTTCGGATGGCAAGAAGAGGACGGTTTCCATGTCAACGACGGTTATGGCTTCCGTCGACCGGAACACTCATGTGCTCGGCATCATGGATGACGTTACCGAGCAGGTTGAGGCCGTGGCATTGCTGCGTTACCGGGAGGCAATGTACTCAGGAATCTTCAACCATATCGGTGTTGGCATCGCCGTGATAAACCCCGAGATGAAGATACTTTCCGTTAACCCGGTTATGAAGGGATGGTTTCCAGCGGTAGGTACTATTGATGAACATGTCTGCTACAGGAGTTTTAGTGATCCACCCCGTGCTGATGTCTGCCCATCCTGCCCGGTGGCAAAAACGCTGCTGGATGGTGCCATTCACGAATATGTAAAAGAGACGCCCACGCCGGCAGGGCTGCGTTTCTACAAAATTGTTGCAACCCCCCTGTTTGACTCCAAGGGGATTATCACTTCCGCCGTTGAGGTTGTTGAAGATATTACCGAACATGTCAACCATGAGACAAACTTGAAACTGGCGAAGGAGGCCGCTGAGTCTGCCAATCGCGCCAAGAGTGCATTCCTGGCCAATATGAGTCACGAGATACGAACACCCATGAATGGTGTCCTTGGTATGACTCAGCTGCTTGCCTATACCGATCTGGACGACGAGCAGAGGGAGTATATTGAAAACGTCACCATTTCCGGCAACAACCTGCTGTCACTCATCAACGATGTGCTTGATCTTTCAAAAATTGAATCTGAGATGGTTGAGCTGGAATATGCCGATTTCAGTGTGCGTCATTGCATCAATGATGTGGTCAGAGCACAGCAGTCGAGAATTAGAACTACGGAGCTGGCCGTAAAGGTTGATATCCGGCAGGACGTGCCAGGTATGGTGGTTGGTGATCAACTGCGTCTGAAACAGATTCTGCTTAATATGCTGGGCAATGCAATCAAGTTTACCCGCAAAGGGGAGATTCTGGTGGCGGTGGCCGTGAAGCAGCGGCACGCCTCTCAGGTGCTTCTGGAACTCTCAATAATGGATACCGGTATCGGTATGGACCAACAAACGCAGGCTACTATTTTTCAGCCGTTTACCCAGGGTGATTCCTCAACGTCGCGGCGCTTTGGCGGCACCGGGCTTGGACTGGCTATTTGCAACCGCCTCGCTGAATTGATGGGCGGAAGTATTACGGTGGAGAGTACGAAAGGCGTTGGAAGCACGTTTACGGTTAGCATTCCTTTCACCGTTGCCTCGTCAACAGAGTTGCGTGATGCTTTCAAGACGTCTGCTGTGCCATTAGAGCAGTTATGGGATGGCCCTCCGTTTCGTGTGCTGCTCGCGGAGGATAACCCGATCAACATCCGCTTTGCTTCAGCGCTGTTACAGAAAATGGGACATGAGGTCATTGTCGTGGAAAACGGCCGGGATGCCGTGGTGCAATGTGAACAGCATGACTTCGATGTGGTTCTTATGGATATTAACATGCCGGTGATGAATGGTGTGGAAGCCCTGAAAACGATTCGTGAGCGTGAGTGTGATACGGGTACTCATATCCCGGTTGTTGTGGTAACGGCTTATGCGCTGTTGGGAGAACGGGATGGATTTCTGGATAATGGCTTTGATGGCTATGTTTCAAAGCCTATTGAACCGGAAAAACTTGTTGCCGAGATGAAGCGGGTTACGCAGCTGTCGTGATTTTAATGTTCCATCAAAATGGATGAATTGCGGAGATCGATATGAGCCAGGAAGCGGTAGAACGGCTGTTAGGCCGGTTGTTGACTGATGACCAGTTCCGGAAACAGGCAGAAAAATCTATCGAGGGTCTGTGCCGTAAAAGCGGTTATGACCTGAATGCAAGCGAGTTGAGCGTTATCGGCCGCGACGACATTATTCGCCTCGGCATGGTGTCGCTCCAGTTGGACAGGAACATAAAGCGCTCCTGACTGGTGCGTTGCCGGTTACCGTCATGGACGTTTATTACCGTGCATGAGGAGGCGCGGCCGTGGAAGTGCAGCCCTCATCAGCTGGTAATCATCATTGCCGATTTTTGAAATACTGAGAAATACAGAGAAAAAGGGAGTTCGCATGAAGAATCCAGCCAAATTTTCACTTGGGGTAAGGTTGTCACTGGTACAGGCGATAATTGTTGTCATTGTCATGGTGGTCTTTACCATTTCGCTTTCAGCACTGATTACCAAAAAGCTTGAACAGCGTACGGAGCGCGATTTGACTCAGCAGGTTACACTACTGGCCAATTTTATGTCCTCCTACCACGTCGCCCAGGCTGATAGCGCCAGCAAGATGATGGCGGTGTTTCGCACCTACTTTCCCGGTTCATTCAGGTTAGATGCTTCAAAAACAGTCGCTATCGGAGACCTGCAGGTACCAACCCTCAGCGCCGGTTCGGCAACGCTCAATCTTAATACCGACATAGTGGATAGATTCACCGCGGTAACGCAGGATGTCGCCACGATCTTTGTCCGTTCCGGCGATGACTTTATCCGGGCCAGCACTTCGCTCAAAAAAGAAGATGGCAGCCGCGCCATCGGCACCGCCTTGGACAGAGCCTCTCCGGCGTACCAGGGGCTGCTCAAGGGAGAGGAGTTCATCGGTAAGGCCACGCTGTTCGGTAAGGATTATCTTACCAAATACCTGCCGGTAAAGGATGATAGTGGTGCCGTGATTGGCGCGCTTTTTATCGGCCATGATTTTACGGATGGGCTTAAGGCGCTTAAAGATAAGATTCGGAGCGTAAAGCTTGGCAAGACCGGCTATTTTTTCGCTCTAGATGCCAAAGAAGGGAAAGATGCCGGCAAGCTGCAGATTCATCCGACCAAGGAAGGGAGCAATATCGTTGAATCCAAGGATGCCTCCGGCCACGAGTTTATCAAGGAGATGCTCAAACAGAAAGAGGGAGTCATCCGCTATCCATGGCTTAATAAAGAGGCAAACGAAACCTCACCCCGCGAGAAAATGGTTGCCTACCGTCACCTTAAGGAGTGGGACTGGGTGATAGCCGGCGGTTCGTACATTGAAGAGTTAAATGCAGAGGCTAAAATATTACGTAATGCGATGATCGGGGCGACAGTCCTGGTCGTGGTCATTCTTGTCATGATGTTCATGTTCTTTGTCCGGCTCTGGATATCCAGGCCATTGGGTGAAGCGATTGCCATGACCACGGTATTGGCTTCTGGTGATTTCAGGAATGTTTCTGATAGAGAGGGTAATGAGCCTGAATCCGTGGATGAAGTGGAACATCTTTCTCAAGAGATCCAGCGGATGGCGGGTGCACTCAAAGGGATACTGGTAAAAATTAGTAGTTCTTCAGAAGAAGTATCCAAGGCTGCGGCAAAGGTAAATGTCAGTGCTGAACGTATTGCGACCGGTTCGGAGGAGGTTGCTGCCCAGGCAGCAACGGTTGCTACCGCCGGTGAGGAGATGTCTGCCACCTCCGGTGACATCGCCCAGAACTGCCTGCTTGCGGCAGAGGGGGCACAGCGGGCATCGCAATCTGCCC
Organism: Desulfuromonadaceae bacterium; assembly: GCA_028681335.1. Classification (GTDB taxonomy): domain Bacteria; phylum Desulfobacterota; class Desulfuromonadia; order Geobacterales; family Pseudopelobacteraceae; genus JACRCG01. The sequence continues at coordinate 53,118 of JAQUIT010000011.1, read as the reverse complement.
AGAGTGGCGCAGTTGTTGTTGAAAAAACCGTTTCTGTCATGAACCAAATTGCTGAAAAAGTGCAGGAATCTGCGAAAACGGTGGAAAGCCTCGGGGTGCGCAGCGACCAGATCGGCGCTATTATTGGAACAATTGAAGATATCGCCGATCAGACTAATTTGCTGGCGCTTAATGCCGCCATCGAAGCGGCCCGGGCAGGTGAGCAGGGGCGCGGTTTTGCCGTTGTAGCTGACGAAGTTCGTGCTCTGGCAGAGCGCACCTCCCGTGCGACGCGTGAGATCAGCGAAATGATCAAAGCGATCCAGAGCGAGACCAAGGGTGCCGTTGACGCCATGGAGCAGGGTGTCAATCAGGTGGAGAACGGTACAATTGAAGCGGCCAAATCGGGTGAGGCCCTTCAGGATATCCTGCAGCAGATCAACGATGTTGCCATGCAGGTAAACCAGATCGCCACCGCCGCCGAAGAACAGACGGCAACGACCAGCGAGATATCCAGCAACATGATGCAGATCACCGATGTTGTTCAACAGACATCGGATGGTGCGCATGAATCCGCCACGGCAGCGGCACAGTTAAACGGCAATGCCGAAGAGCTGCAGCGGTTGGTCCGGCAGTTTAAACTATAGAAAAACTGATGGTGTGGCAGGGTGCCGCTTCACAAGTAACCTATGTAGTGGTGTAGCAGGAAACAAAATCTAAATAAAAAATCAAAGGGGGCAACAATGAGTTTAAGTATTAAATCCAAGATTCTCATCATTTTGCTGGTAGGCTGTCTTTCGGTTACAGCTGCCGGTATACTTGGTTTGGTGGGTATGAAATCAGCCAATAACACTATTGAGGAGTTGTATAAGGAAAATCTTACAAACCTTTCCCAGATTAACCAGATTATGGGACTCATGCGTGACAACCGGATTCAGCTGTTGTTGGCTCTTCAACATAACCCGGAGAACCCGAATATTGTTAAATTGCACGACCATGCCACTGAGCAGCACCTCGACTCCGTCGTCAAAAATATTGAGGAAATTACATCCATCTGGAAAGAGTATTCAAACAGTGCACTTAGTAGTGATGAAAAACGTATGGCTGATGACTTTGCTGAGAAACGCGCACGCTTTGTCAAGGAAGGGTTGTTGCCGGTACGTGACCTTATTCTTGCCGGTGATTATCATGGCGCAACAGAGCTTACAATAAAGGCTATTAATCCACTGTTTAAGGCTGCAAATGAACTTGCGCAGCAACTCTATAACTATGAGCATACTACTGCGAAAAAAGCCCACGAAGAGGCTGTTAGCAAATATCACAAAATCCTTATATTGGTCATCAGTGCCATTGTCGGTTCTATTCTGGTATCGCTTGTTCTTGGCCTGATGATCATTCGCTCAATTTCATCTGCTGCGTCAATCCTCATCAACATCAGTGGTGCTATGGTGAACGGTGACCTGTCACAGCGGGCTCGACTGACAACGGTAGACGAGTTCGGAACCATCGGGCAATCATTTGATGCTATGGCCGACTCCTTCAGCCAAGCGCTGAAAAAAGTGGCCGAGAGTGCCATGCAGGTGTCGGCAGCAGCAAGCCAAGTGCATAGCACAGCCGAGCAAATTGCTACTGGTGCGGAGGAGGTTGCGGCACAAACGGCAACGGTTGCGACTGCTGGTGAGGAAATGTCGGCAACATCAGGTGATATTGCCCAAAACTGTCAAATGGCCGCCGAAGGGGCACAGCGTGCCTCGCAAGCGGCCAGCAACGGCGCCGAGGTAGCCAGTCACACCATAGACGGCATTAAATTGCGTGGTGCTAAAACACGTGAAAATGCCGCTATCATCGAATCGCTTGGCGCACGTTCCGATCAAATTGGTGCAATTGTAGCAACCATTGAAGATATTGCCGATCAAACCAATTTGCTGGCGCTGAACGCCGCAATAGAGGCTGCTCGTGCAGGCGAACAGGGACGCGGATTTGCTGTCGTGGCCGATGAAGTTCGCAACCTTGCGACAAGAACAACGAATGCTACCCAGGAAATTGGTGGAATGATCCGGGCTATTCAGACTGAAACAAGACAGGCTATTATTTCGATGGAAGAAGGCGTAAAGGGGACCGAAAAGGGTGCAGCAGAAGCCTCTCAATTAGAAACGTCACTCAACGATATCCTTCAGCAAATTAGTGATGTTGCCATGCAGGTAAACCAGATTGCTACCGCTGCCGAAGAACAGACCGCCACTACCAGTGAGATTTCCAGCAACATGATGCAGATTACCGATGTTATTCAGCAAACATCACAGGGTGCTCAAGAATCTGCCACGGTGGCGGCACAGTTAAATAGCAATGCCGAAGAACTGCAGCGGTTGGTGCGGCAGTTTAAGCTGTGATTTCCTTCTCATTTGGGAACTGTGGGCCCTGATGGAGAACGATTGGATTTCTAAATATAAAGGAGACTCCCATGTCTACAGACGCACTGGTAAAACTGGATGAAGTTGCAAAGAGTGATGAACTGATCCAATTGGTAAGCTTCATGCTCGCTGATGAAGAGTATGGTGTAGAGGTCCTCAAGGTTCGCGAGATCATCCGTATGCCGACCATAACCAAAATGCCCAACGTACCGCAACATGTCGAGGGGATCATTAATCTGCGCGGCAAGGTAATCCCGATCATCTCCATGCGCCGTCGCTTCAACCTGATGGAGAACGAAAACAACAGTCACACCCGTATCATCATTATGGATGTTGTTGGCTGCCTCACCGGCTTTATCGTCGATGCGGTCTCTGAAGTCATCCGAATTCGCGGCAGTGAAATTCAGCCGCCGCCATCGATGGCTCTCGCCGGCGGTGTCGGTCAGGAGTTCATCACCGGTGTTTATAACCGCGCTGAACGGTTGCTTGTCATTATGGATGTTGATCTGATGTTTTCTGAAGGTGAGCGGGAGAGCTTCAGCGCAGTTTAGCACCTTTTGATTCGGCAGTTAAACTGTACAGCCGGCGAACGGATGATTTGTATCGGTTGCTTTGACTTGTCGTACGAATTGTTATCCCACGAAGGCAAGGGGGAATCAAGGTCATGAAACATCGAACGCTATTCCTTGCTCTGACAACTGTTGCAGGTTTTCTGACCCTCTCTTGTTTTGCCGTCATACAGCGCAAGATTATGGGCATTAGTTTTGCCCCCGACCCCAGGGCTTTTATCGTGCCGTTTGTTTACGGTGGGACCATAGGGCTTCTGCTCGGTCTACGCCACCTGCGCATCCGGAAAGATGGCGTAGATCTGCGGGCTCTTGTGAAAAAGCTTCAGGTCTCCGAGGAGATGCTGCGCCGTCAGGTACAAGAGTATATGGAAACGCATGAGCGCTTGCTGGCGAGTGAATACTGTCTCCAGGAACAGAATGACGAGTTATTGGCGACCGAGGAGAGGCTGCGGGTACAGATAGAGGAATATGAAGTCAGCCGTAAATTGCTGCAGGAGTCGAATAAGAGCCTCCAGACTGTTTTTGATGTGTCCCCGCTCGCACTGGCAATCTCGACATACCCAGCAGGAGCTATTCGTGAGGTCAACCAGAAGTTCAGCGATAACTTTGGCTACAGGTATGATGATGTTGTTGGCAAAAATGTCAGTGAATCAGGTCTGTGGGGAAGTGATGACGATCGGGAACGTTTTTTAAAGCTCATAGGTAGTCAACAGGGGGTCTCCGGTTTTGCTACGGAAGTGAAAACACTTCACGGAGTGAATCTCAATGTTCTGATTTACAGTAATTTTATCGAGTACCATGGTGAGAAGTGCCTGTTGCTTGTGTATATGGATGTTACCGAACAAAAGAAGATGGCTGATATCCTTCGTCAGAATCAAAAAATGGAGGTTCTTGGGCAGTTGGCCGGAGGTGTGGCCCATGACTTCAATAACATGCTTTCCGCCATCATGGCGTCTGCCGAACTCTTGACGAGCTATGTCAAGGACGACCCTAAAGCGATGAAGTTTGTCGCCACCATCCTCGAGGCAACGAACCGTTCTGCCGACCTTACCCACCAACTGCTGGCCTTTTCCCGCAAGGGACAAAAAACATCGGTCCCTGTCAGTATAAATGAAACCATTCAGGCTGCCATAACCATGCTGGAGCGCACGATTGATAAAAATATTACGCTGGAAACCAGGCTTGTCGCCACTGACACCGTCGTTATAGGTGATCCGACACTGCTGCAGAATGCCATGCTTAATCTTGGTGTAAACGCCCGTGATGCCATGCCGGAAGGTGGGGTTATTACGTTTGCCACTGCAAATGTGCTGCTTGACGCAGACTATTGCTGCTCTCATGGATTTAAGATCAATGAGGGGGCTTTTATTGAAATAGCGGTCTCCGATAGCGGCACGGGGATGACACGTGAGGTTGTGGAGCATATTTTTGAACCGTTTTTTACCACAAAGGAGATCGGCAAGGGCACCGGGCTCGGCCTCGCGGCCGTGTACAGCACCGTTAAACAGCACCAGGGTTGCATACGTGTCTATAGCGAAGCGGAAATCGGAACGGTGTTCAAGTTGTATATTCCGTTGGCAAGATGCAAAAATGTAATTGCTGCGGAGGAAGATAAACTCGTTTGTGGTGCCGGCGGCATTCTTTTTGTTGATGATGAAGCCTTGATCCGCAGCAGTGGTAAGGGGCTGTTGGAAGAGTTGGGCTACAGGGTTTACCTCGCTGAGAATGGAGAGTAGGCTCTCGAAGTCTATGCCGAGGAGCGGGAGAATATCTCTCTGGTGATACTGGACATGGTAATGCCTCACATGGGGGGGAAAGAAACCCTGCTGCAGTTGAAAGCACGTTTTCCTGAAGCCAGGGTTCTCATCTCCTCCGGGTTTAGTCAGGAGGGGGTAAAAGAGGGCTTTCACAAGTACGGAGCACTCGGCTTCATTCAGAAACCGTATCGAAAAGTCGAATTATGCCGAGCTGTTGCTCAGGCTATCGGTGACGCGCAACGAGTGTGTGAGTAGTGCAAATATCAGGCTGCTCAGTCAGCAGGGTGAACGGTGACGGCACAGGAACATCGTGCCGCTTCAGTATCAGTCGGCTGACGGTTGTCGTTAACCATTACGTATGGAGAGATTGATGTCCATAACAGCTTTAGTCCGCATGGTGATAGTGCTGGTCTGTCTGGCAGGCGTTCCTGTGGCGGCGACTTCTGTCCGTGCGGCGGAACCGGTCAAGATTGGCGTGCTTGCCTTCCGTCCGAAACCACAGACAATCGCACAGTGGCGTCCGCTTGCAGCCTCATTGAAAAAGGCGATTCCGGGGCGGGACTTTGTCGTGGAAGCATTTACCTATCCCGAGTTGGAGAAGGCTATTGCGAAGGGACAGCTTGATTTTGTCCTGACTAATCCCGGGCATTATGTTGTGATAAAAAAACGTGGCAAGTTGTCGGTACCCATTGCGACACTGGCTGTTAATGAGCATGGCAAGCGCCTTACCACTTTTGGCGGCATCATTTTTACCCGGGCAGAACAGGTCGCTATCAGGACGCTGAAAGACATCAAAGGCAAAACTGTTGCGGCGACCGCCACCGAATCTTTGGGCGGCTATCAGATGCAGGCGTATGAACTGAGCCGTGTGGGGATTCGTCTGCCACAGGATGCCAAAATTATCACCACCGGCATGCCACATGACAACGTCGTCTCGGCGGTGCTGTCAGGCCGGGCCGATGTCGGTTTTGTGCGCAGCGGCGTGCTGGAAGGGCTGGTGTGTGAGGGTAAGCTGGACATAAATCAGCTGAAGATTATCAATAGGCTGGATACGCCCGGATATCCGTTTTTGGTCTCCACCCGGCTTTATCCTGAATGGCCGTTTACCGCTCTGCCGCATGTTGACGAAAACCTCGCCAAACATGTCTCTGCGGCACTTTTTCTGTTGGAAGAAGATAGTGCCACTACCCGCGCTATCGGTATCCACAGCTTTGCCATGCCGGCAGACTACACGCCGGTGGAAGATGTGCTGCGTGAACTGCGTTTGCCGCCATTCGAAGCGGCGCCGGTATTCACTCTGCGGGATGTATGCACGCGCTATTTCTGGCAATTGCTGGCGGCCCTGTCTGCCCTCGGGATGGTCCTGCTGCAAAGTGTACGATTGCTGGTTACCAACCGAAAGCTGAAGGCCGAACGCCGTACGGTGCAATTGCAACAGCTGGCATTGCGGAAAAACAAGGAAGAGCTGCGGCAGCAAAACAGTCAGCTGCAGGCTGCTGAAGAGATTCTGCATGTGCAGCTGGACGAATACAAGGCTGTTCAGATTTTGCTGCAGGAGGCCAAAGCCAACGCCGAAGCTGCCAACACCGCCAAATCCGAATTTCTCGCCAATATGAGTCATGAGCTGCGCACACCAATGAACGGCGTCATTGGTATGGCCCAGCTTCTTGAGTACACAGAATTAACTGAGGAACAGCAGGGATACTTACAGATCCTCAAAGTATCGGGTAAAAATCTGCTGGATCTGATCAATGATATTCTTGACCTTTCCAAGATTGAGGCCGGGAAGGTCACGATAGAGATGGCCGAATTCAGTCTGCAGCATTGCATTAACGATATCGTGCTGATGCAAAAAACTACCGTTTCCAAAGCGGGGCTAACTCTGGATGTGAATGTGGGCGAGGATGTCCCCGCGATCCTGGTGGGTGACCAGTTTCGCCTCAAACAGATACTCATCAACCTGTTGGGTAATGCCGTAAAGTTCACGAAACGTGGCGGCATTACCGTGTCGGCGCAACTTCTTGAACAACACGATGATCTGGCTCTCATACAGCTGCGGGTATGTGACACCGGCATCGGTATTTCGCCGGAAGCACTCGACAGAATATTCATGCCATTCACTCAGGAGGATGGTTCTACAACCCGTCATTATGGTGGCACCGGACTTGGCCTGACGATCTGCCGCAGCCTCGCTGAACTGATGGGAGGGAGTATTGTCGTTGAGAGTACGATGGGTGTCGGCAGCTGTTTTACGGTGAATCTTCCGGTTACCATTCCTCAAGGTAGTGCTGTTGTGGCGGACGTTTCCCCAAAAAACTCATCCATCTGGAATGCCAAGCGGCTGCAGGTGCTTTTCGTCGAGGATAATCCGATTAATACAAAATTTGGAGCATCACTACTCAGGAAGATGGGTCATGATTTCATTGCGGTAGAAAACGGCCTCGAATGTCTGGCGGCACTGGACCATGGCAGGTTCGATGTCATACTGATGGATATACAAATGCCGGTAATGGGTGGCATTGAGGCGCTGAAAGCCATTCGCCACCGCGAACATGACGCAGCTATTCCGGTTATTGCTCTGACCGCTTATGCACTGCGCAACGAGAGGGAGCAGTTTCTTGCCGAGGGTTTTGATGGCTATGTGGCAAAGCCAGTGGTAATTGAGGAGTTGGTAAGCGAAATGAAGCGGGTTCTCGGTCTGGCGGATCAAGTCGTTCACTGCATCGCGGAGGCAGATCATGGATAAGCAGATGGTTATGCTGAGACGGCCGTTCTTTTGCATCATGCTACATCTGATGGTAGGTTGTGCGATAGTGGCGGGCATGTTTTTCTGCTCACCGCAGTCAGGTTGCTGTGCCACTGCCCCGCTGAGTTTCGGGGTTATCACACAACGCAGCATCCTCCTCACGGCCCAATACTGGAACCCCATACTTATCTATCTGGAAAAGAGGAGCGGCGTGCCGCTGGTTCTGAAAGTGGAAAAGACGGCGCCGGAACATTCACGTCAGGTCGGATTGGGTCGCTACGATCTGGTTTACAGTAATCACTTCTTTACTAAAAATAACGCCAAAGCGGGCTATCGGGTAATGGCACGCCCTGCCGGGCCTCCCATTACCGGTGAAATTGTCGTCCCGCAAGACTCTCCCATTACCGCTATTGACGACTTGAACGGCAGGGAGGTCGGTTTTCCCTCACCGGCCGCCTTTGTGGCCTATGCTGTTCCCATGGAAGCCATGGCCAAAAAAGGAATCAGAGTTAAACCGGTCTTTGCCGGTAACCAGGAAGGTATTATGGGCCAGCTCAAAGCCGGCCGCATTGCAGCAGCGTGCGTGAATTCGCAGGTAATGCATTCATACGCGACGCGGGAAAATTTCCGTTACAGGGTTATCTGGCATTCGCCGGAATATCTGAACCTGCCCGTCGCTGCCCATCCACGGGTTGCGACCGGTACGGCGGCGGCTGTTGTTGATGCCCTTGTCGGCATGGCCCATGACCCGGAAGGGAAGCTGATACTGGAAAAAGTAGGTACTCTGATCGGGCAGTCGCCTCCCTATGGTTTTGTGCGGGCAACGGACCGGGAATACCATAATCAGTGGGAATTCTATAGGCAGACGCTCCTGCCGGAGTTTACTCATGGTCATTGACGTTAAACGCTTGCGTTTTGGTCTGTTCAGTCGCTTGCTGCTGGTAAGCGGCTTTGTGATGCTGGTCACCAGTTCGCTGCTGATCTGGAGTCAGGTGGTCCATGAGCGGGAAGCGTTGCGCGGCAGGATCAATGACGAATTGCGCGATCATATCCGCGAACTCAAGATGGAAGTCTGTGAAAGCGCTATTCTTGGCGATTACGCTTCTATTGAAGAAATATTCCGCACCCATGTGAAACGCCGGCATATCTACAATATCCGCTGGGTTGATCCGGTCGGCAAGGTTGTAGAGGCGGTCGATTCACTACCGACCACGACCGTTCCGGCCTGGTTTACGACACTCACCAATATTCAGGTGCGCACCGAGCGCTCGGCACTGGAGGTCGGCGGCCGGTCGTATGGTGAGCTGACGATGATTCATTCACCTCAATTAGAGATTGAGATGCTGTGGCATTCGCTTCAGGTTCAGATGAGCTTTCTGCTGGGAGGATTAGTGGTTTTTATCGCCCTGATCGCCCCGACTATCCGCCGTGCCCTGAGACCGCTTCGTCTGCTGGGCAGTGCTGCCGAACGTTTCGGCAACGGTGAATACCATACCCGCGTTATGCCCTGCCAGGTTCATGAACTTGATTCCTGCATTTCTGCCTTCAATAAAATGGCCGCAACCATTGAAGAGTTGATCAAACAGCGCGATGGCCGTGAGCAGTACCTCGAAAACCGGCGTAATTTCTTGCATACGCTGATGGACACCATTCCCGATATGATCTTTTACAAGGATACGTCCGGACGCTATCTGGGGTGTAATGAACGTTATGCCGCAATTTTTATGGGCCGCCCACGGGAGGAGATCATCGGGCATACCGATCTGGAGCTGCTTGCAGACCGGGAACGGGCAGAATTTGTACGCCGGAAAGATCAAGAGGCGATGGCGGCTGATCGACCGGTTTCCTATGAAATTACGGTGACGCAGCCGGATGGCACTCAGGTGCTGTTTGAGAGTACCAAAGTGGCATTACTCAATAAAGAAGGCATTGCGACCGGCATGATCGGTGTGTCCCGTGACATCACCGAGCGTAAACAGGCGGAGGTGCAACTACTCCTTGCCAAAATTGCAGCGGAATCTGCCAACACGGCAAAGAGTCAGTTTCTGTCCAATATGAGCCATGAACTCAGAACCCCCATGAACGGTGTTCTTGGCATGGCCCAGCTTTTAGAAGTGACGGATCTTTCAGCAGAACAGCAGGAATATGTGACGGCTCTCAAACTGTCAGGTAAAAATCTTCTGACCCTGATCAACGACATTCTTGACCTCTCAAAGATCGAGGCAGGGAAAGTAACGCTGGACCTGGTTGAATTCAGCCTGCACCAATGCATTAGGCACATCGTTACCATGCAGGCGTTTACTGCACAGGAAGCAGGGCTTGTCCTCGACGTGGAGCTGGCTGAAAACATCCCGACAATTCTGGTGGGGGATGAGTTGCGGGTCAAGCAGATTGTTACCAACCTGTTGGGGAATGCCCTTAAATTTACGAAGCAGGGGAGGGTCACCATATCAGGCAAACTGCTTGAACAGCACGGTGATTCAGTGCTTGTTCAGCTGGTGGTACGCGACACCGGTATCGGCATCACACCTGAGGCACAAGACAGAATATTCATGCCGTTCACGCAGGAGGATTGTTCCACAACCCGCCAGTATGGCGGCACCGGCCTCGGCCTGACGATCAGCCGCCGCCTGGCGGAGCTGATGGGAGGGGATATTGTCGTTGAAAGCACGTTGGGAGCAGGCAGCTGTTTTACGGTGACTCTTCCGTTTTGCCTCCCTCAAAAACCTGACATGGTGGGGGAAGCTGCCCTGAAAGCATTACCCACCGGGAAAACCGCATCGTTGCGGGTACTGCTCGTCGAGGACAATCCGATCAACACCCGGTTTGGCATATCACTCCTTAAGAAGCTGGGACATGAGTTTGTTGTGGTGGGAAACGGCCGAGAATGCCTTGCTGCGCTGGAGCAGGGGCGATACGATCTCGTACTGATGGATATACAGATGCCTGTCATGAACGGCGAAGAGGCGCTGCGTGAAATTCGCAGGAGAGAGCAGGGAAGCGCATGTCATCAAGCGGTCATTGCCCTGACAGCCCACGTGCTGGACGGGGAGAAGAAACGGTTTCTTGCTGAGGGGTTTGATGGGTATGTTCCCAAACCGCTGATAATAGAGGAGCTGGTTGATGAGATTACGCGGGTAATGGGATGAATCAAGCATGCGGCCGCTTCATAACAGGGTCTGTTTTAGAGTCGTTTGAGATGGACGGGTTGGCGGGGCAGGGTGCGCACATTCGCCAGCTTCTTACTACGGAGGGATGATGGAGCCGGTACCACAAAAATTGTGTGTAAATCAACAGGGACGATTGCTCAACGACTTGGCAGTAGGCCTTCTTTTCGGGTTGGCCGGTTTTGTACTTAACTGGTTCAAGCTGGAACTCATCTTTAGTGTGGATTTCCTCTTCGGTTCAATCGTCACGATGTTTGTCCTCATGCGCTTTGGTCTGGTGAGCGGTGTGACGGCGGCAATTGTTGCCGCGAGCTGCACCTGGTTTCACTGGAATCATCCCTGGGCAATTATCATTTTTACTGCCGAGGCACTCTGCACCGGTCTTCTGTATCGGAAACGCGGCTGGAACATTGTGGTTGCCAATCTCACCTTCTGGTTCACCGGTGGGCTCCTCCTGGTAATGCTGTTCCACCAGTACATCATGGGTTTTTCTTTTTCCTCAGCCACTTTAATTGCTCTTAAAGAGGGTATTAACGGCGTAGCCAACACACTGGTGGCCAGCGCCCTGTATATCGGTTACTGCTATAGGAACCGGCTGCAGGGGGAGTTGCCAAGCTTGCGCCAACTCATTTTTGTGACTATTTCACTCTTTGTGCTGCTCCCGTCCTTTTTGTTTCTCTACGTGGATATACGACATACCCTTACGACACAACTTGCCCATCACCGGGTTAACACCTCTGTTGTCGCTCAAACGGCAGAACAAGCCGTCTCGCTCTGGTTTCAGCGCAATCAGGAAATCATCCGTTATCTGGCGGTGACCAGCACGAATTCTGAACGGTTATCTCCAGATTTTCTGCAGAAAAAACTGGAGTACATGCACTCTGCAATGCCGGAATTCATGCGCTTGGGGATTGTTGATGCACACGCCGTTATCAGGGCGTTTTCACCTGCTATCAATGAAATCGGTGGGTCGTCAATAGGGATTGATCTCTCTGACCGTCCCTATATCGCAGCTGCTAAAACAGCACCGTTTTCCCTGGTAACTCAGTTGTTTTCCGGCAAAATAGGCACTCCCGGACCGCGGCTGATACTGGTAGCGCCGATAGTTGCGGCAACACATTATCAGGGAGCGGCTCTTGGTGTCATAGAATTTTCTGCCCTGAAAGAACTCTTGGAACGTTCTGTTCAAGCATACGCAATGCACGTGACGCTTGTGGATAACGCCGGGCGGACTATCGTCAGTACCCGGCCAACGCTTAAGCCGCTTGATCCCTTTGTCCTGCCGAAGGATGGCACGATGAAACCGTTAGCCGACGGTGTCGACCAGTGGATACCCAGCCCCCAACCCGGAGTCGGCGCTGCCAAACGCTGGATGGCGTCGTTTTACGTGAAGGAGGTGCCGCTTGAGGCCAACCCGGAGTGGAAGCTCGTTGTTGAAGCGTCACTCAGGCCGACATTGACTGAAATCGGATACCAGACATCCCTCTCTTTGGCAGCAATCGGATGTTTACTGGTTATTCTTGTCTATCTATCACGGATGTTTTCGGCGAAACTCGCCACCATTGTCTCGGATTTTGAGAGAATGACCCGTCAGCTGCCGGCGCAGATAGCAGCCGGAGAAACCATTGAGTGGCCGTTGCCGACAACCGTTGAAATACAGGGGCTGACAGATAATGTCCGCTTGATGAGCGATACGATACGGCGATCGCATGATGAACTTCAGCAGATGAATGCCGACCTGGAGCTGCGGGTAAAAGATCGCACCCATGAGCTGGAAGTGTCACGGGATCAGTGGGAGCGGACCTTTAACAGTATTCCTGATATTATTACCATCCTTGACTTGAACCACACTATTCTGCACGCCAACCGGGCAATGTTGAACGCCATGGAGGGTCACCGTGAAGGCTGTCAGTTAGGGACGCCGTGCTATAGGGTGGTCCACGGTCTGGATGCCCCACCCGATTATTGCCCCCATTCACTTTTGCTGCTTGACGGTTTGGAACACCAGGAGGAGGTCTATGAACCTCTTCTGGGCAAACACCTGATGGTAACGGTGACGCCGTTTCACGATGTCGATGGCAACGTGATCGGATCAATCCATGTGGCACGCGACGTCACCGAACGCAAGATGATGGAAGATGCCTTGTGCCGCAGCGAGGAAAACCTCAATCTCGCGCAGGCCATTGCGCAAGTTGGCAGCTGGTACTTTTATATTCCTGAGAACCGGCTTGAATGGTCGGCGGAAACATACCGCATGTTCGGCCTCCCGCAGCAGGAGAAGATCTCTCTGGAAAGCTTTTTTGCCGCCATCCATCCAGATGACCGGGAGCTGGTGCTTAGCACCTGGAAAGAGGCAACGACGGGTGCGCCCTATGACATCGAACATCGCATCGTCGTAAACGGGAAAACGTTGTGGGTCAGGGAACGGGCGCAGTTCGAGAGGGATGACGGTCAGCTGTTATCCGCTACCGGTACGGTGCAGGATATTACCGAACGGAAGCTGGTCGAGATCGCACTGCTGGCCAGCGAAGAGAAGTATCGTACGGTCGCGGATTACACCTATGACTGGGAGTACTGGATCGGCCCGGATCGGAGTCTGATCTATTGCTCCCCGGCCTGCCAGCGCATTACCGGTTACCGTGCTGACGAGTTTATTGACAATGCTGCCCTGCTTGTTGAAATCACCCATCCGGAAGACCGGGGTCAGTGCGATTATCACCTGGATAGCGTCACGATGAAGACAACGTCGCCGCATGAACAGGAATTTCGCATTATAACCCGTGGTGGTGATGTCCGCTGGCTCGCACACGCTTGTCAGTGCGTGTACGGGCGCGATGGCGCCTATCTGGGGAGGCGTGCCACAAATCGTGACATCACCGAGAGTAAACAGCAGAAAGAGGAGTTGAAAATATCCAAGGAACAGGCCGAGTCAGCCAACCGCGCTAAATCCGAGTTTCTTGCCAACATGAGTCACGAGATCCGCACCCCTATGAACGGTGTTATCGGCATGACCCAGTTGCTGGAGTTTACCGATTTGACACAGGAACAGCGTGAATTTGTTGACGCGCTTAAACTCTCGGGCAAAAACCTGCTGTCTCTGATCAACGATATTCTGGACCTGTCAAAGATCGAAGCCGGTAAGACAAAGATAGAGTTGGTCGAATTCAGTCTGCAGCACTGCATTAACGATATTGTTATGACGCAAAAGTCTGCCATTTATGAAAAGGGGCTCTCCCTGGAGGTGGATATTTCTGGAGATATTCCCCCAGTCTTGAAAGGGGACTCGTTTCGGGTCAAACAGATTATCCTCAACCTGCTTGGAAATGCCGTCAAGTTTACGAGTAACGGCGGTATAACCATCTCGGCACAGCTTCTCGAACAGCATGACGCTGTTGTGCTGGTGCAGATTAGCGTGGCTGATACCGGTATCGGCATCTCTGCAGAAGCCATTGACGAGATTTTCAAGCCGTTTGTTCAGGAGGACAGTTCCACCACGCGTCAGTTTGGCGGCACCGGTCTGGGGCTTGCCATCAGTCGGCGCCTGGCGGAGCTGATGGGGGGGAGCATCTCTGTTGAAAGCACTTTGGGCGCTGGAAGCTGTTTCAAGGTGACTCTGCCATTCACATCTCCTCAGGTGAGTGACATTGCTGAGGAGGTTTCGTGTCAATCAACAGTCGGTTGGAACGGTCCCCCGTTAAAGATTCTGCTGGTAGAGGATAACCATATCAACATCACACTCGGGGTAGCGCTGCTTGGTAAAATGGGGCATGAAGTGGTTGTGGTGGAAAATGGGAGGGAATGTCTTGCCGAGCTGGAACAGGGGTATTTTGATCTCGTCCTGATGGATATTCAGATGCCGGTCATGAATGGCGAGGATGCCCTGCGTGAACTACGTATGAAAGAGATTGGGAGCGCACGCTACCAGCCGGTTGTCGCCGTGACCGCCCACGCGTTGCGCGGGGACAGGGAGCGGTTTCTTGAAGAGGGGTTCGACGGCTATGTCTCCAAGCCGTTGGTAGTAGGGGAGCTGGATACTGAAATAAGGCGGGTCATAGGTGTGGCTGCTTAGTGGTAGTTACACCTTGCCGGTCATCAGTTCAAGGTCAGTGCCGCAATCCTGCACTGACTGGCGCAGCGGCAGCAGCACAATGAACCTGGTTCCCTGCCCGAATTCACTTTCAACCCTGATGTCGCCACCATGGTCTTTGACGATGCCATAGGAAACGGCCAGCCCAAGCCCGGTCCCCCCAGGCTTGGTGGTAAAAAACGGTGTGAACAGCTTCTCCTTGACGTCTGCAGCGATGCCCTCCCCGCTGTCGCCAATTGTTACCGAATAACATTCGGCCTCCCGGTCAACGGTGGTAGCAATTGTCAGAGTCCCCCCTTTTCCCATTGCCTGCAGGCCGTTCAGAACCAGGTTGGTGAAAACCTGCCGCAGCTGGTCTTCGTCTCCCCCGATATGATGTCCTGCGGTCCCGTACCTCTTTTCAATACAGTATGTTTCCAGCGTGATCTGGTGGCCGACCTGCCTGAGTATATCATCAAGTAGCTCTTCAATATGGAATGGGCGGATGACTTTCTTCTGTGTTCTGGCGAACGTCAGCAGGTTTGAGACGATCCGCTCCACCCTTCCCACCTGCTTGATAATTGTTGTCACTTCCGATTGGTCCGAGTCGTTCAGGCGCGTTGACATCTCCAGCAGTTCGGCGTTGCCACGGATAATGGCAAGTGGATTGTTGATCTCATGGGCTACCCCCGATGCCAGAATACCGATGCCGACGAGGCGTTCGGCGCGGGCAAGCTCCTGTTGGGCCACGAGCAGCCACTGGTTCTTTTCATCCAGTTGAGTGGTCCGCTCCGTCACCTTTTCTTCCAGTGTCCGGTTAAGCAGCAGAATCTCCTCTTCACGCTCAATCAGGCGATGCTTCATGATGTTAAATTCTTCGGCCATAATAGAAATTTCGTCATGCCCCCCCACAACGATATCAGGGATGTGTTCGCCAAGCGCCAGCAGGCGTGCCGCTTCCTCAACCGCCTTGATCGGGCGAGCCAGGCTTGAGCCGAGCCACGCCGAAAGTGCTACCCCAACCAAGGTTACAAAGAGAAGGATACCCGAGAAGATGATGTTGATCTGGGAACGTAAATTGAACAGGGGGAGCTCGGGTATCCCCAGATAAAGCGCCGAGGCACCAATTATCCAGAAAAGGACAATGGCTGTTACGAGCGGGGTCAGCGTGGCCGCTGTCAGCTTGAAGCGGATGGAATATCGTAGCGATGTTCTCACGGGTTGTTCCCGGGCGTTAGATTGTACTCGGAAATTTTGCGATCCAGGGTTTTGCGCGAGATACCGAGGATCGTTGCGGCCTGACTTTTGTGGAATCCGGTCTCCTTGAGGATCGAGGTGATGTGGAGACGTTCGATCTCGTCCAGGCCAATCAGCGGTGTTTTGCCGGCCGGTGTGCCGGCCGTTTCCCGGCGTGCGCCCAGAGGCAGCAGGCCGATTGTGATCATCCCCCCGCGGGCGAGGATTACCGCCCGTTCCATGACATTTTCCAGCTCGCGCACATTGCCCGGCCAATCGTACTGCAGCAGAGCCTGCAGGGCGTCGTCTTCAATGCCGAGCACATCCTTTTTCATACGCCGGGTGGAGGCTTTTAGAAAATGGCGTGCCAGCGGTTCAATGTCATCGCGCCGCTCCCGCAGCGGTGGCAGGCTGATCGAGATGACGTTCAGGCGGTAGTAGAGGTCTTCGCGAAAGCGGCCTTCCCGAACCTCGTTCATGAGGTCTTTATTGGTGGCGGCGACAAATCGTACATCAACCTTGCGCGTGCGGGTTGAGCCCAGCACGATGAAGTCCTTCTCCTGAGTGACGCGCAGGAGCTTTGCCTGTACCGCCGGGCTGACATCGCCGATTTCGTCCAGGAACAGCGTCCCGCCGTCGGCTTCCTCCAACAGTCCCTTTTGATTCATGACCGCACCGGTGAAGGCGCCGCGTACATGGCCGAACAGCTGGCTCTCCAGCAGGGTGTCGGACAGGACGGCACAGTTAAGCGAGACAAAGGGTTTGTCGCGCCTCGGGCTGTTGCGATGCAGGGCGCTGGCGATCAGTTCCTTGCCTGTGCCTGACTCTCCCATGACAAGAATATTGGCATCACTTTCGGCTACCTGCAGGGTCAGGTCATAGACTTCACGGAACGCCTGGCTGCGGAAGATGATTGCGTCAGAACTGCCGGCTCCGCGCTGCATGCCTTCGCGCAACAGTCGGTTCTCCCTGGCGAGCCTGCGGTGGTCGAGCAGTCGCTCAAGTACCCCCAGCAGTTTTTCCTTCGGAAAGGGCTTGGTAATATAGTCGTAGGCACCCAGCCTGATCGCATTGATCGCGTCGTCGATCGTTCCGTGGGCGGTCATGATCACCACCGGCAGGTCCGGCCAGCGTTTGCAGAGCTGGTCAAGCATCTGCAGGCCATCCAGGTCAGGCATGCGTACATCCTGCAGGATCACATCACACGGCATTGCCGCCACACCATCCAGTCTTGTCAACAGGTCTGTCCCGCGTTGAAATGTTTCTACCGTATAGCCGTTGGCTTGCAGCAGTTTATCCAGATAACGCAGAATTTCAGTTTCATCATCGCATATGAATATTGTCGGCATTACGGGTCCTGTATCGCCATCTCTTCAGGGGTGGCAATGTGTGAAGTTTTTGGGTGAGTGAAAGACAAAATGATACATGGGCGGACAAAAAGAAGCAACTCTTGTTTTGTTATGCTGTTTACTTGAGTACGTGCTGAGATTTCAACAAGTTGTAATAACGACGTTTTTTGTAAACATTATGAGGGCGCTGATTTTGGCATGGCTGTTGCCGTATACGACAAGTTTGGTCAGTAACCACATATTACGCAGGAAGCGGAGGATTGTATGGGTAAAGAAGAGCTGTTCCCCAGTGTGAGCCGTCGGGATTTCATCAAGACATGCATAACCGTCTCGGCCATGTTGGGGCTGCCTGTGAGTATGGTCAGCAAGGTTGCCGCTGCGGCAGGCAAGAGTGACGCTCGTCCAGCGGTTATCTGGTTGCATTTTCAGGAGTGCACCGGCTGTTCTGAGTCGCTGCTGAGATCTTCGCACCCTGCCGTTGCCAATCTTATCCTTGATATGATTTCCCTCGACTACCATGAAACGCTTATGGCCGGTTCGGGGCACCAGGCAGAGAAATCGCTGCATGATTCCATGGCTGCCAACAAGGGAAAGTATATTCTCGTAATAGAGGGAGCCATTCCGACCAAGGAGAACGGCATCTATTGCAAGGTTGGCGGGAAGACCGCCCTGGAGTCCCTGCGCAAGGCGGCAGAGGGTGCGGCAGCTATTATCTCTATCGGTACCTGCGCCAGCTACGGCGGCATCCAGTCAGTCGGCCCGAACCCGACCGGCGCGGTCGGTGTGCGTGATATTATCAAGGACAAACCGATCATCAACATCCCCGGCTGTCCACCAAATCCGTACAACTTCCTTTCGACCGTACTGCATTATGTGACGTTCAACAAGCTTCCTGATCTGGACCAGTTGGGCCGTCCCAAGTTTGCCTACGGCCGCAAGATTCATGAACATTGCGAACGACGGGCCCATTTCGATGCCGGCCGTTTTGCCAAGGCCTATGGTGACGTGACCCACGCCGAAGGCTACTGCCTTTACAAGCTTGGCTGCAAGGGACCGGCAACCTATGCCAACTGCTCGGTGATCCGTTTTAACGATGGTGTTGCCTGGCCGGTGGGAATCGGACACCCCTGTATCGGCTGTACCGAGCCGGATCTGCTCTTTAAAACCGCTATCGCCGATAAGGTCCAGATCCATGAGCCGACGCCGTTTGACAGTTATGCTCCGGTTAACCTCAAGGATAAAGGGAAGGGGCCAGATCCGCTGACTACCGGCGTCATAGGTCTCGCTGCCGGTGCGGCGATCGGCGCTGGTGTGATGATGGCAAAAAGACTTCCTGACGGACCTCAAAAGGGGGGTGACGATGAGAAAACCGAGTAGACGTCAGTTTCTCAAGATTATCGGCACGACCGGAGCTGCTCTTATAGCAGGGCGTGGTACTGCAACGGCATCCGAAGTCCACCATGTCAACAATGATACCCTCGGCATGCTCTATGACGCGACCAAATGTGTCGGCTGCAAGGCCTGTATGTCGGCTTGTAAACGGGTCAACAGCGATTATGGCAGTCTCTCCTACGAACGGGCGGCTTTCGATAAAGACGGGCTCTGGGATGCCCCGCAGGATCTGTCCGGCAGCACCCGTACCCTGATAAAACTCTTCAAGGAGTCTGATAAAAAGTGGTCGTATGTCAAGTATTCCTGCATGCATTGCCAGAAACCGTCCTGCGTATCGGTCTGTCCGGTCAGTGCCATGACCCGGGATGCCGTTACCGGAATAGTGGATTACAACAAGAATGCCTGCATCGGCTGCCGCTACTGCCAGATCGCCTGCGCCTTCAATATTCCCAAATTCCAATGGGATAAGGCTATTCCCCAGATTGTCAAGTGCGACCTGTGCAAGAACACCAACCTCATTAAAAAAGGGATCACCGCCTGCGCCGAGGTCTGCCCGGTCGGAGCGATCATGTTCGGCAAACGGAAAGAGCTGCTCGCAGAAGCTAAAAAGCGGCTTCAGGAAAACCCGGGCAGGTATGAACAGCACATCTATGGCGAAAAAGAGGTCGGCGGCACCAATCATCTCTACCTGTCGGCAATGCCGTTCAATAAACTGGGGCTTCCGATCCTCAAGGATGCGGCACCAGCCGAATTTTCCGAGAAGATTCAGCACACGATCTACAAGGGGTTCATCGCTCCGGTCGCACTGTACGGCACGCTCTGCTTTGTTGCGATCAGGAACATGAAGAAGGGGCAGGCGGATGAAGAGCATGTCCAGGTGGCAAAGATGGGGGTGGGGGACGATTCGGCTCCTGAACATAAGGAGGATAATGAATGAGTCACGATGAGTTCCAAAAGTATGATGCCAGGATTCTGACGCCATCTTTCGTAGTTCTGCTGACATTAACCGTGATCGGTTTCGCTCTGGTTGCCGTGCGCTTTATCTGGGGGCTCGGAGCCGTAACAAATATGAGCGACGGTTACCCGTGGGGAATCTGGATCACCTATGACGTGGCGGTCGGAACAGCCATCGCCTGCGGTGGTTACGCCATGGCAATCCTTATCTACATTCGCAACCGCATGCATTACCACCCGATGATCCGTTCGGCAATTCTGACCAGTATGTTCGGCTACGGTCTGGCCGGCTTTTCGGTTATGGTGGATGTGGGGCGCCCCTGGAACTCCTACAATTTCTTCATCCCCTCCAAGTGGCAGGTCAATTCGGCCATGTTTGAGGTGGCGCTCTGCGTTATGGCTTATACAACAGTACTGTTGCTCGAATTCCTTCCTGCCGTTTTAACGACACTGGAGAAAACGCAGTGGAAGACTCTGCAACTGCTGCTTGACAGGCTTTATTCACGCATGGGTATGAAACGGCCGGAGCGGATTGGCGACCGGCTGGATATGGTCAAAGATGTGGCTGCCTGGCTGAAGCCGCGCCTGGACAAGGTGTTGATCTTTGTCATCGTTCTCGGCATTACTCTGCCGACCATGCATCAGTCGTCCCTCGGCTCGCTGCTGCTGATCGCTTCTACAAAGCTTCATCCGCTCTGGTATACCGGCTTCCTGCCGTTACTGTTCTTAATCAACTGCATGTTCATCGGCTACTCCATCGCAATACTGGAGTCGATCATCTCCAGCTATGCCTTCAAGCGCCCCTTTGAGACCAAAGAGCTGTCCGGCATCGCCGGTATCATCCCCTGGTTGACGGTGATCTGGCTGTCGGTAGTAATTGGCGATCTGACCTGGCGCGGACAGCTGGGCGCGGCGCTCTCCCTTGATTTTTATTCACGCTTTTTCCTGCTTGATTTCGGCCTGGTAGCGGGTGGCTCGCTGCTGCTGTTCAGCGGCCGCAAGCGGGAATCAATCCGCTGGCTGTTCGTCTCGGCGGCTCTGATCGTTCTTGGCGGGGCCTTGTACCGCTTCAACGTCTACCTGATCGGCTTCAACCCCGGTAAAGGGTGGCATTACTTTCCGGCTCTGGCCGAACTGCTGATTACGGTCGGGATCGTTGCGTTCGAAATCCTCGGCTACCAGGTAATCGTCAAGATCCTGCCGGTGCTGCCGAAACTGCATACGAGGCAGCAGCTTGATACCGAGCACGGTGTGGTAGAGAAGGTGTAAGTCAACCAACGTCAACCCCAACCCCCCTAGCCCCCCTTATCAGGGGGGAACGAAAGGCTCCTCCCCTGATAAGGGGAGGCGGGGGAGGGGTTGGGGTTGCTTTAGATTCAAATCAAAAATTCAATAAACCCCCGGAGGAAACATAATGGCCCGTATAACCCTTGACCCGGTCACCCGTATAGAAGGTCACCTGAGAATTGATGTGGAAGTAAATGGCGGCGCTGTCACCAATGCCTGGTCATCGGCCCAGATGTGGCGCGGTATTGAAACCATCCTGCAGGGACGCCCACCGGAGGATGCCTGGATCTATGCCCAACGCTTCTGCGGTGTCTGCACGACGGTGCATGCCATTTCGTCGATCCGCTCGGTTGAGCATGCTCTCAATGTTGAAGTGCCGATGAACGCCCAGTATATCCGTAATATGATTATGGCCCAGCATTCGGTGCAGGATCATATCGTTCATTTCTACCATCTGTCGGCGCTGGACTGGGTTGATGTTGTCTCGGCCCTGAAGGCTGATCCAAAGAAAACCGCCCAACTGGCCCAGAGCATTTCCGACTGGTCAGGCAACAGCGAAACGGAGTTCAGGGCGGTACAAACCAAGCTGAAATCATTTGTGGAAACAGGACGTCTCGGTATTTTCTCATCCGGTTACTGGGGACATCCTGCGATGAAACTGCCGCCCGAGGCCAACCTGATGGCGGTTGCCCATTACCTGAAAGCGCTTGATTATCAGCGCAAGGCGGCCCAGGTTGGCGCGATTCTGGGTGGTAAGAACCCGCATATCCAGAACCTCTGCGTCGGTGGTGTTGCCACCGCCATCAATATGGAAAACCTGGCGACCATCAATATGGAACGGATTTCCGCTCTCCGTGCGCTGATGGAAGAAACCCGCGACTTCGTCCAGAAGGTCTATTACCCGGACATGCTGGCCATCGCCTCGGCCTACAAGGAGTGGTTTAAATACGGCAAAGGTGTCACCAATTATCTTGCTGTGCCGGAAATGCCGGAAGACACCAGAAATACGAAATTTGCTCTGCCGGGTGCAATCATCAATAATGGCGACATCAAGGGAGCCCGCATTATTACCAATCATCAGGACCCGGGACTGATAAACGGCATTACCGAAAACGTAGCCCACGCGTGGTACGAGGGGGACGGTAGTCACCACCCTTGGGAAGGTGAAACCAAACCGCACTATACCGACTTTGAAGATAACGGCAAATACACGTGGTGCAAGGCTCCCCGTCTGGACGGCAAAGCGGTGCAGGTCGGTCCACCGGCCCAGCTTTTTGCAGCCTATGCAGGCGGCAACCAGAAAGTCAGGAAGTTGGTAGACGACTCCTGCCGTAAGATCGGCGTTGGTGTCGGCGACCTTCATTCTACCATGGGACGTCTTGGTGCCCGTGCCATCCGTGCCCATCTGATGGCCGACTATTCGCTTGAGTATCTTGATAAGCTGGTGGAAAATGTCGGTAAGGGTGACAGTACCTATGCCAACCATACTGAGATACCTGATGGAGAGTATCGTGGCGTCGGTTTTCACGAAGCACCGCGTGGTACGCTTTCCCACTGGATCGTGATCAAGGACAGGAAAATTAAAAACTACCAGGCGGTTGTGCCGTCTACCTGGAATGCGTCGCCGCGTGACGATAACGGTGTCATGGGTCCTTATGAGGCATCGCTGGTCGGCAATCCGGTGGTTGACAGTGAGAGGCCGCTTGAAGTATTGCGTACGATTCACTCCTTCGACCCCTGTATCGCCTGTGCGGTCCATACGATTGACCCGGACGGCAAAGAAATAACGAAAGTGAAGGTGATGTAAGTGCAAACACTCGTATTTGGTGCGGGCAACCTACTCTGCTCAGACGAAGGCTTCGGCGTACATTTTATCAAGTACTTGGAGAAACACTATCTCTTTGAAGATGATGTGGAGCTGTACGACGGCGGTACCCTGGGCATTATGGTCACCCATCTGCTTGAGGATGCCGACCGGGTATTTCTGATTGATGTCGTTGATACGGCCGGTGAGCCGGGGGAAGTATTCCGCTACGAGAAGGAGCAGATCCTCCTGGGCAGGCTACCGATCAAAATGTCGCCGCATCAGATCGGTATTCAGGAGGTATTGACTCTTTCAGACCTGCGCGGCAAAACTCCGGATCAGGTGTCCCTGTTCGGGATCATACCGGCATCGTACGAGGCGGGGGTGGAACTGTCACCCGTACTGGCAGGAAAACTGCCCGAACTTGCCGAGCTGGTTGTGGATGAGTTGCGGGCGGCAGGACATAAGATAGTGTTGAATGTTTAACCTGAAATCGGCTTTTGGGTCCACGAAAAGCACGAAAAGACACGAAAATTAAACCATTAAAGCAAAACAGTCATTCACCAAACAGGTTACACTGTAAAGATATATATCTTTTTGATTTTGTTCGTGTATTTCGTGATTTTCGTGGATAACTGCTTTTTCTAGGTTGAATGCAAAAAAACGGGCCCGTTAGGACCCGTTTTTTTTATCATTCTGAAGTTGTGTCGTTCCGGATTAACTCGATAATCTTTGCATACAGGTCATCGCCATCTTTGCCGGTTACTTTTACTTTGTCAACGACCGCAACCGGCTGATCACGGCAGGTTCCACACTGTTTGACGCAACTTTTTATTTTTATGTTCAGATCCGGGAATTCATCTTCCAGTCGCCGCAATACCTTCCCTTTCCCCTTGTTATGTTCGCAGAAACGTATCTTCACATTACACCGCCAGTGGTGAACCTACCGGGGCAACAAAGAGACGCTGCCCCATATCTCCGTCGATCATCAGGATGCCGTGGCCGTTATCGCCGACAAGCTTGAGTTTGGCAATCAGATCGCGATCATTATTCTCCTCTTCAATCTGCTCGGTAACAAACCACTGCAGGAAGATCTGGGTGGCGTGATCCTTCTCCTGGACCGCCTGTTCGCTCAGGTTGTTAATGCAGGAGGTGATGAGCTGTTCGTGCGCAAGAGTTTTCTGCATCATGTCGAGAAGCGATTTATATTTGTTCGGCACAGCTTTACTGGCCGGCATTGAAATTACGACTCCCTGGTCAGTCAGGTAGGTATAAAACTTCATGAAGTGAATCATCTCTTCACGGTACTGAACAAAAAACCAGTTGGCGGCTCCCTTCAGACCCATGTCGTTGGCGCAGGATGACATAACCAGATAGAGATGGGCGGAGAAAAGTTCCAGGTTCATGTGGGTGTTCAGTGCATCCGACATTTTTTTACTGATCATGTGAGACCTCCGGATTGTTTTTCTTCCACTATAACGTAAATAAGAATTTTTACAATTATGATATTAACCCTACTGCTGTGTCCCGCGGCGCGAGAGCAGCAGTGCCGCATAAACTCCAATGATAAACATCGGCAGGCTGAGCAGCTGTCCCATGGAAAACAGCCCGAAAAAGAGGCCGATCTGGGCGTCAGGTTGGCGGAAAAATTCAACGGTAAAGCGGAACAGCCCATAGCCGGCACAGGCGGCGCAGGTTGTTACGCCATTGACTTTTGTGTTTTTTGAGACAAAGCGCACAACAAAAAACAGTACAACCCCTTCAAGAGCCGCTTCGTAGAGTTGTGACGGATGTCGGGGAACTCCATCGCTGCCGGGAAAAACAATCCCCCACGGGGCATCAGTTGCCCTGCCGTATAATTCCCCGTTGATAAAATTGCCGATTCTCCCCAACCCCAATCCGACCGGAGCACAGAGCGCTGCCATATCGGTCAGGGACAGAAACGGGATCTTTTTACGTCGCGCATAAAGCAGGAAGGCCAGTGCTACTCCCAAAAAACCGCCGTGGAAAGACATCCCCCCTTCCCAGACGGCAAATATCTTGAGCGGATGTTCCAGATAAAAGCCGAGGTTGTAGAAGAGGATGTAGCCGGTGCGTCCGCCAAGAACAACTCCCATGGCGCCATAAAAAACGAGATCGGCGACATCGTCCTTGGTTAGCGGGAGCCGCTTGCGGACCACTTCGGAGCTGATGATGAAATAGGTGGCGATAAAGGAGAGGACGTACATCAGCCCGTACCAGCGGAACTGGAGCGGGCCGATGCTCAGGAATACAGGATCGATTTTTGGAAATTGCATAGTGGTGTCGTGATTCCGTTACAGGCCGCAGCCGCAATTACGTGAGCAAACGCCGCTCTTCATTTTGAGGGCTTTTATAAACGATGCTTCGGTTGCTGTACGGAGTTCCTCGACAACAGGTTGCGGTACGGCAGAGTCAAGCGATAAGAGAACCATCGCTTCACCTTTCTTCTCGCTGCGTCCGAGGTTCATAGAGGCGATGTTAATGTCGTGCTGCCCCATGATTGTGCCGATTTTCCCGATCATGCCGGGACGGTCTTCGTAATTGAGAAGGAGCATGTGCTCGTCCGGGGTAAAGTCCATTGAATAATCGCGCAGGCGGACAATGCGCGGTTGCCCCTCAAAAAGAGTACCGGCAACAAGTCGCCGTTTTCCCTGTCCCTCTATGGTGAGTGTTATCACGTTCGAGAAACCATCGGATTGTGTGGATTTTGCTTCATTGACAACAATGCCCATCTGTTCGGCAATCAGGGTGGCGTTAACCATGTTGACATCCTGGTCAACCTTGTGATTCAACAGTGCCGAAAGCCCGCATACGGCGAGTGGTGAACAGTCATAATGTGCGATCGCTCCACTGAAACCGAAGGTGACTTTTTCAAGGTTCGTCTCGACCAGCTGTATGCCGAAATCGCAGATAACGCTCATCAGATTGAGGAACGGCCGCATCTGATCCATCAGCGCCATATCAAAACGTGGAATATTGACCGCGTTTTCAAGCGGTTTGTCGTCCAGGTAGTTGATGATCTCCTGGGAAACATCAACGGCAACATTTACCTGGGCTTCAAAGGTGTTGGCACCCAGATGCGGAGTAACGACCAGATTTTTGTGGGCAATAAGCTGTTTGAGAGTTTCCGTTGCAGGAGGCTCTTCACTCCAGACATCGAAAGCTCCGCCGGCTACTTTGCCGGAGGTCAGGTTGTCGAGCATGGCCTGCTCTGCAATGATGCCGCCGCGGGCCACGTTGAGTACGATTACGCCGCTTTTCATCAGACCGAATTCACGTGCACCGATCATGCCTCTGGTCTCTTCGTTGAGCGGAGTGTGAACGGTGATAATGTCGCAGTTTTTATAAATATCGTCATGGGAAACCAGCTTGACCCCCAGGTCGTTGGCCCGCTTGACTGAAATATACGGGTCGCATGCAAGTACTTCGCACTCAAAGGCTTTGAGGCGTGTGGCAACACGGCCGCCGACTTTGCCGATGCCTATTACTCCGGCTACTTTGCCTTTCAGCTCGTAACCGGTAAAAGGAGCACGCTTCCATTCGCCGGACTTGAGGCTGTTGTTGGCAATAGGAACGTTGCGGCACAAGGAGAGGAGCAGTGCCATTGTATGTTCTGCTGCGCTATTGGTATTGCCGAACGGGGCGTTGACAACGATTACCCCTTTTGAGCTGGCGTAGTCAACATCGACATTGTCAATGCCGACTCCGGCCCGGGCAACCATCTTCAAGCGGGTGGCCGCATCCAGAAGCGCCTTGTCAACAGTCGTGCCGCTGCGGGTGATTATGATGTCGTAATCACCTATGACCGCCAAAAGTTCCTCTTTTTTCAAACCAAGCTTAATATCAAGCTTGATGCGGGGTTCCTGTGTTAAGAGCGCCAAGCCCTCTGCTGATACTTCATCAGTTACAATTATCTTCATGACCGAATCTCCAGATGCTGTGGAATTTTGATCTGTCACAATAGCTCTGCATTAAAAAAAATGCAAGCATGCCAGCGGGAAATAGTGGTATACATTTTGACTATGAAACCATTTAATATCGTTCTTATCGAACCAGAAATACCGCCTAACACCGGTAATATCGCCCGTTTGTGCGCAGCCACCGGCACGGTCCTGCACCTGGTGGGCAAGCTGGGCTTTTCCCTTGATGACCGCTATCTCAAGAGGGCAGGCCTTGATTATTGGGAGTTTGTCTCGCTGAAGCAGTGGCCCGATCTGGAAGCTCTGCAGGCTGCCGCTCCGGAAGGACGCTTTTTTTACCTGAGCACCAAGGTAGAGCGGAGCTATCTGGATGCCGGTTTTCAGCCTGGTGATTACATCGTCTTTGGCAAAGAGACCAAAGGACTGCCGGAAGATCTGCTGAATGCCAACAAGGAAACTTCATTTACCATTCCGATGCCGGCTGAAAAGGTACGCAGCCTCAACCTTTCAACCTCGGCAGGGATTGTGCTTTATGAAGCGTTGCGTCAATGCGGAGGGCTCGGGTGAGCGAAAACACTGAGGTGAAATATCACCATCCGTATCTGACGGCTCAGCTGCCGGGCTGCGGCGGAACAATCAAGGAATCGCCCGGGGACTTCCGGGTTGAGGAGATCCCCTCCTATCTTCCCTCTGGTTCGGGTGAACATTGCTACCTGACGATCGAGAAAAGCGGTATTACGACCCTTGAGGCCATCCGCCGCATTGCACAGGCGCTGAAGGTTCCGGAACGTGACATCGGCTATGCCGGTATGAAGGATGCGGTCGGTATTACCAGTCAGACGGTCTCTGTTCAGTGGGTTGCTCCGGAGAAGGCTCTTGCCCTTGAATTGGAAGGAGTCAGGGTCGTTTCGGCAGTGCGACACTCAAACAAGCTCAAAGTCGGGCACCTCAGAGGGAATCGCTTTTGTATCGTTATCAGGGGTGTTGATTCTTCCGCCGTACAACATGTCCAGGCAATCCTGGATGTACTTGCCAGGCGTGGAGTGCCTAATTATTTCGGTTATCAACGCTATGGCGCGCAGGGTAATTCACATTTGATCGGGACGGCCATACTGTTGAGGGATTGGCACGGCTGCGTGGATCACCTGATCGGTGCAGCGGATGCGGTGCGGGACTCGGAATGGTCCGCTGCAATCAGCGCCTATCATCAGGGGGCGTTGGACGAAGCACTCCGGCTCTTCCCGCGTCACTGTCGTACCGAACGTGATGTGCTGCAGCGGTTGATCAGCCGCCCGGGAGAGTTTGAAAAGGCTTTCTCTGTTGTGCACCCGCGCCTGAAAAAGCTCTATCTCTCGGCTGCGCAGTCTTTTCTCTTTGATCTTACGGTTGCCGAACGCATTGAAAATATCGATCGCTTAATGGACGGTGATCTTGCCTGCAAACATGTCAACGGGGCCTGTTTTCTTGTTGAAGATGCTGCTGCTGAGGCAGAACGGGCTTTAGCGTTTGAAATATCGGCCAGTGGGCCGATGTTCGGTTGCAAAATGAAACGGCCCGAAGGGGCGGTGTGGGAGCTTGAAAGTGGCATTCTTGATCAGGCGGGACTCGGTCTGACCTCTTTTGACCTAGCTGGTGGCCTCCGCATGGAAGGAGAGCGGCGGCCGCTGCGGGTGCCAGCCGGAGAGTTGTCCTGGCGATTCTCGGAAGGTGCGCTGACCGTTGAGTTCACGTTGCCAAAGGGGTCATACGCGACATCTCTGCTACGGGAAATTACCAAAACCTTCTAAACCTGATTTCAGGTGGTTTTGTTGCGGCAGGGTTTATAAAAATGTAACGACTATTCAAACAAAGAAACCGGCGCAGGCCGGTTTCTTTGTTTGAAAACTGTGATTGCTGCGCTTACTTTCTGACAAAATCCTCTTTCGCAAACGAATACTGGAAGTGCATGTGATCGGTATAGGTTCCGTTCAGTATGCCAACGACATCTTCGGTGAAAACCAGCTCCTCATCGGTCGGTATAACGTATACCTTGACCGGGGAGTCGTCAGTGGAAATCAGCGTTTCGCGCTTACGTGTCATGGCCCCCTTGTTGCGCTCGCGATCAAGGATGATACCGATATGCTCCAGCCCTTCAATCGCTTTTTCGCGGATTGCCGCGCCCATTTCTCCGACGCCGGCGGTGAACACTACCGCATCAAGTTTGCCGACAGCTGCCATGAAAGCACCGATATACTTTTTCAGGCGGTAGGATTCGATCTCCAGGGAAAGTTGGCAGCGTTTGTCGCCTGCGTTGGCATGTTCAATAACATCACGGCGGTCCGTGAAGCGGCCGGTAATACCCATTACACCGCTTTTTTTGTTAAGGATGCTGTCAATCTCCTTGGCCGAGAGATTGTCTTTCTGCATCATGAAAGCCGGTATAGCCGGGTCGATATCACCGCAACGAGTGCCCATTACCGCACCTTCGAGCGGGGTAAGCCCCATGGTAGTATCAACGGAAATACCGTTTTTGATGGCGCAGTGTGAAACGCCGTTGCCGATATGCATCGTGACGATGTTGAGGTCTTTGGCGTTCTTGCCGAGCAGAACTGCAGCACGTTTGGATACGTACAGGTGCGAGGTGCCGTGGAAGCCGTAACGACGGACCTGATGTTTTTCATACCATTCGTAGGGGAGCGGATAGATGTAGGCATGTTCCGGCATTGTCTGGTGAAAAGCGGTATCGAATATGGCAACATGGGGCACGGTCGGCATAAGAGCCTGTGCCGCCTCGATACCCTCTATGTTTGGCGGGTTGTGCAGGGGAGCCAGGTGTTGCACCTCTTTTACCGCATCGAGGACACTTGCGTCGATTAGAACGGAACAGGTGAATTTCTCGCCACCATGCACGACACGATGGCCAACGGCAGAGATCTCATCGACACTTTTCAGCACACCATGAACTGGATCGGTGACGGTCTTGATGACCAGGTCAATAGCTTCCTGATGGTTGGCGCATTCCTGTTCGTGATGGAAATTGTCACGACCGGGGATTTCATGCATGATAAAGGAGCCGCCAATGATAACGCGTTCTACCATTCCTTTGGCGACGACCTCCATTTTCTGCCAATCAAAAAGCTGATATTTAACCGATGAGCTTCCGCAGTTCAGTGCCATAATGATCATGTGTGCGCCCTCCAAATAAGCAATTGATATAGTTATGATATCAGTAAAAAAATAACACCCAAACTAAAATAACTAGCTGTAATAAAACTGTTTTTTATATATACACGTAACGAGAATTGAATTCAACAAAATATGTGCAGGGGGATTTGCCGGAGAGCCGATTTCTTTGCTGGACATTTAAAAAACGGTATGGTACATCACACTCGACTTACCGTCAGGTGAGCTAATCTAACAAGGAGGTGAAAGTAATGTCCCATACTATTACTGACGATTGCACAAACTGTGCAGCATGTGAGGATTCCTGTCCTGTTAACGCTATCAGCGAGCAGGGAGCAAAGCGTGTTATCGACGCAGATACCTGCATCGACTGCGGAGCATGTGTTGATACTTGCCCTGTAAGCGCTATCCATGCCTAATTGACATTGTTATCAATGCAAACAAAAAAAGCCCGTGGCAACACGGGCTTTTTTTGTCTTTAAATTCGCGGAGAGAAGGTAACTATTTCCTGAAAAGCCAGAGGATGAACGACAGAATTATCGAAAGTAGCACGCAGGTTGAGAGCGGGAAGTAAAAGCTGAAGTTGCCGCGCTTGAGGGCTATATCCCCCGGCAGTCTGCCGAGCCAGGTGGGGAGTTTTGGGGTAAAACAGATAGCCAGCCCGGCAACGACCAGAAACAGTCCCATGATGATCAGCGGCTTTCCTAAATTACTCATACCAGCCCTTGTCCCCCGTTTCCGGCTTACTTCTGCTGTAAATACCGTTCTTTCTCGCTGTAGATGCAGCCGCAGTACTGCTGGCGGTACAGCTCCAGCTCCTTTGAAAGTTTGATTCCCTCCTGCCATCCTGTTCTGAAATCCTGATAGTAAAAGGTCACCCCGTACTCACTGCCGATCTGTTCTCCAAGGGTCTTGATCTCGTCATGTTTCTGATATCTGCTGTAGAGGAGTGATGCGGTAAACGCTTCAAATCCCCCCTCGGCAGCCGCCTGTGCCGCTCCACGGAGGCGCGATGAATAGCAATAGCTGCAGCGTTTCTCCGGTTCAGCGGCCACATGAGCCAGAAAACCTTCCAGATCGTAGTCATCGCGCACAATCAGGGGCATTGATTCCTGCTCGGCCATGCGGATTGCGGTATCCCGTCTCTTGGCATACTCCTGATAGGGGTGAATATTATGGTTATAGAAAAAGCCGGTCACATCATGACCGGCTGCACGCAACTGCCGCAGCGGGAAGAGGGAGCAGGGGCCGCAGCAGGTGTGCAGGAGGATTCTCATTACAGGTTCTCCAGCAGGTGTCCCATTTTTTTGCGTTTGGTCTCAAGATAATCACGATTGGTGTCGTTTGGCTCCGTTTCTATCGAGACCCGCTCAACGATGTCAATGCCATACCCTTGCAGGCCGATCAGTTTCTTGGGGTTATTGGTCAGTAGACGGATCTTGGTAATGCCAAGCGACAGCAGGATCTGGGCACCGATGCCGTAGTCGCGCAGATCAGCCTTGAAACCCAGTTCCAGATTGGCTTCTACCGTGTCCCGTCCCTGATCCTGGAGTTCGTACGCCTTCAGTTTGTTGACAAGGCCGATGCCGCGTCCCTCTTGGCGCATGTACAGAATCACTCCGCTCCCTTCTGCAGCGATCTGCTCCATAGCGCGGTGCAGCTGCTCACCGCAGTCACAGCGCTGACTTCCGAGAACATCTCCGGTCAGGCATTCGGAGTGAACCCGGACCAGCACCGGCTGGTCTTTTTTGAGGTCGCCTTTTACAAGGGCGATATGTTCAATCTGGTCAATATCATTTTCAAAACCGATCGCCCGCCATTCACCGCCAAAAGAAGAGGGGAGGTGGGCTTCCGCTACAATACGCACAAGTCGTTCGTTCTTGAGGCGGTAGGCCACCAGATCGGCGATCGTGCAGATCTTTATGTTGTGTTCTTTTGCAAAGACCTTCAGTTCCGGCATACGGGCCATTGTGCCGTCGTCATTCATGATTTCGCAGATCACACCAGCCGGTTTCATTCCCGCCAGGCGTGCCAGGTCGACGGAGCCTTCGGTTTGGCCGAGACGTACAAGTACGCCGCCTTTACGGGCTCTGAGTGGGAAAACATGTCCGGGGCTGACCAGGTCTTTGCTGCTGGCGCCGTCAGCGACAGCGGTAACGATTGTGAGGGCCCGGTCTGCTGCTGAAATGCCGGTCGTCACGCCATGCTTGGCCTCAATTGACACCGTGAACGCGGTCTCAAAAGGTGAGGTGTTGTCGCGCACCATCGGGCGCAGTCCCAATTCATCGCATTTATCAGGCGTCAGAGTCAGGCAGATCAGGCCGCGACCATACTTTGCCATGAAATTGATGTTTTCCGGTGTTGCCGCCTCAGCTGCCAGAGTCAGATCACCTTCGTTCTCACGATCCTCGTCATCAACCAATATGACCATTTTACCCAGACGGATATCTGCAATCGCTTCTTCAATAGTTGCTACGGACATTACAAGTTCCTCTCTAAGCTGCAATTTTAATTATAAATTTAGGGGCCGAATGTAAATCACATATTCAAAATTGTGCTATATAAATCCATTTTCTGCCAATGTTTTCATGCTTAAGCCGCTGCCGGATTTCCAGGGTGACGTCAAGCGTTCCACATATTTTCCTATTATGTCTGTTTCCAGGTTGACCTGGTCGCCGATCTTTAGCTGTTCAAGTGTCGTGTTGGAGAACGTATGCGGAATAATGCTTACGGAAAAGCCCTCTTGAGAGACGGTGTTGACCGTCAGGCTGATGCCGTTGATTGTCACCGAACCCTTGACTATAAGGTAACGGGCATTTTCAGTCGGCAGTGAGAAATCAAGGACGTGGTTACCGGATGCGTCACTCATTCGTGCCAGTTTGCCGATGCAGTCGATGTGCCCGGTTACTATATGTCCGCCCAAGCGGTCGCCAAGTTTCAGAGCGCGTTCAAGGTTGACCTTGTGCCCGATCCGCAGACTTCCGATGGTGGTGCTCGACATTGACTCAGGCGATACATCAAAGGTCAGCGCCGCCTCATGTTTTGAGGTGACAGTCAGGCAAGCGCCGTTTACAGCAACCGAATCGCCTACTAAAATCTCTGATAAAGGCAGAGTGCTCGTTACGGTCAAAACTGCTGCAGCTCCCCGTCTTTCACATGATGTTATCCGGCCGATTGTTTCTACTAATCCGGTGAACATAAAGGCTCCGGTCGGGCAGTTATAATAAGGTCTGCCCCCATACGACACACGTTAATGAACTCGAGCTTTATGGCCTGCGACATGCTGGTGATTCCCTGAAGGGTAAAGGGGGCAAAGCCGTTACTACCGATGACTTTGGGTGCCACAAAGATTACGAGCTCGTCTATCATGCCATTTTGCAGCATATTTCCCGCCAGGTGGCTCCCCCCTTCGAGCAAAACAGATTGAATACCCATTGCCCCGAGCTTCTGCGACAGATCTTTCATGGAGACGCGGCCTTCATATTGATCGCAGACTACTATGGTGGCGCCAAGCTTGAGATAGCGGAGATGTACCCGCGGATTGCTTTCCGTGGTGGCGATAATTGTTCCGGACGACAGTTGTTCGCTCAGTACGTTAACGCTTTCAGGGGTTCGCAAGCGTGTATCCACGATAATCCGCAACGGGTTCTTGCCACGAACATGCCGTACCGTCAGTTGGGGGTTGTCGGTAATGATGGTGTCGACCCCCACCATTATTGCGTCCATGCGTGAACGCATATCGTGAACGTATTTCCGGGATTCTTCGCAGCTTATCCAGCGAGACTCTCCGGTGACAGTGGCAATATTGCCATCAAGGGTCATGGCGCATTTATAGGTTACATACGGCAGACCGGTCGTCATGAATTTGATGAAGGCGCGATTGAGATTGCGGCACTCATCCTCCAATACACCGCAGAATGTCTCAATTCCGGCTTGCTGCAAAGCCTTCAAACCGCCGCCATTTACCTGAGGATTCGGGTCATGCATTCCGGCAACAACACGCTTGACTCCAGCCCTGATCAGTGCTTCGCTGCATGGTGGGGTTTTGCCGGTGTGGCTGCATGGTTCCAATGTTACATAAACATCTGCCCCGTGAGCATGAGGCCCTGCTTTTTCCAGAGCATGTATCTCTGCATGGGGCCCGCCGGCTTTTTTATGCCATCCCTCTCCAACAATTTGTCCGTTTTTGACAATAACGCAGCCAACCGCAGGGTTCGGGGCCGTTTTGCCAACGCCTTTTTTGGCCAGTGTGAGGGCACGCTTCATGTATTTAGTGTCGGTAGACATAAAAACCCAATTTCGAATTATGGAGTTTGAATTATGGGTTTAAACTCAACATTTAAATCCCAAAATCAACATTATTTCTTGAGCAGTTCCTGCAGTTCCTGCATAAACTCGCTGATATCGCGGAACGAACGGTAGACTGAGGCAAAACGGACATAGGCAACCTCATCCATGCCGTGCAGTTCTTTCATGACCCACTCGCCGATAGTTGTGGTTGAAATCTCCCGATCGGTTGATTCCTGCAGTCGTGTTTCCAGGCGGTCAACCAGAACTTCGATGTCTGGTTTGGAGATGGGCCGCTTCTCACAGGCTTTGACAATGCCATTGATAATCTTCATGCGGTCAAACGGCTCGCGGCGGCCATCCTTTTTACAGACCTGCGGGAGCATCTCTTCGATCCGCTCGAAAGTAGTAAAGCGTTTACTGCACTGTTCGCACTCACGGCGACGTCTTATGGCGGAACCGCCTTTGTCGGGGCGCGAATCTACGACCTTGCTGTCAAGATTGTTGCAGAAGGGGCATTTCACGCTGTAGTCTCCGGGTTTTCAGAGGTGAAGTGAATTATTTTGATGCCGGTTTCTGCCAGCATTTCGCGGGCCAGATCATCTGCATACCCCTCGGAATAAACAACCGTTGTGATACCGGCGTTGATCAACATCTTTGTACAGATGATACAGGGCATGGTGGTGCAGTAGAGGGTGGCTCCATCGATATTTATGCCGTGCCGGGCGGCCTGGATGATGGCGTTCTGCTCGGCATGCAGGCCGCGACAGAGCTCATGGCGTTCGCCCGATGGTACTTTGAGCCGTTCGCGCAAGCAGCCGACAGTCTCGCAGTGGCTTATTCCTGATGGTACGCCATTATATCCGGTGGCCAGAATGTTGCGATCCTTGACCAGAATAGCGCCAACCTGCCGTCTCAGACAGGTTGAGCGGGTTGCCACCAGGCGGGTTATGTCCATAAAGTACTGATCCCATGAGGGACGTTGCATGTCGTGGTACTTCCTTCCTTCTCTCTATCTGCCGGTAAAGTACCTTACTCTGCAGGTCAGGTCAATATTGTTGCCGGTTTTTAGATATAATTCTCTTGCACAGTAATAAAATGTACTATATTCAAAAAAGGCTAATACGTTTGCACCCCTCAGATTTGTGACTAAGACCCACCGTTTAAGCCGCCATCAGGGGGGGCGGGGAATGACTAAAGAGGTGACTATCAGTGCCGATGCTGCAAGCACAACAAAAAATTCTGTTGGTCGATGATGAGGAGGGCATCCGTTTTACGCTGGGGACCCTGCTGAAAAAAGAGGGATATCTGGTTGATGTTGCCGCCAACCTTTCTGACGCCAGGGGTTTTCTGCAGAGCACCTGCTACGATCTGGTTTTTACTGACATCATGCTTGCAGGTGAGAGCGGGCTTGATCTGTTGCGTGAAATCAAGGAGACGGAACAGGTTACGCAGGTGGTTATGTTTACCGGTTGTCCACAGGTAGAATCAGCGGCCGAAGCGGTGCGGCTTGGCGCTTTTGATTATATTACCAAGCCGGTGCGTTACGAAACGCTGATCGCTGTCACACGGCATGCCTTGGGTGCAAAGGCACTCAGTGATGAACGGGAACGCAATCGAGCTAACCTGGATGCCATTTTCCGGACAGTTGCTGACGGTATTGTCATGATCGATCGGGATGGACGCCTGGTGCAATTTAACTCGACTGCAGAGCGTGTTTGCGGCTACAGCCCCGAACTGATTGGAAGTGATGCCGCCGCGATACATCTTGGCTGCAGCGATGCGTGTCAAACCGTCATGCTTGATGTGCTGAAAAATAATGTTCCCCGCTCACTCCGGCGCATCGAGTGTCATCCTTCCTCCGGCAAAACACGTATCATCAGCCTGACTGCTACGCCGGTGACTGAAATTGACGGCACAGCCAGAGGGGCGGTGGCTGTTATCCGAGATGAAACCGAGCTTGTGGCGCTGGAGCGGTCGCTTCAGTTGCGCGGCAGGTTTCACGGTATTATCGGTGCCTCTGCTGCGATGCAGCGGGTTTATAGACTGATTGAGTCGCTTGCAGATGTCCCCAGCACCGTCCTGATCAATGGTGAGAGCGGTACCGGCAAAGAGCTGGTCGCTGCGGCACTGCATGGCTGCGGTGTGCGCTCCAGGGGGCCGTTCGTAAAGGTGAACTGTTCGGCGCTATCCGAGTCTCTTCTGGAAAGTGAACTTTTCGGCCATGTTCGCGGTGCTTTTACCGGTGCCATATCTGATAAGATCGGGCGTTTTCAGAAAGCTCACGGCGGCACACTCTTTCTGGATGAAATAGGTGACGTTTCGCCCGCGATCCAGATGCGTTTACTGCGTGTACTGCAGGAAAGTGAATTTGAGCGTGTGGGGGAGTCGTCCTCAATCAAGGTAGATGTGCGCATCGTTGCCGCCACCAACCAGAGCCTGGCTGAAAAAGTCGCTCAGGGGACCTTTCGCCAGGATCTCTATTACCGTCTGAATGTCGTTCGTCTTGATCTGCCCCCCTTGCGGGAACGTTGCGACGATCTCGAACAGCTGGCTGCACATTTTATTACCCAATTCAACGGTAAGCTGTCCAAGGCAGTTGTCGCTGTGTCGGATGATGTTATGGCACTGTTTCGTTCATACGGCTGGCCCGGCAATGTGCGCGAGATGGAACATGCTATTGAGCACGCCTGCATAGTCTGTAAGGCAACAACTATTACTATCGATGACCTGCCGCAGGATCTGCTCCAGAGTCAGCCCATCGCTACCCCCGCTGTAACAAAATATTCACCTTCACTCTCCTCCGCTCCGGTTGCCAAGCTGTCGCTTGCCGAGGCGCTGACCGCGTCGGATGGCAATAAGGCCCGCGCAGCCAGATTGCTCGGCATCAGTCGTATGACGCTTTATCGGCAGATGGGAGCGGCTGCGGAATAGGAGTGTTTCTTTCACTCCCCACGCTGGAGGGAAGCTCGAATGGCACTATTGGTTGATGGATCTTGTTTGCTAACAAGGAGGGTACGATGACTGATCAACACGAACCGGCAGACTCTTCTCCACCGCTCGCGATTGGCGGCAATGAAATCAAAAAGCTCGGTTACAGCCTTTATATACGGATTCCCGACAGCGGTCTGGAGTGCCGCTGCAGTTATGTCCCGCATGATCAGGGCTCTATGATGACCGGTGAAGAGCTGACGGCCTTTCTGAAACAGTATAATGTTCATGAGGGGATTGACCGGGATGCCTTCGATGGTTTTGTCCTTAAGGCAACCGCAGGGCAGCAGCAGTTGGATGTGTTGCTGGCTTCAGGAATAGAACCTGTTGCCGGGGCCGATGAGCACCTCTCGCTGTCAGTCCAGTCTTCAGCAGCTGTCAGAAGCGGGGAGGAGGATATAACAAAAGTTGATATGCATATAGTACAAGCATTTATCAATGTTTATTCCGGCGATGAAATAGGCCGCATTATTCCGGCAGAACCGGGCATACCCGGTAAAAACATCATGGGCCAACCGATTCCGGCTCAGCCGGGCAAGCCGCTGCATGTGAAGATCGGAAAAAACATCCGTGCCGAGGAGGACGGCGCTCTCCTTATTGCCTCTGCAACCGGTCGCCTCTGTTGTTCAGCGGCAGAGATTTCCGTTGAGGAAGAGTATCTTGTCAAGGGGGACGTGAATTTCAGGATCGGTTCGATCAATTTCAAAGGCGTTGTTGAAGTACGTGGTGATGTGCTGGACCATTTTGATATTACGGCCTCCAAGGGGTTAACCGTTACTGGTAATATTGGTGTCTGCAATATTGTCAGTGATGGCGATGTCACCTTCTGTGGCATGGATGGCCAGGATACCGCCACCATTACCTGCGGTGGGACGTTGCGGGCCCATTTTATCCATGATGTGATCGTAGAGTGCGCCGGTGATGTTATTGTCGATGTTGAAATTCATAACTGTACCATCAGAACGCTCGGGCGGATCATTGTTGATAAAGGGGCCATCTCCGGCGGTTCGTATATTGCGCTTGGCGGTATTGAGGCAAAAAAACTCGGCTCGGCATCGTCACAGCATACAAAGTTGCACGCCGGAGTTGATTATCATGATGTTGAATTGTTGGAAGGGTTGTTTGCGTCACTTGCCGAAACACAGGAGAAAGCGAAAAACTCCCAGTCTCTGACCGAGATTGCTGAACTGAGGAAAACGTCTGCCGCCTTGACCGATAGTATCATGGCTATCCGGAACAAGGCAGACTCGCGCGCCAACGCCAAGATCAATGCTAAGGCGGTGATTTATGAAAATGTACATCTCACTGTTGGCAGTGTGACTGAAGAGATAAATGAGCAGAAGGATGGCCCGCATTCGGTTATTGAAAACAGTATCGAAGGAGGGCTTCGTTTTTTATCGATGACCAGTCTGGATGTCAAAGCGACAGATATTGAGCTGGCCTTTGTGCGCGAACAAAAAATGGCGCTGAGGACATAAGTGGACTGTATTAAGTGTCTGAATAAATAAGGTGTATTTTTTGTAACTGAATAGATTGCTGAGATGAAGGTTGTTGCCGTACCTGATTTTTGTTCAAAACATCTGCGTATAAACTGTTACACTGTTTGTGTAACATGTAACATGGCCTTGTGTCACATGTTACACAAGGCCATGTTCTCAATTCTTTTTTAACAGCCCCTCGAAACATCCGCGGTCCCGCTTAAATTAGCCATTCATCATTTATAATTCACATTTTCCCCTCGTTGGCACACTTGATGTAAACACATAGAAAGTTAATTTGCATCTATCAAGGCAGAACGGGAGGAGCGTGATGGCTGAAGAGTTACAGGCTACCCAATATTTAACCTTTACACTGGCTGACGAGGTGTTTGCCGTCGATGTCGCCAGGGTACGGGAAATTCTGGAACTGCCGAGTATCACTAAGGTGCCGCAGGTACCCGATTTTATGCGCGGTGTAATCAATCTGCGCGGCTGTGTGGTGCCGGTGATTGACCTGCGTCTGAAGTTCGGCATGCAGGAGACCGCCCAGACTGTCAATACATGTATTATTGTCGTTGAAGTGACGATGGATGGTGAGACGACTGTATTGGGGGCCCTGGCTGACAGTGTTCAGGAGGTAATCGAGATGGAACCATCACAGATCGAAGCCGCGCCGCACATAGGTACCCATCTTAACACCGAGTTTATTAAGGGAATGGGGAAACACAACGAACGTTTTGTGATGATCCTCGATATAGATAAAGTCTTTTCCGACGCTGAATTGGCTATGGTGCAGAGTTGATTAATAAGCACATCAAGCGAAGTATCATTTTAAACAGACACGGCATACCACAAATACAAGGAGGGAAGTATGAACTGGATTAATAGTATGAACCTAAGTAAACGACTGATGCTCGGTTTTGGGTTGCTGACGGTTCTTTTGTTGGTGCTGACCGGCATCGGGATCAGGGGCCTGTCATCTCTCGACGCTAATCTGGAGCGGATTGTAACGGTCAACTTGACCAGAATTAATCACCTCAATGACATGCAACTGAGTATCACTAATATTGGTGTTAATGTACGGAACATCATTATCAATAACATTCCTGAAAAGAAGCGGGAATACCAGCAACGGATTACCAAATTCCGTGAGGATTACTCAAAGAGTTTTAAAGCGCTTGAGGAGCTGACGAATAAAAATGACGCCAAATCTTTGGAGATAATCAGTAAACTCAAGGACAGTATTGTCATCTCCCGCACATTGAGCAACAGGGTGATTGAACTGGCTCTTGCCAATAAAGACGCTGAGGCAGGTCAGCTCTTAAGTAAGGAATCTGCGCCGGCAGAGAGGGTAATGCTACAACTCATTCATGACCTGAGTGAGCATAACGTGGAGCGTAATAATATGCGTCACGAGGAAGCTACTGCAACCTATCAGAATTCTAAAAACATTATGTTGGGTCTGGGCGTGGTGGCGATAGTATTAGCCATTTTTACCGCCATTTTCCTTACCCGTACCGTGCTACGTCAGTTGGGCGCCGATCCGAGAGAGGTTGGTGAGGTAGCGAATCTTGTCGCCGTTGGGGACCTGAGTCGGGAAATTACGCTTGCAGCCGGTGATACCACCAGCGTCATGGCCGCCATGAAGAAGATGGTTGATGCAATCAAGGCACTGGTGGCTGATGCCGATCTGTTGGCCAAGGCGGCAATGGAAGGACGTTTGAATACCCGTGCTGACGCCGGTAAACATCAGGGTGACTTTAGCAAGATCGTGGACGGGGTGAACCACACCATCGACCGTTTGGTTGGTCTGCTGGATGTCATGCCGGCACCGGCAATGCTTATCGATCGTGACTTCAATATACTCTATATGAACAAACTGGGCGCCGATGTCGGTGGCCGGAGTCAGCAACAGGTTACCGGCACCAAATGCTATGACCATTTCCGTACCTCGGACTGCAAGACTGACAAGTGTGCCTGCCAGCGGGCCATGTCATCCGGGCAACTTTCCAGCAGCTCCACAGATGCCCATCCCGGTTCACTCAACCTTGATATCGATTACACCGGCGTCCCGATCAAGGATGATAACGGTACTATTATTGCCGCATTTGAGGTGGTTTCAGACCAGACGGCCGTCAAAAAGGCGGCCCGCATTGCCGACAAACAGGCGCAATTCCAAAGTCATGAAGTTGGTAAATTGCTTGTCAATCTTGAGCTGTTGTCCGTTGGCGACCTGAACGTCAATACGGTGGTTGCAGCAAGTGACGAGGACACTCAGGCTATTTCTAAAAACTTTGAACAGATCAATGGCTCAATAAAACAGAATATTGACGCTCTGAAAGGAATTACCGATGCTGCCAAACAGGTAGCCCAAGGAAATTTGCTGGTGGATCTCAAAAAGCGAAGCGACAATGACAACCTGATGGAATCACTCGCCTCCATGGTAGCTAAACTCAAAGAAGTCGTCATGGAAGTTCAAACCGCTGCCGACAATGTCGCATCCGGCAGCCAGGAACTCTCTTCAACTGCTCAGCAGATGTCGCAGGGGGCCACTGAGCAGGCCGCTTCTGCCGAAGAGATTTCTTCCAGTATGGAAGAAATGGCCTCGAGCATCCGTCAGAATACCGATAACGCGATGCAGACAGAGAAAATCTCCATCAAGAGTTCGGTCGATGCCAAGGAAGGCGGCAAGGCGGTTATTGAAACCGTGGCCGCCATGAAGGAA
The DNA here is from genome assembly GCA_028681335.1 of Desulfuromonadaceae bacterium. Lineage (GTDB taxonomy): Bacteria > Desulfobacterota > Desulfuromonadia > Geobacterales > Pseudopelobacteraceae > JACRCG01. The sequence continues at coordinate 11,817 of JAQUIT010000011.1, read as the reverse complement.
ATCGCCACCAAAATATCCATCATCGAAGAGATCGCCCGCCAGACCAACCTGCTCGCCCTGAATGCCGCCATTGAGGCCGCTCGTGCCGGTGAACATGGCAAAGGCTTTGCGGTTGTCGCCTCCGAGGTTCGCAAGTTGGCCGAACGGAGCCAATCGGCAGCAGGTGAGATATCCGGGCTTTCTACCAGAAGTGTGTCAATTGCCGAACAGGCTGGTGAAATGCTGACCCGTATGGTGCCTGATATTCAGAAAACCGCTGAACTTGTTCAGGAGATCACCGCCTCCAGCAAAGAGCAGGATACCGGTGCCGAGCAGATCAACAAGGCCATTCAACAGCTGGATCAGGTTATTCAGCAGAATGCGAGCGCCAGTGAAGAGATGGCTTCCACCTCTGAAGAGCTCTCCAGTCAGGCTGAACAGCTGCAGCAGTCCATCAGCTTCTTCGATATCGGTAGCCAGGCCGGAAATCGCACAACAACCGCACCCAAGAAACTGGCCCATAAGGTTCAGATTGCCCACACCAAGAGCATCGCTGCTCCACCACAAGCCAAACGTTCTGCCGGTGGGGGTATCAACCTGCAGCTTGGTCAGGCAGGCCCGGATCATATGGATGACGAGTTTGAAAAATACTAAAACTGCTGGTAGAGGTGAAAGGCAGGGTCAAGGGTGTTGTACATAGTGCGCCCCTTGACCTTGATAAAACGCCATGAAAAAAACTCGAACCAGACATACAGCTTCTTCCTCTTCTCCCCGCCAGACCCCGGAATCAATGGCCGCTCTGGCGGGAAAGATGGCGGATGATTTTAACAATATCCTGACAACGGTTTTGGGAGCCTGTTCGCTTATCAACAAGGATGACCCGGCTAATGGCGAGCTGTTGCAGTACGTGGCACTGATACGCGCCTCTGCCGAGCATGCTGCTGAATTGTCTGACAGGCTGATGCAGGCCGGAACATTCGAACAGGTGAACAGTCGTCCGGTCGATCATCCTGATGGTCCGTTTTCTGCCGATAGATCGGTGCGTGACAAAAAAACTATTAATGATATAGTGCCCGCTAATAATACTCGCGATGGGGCTTTGTTATGAAATTTGCTGTTATTCTGATGTCACTTTTACTGCTCTGTATTACGAGTATCGTATCCGGAGCCGCTTCTCCAGTGCTTCCCAAGGGGTATGCTGTCTGGAAGAAAAGCGAGCGCAAGGTTGTCACCGATAAAAACTCACTCTTTTATGGCATTCATTATATCTATGCCGACAAAAAAGCACAGAGAGGGTATTTGGCCGATAACAGGTTTCCTGAGGGGAGCCGTATCGTGGTTGAGTCCTTTTCTATTAAGGGAAGTCCGGCCGTTGACGGCCCCAAAAATATGGTTGTTCTGATGCAGAAGGACAGGCGCCAAACGGCAACCGGTGGTTGGCTCTTTGCAGGCTTCGGTGTCGATGGTAAACCGGCCGGTCTTGATCCGGTCAGTACCTGTTTTGGTTGTCATCAAAAGGACGCTGCCCAGAGGGATTTTGTGATTTCAACGAAGAAAGATTTTAAATAAGTAGCAGATTGCACCGAAACACAACCCGCCTCAATCGCCCCTTGTCAAGTGAGGGAGGCTTAAGAAAAGTTCTCCGCCGATAAGCCGTCTGGGGCCTAAAGGGAGCGGGAGAGGGTTGTCTGGGAATTCAATCATGACTGAAAGCACACAATCCGCAGAACAAAAGTTGCCGAATATACTGATCGTGGATGACGAGCCTGAAATCCGGCAAATGATTTCGCTCTGTTTTCAGAACAGTTTCCGCATCGCATGTGCCGAGAATGTGGAGGAAGCCTGTAAAAAGCTGGTGATAGAATCTTTTGATGCCATTATCAGTGATGTCATGATGCCCGGTGAGGACGGAATTTCTTTTTTGGGGCGGGTACACGATTCCTGGCCGGAAATTCCGGTAATCCTGATGACAGGCCATGCACAATTGCAGATGGCCGTTGAGGCCATTAAAAAAGGGGCCTTCGATTTTGTCTGTAAGCCATTTGATTTTGACCATCTGCGCAAAATAGTTATGCGGGCGGTTAATTATCGCAATCTTAAGCGGATGGAAAAAAACTATCGTGCGGAACTGGAAGAAACAGTGGCCAGGCGAACGGCCGAACTGAAACAGTCCATGGCCGAACTGGATTTTGCTCGAACGGCGCTTCAGCAGGCCGCTACAGACAAAAGTGCCTTTATGTCTACTATTTCACACGAAATGCGCACTCCGATGAATGGTGTCATTGGTGCTCTTGAGCTGTTGACTGAAGAGGGGGTGACCGGAGCTGCGTCAGAGTACATCGTCATGGCACGCCAGTCGGCGGATAACATGATGACGTTGATTAATCAGTTGCTGGCGTTTAATGCTCAGGGTGTCCATGGTGATGGAGCCCTTCATCATGAACTGATCGAATTGCCCTCCACCCTGCAGTCTATAGTTACGGAACAACTACCGCTCTTTATGCGGAAAGGGCTTGCGCTTTCGCTGCAGCTAGAGGATGACCTGCCTCATCAGATCTGGACTGACCGGGAAAAACTGCGGCGCCTGTTTGATATTCTGCTTGGCAACGCACTCAAGTTTACCGGGCACGGTGCCGTGACATTGGCGGTCTCCCGTACGTTCTCTGCAGAAGAGGGTGATGCGCTGGTTTGTACGTTAACCGACAGTGGTGTCGGAATTCCGGAGGGGATGCTGGAGCGGATCTTCGAACCGTTTGTGCAGGGGGATTGTTCGCTCAACCGTCGCCATGAAGGTGCCGGACTCGGACTCGCCATTGCTCGTCAGAACGCTCTGCTGCTGGATGGTCGCCTGCGGGCTGAGCACGTACCTGTTGGTGGTAGCCGTTTTATTGTAACTCTGAAAATAAAAACTCCGTGATAGAAGGAGAGCTCCTGTGAAATGTCTGATAGCTGAAGATCACCTGATGTCCCGCCGCATCCTGAAGGAACTGCTTGCGCAGCAGTTTGACTGCGACATTGCTGTTAACGGACAGGAGGCTATTGACTCTTTCCAACTGGCGCACGAATCCAAACGTCCCTATGACGTGATTTTTATGGATATCATGATGCCCGAAGTCGACGGCATGGAGGCGCTGCTCTGCATCCGTACCTTGGAGCGGAAGATGAAGATTCCGGCTGCTCTGGCGGTTAAAGTCATCATGACAACCGCCCTTGATGACCCGCATACGGTTATCCGGTCGTTTAACGAGTGTGAGGCCGATGCGTATATCGTTAAGCCGCTCAGCAGGCAAAAGCTAACCACTGAGTTGCGCAAACTAAAACTTTTACAATAGGTGTAAAGCCATGACGTTTGATATCTCTTCACAAAATGAGAGTAACACCCAGCTTGCTGAATGGCGGTCTATCATTGCCACTGCAATTGAGACGCTACGCCGGATGGCAGGAACTACTGAAGACGAGTTTCTGCAGATCGGCTCCATGCTGCAATCTTTTTATCAGCGCTCGGCTGATATCTCCGGAACGGCCAACCAGCTGGTGTCAGTGGTGTCAGGCGAAAATGTTGCTTCTTTGACTTTTCGTCTGCAGCAGATCATGGCTGATATGGAGGGGTATCTGGCCAACGCCCAGGTTCGTAGCAGTGACAGTTGCAGCACCCTTCAGCAGGTACAGGTCATCCTTGACAAGCTTTCAGAGCCACTGGAAGGTTTTCAGAAGATGAACAAGTCGCTGCGGATGCTGAGTATCTCCACAAAAATAGAGAGTGCCCGTCTGGGAGAGGTTGGCAGCGGTTTTGTCAATCTGGCCATGGATGTTGAAAAACTTTCGCATCAGGTAAATGAAAAATCGGCAGCAATCCTGGCTCATCGCCAACTGCTGGCTACCCTGATAACGGAGAATCTGGTCGTCGTTCGCTTGGCAGGTGCAGAGCAGAATGTGATGGTCTCGACAACGTTGAAAGATACCTCGGCAAACCTTACTGAACTTATGTCTGTTAATGAACGCTGCACTCAGTTCGGCAACACTGTTTCAACCATCTCGACTGAGGTTGCTGACAGTATCAGTGAAGTCGTATCCTCAATGCAGATGCATGATATGACACGTCAGCAGCTTGAACACGTTGTTGAAGCTCTGGAACGACTTTTGGGTGAGCTGGCTGAATTAACAACATCTGAGGAGGATAGCGGCCCGCTGCGCAGAGTCGTCATCGAAGCCGGCGATGTCTGCGAACTTCAGGAAGCGCAACTCCGTTTTGCTTCCAGTGAGCTCTACTCGGCAGTCTGCACTATAGTTGATAATTTACGCGATGTAGCCCGAAAACAATCGGTGATTGCGCAGGAGACAGCTACTGTTACCGGTGCCGCAGATTCTACTGGTTCTTCATTCGTGGAAGTGATGAGTCAGGGGATGGCTACCGTAACCTCAGTACTTACACTCTGTGCCAGGGCTGACCAGAATATGTCAGTTACCATGAAAAAGGTGGCTCAGACAATTGATGAAATAGCTGCCTTTGTCACTGATATTGAGGCGATAGGTTCCGAGATTGATCTGATTGCTCTCAATTCGCAGATCAAGGCGGCGCTTACCGGGCCACAGGGGGCCGCGCTGGGGGTTCTGGCCGAGGCCATAAAGCGACTCTCGGATGAAGCGGTGCGGCAGACCAATTCGGTGGTGGACAGTCTGACCGGCATACATGCCGTAACGAAACATTTACTGGTTGATGAGGAAATTGAAGAGGGGCAGCTTGGCAACCGCGTAACTGCAATGCAGGATGAGTTGGCTGTCATTCTGCGCACTATGGGAGAAATGAATACGGAGATGTTTACCGTTCTGACCGGCCTGAACAGGCGGGTACTCAGTTTGACAGAGGATGTTGAACAGGCCACTGCAGGCGTGGATGTCCATGAACGCACAAAGGCCATGGCCGATGGCGTCCTTGCCGATCTGGAACGTATTGTGGCCAGGTCGCGCGAGATTGAACCGGCCAGCAGTGAGTTCAAAGAGAACCTGCGACATATGGAAGAGCATTACACCATGGAGAGTGAGCGGCATATTCACGAGGCTCTTGCCCGCAAACGCGGCGGTCAGAGTGCAATTGCCGCCAAAGATGTTACCAGCAGCAGTTCGGATGATTCAGAATTTGGCGATAATTTTGATTTGTTTTGAAAATTTGGTCAGGGGGCACCTTTTTACCTGCCCCTTGCCCAAGCACCCTAACAGGAGACCAGTATGCCACTAAACAGTTCAGTTCGTGAAAACGGCGATATCATAGTCACCAGCGGTACCAGCCTGACCATTGAACACGCTGCCGAGTTTTCGCGCATTCTCCGCGAGGCTTTGGAAGCATCAGGAACTGTCATGCTCGAGTTTGAGCCTGAAGTTGAAATTGACATTACCGGCGTGCAGGTCCTCTGCTCAGCCTGCAAAAACGCTGCAGAGAGCGGTAAAGTTTTTTCGTATCATGGCCCACGGCCGCAGGCCATGACGGATATTATCACCAGTAGCGGTGCTGAACGTAACTCGGTTTGTAAGCATAACAATAATTCTACATGTATCTGGTTTGGAGGTGTGAACTAATGGCAAAAACAATTATGACAGCTGACGACTCTGCAAGTGTCAGACAGATGGTGGCTTTTACCCTTAAGCAGAACGGGTATGATGTGGTTGAGGCGGTTGATGGTCGTGATGCCCTCAATAAGTTGAATGCCCAGAAGGTCGACATGCTGCTGACCGACTTGAATATGCCGAACATGGATGGTATCGGCCTTATCAAAGGGGTTCGTGCCGGGACACTGAACAAGTTTATACCGATTGTCATGCTGACCACGGAGTCGAACGACACAAAAAAAGGTGAAGGCAAGGCTGCCGGTGCCACGGGGTGGATCGTTAAGCCGTTCAAGCCGGAACAGCTGATTGCGGTGGTTAAGAAGGTGTTGGGATAAAGACAATTTTGAATTATGGATTTTGAATTATGAATTAAAATCCAAAATCTAAAATTCGGAACTCAAAATTGAATTTAGGGGTGTTACCCATGATGGAAGAAGCCATTGCAACTTATCGCGAAGAGGCCGGTGAACTGCTGGCCGAACTTGAAACGTCCCTGCTTGACCTTGAAGAAACCCCTGATGATAATGACCTGATTAACCGTGTTTTCCGTGCCATGCACACCATCAAGGGTTCCGGTGCAATGTTCGGCTTCGATGAAATTGCCTCCTTTACTCACGAGGTCGAAACGGTTTTCGACATGGTGCGTAACGGCAAGATGACAGTTACCAAACGTCTGCTTGATCTGACGCTCAAATCCCGGGATCATATCTCCTACCTGCTCAGCTGCCCGATGGGTGAAGAGGTTGATCGCAGTGTGGGGGACGAGATAATCGCCGGCCTGCGCCAGTTGGTACCACAGCAGGATACTCCGCAAAAAGGCTCCAACGAGGTGCCGGCACTGCATCTTCCGCCAGTGTCCGAAGATGAGCTGGCGAATGAGTGCACCTGGCGCATCCGTTTCCGCCCCGCGCCCAACGTCCTCATGTGCGGCACCAACCCAATCTCGCTGATCAACGAACTGCGTGGTCTGGGAACGGCCCATGTCGTTGCCCAATTTGACGAGATTCCGCAGCTTGACGCGTTGGTGGCTGAAAACTGTTATATCTATTGGGATATTATCCTGACGACAACCCGTGGTGAGGACGCTATCAAGGATGTCTTTATCTTTGTCGAGGATGATTGCGATATCAGGATTGAGCTGATCGACAGTAGTGGCTTGATTGATAAAGAGGACGGTTACAAAAAGCTCGGGGATATCCTTGTAGAACGCGGTGATCTCTCGCCAATTGAGATGCAGAAAGTGCTGATGCTGCAGAAACGCTTCGGCGAACTGCTGGTAGAGCAGGGCATTGTTTCGCCGGAAAAAGTTCAGTCGGCTCTCGTTGAACAACAGCACGTCAAGAGCGTTCGCAAGGAGCGGAGCGAAGCCCCGCCACAGGAAGCAGCCGCCAGTATTCGTGTCCCGGCCGAGCGCCTTGATCAGTTGATCAATCTGGTTGGAGAGATGGTCACGGTACAGGCTCACCTTTCACAGGTTTCCCAGGCTGGCGGTGATGCAACCTTTATTGCCATCTCGGAAGAGGTCGAACGCCTCACCAACGAATTGCGCGACACCGCCCTCAATATCCGCATGCTTCCCATCGGCAGTACCTTCAGTAAATTCAAACGACTTGTGCGCGACCTTTCCAGTGAGCTTGGTAAAGAGATCGAGATGGAGACTTTTGGCGCTGAAACCGAACTGGACAAGACCGTCATCGAAAAATTGAACGATCCGCTGGTACACATCATCCGCAACTGTATCGATCACGGCATCGAAATGCCGGAAGTGCGAAAAGCCGCCGGGAAAGCATCTCACGGCACGGTGTCGCTGGGCGCCGAGCATTCCGGCGATTCGGTACTGGTCACTATCCGTGATGACGGAGGAGGACTTGACCGTGATCGCATTCGCGCCAAAGCAATTGAAAGAGGTCTGCTTTCGGCTACGGCCGAAGTTCCTGACAAGGAAATCTATGCCCAGATCTTTGCCCCCGGATTTTCGACCGCCGAAAAAGTGACCAGTGTCTCCGGACGCGGGGTTGGGATGGACGTCGTCAAGCGGGGTATCGATAGTTTGCGCGGCTCTATCGGCGTGGACAGCGTGCGCGGCACAGGTACAACCATTACTCTCAAAATTCCGCTCACTCTGGCGATCATAGACAGCCTGCTGGTCAAGATCGGCAAGGATCATTTTGTGCTGCCGCTGGCATCGGTCGAGGAGTGCGTCGAGTTGACCCGGGAGGATATCAGAGGCGCTCATGGTCGTAATCTGGCAAACGTACGCGGCGCCATCATCCCCTATATCCCGTTGCGTGAACACTTCAAGATTACCGATCAGCGTCCTGACATTGAGCAGATCGTGATTGCCGATATCCATGGCACCAAGGTCGGTTTCGTTGTTGATCATGTCGTGGGTGAACACCAGACTGTCATCAAGTCTCTTGGCAAGATGTATCGCGATGTTAAAGGGGTTTCCGGTGCAACTATTCTTGGTGACGGCACCGTAGCTCTGATTCTGGATATGGGCGTTTTGCTGCAATCAATCGAGAAGCTTGAACATATAGGTGGGTAGAAAGAAGCTTTTTTGAATGTAAGAATCTATCTAGATGGCAACCCAAAAGGAGAATGTATGTTCGCAAACATGAAGATCGGTACTCGTCTGGGGATGGTGTTTGGTCTTATGCTTTTTCTCTTGCTTGCCGTTGCTGCGACCGGGTATTGGGGCATGCGAATGATTGACGAGGAGATCGTCAAAGATTTGGACAGTGACGGAGTGATTGCGCAGCATGCAGGCCGTGCACGAGCAAATGTTCTCGGTATGCGCCGCTTCGAGAAGGATGTCTTCATTAATATCGGTTCGGCGGAGAAAATTGAAAATTACTATAAAAAATGGGATGAAGAGAAAACAAGTGTCGAAGAGCGTATCAAAACAATGGAGAACGTTGCATCCGCTCAAAAAGACAAAGACCAGATCAAAATATTAAAAGACAATCTGGTTTTGTATACTGCCGGGTTCAACAAGGTCTACGGTATGGTCCGTGATGGCAGGGTTAAGACGACAACGGAGGCTAATTCAGCTATCGGCGAGTTCAAGGATGAGTCCCACAAGATGGAAAACGTGGCTGCCGAGTTTGCTAAAGATGGTTACAAGCGGCTCGACGAGATCAAGGGACTGGCTACGATAGAGATGAAGCAGGCGTTGCAGGTCATGATTCCGATTGTTGTCGTTGCCTTTATCATCGGTATCGTGGCTTCTCTTTTGATCACACGCAGTATCAAAAAGCCGATTGACGAGGGTGTGGCTGTCGCCAATGCGCTTGCGGACGGTGATTTGACCGTGACGATAGAAGTTACCAGCAAAGACGAGATGGGGCAATTGCTGGGAGCACTCAAGAACATGGTGGATAAATTGAAACATGTCGTCGGTGATGTTATGGCTGCTGCCGATAATGTCTCCTCTGGTAGCCAGGAGCTCTCCTCGACAGCTCAGCAGATGTCACAGGGTGCCACCGAGCAGGCCGCCAGTGCTGAAGAGATCTCTTCTAGCATGGAAGAGATGGCCTCCAGCATCCGCCAGAACACAGATAACGCCATGCAGACAGAGAAAATCTCAATCAAGAGTTCGGTGGATGCCAAAGAGGGTGGCAAGGCCGTTATCGAGACGGTGGCTGCCATGAAGGAAATTGCGACCAAAATTTCAATCATCGAAGAGATCGCCCGCCAGACCAATCTGCTGGCACTGAACGCTGCTATCGAAGCGGCCCGTGCCGGGGAGCATGGTAAAGGTTTTGCCGTGGTCGCTTCTGAGGTCCGTAAATTGGCTGAACGGAGCCAGTCAGCCGCCGGCGAGATTTCCGGCCTTTCGACCCGCAGTGTGGCGATTGCCGAGCAGGCCGGTGAGATGTTGACCAAGATGGTGCCGGATATCCAGCGCACTGCCGAATTGGTGCAGGAAATCACCGCCTCCAGCAAGGAACAGGATACCGGTGCCGAACAGATCAACAAAGCCATTCAGCAGCTTGACCAGGTCATTCAGCAGAACGCCTCAGCCTCGGAAGAGATGGCCTCCACCTCGGAAGAGCTCTCCGGACAGGCTGAACAGCTCAGCGATGCGGTTTCCTTCTTCAGGATCGACGGTGGTAATTCCCGTGCGCCCCGTCAGCAAGCTGCCAAGCAGGGTAAACGGATACAGATTGCCCATGCAGGGATGAAGGGGAAAACAGCACCGGCCAAACGCACATCCGGCGGCGGTATTAACCTTGAATTGGGGCAAGCTGGCCCGGATCATCTTGATGATGAATTTGAAAAATTCTAGAGAGCAGGGGACAGGGGCTTTAAGTATTTAGACCTGTAACCAGTACACTATTAAGGAGCCTCTATGAGCGTAGCGGGAATAACCGAGACTGTTCAATATTTGACATTCAAGTTGTCTGACGAGGTCTTTGCTCTTGATGTTGCAAAGGTGCGTGAGATTCTTGAAATTACCACTATAACAAAAGTCCCCCAGACGCCGGACTTCATGCGCGGCGTCATAAACCTGCGCGGCAGTGTCGTGCCGGTCATCGACATGCGGCTCAAATTCGGCATGAATGCGACGGAGCAGACCGTTAACACCTGCATTATCGTGGTGGAGATCACTATGGATGGTGATGCGGTCGTGCTTGGTGCTCTGGCTGATTCGGTGCAGGAAGTGGTCGAAATGGAGCCGGAAAGTATTGAGGCTGCCCCGCATATCGGCACAAAGCTGAATACCGACTTTATCAAGGGGATGGGCAGGGTCAACGACCGCTTTGTCATGATTCTGGATATCGACAGGGTGTTTTCATCAGACGAGTTGTCTGATCTGGTGCAATGAGGTGACCAGTTTCCGGGAGGACATGAATCCCCGTTTACCGGCGACTCTTTCTGATCGTGAATTTCAACGGTTCAGTGCGTTTATTTATGATCATGCCGGCATAAAGATGCCGCCTGTAAAGAAAACCATGCTTGAAGCGCGCCTGCAGAAGAGGCTCAAGGCCAACTCCATTGCTTCGTTTGAAGAATACAGTGAGTATGTATTCAGTCAGGAGGGACGGGCGACTGAGTTGATACACCTGATTGATGTTGTGACTACCAATAAAACAGATTTTTTTCGTGAACCCGGCCACTTTGATTTTATGGTAAAAACAGCTTTGCCGAATATTATCGAAGGGCGTGGAATGCCGTCGCGCGACCCGGTGCGGATCTGGAGCGCCGGTTGTTCCACCGGAGAAGAACCTTATACTATGGCGATGGTTCTTTCAGAGTTCGCCGTGGGACGTCCGGATTTCAGGGCTGAAATAACCGCTTCAGATATCTGTACCCAGGTTTTGCAGACCGCCCGTACAGGGATATACCCCGAAGAAAGAACAGACCCTATCCCGCTGAACCTGAAGAAAAAGTATCTGCTGCGGAGCCGGGAAAAGTCGAAATCACTGGTGCGGATCTGTCCGCAGTTACGCTCGTTGGTGTCATTCCGACGGATTAACTTCATGGATGATGATCTTGGCATTGCGGAGAAAATGGATATTATTTTCTGCCGCAATGTTGTCATTTATTTCGACAAGCCAACCCAACAAACCCTGATGCGGAAGTTTCATAAACAACTCAAACCGGGTGGTTATCTGTTTATTGGCCATTCGGAAACGCTGAGCGGGCTTGATGTTGATTTCACCGCAGTTGCATCTACCGTCTATAGGAAGTGAAAAATCTTATTGCCTCACATTCGCACAACATCTACCTCAAGCCGGGTGAAGTGTTGGTATCCCGTACACCGGTGCTGGTGTCGACCGTGCTTGGTTCGTGTGTTGCGGTAACCATGTTTTCCGCATCGCGAGGGTTCGGTGCGATCTGCCATGCCATGCTTCCGGAAAATACCGGACGGGAGGCTGATCTCCGTTATGTTGATACAGCACTACGGCACATTTACGCAAAAAGTTTAGAATGTGGTGCCGGCAATGATGTGGTGGTCAAGCTGTTTGGCGGAGCACAGGTACTGAATATTGGTGGCCGTTCGCCGCAGAAGCAAACGGTAGGGTATCAGAATGTGGTCATGGCTGAGACTGTGCTGGAGTCACTGGGTTTGGCTGTCACGACTCGAGATACCGGTGGTCACCGGGGGCGAAAGCTCTTTTTTTGTACGCGTAGTGGGGATGTTTTTGTGCGTCACATGCGCTCCGGCATGCACCATGGTGATGAGGATGTGAAATCATGAAGAAAATTAAAGTCCTGATAATTGAT
>JAQUIT010000032.1 GCA_028681335.1 Desulfuromonadaceae bacterium | reverse complement strand
TGATGCGGTCCTGAAGTGGTCGTAAATTCATGTGTCCTTCTCCTTTCTATCCTCGTGTGGTTTGGTGGTGAAGTCTAAATTAGCACTCGCGACTGCTGAGTGCTAATACTTACGGAATATAAACAGCGCCCTTTCAAAAATCAAGGGGTAACTGATTTTTTTTGTGGCAGGGGAACAGAGGGGATCGTGTAGCGGCACCTGTTGTGTAAGGACTTGTGGATAATCGCCGACAAATACGTGGGTGAGATAAAAAGAGTCTCAGTCAAAAAAACTTTTCTCGTGTTCAAAGGTTTCGGCAAATATTTCCAGCATTGCGTCAAGCATCTCCTGATCAACGTTCAGAATAGTGGCAGGAATGGAATCAACGATATTCAGTTCAAATTCGGGCTCTCTGATGCCAATGCCGATTTTCCGGCAAAACATATCAGAAAGCCCGGCAACGCAGGTGAGTTTTATTGAATAGTCGTCTTCATCCTCTTTGAAAACAAAATCGTGGTGATTCAGGACAGCGTTGATTATCGTGTCAGGGAAATTCCATTTATTGAGCACTAAGGCCCCAACTTCGGAATGCGTATAGGGGTAGATCCGCTTTTCAGCTTCAGTAAAGGAAATTTGCTCGTTGTAACTGAGCTCCATTGTCGTATGAAATTTCTTGTTATCAAGAAAATTCATAATATTCTTGCCGATATCATGAAATAAACCGCAGAGGAATGCTTCGTCGCCGCGAACACTTTCCGTATCTTTGGCTATAAGCCGCGCCGCCAGGCCCGCTCCATATGAGTGCTCCCACAGCATTTTTTCCGTAAGCCCATACGGTTGATATACCTGCTTGGTAGATGCGGCAATAACCAGAGTCTTTAGCGTATTAAGTCCCAAAGTCATAATGGCATGCGGCAGCGTCTGGATTTGACGGGAGCTTCCGTAAAACGTTGAATTCGACATCTTGAGTACACTGGCTGAAATAGATGAATCCGAAGCGACTACCTTTGAAATTTCTTCTACCGAAACATTTTCATCTTCGGACAGTTGCATTACCTTTGTGGCAATAACCGGAATAGTTGGAAGGGTCTCTGCATTCTCAATCAAATATTCTAATTCCTGGTTCATATGCCACTTTTCCCCTTTCAGGAGGTTGACGGTAAGTAAAGATTTTTTTAAATACCACATTTATCGGTAGATACGATCTATTTAAATAACAATATTCCAACCAGCTAGGTTTTTGATATCGGCCAACCGGTTTCAAAACCGGGCGGGAAGAAGTTTTCCTTCGTGCGGTTATAATAGCCGAACTGCAGTCGCGGAAACTCCTTCTTGAGGCGCTGCAGCATCCGGTACATGCCGATTCCCTTGCCTTGCACACCCATCTCACGGTTGTAATAATCAGGGTCTATCGACAGGTTGCGCATCTGGATCATATCAAGATCCGTCTCGGCGACAAATTTCAGCAGCGCCTCAACCTCCTCCGGAGCATCCGATACGCCGGGTGAAACCAGGTAGTTGATCGAGGTGAAGCGCCCTGCCTCTTTGGCGACCTTTACCGAGCGAAGCACATCGCTGAAAAGATACCCTTTGGGACGGTAATAGCGGTTGTAAGTCTCTTCGCGCACCGAATTCATTGAAAAGCGGAATGAATCCATGCCGGCGTCACAGAGCAGCTGCACCCGTTCCGGGATTGAACCGTTTGAGTTGAAGTTGACCGTGCCGCGAGACGTCCCCTTTTTCATGCGTCTGGTTGCCTCGGCAATCGTGTCGGCTTGCAGAATCGGGTCACCCTCACATCCCTGGCCATAGGAGACAATCGACTGTTCAGCCTGCTCAAGGTGGGGGAGGGCGATCTCGCACAGCTCTTCCGGTGTTGGAACAAAGCTGATCCGGTCGTGGTTGGAGGGGCAGCATTCCGATGCCTGCAGGCTGATGCAGCCGAGGCAGGCTGAATTGCAGACCGGTGAGGTCGGCAGCGGCGCTTCCCAGCGGCGATAGAACAGATTCTTGGCGGCAAAGCAGTGATAATCAACAGCGCAGCGTGACAGCTGTTCCAGCAGGCGGTTGTCCGGCATCTGCTTCAGCATTTCCCTGACCAGCGGGTCGAGGGTGCGATCATCGTAATTAACCGGATTCCAGTTGCTGTTGCTGTCTACTTGGGTCGCAGCGACAACAAAACAGTTGCGATCCTCATCCCAGCCAACGGCGGTGTAAGACCAGAGCGGCAGCTGCTCGGTCTTATGTTTGTAATCGCAGGCAGGGAGCAGGGTGCGCAGGTAGCCCGGAGCCATGAAAGCTGAAACAGCCTGGATGCGCTGGCTGCGTTTCCCCTCACGCAGCGTTTCGACAGTGATAAATGCCTTTTTACGTGGATCCCAGGCGACCGGGGGCATTGCCGGCATCGTGAAGAGCTTGCTGTCCTCAGGAAGCGGAATTAATTCAACATCATCCGGCAGGGTCGGTACGTCCCCGTTCATTCCGGCCATACAGAGATCCGGATGGTCGAAAATGTTGCCTTTGTGATCGGCATACAGCATTTTTGGCAGGCGTCGTGCCACGGTGGCGCTCCTGGTAACGTAGATTTCTTTGCGTCGGATCAACCGAAACAAAATACCCCATTTCACGCAACGACGCAACGACGCAACGCTATAAACCATAATCCGGGCAGATGTTTTAAAGTTTTTCGTTGCGTCGTCGCTTTAAAGCGCCTACTTCTGGTGCGTCGTCGAGTGAGACAGAAAATCTATTCTGCTCCATTGTTTTATGGTTGCTACAATGGACAAAATACAGAAAAACTCAGCATTGTCCGGTTTGGTTTTTGCAATTGCCTTAAAAGTCCCCCCTCCCCTTGCGGGAGGGGGTTAGGGGGTGGGGGAATTTGCCATATCTGATTCCTTGGCTGCTTCACCCACCCCTCAATCCCCTCCCGTCAAAGGAGGGGAGGCTTAATGCAAGGACTAAACCGGACATCGCTGAGAAAAACTCAGCAAAAGTTTTTAGAGGCTTATCTAATGAACAGATATTTTGTTGCACTTTCAACCGGAATCATTCTGCTTGCCGTCCAGGTTTTTGCCGCTTCGCAAGAAACTTCGCTGGAGAGCCTGAAACAACAAGAAACGGCTCGTTTTTCTGAGGTAACACCCGTCATGTGGGGGGAGCGTATTTCCGGTGTCCGTACCCGTCTGGATACAAAAGAGAAGGTCATTGCCCTGACATTTGATGCCTGTGGCAGCGCCAGGGGGAAGGGCGTTGACATGCGGCTGATTGAGTTCTTGAGAGCGAATAAGATTCCGGCCACCCTGTTCATCAATGGCCGCTGGATCGATGCCAACCCCGAACTGTTCAGGCAGTTGGCCGCCAACCCGCTTTTTGAGATTGCCAACCACGGCATCAGTCACCGTCCCGCCTCTGTCACGGGCCGCTCGGCCTATGGTATCAACGGGACGCACAACGTTGCCGAGGTTGTCGATGAGATCGAGCTGAACGCCCGCAAGATCGAGGCGATCAGCGGGGTGCGTCCAACGCTGTATCGCTCAGGCACCGCCTATTACGACGAGATTGCTGTCCAGATCTCCCGGGACCTGGGACACGAGGTCGCCGGTTATTCGCTGCTGGGGGATGCCGGGGCGACCTGGAGTTCCGCTCAGGTTAAGGCGGCGCTGCTGAAAGCTGTTCCGGGCGATATTGCCCTGTTGCATATGAACCACCCGGAAGCCGGTACAGGTGCCGGTGTCATCGCGGCGGTGCCGGAACTCCAGCTGCGCGGATTTCGCTTCGTCAGGATGTCTGAGTATCCGCTGAAATAGACATGAATTTCCCCGTCTTTTAGCCACGAGAAGTGTAATTTTTCCTCCCTCAGCTGTCGAAAATATTTACAAAACTGCATGTTTTACCGGCCTGATAATGCGGAACGCATAAAACTCCTTTTATATCAGTATGTTAGTAATCGGCATGCTCTGTGCTACCTTGATCCGTACCCACCGTGGAGATGACATTAGGTAGGGCCGCGAGGTTTGACATGGAGTTGTCACAGAGCGATAGGCGCGGGTACAGGATGCTCTATGTGGAGGATGATGCGGAGGCCCGCACATTGCTCGCCAGGATGATCACCAAAAAGTACCCCGACATGACGCTTTTTGTCGCTGAAAGCGGCGGCGAAGGTGTGGCAATGTTCAGGGAGCAGCGACCGGACATCGTGTTGACCGACATGAATATGCCGGTCATGGATGGAATACAGCTGGCCAGAGAGATCAAGGCGTTGGACGCCGATGTGGCTATTATTGCCGTTACGGCACTGAGTGATTCCTATTACCTTAAGAATGCCATCGAAATCGGCATCCGTAATTATATATCGAAACCTGTCGTGGTTAAGGATTTCTTTGCCGTCATAGAGAAAACTATTGAAGAAATAGCTCTGAAACGCCTTGTCTGCGATCAGGACCGGCGGATGCGCTCGCGCGAGCAGCAACTCGTAATGGCACAAAAGATCGCCCATCTCGGCAGTTGGGAATGGGATGTCGGCAGCGGCAAAACAAGCTGGTCGGATGAGCTGTACCGAATCTTTGGACTTGAGCCGGCCTCGATCCCGGCATCATACAAAGGTTTTTTGGAGAGAGTTCATCCTGACGATCGTACCACCGTTAAAAATGCCGTGCAGCATGCCGTGAAAAACCGCCAATCCATAATCAGTCACTACTGCCGCATCGTACGCCCGGACAGCTCCGTCCGTACCATTCACGGTCAGGGAGAGGTGGTGTTTGATGACACCGGCAAGCTGGTGTCGGTGATAGGGACGTCCCATGATGTGACAGAGCGCAGGCAGATGGAAGAAGAGCGGGCCCGGCTGGCAATGATAGTAGAATCCTCAAGTGACGCGATTTTCAGCCTCTCCGCTGACGGTATCATCACAAGCTGGAACGGGGGGGCGGAGAATGTATTCGGTTATTCTGCCGACGAAATAGTAGGCCGTCCTGTCTTCACCATCATACCTCCCGAACGCTATGATGAAAGGTCGCGAATCCTGCAGACAATCATGGGCGGAGAAAAAGTGCAGCTTTTCGAAACAACCCGCATAAGAAAAGATGGTAGTGAAATTTATGTGTCGATTACAACGTCGCCGTTACGGGATGCTGAGGGGAAAATAATCGGCAATTCGGTCATTGCCCGCGATGTGACCGAGCGGAGAAAGCTTGAAGAGATTATTGAACATCAGGCCCACCACGATAGCCTGACCGATCTGCCGAACCGGCAGCTTTTTATGGATTTTCTCTCCCTTGAGCTTGCCCAGGCACGACGTGACGAGACCAAGCTGGCCCTGCTTTTTCTTGATCTCAACGGTTTCAAACAGGTTAATGATACCTTGGGGCACAGCTGTGGGGACCGTCTGCTGCAGGAAGTGGGGCAGAGGCTCAAAGGCTGCGTTCGTGAGTCTGATACCGTGGCCCGTCTCGGTGGCGATGAATTTACGGTGCTGATGCCGGCTCTTGGGCGTACGGATGATGTGAGTATCGTGCTTGAAAAGATTCTGGGCGTCTTTGAAAAGCCCTTTGTTCTCGATGATGTCGTTGTGGACGCAACGACCAGCATCGGCATCTGCATGTTTCCGGATGATGGAGATTGTGGTGAAGAGCTGATGAAAAAAGCTGATATAGCCATGTACGATGCGAAGGGGTCAGGCCGGAATTCATACCAGTTCTATAACGCAGAGATTAATTCCCGCACCATCAAGCGCCAGAGGATGGAGAAATTCCTGCGCAAGGCCGTAGGCAAGGGCGAGCTGGAGCTCCTGTTTCAGCCGGTTGTATGCAGTGACACCCGTTGCATAATCGGGGCAGAGGCTCTTTTGAGGTGGCGGCACCCTGAACAGGGGCTGCTGGCCCCGGATCAATTCCTTGCCATTGCGGAAACAAGCGGAATCATTGTTCCCATGGGTGAGTGGGTCATTCGTAACGCCTGCCACCAGGCCCGGATATGGAACGACAAGGGGTATCCCTTGAGCGTTTCGGTTAATCTGTCAAATCGCCAGTTTCACCAGTCCAATCTGGTCGAAAAAACCGCCTCTATCCTTGCGGAAACCGGTCTGCCGCCATGCCAGCTGGAGTTTGACATCACCGAAAAAACCATCATGGCTGACGTTGATTTTTCGCTCCGCAATATGCAGGCGTTAACTGAAATGGGCGTTACCCTTGCCATCGACAATTTTGGTTGCGGTTCATCATCTTTGCACTGGATAAAAAAAATGCAAACCAACAAGGTGAAAATCGATAAAAGCTTTGTAACTAATATGATGTGTGAGCCAGATGAACTGGCAGTGGTCAATGCTGTCATCGCCATGTCACACAATCTGGAGGTGAAAGTAGTCGCCAGCGGCGTTGAAACAGAAGAGCAGCTGTCGGTAATCCGTCAGAGCGGCTGTGATCAGTTGCAGGGATATGTGATAAGCAAGCCGCTGCTGCCGGACGAATTTGTGCAGATGGTGGTTAACGCTTGAGCAGATCGTCAGGTCAGGGGGGCGCAGGCGGGTTGGTCTTGTTTGTCGCGTGAGGAGTAAAACGGCGAAGGGGGGATTTCCCTCCTTCGCCGTTTTTTTTCTTCACCTCTGCTTGTGGTAACGCTTAACGAGGTCGGCCTTCATCTGTCGGTTTTAGGGCAGGTGCAAGGACGTGGTCAGGCCATCAGAGCATCATCTTCGAGCTTTACCGCTGATCCGGTCGATTTCGATTTTTAAGACCTTGGTCATCTTGGCTTTTTGCTCAATGTAGAGCTTGCCCTCTTCGATAAAGTCTGAACAGTATTTCTCCAACAGCCACAACAAAGCGTCATGTTTCTCTGCACCATTCACCTCTGAAGCTCGGCCAAAGATCACGGCACTTTCGTATTCGGTGCCAAATTTATCTGGCAGAACCTTGGTCTTGCCAACCACGCAAAAAGAAACCTTTGCGTTATGCTCGATATTTTCGAGTTTTTGGCCGCTGACGGCACAATGGAAATAGATGGATTCTCCCTTGTGAATGTAATTCAGCGGCACGCCATAGGGTTGCCCGTCGTTGGCGACCGTCGATAAAATTCCATATTCGGCGCTGTCCAGGATTTTTGTTGATTCTTGCAGGGTTATTTCCCGGTCTCTTCTCCGAACGTCCTTCATTAGTTCTTCCTTTATGCCTGACGGCTCGGTAGTTGACCGGCCAGCCCGGTCTTTTCGGGTGGGCGGTGTCCAACGGTTTTGTTGGGAATCGCATTTCCAGATTATTCCCTTTTCAAAGGCTGAGTCTGAATTATTCTTGAGTTACATAATGATGTGGTGACCCTTTATCTTTGACGCTTCGTTATGATCGACACCTGTTTCGCCGGCGAATTCCATCCAGTTGGAAACCGCCTCACCTACTTCCCGGATTACCTTTTTGGCAGTTCCAATACCAAATCTGTTGGCAACGGCAAGCAAGTCCTCACGGGTGATTCCCTTGAATTTGCCGTTAACGGACATCAGATGCTGATGTGTCCACTCACTTGCAGGGCTGTAGGCGTGCGTCACGTCATAAGCCGGGGCAAGTTGCCATTGTCCGGACTCTGGCATAATGAAGGAATGGTTTTTGGTGTGATCATCACAGTTGGCTGCCATGACATTGAACGCCATTCGACGGAATGCTTCCTCCATCGCCCGGTATCCAAGTTCCAGCTTGCTGATCACCATAAAATACTGGGCATAATCATGTGTGCCCTTCTGTTTGTAGTCGAGGTGGCCCATGGCACAGAGGGTACTCATGTGAATTTTCTTGTTGACGTCGCGGTCGAAGCGTTTGGTTATGAAGTGCGCCCTGCCATTCTCTTCTATAAGCCTGCACGGTGACATGGTGATCCCTGCGGTTGTGGCCATAAGGTGATAGGCCATCTCGATCCGGCCATAGTCCTGTGAACTGCCCAGCGCGAGATCTGCGCCCACACCATCGAATTTAAGCAGCCAGTGCTGAAAGCCAGGTGCAACATCAAACTGGCCAGCACGGATTTCGTTGGTGTCCGGATTCCAAGCTATTGCTGCCTTGGCGCGGGCACCTCCAGCTGATGTCCCTACCTGGATGATCTGGTTAAGAGCAGCTTCTGCCATGGCATCGGTTTGAAAATCACCCGATACAGATTGTCGGGCCACGTCAACAAGTTTAGACAGATCAATGGCCGTGCGGCTGGAAGTTACTTTAGTTCTGGACGGTTTAAATTCCAGAGCGCCCATACTTCTTTTGCCCATATAGCCGAGACGATCGAGGGCCGTGATTGATTCCTTGCTGACACCTTTTTGCGCCATCCAGGCATCGACCAGGCTGTTGCCAAAATCATCCGGCAACGCATCCGCCAGTAACGCAGGCAGATGTCTATAGGTCCGTTCCGGCAGGAACGGGAACACATAGGGCTCAAAACTGAGTGGCATCATGACCGGAGCGAGTTCGATGCCAAGCTTCAAGAAATTCGGATAGTACGCGAAAACATAATAACCACTGTTCGGATCGAGAACTACCGCCCCTACTCGCTTGCCCCATATTTCCACTTCTATTTTATCAATCGGTATGTAAGCGGCCATGGCTACCTCTATTCAGAATGATCCGGCAACAGCAGTTCTTCCTTGAGTTTCAGCTTACGTGGTCTCGGCTTAAATACTTTTTTTCGTGGGGTTTTCAGCGGAGTCATTTGCAGGGGGTTTACCGTGACTTTTGGCGCAAGTGTTTCCAGCCACTCTACCCGGTTCAAGACCCGCAAAATTTTGATCAGGGATTTTGTCGTGGACGTTTTGCCGGATTCGATTCGTTTTATAACATTCAGGGCTACTCCGGCTTGTTTGGAAAGATCTTGCTGATCCATATTACGGAGGATTCTGAGGTTGCGGATTTGCTGACCCAAAACCTCTTCCCATTCTTCGGGTGTTCTGTAATCAATCATAGTAGCCTCTATATGGTCTGATATAGCCAAACGCTCCTAATATAGTTCATATATGATCTATACTACTTAGCCTGACATGCAAAGTCTATAAAGAATGCATGCAATGTTATATAATAGACTATATATGACCTTTTATGGGTGTTTTTAAATATTTTATACCATATAAGGGCTATTGAGTCACAATGTCAGTCCACTCTGAATCATCAGGGCCTGTATGCGGGGCGAGTGCACAAGACAAGCTCACGATTTCTATTCATTGTATTCTTCAATGACTCTCAACTTCTGTTTTCATGTTTCATAACGTGGCCGGCCTTGACCTGCTGGTTTTTCAGGGCAGGTTCAAGGACGTGGTTGGAAGTAACTTTTCTTGCTCAGAAATAAATCCGTCCCCTTTTTCGCTCCCCTTTTTCGTCCCCTTTTTCGCTCTCTTCTTTGGACTAGTATAATTCCTGCTGTCCGATAACTGACGGCACACGTTTTGGTCCCCTGATCCGAAGCTGCTTGTTGATATTCATGCGCCCGAACACGACCTGAATATCACTGACCGATACGCCAAATTCATCAGCCAGAAATCGCACCATATGATCGGTTGCCCGGCCTGCACGGGGAACTGCCGTTACACTGACACAAAGCTGATGTCCCTTGATCTTGCCGATGGCATCCCGTTTGGCATTCGGGGTGCCAAGAATATTAAGCACCAGAGTGTCACCCTCCCACATATAAGCCGGTTTCTTCATTGTGCCTCGGTGATGTACTGCGTTTTCTACCCGCAATGATATGAATTTCTTACTCGTTTTGTTGTTTTAAGGATGTGGAAGTTTGAACTTTCAGGCGCTGCCGGTAATTTCCATTTTACCACCCTCTGTTGAGGGAAGGGCAGGGACACTTGTCGCCATCCGCCCATTGTTTCAGCGGGTCAGCAATCTTGCCCCGCCTCGCGTGATAGATGTCTAATTCGGTTTTGCCTTTTCCTGCCGGTCGAATCTCGGCCACCAGTGTAAAAAGCCCTTCCTGCGGCGCACCCGGCATCGGTTTGTCATTATACTCTTCCTGAAGCGAAAGCGTCGTCACATTGGCGCCGATTTTTTCAATTTTCGTCCGGAAAGTCGTCGAGCCTCCCGCCTCTCGCAACGAGTAGTTCGGTGGATTGACAACCCGTACGTTGAGACATTTCCGAGAGAACTCCTTGATGTCGGTGAAAACCGCTTTGGACGGGCGATTGATGGTGAAATGCTCTGCCTTGCCGAACACTCTGGCATCTTTGTACATAGTGACAAACTCTTGCCGGTTTTGAGGAACACCTATGGCACAACCGGCGAAGATGGGAAAAAGAAACAAGAAAGAAAGGCTGTGAAAAAATCTCGACATGAATAGAATTCCCTTGTTTTGTTTGGCTAAACGGGGTTGAAGGTTCCAGCGAATAACGTGGCCGGCCTTGACCTGCTGGTTTTTCAGGGCAGGTACAAGGACGTGCTTGGAAGTAACTTTTCTTGCTCAGAAATAAATCCGTCCCCTTTTTCGTATGCCGATTGTTGGGCATTCACCATTTGAAAATGAAAAAGTCGTTTGCCATCCTCGATATTTTGAAGCTGACCACGACTTTATAGTCGGCCTTGTTTACTTGAGTTGAAGTACGTTAGACGTTTATGCCAATGTGACGGCCATCAGCAAGCTCAACATCCAGAGATAACTTGCACCCAAGCGCCTCGATATACCGCTTCAGAGAAGAAATTTTAACTTCGTGGCCGCGTTTCTCCAGATTAGCAACTGAAGGTTGGGAGATGCCCAGTGCAACCGCCAAATCATGTTGCGACATCTCAACAGTTTGCCGTAATTGAGCCAGGCGAAGTTCTAAAATCTCCTGATCAGCCTGAGCGCGGGCCGCCTTTACCACGGTCGGGTCTACTTTCTTCATTAATTCTGAAAGTTGCTTTGCCATCACTTACTCCAATTCTTGCAGATAGTTCTGAAATTCTTGTTCTGCAATGGGAATCATGGTTTCGTAAAAATGTTTATCACCGGTCTTGTCACCGCCACACAGCATTACTGCCTGTCGAAGAGGATCGAAAGCGAAAAACACTCGAAAAGGTTTGCCATTGTGTTGAATACGAAGTTCCTTTAGGTTCTTTACCTTGTCAGTGCCTTTAAGGCTATCAACGTATGGTCTTCCCAAAGCCGGACCGAATTGTTCTAGCACCAATATAGCCGCTAACACGTCTTGTTGCTCCGACGTATTCAAACCAAGAAACCAATCGTCGAAGTATTCAACAGTAACGATTTTCCACACCATTATTATTTCCTTTTCAGATTATAAAATAGCTCCCAGGCTATATAGTGTCAAGGCTATATTTCAGGAATATCGTAATCGCATGGTTTAATCCCGCATGCCGCGTGGTATAGGTACTGGGGAACCACGCGACTTTCCGCTAATGCCATTTCTATTTGCTTAGCTTGGATATCAGAATTATGAAGACAACATATACCGCAAAGCAAATGAAGGCAATTGCTGGAGCCATGTTTGAAGTTTTTTAGAGCTTGATCAGTTTTGTGTCTTCAGAATCATAAATTGATTTTTCTAGCTCTTTCCTGCCTGTCCAGCCTATTTCCTCCTTAGGAAACATTTTTTTGGGGAGCCTAAAAGAGCCTAAAAGGGTCGCGTCTAGAGAATTCTGTTTCTGTGATCTGTCGACGTGACCCCCTGTTGCCGTGGTTGGGACTTCGCCTTTTTAGCTGTTGACTATCTGGTTTTGTCAAATGGTCTGCCCCTTGAAGGTTCTCTCTCGTGGCTCACCGAAGCGGCGAGTACTCTTCTGGAATACAGATCGTAGATGTCGCCCTTGCAATCTGTTGTGGCCCGCCTTTCGGTGGCCACAGGCCTTCGGCGTAGTGGCGTGCGCGTAGCGCAGCGCGTTCCTCAAGGCTGGGAAACCCCCAGATATGGGTGATCCGGGGCGGGCCATCCAGAGCGTACATATTGATCACCAGATGCCGGCTGTAGTCGTGAGCGGGAACAATGGCCTGCTCCCATCCCGCCAGGGTCGGCGGCAGGCCACCCGGCTTCAGATGGTAAGTTCGGAATTCATAGAATCGTCCGAATGCCAAGGGCTCGACATCGGGCAGGAAAGGGAAACGCGCGTACTGCTCCATGCTCAATTGGCTGGACGGGTCATTGATATTGAATGGATGGGCGCTCATGAGCGCGCGCAGCCGTTCCCTTTCGAGCGCGTCGGCGGTCTCAAAGCCTCGCAATAGCTTGATTTGAAAGAGTTCTCCGATCTCGGTGCGCCAGGCGCCCAGAAGCCGACCTTCCCCAGCTAGAACCCAGTTGTGCGCGGCGATAGAGACTGAGTTTTGTTCCAGCGGTGGGCTGGAAATCGTAGTCAGTTCATAGAGCATGATGTTCTCCTTGACGATGCGACGGCGACGCCGCGGTTATAGTCTGCCCCAAAATAACGTATTTCATTTATCGCCTCTATTTCAATTCGCCTAACGGGGCTGAGGCTGGCCCGCCCTCGGCGGGTCTTGCCGATGGTTGGACACCTTCTCCACAAATTAACTTACTATTTGACAATGTGTAGCCACAAGGATACAGTATGCTCATGGTAGAAATTCGCAAAACCGAACTGTTTGCCAAATGGATTGATAACCTTCGCGACGCACAGGCAAAGGCTCGTGTCTTGGTAAGGATTGAGCGCCTTGCCTCTGGAAACGCAGGGGACGTCAAGCCGGTCGGTGAAGGTATCTCGGAAATGCGGATCGACTACGGCCCCGGTTACCGGGTGTACTTCATAAAACGTGGCAATGAACTGATTATTCTTTTGGCCGGTGGCGACAAGAGTAGTCAAACCGCTGATATCAAGGTTGCAATACGCCTTGCCAGCAATCTTTGAGGAGTTGAATATGCCAAAAACCACTACCAGTCGCTATGATGTTGCTGAACACCTCCGAACTCCGGAAGAGATGGCGGCCTATCTTGAAGCTTCTCTTGAAGAGGCCAATGGTGATGCAGCTTTTATTGCCAAATCTTTGGGTGATATTGCCCGCGCTAAAGGAATGTCTCAGGTGGCGCGTGACGCCGGGCTCTCCCGTGAAAGCCTCTACAAGGCGCTTTCAGGCGAACGAGTTCCAAGTTTTGATACAATTCTCAAAATTGTTTCGGCCTTGGGACTCAAGCTTCACGCTGAAGCCCGATAAGCCTTTTTTATTTGTAATCACCAAACTTGATCCCTCCATTCTTTCTCACTCATTTTCTTGTATTTTCCCCGTAGGCTTTGAGCAATAACCAGAAGCCACATCAGAGCAAACGTAAGCCAGCACACTACAAAGAGTGTTCTTCCGAGGTATTGCAGGAGTTGCAATCGAAAAAAATATCCAACAAAGAGTAAAGGTCCTGCGATCAGCAGGCCAGTTAGGCCAGCCAATATTCCGATGATCCAAGATTTCGGTTTGTCGCGAGGAATAAATGGCTTCATGTTCTCATCAATTTTCATGTCTTTTGTCGTCCAACGGCTTCGCAGTTGACCCGTTCGGGCGGCCTCTCAGCCCGGTCGGTGCCGAACTGCCTGGTTGGGACTTCGCATTTTTAGCTTTTGGTTTTGTCTCGTGTCAAGGGCTGATAATCATATAAAAGGCACCTCCTGATCAACATATCAAAAAAGCAAAAAACTTCCTGTTATGCTTGTTAAAGAGACCAATCTTTAATAATCAGGAGGTACCCAATGA
>JAQUIT010000039.1 GCA_028681335.1 Desulfuromonadaceae bacterium | reverse complement strand
GGTTTGACGGAGGTATCAGCAAATCCGTTACCTCGCATACATTGTCTAGTTGCGTCAAACGCATGATCGAACGAGTGATTATTTCTGGAGGAAGTTTTTTGGACTTCCCCGCCGTAAAGAGTTTTTCAGTTTCTTTGTTCGCGAATGACGAAATCATGGACACAGTATAAACAATTTGTTTACACAGGTCAAGTCCTAAAGAAAAAGAGTGTGATGAAGAACCGAACTTCCAACTTGCGGCACGACCCGACCGCCCGAGGAACCGGTCGGACGGGTCAGCCTTATGAACGTTGGCAAAACAAAAACAGCCGTAACCCCTTCAATATCAATCCTTATTATTATTCATACATCCATAACACATAGACAATAATACATTGAAAATACTATTTTTTTATTGTATTTTATCTATTCAGTATCTATTCAGAAAGGGCCTCGATCATGCGGGTCAACAACCTCGACAATCCAGATCGGTTACTATTATATCTGGGCACAGGTGTATATTCCTCACCTGAAATCCAGCAACGCTTTCGCCTCAGTCAACCGACTGTTTCCCGCCTGCTTGCGCAACTGGGGGACAGGATCATCGCTATCGGGAGCGCACGGGCACGTCGCTACACGAGAATACGTGACGTGCGGGGTCTTGGCGGAGAATTCCCCATTTTCAAAATTGACACCGAAGGCAATGCCCACCAGATCGGAACATTATACGCTGTTGCGCAGGACCATTTCCTCTGGTCCCCCCTGAATGCTCGCGAGCAACTATTCAGAAGCCTCCCATGGTTCATTGCCGACCTCCACCCGGAAGGCTTTGTCGGCCGCGCTTTCGTTCGTCAATTACATGTGGAATTAGGCCTTCCTCCTCGCAGCCTTGACTGGAATGAGGATCACGTGTTGTCCGCATTGGCACGTAGAGGCGCGGATACCATGGGGAATCTGGTCATTGGCCAGGAATCTATTGAGAGATACTTTCGCATGGCTCGTGAATTACCCGCGCCTATTCGGGAACAAGCAATTGCCGACACCTATCCGAGGTTTGCCCAGGAAGCTATAGACGGCCAACCGGTAGGATCATCTGCGGGTGGAGAGCAACCCAAATTTACCGCCATTATCGAGCGTTCAGGAGAGATTCGGAATGTACTGGTTAAATTTTCTCCGCCTGTCAGCACAATTGAGGGAAGGCGATGGGCTGATCTCCTTATCTGCGAGCATCATGCTCAAGAAATTGTGAATAACTCCGGCATGAGCGCGGCTCGAAGCACCATAATCGAAGCAGGAGGCCGGGTGTTCCTGGAGGTTGTTCGTTTCGACAGAACCGGATTAATGGGGCGCCTGCCCATTATTTCATTGCGAGCAATTGATAATGAATTTTACGGCTTTCAGGACAACTGGGTTAATGCCGCAAATAGAATGGCAAGCGGTGGAAGGTTGTCAAAAGAGGATGCCGGTTCTCTCAGGTGGCTCTCGGTTTTTGGCAGCCTGATCGGCAACAATGATCAGCACTTTGGCAATGCCTCTTTAATTATGCGTGATGGAAGCAGGCTTTACACGCTTGCACCAGCCTATGATATACTTCCAATGACATATAAACCCGTAGATGGCGCTGTCCCATCCCGTCCTCTCACGGTTCCTGCGATTGTTTCCAGCGCCCCCAACGAATGGTCCTCTGCACTTGAAAGTGCAGGCGAATTCTGGAACCAAACAACATCTGACATCCTTATTTCTAAAGAATTTCGGGCAATTTGTTCGGCGAACCATGCAATAGTGAATGAATTACAAGCTGGACCTCGTTTATTTGCGTAAAGCACAATGGCAGCGGAGTTAATTGAAGTTGTGCCATCTAGCTATAAGACCGGCCTCATGGCCGGTCAGCCTTACAGCGTTTATTTCAGGAGGTCAAAAGCTGACGGCATTGTAAAAAGCACTCTGCCAATCTTTCGGTTCCGCAATAAATGTATCAATAGACCAGTTAAAAGGGGGATTGTATGACAACTACATTGAGAGTACTCATTAAGTCAAGCCTGTTTCTGGCGATTATTGGCGCTTTTGCAACACCATCACCAGTCCCGGCCCAGGAAAACTACGTCAACTCTGATCTGGATACTGCAGTCACAACATCCGATGCTTCAGCAACAACCGCACCTGACACAAAAAAGGCGTCCTTGTATGAACCCAAACCAGGCGAAAAGCTGACCTTCAAACAGATCACTGAAATTTTGAGGACCACACGAAACCTCTCCGGCAGGAATTTGAGCGGGCTCAACCTTGTTGGATTGGACCTGAGCGATTGCAGCTTGCAAGGCGCTGACATGAGAGGCTCCAATCTCGAGCGCGCCAACATGATGGGTTCAAATCTTGAGCGGGTTGACATGACCGGAGCAAACCTGAAAATGGCAAACTTTTATGAGTCGGCGCTGACCGCCGCGAAACTGGACCAGGCGGTCCTTGATGGTGCCATCTGGGTTGACAAAAGTATATGCGCAAAAGGCTCCATCGGGGAATGCCTTAAAGTCGGTGCAAAACCGGAACAGCCCGCTCACGTCCATGTCCCGATGAATCCTGCACATTAAACAGGCGAATTCAAGAAGTAACGTTTACTCGTAACATCGGATACACACCCCACACACTCCACACCCCTTAGTCGTTCCTCCAGCTTTGAGGATTTTCCGGCGAACGGAACCACTCGTCCACATCACGCACCGTGAGCGGTTCCGGCACAAGATGTTGCGGCAGCAGGAAGCGCGGCGCCTAGCTGGCTGCCGATTTGTTCAGGTCGGCGCAGCAGAGGCGGTACGAGGTCCACGCACCATCACCAGCGCTGAACGCAAGAAAGCCCCGGAACTGTTCCGGGGCTTTCTTTTAAAAACACTGATTGGCGCGACGTAGAGAAGCTTTCATCCAATCCGTCGGTTGACAGGCTACTCGGGCCGAAATACATGCTCCGTTACGACCACGTACCCCGGTAGACCTTTTGCCGGCCCCCTTTTTCAAGCGGTTGTTACACGCCTGGCAGATGAGAACATAAGCCTTCGGCCTTATCTCACGCGCGTCAATCAGTGCCATGCCCTGGAATATCGCGTACCCGTTTTATACTTCTACCCTATGCCTCACTATTATCCGGGAAGACGCTTCAGACTTCCTTCTCCGCAGAGGGCTTGCACACCACGCCCGGCCCCGGTTTCACCACTGACTTTACATGATTGGCAGATGACATAACGTGGCACACGATACATTCCAGAACAATCTGTCAAAGAGCGTCACTC
>JAQUIT010000031.1 GCA_028681335.1 Desulfuromonadaceae bacterium | reverse complement strand
CGGCCAGGAAGCCGGGGCGCACAAGCTTGAAGTGCAGATGACAACGGCCAAAGCCTGCCAGGATTACTGCGGCGCCCTCTCGGCAATCACACCGTCAGTCGCCTCGCGGAACCAGGTCTTTGAGCTGGCATCCCAGACATTCAACGAGGAACCGGCAACCGGCAAATCTCCACTCTACGCCGCCGGCTCTTCAGTAGCCCGATTGAAAGCCGGAATCTCGGCATCCGCAGACCCTGTATTCAGCCAACTGCTGAACGGTCCGCTGGAATTCCTCTGGTTGTACCTGCGCAAGGAAAGCGCCGGCCAACTCCAGGCACTGTGGGAAGAACAGGTTCTGGCGGCAACCATGGGCATGACCAGCCAGCAGGCAATCCCCGTCCTGCTTGGCCCTGACGGGCTGGCATGGCGTTTTGTAAAAGGCCCCGCTGCCCCCTTCCTGACCCGCAGCCTGTCAGGCTATCACGCCAAAGAAGCGCTGGGAGGAACAATACCCTTTGAAAAGGATCTGTTCACCTTCATGGAAAAAGGTGCCAGGGCCCAAGCGACCGTTATGGCGATGGGAAGGCCGCAGAACCAGAGCGTCGGCATCAAGGGGCTCCCCACGGACAGCAACTCCGATGCCAGGACCAGACCCCAGGCCACCCGGCTTGAACTTCAATGCAACGGCAGCAGCCAGATTCTGGTCAACAACAACTATCCGGTAGGCAAGACCTTTTCCTGGTCACCAGATGCCTGTGGCGACGTCCTCTTCCAGATTGAAGTGGGAGATGTCGTCCTGACCAGACATTACATGGGGCAGCAGGGCTTCCCCGATTTTCTCAAGGACTTGCACGGTGGCAGGCGCACCTTTACGGCCAGGGATTTCCCCGGTGAAAAGAAAGCATTAGAGCGCATGGGAGTTAAATCCATAACGGTGAACTATCAGTTCATCGGCAGCGGGGCGATTCTGCAGCAGACCGCCGCATTGTCGGGACAGGCACCAAGGAGTATCGCACAGTGTTGGATTCAATAAAGGACGAACAAAACTGGAAGTGGGCGGCATTCGGCAAACATCCGACAGCCAAGGACTATTTCCGCCTGGGTGAAGAGCCCCCCTTTGTAGAAGGGCTGTTCGGCTGGGTGGAAAAAGGGTATCAGCTCCTGACCACCAAAGAAAATGCCACCCCTGACTTCTGCTCCTGGCGCTTCTGGATCCGCGAAGCGGGCAAAAACGCCCTGGTCTGCGGCGTGGTGCGGGTCAGCAGCGACAGCCTCGGCCGTCCCTACCCCCTCGTCATCATGGGTGCCGGCCCCCTGCAAAACTGGCAGGAGAACTGGGATCTGCTCCCCTTCGCGGCCGAACGGACCTGGCGCCAGATCGAATACCTGGGCGCCAATCTGTTTACCGATTTCAAAAAACTGGAAGAGGAGATCCGCACCATCCGGCCGCCTGATGCCAACTGGCCCGAGCACGCCCAGAAACGCAAGGCCCTCAACCGGGTCTGTTCGCCGCTGGACCCTTACGCATCGTTTCTCGATATCCGCGAGCTGAAAAAGCTGGCAGCGGCACACGCAGACAAACCAGAGGTGTTCATCAGTCTCGACCGCGGCCCCTGCGACGACAAGATCATGCATGTCAGCCTCTGGCACCTCCTGGCCCGCGAATCGGTCCCCAAGAGCCTGCCCAACGCCATGTTCATGGGCGGGGCGCTGGACAAGGCATATCTGGCTATCATTAAACGCCCGCTCAAACCGGCGGACTTCATCCAGCTCTGGTCGGTTTCCGCACCCGGGCTATGGAAAAATGCAATAGGAACGGAGTATGCCATGGACCTGTCAGCAGTGGGCAAACAGCCCATCAGCACGGAAAAACCGACCGGTTCGGATGTACGCTATGAACCGGCCTATGACGAACTGCAGACCGAAGTGGACAAGCTCTCCTCACCGGCGGCCGCCGGCTCGGTCAACTGGGAGAAGGTAGTCCGCTTTGCCACGGACATCCTGATGAACAAATCCAAGGATCTGCTGGTAGCCAGCTATCTGGCCGTGGGCCTGATCCATACCCGCCGCAATGACGGTATTGCCGTCGGCCTGAAGGTCTATCTGGAAATGACTGAAAACTTCTGGGACGAACTCTATCCGCAGAAGGTCCGCATTCGGGGACGGGTGCGGGCCATCGAATGGTGGCTGGAAAAGACCGAAGCGGCCCTGCGGCAGACCAAGGAGCTCTCCTTCCCTCCCGACCAGCTGGAACTGATCAAGGAGAACCTGAAGCAGCTCGAAAACTTCCTGGGGGAACACCTGGAAAGCAGCCCTTCCCTGGCTCCGATCAAGGACTATTTTAAAGGACTCACCCCTGGAGTAATCGAACAGCAGGAGGCGATCGCAACTCCCCGTCCTGCAGCGGAAACGAGCGCAGAAAAACCGGCCGTATCGGTCGCGCCCCCGCAGCAGGAACCGCGTGACGTCTCCACACTGCGGGAGATCACATCGCAACACGAGGCCGGCAAAGCGCTCAGTGACGGCCTGATGAAGATCGGTGAAGCCTCTTTTTATCTCTGGCAGCAGGATCTGGCCAGCGCGCAGGTCTACCGGCTGACGCGTAAAACCGCCTGGTATGCCGTGGACGAACTGCCACCCGCAACCAACGGCCAGACAAAAATAGCGGCGCCACCGACCCAGATAAAGAACCTGCTCTTCGACCTGCGCAATAACGGCGATGCCGAAGCACTGCTGAAGGCCGCCGAAACCCGTCTGCCCCAGTACATCTTCTGGCTCGACCTCAACCGACTGGCGGCCGAGGCCCTGGCCCGCCTGGGAAGCCGTTTCGAACGGGCACATGACGCGGTCTGTCAGGAAACCGCCTTCCTGCTGCACCGTTTGCCCGGTCTGGAGGAGTTGTCATTTTCCGACGGTACCCCCTTCGCCACGCCGGACACCCGCCAGTGGCTGAAAGGGATCGCCTTCCAGGGTTCGGAACCGGGGACCGCACCGCTCAACACGACCGATTCTGCCGCTGAAACCGGTGCGGAAGCGCTGATCGGCAAGAAGATCGGCGAGCTGCAGCAGCTGGTGCGCAAGGGTAAACTTATCGAAGCCATGGAGACCGTCCAGCAGAAGCTGCGCGCAAGTGCCTCGCAGCGTGAGAACCTGCTCTGGCGGCTCTCCCTGTCACAGATGCTGGTCGATGTCGGCAAATCAAGGTTGGCCCTGCCCCATCTTGAACAGGCACTCAAGGATATCGCCTGGCACGGGTTGGAAGCGTATGACCCAAACCTGGCAATGCGCGGGCTCAAACTGGCCTGGCTGGCCTTTGACAGCCAGACAGAGCAGAAGTTCAAGGATCAGGCCCAGGATGTGCTGCACCAGATCGGACGCTTCGACATGCCGGAGATGGTGCGGTTGAGCAAGGGGTAGTTGATAATGCTGTGAATCAATGAACAGAACACTTGAACATTAGGGGCCGCAAAGCATGGCTGACGATACAACACCAACAATAAAAAAACAGAAGGCCGAACAAAACGACCCCAAGGGTGACGTACTGAAATTCGTCAAGCCGGATATGCTGTGTGGGGAAATACATCAGATCAGCATCTGGCAACCCACGGTTATCATTGATTCCCACATGCACATTCAGAGCGGGCACTGCGCTACGGAGCAATTTGTGAGGTATCAGGGACCGCTCGCACCGGTTCAGTCCGGATTGAAGTTTTCCCGTGGTTTTATTGAGGGTAGCGGTGAAATATTCGGAGGATTGCTGACACTATTTGAGTGGATAGCAATAAAGCCTGTCAAGCAGATAGCAAAAGTATTCAACGACAAGCCTGATAACCCACAGGATGGATACTTTACAAAAAACGCAGTACTGGATCTTGTAACGATGCAGGCCAAATCAACGAGCGACATTGCTGATCTGTTCATAAAGGAGAGAAATAATCTAGTCGATAATTATTTCAAGAATCCGGGGAAATGCCCTTTTTACATGGACGCACCCTACCTGTTTTTTTCCAGTGTCGTCATGACCATGGATATGGAATACAGCCACATAGATGGCTACTTCGGCATCAGGGTATATAATCCGCTCTTTGATGAGGGCGACTCCATCGATGCCACCAAACCTTCACGCTATTGGGCTCCGGCACATGGCAAGTGGGTAGAGACCGTCACACGCGACATTGATGGGAATATGATTCCCGGAATGGATTTGATCAAACTTCGAGACAAAACTGTTTACAAAAAAATAGAAGACTCAGCCAAAGTGGTTTTGATCGACAAGCTTGATTCCTTTAAGGACTACAAAAAGAGTACTGAAAAAGCGGGCATTATCATAGGCAACTGCTGTGATCCACAAAACGGAGATTTAAGGCGTGTCAGCATTGAAGCCGCACCGGTGCTCATGTCAAAAGCAGAAACAAAGAAGTATGAAAACTGGGAGAAGCAGCTCAAATCGACAGAAGAAGCAGTTATCAAGTATCCGTTAAAATTCCTGCCCATGTTTCACTACGACCCCCGTCGATGGCAATTCAATGGGGAAAACGTCAATGCAGACCTTATTACAAAAGTAATGGGTGAAAATGCACTTTACCTGGGCTTCAAGATGTACACCGCTCAGGGATTCCGACCTTGGGACGTACGCCGACTGCCGACGCTGAAGGATTTTTACGCCAAATGCTGCAAGAACGGCATCCCGATCATGAACCACTGCACCCCCGGTGGCGCGAGATCCCACGAAGATGATGAATTCTTCGGCTTTGAACACCCTTTTGACATTGAACAGGAAGAACAGGATCTACGGAAAGGTAAAGATAATAAAACATATTTTCAAGATAACTTCGTATCGCCCAAAGCATGGGAAAAAGTACTGGAAGCAAAGGTTGAACTAAAAGATAAAGACCCTGTCAGACTACACACCTTGCGACTCTGCCTGGCTCACTTTGGCGGGCCTACAAAACCAGGCCCTGAATGGAGTCAGCAGATCATAGATATGATCACAAGTAACAAGTATCCCAATCTGTACACCGATATTTCATCGTCTTTTGCAGATGAAGATTTTCGTAATTATTTCAAAGAACTTTTCACCCGTAAACCAGACAAAGAACCAGAGGGAAAGCACCAAAACGACTCAAAAAAAGGGAAAACTAAAAAGCCGGAACCACTGACAGATGAACAAAAAAAGAAGCTCAGAAGTCGGATACTCTTTGGAACCGACTGGTACATGGTATTTGCCTACGGGACATTTAATGGGAAAAACCTATGGGATTACTGTACTGAAACCAAAGACTGGCTGGATTCATTCGACACAAGCTTGTGGCCCTACTTCACTCAGTATAACCCTTACAGATTTTATAAGCTGGAGACTGAGGTGCCACGGATAGCGGAGAGTATAATAAATATGAGAAGGAAAAATGTGTATGAAGGCTTGGAGAAGTTGACTCCTTCAAAAATCAATGACATCTACCAAGAAGCTGCTTGGGTCAAGGCGGCCAACAGTCCCCATGAACTTTACGAGGAGACGTGATGAACCTATTTAATAGAACCTTTCTGGCCACTGTCTTTACCTTATTGTTTTCAACTAATGCAATCGCCCATGGAGGAAATAAAATGGATTCCGAATATTTATATGAAAGAAAAAATTATCAGACAAAAATTATCAGCCTGCCACCACAAACCTTCAAAATAGGCGGTCTGTTTGGTGGCTACAATCATATATCAATATTTCCCGTACCACAGGGCAACGCTCTTGGTAGTAACGACATGGGCAACGCTATTACCATCATCTCTTTCCCCAAAGATAAGATAAGCTACGACAAATATTTTCGGCATGCAGATGATATAATGGGAGGCGGCAAATATCTGCCCCCCATATCACAAGATCTAATAGGTTTTGGACAGGTAAGAGTTTTTCATCTATTCGACTTTAAGAAAAAACTCCATCGAGAATACAGTATTATCTTCTCCGTTTCACAATACATCGAAAAAATCGCCATAGCAGATGCCCGTCAAAAGCGTTTCCTGTTTGAGGTCGAATCACAGAAAGCTGATCCCAAAGGCCCCTGGGATGTCAACTATAGTCTTCAGCTTGTTGAACTGAATGGTGATAAGCATAACTTGATCAGGGAAATTCCCAAGGTAAGAAGCACTTGGACAACCACGACAGACAGGGTATTTCTATGGGCTTTCGATGATAAAAAACTTCGAGTTTTAGACATGAACCTAGAACCGTCTCATCACCCATTAGAGGATGCGGTAAAACAGTATAAAGACAAAATTGACTTTGACCGGATAAATTTACATCCCAACTATCCATTTGCCGTCCTGACAGGCGGGGAAAAAGGGACAACAATCATTAGCTGGGCAACGGAACGACACGACAGACCCCACTTGTTAATATCTGACGCATCAAATTTCAGTTTTTCCCCCGACGGCAAATGGGTTATTTTGACCGATTATTTTAACTCAAACACCAATCAAACCTACATCATGCCTGTCTCCGAAAAGTACCCTCACTTCCTTGGCACTCCAATATTGTTATCAAATGATTTTTTTGAAGTCGGTCGGGGTGCATGGACTACCAATCCAACTGCCTTTGTCGGCACATCCCTTGACAAAATATTCCGATGGGACCTGGAAAACCAGGATTTCCCCGAAAAGGGCAAGATGTCGTTCCATGACTATATCGTGCAGGAAGATCTGAAAAAGCTGACCAAGGAAAAGAAGCAGGGGTTGGGGAAATAATTGAAGAACTTTGTGGGCATTGTCAGTTCATGCACTTCTCAGAATAAACAATAAAAGCATGTAAATAGCTGCGGCAGGAATAATTTAAATCCAAAACTACAAGGAGCGGGAACATGGCAAAAGAATCAACCGTAGCACCGAAGGAACGCGTCAACATCGTCTACAAACCGTCACTGGACGGGGCTCAGGAGGACGTGGAACTGCCGCTGAAGATGCTGGTGCTGGGAGACTTCACCGGCAGTCCGGACAGTCGTTCCGTGGAACAGCGTGAACCGGTCAACGTCGACAAGGACAATTTCAACGACATCCTTCGTGCCCAGGGCATCGGTATCAACATCAGCGTTCCAAACCGTCTGGCGACAGAAGCCGGCCAGGAGATGAACGTCAAACTCTCCGTCGGCTCCATGAAGGACTTTGGACCGGAGGCGATTGTGAAACAGGTGCCGGAACTGCAGCGTCTGTTGGAACTGCGCGAGGCACTGCGGGCGCTGAAGGGACCGCTGGCCAACGTGCCCGAGTTCCGCAAGAAGATTCAGGAGCTGATCAAGGACGACACTACCCGACAGAGGCTGCTGGCCGAGATCGGTATTGAGGCGTAAGGGGACATTATGAGCACACTACAGACAGCCGTTTCTACCACTGAAGATAATCCCGTCATGATTGAGTCCCTGCTGGAGGAAATCGTCCAGGCCACCCGCCTCAAACCGGCTGATGAAGCCTACTCGATCACCCGCAAAGGGGTCGAGGCACTCATCACCCAGCTGCTGGAACCGGGACACGAGAGCGAGAAGGTCTCCAAGGCCGGCCTCGACGACATGATCGCCGAGATAGACCGCAAGCTGAGCCTGCAGCTGGACGAGATCCTGCACAACGCCGAATTCCAGAAGCTGGAATCGACCTGGCGCTCCTTGCAATTTCTCGTCGACCGTGTCGATTTCCGCGAAAACGTCAAGGTCGAAATCCTGCACGTCACCAAAGACGAACTGATGGAAGACTTCGAGGATGCCCCGGAAGTAGTTAAATCCGGACTCTACAAAACAGTCTACTCCGCCGAATACGGCCAGTTCGGCGGCAAGCCCTACGCCTGCCTGATCGGCAACTACGAATTCGGCTCCGGCCCCCAGGATATCAGGCTGCTCCAGGATACGGCAGCGGTCGCGGCCATGTCGCATACACCCTTCATCGCAGCCACGGCGGCAAACTTTTTCGGCATCGATGATTACAACACCCTGCCCAACCTCAAGGATATCAAGTCGATCATGGAAGGGCCGCAGTACATCAAGTGGCAGTCGTTCCGCGAAACCGAAGACGCCCGCTACGTTGGCCTGACCCTGCCGCGCTTCCTGCTGCGCCTCCCCTACGGCCCGGACACCACCCCGGTCAAGAGCTTCAACTACCAGGAAAACGTATCGGCCAGCCACGAGCACTACAACTGGGGCAACGCCGCCTTTGCCTTCGCCTCGCGCATCGCCGACAGTTTTGCCCAGTACCGCTGGTGCTCCAACATCATCGGCCCCCAGGGGGGCGGCGCGGTGGAAGACCTGCCGTTGCACCAGTACGAGGCCATGGGCGCCATCCAGACCAAGATTCCGACCGAGGTCCTGATCACCGAGAGGCGTGAATTCGAGCTGGCCGAAGAGGGTTTCATCGCCCTGACCATGCGCAAAGGGAGCGACAACGCCGCCTTCTTCTCGGCCAATTCGGTGCAGAAACCGAAATATTTCGGCATCAGCCCCGAGGGAAAGGAAGCCGAGCTCAACTACAAACTCGGCCTGCAGCTCCCCTACATGTTCATCATCAGCCGTCTGGCCCATTACCTGAAGGTCATCCAGCGCGAGCACATCGGCACCTGGAAAGAACGCAGCGACCTGGAGCAGGAGCTCAACACCTGGATCCGCCAGTACGTTTCCGACATGGACAACCCGATGCCGGGCGTACGCAGTCGCCGTCCGCTGCGCCAGGCCCAGGTAACGGTCGAAGAGGTTCCGGGCGAGGCCGGCTGGTACCGGGTCGGCCTGAAGGTCCGTCCGCACTTCAAGTACATGGGAGCCTATTTCACCCTGTCGCTGGTCGGCAAGCTGGATAAGGGTTCCGAGGGCTGATTGGCAGGTAACAGGCACGACCTGCTGAAAATGAACCTGAATAATTAACGCTTTACCACCCGGAGACACCGCCCTGCGGTGTCCCACACCTACAAAGGAGGAAGTACACATGGCAATGCCCGCACACCTCACCCTTACCGGTGAAAAACAAGGCAAGATCGACGGTTCCTGTGACATGAAGGGACGCGAGGGGACTATCCTCGTCTACGGCATGGGTCACGACGTCACCATCCCACGCAGCCCGACCGATGGCCTCGCCACCGGCAAGCGCGTCCACGGTCCACTGACCATCACCAAAGAGTTTGACAAGAGCTCACCAAAACTCTATCAGGCGCTCTGCACCGGCGAGCACCTGAAAAACGTCACCCTGAAATGGTATCGCATCACCAAGCAGGGGACTGAAGAGCATTACTTCACCCACGTACTGGAAGACGCCATCATTGTCAGTATCAAGCCTTCCATGCCGATTACGCTGCTTGCCAGCAACGAACCTTTCCGCCACATGGAAGAGATCTCGTTCACGTACAAGAAGATCAAGTGGACATGGGAAGCTGACGGCATCGAAGCCGAAGATTCCTGGGCAGTACCCAAGTAGTTTTCATCCGGGGGGCGGATGCCTGGCATCCGCCCTTTGAATTAGCGGCGAAACAACCAGCAGGCGGGACAGAGCATGCATGAAGAACGATTACTGGAACGGATCCGGTCGGCAGAACGGGACCCCTTGCGCCGTGGCGGCGACAATCAGCGGCGCTGCATCGATTCGGTGTTGTCCCACCTGCAGCGGATCCTCAACACCCGCCAGGGCAATGTCCCCATCGCGGCTGATTACGGGATTCCCGACTTCCTCGATTTCCTGCAGACCTACCCGGATTCTGTGCATGAAATCGAACGGAATATCAAAAATGCCATCGACAAATACGAGCCAAGACTCTCCGGGACAACCGTGACCTATTTCCAGGATGAGGACGATGCCCTGACACTCCGCTTCCAGATTATCGCCTGTCTGACAATGGAAGGTGGCCGCAAGGTCTTTTTCGAGACCGTGGTCGATTCAGATGGCCGGATTCGCATTCACAAGTGATATATAACCGAAATTTGCTTACCCGGTCAGCCAGAGGAACAGAGTGAATAACAACTTTTATCAAACTGAATTAGAGCTGCTGCAGGAACTGGCCAGCGAGTTCGCCATGGCCAACCCGGCGCTGGCGCCGCTGTTGGACGGCAGCAAGCGGACCGATCCGGATGTTGAGCGGCTGTTGGAAGCGATGGCCTTCCAGAACGCCATGCTCCGCCGGAAACTGGACGGTGATTTTCCGGAGCTGATCAATAAGCTCACGCAGTTGATCCTGCCCCACTACCTGCGGCCGCTCCCCGCCACCACCATTATCGGCTTCACCCAACCCGCGTGCGGCGAGCAATCGGCCACGATTCCGGCCGGCACGCTGCTTTCATCCGCCGCGGTGGACGGTACCGCCTGCCACTTTACGACCTGCACCGAGCTGGAGCTGCAACCGCTTGAAATTACGGATGTCAGTTTTATTCAACACCCTGGCCCGGGTGGAGAGATCCGTCTGTCTCTGGAACTGCACGACCTTGAGCTTGCCAACTGGCAGCCGGGAAGCGTGCGTCTGTTTCTGGCCGGCGAACATGCCCCGGCCGCCGAGCTGTACCTGCTCCTCAGCCGGCACGTAACCCGCATCGTCCTGACCGCTGTTGACGGCGGCGCCGCCTGCTTACTGCCGGCCACCTGTCTCCGGCCGGCCGGTTTCGACGAAGACGAAGAGCTCTTGCCCTACCCGTCCCACGCCTTTTCCGGCTACCGCCTGTTGCAGGAGTATTTCAGTACCCCGGAGAAATTTCTGTTTTTTGATCTGGAAGGATGGGAGCGTTGGCAGCAGCGCGGCGCCGGCGCGCAGTTCACCATCAGCTTCGAACTGGACAGCCTCACCTCCGGGCCGCTGCGGGTCAGACGCGACAGCTTTGCGCTGCATGCCGTCCCGGCTGCCAACCTGTTCAGCCACCAGGCCGATCCGATCTCCATCAATCACCGTGCCGAACACTACCCGATCCGCCCCAGCGGGCCGAACCCGGCTCACTGTCCGGTCTTCTCCGTTGACCGGGTAAGCGGCTACACGCGGGCAACCGCGCGGGAACGGGAGTATCTCCCCTTCGAGCTGTTCAGCGACGACATCAGCAGCGAGCCGGCCTACCATGCCCAGCTCTCTGAATCGCACCAGCAGAGCGGCTACCAGTTCCATCTGGGGCTGGCCTTTCCGGGTGAGCTGCCGCCGGCTGACACGGAAACCGTCTCCATCGCCCTGACCTGTACTAACGGCAGACTGCCGGAAAACCTGCGCATCGGCGACATTACAGCCTCACTGTCAGCCCTGCCTGAAGCCGTCTCGGCCCGCAACATCACCGCCATCAATCCGGGACAAGCGCCCCCGCTCGGCTCCGGACTGCTGCGGCAACTCACCACGCACCTGTATTTGAACCATCTCTCACTGGAACGGGTTGAACACCTGCGGACCCTGCTGGAACTGTACATATTTCCCGCAAGTCGCGCCACGGCCCGGGGCGCTGCCAATCTGAAACGGATCGCGGGGATCGAGGCCCTTGAAGTGACGCCGGGTGAGCAGACCGTCGCAGGAATCCCGTTGCGGGGACGGAACATTCGTATCCGGGTGCGCCAGGACCACTTTGCCGGGGCGGGCGACCTGTTCCTGTTCGGCTGCATTCTCGACCAGTTCCTCGGGCGCTATGCCTCCCTGAACAACTACACCCGTCTGGAAATGTACGAAACTTTGAGAGGAGGTACCTGTCAGTGGCCTATTCGACTGGGCAGCCAAACCCTCCACTGATAAGCGACCTGCTCGCCAACGGGCACGAGTTCTCCTTTCCCCAGATCATGCGCATTGCCCGCCTTCATCTTGGTGCCGGTGGTGCGGGTGAAATCCCCGAACTCCCCTGGCAGGAGCGCGTCCGCGTCCGCCCCGATCTCTCCCTCGCCTTTCCGGCGGCCGATGTGGCCAGGGTGGAACGGAGCGGAGCGAATGACGATGACCTGCTGATCACGACCACCTTTCTGGGGCTGTACGGTTCATCTTCGCCCCTGCCGAACCACTACAGCGAAGATCTGCTGGACGAGGCGTCAGCCGATTCCTCGGTCAGTCGTGATTTTCTGGATATCCTCCATCAGCGGCTCTACCAGCTCTATTTCCACTGCTGGAGCAAGTACAAGCTCTTCGTCCGCGTGGCCGAGGAGCGGAACGCTCAGGACCGGGAGCGGTTGTTCTGCCTGATCGGCCTCGGTGAAAAGGAACTGCGCGATTCCCTGCCGGACCCCTGGTCACTGATACGATATGCCGGGCTGTTGAGCCAGTTCCCCCGCTCGGCCGAGGGTTTGCAGACCCTGCTCCGGGATGCGCTCGGAATCCGCTTGCTGAAGGTGGAACAGTGCGTTCTGCGCCGTGTGCCGATTCCAGCGGACCAGCAGATGCGCATGGGCATTTCCGGCATGAGTCTGGGGGTCAGCACGGTTCTGGGAAGCGAGAGCCCTGACCGGATGGGCAAGTTCCGCATCCACATCGGCCCGCTGAAAAAGCAGCTTTTTGTTACCCTGCTCCCCGGCACCACGCAGCACAACAAGCTGGCCGGTCTGATCAGGCTCTATATTCTGGATCCCTTTGATTTTGACTTGAAGATCACCCTGGCCGCAAACGAGGCGGGGCCGATCCGGCTGGGCGATCCCAACGGCACGCGACTCGGGTGGAACAGCTGGTGCTTTGCCGGTGATACGCTGGGTGAAGTCAGCGCCCTGTTCCCGATTGCCGCCTCTGCGGCACAGTCGCCCGCTCCAGCTGCCGATAACTACGGTTTTACAGCGGAGAGAGCAGAGCCGTCAGCCCTGATCGATTATTACCAGCAGGAGCTGGCCCGGTTGCGCGACCTGGCCGCCGACTACGCCGCCAGCCACCCGGAGCTGTCGTCCATGATCAGCGGTCATCTGGCCGATCCGGGAGTGGAGCGGCTTTTTGAGGGGGTGGCCTTTCTCAATGCCAACCTGCAGCAAAAGCTGGCAGATGATTTTCCGGAGATTATTCATGAATTGACCGAAGCGTTGCACCCCTGGGATCTGCGGCCGATACCGGCAACGACCATCGTCGCCTTTACCCCCGGCCCGCAATTGCAGCAGCCGCTGCAGATCAGCGCCGGAGCGGAGGTTGCCTCGATTCCTGTTCAGGGGACCAAGTGCCGCTTCCGGACCTGTTTCGATGTGACGGTACATCCACTGACACTACTGGCAGCCTCATACACCCAGCCGGCCGGCCGTCCCCCCTCCATCCGGTTGCAGTGCGAATTGAACGGCATAGGGCTTTCCGGCTGGAAAGTAAATTCTCTACGCCTCTTCCTCGGCGATGACAGCCCTGCGGCCTGTGATCTGTACCTGCTGCTGATGCGCTATCTGAAGCGGATAACCATTACGCCGCACGACAACGGCGCGGCCATTGAGATTCCAATCAACTGTCTGAAACCGGTCGGCTTTGGCGCTGACGAAACCATGCTCACGAAAGAAACCGGCTTACACTCCGGACATTTGGTACTGCAGGAATACTTCCTGTTTCAGGACAAGTTCCTGTTCATGGATCTGAATGGACTGGAAGCCTGCCGCACGCTCGGCAATGGCTCACGTTTTGAGATTAAATTCGAGCTGGCCGCCTGTCCGCTTGTTGTGCCGCAGGTAACTGAAAAGAGTTTTGTCCTGTTTGCTACACCGGTGATCAACCTGTTTGCTCATCAGGCGAAGCCGATATCGTTTATATCCGAGCTTCAAAAGCATGTAATACGCCCGGCTGGAGAGCAGCCCAGCCATTATCAGCTATATTCAGTAGATCAGGTTGAAGGACTGGCCAAAAGACATTCAGCTAAAATCACATACAACGTACAAAATCCATTACTCCAGCACACAAAAGACAGTTAC
>JAQUIT010000002.1 GCA_028681335.1 Desulfuromonadaceae bacterium | reverse complement strand
GCTGTTTATATTCCGTAAGTATTAGCACTCAGCAGTCGCGAGTGCTAA
Organism: Desulfuromonadaceae bacterium; assembly: GCA_028681335.1. Lineage (GTDB taxonomy): Bacteria > Desulfobacterota > Desulfuromonadia > Geobacterales > Pseudopelobacteraceae > JACRCG01. The sequence goes on along the minus strand of JAQUIT010000002.1, from coordinate 393,037 downwards.
TTTAGACTTCACCACCAAACCACACGAGGATAGAAAGGAGAAGGACACATGAATTTACGACCACTTCAGGACCGCATCATCGTTAAGAGGGTAGAAGAAGAGACAAAAACAGCCGGGGGCCTTTTCATCCCTGAGACCGCTAAAGAAAAACCACAGCGCGGCGAAATCGTTGCTGCCGGTAACGGTAAGAAGACTGAAGACGGCAAAGTGCTGCCGCTGGATGTAAAGATCGGCGACATCGTCCTGTTCGGCAAATATGCCGGTACCGAAGTTAAAGTTGACGGCAATGACTATCTGATGATGCGTGAAGACGACATCCTCGCAGTTGTTGAGTAAGTAACCGCCGCTTTTTGCCTGGCGCTATCGATTGTGCAGGAAAAACCTACATTAATTCACACGGAGGAAGACACGAATGGGTGCAAAGATTATCAAGTTTGACCAGGACGGCCGCAATGCAATCCTGAAAGGCGTTAACATCCTCGCCGACACTGTTAAAGTAACCCTCGGGCCAAAAGGCCGCAACGTTGTTATCGACAAATCCTACGGCTCACCGCTGATCACCAAAGACGGCGTTACCGTTGCCAAAGAGATCGAACTGGAAGACAAGTTTGAAAACATGGGCGCACAGCTGGTCAAAGAAGTTGCTTCCAAAACGTCCGACGTTGCCGGTGACGGCACCACTACTGCAACTGTGTTGGCTCAGGCGATCTATCGCCAGGGTTCAAAGCTTGTTGCAGCGGGTCATAACCCAATGGAAATCAAGCGCGGCATCGACAAGGCTGTTGAGACTATCGTTGCCGAACTGAAGAAAATCTCCAAACCGATCAAGGATCACAAAGAAATCGCCCAGGTCGGCACAATCTCTGCCAACAACGACAAAACCATCGGCGACATCATTGCCGAGGCTATGGAAAAAGTCGGCAAAGAAGGCGTCATCACTGTTGAAGAAGCAAAGGCAATGGAAACTTCCCTTGAAACCGTTGAGGGTATGCAGTTCGACCGCGGTTACCTTTCCCCTTACTTCGTGACTGATCCTGAGCGCATGGAAGCATCGCTCGAAAACGCTATGATCCTGATCCACGACAAGAAGATCTCCAACATGAAGGATCTCCTTCCGGTTCTGGAGGCAAGTGCAAAATCAGGTCGTCCACTGTTGATCATCGCTGAAGACATCGATGGCGAAGCTCTGGCAACACTGGTTGTCAACAAACTGCGCGGCGTCCTGAACGTCTGTGCCGTTAAAGCTCCGGGCTTCGGCGACCGCCGTAAAGCCATGCTTGAAGACATCGCCATCCTCACCGGCGGCCAGGTCATCTCTGAAGAAGTCGGCTTCAAGCTTGACCAGACCACAATTGAAATGCTCGGCCAGGCCAAGCGCATCACCATCGATAAAGACAACACCACCATCATCGACGGCAATGGCGTGGAAGAGGCTATCCAGGGCCGCGTAAAAATGATCCGTGCCCAGGCTGAAGAATCCTCCAGCGAATATGACAAGGAAAAACTCCAGGAGCGTCTCGCTAAACTGGTTGGCGGCGTAGCCGTTATCAAAGTAGGCGCAGCAACTGAAGTTGAAATGAAAGAGAAAAAGGCCCGCGTTGAAGATGCACTGCACGCAACCAGAGCCGCTGTTGACGAGGGCATTGTCCCTGGAGGCGGCGTTGCATACATCCGCGCCATGTCAGCGCTTGCAGGCCTCACACTGAACAATGAGCAGCAGTTCGGCGTAACCGTGATCAAAGCTTCCCTCGAAGCTCCGATTCGCCAGATCGCAGACAATGCAGGGATCGATGCTTCGATCGTAGTTGACAAGGTCAAGAACGGCAAGGATGCCTTTGGATACGATGCCGCTAATGATGAATATGTCGACATGATTGCAGCAGGCATCATCGACCCGACTAAAGTGTCCCGCAGCGCCCTGCAGAATGCAGCATCAATCGCAGGCCTGATGCTGACAACTGAAGCGCTGATCGCCGAGAAGCCTAAGGATGATGCTGCCGGTGGCATGCCTGGTGGAATGCCTGGCGGCATGGGCGGCATGGGTGGCATGGGCGGCGGAATGTACTAAGCAGCCCGTCTGCAACCTGTAAAACCTTATTAGATTCATATGTCACCCAAGGGTGGAAAACTTCGGTTTTCCACCCTTGTTTTTTTCTGCCGATACGCTACTATGGCCCACCATGTACTAATCACCTGAACAGACGGAGTAATTATGGAATTGATCGGCACAGCATTGACAATGAGTGAGCTCGTTTCGTACCAGGATGGTTCAGTCGTCAGCAAGACACTCATTGATAAAAAGATCGGCACCCTGACTATGTTTTCCTTTGGGGCCGGACAGGGGCTGAGCGAACATACCGCACCGTTTGATGCCGTTGTTCAGGTTGTCGATGGTGAGGCCGAAGTGGTTATAAACGGCGAACCGCAAACAGTCTCCGCCGGGCAGATGATCATCATGCCGGCCAACATTCCCCATGAACTGAAGGCGGTCAAGCCGTTCAAAATGCTGTTGACCATGATCCGGGCCTAAGAGATGCAGAAAAAAACAGCCGTACTGCTGCTCCAGATGGGGGGGCCGGATTCGCTTCCGGCCATTGAACCATTTCTGTACAACCTGTTTTCCGATCGTGACATTATCCGTATTGGCCCGTCATTGCTGCAGCCGCTTGTTGCCCGCTTCATAGCACGGCGCCGTGCGAAGAAAGTCCGGGAATATTATAAAAAGATCGGCGGCAGATCGCCGATTCGCGAATTGACTGAACAGCAGGCTGTCCGGCTGGAAACGGCTCTGGGCCCTGAGTATCGCTGTTTTGTGGCAATGCGCTACTCGAAACCAGACAGTGCCGAAGCGTTGGCTTCAATAGCACGTGAGGGTATCCAAAAGATTATCGTTCTCTCGCTCTATCCGCATTACTCGCGCGCCACCGTCGGCTCAAGCATCAATGAACTGCAGCGCGAACTTAAAAAAATAACGACCCCGTTCAGCATCTCCTATATCCGTCAGTTCTATGACAACCCCGCCTACATCACCGCCCTGGCGGAAAAGGTTGAACGCGGCCTGGCCGACTTTCCGGAGCGCAGCAGTGTGCAGCTTGTCTTTTCGGCCCATGGTCTGCCGCAATCGTTCATCGATTCCGGTGACCCCTACCTTGAGCATATCCAGACAACCGTACGCCTGATCATGGAACATTTCGGCGGCATCTCCCACCACCTGGCGTTCCAGTCCCGCGCCGGTCCGGTAAAGTGGCTGGAGCCCTCAACCGAGGCAAAAATCACCGAACTGGCCGCCGCCGGCTGCAAACAGTTGCTGATGGTGCCGCTTTCGTTCGTATCAGACCACATCGAGACACTCTACGAGATAGACATCCAGTACCGTGACGAGGCCGCTGCACTTGGTATTGTTGACTTCCGGCGCACCGAAGCCCTCAACAGCTCGCCGGCTTTTATCTCCTGCCTGGCGCAACTGGTCCGTGAAGCTTCCTGCTGATATTGATTTTAAGGCGCTCCTGCCGTATAGTGCGAACGCTTATCCAAGACCAGCGATTTCCGGTTTGGTTTTTGTAAATGCCTTAAAAGTCCCCCCTACCCTTGCGGGAGGGGGCTAGGGGGTGGGGGAATTTGCCATATTTGATACCGGCGGCAGCTTCCCCCACCCCTCAATCCCCTCCCGCCAAGGGAGGGGAGGCTAAGTGCAAAGACCTAACCGGACACCACTGATCCAAGACAAATTATCCGGAGGTACTAATGTTTAATAAGTTACTGGGCGCAGTTGCAGTGGTCTGCTTCATGGTCGGAATAGCCTCTGCCGGAGCAAAAAAGAACCCGGTTGTCATGATGGACACCAGTCTCGGCAGCATCAAAATCGAACTGCTTGAACAAGCGGCGCCCATAAGCGTGAAGAACTTCCTTGGTTATGTCAGGAGCGGATTTTATAACGGCACCATCTTTCACCGCGTCATCCCCGAATTCATGGTTCAGGGCGGCGGATTTACCGCTGATCGCCGCCAGAAAGCTGTTGGCGCACCCATCAGGAATGAGGCCGCTAACAAGCTGAAAAACGACCGCGGCACGATTGCCATGGCCAGGACCTCAGACCCTGACAGCGCCACAGCACAGTTTTTCATCAATGTTGTGAATAACGACATGCTTAACCGTCCGAACCCGGACGGGGCCGGTTATGCGGTCTTCGGCAAGGTCGTTGAGGGGATGGATGTTGTTGACAGGATCACAGCGGTAAAGACCCGGAGCATTAATATGATGTTCGAGGCCCTTCCGGAAACCCCCGTCATCATAAAATCGGTCAAACTTTTAAAGTAGGAGCATGACATGGGAATGACTGAGGAACTTACCACCTGGACCCACGAGCAGAAGTGCCGGAAAGCGGTTACAGCGCTCGCTAAAAACAGCTTTACCGCCCAGTACTGTGCCACTCCGCACGAGGCCGCAGAGTACATCATTGCCCATGCCACGGATGCTGTTACTGTCGGCTTCGGTGGCTCCATGTCAATTGCCGGCCTTAAGGTCGAGCAGCTGTTGCGCGATCAGGGCAAGGAGATTCTTAACCACAGCAACCCGACCCTGTCGCGAGAGGACAAAGTAGAGGTCATGCGCCGTCAGTTGACGTGCGACCTTTTCCTCTGTGGCTGCAACGCCCTGACCCTTAATGGCGAGCTTGTTAATATCGACGGCATCGGCAATCGTGTTGGAGCAATGATCTTCGGACCGCGCAAGGTGATTGTGGTCGCCGGATACAACAAACTGGTGGATGGCTCCATTCAGGACGCTATCATGCGCATCAAGAACTGGGCGACCCCGCCCAACGCCAAGCGACTCGGCTACAACACCCCCTGCGCATCAACCGGTTTTTGCAGCAACTGCAACTCACCGGAGCGCATCTGCCGGGCAACAACAATCATCGACCGCAAGCCGCGCCTGACCGACCTCCATGTTCTTGTCGTTAACGCCGAACTTGGCTTATAGATGTTTCCGGCCAAGCAGCTCCTCCACGCTCTGCTTGATGTCATCCTTCCACCGCTCTGTCACGTCTGTCGGTCATTTATCCCGAATGCCGGCAGACTCCATATCTGTCAGGCCTGCCGCGAGCGCATGCCTCTGCTTTCGTCACCTCTCTGCCCGGTGTGCGGGATTCCATTCATCGGCGCTGGACGTGATCACGTTTGCGGCACGTGCCTGACACAGCCACCGCATTTTGATGCAGCCGCAGCACGCTTCCTCTATGAGGGACCCATTCGTGACATGATACATGACTTCAAATACAATCAGCGCACACACCTGCGTTATCCGCTGGCGCTGCTGGCTATTGAAGGTATGGGCGAGATTATGACCTGTCACGCCCCTCACCTCATTGTCCCGGTGCCACTGCATATCTCCCGGCTTCGCCAGCGAGGCTTCAATCAGGCGGTCCTGCTGGGAAAGGTGTTGTCACAACAACTCTCCCTCCCGCTGCTACCGGACGCGCTTGTCAGAATAAAGCGAACTGAACCGCAGATCAAACTATCGGCAGCAGAACGCCGCTTGAATGTTAAAGGAGCCTTTACGGTTAAAAGGACGGAAACTGTTGTCGGCAAACGGATACTGCTGCTTGATGATGTCATGACAACCGGCAGCACAATGGACGAGTGTGCAAAAGAGCTTAAAAAGGCCGGCGCAAGTACAGTAATTGCGACGACCATCGCCCGCACCGCCTGACAATCAGCATCTACAAGTAACTTTGTGGAATGATCTCACGACCGTTTTATTTTCTTGACAACGACAGTCTGCTTCCGTAATGATTTCCAGTGTTTCATTCCTGTCACGATGTGCAGGATAATACTTTGGCACCATATACTTTTTCCGCTAAATAAGCGGAGATCACATTGATTGCAACTACAAAGCGGAGTAAGAACATGCGCCTTTCAACCAAAAGCAGATACGGCCTACGGGCCATGTTAGACATCGCCTACAATTGCGGCCCTGAACCTGTCCAGATTCAGGACATTTCACGGCGGCAGCAGATTTCCCCTCGCTATCTTGAACAGATTTTCCAGAACCTTAAACGTGCCGGACTGCTGAAAAGCAAGCGCGGCCCCCAGGGTGGGTATGCACTGGCACGCAAGCCGGACGAAATCACGGTACTGCAGGTCCTGAATGCCGCCGAGCAGGACGTGCTGCTGGTTGATTGCGCCGGGGTAAACCAGAAAAAGCGCAAGCGCAAACTGGAGTGCCCCTTTGAAGGAAAGTGTGTTACCCAAAGCGTCTGGGCGGAAGCAAATACGTTACTTGAGACCCTGTTTGGCAGTTTGACCCTGCAAACGCTTTGTCAACGAGCCAAGACCATGGGCATTGAAAGCGAGAATATTGACAGCCTTGTAGGCACTATCTGACCTGTCGCAAGTCCACGACAAACCAACCACCCAAAAAAACGCCCCTGACAGGGGCGTTTTTTTGTTTCCTCTCCCTGCCGCAACACTCTCTCTTACGACATTTATCGCCCATTTGTTTCTTGCAATAACCTTAAGCGTAGCTTATTATTCGCAAGTTAATCCAAGGGGGGAACGCATGCCGGAAACAGTCGATTTTTACCGGGAAATCCTGGACAACCTCTATGACGGCATATTCTTTGTGAATATGGATGGCTGTATTACCTACTGGAACAAAGGGGCTGTCAGCCTGACCGGTTATAGTGCCACAGATGTGGCTGGAAGAAACTACTGCGACATTTTCCAACCGCTGGACAAACACGGCAAACACCTCTGTGAAAACGACAACTATCCGTTCTCGCGTGTATCAGACATCTCAACCTTGACGGAGATAGAAGCCTACATCTGCCACAAGGAAGGTCACCTGCTGCCGATATCGATCAGGATCGCCCCGATGCGGGAAGTTGGCGACCAGTATGTTGTGGCGGTAGAAATCTACAGCAGCAGCTCACCACGCTATGCCATGCGCCAACGGCTCGAAGAGCTGCAGGAACTGGCCATGCACGACCCATTAACAGGCATTGCAAACCGCCGCTTTGTTGAGATCAATCTGGCGGCACGTCTCGAGGAATTCAAACGGTACGGCTATGGTTTTTCCGTGATGTTTATTGATGCCGATAATTTCAAAACCATCAATGACACGCACGGGCACAATGTCGGAGACCGCATTTTAAAAATGATCGGCACGACGATTGCCAACAGCCTCCGCTCCTTTGACATTGTCGGGCGATGGGGTGGAGAAGAATTTGTCGTGCTGCTGATACACACCAAGGATGAAGATTTATTCAAACTTGCCGACCGCTTGCGCAGGATGATCGAGAATTCCACCCTGACTCTCGACAATGGGGAGACGCTGAAGGTAACTGTTTCAGCAGGGACGGCGGCGGCCCAGGCGGGCGACACGGTGGGGTCGCTGATCGAAAGGGCCGACAAGCTGATGTTTGAAAGCAAACGACGGGGGAGAAATCAGGTATCCATCGAACTGCAGCAGGAGTAGCAGCCAACAACAAACAGAACAAAAAAAAGGGGGGCATCCATGCCCCCCTTTCGGTTTTAAAGGTCCAGTATCATCGCATTTTCGTCACAATCAGGGAATTTTGGGCATTTTATACAATCACCCCAGACCTTGTGCGGCAGTTCGGCTTTATCCACCAGACGGAAGCCATGCTTGGCAAAGAAATCCGGTTTGTAGGTCAGGCAAAAGATCCGCTTCAACTTGATCTGTTGCGCCTCTAGAATACACGCCTGCACCAACTGGCTGCCTATTCCCTTACGACCGGCATCCTCAGTCACAGCGACTGAACGCACCTCCGCCAGATCATCCCACACGATATGAAGAGCAGCGGCCCCCAGGATAACGCCCCCCTCATCCGCCACATAAAAATCCCGCAATGACTCATACAGTTCCGACAACGAGCGGGAAAGCATATCACCCCGGTTGGCAAAGGTCATCAACAGCTTCTGGATATCCTTTACGTCCGCTATCTGTGCTTTTCTGATCATACCACTCCCCTTCCCTACCGTAGTCCAACAGTCACCACATGAGGTTTCAGCACCCTGACCAGTTCGGCCGGTGCCATACCGACCAGATACCCCCGCTTACCGCCGTTGATGTAGATCCTTGGCAGGCGGGTGATACTCTCTTCCAGATACACCGGCATCTGGTGGCGAAGACCGAACGGCGATGTCCCTCCCACCAGATAGCCACTCAGCTTTTGAGCGGTGTCCGCTGTACACGGCGACACCTGTTTTACACCGATCACGCGTGCCAGCTCCTTGGTAGAAACCTGCAAATCACCATGCATCAGCACGATGAGAGGCGTGCGGTTTTCATCCTCCATCACCAACGTTTTGATGACGGCATGTTCGTCGACTCCCAGTTCACGTGAGGATACTGCTGTGCCGCCTTTATCCTCATAGGCGTAAAGGTGATCACTGAACAGGACCTTTTCAGCTCGCAACTGGCGAACGGCAGCGGTGACCGGTGTTTTTTCCTTTGCCATTTCAGCAGATCCTCGGCAGCTGTTCCCCGGAAAGCATATCAACCGAGCGCATGCCGCCAATAACTGTCTCCATCTGCACCCGACCGGCCTGGCCTGATTCAACCCTGCCAATAACAGCGGCAGCGGTTCCCAGCGGATGTTTCCTGATCACCGCCAGAGCTGCTTCTGCGGCATCAGCCGCCACAAAGGCCAACAACTTCCCCTCATTCGCCACAAAGAGCGGATCAAGGCCAAGAATCGAGCAGACTCCGCGCACGGCCGGATTGACCGGGAGTGCCTCTTCCTGCAGGGTAATCGCGACAGCTGACTGCTGGGCAATCTCCTTGATGGTAGTAGCCACACCGCCGCGGGTAGGGTCGCGCAGCACATGCAGGGCGGCGCCGACTGCAGTAACGAGGTCGGCTGCCAGACCATTCAGAGCCGCAGAGTCACTTTTTATTTCAGTACCAACCTCAAGCCCTTCACGCCCAGCCATGACGGCAATGCCGTGATCACCAATCGTGCCGTTAATAATGATAACATCTCCCGGCTGCGCATTGGCTCCATGTATCGGCAGGTCATGCTCGACAGAACCGACACCGGAGGTTGTGATAAATATTTTGTCTGCCTTGCCGCGCGGCACAACCTTGGTGTCACCGGTAACGATAGAGACACCGGCGGCGTCAGCCGCAGCGCGCATATCTTCAAGTATGACCTTCAAATCGGCTTTACTGAAACCCTCTTCGATTATCAGGCCGACACTCAGCCAAAGGGGCCTGGCACCCATCATCGCCAGATCGTTGACGGTACCATGCACCGCCAGGCTGCCGATCGTTCCGCCCGGGAAAAAAATCGGATCAACGACAAACGAGTCGGTTGTATAAGCCAAACGTCCCGGCACGTTCTCCAGCAGCGCGGCATCATTCTGCCCGGAAGACGGGATCCCGCTGATAATAGGTATGATCAATTCATCAAGCAGCTGGTGCGAAAGTCGGCCGCCACTGCCGTGGCCAAGAAGAATCAGGTCTTTATTCACGTAGAGGGTTCTCCTGAAGATTTACTCAACAGTAGCACGAATCACCTATCATGTCACGGCAGCTTTTTATGTTCACATGACCGGGCTGTTTATGCTAAATATGATAGCTTATTTTATCTAATCCGGGGGATTACATGACGGAATACAGACCACTGCAACAGCTGCCGGAACCGGCGGGATACAAAGCCGGTGACGTACTGGTGCTGGTAGGGGAGTTATTTGGAAGAGGCTACGCTAACGGCCTGATAGATGAAGCGAAACGGATAGGCATGACCGTAATCGGCACGACAGTTGGGCGTCGGGGCAGTGACGGAGCGCTGAGACCGCTGAATACTGAAGAACTGGCTGACGCAGAGGCTCTCCTTGGCGGTACGGTCATCAACATCCCGCTGGAAGCCGGCTTTGACATGGAGAGTGTCGACGGCGTTCCTTCTGTGGCAGAACAGCTTAAAAAGGCCCGCCCTGACGATTTTGCGACGATCACCTTCATTGAGGGGAGTGTCGAAAAGGCGTGCGCTGCCGGAACCGCCAGGTTTCGCACTCATCTGGCACAGTTGGAAACGGAATTGCTCAAACTCATTCCGGCAGAGGCGAACATACTCCTTGCACATTCCATGGCAGGCGGCATACCACGCGCCCGCGTCTTCATGCCGCTCCTGAACCGTATCTTCAAAGGCACCGGCGACAAATATCTGGCGTCAGAGGTTTTCTGGAACAGCCCCCTTGGTCAGCTTTGCAACACCAGCTTCAACGAGGTAACAGGTGACACCTTTCGCTATCTGATTGAAGGGACCGCAGCCATTCGCAAGCGGAGCAGCGCTGCCGGAACCAGGGTCAACTACTCGGCCTACGGCTATCACGGCACCGGAGTATTGGTAAACAACCAGTACGCCTGGCAATCCTATACACCCTACGTGCAGGGTTTCGCCAAGATGCGGCTTGAAGAGATCGCCGCAGAGGCAACCGCACAAGGGATCCAGGCAACCGTTTTCAACTGCCCGGAAATACAGACGAATTCAAGCGCACTGTTTCTTGGCGTTGAAATTTCGCTCTACCCGCTTCTGAGCGCCATTCGCCGCGAAGCCGGTGAGCAGGTTGCAGCCCCTCTTGAGGCCCGCTGCCAGGCCATGCTGAAGGAAGGGGAAACCGTAGCCGGTCTTCTGGAGCGCGCCGACCGCTACCTCTCCTCCCCTATTCTGGCGCAGATTGCAGACTTTTCGACCTGGCCGCAGCACAACACCCGCGAACAGGCAGAACTTATGCTGGCCGCTTCAGCCGAACTGATGGAGATGCACAGCGACCAGAAACAGCTGGTCTGCGCTGAATTGTCGAGGATTGTGTTCAGTGCAACCGGCCGACTGATGCTGCACAACTCCTGGGCCCCCCTCTCGCCGGCCGTGTGGCTTAACCATGATATAATCAGCCGGTTGCTGGGTGACCAGCGCGGCAGCGGAATCGTCTAACGACCATCGTTTCAAAAAAAGGATACTCTATGAAAACAGCTTTAAAACTGATTGCCATGCTGGTTCTTGCTGCAGCGTTTTTCCAGGGATGCGCCACCACGCAGCAGGTAAACAAGCCTGCGGATGTCCTCTACAAAGAGGGAGAACAGTTCTTCAAGGATGGGAAATATGAATTGGCAATCGAGCAGTGGAAAAAGGTAAGAGAGACGTATCAGTCCCCGGAACTTTCCACAAAAGCCGAGCTGAATATTGCTGATGCCTACTTCCTCAACAAGGATTATATCGAGGCTGCTGCCGGTTATGAGGATTTTCGCAAACTCCACCCCAAGCACCCACAAGCTGATTTTGCCTTGTATCGTCAGGCGGTAAGCTATTTCAACCAGATCCACAGCATCGACACCGACCAGACGCCGGTTAAAAATGCGCAGACGACTTTCGACTCCTACCTTAGACTCTATCCCGAAGGAGCCCAGCTGGCTGACGCGCGGGAGAAATCTCGCGAATGCCGCGACAAGCAGCTCCAGTACGAGCTGTATGTCGGTCGCTTTTACCTGAAGACTGGCGCCTATAAAGCAGCTATCGGGCGCTTTGAACACGCGCTTAAAACGTTCTCCGACTCGACACGCCGCGATGAAGTCTTATTTTATCTGGGGAAAGCATATTGTGAGGACAAGCAGAAGGATAAGGCACGTGAGGTGCTTGGCCGGCTTATCAGCGAATTTCCCACCAGCGCTTTCATAGCCGATGCAAAGAAAACAGTGGCGGAGATATAGACTGTGGCCGGGTACGACTCAAACATACTGGCACTGATTATCGTCGTAGTGGCGGCATATCTGACCGGCTCAATACCAACCGGGCTTCTGCTCGGCAAAGCGTATGGGGTTGATGTCCGCAATGAGGGGAGTGGCAACATTGGCGCGACTAACCTCTATCGGACCGTCGGTCGCAAGATCGGTATCATTACGCTGATCGGCGACTGCCTTAAGGGACTGCTTCCCGTTTTACTGGTTAAATTCAGCACCCTCCCGCCTGAATTTGCCGCCTGGGTCGGGCTGGCCGCCTTTTGCGGCCATGTCTTTTCCATTTTTCTCAGATTCAAGGGGGGAAAAGGTGTTGCCACTGCGCTGGGGGTCTTTCTGGCACTGGCACCTCTGGCGGTTGTAATTGCGCTGGTGCTGTTTACCCTATTAATGTACATCTGGCGCTACGTTTCGCTCGGATCGATCATTGCGGCCGCCACCATGCCGCTGGCGGTATATTTTCTGGGGGGAACTCCGACCGTAACGGCCGTAACGTTCGTCATTGCAGCGATTGTCATTATCCGACATTCTGACAATATAAGGCGTCTGATTTCCGGCACTGAAAACAGATTTAAAGCATGAAAAAGGCGACCATCCGGTCGCCTTTGCTGTTAATTCCCCACCCGAGCCGATTTGTTATTTCCCATCAAGAATCCTTTCGATTGTTTCATCCACCGATTCCCGTGTTGGCTGCGCGGAAGGTTTTACCGCTTGCAGGGCACCAGCTTCAACACGGTTCCCCGAAAGAGGTGCAAGCGTGTTCACGAGATCCGTCCGAGCCTCGACAAGCAGGCTCTGCATCATCAGATTTACTTTCGCATGAAAATGGTCAGCCGCGCACTGCATTGACACCCCGCACCCATTGTACATCGCGGGTGTATCCTTCCATGATCGTGCTGACACCTTTTCCCATATCAGCTGGTTATCTGCCTTTCTCAGCGCCTGAAGAGAAAGGGTGAACTCATTTGGTTTGTCCCAGGTACCACCGAAATAGGCTTTTTCCAGCGTACCTTTGATATAGAAGTCCTCATCCACCAGCTCTGACGGGCCGTAAACGAACCGTACCGACGTGAAGATGCCTGAAGCCGCCATATCGTCGGCAAGCGCTTTCGCCCACAACTCCGGCGTCAAAGCGGTCATTAGACTGCTGATGCCGGTTTTTGCCAGATTGTACTTTAAATTTTCCTGGTCAAATAATTCGTTGCCACGTTTTGTAAAATCCTCAGTACCATCCTCGAAGGGAAGTACCGCTATCTTCACCGGAAGTTTTTGACCACCTGATATCGGCTCGGCTGGTTTATAGACGAACGCCGTATTGACCGAACACCCCGTCAGGGCGAGAAACACCAACAGGAAAGACGCACGTAGTACCATTTCATTTCTCCTTTATGATGTGCTTGATGAGCAGATCAACAGACTCTGGAGTTGCGGTTTTGTTGGACGGCTCATCCTTCTTACCACCGCCCCGCCGTAAAAGAGTAGTGACAAAGTCCTGCCTCGCATCAAGAAAAGCCCCCATTACTATTTTGTTCCAATGAGCGTGGTATTGATCAACAGCACACTGCCTGCTGAATCCACACCCTTCCCCATAACCTGCGCCCGAAACCTCTTCTCTGGAAGTGCTTTTCTCCCAGAACGCCCTCCCCTGCTTTCCGGTTCTTGCGTTCAGGGTTACGGCAAAGAGGCTCGGATTAGTACGACTGGCGATCGCCAGATACGCCTTTGTGACAACTCCGGCTATGACCACCTCGTTATCGGCAACCTCTGATATATCGTACACGAACCTGACCTGTTGAAAGCTGCCCGAGGCAGCGAGCTCATCGGCAAATGCTTTCCCCCACTGGTCCGGCGGCAGAAGGTTTATCCTATAATCGACTCCTGATTTAGCAAGATTGACGTACTCTCCATGGGATGTTGTACGTTGTGTGAATCCCTCAGTGCCATCAACAAAGGGAAGGACCGCCACTTTCACCGGCAGCTTCAGCCCCCCATCGACAACACCGGCAGGTTTGTAGACAAAGTTTTCGTTAATCGTACAACCTGCCATCAACACCAGAAGCAGTAATGAAATAAGAAACTTATCCATTTTCATCCCAACATTCTTCGATTTCCGGTTTATTTTTCTTTGAGAGCAACTATAATCGTGAAAAAACAGGCCGGTCAGGTATGACATGCCCCTGCACCGCTCCCCGCATAGTACCTGGTGGTCGGATAAACGCCAGGAATTGTTCATGCAGCAGCTCCGCCTCAGCGCTCTTCCCGGCGAGGCGGAGAATTTCTATCGCACATTCAGCCGTACACAAACATGCTTCCTTCTGATTTTTTCTGAGGTTGTACTGAGACTTTTCGCCGGTTTTAAGACAGATTCGCCGGACCTTCTGCAGATACGGGCTCCGTTGATGGATCTTACGGGCCTCATGCCACGTACCGTCAATAATGATGAATTGAGTGATATCGCTCAGATCACCTTCGTTGTCGTCCACAGCACCTGGGTAGACCAGCGCCACGCCGCCCGCCTCAATTTCCTCGAGCAACCGGGCAGGCGGATTCATCCTGTCCCAGCGAACCTGTTCGGCAGCGTCCCCGAGAACATCAACCACCAGGCGTCCGGTGTTGGAGCGCTTCTCAAATTCCTTAAAATGGGTCAGAAGCGTGATTTTCATGTAAACAGCCATCCTGCCCGCGCATGCGGGATAATTAAAAGAGTACTGCCCGACTGACTATCGAACAGCTTTTGCAAGCGCATCAGCAGACCGCAGCAATGACCAGCAACATTGCCCCAGCCCCTTCACCGCCCTGCACCTCATCACCGCTCCGCAGCCCCAACAGACGGCGCCCCAGCGGTGAACCGGGGGTGATGACCACAACCTCCCCATCAGCAGCGTTGATTTTCATCCCCCCCGCCTGCGGACCGATAAAAACACGCTTCACGTTACCATCACTACCTTCCAGTGTAACCAGAGCGGTCAACCGGATCGGCGTATCGGCGTCGAAGTCATGCAGCGTCAGGTTGCGATAGCATTCCAGCGCAACCCGGATCTCCTGGGCACGATTAGCCTGCCCCTGAGCGATATAGGAGGCCTCCAGCGCCGTGGTGTCGTATTTGTTGTCCGGGAGACACTCCGAGTGGGTGGCGGCCGCGTGGGCGGCCATAGCAGCGGTGGTGAATACCGTAAGGTCAGCAGAGAGCGCCGTGACAATTTCCTGAATGATGTGCTCTTTGGTCATAGGGTTCATACTCGTTTTATAAAAAGTGGCGTCACATAGGGTTCGAGCAGGAACGGGGCAGGAAATCTAGCAGAAGTGGATGAAATCGTCAATTGATCTCATCAAGAAGAATCATTCCGGTTAAAGACAAGAAAAGGTCACTCAATCTGCACGACAGGAGATTACGTTTACAGACAGGAGCAGAGAAAATTGTGCGCCCGGTTAATTCAGCCGTTCAACAGCTCAACCAGCTTTTTACCAATTTTTTGCGGAGCCGACATAAAGTCTACGGCGCCCGTTTCAAAAGCAGCCTTCGGCATGCCGTAGATTGCCGATGACTCCTCGTCCTGCGCGATGGTAAATCCGCCGATCTCCTTGATGTGCCGGATTCCCTCGGCACCATCCCTACCCATTCCGGTCAGGACTACCCCGATGACACGCCCCTTTTTCAGCGGCCTAAGCAGCGATTTCATTGCCACGTCAGCCGATGGCTGGACAAAATTGACCCGAGGCCCTTCCTCCAGAACGATACGACTGTTCCCGTCAAGCTTCAGGTGAAAGCCTCCCGGGGCGAAGTAAACGCGCCCCTTTTGCAGATATTCACCATCCTCTGCCAGGGCCACCGGCATCGAAGAGACGGCATCAAGCCCTTTGGCGATCTTGTAATCCATACCGGGAGGGATGTGGAGCACAATTACAATAGCTGCATCCAGCGGCGGCAGCTCGGCAAACAACTTCTTGAGAGCTATCGGGCCACCGGTTGAGACCCCGATCACAACAATATTGCTATTCCCCATCAACGCCCCCCACCGCAGCCAACAGACTGAAATAATACTGAATGGTTTCCAGCAGCTGCTCGGGGTTAAACGGCTTTGTTAAATAGTCGGTGACATATTCCTGAATCCCGTCCATTTCATTATCAGGTGAGTCCATCGCCGTCAGCATGACAATGAGGTTGCCGTCGTACAAACCTCTTTCGACCATCTTGCGGATAGTGTCCCAACCATTCATATCCGGCATCATGACATCCATGAGGATGACTCCGCGAAACCCGTTTTCCAGACGGGCGAGACATTCATCACCACTGGCGACGGTCAGTATATCAACCCCCTCTGTCTCAAGAAACAGTTCAACCGCCTCCCTGATCATCTCCTCGTCATCAACCAGCATCACCTTGGCATCCATTATTTTGACTCCTTAGCGTCATAGCCGCACTCTGTATCATGTTCGTTAATGGTGAACGTAACAATTGTCCCCTTACCGATACCAGAACTTTCTGCCCATATTCTGCCGTGATGGTTCTGCACAATCTGCTTGCAGATGGCAAGACCGAGACCGGAAGAGTTAATATCATGGCGGGATTCATCAGCTTTGTAAAACTCCTCAAAAACATGCTCCAGATGATCCGGGGACAACCCGACACCAGAGTCCTGCACCGAGACGACCACGGCAGTTGCATGCCGCTCTGCAGAGACGGCAACAGAGCCGTGCTCGCCGGAGAATCGCACTGCGTTGGAAATCAGGTTGGCAAACAGTACGCTCATTTGATCCGGCACGACACGGACAACAAGCAATGGGTCAACAGAGTTACGGAAGTCAATATTCTTTTGTGAAATCTGCTCCTTACTGTCAGCAAGAGAACATTCTACGATAGAGGCAAGCGAAACTCCGACCCGCTCAAGTGGCATGGCTGTTGTTGAAAGCATTGCAAGTGTCCTGGCTTTGTCAGCCAGATTATGTATGGCGAGCGAACTCTTAATACACATATCCACCTTTTTTATCAGTTCAGGCCCGGCCAACTGTTTCTTAATAAGTGGCAAGAGGATAAACAACGGCGTCAGCGGTGTTTTCAGGTCATGCCCCAACCTGACCATGAAGGATTCCATCATGCGTGCATGACTGAGCTGTTCCTCCACACGCGATTTTGCCTCTACAGTCCGCTTGTATTCGGTAATATCACGGATCGATTCTATTGCTCCTACCGTAGCACCATGCTTGTCAAAGAGCGGAGCAGCAGTGCCGGAGAGATAGCAGCCGTCACCGTTGAGTAATGAGGGAATATATGTCTCGGCAAACAAGGTTCTTCCCATAACATCAATAAACGCATAGCTCTGCCTGACACTGTCAGTATCCTCAAAAATCAGATCAATCAGAATCGGACGACGTTTTCCATAGAAGGGAGTCGCATAAATATAATCGCCTCTGCCGAGGACATCCTCTTTTTTCAGTCCGGTCATTTTTTCAATCGCCCGGTTCCAGGCGATTACCCGTTTCTCCTTATCAACCACAAAGGTGGCATCAGGCAGAAACTCGACAATATCATGCATGCGCTGGTACGCATCTTTAACTTCATCTTCAGCGACCTTGCGCTCGGTAATATCACGAAACGACCAAAGCCGACCGTAGCAGCGCCCGTCGTCACTCAACAGTGGCGTCGTGTAGCGGTCCAGTACCGTGCCGTCGCCCAGGACGATCTCATCCCGCGAATGTTCATGCGGGTTTTTGTACAGGTATCTGACTTTTGCCAAGAAGCCGTGGGGATCAGCCATGCGACCGGTCACATACTTCAATATCGGTTCGTCGTCATCTATTTCCAACAGATGTGACGGTATCTCCATCATCTCGACAAAACGGCGATTATACGAGATTATTTTGGAGTGTTCATCAACGACCAGCAGTCCATCAAGCGAGGCTTCCCGTTGCGTCGAGAGGAGGACATTCTGAAACGCCAGGGCATCCGATGCCTGCTTGAGTTCGGTGATATCCAGGATGACCCCCACGAGGCCACCCACCGACCCGTCCTTTTCATTGAACGTAGCCTTATTGAAAATGACATTACGCAGGGTGCCATCGGCATAGACAACGGAGGTTTCGTAGACCTGCATCCCGGGATTATTAATCAGAGACTGATCCTGTTGCAGATAACGGTCAGCCAAATCATTAGCCCAAAGTTCATGGGGCGTTTTACCGACAAGTTCGGCTTGAGAAAAACCGACATACGCCTCAAAAGCCTTGTTACAGCCAAGATAGCGGCAGGAAGCATCCTTATAAAAAATTGGGCTGGGAATGGTGTCTATCAGTGTATGAACAAACCCCAACTGAGTCCGGTTGTCTTCTTCGGCCTGTTTAAATCGGGAAATAGCGGCGGTAAGCGTATCGGCTTCCACGTTTATCAACTCGCCAAGCTTTGCCACCACCTCATTTTCCGAATCCACCGCAGCGCGGGCAGAAAAATCCCCCACGGCAATCCGGTTGAGGGTGTCATAATGTTCACAAAGCCCGATTGCCAGATTGTGTGCATAATCGCTTGTTTCTTCGACATGGTCGGCAAGCTGATTAATGAGCTCTTTCAGCTCGTTTACAATGTTTTTTTCCGAATTGACAACAGCACGCTGCGTTGTGTCGCCCTTGCACAGCCGGGTCAGCATTACCTTTATATCGGCAAGGCCGCTGTACAATTCATCAACAGGTATGCGTGACTCTGCTTCCGCCTGGCTCATAAACGCCTCTTTGTGCATGGTTCATTTCTACGGTTATCAGACATTTAAACCCTGAAGCCCCGTTTCCCCTGGGCTGACAACCAGAAGAACAGGCGGCGTGATACATCGTGAAGTGGCACGACTTCATCAACACCACCTCTGGCAATCGCCTCCTTCGGCATACCGAAGACGACACAACTCTGCTCGTCCTGCGCAAGAGTGCAGGCACCGGCCTGATGCATCTCCAGCATCCCGGAGGCGCCGTCATCCCCCATACCGGTCATGATGATGCCAACAGCATTCTTGCCGGCGCAGTTGGCCGCCGACCTGAACAGCACATCCACTGATGGCCGGTGCCGACTGACCGGTGGACCGTCGGAAAGCTCCGTTACATAATTGGCGCCACTCCTTTTTAGCAGCAGATGACGGTTGCCCGGGGCCAGATAGGCATGACCGGGCAGAACACGCTCGCCATGCTCTGCCTCTTTTACCGAGATCTTGCACAGAGAATCCAGACGCTTGGCAAAGGTCTTGGTAAAGGCTTCCGGCATATGCTGGGTGATTAGAATACCGGGGCAGTCGGGGGGCATATCCATCAGCACTACCTTGAGCGCCTCAGTACCGCCGGTGGAAGCACCGAGCAGAATAATCTTTTCGGTGGTGGAAAAGGTATGGTGCTCGGCAGCCAGCACGACATCAGCGCTGTTTTTATGCTGTACCGATAGAGTGGCGGCGCTTCGTGCCGGCGGTTTTACCAGACGTGCCCTTGCGGCGCCACGGATCTTGTCGGTAAGCTCCTCGGCATATTCCTGCAGGCCGTTACGGATATCTATCTTCGGCTTGGTGACAAAATCAAACGCCCCCAGCTCCAGGGCATGCAAGGTAATAGAGGAGCTTTTCTCAGTCAATGACGACACCATTACCACCGGCATCGGCCGCAACCGCATCAGCTTCTCGAGAAAGGCGAGCCCGTCCATCTTCGGCATCTCCACATCCAGAGTCAGCACATCCGGATTGAGCGCCTTGATCTTCTCTCTGGCTACCAGCGGGTCAGGAGCGGTTCCCACCACCTCCATATCCGGCTGCCGGTTAATGATTTCAGTCAGCAGCGACCGAATAAGGGCAGAGTCATCTATGATCAGAACCTTGATAGACATATCGTTATCCTTTTGTGCCAACGAGCAGGGCTGCTAATCAATATCGCTGTCTGTCACTAACGCCTGAAACAGCTCCGGAGGCAGTGCCTGATTCTGAATCCGTTTCACGAACACCTGGCCGCTGGCCGGTGAAAAACATATTTTACGCGGGAAGGTATCCCCGACATCAACGGCAGCAACGCGTATTTTTTGTTCCCTCAGGTAGCGCAGAGCAAACTCGGCATTCTGCCTGCCGACATCACTCATACCGTCCATCACCCTGCCGGCGCCGAAAACCTTTGCCTCGAGACAGGCACGTACCGCACCCAGCTCAAGGACATGCTCGACCAGCAGCTTCATCGCATGAATCCCGTAGCGGGCAGAACCGTTCCCGGGTTTCACCCTCTCGCCCGCATCTCCAGGCAGCATGTAGTGGTTCATCCCACCGATGCCGTTAACGGCATCATAGAGACAGACCGACACGCATGAACCAAGCACCGTGGTGATAAGGGTACCGTCACCGCTGGCATGATACTCGCCCGGAAGAATCTTAACAGCCTTCGTGGCGAAGACCCGGTCAAAATAGCTGTTTGTCGAAAAAGATCTGCCTCTGTCCATGGCTGTCAAACCTTCGGAGAATAAACTGTCTTGCCGCACACTTTAAAAAGGTCGGCAGCATGGTGGAAACTCTCCGAATGACCGGCAAAAAAGAGCCCGTGGGGCTGCATGCGTGGCTGCATTTTTTTCAGTATTTCGTACTGAGTGCTCTTGTCAAAATATATCATCACATTGCGACAGAATATAACATCGAATTTTTCACGAATCGACCACTGCTCATCCAGCAGATTAAAACGTCCAAAGGTAATCAGACGCTGAAGTTCCGGGCGAACCTTGGCAAAACCGGCATTTTTACCGCTCCCCTTGAGAAAAAAACGTTTCAGCATGTCAGGGGGAAGCTTCTGCAGTTGATCCAGCGGGTACACGCCTCGACGTGCTTTCTCCAGGACATTGGTGTCGATATCCGTCGCAAGTATCCTGACCGGAACGTTGAAACTTTTGAAGTGGTCAACCACCGTCATTGCAATAGAATACGGCTCTTCACCACTGGACGAAGCGCAGGTCCAGATATTGATCGGATTAGATTTCTGAATGGTGCCGAGATATTTTGCAAGGATCGGAAAGTGGTGAGCCTCACGAAAGAACGATGTCATGTTGGTTGTAAGGGCGTTGATGAATTCCTCACGTTCCAACTGATCGTTGCTTTCCAGAAACTGGATGTACTCACTGAATGAGTCAATCTGTCTTACCCTGAGACGCCGTGCCAGACGGCTGTAGACCAGATCTTTCTTGGACGGGGCCAGCGAGATACCTGCCATCCGGTAAATAAGGCTTCTGATGTGGTGGAAGTCATCACTGGTGAAGGGAAACTGGTACAGTTCCCCTTCACCACTAGTCCTTCCGCATGCCGGTTTTGCAGTTTCAGTGACAGCCGACATTTGGTGCTCCAGAGCGGGGGCGGACGTAAGGGTACGCCCCCGCGTACCGTTGATCAAAATTCTTTCCAGTCGTCATCCGCATCATCAGCCTTTGGTGCGGCCAACTTCAGTGAGTCGGCCTTTTTCTGGCTTTTAGGAGCAGCGAGTCGACCGGTCTTCTTGCCGGTTAATTCCGGACGCAGCTGCTGTATCTTGCGCGGCTTTTTGTCAGCAGCACCTTTCTGGGACTGGGGCGACTCTTCAAGCGTAAAGCGGGTAACAACCTGCACCAGCTGCAGAGCCTGTTCCTCAAGTGATTCAGCGGCAGCAGCGGCCTGCTCGACCAGCGCTGCATTCTGCTGGGTCACGTCATCCATCTGGGTGATGGCGGTATTGACCTGTTCAATGCCGCTGGACTGCTCCAGTGATGCGGCAGAAATCTCGGCCATGATATCGGTCACCCGCTTGATGCTGGTGACAATCTCCTGGGTCGTCTGCCCGGCCTCTTCCACCAGCCGACTACCGTCCTGCACCTTACCGACCGAGTCCTCGATCAGCGTCTTGATCTCTTTCGCAGCCGCCGCACTCCGTTGGGCAAGGCTGCGCACCTCCGCAGCCACAACGGCAAAGCCGCGTCCCTGTTCACCGGCCCGCGCCGCCTCGACCGCTGCATTCAAGGCGAGAATGTTGGTCTGGAAGGCGATGCCATCGATAACGCCGATGATATCGGCAATTTTCTTGGAACTGTCGGTGATCGACTCCATCGTGCGGACAACCCTGTTGATAACATCGCCACCCTTGACGGCTACGCCGCTGGCGCTGATGGCCAACTGGTTGGCCTGCTGGGCGTTGTCGGCATTCTGCTTCACGGTGGAGGTTAACTCCTCCATACTGGAAGCGGTTTCCTCAAGGGCGGACGCCTGCTCTTCCGTCCGCTGGGAAAGGTCGGCATTACCGGCCGCGATCTGCTCCGTTGCAGTCGCAATAGAATCGGCGCCGTTACGCACCTCACCGACTATCTTTGCCAAACCTTCATTCATCTCTTTGAGTGACGCCAACAGGTGACCTGTTTCATCCTCGCTCTCGATCTCGATCTTTACCGTCAAATCTCCCGACGCGATTTGATCCGAGGCACGGATAGCCTTGTCAAGAGCCTGCTTGATCCGGCGGGCGACAAGCCAGGCAAAGGCAAAGACCACCAAAGCCAGCAGAAGTGTGGCACCGAGAATCTGCATACGCATCTTTGCCACATCAGCCTTGACATCATCAACGTAGATACCGCTGCCGACGACCCAATCCCACCCCTTGATAAGCTTTACATAGGAAACCTTGTCAACCGGCAGGGTAGCACCCGGCTTTGCCCATTGATATTTGACAACGCCCGCTTCCTTTTCTTTGGCGACCTTGGCCATCTCGACAAAAATAGCCATACCGTTCGGATCTTTGATGTCGGCAACATTTTTACCGTTCAATTCCGGTTTGACACCGTGCATCAGCATCTTCGGTTCAAGGTCGTTGACCCAGAAATACTCGCTGCCATGATAGCGCAGATCCTTGACATTCTCCAGTGCGCGTGTTTTCGCCTCTTCAACAGAAATTTTGCCGTTTTTAGCCGCCTGCATATCACTCTCAACAAGTGATGCCACCGTTTCGACAACCCCCTTGGTCGCCAGTATCTTTTCGTTCATCAGCTGGTTTTCCATATACGGGAGGACATAGAACATGACCCCGAGGAGCAGCAGTACAATGGTTGTGATGGAAATACTCAGAATCTTCGTCAGAATCTTCCAGTTCTTAAAGCTTTTGATTTTCATGCTGTTTCCGCCTTTCTGGGAAATTAGTTGTTAGTTTACCTGATCCATAACCTGCATCTCTTCACTACTCATCAATTTTTCAATATCTACCAGAATAAGCATCTGATCGTTCAGGGTGCCCAGACCGGTGATGTAATCGGTGTCCATCGCGGCGCCCATTTCCGGTGCCGGCTTGATCTGTTCGGGACTCAACCCCACCACGTCGGACACGCCGTCCACCACCATGCCGATGACCCTCCCCAGAACATTCATGATGATGACGACGGTAAACTCATTGTAGGATGGCTCGCCGACCTTAAACTTGATCCGCATGTCAACGATTGGCACAATCACGCCACGCAGGTTTATGACACCCTTGATAAATTCCGGGGCATTGGCGATGTGAGTCACCGTGTCATAGCCCCTGATCTCCTGGACCTTAAGGATGTCGATCCCGTACTCCTCGTTCCCCAACGTGAAGGTGAGATACTCCGAGACGATATTCGTCCCGCTTCTGTCACCACTCCCCTGACCTGTCTCCATAATGTGCGTTACCTCCATGTGTTGAATTTCTACGGAAAATTCACCTTCGTTTTTCGCATCTGCAGTAATGAATTGACGTCCAGAATCAGGGCAACCCGGCCATCGCCAAGAATCGTCGCCCCGGCCGTGCCATCCACCTTGCGGTAATTTGTTTCAATGCTCTTGATGACCACCTGATGTTCATCAAGCAGGGCATCCACAAGAAGCGCCGCCTTTTCCCCGTCGACATCGATCAGAATCAGAATCCCCTGTTCCGGCTCCGTCACACGCGCCTGCATGTTGAACAGTTCGTACAGCGGAATAATCGGAATGTAATCGCCACGCACCTGAACGACTCTATTGCCGTTAACGGTTTTAAGACTTGCGGCATCCGGCTGGAGCGACTCGATGATCGAATTAAGCGGAATAATGAACTTCTCTTCGCCGACAGCAACCGAAAGGCCATCCAGAATGGCGAGTGTCAGAGGCAGGCTGATGGTGACCCGGGTCCCCTTGCCTGACTCGGACGAAATATTCACCCGGCCGCTCATGGCCTGAACATTGCGCAGGACCACGTCCATGCCAACACCGCGACCGGAGATATCCGTCACCGCATCAGCCGTTGAGAACCCCGGCGCGAAGATCAGCTGCCAGACCTCCTCGTCGGTCATGTTGTCTGACGTAGCGATGCCGCGTTCGGCGGCCTTATGGAGGATTTTATCGCGATTCAGCCCGGCGCCGTCATCCAGGACATCAATAACGATCCGGCCGCCGATCTGTGAAGCGCGCAGGGTTATCGTGCCGCTGCGCTCTTTTCCGGCCCCAACACGTACCTCCGGCGTCTCCAGAGCGTGATCCATGCAGTTACGCACCAGATGTGTCAGCGGATCGGTGATTTTCTCAATCAAGCCTTTGTCGAGTTCGGTGGACTCGCCAAAAGTTTTAAGTTCCACCTGTTTGCCCAGCTTAGCGGCAAGCTCACGCACCATGCGGGGAAAGCGGCTGAAGACAATGCTGATCGGGACCAGTCGTATCGACATGACACTCTGCTGCAGGTCACGGGTGTTCCTCTCCAGTTGCAGCAGAGTGCGGTGGAGGTTTTCATAGTGGACCGGGTCGAGGCCGGCGGCGGTCTGGGCCAGCATCAGCTGGGTAATGACAAGCTCACCCACCTGATTAATCAACTGATCTACCTTGGTAACGCCGACGCGGATCGATGCTTCCGCTTCGCTGGTGCGCCGACCGTATGCCGCAGGTGCCAGTTCGTCCTTGTCATAGGCTCTACGCCCGACCTGAATGCCATCTTCAGGGGCCGCCACAGGAGCGACGGAAGACTGGTCGGTGGCCTGTTCAACAGTAACACTTCCGACCGCACAATCCCTTACCTCCAGCTGTTCCTCGTCGGCAACGAATTCGAAAATTTCGCGAATATCGGCCTCACTGGCGGTCGTCTCCAGACAGAACCGCCACGAAGTGTGACAGACTTCCGGGTCGATGGCCGTGAAATCGTCGCAATCCGCCACCTGTGCATGGACGGTCAATGCTCCCAGCTCTCCCAGTTCTGTCAGCAGGTTTTCCAACCTTACGCCGCGCTTGAAAATATCCGGGTCCGGGCTAAAGATCATTTCATAACGGTGAAGAGCAGTGGTGGCCCCAGGGGCTGCCTCCGGTTCACCTTCCACCTGCAGAACCGTCGGAACACCCTTTTCAGGCGTTGAGGCAATGCTTTCACCGTCGACAACCTGCTGCAGTTTGGTGCGGATCCTGTCAACCGCCTCCTGGTCAACCTCGGCCCCGTCTCGATGCCCGGCCAGCTGCATTGAGATCACATCACCGGCCTCAAGAAAAAGATCAATCATAGCCGTTGAAAACGGGATTTCGTGGGTACGCAGCTTATCAAGCAGCGACTCCAGAACATGGGTGACCACCGTCATATCCTGAAAACCGAAAATACCTGCCCCGCCTTTGATGGAATGGGCAGCCCTGAAAATGGCATTAAGCTGTTCATCATCCGGCTCGCTATCGCCCAGCGACACGAGAATCCGTTCCATTTCAACCAGATGTTCACCACACTCTTCAAAAAACACCTGATTGAAGCGTTCCAGATCAATTTTGTTTATATCCGTGCCATTACTCGTCATGCGCATTCTCCTGCAAGGAGTTCGTCATCAAAACCAAGGGTATGGATTGTGCCGCGACAGGAATCGGTCAGTTTGATACAAGGCACAACCCCACCCCCCCTTTTCCTGATGTTGCGCACAAACGCCACAAGCAGCTGACAACCGCACGCATCGAGGACGTCTACACCGGTCAGGTCTATTTCAAGAGGAGGGAGCACATCACTATCGGCCGACACAACGTCAATCGTCCCGGCTACATACTGTGCCATAAGCGGAAATTGCTCCGTTACGCCAATCATTGACAAGTCACCGTTAAAGGCAATTTTGTGCATATTGTCGCGATCCATAGTCATTTCCTCCCGTAACTCGTTTCGTCTTCTGATGCGATGCTTCACCATATGGAGCACATTGAGTGCCAAAACATAAACAACAAATAAAACCTTACATTTAAGCCGGTTACACTCACAACAAGGCCACAACAGGGTGCGACAAATATTGCATATCATTAAACATATGTAGGGACAAAGTGTTCACGTACATGTTGGGAACACTGGGCTGAAACCATTGGAGCAGGTGCAAATATTGTCGCAGGGGGGTAAACCGGTGTAGGTATTACTCATTTACTGACAGACGGCCTTATACTGTTCCCGCATAAAAACGTCAAAAGGCGACCGATTGGTCGCCTTTTGACGTACTACAGCACCATGAATGGCAGGTGCGCTCTATATATGGTCACTCTCTTCCGTCAGCATCATTTCGTGGCGGGACGCCTCGAAAAAGACAATAACCAGTGCAAGGACAACCGGACCGGCGATAACTCCGGTAATGCCGAACGCCAGTAATCCGCCAAGCGCCCCCAGCATAATGACCAGGAGATGAAGCTTGGCCTTACCACTGATGAAGAGCGGCCGAAGGATGTTGTCGATGCTGCTGACCACCACGACACACCAGATAATCAGCAGAACCCCGGACAGCGTTTCTCCCTGCATAAGCAGATAGATGGAGCCGGGAAGCCAGATCAGAGCGGTGCCTACAAGCGGTATCATGGCACAGACGGCCATTAACGCGCCGAACATGATTGGTGACGGCAGACCGGTGACCCAGAACCCGAGTCCCCCCAGCGTCCCCTGCGCCAGACAGGTCAGCACGATCCCGTACATCACCGCCCCCAGCACCCGGGTGACGGTGTCAACAATAGCATTCCTCAGCCCATCCCTTATCGCGACCACCAGCCAGAAACGTTGCATGAATAGTGCCCCGTCCTTGTAGACAAAAAAGAGGGCAATCACCATTAATACAAGTTTGAACAGGAAACCAAAAAAGTCCTTCACGATCCCGGTCGAATAGTTCAGCATGGCTTCGACCCCTTTTTTAACCGTCGGCACCAGCATGGTATCCAGATCCATAGTGAGACCGTAAGAACCGGCCACCCCCCTGAAGCGCTCCAGCCAGGAGAGGAGCAGAGGATGCTGAAGAATATTACCAAACGCACCGGCAGAGCCCCCGGATGTCGAATTTTCCAGATACTGATACATCTGCGAAGCTTCCCGTGAGAGTGTAAAGATCAAACCGACCAACGGGAGAATAACGGCCAGCACAACAGCCAGCGTTAGCAGCGCGGAGGCGGTGATCTCACACCCCTTGCAGAGCCGGAGAAGCTTTTCGTAGATCGGCCGGGTAATGACGCCGATTGCGCCGGCCCACACAAGTGCCGCCAGAAAGGGGGAGAGGATATAGTAGAGCAGGTACATGAGCAGCAGGGCAAAAGTGTATGCCATCAGTGTTGAAAAGAGGGAACGATCCATGCTCACGAAGACCTCCGTAGGGTGATGCTCAAAATCTGCTGCATCAGCTCTACAGTGAATCCCCCGTTCAATCAACGTAAAAACGGTAGAAAACCTGCAAGAACACGACACAAACCATTTTCATTTTATCAAACAACAGGGAAAGTTCCACTTTGTATACCGGGATGCCAGCTTGCCTTACTGCCGCTCAAGGCATCACATCCCCTTGAGCTTCCAAAGTGCCGCGACACCAAAGACCAGAAACATGAACCCTGCAGTCCGATGGATCCAGCGAAGCGGTATGAAGCGCACCAACTGCTTGCCGGCAAATATACCCAGCAACGACACACACCAGAGTGCCAGGGTGGACGCGACAAAGACCATACTCATCCCCATCAGGCTGTCGGAGTGCTGGGCCGCCTGACTGGCGGTTACCAGCTGGGTTTTGTCCCCCAGCTCCGCCATGAAGATCATGATAAAGGCGGTGCGGGCGGCGGTGGCAGCGGTGGGGGGAGGCCCGTCCTCTTCCTCTTCGCAATCACGGGCATGGCGCAGCGTGCTGTAGCCAAAATAGAGAAAGAGCAGCGCCGATACCAGCGTCACCCAGAAGATCGGCAGCAACAGAAACAGCAGTTTCCCCACCAGGACGGCGGCAATGTTTAGCACGGCAAAAGCAGCCGCTATGCCCACGAATATTTTCTGCCACGGGTAACGTAACGCAAGAGCCATGGCCGTAAGCTGGGTTTTGTCGCCCAATTCCGCCAGAAAAATCAAACCGAAGGTACTGATAAAAATTGTTTGTTCCATATTAGTCCTGTTCTTCCGGGTGCTTTTTGCCGGCAAGCAGTGATGCTGCCACCGCCAGGGTGAGACAACTGAAGATCACCACCAGTGAAACCTGAATCGGGATCTGGTATCCCATGGCCGTTGCGATCATCTTGCCGCCAACAAAAGCCAGGATGGATGATATCCCCATCTTTAGATACACGAACATTCCCATAATGCTGGCCAGCAAAAAATAAAGCGCCCGCAGCCCCATGATAGCAAAAATATTAGAGGTAAAGACGATGAAGGGATCGAGAGTCACGGCAAATATGGCCGGTATGGAGTCAACGGCAAAGAGCACGTCGCTGCTCTCAATCATCACCAGCGCAAGAAAGAGCGGACTGGCGACCAGCAACCCTTTCCGGCGGACAAAGAACCAGTCACCGCGCACCCGTTTCGTGAACGGAAACAGTTTTCGTGCCAGCCTGACAAGCAGGTTTTTGTCCGGATGAACCTCCTCCTCCCCGCCAAAGGCCATTTTCCAGGCGGTAAACAGCAGCAGCACACCGAACAGATAGAACATCCAGTGGAAGACCGTCAGCAGCCCGATACCGGCGAAGATGAACAACGCCCGCAACACCAGCGCACCGATAATGCCCCACTTGAGGATACGCGCCTGATGTCCGCCACGGATCTTGAAATAGCCGAAGATCATGATAAAGACAAACAGATTATCCACCGATAGTGATTTTTCGATAATATAACCGGTAAAAAACTCCAGCGCCTTGGTTTTACCCAGAAAGACAAATATCCCGGCATTGAATGCCATTGCCAGAGAAATCCAAATAACGCTCCAGGTCAACGCCTGGCGAAAAGAGACCTCATGTGCCTTGCGGTTCATGCCGAGATCAATCACCAGCATGACGACCATCAAAGCCCCGAAGACCAACCACATCATTGCTTGATCTGTCATTACTTTCCTTTTGCAGTTTTACTGCGCCATCCGCTTCAGAACCTGCTCCAGCTTGCGCAACTCTTCACCATAACCGGACCAGTTCCCCTGGCGCTGCAAGGTAACCGCCTTCTCATAAAGGCTCATCGCCTCCTTGGCCAGCGTTGCCGGAGTTGCTTTCGTGTCTGCCGGGACGACCCCGGAGACGGCAGCGGGTGACTTCTTGCCGCCAAAGAGCCGTTGCAGGGCAAGTTCCAGATTTTCCTCCATGACCACCTGATCGCCAAAGGCGACAATGACCCGTTTCAGCTCAGGCAGACCGGCTTTGTCAGCGGCAAGGAACAGCGGCTGAACGTAGAGCAGCGACTTTTCGATCGGGATCACGAGCAGGCTCCCCCGGATGACCTCCGAACCGCGCTGGTTCCAGAGCGACAACTGCTGGGAGATGAACGAATCCTGATTGATCCGGGCATCAATCTGCTTTGGCCCATAGATCAAGCGGTCGCGCGGGAAAGTATACGCCATGATTTTGCCGTAGTTTTCCCCGTCACAGCGTGCCGTCAGCCATGCCGCCAGGTTATCCCGTTTGGAGGGGGTAAACGGCAGCAGCAAAATGTACTCTTCGACCTTTTCACCCGGAAGCTTCATGATCGTGTAGTACGGCTCCATCGGCTTCTCGTCGAGGACAGGGATTTCCCAGAGATTCTCCTTGTTGTAGAAGACCTTGGGGTCGGTCATGTGGTAAGCGGCAAACATGGCGGCCTGAATCTGGAGGAAATTATGCGGGTAGCGGACATGCGTGCGCAGGTCGTCAGGCATGGCCGACAGCGGCTTGAGCAGTCCCGGAAACATCCGGCTGTAGACTTTGACAAGGACATCGTCCGGGTCACTGATGTAGAAGTTGACCGAGCCGTCATAGGCGTCGACAACGGTCTTGACGGAGTTTCTCATGTAGTTGATGCCGCCCCTGAGCGGCTTCGAGTAGGGGAGACGATCCGAATAGGTGTAGGCGTCGATCATCCATTTGAGCCCCCCCTTTCCGTCAACGACCATGTAGGGATCAGCGTCGAAACGGAGGAAAGGTGCAATTGCCCTGATCCGTTCGTTGATGTTGCGCTTATAGAGAATCCGGCTCTCGGAAGTGATATCCGAAGAGAGCAGGATCTTTTCCGTCCTGAATTTGGCCGCAAAGATGGCTTTTTTGAGGAGTGAGTCGATCGCGACACCGCCGGTTCCGGCATAGGTCGTATTGATATCCCCGGTAGCTGTCGGGTAACTGAATTCAGGAACCTTCGTCTTGACGATGACATAATCGTTGGAGAGTTCACCGAAATAAATTTCCGGCTTCGTCACCTTGATGTCCGCCAGACTGACTGGAGGGATATCCTTGACGAAGAACTCGGGCAGCCCCTCCTTGCTGATCCGGCTGACCGGACCGAAGGTGATGCCGTTGCCGTGGGTAAAGATGAGCCGCTCGTTGATCCAGTTTTTGCTGGGAAGGTCGGCATAGGAAAGTTCGCGCGGCGACAGCATGACCTGGGTGTATTGCCCGTTCACCTTGTAACGGTCGTTGTCCACGTCGAAAAACTTGTAATAGGTCCTGATCTGCTGCAGCTGGCTGTACGTCTTGAGCAGTGGCGCATGATCCCAGAGGCGGATATTCTTGATAGTGGCATCATTGTTGGCGATATCCGCAGCGGTAAGCTTGGTATCGACGTCGAACGGTATCGTTTCGATCTTTTCCAGATCGTAGCCGAAGCGGGTGAATTCAAGGTTATTCTTGATATATGGTGTCTCAAGGGCCAGCTCGTTCGGTGCAACCTTGAATTTCTGCAACACTCCCGGGTAGATACTGAGGCCGATGACGTAGATGGCAACCACAACGGCCGGCGGCAGCAGCGCCATGCGCCATGTACCTTTCCAAACCCCGACCGCCAGCATGATCCCGGCCAGCGGCGTGAGGAAGGTCAGGATACGGTAGGTAAGCAGGCGTGAGTTGACATCAGCATAACCTGCGCCATAAAAGGCGCCGTTATTGGCGTAGAGCAGCCCGAAACTGTCCAGATAGAAACCGGCAGCGATGGTGCAGGCAAAGAGCCCGATCAGAACAGCCAGATGCCGCCGCACCTTTTCATCAACAGTCGCACCGCGCTCCGTCATGATAATTCCACCGCGCACAAAGTACACGGCCCCAACCACGACAGCTGTCGCCAGCAGCACAAAACCGGCAAATCCTTTGAGCATTTCCCAGAAAGGGAGGCTGAACAGATAGAAACCGATATCCTTGCCGATGATCGGATCGACGGTCCCGACATCAACCCTGTTGGTGAACAGCAGAATCTCTTCCCAGCGCATGGCGCCCCAGTTACCCGCAAGCAGCGCCAGCAGCAGGCTGGCCAGAAGAGCAAGAGGCTTTACGAAACGGGCGACCTCATCCCGTTGTACACGGATGTTACCCCCCACCATGAAGATACCGCTGTAGGGGAAGTGCGCCCTGTTAGCGAACAAGACATTGATCAGCAGCACGGCAAACAGTACCGCCCCAAAGAGCAGCCCCGCCGCTGTCTTGGCGTACAGCGTTGTCGTAAAGACTGAAGAAAAGCCGGTCTCAACAAAGAAGAGCCAGTCCGTATAAAAACTGATCAGTGAGGAAGCAAAAGGCAGCACAACCGCCACCAGAATCAGAATCAGAATAAACTTGTTTTTAATCATTGCCGTCCCCTTGGAGGCTGTCTTTTATGACAGCCGTTCACTTGCGGTTTACTGCATCACCAACGATACCGGTCAGAAGAGCTTGCGGTTATCGCTGTTTATCCGGGTTCGTCGGAATCTGCCAGATGCGGTCGGTGAAGCTTGACCGGCGTGCCCTGCCTGAGTTTCAGGTTGAGCATCTCGACCAGTACCGAGAAGGCCATGGCAAAGTAGATGTACCCCTTCGGGATGTGCATATCAAAACCATCGCCTATCAGCGCTACCCCGATCAGAAGCAGAAAGCTGAGCGCCAGCATCTTGATCGTCGGGTGTCTTTCCACGAAGGCGCTGATTTTCCCCGAGAACAGCATCATGAAGCCGACCGCGATGACAACTGCGGCAATCATTATCGCAAGCTGGCTCGCCATCCCGAGGGCGGTGATGATAGAATCGAGAGAAAAAACGATGTCAAGGAGGAGGATTTGGACAATAACCGCACCAAAAGTTGCCCCGACACGCACCGATGATACTTCTTCCTCACCTTCAAGTTTCTCGTGGATTTCCATTGTACTTTTCCATATCAGGAACAGACCGCCGGAAATCAGGATCAGGTCGCGACCGGATATTTCGTTACCCAGCAGGGTGAACAGCGGTGACGTAAGCCCCATCAGCCAGGTCAGTGAAAAGAGCAAGCCGATGCGGATAAACATCGCCAGCCCCAGCCCGACAATCCTGGCCTTCTCCTGCTGATCCGCAGGAAGCTTGCCCGCCTGGATCGAGATGAAAATGATATTGTCTATGCCGAGCACTATTTCTAGGGCGCTCAGTGTCACCAGCGCCATCCAGACCTGCGGGTCAGTCAGCCATTGCATGTAAAACCCCTCCCTTTAATTATAAAAACGGTCCGGCAATCACATCATCAGCGGGCAAGGGCTTCCAGCCGCGCGACGCGCTCCTCCATTGGCGGATGGGTAGAGAACAGTGTCCTCATACCGCCTCCTGTCAGCGGATTGACGATAAACATATGGGCCGTGGCTGGCCTGGCATCCAGCATCGGGATCGCCTGACTGGCGTTGTGCAGCTTGCGCAGGGCGCCAGCCAGCGCCAAAGGCCTGCCGCATATCTCCGCACCGGAAGCATCCGCCTGATATTCGCGGGAACGGGAAACAGCCATCTGGATCAACATTGCCGCAATCGGGGCGAGGATTGCCAGCGCCAGCGAGCCGACCAGGCCGCCAATACCGCCCCCATCCTCATCATCCCCGCGCCCTACGCCGAACATCGCGCCCCACTGCAGCATACTGCCAATCATTGAGATGGCACCGGCAATGGTGGCGGCAATGGAAGAGATCAGTATATCGCGATTTTTCACATGAGCCAGCTCATGCGCCATAACCCCCTCCAGTTCGTCCGGCGTAAGGAGGCGCAGGATACCTTCGGTAGCAGCAACAGCGGCGTGATCCGGATTGCGCCCGGTGGCGAAGGCATTGGGGGAATTATCAGGAATGATGTAGACCTTCGGCATCGGCAACCCGGCCCGCCCGGCCAACCGTTCAATCAGGCCGTAAAATGACGGGTGAATCTCGCGGGTGATTTCCTGGGCATTATACATCCTGAGGACTATCTTGTCGGAAAACCAGTAGGAGCCAAAGTTCATAGCGGCAGCCATCAGGAAGGCGATGGCCATGCCCCCCCTGCCGCCGAGGGCGCCCCCCATGAAAACCAGCAGAAGGGTAAGGAGAGAGAGGAGAAAGGTTGTTTTGATGATGTTGTTCATGATTTACCTCCGACGATGTGGTTTCGCCGCAGGTAAATAAAAAAGACCTTTACCCACGGCGAAGCTATAAGCATACGCATTGGATAAAGGTCTTGCTTGCGATATATATCGTCCCAGCCCGAGTCTTGCGACTGTGTTGACGGGCATGGGGTCAGCCATGTCTCCGGCTGATAGCTACTCCCCTTTATTGAAATGCTATTTTAGATGAACAGTTCGTTGCTTGTCAAGCGGTCATTTAGTGTGCGTCGTCAGAGGTACCTTGAGCTGCTTGCTTACCATCTCTACCACAGGAAGCGGCGGAATGCTGGTAAGCCCGTACTCTTTGGCAAGATCAAGGCCTTCCGGAACCGCGGCAAGCAGAGCTTCCGCTATTTTCTGATCGGCGCTGCGATAACGCAGCCTGACATCAACGGTTAAGGACTTAACGCCCTTAAGGGCACCCACACCATAATAGACTTCTTTGAAGCCACGTGGCGGTATTGTCTCATGGCGGGAAAAAGCGGTAATTTCCCACGGATGAGCAGAGAAATGGAAGTCGCTGCCCATACCGTCAGAGTTGAAAATACGTACTTCGGATGTCAGGGAGCCATCCTTGCCTATCGTGCCGCTTGACATTACCACCTTACCGTTCTGGTCTTTGGCGGTGATCTCCAACCACATCTGGCGAATGTTACTCAGAGAGGTGGGAAGATTGTGCCCGGCGCGCAGATTGGAGACCTTTACCTTCAACTCCTGCAGCTGTCCGTCTCTGTAGATCGGGATTATTTCGAGGCCGGCGGCGCTTTGCAGCCGCTTTACCGCCATATCGTACTGTTTCATGGCTCGGGCTGCCTGTTCCTTATCACCTGCAATAGTGGCGGACTGGGCACTGAGATAGGTCAGCAGGTAATTGACGCCGCTGAAATAATGCCGGTATTCAGAACGTTCCGGCTTTTTAAAGCTGTCAGCAC
The DNA here is from genome assembly GCA_028681335.1 of Desulfuromonadaceae bacterium. Lineage (GTDB taxonomy): Bacteria > Desulfobacterota > Desulfuromonadia > Geobacterales > Pseudopelobacteraceae > JACRCG01. The sequence goes on along the minus strand of JAQUIT010000002.1, from coordinate 358,626 downwards.
TCCTCAGGAAGGTCTCCGTATCAACCATATGGCAATCCTGGCAATGAATACCCTTCTGGGCATACGGCCCCTCTTTCCATTCATTATAGGTTGCTTCAATCGGAAAATGTTTTTCGTAATGGAAGACCTGATGGCAGCCGGCACACAGGTCCGCCTGTTCATGGAGCGGAGACTCCTTGCACTCATGAAAACCACCGCCGCAATCGGCACTCGGCTTGAGCGGGCCTCGCTTGACCAGCTGCGCGCCATCCTTGCCATCGTATCCCGGGTTAAGGACCAGCGAACCATTCTCAGGGACTCTGGCCGGCGTCCTGGTATGAGTGGTGCCGCTGACGGAATGGCAGACGTCGCAGGAAACCCCGGCCAATGCCATAGGTGACAGCCCGGACAACCCCGGTTTTTTCAGTTCGCCACCCATCATGGCCGCTGCAGAATGGCACCCCTCGCACTGGCGTCCTATCTCGTGTCCGACAGCCTTTACCGCCTTGTTCAATTCCCCCTGATAGATGGGGTCACGCAGCGCCATACTGTGGACGGAACCGTTCCATTCGGCGTACTGCTTCTCGTGGCAGCCGGCGCAGGTCTCCGGCTCGGTAAAGAGTGCCGACGACTTTTCCCACTTAAAAAGTGAAGGATAATAGGGATAAAAATCATGATCAACCGGGAACACGTCCAGACTTGCAGCAAGCGATACCGCAGCGGTACTGCAGAGAATAAGCAGAACATAAACAATTATACGTTTCATGACAGACTCCTCTTAGGCTTGGCCGCGGACGTAATTGCGACATCTGATAGTATTTGATTCTTATGCGTTGCAATCGAGCTTTGCCGTTTTAGACCCGTTTCAATCACCACCGGCAGACACATCCGGCTTTTCACTTGCCATATCGCCAGTCATTGTGCCGGAGGACATGGCAAGCGCCTTCATACCTACCAGTGACGTCACAAGCTTTTTACGCCCCCGGGACAACAGCCGCTGCACGGTCCCCCGTGACACCCCCATCTTTTCTCCAGCCTGTTCCTGGTTCATCTCCTGTCCATCGCAAAGATAGAGCGCCTCCAGTTCATCATGCTCAAGCATGACCATCTCCAACTCCTTCAGAGGAGTCCCGGCCGGCTTATAGACCATGCCAAGGTGCTCCCTGAGAGGGCAGATACAGGTACGGGGTTTTTTATTGCGTGGCGACATAATTTCATGCTCCCAACAGTTTTTTATTTACGTGCTTTATGCTTACACATGCCGGCACTCAAAACGGTAACAAACCGACATACCACCCATATCCAAGCCAGATGACGCCAAACATGTGCATATGCACAAATATAATACAGGAATAGTAATGTCAATACGAATTGACTACATCAAGTTGTACCAGAGTGAATTAAACCATCAGGGACCTGAGTGGATTTAGCACGTATGAATAAATGGGGCGAGCGGCTTATAAGGGGAGCATTGCAGGCTTGTTCAAGCGGGATTCTGCTGTTTTCAGCGCAAAGGATATAACGTCAAGATATGCACTCCACTTTCATCGCAGCTTGCAGCCAAGATGAAAGTAGAGTGTTTTACATCCGGAAACCGTCGGAACTATAATCTGAACTGCTGCACAAGCCGCTGCAGCTCTTCGGCGTAATCATTGAGCCTGGCAGCGCCCTGGGCCGATTCATGAGCACCCTCAGAAGTAGTCTGCACAACATCCATTATCTGCGACATGTTTTGTGAAATCTCGCTGGTTGTGGCTGTCTGTTGCTCGGCCGCGGTAGCAATCTGGTTTACCTGCATGGCAACATCACTGATCTGTTGCAGAATGTCTCCCAACGCCTCACCAGACCTGGAGGCCTCCACAGTACCTGCCTCAACCTGGCTGACTCCCTGCTCCATTGCAGTAACAGCGCCTCGAGTCTCACCCTGGATCGCCTTGATCATATCACCGATTTCGCGAGTGGCTCGGGAAGTACGTTCGGCCAGTGCCCGGACTTCGTCGGCAACAACGGCAAAACCGCGCCCCTGCTCACCGGCACGGGCAGCCTCAATAGCGGCATTAAGTGCCAGCAGATTTGTCTGATCGGCAATATCCTCGATAGTGCCGATAATCGCCCCGATCTGATCGGAACGTTCACCCAGGCTCTCAACCGTCTTGGCCGACTCCTGCACCCTCTCGGAGATCTGCCCCATGACCGCGATGGTCGCATCAACAACGGCTGCGCCACCCTGAGCTGTTTCTGAAGCGCGCTGTGCTCCTTCAGCGGCCAACTGGCAGTTTTGGGCTATATCGCCGCTGGTTGCCGACATCTCTTCACCAGCAGTAGCAGCTGTTGCAGCCTGTGCCGCCACTTCCTCGGCACCGGTGGCGATCCGGCTTGAGGTGGTGTGGAGCGTAGCAGCGGCATCAGCCACCTTGGCTGAAGTAGCGGAAACCTGGCTGACAATGCCATGCAGCCTGTCCGTCATACCGTTCATAGCCACAATCAATTGGCCCGTTTCATCACCTGACTGACATTCAGCCTGACCAGTAAGGTCGCCGGAGGCGATCTGGTTGGCAAAAGTAACCGCTTTTCTGAGCGGCCCGATGATCATCTTGGCACTGAGAAGCCCAAGAATGAAAGCCAGCAGCACCCCGACCACCGAAAACGAGATCATGGTAATATTGGCCACTCTGGCCATAGCTGTATTGTCTTCCCCTATTTTTTGGGCGTGTGTTGTGTAAACAGAGATCATGGCGCGAAGGGCAGACTCTATCTGTTTTTCCATATCAAGAGCATCGCTGCGCATAAGATCGAGGGCAGCCACGGAATTACCGGACAGCTGCAACTTGATAACCTCCTCCCATATAGGCCGATACCCTTTGAGAAGCTCACGCAATGCAGCCTGTTCTTTTGCCCCGACACCAGGATCGAGCTTGGCAACAATCGCATCAACTTCATCGTAGCGCTGACGAACAGCGTTACCGTTGGCCTCCATTCGCTCCTGTTCATTATCGATCATCATTCCACGCAGGTTCACCCGGGCTTTTTGAGTTGCCATGCTCAGCTGTCCGACAAGTTCGAGAGGCTGTACCCCCTGACTGTAGAGGGCACGACTGGACCCGCTAAGGCCGAGTATATTGTAGACGCCGCAGAAACCGACAACACCGGTGATAACAGCTGTCACGGCAAATGCCGCCAGCAGTTTTGTTGCGATGGACCTGTCTGAAAAAAGAGCAAACATGTATTTTCCTTTCGAGGGACGGTTGAGTTTTGGCCAATTAAGTGCCCTTACTTAACAAACACCGCTGTTCTGTATACTTCCATATTAAAAGAATTGCAAGCAGTGACCTCCCGCAATAATCAAATTTACTTGCTGCCATGTGGCCACGTTTTACAGCTTCAGGCTGAGGCTTCTCCCCATCCTTCCAACTCACCATCAAGACAATAATACCGGCCAACGAGAGACAGACAAGCCTCTCATAAAACAAAAGGGGACCGGCGGCTTTATGAAAAAAGCAGCCGGTCCCCTTTTTAATCTCCGGAATCTCTCAATCAAGTATTGTGGCTACAAATCAACAACGTCCCGCCAGCTCCTCAGGGTCTTATCTCAACTATCGTGCCATTTGGCGCCAATGTGTCAATTTCCTCAATTTCTTCATCGGTAACAGCGATACACCCTTTTGTCCAGTCAACCTTGGCGTGAAGATCACCAACCCACGAGAAGCCATTCTTAATGCCATGGATCATGATATCTCCACCCGGAGATACACCCAGCTGTTTTGCCCGCTTTTTGTCTTTATCGTTTGGATAGGAAACATGAAGAGACAGGTGATAAAGACTGCCCCTGTTTCTTGAATCAATAACGTAGGTTCCCTCAGGGGTTTTGTTATCACCCTGCTTTTCTTTTGGACCATACGGGTTCCCACCCAAGGCAATTTTGTAGGTTCTGAGTACCTTCCCCTTTAAGAGCAACGTCAGTCGCCGTTCGTTTTTTTCTATCAGAATCTTGTCGGCCGGTCCCTTCGGAAAGACAAAAAGCTCTTTTTGCAGCCTAACATTTTCACTCTCTCTGTTACACAGCTCTTGCTCAAGCACCTCAATCTTATTGTGCAGAGCAATAATCTCATTACCATTATTTTGAATCTCTTTCTGGAGTGTTTCAATATGTGCCCGCTGTGTAGCGATAGTCTTATCTTTAAAAATGACATTATTGATGTTAAACACCATCAACTCACTGTCCTTCCTGTATTCACTCCCCGGATAGTCATTTATGAGTTTCTGAAAACAATCGAGAGACCTCTGATAATCTTTGTGCTCATTCCCGGGATAGGCATGAATAATACCCATCTCAAAAAGAACCCTGTCCCCCGTTGTAGGATATTTTTCAATAATCTGTTGATATGTGCCCAGCGAGGCACGGTAGTTTCCCTGGCTGAAAAAATCATTCGCTTCTGAAAAGGTCGACTTTGCCTCAAAACCCTCATTAAAGTGGCTGCAGCCACACATCAAGAGTGGCGTCATTATGACACAGGCAAACAACAGGCTGAGAAACGCCCCCCCCCAACCTTTCATTTTACCCATATTCGACTTTGTGGCCGTTAGAGACCTGGCTGATGATCGCAGAATCATTCCTCTTCCTCTACCTGATATATCCAAAACATGTGCCGAACAGTGGAAAACACAAGGAAGCGGCAGAGCATCAAGCCCTGCCACTTCCTTTCCGGAGAATTGATTAAAAACAGATCCCCATAAAACAGACTATTTCCTCATTGATTTGCGGAAAACTTCGTCAGCTTTTTTCGCTTTTTCATCTGCGATCAGCGCCTTTTCATCTGCAATCTTGGCCTTTTCATCAGCTATCTTTGTCCTCTCCTCTGCCATCTTGAGAGCATTTTCCGCCCTGGTTGCGGCAGCCTCTGCCCTTAACGTGGCCGCATCAGCGGCCGCCTTGGCTGCCTGCGCATCCAGCGCTGCCTGATCAGCTTTTGCGCCGGTCGCCATTTGCTGTGACTGGACCTTTGCAAGGTCACCTGTTGTAGCACAACCACCCAAAGCAACAGCAAAAACAAGCATCATCGAAATCACTAAAAGATTTTTCTTCATCGTTTTTCACCTCCCCTCTCTCGCTTGATAGGTTCAATCAATGTAGCATCTATTTCCAGATCAATTTTCAAGCGCCTTATTGCCTCTTTGGCCTCTCTCGTATCACTAAAAGGGCCGGCAACAACACGGTAGCTGTCGGCCGCTGCTATCACCCGTGCCGGAATTTGTGGGCCCTGGTGGTTGATGATGGCGGAAAGCCTCTCAGCATCAATCTTGTCGCGCACATCAGCAGCCAAGACAGACCACGAATCTGCCTTCAGTTCCGCTAATTCCGGTCTGCCGAACAATTTGCCCGGGTGCCTGACTTCTGTCGGTTCCGCCCCCCCCTTCCTGCTCCCCGGCCTGATCTCGAATAGTGGGACAGGAATCCCGCGAGCCTCGGCCAAGACGTTCTTAACTTTATTCCAGTCAAGCGTGCGTCCTGATTCCTTTTCAATTGTTTTCAATTTTGCATACACCCTATCAAACTCGGCGGCGTCCGAGGCTTCCGCGGAGGCATGGATCTCCAGGTAAACGACCCCATCGCTGAGACCTAAGAGATACGGCTGATTAACTATGCTTACAGGGGTTTTAACCGGTGTATTCTCATAGAGCTTTTTTATACTTTCCGGGTAAAGTCGTATGCAGCCATTGGAAGCCCTAAGACCAACGCTGGCCGGTTTATTAGTGCCATGAATAAGGTAACTCGGCGCACTTAAATAGAGCGCATATTCTCCCAATGGGTTTAGAGGCCCCGGCAGAACTGCGGCGGGCAGCGGATCTCCTTTTTTCAGATGATCCCTGGCAATGGAGGTCGGCACATGCCAGGTTGGCCGGGTTACCTTGCGCTCCACGCGCATTTGGCCTGTGGGCGTTGGGCGCTCTTCGGTACCGACGCCGGCCGGGTAGGTCAAAACGACCGGTGACTCACTATTCCCTTTAAATTCAAAGAGCCTCATTGTGGCCAGATTGATCACGATACCTTTTCTCGGCGCATCCGGCAGGATAAAACTCAGAGGCAACACGATCCGTTTTCCGGCCTCAGGCACCCATATATCCACGCCTGGATTTGCTGCACTGACTCCATTGAGTCCAAGACTGAAGTGCCGTGCAATATCCGGCAGCGTATCACCCTTTTCAAGAGTGAGATATCTCAACCGGCCAATGACATCATCCCCTCTTGCAACAGAAAACTCGTTCCGTTCGAAATTTCCTTCCACATACCGTGGAATAAGCTGCTCTTCATCGTAACGCCTTGTCATTGTCGTACATCCCTGAAGAGATGATATGACGACACAAAGCGCTATAAGACGAAGTGGAGTTGAGGGGGATATCAGCTTAATAATGCGGTACATTGGCAGATAAGGTCCTTTCAATAGTGTATATCTCCCCGGTTTGTGACACTTTGAGGCAGTGATACTTCCGCCGCCGCTGTTCTTTCCTGAAAATCATCGTGCGCCCGCCACCCTTACCCCGGTCCAAAACAATGGCACAAAAAATGCCGGGACCGAATATCTGCTGGATATTTCGGCAACCCGGCTGTCTCTGTGAGACCCTGTAGGCTTTCCGCCCCATTCTCGCGAATGGTTTAGTATTATCGTTTAACCACTATATAGGCACAAAAAAAGCCGGGTCGCCGAATATCTGCTGGATATTTCGGCGACCCGGCTGTCTCTGTGAGACCCTGTAGGCTTTCCGTCCCATTCTCACGAATGGTTTAGTATTATCGTTTAACCAATGTATAAAACCATGATTTGCTGTCAGGCATCTTACCCCAACAGAGAAACTTGTCAAGAAGAATTGGACACCGCTTACATTACATATGGTCTTCACGAGTTCTCTGCCACTATTTTTGAAAGAAATAACTCAGGCTGAAAGATCACTTCACAATCAATTCCCGCGAACCTGCACAAGTTTCAGGCATTTGCTGTGCCACAATCACGCGCTACTTTTTCAACCAGCTGTTTTTACAACAAATAATAGCACTCGCTATTGGCACACACTTTGCGAATAAAATCTCTAACTGTTTTTGAAAGGAGCGCAGGAAGAGTGCCGAAAAACCCTGCGTTCTTATCGGGAAACAGCCTGCGTGTCGTCCCTAATGGGCACAGGCCAGCCTTAAAAAAATGTAGCGGGATACTCTGCAAAGACAAGAAGCAAGGTCTTAAGTAACAAGGGACATGAACAATGAATGCTGGACGGCTTCGGACATGCATCCTCTCACTACTGATGGTACTCGTGATGTGCGGGACCGGCATTGCAACCGCTTGGGACCATTCGGACTATAGTAACAACAACACTGTTCATTTTCGTCACACAGGTTCACACGACACCGATGTTGATGAAGTAAAGCCCACAAGGATTCTTCACGCCGCAGTTATTATCTGTCCCAACCGGTTCCATGTACCAGATCCGGCAATCTGTGTCATCTCTCCCACTGCTGTTCAGGACATTCTTTACCCTCTGGCATACATCACTGCATCATTTCCTTCACGAGCCCCCCCGGCCCAATAACTCCTCAATCAGTTAAAATCACTCATCACTCACTAAGAGCCTGATTCACAGATCATTATCCGGATGTTTTGTATCGTCATCAGAACGTGTCACTTCCCTGTGCCGTCTTTGACTGCAAAAGGGCCCTTCAGGAATCGTTGCCGGCGGTCCGACTTTCACAGCGGCATGACATTATTTTCCTGTCGGCACCCCGTTACCCGGAAACGACTGATATCTTTTGGCCATAGCTACTATAAGAATTTCCAAACACATATACACAAAGGGGGCTGCACAATGAAACTAATCGAAGCAATTATAAAACCATTCAAGCTTGATGAAGTAAAAGACGCTCTCAATGCGATCGGTGTTGAAGGTATTACCGTCAGCGAAGTAAAAGGTTTTGGCCGCCAGAAGGGGCATACCGAGCTGTATCGTGGCGCAGAATACGTTGTTGATTTCATTCCGAAAATAAAAATTGAAATCGCCGTTAGCGACAATCTCGTAAGTAAAGTAACGGAAACAATTCAAAATGCGGCAAAAACCGGCCGGATTGGTGATGGCAAGATATTCATCATATCACTCGAAGAGGCTATCAGGGTTAGAACCGGCGAAAATGGAGACGATGCGATCTGACCTTTTGGATCATGACACCTATTTTTTCTCTTTAAACTGCTATAAGCGGCAACGGCGCCCCTTGCACACAAGAGTACATCTTGAAAGGAGTTATCGTGAAACACCATATTTTTAAACTCATTACCCTGCTGATCGCTGCAGCTCTCGTGCTGATTTTTTCCATACCATTATTTGCAGAAGAGACACCAGCAACCGCACCGGTGCCTGCTGTTGCAACTGTCGTCGCTGCACCAGCACCAACTCCTCTTTCCGATCCATCCGGTGCCGCCACCGGCATCGCCTCCGACATCGTCGGAGCTTCTGCTAATGCGCCGACACAGGAAGATCTGGACAAGCTTGGCAAAACGGAACCGCTTGCCGCCAAGGTTGCCGACGCGGCAGGGCACAACAAAATATCAATAAACATGGTCTGGACCCTGGTCTGCGGTTTCCTTGTCATGTTCATGCAGGCCGGTTTTGCCATGGCTGAAACGGGCTTTACCCGTGCCAAGAATGCCGGACACACGATGGCAATGAACTTCATGGTATATGCCCTCGGCCTGCTCGGTTACTGGATCTGCGGTTTTGCGATCCAGATGGGCGGAGTTGGTGGAATTGCTGCTTTAGGCGGGGCCAAGGCCCTCAACAGCGAATTTGTGATCCACTTTCTGGGCAAGGACTTCGGTCTGTTCGGCATGAAGGGGTTCTTTCTTACCGGGGATATGTACGACACATCCATATTCGCTCTGTTTCTGTTCCAGATGGTTTTCATGGATACGACTGCCACAATCCCGACCGGCTCCATGGCTGAACGCTGGAACATGAAATCATTCTTCGTTTATGGTTTGTTCGTTTCCGGCATTATCTATCCGCTCTACGCAAACTGGGTCTGGGGCGGCGGCTGGCTGGCAACTCTGGGCAGCAACTTTGGACTCGGCCATGGTCATGTGGACTTTGCCGGTTCATCTGTTGTCCACTTGACTGGTGGTGTCTGTGCCCTGGCAGGTGCGATGGTCATTGGCCCTCGCATCGGCAAGTTCAACAAAGACGGTTCACCCAACCCGATTCCCGGTCACCATATTCCCATGGCAATTGTCGGCTGCTTTATTCTGGCCTTTGGCTGGTTCGGCTTTAATGCCGGCTCAACTCTGGCTGGTACCGACCTCCGTATTGCAGTTGTTGCCACCAACACCATGCTGGCCGGCGCCGCCGGTGCCTTTACCTCGTGGGTGTACATGTGGATACGCTACGGCAAACCTGACATCTCCATGAGCGCCAACGGACTGCTTGCAGGCCTGGTCGCCATCACAGCCCCCTGCGCTTTTGTTACGGCCCCTGTCGCCGTACTTATCGGCGGCATTGGTGGTATCTTGTGTACTCTCAGTGTCTTTTTCGTTGAGCGCACAATGAAGATTGACGATCCGGTCGGAGCAATCTCTGTTCACGGCGTCAACGGCGCCTGGGGCGTTCTGGCCCTTGGTCTGTTTGCCGACGGCAAATACGGTGACGGTTTCAATGGTGTCAAAGGCACGGTGACCGGCCTGTTCTACGGTGATTCCGGCCAGTTTATAGCCCAGTGCATCGGCACGGCTACCAATATCGTCTATGTCTTTGTCATCTCATGGATCTTCTTCAAAATACTCGACAAAGTCGTTGGTCTACGTGTACCAAGAGATCAGGAGCTTGAGGGACTCGACCAGTTCGAGGTTTCTGTCAGCGCCTATCCTGACTTCAATCTCCGTCAACTCTCATACAGCGGCAGCCAGGGCTCCAACAGAGCTGAGCAAAAAGAACACGAGTAATTGTTACACCAGCCGCATTGATTCATCCGCCAATCACCCATAAATGTGCCGACAGAATCAACTCTGTTAGCACATTTATGGGTGATGGCGATCTCCGCTCGGCCACCTCATGAATCAGACACCCTGTTCCAAAACACCACAACAACATATCCCCACAACTCAATAGCCACGCAACAAACTTCCAGAGAGATGTTGCGTGGCACCGGTCGAAAATGCTATATTGTCCAATCATCTTCACGATGTACTGGTAAGTGAAGAGAGAATACGGACTCATATCAAATTTGTGAGGTTGAAAGAATGACAATGAAACACTTTGGCCCGACCAAACTGGACGCAACAATCATCCCGACGATAGCTCAGCAGTGGGGAACACCGGTATATCTGCATGATCAGGAGTATATAGAAAACAGCTGTGAACAGTTACTGAATATGCCGAACGCCTACGGCCTGCATGTACGCTACGCCATGAAGGCAAACTCGGATCGCACCGTGCTGCGTGTCGTCACCAACAAAGGACTTGATCTGGATTGTTCATCACTTAATGAAGCGGCCCGCGCCTTTGCCGCCGGGGTTCCTTATACCCGCATGATGCTGACGACTCAGGAAGTTCCGTTTGGCGAAGAGCGCACAGAACTGGAGGAGATGATCCGTGGCGGACTGAAGTACAACGTCTGCTCCATGACGCAGTTTCAACTGATTGCCGACTTTGCAAAAAGCATCAACCTGGACCTGTCCATGAGGGTCCATCCGGGAGCAACCGGCGGCGGCGAAAGCGCCACCCGTGACACCGGCAGTGAGTATTCCTGCTTTGGCGTACACTTAAACGATGTCCCCACGGTAAAAGCCCAAGCTGACAAACTGGGACTGCGCTTTACCCAGGTTCATGTCCATATCGGTTCAGGAGGCGACCCGGAAAAATGGCGGGAAAACATCGACCGTGAACTTGGCTTTGTACGCACCTATTTCCCGGACGCCACAACCGTCAGCTTCGGCGGAGGACTCAAGGTCGCCAGGATGCCGGGTGAAAAGCAGGCTGATATCGCCTCGCTGGGCGCCTATGCTGCGCAACGGATAACAGAGTTCAAGCAAACAACCGGACGCGAGCTACAGATGGAGATCGAGCCGGGGACCTTTGTGGTTGCCAACTCCGGCCATATCATTACCAGGATCATCGACAAAAAGCTGACCAACGAGTTAAACTTCCTCATCGTTGACGGCGGCATGGAGCTATTGACACGCCCGCTGTTGTACGGCTCGGAGCATCCCATCGCCATTGTACGTCAGGACGGCACGCTGCTCTCCAGCGAGTATGACAGCAAGCCCACTGCCGCGTTAAAATCATTCGGAATCGTAGGACGCTGCTGCGAGAGTGGCGACTCAGTCCGCCTGGATGGTGACGGCAACATTGTGCCGGTGCTGATTGCCGAACCGGAAATCGGTGATTATGTCGTCATCGGCGGGACCGGAGCCTATTCCGAGAGCATGTCGCCGGAAAACTACAACTCGCACCGCAAACCGCCAGCTGTCATGAGAACACGCAATTCCGAGCTGGTGCTGATCAGGAAGAAGCAGGATCGTGAACAGATTATCCAGAATGAGCTGGATGTGAAACTGTAACTGATCAAACCGCCATAAACAGTGAGAGGCCAAGGGGTATAATCCCTTGGCCTCTTTTTATATGGATAAAGCCAACGCTGGAACCTGCTGATTAACCAAACCCATGCAAAGCAGCCTCAAATGCCCGCACGGTTTTGGCCCGCCTCATCTCCTTAAGCGGCTTTGACAATTCAGGTTCATCAAGGTACGCGATGATCTCCTTGATCTTGTTCAGCACCTGCGTATCGCCGCAGAACAACTGACCGTAGCGGACCAGCATCTCCCGCAGATAGCGACCAAGCTCCATTCCCCGTCCTTCCTGACCGCCCCCTGAGTCACCCTGCCCACGCAGGCGCAAGAACAGCGACGGGTCAGCGATTGCACCGCGCCCCAGCATCAGTCCGGCGGCCCCGGTCTCGTCCAGTAGCCGTATGCCATCGGCAGCGTTCCGCACGTCACCGTTGGCAATCACCGGCAGCCGGGTCTCACGCACCACCCGGGCGGTTACTTCATGGTCTGCATCTCCGTCATACTTCTGAACCACGGTACGGGGATGCAGCACCAGGAAATCCACCCCGCTCGACTCAAAGAGTGGCAGCAGCGACAGGATCTGTTCCGGATCGTCGTATCCGGCCCGGATTTTGACAGAGAAGGATCCGTTGATGACCTCCCGCAGGGCGGGAATGACCTCCACAATATTGTCCGGACAGCGGAGCATCCCGCCACCGGTCTGCCCACCCCCCATCCGTCCATAAGGGCACCCCATATTGAGGTTGAGGTGTGCAGCACCGACCTCCTGCGCGACCCTGGCCGCCAGGACCAGTGCCTCCCGCTCGTGCCCCACCAACTGCACCACCAGCGGCACACCCTCCTGCTCAGTGGCGACATCCCGCAGGTCAGCTGCGGTGAGCCCCGCTCCGGCCGGCGCAGTATTGACGCGCATGAACTCGGTAAAGATGACGTCCGGCCGGACATGCTCGACAAAATAAGCGCGCAAGGCCCGGTTGGTCAACCCCTGCATTGGCGCCAGCATCAGCGGCGTAGTTCCGGCTTGCCATGGGAGGACCGTCATGCGGCGCTCACCGCTCTTTGAGTTTTCGAAGGCACAGAGGAGAGTGGGCTATCGCTGTAGGAGGAAAGGAAGTTCATGCGGCCTATTGTTGCTCAGCTGGTTGGGAAATTACAAGTAGAGAAATAGCCAAGACGGCCGATTGGCCGGCTTTTGGCTTAACAGACACGGCTCCATTCATGATCCCGCGTTGGTGCCCCAGTAAAAATGAGGTACAATGTATTTTCACCGACCGGCATGAGCGGAGCCTGCAGAGACATCACACGCGAGGAGATACGACCATGAAGATACTGATGGTACTGACATCACACGACGAACTGGGCACAACCGGCAAGAAAACCGGGTTCTGGCTGGAGGAGTTTGCCGCCCCCTACTATGCCTTCAAGGATGCGGGGGCCACGATCACTTTGGCTTCACCCAAAGGGGGACAACCGCCGTTGGACCCAAAGAGTGCTGAAAAAGATTTCCAGACCGCAGCTACCGAGCGCTTCAACAACGACACAGAAGCACAGGCTGCCCTGGCGCATACGGTAGCGTTAAAAACAGTTTCAGCGGATGAATATGACGCGCTCTTCTATCCCGGGGGCCATGGGCCCTTATGGGATCTGGCAGAGGACCGGGATTCCATCGCCCTGATCGACACCGTATATGCCCAGGGAAAACCGGTCGCCGCAGTCTGCCATGCCCCCGGGGTGCTGCGCCATGCCCGGGCGGCTGATGGTACTCCGCTGGTGGAGGGAAAAAGAGTCACCGGCTTTTCAAACAGCGAAGAGGCTGCGGTTGGTCTGACTGAAGTTGTGCCGTTCCTGGTTGAAGACGAACTGCGCAAGGCCGGGGGGACTTATTCTCATGGTGCTGACTGGCAGCCCCATGTCATCAGCGACGGCAACCTGATCACCGGCCAGAATCCCGCCTCATCGGAACCGGCGGCGCAGGCGGTACTGAAGCTGCTCTGAAAAAACTGCCGGAAGGAGATAGACATGATCGATTTCAAGGTCAACCAGGAAACATGTACAAAATGCGGCCAATGCTCCTCTGATTGCCCTGCTCGAATAATCACAATGGGAGGCGGATACCCTGCCATTACACGAGAAAATGAAGAAAATTGTTACCAATGCCAGCACTGCCTTTCCATCTGTCCAACGGCATCTATTTCGATACTCGGATATGACCCCATACACAGTTTATCGTTAAAAGGCATATTACCGGATTCCTCCCAGATGGAACTCCTTATAAAAGGTCGCAGAGCCGTCAGACAGTACAAGCCTGAGAACCTTGAGCCAGATGTCATAAAGAAGCTTCTGGAAGTGGCCTGTTATGCTCCGACCGGAAGAAATACCAGACAAGTCAGATTTACGGTCGTTGATAATCGAGCAACGTTGATTGAGATGAGAGAAGAAATGATGGCGAAACTCGTGAAGATTTCGCTTGAAACCGGGTTCCCCCCGGGGATGGAGTTCTTCTCCGATTACGTCAGGCAATGGGAAGGAGAAGGAGCAGATTTTCTCTTCCGGGATGCTCCGCACTTTTTGATTGCTTCGGCACCAAAAAGCGCAGTAACGCCAGTTGAGGACTGCTTGATAGCCATGACCACCTTTGAGCTGTATGCCCAGACACTCGGCATTGGGACGGTCTGGGACGGATTGGCCAAGTTTGTCATCTGTGACATGTTGCCTGAGTTTAAAAACCGGCTGGGTATTCCCGAAGACCATGTCATCGGATATGCGATGGCTTTCGGAAAGCCTGCTGTAAATTATTCCCGAACAGCACAACACGAACCAGCCGGAGTCCATTTTGTGAATTAGCCGACTCAACAATGAGGGACAAACAAAGGGGGACAGGCTGCTTTTTTATAAAGGAGCCTGTCCCCCTTACGGCTTGAAATGGCAAAGACGGCCAATCAGCCGCTTTCTAATTGGGGGATTTTGACCCCTGTTTTCTTGTCCGCCAACGTTCCTCTTGTCATTTGCTTGTTGACTTCTTGTTCATAATAGACCTTAGTGTTTCTACGTCTGAAATTAATCAGACAAAATTGAACAGAAAGATCAGGAGAAAGTACACATGGTAAACGGAACAGTTAAATGGTTTAACGACAGCAAAGGTTTTGGTTTTCTTGAGCAGGAAGATGGCGAAGATGTTTTTTGTCATTTCTCCGCAATCGCAGGCGACGGATTCAAATCGCTTGTTGAAGGCGATAGCGTAACGTTTGAAGTAACCAAGGGTCCGAAAGGGCTTCAGGCCGCGAACGTAACGAGAGTCTAAACAACTACTCCAGCAAACGCCAAAAGCCCCGAAGAAATTCGGGGCTTTTTTTATGGGAAAGGTTCCAAAAGCAACAAAGGACGCAACATTGGGCAACCTCAGCTTACTTAACTCAATATGCGCCAGCCCCCTTTCCTTCGAATCTTCCGTTATTTCTTCACCAACAGGAACAGCCCCGCAACACAGCTAACCGCACCCCCAATGTAGCGGTACATCACCGCATTGGGGAGTGCCCCGGTAAACGCCTCTGACAATTGGGAAGCCAACGAGTGAGACATCTGGTAGCCCCAGTACGCAAGGCCCGCGCCACCGACCAGCAGTACCAGGCCGATGACAGTAGTCATACTCTTGTCACTATTTGATGCCATATCCTTGCTCCTTTACGATAATTCCTGAATAGCTTACTTGATTCACGCCCAAGGATTAAAAACCTTCACCTTGCATCTCTCAATATCCCTGATATCCGTGTAACCACAATCAAACCATGCGCCGCAGCGGTGGCGGCAAAACAAAGGGCGCCTCGCTGGGCGCCCTTCTTGACTACTTCAGGTTTTTCTTGATGCGCTCTACCGCCTCAATCACATTCTCACGATGGCCGAAGGCCGACAAGCGGAAGTACCCTTCCCCGCTCGGGCCGAAGCCGGAACCGGGCGTCCCGACAACGTTGCATTCGGTGAGCAGTTTGTCGAAGAATTCCCAGCTGGTCATGTTACCCGGCGTCTTGAGCCAGATGTACGGTGCATCCACGCCGCCGAAACAGGTGACACCGACTTCTCTCAACCCTTCACGGATGATGCGGGCATTCTCCATATAATAATCAATAACTTCCTTGGTCTGCTTCCATCCCTCTTCGGAATAGACCGCAGCAGCGGCACGCTGGACAGGATAAGAGGCACCGTTGAACTTGGTGGTGACGCGACGATTCCAGAGTTTGTTGTAGCTGTACTTCTCGCCGGATGCCGTCGTTCCCATAACCTCTTCCGGCACGACCACCAGGCCGCAGCGAACGCCGGTGAAGCCGGCGGTCTTGGAGAACGAGCGGAACTCGATGGCGCACTTCTTGGCCCCCTCAATCTCGTAGATGGAATGCGGAATGTCGGGATTGGTGATGAACGCCTCATAGGCGGCGTCGAAGAAGATCACCGCATCGTTAGCGTTGGCGTAATCGACCCACTTTTTCAGCTCGGCCTTGCCGGCAATTGCACCGGTCGGGTTATTGGGGAAGCAGAGATAGATAATGTCCACCTTCTCGGTCGGCAGCGCCGGGATGAAGCCGTTGGCCTCGTTGCACGGCATGTAGACTATTCCCTTGTAATAACCCTTGTCATCGGCTTCGCCGGTACGGCCGACCATGACGTTGGTGTCGTTGTACACCGGGTAGACCGGGTCGCCGATGGCAACGATGTTGTCCATGGCAAAGATATCGAGGATGTTGGCGCAGTCACACTTGGAACCGTCGGAGATGAACATCTCGGAAGTACTGAGGCTAACGCCCAGCGGCTTGTATGATTTCTCGATGATGGCGTTGATCAGCCAGTCATACCCCTGCTCCGGGCCGTAGCCGGCGAAGTTGTCGGTGGTGCCGAGATCGTCCACCGCATCGTGGAACGCTTTCAGCACAGCCGGAGCCAGCGGGCGGGTTACGTCGCCGATACCGAGACGAATAACCTTGGCCTCCGGGTTGGCGGCAGTGAATTCACGCACACGTCTGCCGATCTCGGGGAACAGGTAGCCAGCTTTCAGTTTCAGGTAGTTGTCGTTAATTTTTGCCATTACAGGGTAATCCTCCACTTTTGTTTTTTATAAAGGAAATGCCGCACGAAGCGGCAAATCTGATTTTAAATCTATAAGGCAAGTTACCCCCAACCCACCCCGCCCCTCCCTTATCAAGGAGGGAGCAAAAAAAAAGCTCTTCCCCTGACAAGGACCCTCTAGGGCCTAAAGGGAGGCCGGGAGGGGTTGGGTTGGTTTCGTTTATTTCAATCCCAGCACATCCTGCATATCATAGATCCCCGGTGCCTTGCCGACCACCCATTTGGCGGCGCGAACAGAGCCGCGCGAGAACATGTCGCGGGTCATGGCGCGGTGGGAGATTTCGATCCGCTCACCCATGCCGATAAAGTAAACGGTGTGCTCGCCGACGATATCGCCGCCACGCACGGTCTGCATGCCGATCTCTTCTTTCGTCCGCTCACCGCAGATCCCCTCACGGTGATAATTGGCCACCTTGTTGTAGTCCCGTCCCAGCGCTTCGGCAACGACCTCGCCCATGCGCACGGCAGTTCCTGACGGTGAGTCTTTTTTCTTATTGTGATGCAGTTCAACAATCTCGACATCAAAATCATCGCCGAGAGTTTTGGCGACATCTTTCAATACCTTGAAACAGACATTGACGCCGACCGACATATTTGGGGCCAGCACGGCCGGGATATCTTTGGCAAGCTCAGCGGCCAAAGCCTTCTCTTCAGGGGTGAAACCGGTGGAACCGATGACAATTGATTTGCCGTGGAGCGCACACATCTCCAGATTTTTGAGCGACACCTTGGGAGAGGTAAAGTCGATCAGGACATCGCAGGCGGAGACAACAGCGTTGAGGCTGTCCGTAATATGGACATCCGTGACACCGCAACCGGCGAGCAGACCGGCATCCTGGCCGATCTGAGGGTGGCCGGGGCGTTCCAGTGCGCCACAGAACACTGCTCCTTCGGCTTCAATAATGGAGGTTATAATGCGCTGTCCCATCCGTCCTGCAGCGCCACATACGGCTACTTTTATCATAATAAAACCTCTTTCTCACCGCAGAGGATGCAGAGTAACGCAAAGGGAGGCAAAACGTTAAAAATCCACATTTGCTGTTTTTTCTCTTTTCCGGCTTTCCTCTGCGGGCCTTTGCGGTGAGATGAATTGTATTTAAATAAGCTTGTATTCCTTCATGATCGCTTCCAGCTTTGCCTTGTTCCCGGCACTCATCTCACAGAGCGGCAACCTTACTTCGGCAGAGCATTTGCCCATCAACCCGAGGGCGGTCTTAACCGGGATCGGATTCGACTCAATGAACATGGCGTTGCCGATTTTCAGCGTATCCAGATGCAGCTGACGGGCTTTTTTCAGGTCACCGGCAAAGAAGGCGTCGGTCAGATCGCCGATAGTTTTCGGCATGATGTTGGCCAGCACCGAGATAACACCGACAGCACCGCAGGCCATCATCGGGTAGGTGATGAAGTCGTCACCGGAGAAGACATCAATCTGGCCGCCGCAGAGGGCGATCACTTCGGATGCCTGCTGCAGAGAACCGGTTGCCTCTTTGATGGCCACGATGTTCCGGTGCGGTGCCAGACGAGCCACCGTTTCGGGAAGCAGGTTAACGCCGGTGCGGCCCGGTACATTGTACAGTATCTGCGGGATATCAACGGCATCGGCAATGGCGGTGTAGTGACGATAGAGACCTTCCTGAGTCGGTTTGTTGTAGTAGGGGGTTACCAGCAACACGCCATCAACGCCCATCTCTTTCGCTTCGCGGGTAAGGTTGATTGCTTCGGCGGTGGAGTTTGAACCGGTGCCGGCAATAACCGGGACACGTCCTTTGGCCTGCTCGAAGACAACCCGGATGACGTCGAGATGTTCTTCGTTATCAAGCGTAGATGACTCGCCGGTGGTGCCACAGGCAACAATGGCATCGGTGCCGTTTTCAATCTGAAATTCGACCAACTCCCGGAGTTTTTCGAAATCTACCGTGCCATCCTGCTTGAATGGCGTCACAATAGCGACAATGCTTCCTTTAAACATAATTAGAATACCTCCTGGCTGAATTTACAGAAAACGACGACGTTTTGCTGCTGCTTGGCCGATAAACGACACAGCTTATGAAAAAGTGGATATTTATAGCACAGATGGGCGGGGGAAGTCAAAAACTATGGAGACCTTCTACACTCTTTTACCCTGCCTCGGCGACGGATACACCGTTGCGGCCGGCGGCTTTGGCGCGATATAAAGCAGCGTCAGCCCGTTCCAGCAGCATCTCCTCCGTATCATTCCCGTCAGCTTCGGCAACCCCGATGGAAAGTGTCATGGAAAGCGTAGCCGCATCCAGGATAAAGCGGCTTGCCCGCACCTCTTCGCAAAGCTTCCAGGCAACGTCCGTCGCCGCCTCGACATCGGTCTTGACCAGGATAACCGCATATTCATCGCCACCAAAACGGGCAAAGAAGTCACTGCCACGCAGGGAGGCCTTGATCTTCAGAGCAACCCCTTTCAGAATCCGGTCGCCTGCCGGATGCCCGTACGAATCATTGATCTCCTTAAAGTTATCAAGATCAATCATCATCAGAGAGAATGGGTCGCCGTAACGCTTGCGTAACGCGATCATCTCATGCAGTTTTTCATCAAAATAGGTGCGATTTGCAAGCTGGGTCAAGCCGTCAATCCTGACTGCCGTACGCAGGGCCTCAATCTGCCCCTGCTGCTCTGTCAGCACCGTCTGGGAAATGGCCAGTTCGCTTTTCAAAACCGCATTACTTAAAATAACCCGGTCAACCTCCGCCATTAAAAGAGAGTGCGCATCTTTTAAATCCGGCGACAGCTCCAAAGTATTCATGGTGCTTTTCACGTCGCCAAGCACCAGCGAAGAATCGCTGGCCGCCTTGACCGAGCGCTGAATATTGGCAGCCAGAGTCAAGAGTATATTCCTGATAGTCTGTGCGGAGTCATAGAGACTCTGCTCTCTCGGATCAACCGCCTGCACCGGCTCTGTACTTTCACAAGCAGGCTCTGAGACCTCTTCCTCCGACCGGCCAAACCGTCTTGGCAGCAATGAGAAGAGCCCGCGTACGAGCTCGACGATTCCGAGATTCTCCCCGGAATGAATCTTCATGGAGATATAAAGAATTATCATGCCGGCCACCAGCCCAAAACCAAATACAAGAAGATATGTTGTCACACTCAACGGAAACCCTCCTGATAAAAGCTAAAATGAATGATATTGTGGTTGTTTTTATCAGAGTAGCAAAGAATTCCGCACAACGCACAGCTTTTATTCAGGAGCGGTGAAAGAAAGAGCAGCGTCACCATGGAGAAGCCCGGCAGGCAATCCATTTTGAATTACAGCTCATTGTTTCTCTGCTACAATGATAACGTGTTCAAACAGAATCATTTAAGGAGGCAAAGACCATGGTCACCAGAACAGTCATCATGTTGATTGCTTTTGTCACGCTATTCTCCCTGCCGCTTCAGGCCGCACAAAAGACTGACAACGGCGACAGGCCCTTTGCAGGGCTTAAAACCGCCAAAGTCATCTTCGACGTGCGGGTGCCGGACCAGGAGAAATTGATCTTCAACCTGAAACTCATTGATGAAACCTATGAAGGGATCGTGGCAGATGGTGTCAAACCCAAGATGGTCGTATCTTTTCGCGGCCCCGGGGTCAAACAGCTGACCAGCGGCGTGATTGACGAAGAGGCGCATGCGCTCATCCGCAACCTGGTAAAAAAGGGGGTGCGCATCGAAGTCTGTGCCGTGGCCACCCGTATTTTCAAGGTTGACAATGCCACCATAATTCCCGAAGTAAAACTGGTGGCCAATGTCATGCTTTCGTTTATCGGCTACCAAAATCGTGGTTATGCAATTATTACCATCAACTGAGATACCGGGGACACCACGCCGCTGCCCATGGTGCGGGGAAGACCCGCTCTACAGGGACTATCACGACTTTGAGTGGGGGGTGCCACTCCATGACGACACCCGCCTGTTCGAGATGTTGACGCTGGAAGGGGCTCAGGCAGGCTTGTCGTGGCTTACGGTTTTAAGAAAGCGGGAGGGTTACCGCAGGGCGTTTGCCGGGTTTGACCCTCAAAAGGTAGCCGTTTTCAACGATGCCGATGTAACCAGGCTTATGGCTGATTCCGCAATCATCCGCAACCGCCTCAAAATCGCTTCAACGATCACCAATGCTCAAGCCGTACTTAAAGTTCAAAATATCCATGACAGCCTCGACAGTTATCTCTGGAGTTTTGTGGATGGCGAGCCGATCCTCAACTGCTGGAAGGAAATGTCCGAAATCCCTGCAAGCACACCTCTATCAGACACCATGAGCAAAGAGCTGAAGCGGCTGGGCTTCCGTTTTGTCGGCTCGACAATCTGCTATGCCTTCATGCAGGCTACCGGCATGGTTAATGATCACCTGATCTGGTGCCCCCGGCACGAAGCATGCGGATGAAAAATCCCTCCCGCCAGCCCGCAAGACATGCTATAGTCACACAATTTTAACCAGCCCCTGAAATTGGGTGGATACACCAACGAATCGTTTTCTGCCTGATAGCTGCGGAGAACCGCTTACTAAACCGACTAAGGACCGTACATGCTTATCCCCAACTCATCCCCCACATTCCTGCCGTGGGAGGATAACGACCCCGCCCCGTTGTGGAGCGAGATATTCGGCAACAACAATCCCCTAGCATTGGAAATCGGTTGTGGCGTCGGCGATTTTGTCTTGCAGATGGCCGCTCAGCACCCAAACCTTAATTTTATTGCGCTTGATTTTTACAATAAGGGATGCATAAAAACCTGTAAGCGTATCGACAAAAGCGACCTCAAAAACGTGCGGGTCCTCAGGGCTGAAGCACGCAGTTTTATCGAAGCCTGCATACCGGCAGAATCGCTGCGAATGGTCATCATCAACTGTCCCGACCCCTGGCCCAAATTGCGTCACCGGAAAAGACGCCTGGTCAATACCGGGTTTATAACGTACCTGTCACAGTTCATGCGACCGGAGGCCGATTTCTATTTTGCCACCGACTTTGTCGATTACGGCCTGGACGTCGCCGAGTTCATGGCCATTCAGCCCGGTGTTGTCAATCAGCTCGCCCCGGACACCTACCGCCATCACCTGGAGGGGTATCCGATTTCAAAGTATATGCGACGCTTTCTGGATCTGGGGCAACCGATATACTACGTTCATTACCGGAAAAAATAGGATTACGAGTCGGGAGGCATCATGAAGGAAACATCTCCACACAATAATCTCAGTTTTTTCAGACCACGCGGAAAAACCATGCGCGGCGAGGTCCGCGTCATCAAGCTGATTCTGCTCGGGTGGCTGGCTGCAATTGTCGGCTTTCAGCTCTTCGCGTACTTTCTCGAAGCGAGCTATTCCATAATCTTGCTCGAAAATCTGACCTTTTTCAACCTGCCGCTTCAATTCTGGCTGACCGGCCAGTTTTTACCGCTCTGGTTTATCATCCTCTGTGTGCTGTTCAACATCTGGATGGACCGACATGCAAAGCAATCAACGGAAGGTTCGCTCCGGTTCCGCATCAAACCGGTCAGCGGGGAGGACGAGTAAATGACAGACGGTATAGTCCAGCTCGTGCCATTAACCATTGTGGCAAGCATGTTTGCGCTTTTCATCTTTTCCGGGCTGCGCAAACGAACCAGACAGAGTTCGGAATATGGTTTCAACGGCAGCTATACCGGACGGGTCGGTATCGGAGCCGGCATAGCCAGCAACTGGATGAGCGCCGGAAGCTTCCTCGGCCTGGCCGGTGTGTTTTATGTGAAAGGCTATTTTGGCATGGCCTACGTGGTTGGCTGGACCGGGGGATATGTTCTGCTGCTGGTGCTGATGGCCACCCAGATAAGAAGGTTTGGCAAATTCACGGCACCGGATTTTGTCGGTTTCCGCTACGAATCCGACACGGCCCGCACCCTGGCGGCACTGATCTCCATCATCATAACGATCATCTACTGTGTTGCCCAGTTTCGCGGCATCGCCCTGCTGGTTTCCTGGCTGTTCGGAATCGCCTATCTTCCTGCGGTTATTGTCGGCGCTTCACTGGCAGTATCATTCGTCGTCGTTTCCGGAATGCTGGGAGTGGTCCGCAACCAGAAACTGCAATATTTCGTACTGATCATCACCTTTATTCTGCCATTGATGTTACTGACGCGCAAGCTGGGCTACTTCTGGATACTGCCCCAGTTCGGCTACGGGGCCGCCATTGGCGAACTGCAGCAGCAGTTCGGCTTCAACTGTTCGGAGCCGTTTGCCAACACCTCCCTGTTCGAGTGGTTTGCCCTCTGCTTTACCCTGATGTTCGGCACAGCCGGACTGCCGCACGTACTCTCCCGCTTCTACGTGGTTCCCGGCATGCGGGACGCCCGCTGGGGAGTCGTCTGGGGACTGTTTTTCATCGCCCTGATTTACTGGTCTGCACCGGCCTACGGTGTGCTTACCCGGCTTTTTGAAGCACGCAACGGCATGAGACTCTATGCGGGGGGTGCCGATGCCGCCGACATGGTAGTACTCACCGCAGCCAGCCTGGGAGGACTGCCGACCTGGGCGATCGGGCTCCTGGCCGCCGGCGGCATGAGCGCCGCCTTTTCGACCGCCGCCGGACTGTTGATGACCGGTTCAGCCTCGTTTTCATATGATATCTACCCGCGCCTGATCAACCCGAAAGCCACCGAACGTGATAAATCCTACGCCGCGAAAGGTTTTTTTCTGCTTCTGGCCGCAGTTGTAATGGTGCTGACCTTGCAACCGTGGGGGATGATCGCCGAGATCGCCGCACTTGCCTTTGCAGTGGCCGGCAACACCATCTTCCCGGCCTTCCTGCTCGGAATCTGGTGGCCGCGGGCCAATGCTGCCGGGGCCATATGCGGCATGCTGACCGGACTGGTCATCAGCTTTGCCCCTTTTATCGCCGGCGACAGCCTGCCGCTCGTATCGCAGCTGTTTCCGCTCACATCATCCGCGTTCATCGGTGCGCCACTGGTCATGATCGTCATGATTGTCACATCATTACTGACCACACCACCATCTGCCGCCATCCGGCTCTTCGTAAGCCGGGATGTGCATGATTGCCACGAAGAGTAATGGGCGCCCTCCTCTCTGCAAAAAGTAATGACGTCACCGCCTGGCGGGCGACCGAAGATTTTTCTGCCAAGTATCGGCAACACCTGCTGGATCGTGCCGGTTCTGATCGTACTATCGGAGCTCAAGGTGTTTTTTCAGAGAGCCTGGCTGCGCTCGAAGAACTGTCCACAGCACATAAAAAAATCCTGCTGAAGTTGGATACCCTGCTGGATGAAGTTGCAACAGCCCCGCCGACAGTGCGGCTGAAAGAGCTGACCAGCGAATATTACGCCACGCTCTACCGCCATATGGATGTATTCCACTCTGCCCCCGCATTCTACCAGAAGAGCATGGAGTTCATGAGCTTGCTCGGCCGCGCCGTTATGACCCACTCCGCTGATCAGCTCGGACCGCTTGCCGGCAATCTCCCCAAAATGGCACTGGTGGCGCTCGGACCGGCGGGACGCTGTGAATATTCCCCCTTCTGCCAGCTTCAACTGCTGCTGGTTCATGAGGAAATCTCCGGGGCTCAACTCCAGACCATCAACCGGTACAGCCATGCCGTGCATGCGGAATTTGAAGAGATCGGCCTGGTGATCGACCCGGTCGTCTCTCCGCGCAATCCGGAATGGCGCGGCAGCCTTTCAGAGTGGCAGCAACGCTGCGATGATGCTCTGTACCATACGGATCCGGACGACTTGATTAACGTGCTGCGCCTGGCAGACCAATATTCACTGACTCCGGATGAAGATCTCGCTCATAAACTGAAGGAGCGGGTTCTTGCCACCCTGCGAGGGAGTCGCGCGGCTCAGGCTAATCTGGTCGAAAGAATGGAATCGCTTTCAAACGGCATCGGTGTGATGGGAGGGTTAAAACTGGAGCGCAGTGGGGACGGGCGGGGTCTGTTCCGCCTGTTGGACCACGGCCTGCTCCCCCTTTCCGCAGCTCTTTCAGCACTGGCGCTGATAAAGGGGAGCAGCGCAACCAGCAGCTGCGACAGAATCTACGATCTGCTGAAACGACGTGAGCTGGATGTCGATCTGGCTGAAAAAATGCTGGAAGCCTGGTATTGCATCCATGAGCTTCGCCTGCGGCATGAGCAGTCTCTCAGTATAGCCGGTCATACACACCAATCTTTGCTCCTGAATCCTGGAGAACTGTCGCTCGGTCAACGCCAGTCGCTGAAAGCCTCGCTTGAGGCTGTAGCCACCATCCAGCGACACGTTGCAGTCACCTTCTCCGGAATGGGGGACTAGCGTCCCATGATTTTATCGCTCTCAACCGGCAGCCTCTTTACCCTGCCACTGCAAAGGGTGTTCGAGTTGGCTGCAGAGTCCGGATTTGATGGCGTTGAGCTCATCATCAACCAGGATTTCCAACGGATCAACTCCGCCAAACTGATACGGTCTCTTCAGGAAATTATTCCGATCCATTCCATCCACTCACCGTTTATGGAACTGGATGGCTGGGGTGGTCCTATTGACTCACTTAAACTTTCCATTGAGCTGGCTGCCACCTGCGACATCCCGCTGGTAAATTTCCACCCCCCCTCCTGGATGGGATTAGAGCTCGGTTTCTGGCGTTGGCTCTACAGCATACACGACTATCAACAGGAACTCGGGCTAGGCGGGAAAGTGGCTATTGCCATGGAAAACATGCCGTGGGTCGGAAAGTGGAAGATCAACCCCAACATCCTCTCAAACATACAGCGATTGGTTGACTTTATTCGCGATCACAACCTGTATATGACGTTTGACTGTACCCATATCGGCTCGGGAAAAACGGATTTTATTAACGACTTTTTCCTCTGTTACGACTCTGACAGAATTCTCAATATCCACTTTTCAGACTATGGTCATGGCCGCGAGCACCTTCTTCCCGGGCATGGGATACTGCCGTTGACCCGTTTCCTCAATCACTTGCGCAACACGGAATACCAGAGTACGGTTACGCTCGAGCTCGACCCGCGGGAATTTCCCAAGGGAGAACAGAATATCCTGGAAAGCCTCAAAGAAATACTTGCCTTCCTGCGCGCGGAGACCAGCTCGCAGACCGAATCTCATCGCGAGTACACCCAGGAAACGGTACAAACATATTAACCGGTTTAATTCGAACCGTCACATTACTCAGCAGCTTGAAAAGATCTTAATCAATGCCTGATCGATATATTGAAAAAACTTTTATTTACCTTCTGGCCCTCTCTCTCCTTCTTCACATCGGAGTTATTGCCGCACTCTACTATTATCCTGCGTCACCGCAGACAGCTCCAAAGGAGCCGGTTTTTATCGACCTGCAGCAGATGCCGGAGACAAAACAGCCGGTCGAACAACATCAGCAGGTCACCAAGCGGCGCTCTGAACAGCGTGTCCGGGTCACCAAAGAGAGCGCACCACGCGGCAACGCACCACAAGATTTTCAGGCGGTTGAAAAGCAGACCGCTCCGACACAATCTTCACCGGCAGCCACGGCACCCGGAGCGTCCCGGACGGCCGCCGAACAGCCCCCCGTCACTCCCGGTTCTTCTACTGCCAGCCTGCTGAAACCCAAAACCAGAGCAACTCCGCAGCAGCAAACAGCGGTGCCGAACCTGTTTCCCGGGGCACGCCGTTTGGCGCGACTGGAAGACAGCTATCGCCGCAAATTTGAAAACGATATTGCCGAAGGTGACACCCGCTTTCTTAACAGCGATGACATCGTATTCGGCTCATTCCTGCGCCGTTTCGAAGGGGCAATCTACGGCGTCTGGCGCTACCCTCAGGAAGCCGCCATGAAGGGCATAGAAGGGATTACACCGGTGCGGATCACCTTCAACCGCCGCGGTGAAATCACCAACATCGTGCAACTGGAGAGTTCCGGCGCCAGGATACTGGACGAAGAGGTACTGCGCACTCTGCGGGCCATTGGCCCCGTAGGGGGATTCCCCAAAGGATACAACAAGGAAGAGTTCCATCTGATTGCGTTTTTTCAGTATGGCGGTTCAAGAAGGTCACTGCGATGAATGCCCTACATGGCTTTCTGGTCTCTGCTCCGCAGAGTGGCAGCGGCAAGACCACCGTCAGCCTCGCGATCATGGCGGCGCTGATGCGGCAGGGGGAAGTGGTGGCCCCGTTCAAATGCGGGCCGGATTTTATCGACCCCGGCTACCACCGCCTGGTGACCGGGTCCCCTTCGATCAACCTGGATGCCTGGATGTGCCCCGAGGAGTTTGTGCGTGAGACGTTTGCAGCCTCGCTGACCGGTGGGGCAATCGCCGTCATCGAAGGGGTAATGGGACTTTTTGACGGCATCGGTGCATCTTCCCGGGACGGTAGCAGCGCCCAGATCGCCTCCATAACCGGAGCGCCGGTTGTGCTGGTTGTTAACGCCCGCGGCATGGCGGCCAGTGCCGCAGCACTCGTAAAAGGCTTTGCCGGGTTTGATCCACAGATCAGGATCGGCGGGGTCATATTCAACAACGTGGGGAGCGAACATCATGCACAGCTCCTCAGGGATGCGCTTGCAAGCCATTGTGCCGAAATACCCTGTTTCGGTTGCATCCCCCGCGATGAGGCACTGGCTATTCCATCACGCCACCTGGGTTTGGTTACTGCAGAGGACAACCCTCTAGCTGACGAATTTATCGAACGGCTGGCAGCTATGGCCGAGCGTTGTCTTGATCTGGAGGGGCTGAAGGGGCTGGCCATCGTTTCACCTGAAGCCGCTGTCTGTACGCAAACCTCAGGGAGTGACGAACCGGCGGTTACCGTTGCCGTAGCCCGCGACCAGGCTTTCTGCTTCATGTACGAAGACAACCTGCGCCTGTTGCGGGAAGCCGGGGCAGAACTCCTCTTTTTCTCACCGCTTGAGGATGCCGCACTGCCACCGGATATTCACGGCATCTATCTGCCCGGAGGATACCCGGAGCTGTATGCGGACAAACTGGGCAAGAATGTCGGCATGAAAGATTCCCTGCGGACCGCCGTGGCGGCAGATATGCCGGTGTATGCGGAGTGCGGAGGATTTGTCTATCTTACAGAGGGAATCGACGCATCCGGGAACCAGTCATCAGCAGATTTTGTGGGAATTTTCCCGGTTCGCTGCCGGATGCTCCCCCGGCGCAAGGCGCTCGGCTACCGGGAGGTAGAGCTGACAGAGTCAGCCCTCATCGGCACGAAAGGGGCTGTCGTCCGGGGGCATGAGTTTCACTATTCGGAGATCGGTCCGATGCCGGAAAGGGTTGGGCGCTGTTATCAGGTTTCACGAAAGGGAGTTGTCCTGGGGGAGGAAGGGTTCCACGTACGGAACTGCCTGGGGTCGTACATTCACCAACATTTCGGCAGCAACCGCACCATCGCTGCATCTTTTGTCACGGCCTGCCGTGAGTACCGATAAAGGTGTGCGTTATTCACTCCCCGGCACAACCATAGGCTTCAACAGCCGCTTGTAGTAAAAGTTCTGGCCGTACAGCACGGCAGCCGGGTTATGGCCGGTAACACGATCCTTGACCACGAGGGTCGTTACCGGAGCCTTTGAGTGCTTATTAAAGAGCATGTCGTGGCCGATGCAAAGGCCGACGATAATGTTCATATCCGTTTCCATCCGGTTGCATATCTCTGCCTGGGCGATTGGATTGCAGGCCGGTTCAAAAGTGCCGGGCCTGACTTTATCCGTCTCATCAAGCCCCAGCTTCAGCTTGTCGACACTACCGGCCTTGCAGCAAACACTAACCGGTTCAAACCCCTGTGCCGCCAGAATTTTTGACAACAGCTCCGTCTCATCCAGAAGTCCGATACATGTCGCCATGCCGATTTTTTTGTACCCCATCAGCTTTGCAAAAGCGATCGTATCCTCAACCCGCGTCCAGCGTGCATTAACAGCATCACTACCCGGCACCGGTTGATAACAGAGCCCTTCGACCCGTGCCGCGACCAAAGCGATCTTTGCATCCTCCCCATCACCCAGATACTCATCAAACGATTCCTGCACCACGTCCCCATATACCTCAGACGGACAGTTACCCGGTTTGGGAGGCGCCTGATCCGGATCACCGCTCCAACAGTTAGTTGTGCCATGATTCTTCCATACTGGGCTGCACTTGGAACAGGTAACCGATTTATGCTCCGACATGGGGAGGCCTCCGCATACGACTTATATTGTCATGGTATTAAACAGCTGGTTTACTTCCTGATTGATAGCTTCATACTCTTCATCAAGGGCCGACAGAAAGTGTTCCAGACTTGTGGGAAGGCTATCGGTGGCAAACTGGCTCAATACTTCCCAGGCATTATCTTCCGACGCCCCCGGAATACTCGCCTGGGCTACGCTGTTGTAGGTACCGTGTGAAAGGCAGTAAAAATCGGCGAGGGCCACAATAGAAAGCAGCAACGGGTCTTCGGTGACCACTTCGGAGGAGTGGTGATTTGCAATCACATCGCAATACGCGGGAGGAAAATTCCAGCGCAGAGCCAGACAGAGCCCTACTTCACAGTGAGTGGTGCCAAAGGACTCATATTCAGCATCGTAGGTAGTGGAGCTGGTATTACTTATACCGGCCAGCATCCGGCCGTACTCTTCTTTGCAGTAATGCCCCAGAAAGACCTTGCCGATGTCGTGAATAATACCGACCAGGTACGCTTTTTCCACGTCATTATACTCTATCATGCGAGCGATACGGCGAGAAATGGCTCCAACGCTGAAGGAGTGCACCCAGAACATCTTCATGTCGAATGGTTGTTCCTGGTTCTTGAAACTATCCACAAAATAACTGGTCAGAATCATCTCGCGCACACTTTTGAAACCGAGGAACAAAAGGGCACGCTTGACCGACAGAATCGTATTACTGGTGCGATACAGCGGCGAATTAACGACCCTGATGACTCTGGCGGCGAGCACCTGGTCAGACAGAATCAGGTCAGCGACTTCATCCGGTGAGGCGTCCTGACTATCAAGCATGGATACGACTCTGGAGACAATGGCCGGTATGGTCGGAAGGTCACTGACATCCTTGAAAAGCTTGCGGGCATTTATCATCATTGCAACTTTATCCACGGCGCTTCCTCTCGTCAGGGCGTTTCCAGCAACTGCAAGAAATCTTCTTCGCTAAGCACAGCGATGCCGAGTTCCCGGGCTTTGCTCAACTTGCTACCCGCTTCATCACCTGCCACAACATAATCGGTTTTTTTGGAGACCGATCCTACCACATTCCCCCCCTGCTCCTCTACCAGTTTTCTGGCAGAATCACGGTTAAAAAGGGTCAGGGTTCCGGTAAAAACAAAATTTTGACCGCTCAAACGACCGCCAACCGTCTTGGCCACCGCCGCAGGATGGACACCATACTCACTGAGTCGGCCAATAACAGCACGGTTATCAGGGTTGTTAAAAAAGGTGAAGACACTCTGGGCAACGGTGGCACCGATGTCACGAATGGAGACCAGCTCTTCAACCGTTGCTTTTTCAAGATTTTCGAGGCTGCCAAAAGCTTGGGCCAGAACCTTCGCGGTGCGCTCACCGACATGGCGGATGCCGAGGGCATACACATAGCGGCCCAGATCGCATGTCTTGCTGGCCTCCAGTGCGGTCAGCAGGTTGGAAGCGAGCTTGTCTCCCATGCGATCAAAGCGCATGAAATCATCCTTGGTAAGACGATACAGGTCGGCAACCGTATGAACCAGGCCGAGGGAGAGGAGCTGCTCTACAATTTTATCCCCGAGGCCGTCTATATCCATAGCGCCACGTGAGGCAAAATGCTTTATTGATTCGCGGAGTTGTGGAGGGCAGGAGATCCCCATACAGCGCAGCGCAACTTCATCAGCGATGCGGACAACGGCCGAAGCGCACTCCGGGCAGGTTTCAGGCGGCAGCACGGTTCGTTCCGTACCGTTACGGCGCTCAACAACGACCCTGACCACCGCCGGTATAACATCACCGGCACGTTCAACCACAACGGTGTCACCGATCCTGATATCCTTGGCCGCCAGCTCATCCCAATTATGCAGCGTCGCACGGGAAACGGTCACTCCGGAAATTTCTACCGGCCTGAGCTGGGCGACCGGCGTGATGACCCCGGTGCGGCCGACCGAAAGGATAATATCCTCCAGTTGCGTCTCAGCCTGACGAGGCGGAAATTTACAGGCGATAGCCCAGAGAGGCGAACGGCTTTTTTCGCCCAATTCGCGCTGGAGCTGAAACGAATCCACCTTGACGACCGTCCCGTCTATTTCATACGTGAGCGATTCACGCACTTCCTGCATTTCATGATAATATGCGACCGCCCCGGCGATACCATCCACCAGACGGGTCAGCGGGTTGACCGGCAGTCCCCATCCGGCAGCCATCTCCAGAAATTCATGCTGGGATGAAAAGGAAGCACCCTCGACAAGACCCGGAGCATAACAATAGAACGACAGCGGACGGCGGGCGGTGACCCGTGAATCAAGCTGCCGCAATGATCCTGCGGCGGCGTTGCGCGGATTGGCAAAAGGGGGATCGCCATTTTCCTCCCTGTCACGATTAATCTTCTGAAAGGCCTCCAAAGAAAGATACACCTCCCCCCTGACCTCCAGCAACGCCGGCACACCTTCGCCTGTCAGGCGTAGCGGCAGACCGCGCAACGTCCTGATATTCTGTGTAACATCTTCACCGGTAACACCATCGCCACGGGTTGACGCGACCGTTAACGTCCCCTTTTCATAAATCAGCTCAACTGCCAGCCCGTCCATCTTGGGCTCACACATGTATGACACGGATGAGCTCTCCGCAAGGCCGAGCTCTTTCTTGATCCTTACATCGAGTTTTACCCTGATTTCCTCCTCATTGGTCGCGTTTTCGAGAGAAAGCATCGGCAATCGGTGCACAACCGCCTGGAAGCGGCCGGCTGGCGCACCACCGACCCGCTGCGTCGGCGACTCCGCCGTTACCAGCTCGGGATGCCGTTCCTCCAGCGCCGCAAGCTCACGGAAAAGCTGGTCGTACTCAGCATCACTGATCTCCGGGGCGTCAAACTGATAGTAGCATCGGTTGTGGTATTCAAGCAGACGACGCAGCTCTTTCACACGGTTTTCAGTATCCGGCATAGAGTCTGCGTTATCAAGAAGCGACAGCTGCATTGTGGTCCTCGCGGGGTTTGATTGACTTCGCGACACGGTACAGTATTATACAGACAATTTCAATCCTGACGGAGCTGCATGAGAGCATGGAAAAACTGCAACTGGATAACCTTATCGCCTGGTTCGACCGCTATGTTGAACCGTTTCTTGATACCGACCCCGAAGGTGCCAAAAATATCCAGCTCAAGATTGAGCATACCCGCAAAGTGGGTGAGGTCATGGCACTGCTGTCTGCCGGTGAGAATCTGACTGAAAATGAAACATACATCGCCGCTGCCACTGCCTTGCTGCACGACCTCGGGCGTTTTCCGCAGTATCGCCGCTGGCGCACCTTTCTCGACAGCAATTCTGACAACCACGCCCGCCTCGCCATCGATGTTATCAGGGAGAATAACGTACTGGACGGCATTGATCCGGCTGAACAGCTGCTGATAGAGGAGGCGGTGCGCTTTCACAACATGCTCGCACCACCCGACACGATCAAGTCTCCGACCAGACACTATATCAACCTGATTCGTGATGCCGACAAGCTCGATATCTGGCGCGTATTTGTCGAGTTCCTCGCACAACCTCCTGAAGAACGGGCCTCGGCGGCGATCCTCGGACTGGAGGATGCCCCCGACAAGGTTTCCGAACCGTGTATAGCCTCACTTGCTGCCGGGTGCATCGTACCGCTTGCCACTATCTCCTGCTTCAATGATTTCAAGTTACTGCAGATATCGTGGATCTATGACCTTACCTACCCTACCTCACGGCGAATACTGCTTGAGCGCGGCTATATACCGGCATTGGCTGCCACACTTCCGGATCAGGCTGATATCCACCAAGCCGTAGCAAAGGCCCTTACCGCGCTTTCAGCTTGACATATCGTCCCCCTCTTTACACAATGCCGCTTTAACCTGCCCGCGCCTGCAAAGGGTTAAACGTGGTGCCGTCTGCCATCACTACATTGCTAACAACTTCAGACATATAAAAGGAGCTCCTGATGTCCGACCGCCGCCTCATACCTGTTGACAAACTCCGCTGGAACTGTGATCCGGACCTTCTCGGCTTTGAAACGACCGCTGAACTTCCCGACTTCAATGATGCTATCGGCCAGAAACGCGCTCTGCGCTCAATTGAATTCGGCCTGGGAGTTGAAGGGGCCGGCTTTAATCTGTATGTATCCGGTGAAACCGGTACCGGACGCACATCCACCATTGCCAGCATTCTCAGAAAACGCGCCAAGGGCGAGCCACAGCCGCACGACTGGGTGTATGTCAACAACTTCAAGGATTCCGATTCGGCGATCTCGCTTGACGTTCCTGCAGGAAAGGGGAGCGAACTGGCAGCAGACATGAAGGAGCTGATAGAGGCATTCCGCAAGGACATTCCGAAAGCGCTTGAAAGCAGCGAATATGAAAACAGGCGGGCCGAACTGCTCGACAGCTACCAGTCGGCCTCAAACGACCTTTTCCAGGGGCTTGAAAAGGCGGCAGAGAAGCTGGGATTTTCATTGCAGAGGACCGTCTCCGGTCTGGTGATCGTGCCGCAGAAGGCCGGTCGCAACTACACCCAGGAAGAGTATGATGCCCTCAACGAAAAGAAACGCCAGAAGCTTGAAAAACAGGGCAAGGAGCTGACCGAACAGCTCAACGAAGTGCTCCGCCAGGTCCGGGAGCAGGAAAAGATCACCAAGGATGCCCTGGCGCAGGCCGACCGCGATGTCGGCATGTCCTGCCTGGGACACCGCCTTGATCCGCTGCGGGAAAAATACGGGGAGCTTGAAAAGGTTCTGGGATACCTGGAGTCCGTCCAGGAAGACATTCTCAATACCCTGGAAGACTTCAAGCCGCAGTCAACCCAACCACAGATCCCCGGCATCAAGATGCCGCGTCAGGAGCCATCCTTTGACCGCTATCAGGTAAATGTGCTGGTAGACAACAAGAACACCGACGGTGCACCGGTTGTTTTTGAATCCAATCCGACCTACAACAACCTCTTCGGACGGATCGAACATGTCATGCAGTACGGCGGCGTTGCCGTGACCGACTTCACCATGATCCGTTCCGGTGCCCTGCATCGGGCCAACGGCGGCTATCTGGTTATCGACGCCCGCGAAGTATTGATTAATCCGTTTGTCTGGGACTCTCTTAAACGCTGCATCCGTAATAACGAGATCAGAATCGAGGATGTGCTGGAGCAGTACCGCTTCATGACCATGGTCTCACTCAAGCCGGAACCTGTGCAGATGCGTGCCAAAATTGTGCTGATCGGCACCCCGTGGATTTACTACCTCCTCTTCCATCTCGATCCGGATTATCGGAAGTTCTTCAAAGTGAAGGCTGAATTTGACAGCCGTGTCGCCCGAACCCCCGAAATCATGCACGACTACTCACTGTTTGTTGCCAGCCATTGCCGCGCCGAGGGGTTGCTGCCGTTTCATAAAAGCGGTGTTGCCGCCCTTCTGGAGCATACCGCCCGCATGGCTGACGACCAGAGCAAGCTCTCATCGCAGTTTATGGAGATTGCCGACTTCATCCGTGAAATCAGTTTCTGGGCCACCAAAGCCGAGCGCAGCATCATCAGTGGCGACGATGTCCGTGCCGCCGCTGAAGAGAGCCTCTATCGTGTCAACCGCATTGAAGAGCGGATGCAGGAGCTGTACGATGATGGTACCCTCATGGTCGACACCTCCGGCGCCGTTGTCGGACAGATCAACGGCCTCTCCGTCATCGGCCTCGGTGATCATACCTTCGGCCGACCGACCCGCATCACCGCGATGGTCTATACCGGGCAGGACGGTATGATTAACATCGAGCGTGAAGTCAAACTTTCCGGACCTATACACGACAAGGGGGTCCTGATTCTGACCGGCTACCTTGGAGGTGCTTTTGCCAGGGAGCGCCCACTGTCCTTGTCAGCTTCTATCTGCTTCGAGCAGTCCTACGATGGCATAGAGGGAGACAGTGCCTCCTCCACCGAGCTCTACGCGCTTCTGTCGGCTCTTTCAGGCGTTGCCATCAAACAGGGCATCGCGGTGACCGGCAGCGTCAACCAACGTGGCATGGTGCAACCGATAGGTGGCGTCAATCACAAGATCGAAGGTTTTTTTGCCGTGTGCCGTGCTCAGGGATTAACCGGAAATCAAGGCGTGATGATCCCGAAATCGAACGAGCGCCATCTCATGCTGCATGAGGATGTTATCCAGGCGGTGGCCGCCGGGCAGTTCCACATATGGAGCGTGGAAACAATCGAGCAGGGGATCGAAATTCTTACCGGCACACGAGCCGGACAGCGCGGCAAAAACGGGAAGTTCCCCAAAGGGTCTCTTTACCAACGGGTAGATGATTGCCTGCAGAAAATGGGAGACCGGCTGAAGGAAGAAGAGCAAAAACATAAACCTAAAACCAAGAAAACGGCAGTTATAAAAAAATCAGTACAATAAATGCGGCACTAAAGGGGTACAGTATGGGCATAGAGTGGCGAGAATCATTAGCAATAGGCGTTGAAGCGATTGACAACCAGCACAAGGAGCTGCTGCTTCGCTTCGACAAGTTGCTGAACGCCTGTCAGTCAGGGCAAGGGGCAGAAGAGTTGAAGAAACTGCAGATATTTCTCGACGAGTATGTACATACTCACTTCAGGGACGAGGAAGAGTTACAAATCCTGCACGGCTATCCTGACTACGAAGATCACCACGCCCAACATAAATATTTCATTGAACAGATTAACAAACTGGAGGATGAGACCAGACAGGATGGCGTTTCTACCCACCATGTTGTTGAGACCAACAACATGCTCCTTAAATGGCTGCTGAATCATATCTCGAAGGTCGACAAGGAGTTGGGGGCGTTTATAAAATCTGCTGCTCATTAACAAACCGGCAGCGGGATGCATCAAGAGTGCACTCCGCTGCCGGATCCCTACTAACTCAGACGCAGTCAACCCGCCAAAGACACTCATCCTGCCCGCATTCAGCGGCCTTGTCGCTTTCAAAACAGACTTCGTTCCCCTCAGCTGACTGTATGGCGCGTATCAATTCAGCTTTTTTTAACTTACCAACCTTGATGTCGTGCTGCTTTGCAATTTCCTTGATTTCTTCAAGTTTCATTTTAATTCTCCTGCGCGTAGTGGCTATAACTGCTAATTACCAGTAGATTACCGTACTACCATGGCTTGTCAAGACTACGGCATAAAAAAGAGGCGATTCTGTAACGAACCGCCTCCTTAATCCTGTTTGCAGAGACAATCTATACCGTTATTCCGGCAATTATCTGCAGCGCTTCACGATATTTATCAGCTGTCTTATCCAGTATTTCCTGTGGCAGCTGAGGGGCCGGAGCACACTTGCCCCAGTCCAGCGTTTCCAGATAGTCGCGCAGGAACTGCTTATCAAAACTCGCCTGCGGGCCGCCCGGTTCGTAGGACTCTTTCAGCCAGAAACGGCTTGAATCCGGGGTCATGCACTCATCGATAATGATCAGTTCGCCCTCGTAAACGCCAAACTCGAACTTGGTATCGGCAATTATGATACCTTTTTTGTCTGCCAGATCACGTGCACGGGTGTAAATCTTAAGCGTATAATCGCGGGCCTTTTCAGCCAGGTCACGACCGCAGAGCTCTACCATCTTGTCAAAGGTAATCGTCTCATCGTGAGCCCCGAGATCGGCTTTCGTCGAAGGGGTAAAGATCGGTTCCGGAAGGCGATCCGACTCTTTGAGACCGGCAGGCAGCTGAATACCGCTGATTGAACCATTAGCCTTGTAATCCTTCCACCCCGAGCCGGAAACATAACCGCGCACAATACATTCGACCGGCAGCGGCGTTGCTTTTTTGACCAGCATCGATCGTCCCTGCAGAATCTCGGCGTATGGCTGGCACTCAGCCGGATAGTCGGCAACATCGATTGAGATAATGTGGTTCGGTACGATGTCTTCCATCTGGCGGAACCAGAAAGCAGAAATCTGGGTCAACACAAACCCCTTATCAGGAATCGGTTCATTCATGATCACGTCAAATGCCGAGATTCGATCAGACGTCACCAATAGCAGCGTTTCGCCAAGGTCATAAATATCGCGCACCTTGCCGCGAGCTAACAGCTTCAAACCTGGGAAATCGGTCTGCAGAACAAGTTTTGACATATCAGTCTCCTATTTTTCGGCGATCAGCGCCTGATTGATTTCAATTTTAGCCTTTTCACGCAACCCTTTGGTCCATTCAATCAATGCATCTTCCTGCTTTTTAGGGAGCATCTTTTTCTTCAGCTCTTCTTTAACTGACTCGAACTGCGCCTTTGGCGTTTCGGTGCGGCTCTTTACGCGAACAGCGTACCAGCGGCTGCCTACCTTGAACGGAGCTGTCGGAGCCTGTGATGCCGAGAGTTTGAAAACAGCTTCTACCATTTCGGGGGAGGCGCCGATGGTCGGGATCTCGCCCTTGGCGGAGTAACCGAAGCTTCCGGTCAACTTCGTCTTCATGGCCACCTTTGTCGACAGCTGTTTTGCCGCATCATCCGCTTTTTTCTTCGCCAGTTCTATCGCCTTGGCACTCTTTGCCTTTGCCTCAACAGCGCCCCTTATTTCAGCCAGTGGTGGAACGGCAGCAGCTTTGCGCTCTTTGGCCTTGAGTATATATATTCCCTTTGCGGTTTCCACCGGCCCGCCAAGCTCTCCCTGCTTCAACTCAAGTGCCTTCTTGATCACTGCCGTTTCACCAACCATTGCAGGTACAGGCGCATTCTCAGCAAACAGGGCGGTTTCCTGAACCTTCTGCTTCAACACACCGGCTATCAGCCCCAGATCACCAGACTTGATGTTTTTATACAACGCATCCGCAGCCTGCTCATACGCCAGCTTTGACGCTTTCTGCCGTACCGCTTCGCCTTTAACTTTTTCCCTTACCTCGGCAAGTGGCAGGATACCGTCCTTTCCCTGCCAACGGTCAATATTCTTTTGATAATATGCCTGGATTTCCTCTTCCGACACGGTAGTTTTTGCCACCTGTGAAGCCGGGTCAAGCAGAACATACGACAGCGCTACCTTTTCGGCCGTCTTAAATTCACCGGGATTTTTCTGCAGGTACTCGTTCAGCTCCGCATCGCTCAGCTTTACCTCGCCCATCACATCCGCAGGGGCATACGATACATACTCCAGCTCCAGCCGGTCATTGTCCCTTTTGAACTGTGCCATAGCATCGGCATCGCTAACAACGGCCTTATCCTTGACAGACTGATGAACTTTTTTGAGCAGAACCTCTGTCTCCTGCCCTTCCTCAAATTCTTTGGCTGTCATGCGGTTTGACCTCAATACCTGCTGATACTGATCGAAATTAAACTTACCGCCTCTCTGGAACATCGGCATCGCTTCTATTGAGTTGGACACCTCGTCTTTGGAAACCTTGATGCCAAGAGATTTTGCCTCTTTCATCGCCAGCAGGTTGTCAATCAGGCCATCGAGAGCAACTTTTTTTAATCCGAGCATTTTTTCCATCTCGGGCGGAATCGACTGCCCATAGATCTGCTGATACATATTTTTGACGCGTTCATACGCATTCCGGTAATCATCAAGAGAAATCTTCGTACCATTTACCCTGGCGGCATAACCTCCCTTGCCCCCCCCAAAACCGTCGCTACCCTGCCCCCACACGAGAAAAATGGTCCCCACAAAGGAAAGAACGATGACAACAAAAACAAACTTGATGATAAATGATTCTTTCTTCCTACGTATGAGACTCAGCATAAATTGGTGCTCCTTGAGATGGTGGAGGTACGTAAAACGCCGCTAAAGGCGGCGGGAGCGACATATTACTATACGTACAACTTGATTGCAAGCGCTTGTTTTTTCGCGTTCCCGGCCACATCCGGCAAGCGCACCTGGTCAGAATATATTCTTGAGTTTACATGACCATTAAGGTAGGATTTTAACTCCGCAAGCACTTTACCCATCAATCATTAAAACACGTAACGGGAGCTCCATGAGCACAGAATTTATTCCAAAATGGATCGCGTGGGAAACCACCCAGAAATGCAACCTCCACTGCGTACACTGCCGCTGCTCCTCTGACCTGACCTCCTCAGAGGGGGACTTCACCACTGAAGAGGGAAAAAAACTCCTTAACGATATTGCCGATTTTTCCAAGCCGGTTGTTGTTCTCTCAGGGGGAGAACCACTCCTGCGCCCGGACATCTTTGAGCTGGCAGAGTATGGCACCTCCCTCGGTCTGCGGATGTGCATGGCGACCAACGGTTCACTTGTTACCGATGAAATCTGCCAAAAGATGAAGCAGGCAGACATCAAAATGGTATCTCTGTCGCTTGACGGCTCAACGGCCGAAGTGCATGACAATTTTCGCCAATCCCCCGGTTCATTTGAAGGTGTTGTGCGGGCGGCAGAAATATTCCGCCGCAACGGACAGAAGTTCCTGATCAACTCATCCTTCACCAAACGCAACCAGACTGATATTGCGGCTACATTCAAGGTGGCAAAAGGCCTGGGTGCAACCGCCTGGTACATGTTCATGATTGTTCCGACAGGACGCGGCGAGGAGATCATGAGTGAACTGATCTCAAAAGAGGACTACGAGGAGATTCTGGACTGGCACTACCAGCAGGAAAAGACGGAGGACGACATCCTCATGCGCCCCACCTGCGCTCCGCACTATTACCGCATCGTGCCGCAGAAGGCCAAGGCCGAAGGGACCACGTTCGAACGCCGCTCACTGACCTTCTCTACCGGCGGCGGCAAAGGGTGTATTGCCGCTCAATCCATCTGCCTGATCGACTGTTTCGGCAACGTAAAGCCCTGCTCCTACTTCCACCGTACCGCCGGCAACGTCAAGCAGACTCCGTTCCGGGAAATCTGGGAGAGCTCCGAGCTGTTTAACGACCTGCGCGACTTCAAGTCATACAAAGGCAAATGCGGCCAGTGCGAATACATCAACGTCTGCGGCGGATGCCGCGCCAGGGCCGATGCCGTCTACGGCGACTACATGGAAGAGGAGCCGTTTTGCAACTACGTGCCGATAAAGATGCAGCGCGAAAACACAACTAAATGACAGAAACTGAACTTTTTTATTGACACTACGCACCGATAACCTTATAAAGGAAATCCTTTTGCCCAGGTAGCTCAGTCGGTAGAGCAGAGGATTGAAAATCCTCGTGTCGGCGGTTCGATTCCGTCCCTGGGCACCACTTAAATATTTAAGGCCAAGCATTTCGATGCTTGGCCTTTTTTAGTTGGTGAAAACATTTCAATCAGCCAAACAGACGGCACGCCAACACTGGGCACCATCTTTCCCCACACCAACCCACCTTAGAGTACAAATCATGTAAGAAGATCAACTCTGCCCATTTGCATCTTTAGCACCGAAGCAAGCACAACCTACGCCTGAATCCCATCATCGCCCAACAGGGCAACGACACTACATAACGCTCAGATAGCAGGCAACCCGAGACACCTCGTACTTGGAGGAGACACACCAGTTCTCAGCATACAAACTTCAATATCACTATCAATTTGAATTGCCACAGGAACACCGGGGTCATCGGCGGATATCATTGCGGCCGGAACAGGGATTTGCGGGATTTATATGCGCGTAAATCTCACCAGCAGAACTGTGTACTACAGCCAATTCCCAGGCAGATTGTCTTAGAAACAGCAAAGGCGGCCAATTGGCCACCTTATTGAATTATGTATGGTGTTCCGGAATTATTCCGGTAAAGAAAAGATGTGTAAAACAAGGAGTAGAGTTGCCGCCTAAAGGTTACTGGCAACGCGAAAAACCTGCATGGCAACGTGACTACATTATGACGCAAGGGACTTAAAATCCCTCGACCGAAAAGTTGCGCCGTTTCGCCCCCGTCCTCGCTACCACCAACTCATCCAATATAATCCTGTGCAGTACTTAAAAGCCCCTTGGAAAAATGGGCTTTTATTGTATCTATTGAGAGGGTTTCCAAATACTGCAGCAATATATCCGATAAGATATTTTCATTGATTATATTCGATTGCACATATAATATTTATATATCTGAACGAGTATAATTCTGGAGGTTAATATGGAGCAGTCTGTTCTAACGGCAGAAATACTTGGAAAAACAATGAGGGCAGATAGGAAGAACAAACACCTAACGCAGGCACAGGTTGGCAAACTTGTCGGGATAGAGCAGCATACCATATCAAAGCTGGAAGCCGGGAAAGCAGGAGTAGGTCTTGGCACACTCTTCCGTGTCTTGGCGGCACTTGACCTTGAGCTTGTTGTCCGTCCTAGAAAAAAACCGGTACAAGAAGGTGACGCATGGTGATTGGGCGCGCCCGGAAAAGAAAAAACGAACTTTTTATACTTATGAACGGCGAGCATGTTGGCCACTTAACCAAGGCGTCTACAGGGCAACTTCGTTTTGAGTATCTGGATAGTTGGTTTAGTTCGCCGGCAAGCAGGCCGCTATCAATGTCTATGCCTTTACCAGGAAGGGTTTATA
This sequence comes from Desulfuromonadaceae bacterium, assembly GCA_028681335.1. GTDB lineage: Bacteria > Desulfobacterota > Desulfuromonadia > Geobacterales > Pseudopelobacteraceae > JACRCG01. The sequence continues at coordinate 317,360 of JAQUIT010000002.1, read as the reverse complement.
CGGGGGCGGTAGTCGAAAACTTTTTTGAAAACTTGCTGCCGGACAATGTGTCTATTCGTAATAGGATTCAGGCTAAGTTTTGTGCGCCTAGTAACAGCGGCTTCGATTTATTATGGCATATTGGCGGTGATTGCGTTGGCGCAATCCAAATTCTGCCGGAAGACGCTGTCGTTTCTGATGTGCGTAAAATTAATGCCACGCCGCTCTCTGAATCAGAAATAGCTACAACTCTGAGAAATTACAGAACAATGCCGCTTGGGATGAATGAAAACGACGATTTCAGAATATCCATGGCCGGGGCACAGGAAAAAACAGCTCTTCTATTTCTTGATGGGCGTTGGTGCCGCCCCTTGGGATCTACCCCTACCAGCCATATATTCAAGTTGCCTATAGGCAAAATTGAACACAGCAACATGGACCTGACGGATAGTGTAGAGAACGAGTGGATATGCCACCTGCTTCTCAAAGAGTTTGGCATTCCAGTCGCTGACACCGGCATAGAGACTTTCGATGACATGAAGGTACTCGTGATTAAACGGTTTGACCGCAGATGGTCTGAGGACAAATCCTGGTTGATCAGATTGCCCCAAGAAGATCTGTGTCAAGCGCTTAATATTCCTCCAGCTCTTAAATATGAAAGCGATGGCGGACCGGGAATGGAAAGTATAATGAAGTTTTTGCTGGGTTCTTCAGATGCAATGTCAGACCGCCGCAGGTTTATGAAAAGCCAGATATTGTTTTTTTTGATGGGTGCCATTGATGGCCATGCAAAAAATTTCAGTATCTATTTGCAACCGGGTGGACCTTATTGCCTCACGCCAAGTTACGACGTCATATCGGCTTACCCTCTTCTGGCAAAAAAACAATTTCTCCCACAGAAGATAAAAATGGCCATGGCGGTCAGGGGCAAGAGCAAGCATTATAACTGGGATCATATATTGCGTCGGCATTGGTTCTCTTCAGCCCATTATTGCCAGTTTCCCGATGAGGAAATAGATGCAATTATCAATGAGTTGATTGGGATGAAGGATTCCGTAAAAGAGCGTGTTATGAGTCAGGCTGCTTCGGTATTAACACCAGAGCATATGGAGTCAACCGTTATTCCCATTTTGTCCTTTATGGACAAAGCTTTTGAGCGTATTTCATAGTAGTGCTTAGAACCATCGGATGCCGGTAGCAAAAAACAATGGGTTTGACAAGGTGACAAATTTTAGTCCCCTGCCATATCATAACGTTGCGGACATACTGAAAGAATTGAAAATCCTCGTGTCGGCGGTTCGATCCGTCCCTGCACTTAAACAAACAAAGCACCTGCATTAATTTGCAGGTGCTTTGTTGTTTCCCGTCACACATTCCGTTGTTATTCGAAGAGCCTATAGATGGGGCTGTTGGTCGGCGCAGAGGAATTGTGCTGGCACCTGCCCACTCAGCCTTCTTCAATAACTTTGGTCCAGCGCCGCACATTTTTTCAACATAATGGTTCCACTGAACGTTCTCAGTAAACACACTTCACATACCCACCACAAACCCCTTCATTAAAGTGGTTATGTTGGATTGACACAAAAAATAAACCGCCAACAACAAAAGACCGAAGCAGGATGCTGACCGCCCCTCGTGGTAAACAGAGATGACAACTCCTGAGCAATCGGCTATCGTAGCAGGCACACCAACAGATGAAACGGGGACGTATGATTGACACTGACAGACTTTACTCGATATTCATGGAACTCTGCGCCGTTGACTCGGAACCGCTGGGCGAACGGTTGATGGCCGACCGGATGACGGTGCAGTTGCAAGCACTTGGCTTTACCGTTACGGAGGATGATACCGGCGGAAAGATCGGCGGTAACGCCGGCAACCTCTATGCCCGCCTGGCGGGCACAGCACCGGGAGAACCGCTGCTGTTTTCCTGCCATCTCGACCGCGTCGTTCCCGGCGTGGGCGTGAAACCGCGCATTGAGGGGGATGCCATTGTCAGCGACGGCAGCACCGTGCTCGGCGCCGATGATGCCGCCGGTCTGGCCGCATTACTGGAAGCGGTGACGGCGCTGCAGGAATCCGGCAGCCTTTATCCGGCCATTGAAGTGGTGCTGACCGTTGCCGAAGAACTGGCACTGGTCGGCTCCAGCCATTTCGACCTGTCCCCGGTGGTTTCACGCATCGGCTTCGTGCTTGATGCCGGTGGCCCGGTGGGGGGCATCGTGGTGCGGGCACCACAGCAGTACAAGTTCACGGCGCAGTTTCATGGCCGCAGCGCCCATGCCGGCATCGCCCCCGAGCAGGGGATTTCGGCGATCCAAATGGCCGCGCTGGCCATCAGCCGTATGGAACTGCTGCGCATCGACGAGGAGACCACTGCCAACATCGGCAGCATTTCCGCCGTCGGTCCGACCAATATCGTTCCTGAACGTTGCGAATTGCGCGGCGAGGTGCGCTCGCTCGACCCGGCCAAGGTGCAGTTTCAGCTGGCCAGACTGACCGAAGTCATCGAAACGGCAGCCAACGAATCCGGCGGTACGGTTACCGTGACAACCACCCCCTGCTACCCGGCCTTACGGCTGAATGAAACATGTGAACCGGCACAGCGGGCGGCACGGGCCGCGGAACGGATCGGGGTGCCGGTACGTTTCAGCGGAAGCGGCGGCGGTTCCGACGCCAATTATTTCAATGAACGGGGAGTGCCGACGGTGGTGCTCTGCTGTGGCTATGAAAAGGTGCATACAACGGCGGAGCGGATGCCGCTTGACCAACTGGCGCTGCTGGCCGGGTGGGTAACAGAGATCATCGCTGGCGGGGTGGCCGAGGCGTGAAGAGAAGCAGATTTCCGGGGACCTATTTGCAACCGTACTGACAATCAAGTGACCAAACCGGCTCCCGGACTTGGCCCTCTCCAGGCACCATACAAACAGAAAAGGCCAAGCATCTAATCTGCCTGGCCTTTTTCAGTTTTAGTAACCCATCCAACCAACTCGCTACCGGCACACCAACTCAAACGTGCGCATCCGTCAGAAGAAGTCTCCTCTCATGATTTCATCGTCCACTGAACAGATCACCGGTGCCGTACCCCGTACCGACATCACTTGATGTTCAACAACATGACCATCTATCCGGCACGAGACATCTGACGCAGCTTTGTGACGTCGCGTAGCGGTGGTGCCCCAAACTGGCGATTGTATTCACGGCTGAACTGCGAGGGACTTTCGTAGCCGACCTGAAACGCCGCGTTGGCGGCATCCATGCATTCAGACAACATCAACCGCCTGGCTTCCTGCAGGCGCAGCTGCTTCTGGAACTGTAACGGGCTTAACGCCGTCATCGAGCGGAAATGATGATGAAATGTGGAGCTGCTCATGCGGACCTGGGCAGCGAGGTCATCAATGCTTAATGGCTGCGAGAAGTTGGCCTTCAACCAGTCGATCGCCCGTGCTATCTGGTGACTCTGGCTCCCCGCAGATGCTATCTGGCGCAGCCTCTCGCCCTGATCCCCGACCAGCAGACGGTAGGTTATTTCCCGCTGGATGATCGGTGCCAGAATCGGTATATCCTGCCGATCGGCAAGCAGGTCGACCAACCGCTGAAAGGCGGTGAGCAGCGGCAGCCCCACCTCGCCGGTCGCCATGCCGCGGCCCGACGGCTGCACCCGCGGTGGGGGAAGGTTGCTGTCCACCATCAGTTGCGAAATCTCGCGCTGATCGAGCATCAGTCTGAGCCCCAGATACGGCCTTTCCGGGCTTGCTTCAATAATCTGCACCACCGTGGGCAGATGCACCGATGTGATCAGATAATGGTGCGCGTCATACACATAGGTGTCATCCCCGAGGCGCACACGCTTGGCCCCTTGAGCGATCAGGCAGATGCTCGGTTCATACATGCCGGTAAGCGGCTCGGTCGGTTCAGTCCGCCGGAACAGTGACAGGCCGGGGATAGCGGTTGTATGCTGCTCGCCCTTATCGGCCAAACGGGCAATGCTTGTCCTCAGCGTTCCGATCGCGACGTCAAGACTATCATTGCCAATACCCTGCATAGTGGCCTCTTTCACCTTTACTTCCTCCTGTTCACATAGTACCTACCCCCACATCGCGTGACAATAACTATCCGCTGTTTCGGACGATCAGGCAAAAATTGAGCAGGATTGATCTACCGGCCTGCGCTTTTCCTGGAGTACTGGGAAACAGCGGGCTGGAAGTCTCGGCACTCGGAATTCCAGGGACACCATACGTAATTCAAAAGGCGGCCAATCGGCCGCCTTTGCTTTTTTGTCACAAATAAAAAACATCTTGACCCGTCTACCACTTCACGGTTTAGCGTTGTCCTTGTCATGGCCATGATATAATAACTACCTGTAAAGGAGAACGAACTATGAAACCAACTGTTACCGTGGAGGAGTGGGTAAGCCGCTTCAAAGCCATTGGCCTGGACCAGGCGGCAATGGAGAAGTGGCACCGCCTGTTTGAGCAGGAAAACCCGGCCGGTCACCAGAGCTTCCTGGAGTGGCTGGGACTGCCGGCAGAAAAGATCAGCGACATCAGAACCACATCCGCCTGATGGTTACTCGCCCCCGGCTATCCGCCGGGGGCACTTTTGGAGGGCACATGTACCGTATTTCACAACTGGCCCGGCAGTTCGGCCTGTCCCGCAGCACGCTGCTCTATTACGACCGGATCGGGCTGCTGTCGCCATCGGAGCGGAGTGAGGCCGGTTATCGCCAGTACTCTCCCGCTGATCGGGGGCGGCTGGAGTCGATCTGCTCACTGCGCCGGGCCGGCATGGATATCGAAGGGATCAGGGCGATCCTCGCCACTGCCGGTGACGACACGACCAACGTGCTGCGTCGGCGGCTGGATGAGATCGGCGCGGAGATCGATGGCCTGCGTACCAAGCAGCACCTGCTGGCCGGCATGTTGAAGGTGCAGGGTGAGGGTGGGGTGGGTGCCAGCGTAAACAAGGAGATGTTCGTCGCCATGTTGCGCGCTGCCGGCATGGATGACGCCGCCATGAAAAAACTCCATGTGGAGTTTGAACGACGGGAGCCGGAGGCCCACCACGCCTTTCTGCTCTCCCTCGGCATATCTGAAAAGGAAGCGCTGCTGATCCGCAAGTGGTCAGCGGCCATGGAGAACAGCATTTCTGAGTCCCGGGAACAGATTTACAACAACACCGATAATCAAGTGATCGAACCGACACCAGGGCCCTCTCCTTCCGAGGCGCACCCGTTTGGCCCCTTGAGCGATCAGGCAGATGCCCGGTTCGCACGTGCCGGTAATCGGCCCGGTCGGTTCAGTCCGCCGGAACAGTGACAGGCCGGGGATAGCGGTTGTATGCTGCTCGCCCTTATCGGTCAAACGGGCAATACTTGTCCTCAGCGTTCCGATCGCGACGCCAAAACTCTCTTTATCAATATCCTGCATAGTGGCCTCTTTCACCTTTAATTCCTCCTGTTCACATAGTACCTACCCCCACATCGCGTGACAATAACTATCCGCTGTTTCGGACGATCAGGCAAAAATTGAGCAGGATTGATCTACCGGTCTGCGCTTTTCCTGGAGTACGGTATAATCATCACAACGATCAGTGCGCACATCAGGGACAAGGAGAAAAATAATGCAAAAGCGAACATTGGGAAACAGCGGCCTGGAAGTCTCGGCACTCGGGCTCGGCTGCATGGGCATGAGTTTTTCGTATGGCCCGCCCAAAGAGAAGCAGGAGATGATTTCGCTCCTCAGGACTGCCGTGGAGCGAGGCGTCACCTTCTTTGATACCGCCGAGGTGTACGGTCCGTTCACCAACGAGGAACTGGTCGGCGAGGCACTGGCGCCGCTGCGTGACAAGGTGGTGATCGCCACCAAGTTCGGCTTCGACACCAGTGTTGATCCCCGGGGGATGAAGGGAAAGGGACCGGTGCTGAACAGCCGACCGGAGCACATCAGAGAAGTTGCCGAGGCCTCACTCAAGCGACTCAAAACCGACGTCATTGACCTGTTCTATCAACACCGGGTCGATCCGGATGTGCCGATCGAAGAGGTGGCCGGAGCGGTGAAGGAGCTGATCCGGGAGGGCAAGGTCAAGTACTTCGGACTTTCTGAGGCCGGCATAGAGACCATCCGGCGTGCCCATGCCGTCCAGCCGGTAGCAACGGTACAGAATGAGTATTCGCTCTGGTTCAGACAGCCTGAGGAGGGGCTGATACCGGCGCTGGAGGAGTTGGGGATCGGCCTCGTTCCTTACAGTCCGCTCGGCAAGGGGTTCCTCACCGGGAAGATGGACGCAGGCACCACCTTTGACAGCACCGATTTCCGCTCCATCCTCCCCCGCTTCACGCCGGAGGCACTTAAAGCCAATCAGGCGCTGGTGGATCTGCTCGGCAGCATCGCAGCAGAGAAGAAGGCGACTCCGGCGCAGATCGCCCTGGCCTGGCTCCTCGCCCAGAAGCCGTGGATCGTGCCGATTCCGGGCACGACAAAACTGGAGCGTCTGGACGAGAACATCGGCGCGGTGTCAATCGAGCTTAGCTCCGACGACTTGGGCAAGATTGACAAGGCCGCCGCGCAGATCACGGTGGCAGGCGCACGCTACCCGGAAAAGCTGGAACAGATGACCGGGCGTTAAACACACACAGTCAGCAGCAGATCACCATTCAGGAGGATATATCATGTACCAAGCAAAAGCCTATTCCGTTGCCAGCGCATCATCTCCATTCGTAGCCGACACCATCCCGCGCCGTGAAACGACCGAGCGCGATGTGCAGATCGAAATTCTCTTCTGCGGCATCTGTCATTCCGATCTCCACACGGTTCGAGACGAATGGAGCAGCGTCATGCCCACCACCTACCCCTGCATCCCCGGCCATGAGATTGTCGGCAGGGTTACCACGGTCGGTGCCAAGGTGACGCAGTTTAAAACCGGTGACCTGGTGGGGGTCGGCTGCATGGTGGATTCCGATCACATCTGCCCCACCTGCAACGACCACCAGGAACAGTTCTGCCATAACGCAACCTTCACCTACAACTCCCCGGACAAGCATGGGACGGCGCCGGTTACCTACGGCGGTTACTCCGACAGTATTGTCGTCGATGAACGCTTCGTCCTGAATATCCCGCTCAACCTCACTCTTGCCGGAGTGGCACCGCTCCTCTGCGCCGGAATTACCACCTATTCACCCATACGTCACTGGGGCGACATCAAGGGGAAAAAAGTCGGTGTTGTGGGCCTTGGTGGATTGGGGCACATGGCGGTCAAGTTCGCCAAAGCGTTCGGCGCTCACGTGGCGGTCTTTACTACCTCTCCAAGCAAGAAAGAGGACGCCCTCCGTCTTGGTGCCCATGAGGTGATTATCTCAACCAATGCCGATGAGATGAAGCAGCACGCCGGCACCTTCAACTTCATCCTCGACACCATTGCCGCCGATCACGACATCAATGCCTACATCAACATGCTTGGCCGCGACGGCAACATCACCCTCGTCGGCGCGCCGGACACACCGCTCCAGGTTTCCGCCTTTGCTCTGCTGTTCGGCCGCAAGAGCCTTTCCGGTTCGCTCATCGGCGGCATCAAGGAGACCCAGGAGATGCTCGATTTCTGCGGCGCGCACAACATAACCTCCGATGTGGAGATCATCCCGATCCAGAAGGTCAACGAGGCCTACGCACGGCTCGCCAAGTCGGATGTGAAGTACCGCTTCTCCATCGATATGGCGTCGTTGAAGGCAGAATAAAGGAGAAAAAGCCTCCCTTGATCCGTGGCACCATACTCAATTCAAAAGGCGGCCAATCGGCCGCCTTTTGAATTCCGGTGACTCAAACCATAATCCCGTCAACCTCATTAGCTACACCCCACCGCAACACAACTCCCACTCCTTCCCCTGAATCATTCAAGAGATTTATGAAACCGCAAGATGCTTATTGTCAGCATGACACCCCCGATAAGCGCCATCGCCGCCAGATGCGGCCAGAGGGCCTCAAGCCCCACCCCCTTGAGATAGATCCCCCTGAGAACGGTCTGGTAATAGCGCATCGGGTTTATGTAGGTCAGATACTGCAGGAAAGTGGGCATGCTGCTGATGGGCGAACCGAAGCCGGAAAAGATGATCGACGGCATGATAAAGAAGAATCCCGTTACCATGGCCTGCTGCTGGGTCAGCGATACCGTGGAGATAAAGAGCCCAATTCCCAGCACACAGAAGAGGAAGAGCACCGTACCCAACGTCAACACCGCAAGACTGCCGCGCAACGGCACCTTGAACCAGAGAGTCCCGACTGACGAAATGAGCAGTGCATCAAAGAGACCGATGAGAAAAAACGGAATCGTCTTGCCAAGGATGAATTCCGCCCGCCGGATGGGCGTCACCATGATCTGCTCCAACGTACCGATTTCCCGCTCCCTGACCACGGCAAAGGCGGTCAGCGTCATCACGATTACCAGTAAAAGATTGCCGATAACACCGGGAACGAAGAACCATTGACTCGACATATCGGTGTTGTACCAGGGACGCCGGTCCAGGACGATTTTCGGCATCCGGGCAATGGCCAGCGGGGAGGTCCGCTGCAGCGTTTCAAGCTGGTAATCACCGGCAAAAGCGCCGGTCACTTCATTGACATAGCCAAGTCCGACCAGCGCCGTATTGGAATTGCTGCTATCGACAATGACCTGGACATGCGCAACCTGCCCTTTACGCACACGCCGGGCAAACCCGGCATTAATTTGAATGGCCAGCACCGCATCGCCCCGCTCAATCACCGCGGCAATCTGCCTGCTGTCTGCCAGGCGGTGGCGGACGTCGAAGTAACGACTGGCGGTAAAGCGGGAAATCAGGTCTCTGCTCACCTGGCTGTTGTCATAATCAACAATGGCTGTCGGAACATGCTTGATTTCCAGAGTCGCGGCATAGCCAAAAATCAGCATCTGGATAATGGGGGGGCCGAACAGGAAGAATCGCGCGCGCTTGTCGCGGAAGACCTGGATAAACTCCTTGATCAACATGTGGCGTAACCGGCCAATCATTTTTTCACACCTCTTACTCCAGCCTCTTCTTGAACGCCCGCGAGGCAACAACTGCCAGCAGTAGCGCGAACAATGCCAACCCTGCAAAATCCCGCCACATCAACAGAATTGGCGTCCCCTTCAGAAAGACATCCCTGAGAATCGCCATATAGTAGCGAGCCGGGACGGCATGGGTAATGACCTGGATAACAGCGGGCATCTGGTCAATCGGGTAGATGAACCCGGACAGGAGGAATGCCGGCAAGAATGTGGCGATCAGGGAAATCTGGCTTGCGGCCAGCTGGGTCTTGGCAACAACCGAAAAGAAGTATCCCATGGAGAGTACCACGGTCAAAAACAGGATGGAACTGAGGAAAAAGACCCAGACATGACCACGGAACGGCACGCCGAACCACCAGACACCCATGGCCGCACAGACACAGGTATCGAACAACCCGACCACCATGTACGGCGTCAGCTTGCCGAACATGATCTCCATCGGCGTCACCGGGGTGGAGATCAGCTGCTCCATCGTGCCGCGTTCCCATTCACGGGCAATGGTCAACGAGGTCAGGAACGTGCCGACAACCGCCATAACCAGAGCAACGACACCGGGGACGATGGTGGCCATGCTTTCGAGGCTTTCGTTGAACCAGGTCCGGGAATCGACACTGATGGGAGGTAGAACGTTGGCGTGCCCCTGCCGCTGTTGCCATTGCGTTGTCACCTGTTGCGAGTAGGCTTGAATGATCGCCTGACTGTAGCCCATGCCAAGGTTGGCGCTGTTGCTGTCCGTACCATCTATCAGGGCCTGAATGGCCACTGTTTCCCCGGAGCTCAGCCTGCTCGAAAAATCAGCCGGCACAACAATGCCCATCTGACATTTTCCGTCATCAAGTGCCTGCACAAGTTCCCTGTAGGTGGTGACGCTCTTGACCACCCGGAAATAGATTGACGACTGGAACCGTTTGAGAAAATCCTGGCTCTGCCGGCTCCCCTCCATATCATAGACGTAGAGAGGGATATGCTTCGTATCGAAACTGACCCCATAACCGAACGCCAGCATCATGACCAGCGGCATGGCGATAACAATCCCGATGCTGCGAGCGTCACGTTTTATCTGGATGATTTCTTTACCGGCCATTGCCAGCAGACGGTTTATATTCATGGAATCGGCTTCTCCGTTGCTGCCCCCGTGCGCGCGGTGGTCAGGGAAACAAAGACATCTTCAAGGCTGGGGCGAATGGGCTCAATGGTCTGCACGGTGATGCCGTGCTGCGACAAATAGCTCGTCACTGCCGCTATCGCCGCAGAAGCCTTGGGCACCACCAGATGAAGCGCGTTGCCGAATATCGCGGCATCGTCCACGCCGGGAGCGCCCTGGAGCAGTTCGAGCGCCGTGCCGATTTCATCGCATTCGACCAGCAGCAGGTCGCCGGCCATGTATTTCTGTTTCAATTCGAGAGGTGAACCGGACGCAACAATTTTGCCCCGATCGATGAGCACCAGACGGTTACAATACTCGGCCTCATCCATGTAGTGAGTTGTGACAAATACGGTCACACCTTCAGCAGCCATCGTGTGAATCATGTCCCAGAATTTGCGCCGCGAAAGCGGGTCAACGCCTGAGGTCGGTTCATCGAGAAACAGCACCTGAGGACGGTGCAGCACGGCACACCCCAACGCCAGGCGCTGTTTCCATCCCGCAGCCAGAGTGCCGGTAAAAGAATTTTCTCTGCCGCGCAGACCGGCCATGTCGATAGCCCAGTCAAGACGGGATGTGAGATCACTCCTGCCGACGCTGTACATGCCGGCAAAGAAGTTCAGGTTTTCGCTCACCGTAAGATCGTTGTAGAGAGAAAACTTCTGGGACATATAACCGATATTCTGACGTACCTGTTCCGGCTGGGTCGCCACATCGAGACCGGACACCTGCGCCTGCCCGGAAGTAGGCCGCAGCAACCCGCAGAGCATGCGGATTGTCGTTGATTTGCCCGCTCCATTCGGCCCGAGAAAACCGAATATCTCCCCTTTGCGGGCTTCAAGGCTGATGGCGTCAACCGCCACGAAATCACCGAATCTCTTCACCAGATCAGTGACCACCACTGCAGAGGAAGCGCCGTTCATTGTTCCATGCCTCTCATTGTTCCGGTGACCGCTTCAACAAAGAGGTCTTCAACTGTTGGCGCGACCTGTTCAATTGACTCATACGACAATCCGGCAGCCGCTATGATTTCCTTCAATTGAGGAATGAGCGTAGCCGCATCACCGACCATGAGATGCAGCCCATCACCAACGATCATGACACTTGAAACCCCACTCTGCCCGGCCAGCCGTTCGCTGATTTCTCGTGGCTGGCTGGTGACAATGGAGAGCACAGCTCCAGGCAGGTTTGCTTTAAGCCGGGCAGGAGTATCGCAGAAGAGCATGCGCCCTTCATGCATGAGGGCAATGCGATGGCAGCGTTCAGCTTCGTCAAGATAGGCCGTTGTCACGAGTATCGTCACCCCCTCGTTGAGCAGCGAGTAGAGGATGCACCAGAAATCACGACGCGAAACCGGGTCAACGCCATTTGTCGGTTCATCGAGGAGAAGAACCTCCGGAGTATGAATGAGTGCGCACACCAGCCCCAGCTTCTGCTTCATGCCGCCCGAGAGCTTACCCGCCAGGCGGCTTCTGAACTCGCTCATTCCTGCCGCAGCAAGCAACCGGGCAGCACGTTCATCCCGCGCAGCGGCCTTAACGCCGAATATTTTCGCATAAAAACCGATATTCTCGTCAACGGTCAAATCTTCATACAGGCCGAAACGCTGCGGCATGTAACTCAGCCTTTGCTTGGCTGATTCCGGTGACGCCACCACGTCACATCCGGCAACCACCGCGCCACCGGAATCGGGCGCCATCACCCCGGCAAGCATGCGCATGACGGTCGTTTTGCCGGCCCCGTCAGGTCCGACCAGACCGAAGATCTCCCCTTTGCTGATCGAAAAACTGAGGTGGTCAACCGCAACCACGCCGGAAAATGATTTGGTCAGCTCGTGGACCTCTATGGTGTATGGCACTCCGGTCATCCTATTTCGTTACCTCCGTCTCAAGAGAGGCATCGGCAGGCATACCGGGCTTCAATTCGCGGCTCGAATTATCCAGGTCAATCTTCACGCGGTACACGAGGGTGACCCGTTCTTTGTGCGTTTCAACGCTCTTGGGAGTAAACTCCGCCTGGGATGAGATGAACGACACCTTTCCCGTATAACTTTTCAGTGGGAACGTATCGCTTTTGACCTCTGCCGACTGGCCCAGCTTTACCTTGCCAAGGTCTGTCTCGCCTATGTACCCGCGGAGCCAGACATGGTCGAGGTCGGCAATGGTAACTACCGGGGTGCCGGGAGCCAGGACCTCGCCAATTTCAGCATGCCGGACCAGCACGACACCGGACAGGGGGGCAAACAGACTTGTGTAGTCAAGGCGAATCCGGGAAAGTTCAAGAGCCTGACGGGCCGTATTGACACTGGCCTTGTTGATGGCAACCTGTTCTTTGCGAACACCCTCTTTTACCTGGTCATAGTTCTCTTGCGACCGTTTGTAATTTGCCTGGGCGCGTTTCAGATTCGCCGCATAGGTATCCCTGACCTGTGCGGACACTTCGTCCTTTGCAAAGAGCGCCTGATAGCGCTGAAAATCCGCCCGGCTCAACGCCAGAGTAGCCTGGGCATCAACAACGCTCTGTTCTGCAGACCTTTTCTCCTGGACACGGCTACCGGACAGGGCAAGCGCCAGCTCTGCAGCGCGGTTATTTACCACCGCTTCATCGACCCTGACCTGTTGTTGGTAATCAGCCTGGTCGAGCTTGGCAATCAGGTCACCGGCCTTGACCAGCTGCCCTTCTTCAATCGGCAGCTCAACCAGTCGGCCCTGCACCTTGAATCCGACCACGCTTTCATGGGCTTCGATGTTGCCGGATATCTTCAGGGTCGTTTCCGCCCCGCCATCCTTCCTGGTGACAAAGTAATACGTTGACGCACCGGCTACTGCTGCGACCAGCAGGACAATAGGTACAATTTTTTTATTCATGGCTGTAAACCTCTTACCTTCTCACCGCCGGTTTCCTCGATACCAAGGAACACGCGGTACGTTTTGTCCATATTCCCCAGGGCCCTGGCAAGAGCAATCTTGGCCTCGGCATGCTGGGCCAGAGCATTCAGATTGTTGTCATAGGCGCGTGCCAGGGAATCCTGCGCCTTCACCACTTCGATATTGTTGACCACGCCGTTCTTGAAACGGTCGCTGGCGAACTGCAGCTCCTTTTCGGCCAGCTCAAGCCCGCTTTCGGCAACGCTCACCTGCTCTTCGGCAGAGTGCAGGTTGAGCAGCGCTTCGCGAATATCCTGTTCAACACCCCGTTGCTGGTCGGCCACCTGCTGTTCAATTCTCTTAAGCCTGCTCTCCAGCTCAAGACGTTCACCGGTGCGGTCGGCATCGAACAGGGTCATGACAAGATTTGCCTGAATCATCCCCGACGCTTCAAGTTCGCCAAGCTCTTGGCCACTGCTGCCATAGTTACCACTCACGATTATTTTGGGGAAATATCTGGAACGGCTCGAGTTGAGCTGTTCTTCCAGCGCTTCCCTTTGGGAAAGCAGGGAGCGGTAGTCGGGACGACTTTCCAGAGCGGACTTGACGGCTTGCCCGATCTGAGGCGACTCAAGCTTTTTGAATACCAGCCTGTCGGTAAGGAAAAGAGGAGTTCCCATGTCAAAGCCGATGCTTCTTGCCAGCCTCAACAGGCTCTGTTGATGTGAATTCTGCGCAACGAGAAAATTCTGGCGGTCGTTAGCCAGCTGGACCTGGGCGCGCAGCACATCAAGACCATCGGCAATGCCCACCTGCTTTTGATTCATGGCGAGCCGTTCCAGCGCCTCAGAGGTCCTGACACGGGCTTCTGCGCTTTCAACCCTTGCCGCTGCGTACTCTGCGACAACATAGTCAACGGCGACCTCCCTGATTATCCGGCTCCGCACATCATCATAGTCGTTTTTTCGCGCCGTCCGTTCTTTCTCACCGGCCTTGATACTGTGATAACTCTGCAGGTCGAGGAGCGCCTGTTCGCCGTATACCCGGAAGTCGTAACTGGTAAACGGGCCGACAATAGAGGGCGTATTGGGGAAATTTATCCCCTGGGCCTTGAGATTACGGGTCTGGTAGGCGACCGGCGTTTCGATTCGAACATGGGGGAGATACGCCGCCTGTCTCCGTTCAAGACTACCGCTCGCTTCATCAATACGAGCCATGGCATTCAGGACATTGACATTAGCCTGTAATCCCTTGGTAATCGCCTCATCCAGAGACAGCCGAGAAGGGGATGAAGAACCGGCGAAGACATCCGAGGTTCCCATGATCACCACCGCTACCGTCAGACACGTTACTATATGTCGCATCATATCCGTTTCCCTCTGGCCACGTCTGTTGACGTGTACTCAAGCACTGTAAACCTGTTCAATCCCCGGTGAGACCACACGGATAAATCAGCATAGTACGTACAATGATACCATTGCTCAGTCACAGTTCAATGACGTGTACAGCACCAAAACACTCTTCGGAAAGAAATCCGCTGAGATGGTTTCTCGCCGCCGGGCGTACCGAAGCGGCCATACCTTTTACCACTACCACGGATGACACCGCGTCAAAATGGCGGTAAACAGGACGAGTCATCCCTGTTTACCGCCACACGACATCATTGCAAAGTATGCGATTTCAGTCCATTATGGAGAAGTATGGTAATATCCTGTGCACGCTGTCAGCGAAACGGTAAGCTGCCGCTTCACCGCCACAGCAGCAAAGCCAAAGCAACAGACAAGGCAAGAATAACACGCAGCCCCAGAACAAAGGATAGGCATCAAAGATGAAAAGTCTCTCTGTTTTTATAATGCTTGCGGTCATGCCGTGCTCGGTCTATGCCGATTGTATAATCACGGATACAAGCGAAAAATTTGAGATCGTCTGCTCCGGCCCGGACCCGGTTTCTCCGGCAGGTGCCACGAAAAACACAAGGAAAGCACCGCGAACAGGCAAAAGAAAAAAACTGGACTACGAAGAGAGGGCGGGTGCCATGCAGGCGGTTGTCATGAACGATGCAGAGTCTCGCTTCATGGAATTAAGAAATCAACAGGACGGCTATCGCAGCAAACGAAGAAACGCGGAACAGACCACTAAAAAAACTGTTGCCGGGCCGGGCCGCAACATCTGAGCCTGAGCAGTTCCCCCCCACGCTTCTGCCATATCCCCCCACATTTCCCGAGCAACATCATCAACGCCACGGCATCATCTGCAGCGCAGCTCCTTTACCCAGAATTGCATCGGATGCTCGCGTTTGGTGCCGTCGTTTTCCTTCCAGGTGAAGCGTGTTGCAACGCCATGAAGCTTGATAAATCCCGTACGATCAAGGAACCTCTCGATCGGCACATAGTTTTCGGGGCGCAACGGGTGATTGTCCGGCCTCACTATGGTGGCACAGGTCACATAGCGGTATTTCCCGCAGGTGCGGACATACTCCTCGACACGTTCCAGCAGCCGCACCCCCAGACCGCAGTTACGGTAAGCCGGCAGAAAGAGCACCTCACCCACATAATAGAGTTCATCCAGCGGGTAAGCGGTGCCGTTAAACGGCTCAAGCATCTCCTGCTGCTCACGGCAGAGGGGAATACCGCTTGCCGCCCCCACCACAGCCCCGGAATCGCTTGCGGTGATGATGCAGGCATCCGCAGCGGTATAGAGACGCAGGTAGCTCAGCTCTTCTTCGCGCTGACCGTCGTACAGATAGGGATATTCCCGAAAAATGGTGATCCGTAGCGACGCCAATGTTTCCAGAGCGGCTTCCACAGCCGCTCCTGTCAGTAGCTCCTCTTTAATGACCATTCCTCTGCCTCCGTTCCGGGAGCTTTACCGCGCGGGGCTGTCCGGCCACCGACGCAGGCGGCAGCAAACCGGGACGTTTGACTTAGCGCCTGTTACCGGTGAACCTCAGCAGCATGAGGAAAAGATTGATAAAATCGAGATAGAGGGTCAGTGCGCCGAGAATGGCAGGTTTTCTCCCCTCTGTTCCCTGGGCCGCCATAATTTTGATTTTGTTGGTGTCGTAAGCGGTCAGTCCGGTAAAGACAATCACGCCGATGCCGGAGATAACCCAGGAGACCGTGCTGCTGCCGACAAAGATATTAACAACCGATGCGATCACCACGCCGATCAGTCCCATGAAAAGAAAATTACCCCATGACGTCAGATCACGTTTGGTCATGTAGCCATAGAGACTCATCGCCCCGAACATTCCTGCGGTGGTCACAAAGGTGGAGGTAATCGAGTCGGCGGTGTAAACCAGCGCGATAGTGGAAAGCGTGATGCCGTTAAGTGCCGAATAGGCAACAAAAATGAGCGTTGCCGTCGCAGCACTCAGCTTGTTGATGGCACCTGAGAGGGTAAACACCAGAGCCAGTTCTCCAATCATCAGTCCATAGAATACCAGCCTGTTGCCTAAAACAGCATCGAGAATCGTCGGGGATGAAAGCGTGACAAGCGCCATGAAGGCTGTTATGGCGAGTCCGACGCCCATCCAGGCATAAACCTGCCGGACGAGGGCATTCTGCCTTACGACTACCTGTGTTGCGGGGTGGGTATACGATGTTTCAAGTCCATTCATGGTAAAACTCCTTTTGTTTTAATTTGTAGCGGCAAAGCAGCCCGAATCAGGGCATCACAAGACGTTTCCGCTTACACTTCCACCGTTCGTTATCGCAGAACCGTCTTCATGGCAGCTACCGCCTGTATCAACACACTTCCTTCTCGCACTCGGCCAGCATCGAGGCAATTTCGGCATCTGAAATATCCGGCAGCACAAAGACCCCGCTACCATCTTTTTCTACCCTGCTTATCCCGGGATAGCGTTTTTCCAGGACCTTGATTTCAAGAGACTGCTGCTTCACTGTATCAAGCAGCCTCCGGTTCTCGGCTTCCAGGTCATACTTTTCAACGGCACTACGGATGGCGAACTTCAGGTTCTGGTCATCCCACGGCTTCGCAAAGAAGCGATATATTTCCCCTTCGTTTACCGCTTTCATCGCGGCTTCCAGAGTGGCATGCCCGGTCAGCATGATGCGGATCGTATGCGGGTACACTGCTCGCACCTGAGCGAGAAATTCAGCCCCTTGCATACCAATCATCCGCTCATCCGACACGACGACCTTGAAAGAGTCCTTTGCCATAATTTCAAGCGCTTCTTCCGCACTGGTTACGGAGACGATGTCCAAAGGCTCATCAAAAAGGGCCCGTTTCAGAGCGGATAGCACATTAGACTCGTCATCAACCAGCAGAATTCTGTTTTTCATGGTAGTGCTCCTTGAATAGGTAGTACGTCAGCCTTCGCTTCCCGCCCGATACCGCAGAACGGGCAGACAACCCAGGACTCCTCAAGCGGCATGCGGCACGAGGTGCAGCAGTTGTGACGGAATGTGCCGCAATGGGGGCAGAAAAGGAACTTGGAGTCAATGGTCGCACTGCAATGTTCACACGTTCTCTCCATGCGCACCATCGGCCCGATGACCCGTAGCACCTCCTCCAGTGTCGTCATGCCGTGGCGCACCTTTTCCAAACCATCCTCCAGCAGGATGCGCATGCCGTTGGCACGGGCAAGGGCCAGCAGTTCAGATTCCTTGTAGTTGGTGCTGACCATCTGACGGAAGTCATCGTTCATCACGAACAGCTCGTACACCCCGATCCGGCCACGGTAGCCGCTGTTGTTGCACTGGGGGCAACCGGTCCCCACAAAGACGTCGCCACTGAAGAAGTCGGGAGGCAAGTGGAGCAGAGCCATAAGCTCCCGGTCGGGCGGCACCGGGGTGCGGCAGCCGTCACAGATCTTGCGCACCAACCGCTGGGCAATGACCCCCTCAAGGGCCGACGCGATTATGTACGGCTTGATCCCCATGTCCATCAGGCGGGTAATGGAGGCAACGGCGCTGTTGGTATGCAGCGTCGACAGCACCATGTGACCGGTAAGCGCCGCCTTGAACGCGACGTCTGCTGTCTCCACGTCACGAATCTCCCCCACCAGGATCACGTCCGGATCCTGGCGGAGGGTGGCCCGCAGGACCTGGGCAAACGAAAGGCCGATCTTTTCATGGATCGCCACCTGGTTGGCCTCTTCCAGAAAATATTCGACCGGCTCCTCAATGGTCTCAAAGTTCTTGCTCGGATTCATCATGGCCGACAGCAGTGAATACAGCATGGTGGTCTTGCCGCTGCCGGTCGGTCCGGTGGCGATGATGACCCCCTGCGGTTTTTTGCTGATGACCGAGAGGCGCTGATAATCATGCTCCAGCACACCCAACTCATCCAGCCGCTTGATCGAGGCGCTTTTGTCCAGGATGCGCATGACGATTTTTTCACCGTTGATGGTCGGGAGCGACGAAACGCGCATATCGACGATACGGGTGCCGGCCTTCACGGTAATGCGCCCGTCCTGGGGGCGGCGGCGCTCGGAAATATCCATCTTTGCCAGTATTTTCAGGCGCGAGATGACCGCCGGGTGGAGGTCTGACGGTATTTTGATCTTGGAATGCAGCATGCCGTCGATACGGTAGCGGATGACGGTATATTTGGTCTTGGCCTCGATGTGGATGTCGCTGGCCCCATAACGGATCGCCTCCAGGATGACCGCATTGACGATACGGATAACCGGCGGCACCTTGGATGAGCCGATCAGCTCCTCGACAGTCGCTTCTTCAACCTCATCCTCCAGCACGATATCGATTTCATCGAGCGGCTCAAGATCGCCGAAATCGTCCAGAGTGCTCCCGTCGGCGTCGGCCCACGCCTGAACGATCTTTTCAACAATCTGGGAGGCCGCGGACAACAGCGGCACGACTCGCAACCCGGTGACCCGGCCGATATTGTCACAGGTGATGATATCGGAGGGATCGGCCATCGCTATCGTCAGCGCGCTGCCATCGAGCCTGACCGGCACCAGGCGGCTTTTTTCGCAGAGTTCCCTTGGCAGGCAACGGGCGACATTCGGGGGGATATTCACCTCCCGCAGATCAATGAATTCAACTCCAAGATGTTTTTGCAGCGCTGCGACTATTCCTGACTCGGTCAGGAGGCCTGTTCTGACAAAGAAGTCGCCGAGAAACTCACTGCTCTCCTTCTGTTTACGGGCACAATCAAGCTCCTGGAGGCTGATCGATCCGGCCTTGACGAGGATATCACCGAGCATCCCCCGGTTCTGCTCAAACAGACCGGCATAACTTTTGATTTTGCTCTGTTGCTGGCGCGCCAGCTCTTTCAGGTTGCGATTTTCATGCATCAGGACGTATTGCTGTAAAGCCAGCGACACGGTCAAACGGAGATCCTCATCGTTCCAGGGCTTGGTGATGAACTTATAGACAGCACCTTCCTTGACGGCCCCCATGATGGAGCTGACGTCGGCATAGCCGGTTAACATAATGCGAATGGTATCATGATACTTTTCACGTACGGCCTTGAGCAGTTCAGCGCCGGACATGCCCGGCATGCGGTGGTCACTGATAATGAGCTGCACCGGCTGTTGGGCCAGAATATCAAGCGCCCTCTGCCCGGATGTCGCCGTCAGGATCGTGTAGTTTTCCTCGAGAAAAATACGGCGCAGGGCGTTGAGGACATTTTCTTCATCATCGACGAAAAGGAGCGTAAAGCCCTGCTCGGCAGACGCGGCGGTATCCATCGCGGCACTCACGTCACACGATTCAGCGGCCGCTCCCTGTCCGCTCATGGATTTGAAGAGTTCAGCATATTTGCTCATGATTTACCTTTTCTGCCGCATGTCGTTATTTTTTCCGAGTGGCACACGTATCGTCACGGTCGTCCCCGAACCCTCCAGGGAATCAATCTCTATGCTTCCTCCAATCCCTCTGACAATTTCACGGGCGACCGTCAACCCCATCCCGGTGCCGCACCCCACTTCGCGCGTCGTAAAAAAGGGCTCAAAGACACGCGTGATGTTGGCCGCCGCAATACCGCAGCCGTTGTCGGCAATACGTATGACAATTTCATTATCCTTGCATTCGCTGGAGAGCTTTAAGTGGAGGCCTTCGCTGCGGGACTGGATGGCGTTCTGAATAACGTTTAAAAAAGCCTGCGAGAGTAACCCCGGATTGCAGCCAACCAGCGACAGCGGCTGAAGTTCTTGCACAATCACCGTTTCAGGCGGAATTTGCGACTCCAATACAGCAAGCACCCGTTTTAACTCCATATTCAAATCGGCATCTGAATCGCCTCTTTCATCCACATGGGAGAAAGCCTTCAGGTCTGCAACAATCCGGGCGATTCGATCAGTCCCCTCAATGGACTGTTCCAGCAATGCCGCCGTATCTAGGAAAATGACATCTAACTTTAATGTACGTCGGAGTTGCTCCGTTTCCTCATGCAGTTGCTGAAGCGGGGTATTAGCAGTGATCATCAGCTGATAGTGGTTGAGCATTTCTTTCATACGATCAACATATTTGCGCAGCGTCGTCAGGTTGCTACGGACAAACCCGTTGGGATTGTTTATCTCGTGCGCCATACCGGCCGCCAGACTGCCGACCGCCGCCAGTTTTTCCTGTTGCAGCATGCGGCTGTATGCTTTCTGAAGCTCTGCGGTCCGCTCCTCTACTTTTTGTTCCAACTGCAGAGCCAATTCACGATAGCGTTTTTCAGACTCTTCGAGACACCGGTTTGTCTCAACCAGCTGATCGTACGACTCCTGCACGACACTGGTATGCATTTCAGTTGTCAACATCCGCTTGAGGTTGTTCGTGACCGTCAGCTGCAGGGCATCGCGGGCCAGCAGCGCCAGTGGCTCGGCAGCGCCGCAGGTCGCAGGGTCAAACGCAATCACCAGCATTCCCTGCGGTTCGCCTTCCACGAGAAGTTTGTGATGAATTTCGACAAGCTGTTCAAACGGCCTGTCATCTCCCAGGCGACAGAGAGGCAGTCTTTCCTCGTCCAGCACAGCTGCCCACGCCGGGCCTGCCTTGACCAGGCTACGCAGCAGCGGTTCGATCTCGGTACGGGAGATTATTTCGCACAGCCGCCTGTCTTCACCGACAACAAAGGTAACCTGCGGCTTGCTTGTATTCATTGTTGCACCCTGAGTATTTCCGCCAAAAATGCTTCCCGCTCGACCCCGAATCGCGCCGTCAAACCATGACGGGCGTTAACGGCATCGAACGTCAGGCCCAGCACTGTCTGAAATGTTTCCAGCACCCCCCACCCTTTGAGGGCCGATGCCATGAAGACCGGCAGTCCGGACGGTCCCCAGGCGCGACGAACCTCATCCTCCGCAACAATATCCGGCAGGTCGCGTTTATTGAACTGCACCACGAGCGGCAGCCGCTCAATGGAGAGTCCCACCAGAGCGAGGTTTTTCTCCAGATTGTCAAAACTCTCGAAATTAACCGACATTTGCGAAGCCAGTGAATCAGCGACAAACACCACCCCGTCGGCCCGCTGCAGCACAGCCTTGCGCGTGGCATCATGGCGAACCTGCCCCGGCACGGTGTACACCTTGAGCTTGATCTTCATTCCCGATGGCGCAACATAGAAGAACGGCAGCAGATCAAAATAGATCGTCCGGTCTTCAGTGGTGTCCAGCAGCATTAACTCACCACGGCCGTCAAGAGACAGCTGGTCGTGGAGCATCAGCAGGTTGGTGGTTTTGCCGGAAAGCGCCGGGCCGTAGTAGACCAGCTTGAGCACCAGCCGCTTACTTTGTTCATCAAATTCGATCATTGGCTAGTCTTCCAAAAGCTGCACAAAAACGCCGTGCGCTGGCGGGTTCTTGCGGTAATGGCTGCGAATCAGCGCGATCCCGGCAGCATCCAGGACATTTCCCCGCTGCATGAGCAGGACACCGCCGCCGCTCTCCACATCACGGGCAATGGTCATACCGGATATCAGCTCTGCCGGTCCAACTTCCACTTCAGCAACCGTACCGGCTTTCCTCCCTTCGTAATACACAAGATTGGTGATAGCCTGAAAACTGGAGACCAGTTGCGGGTCGAACTGTACTCCACCTCGATATTTAACACTCATAAGAGCATAGTCGGCGCGATTTTGATCAACCGAATGAGCCGCCTCTTCAATGTAATCCGCAATTGCAATAAGGCGTGCCCCAAGTGGAATTGCTTCACCCCGTAGCCCATCGGGGAAACCGCTGCCGTCAAAAGCCTCATGGTGTCCGCGAACCAACGGCAGAATACCGGCTAACTCTTCAACTTTGGAGAACATCTCCTCACCCCGTGCCGGATGCTGCCGGTAATCATTCAGTTCGCTTTCGGACATATCCTCCAGATGCTTATGCATCATATGCGAAAGGGTGCCGAATTTGCCGGCGTCGTGCAGAAGAGCCGCAAGTCTGAACAGGGCAACAGTTTCGGCATCAAGACCCATTTTACGGGCAACATCGGTCACCAGAATGCTCACGGTGCGGGCATGCACTGCGTTGCGGTCGCCCATCACCTCAAAAAAATTATCAAAAGTACGACACAGTACCGCAGCGATATTTTTTTCATCCAGCCCTTTGATCGCCTCGTGCTGTTCGCGGATTGTGGCGGCGGTCTGCAGCAGGCGTTTTTTCAGACCGGCATTCCACGCTGCCAGCTCTTCCTTTTGTTGATTGTTGATCTCATTGAGCCGCCGTGTTTCTACCCCCAAGCGGTAAATCCCGAGTGCATGACGAATCGCCGACACGAGCTCTTCGTCGTCCCACGGTTTCGAGAGGTAGCGCCCGGCCCCCCCCTTGTTGATCGCTTCTATCGTTGCGTTGATATCAGAATAGCCGGTCAACAGAATTCTCTGGGCGTGAGGGGCATATTCCTGTGAACGCCCGAGGAATTCGGCGCCGTTCATACCCGGCATACGTTGATCAGAAACTATCAGCCCGACATTTTCAAGGGTCTGCAGTTTTTCCAGCGCTGCC
Source organism: Desulfuromonadaceae bacterium (assembly GCA_028681335.1). Classification (GTDB taxonomy): domain Bacteria; phylum Desulfobacterota; class Desulfuromonadia; order Geobacterales; family Pseudopelobacteraceae; genus JACRCG01. The sequence continues at coordinate 294,400 of JAQUIT010000002.1, read as the reverse complement.
TCACCCGAAGTGGCTGTTTCGACATCAAAATCCTCGTCCATAAGCAGACGCTGGATAGAACGCAGGATGTTTTCTTCATCATCAACCAACAGCACCGTTACCGGTTGCAGCTCATCAGCCATTGACACGTACCTCCTCGACAATCGGCAGAAACGGCTCATCATCCACAAACAAAACAGTACGCATATCCTATCTCTCCAAAAAAACGAGTACTATCGCTTCACTATCGCTGAAAGTAATCGTACGGCCAATCACCCGGCAGGGGGTGCTGCCCAATACGGTATCCACCGTAATCGTCTTGTCAAGGCGCACCTGTGCAACCAGAAGGCCCAGTGAGGCATTACAGCAGGTAGACACATCGGCGCCAAAGATATCCCCGCAGACATCTTTCAGCAGTCTGGCGCCAATATCATTACAATAGGCAATCATACCGTTTATATCAACACCGACGACACCCACCGGCAAACCACCAAGCAGGCTCTGCGAAAACTCCAGCGCCCGGTTACGCAGCTCCAGCTGTTCGGTCCGCTGCTGTACCTTATCCTCCAGCACCTGATTGGTTGCACCAAGTTGAGCCAGCAGTTCGCAGTTCTTCTGCTGCAAAAAATACCGCTCAAGACAGTTCTGGATGGTGATCCGCAACTCGTCGTCATTCCACGGTTTGGGGATGAACCGGTAGATATGCCCCTCGTTTATGGCCGCCACGATCGCGCTCGCATCGGCATATCCGGAGAGGACGATGCGAACCGTTTCAGGCCAGCGGTCATACACCCCCTTCAGGAACTCAACACCATTCATAACCGGCATGCGATAATCAGAGATCACGACCTGAAAGGGGCCTGATTCCGCCATGACCTTCAGTCCCTCTTCGCCGGAACCGGCCAGCACTATTTCATAGTCATCATCAAGAAAAATGCGTTCCAGGGCACGCAGCACATTGCGTTCATCATCAACACAGAGGATCTTGATCTGCTCGGGATATTCACTCATAGGTCTCTCCTTCCGCCTAAACTTCATTAACAACGTGCTGAACCGGGCTTTTAACCGGCAGCATCACGATAAACGTTGTGCCGACACCCACCTGACTTTCTACCGTCATTTTACCGCCATGCTTGCGAACAATATCGGCTGAAATCGACAGCCCCAACCCTGTCCCTTTGCCGGCTTCCTTGGTGGTGAAAAACGGTTCGAATATCCGCTGCCTCACCTCTTCCGGCATGCCTTTGCCGGTATCAGTAACCGAAACGAACACACACTCTTTGTCGCCCCAGGTACGAACAATAATTTTTCCCTGTGTTTCCATTGCCTGGGCGGCATTAACCAGCAGGTTAAGAAAAACCTGGTTCAGCTGTTGCGGATAACAAACTACTTCCTCAATATCCCCGTAGTCACGCTCCAGCGTCGCGATATATTTCAGCTCGTTCCAGGCGATGTTGATGGTTGTTTCCAGCGCCTCGTTCAGGTTAGTGCGGCAGCATTCAGTCTGATCCAGCCGCGAGAAACTTTTCAGATCCTGCACGATGCGCCGTACACGCGTGGCGCCGTCCAGACACTCGTTGACCAACTCGCAGACATCACTGATGATATAATCCACCTTGAGCTTCTGCCGTAACGCATCAATCTCCGCCATGCCGGGGTGATGCGGGCAGGAGCCGAGCGATTGCAGCAGAGCGGCAATATACTCATCCAGCCTGGCGGCATATTTTCCCAGCGAGGTCAGGTTACTGGTAATAAACCCCATCGGGTTATTTATCTCATGGGCCACGCCGGCTGCCAACTGCCCGATGGAAGCCAACTTTTCCTGCTGGATGATCTGCCCCTGCATCTGCTGGAGAATGTTTTCACTCTGCTTGCGCTCTGTTATATCGGTAAAGGTTCCCACAATCCCGCCGGATTTACCTTTATCGGAGAGATAGGGAGCCTTCGTGACGATCACATCAACCTCTCGCCCTTCAGCATTGATAAGGCGTGCCTCATAGCGGCAGGATTGATTGGTAAGCAAGCACCCCTTATCCCTTTCCTCTTGCAGCTCACTCGACTGCATCGGATTGAGACCGCGCATACTGCGGGAGATCAACTCCTGCTGTGTTAAGCCGAAGAAAAGCTCGAACGCGCGGTTGCACCCGATGTAGTGACCGACACGGTCCTTATAGAACACCGGGGTAGGAATAGCGTTGATAATTTCCCGGGTAAAGCGCAACTGCTGATTGAGGCGCTCAAGCAAACGCTCACTCTGACCGTCAGGAGTTCTCATAATATCTGCATTTCTCCTGATTGCGGCGGGTGCAAAGGTAGCCTGACGGTAAACGTCGAACCAACACCGACTTCACTTGCAACGTGTATTTCCCCGCCGTGTTTGCGAACGAGACCCGATGAAATGGAGAGACCTAAACCGGTCCCCTTGCCGACTTCCTTGGTCGTATAGAAGGCGTCAAAAATTTTACTGCAATTTTCAGGAGCGATGCCGCAGCCGTTGTCGGATACCGACACGAAGGCATTGCCACCCTCACACCAGGTGCGGATACCAATTTCACCGACCTCTTCACCCTTGGCCTGAATGGCATGGGCAGCGTTCATCAGCAGGTTCATGAAAACCTGGTTGATCTGCTGAGCGTTACAGTGAACCGTGGGCAGATCGCCATAGTCGCGCTTCAGCTCTGCCGCATACTTGATCTCGTTCATAACGACATTGATGGTACTGTCCATGCATCTGTTCAGATCGGTGGAACTGATAGCGGAAGAATCCGCACGGGAGAACGTCCTCAAATCCTGGACAATGCGTTTGACCCGATCGATACCTTCGTTGTTCTCCTCAATAAGCACCGAGATGTCGCGCATGACATAATCCAGCTTGAGCGACTGGCGCAGCGCCTGAAGAGGCTCCGGCAAGACCCCGGAGGTACAGGCACGCATTTCCGCCTCAATCTGTTCAATATAACGGTTGTACTTCTCGATATATTTGGCGAGTGTCGTCATGTTGCTGCTGACAAACCCCATGGGGTTATTAATCTCGTGGGCGACCCCGGCCGCCAGCTGCCCTATGGTTGCCAGCTTGTCGTTTTGCATCATCTGTGCCTGCAGATCGCGCAGCGCCTCCTCTGCAAGCCTGTTTTCCGTGACATCACGGACGATATGCACCGCTCCGGTCATCACTCCTTTTTCAGACAGAATCGGGTCAACGGTAACTTCCAGCCAACGGTCATTATGCTGGAACGTGGTTGTTTCTGAGTGGAGTGAGAGCCTCGCTCTTTCCGTCGGGCAATCGAGAATGGGGGTATCAGCGTCATGAAACAACCGGCAACAGGGTTGATTGATAATAGCGGCAAAGTCGCGCCCCAGGACATCACACGTAGAGCGGTTGCAGCGAATGACCCGCTGATCGGCATCAATCAGCGCGATACTGTCGTTGATGGAGTCAAAGGTGCTCTGCCATTCCTTGCCGGCGCGCAGGATATGCTCTTCAAGCAGCAGGCGGTTTGCAATCTTCCATACCCCCTCCATCATCAACGACAACTGCAGCACATCGGTCTGGTCGTAGGGGAGCACCTTGTTGGCAACTCCCACCACAGCCACAATACGGTCATCATCAAGCACGGGAATGGTCAGGAAGCGGGAAAGCGGGACATGACCCTCCGGGCAGCCCCTCTTCAACGGATTTACGGCGGCATAATCATTCACGACTATCGGTTTACGCTGCCGGACAACCTCTCCCCATATTCCGGTTTTTCCCAATTGGTACAGCGACTGCGGCTCGGCAACAGTGCAAGCCGCCATAACATCCTTTGACCAGCTATTGAGTACAAACTCCTGATTATCCTCGTTATAGTTGTAAATGTAACCGATGCTGCTCTCTGTCAGCGCAATAACCTTTTCCAGTGAAAAATCAAGCAGTTCCTGTACGGTAGAAGCGTGGTGCTGGCTCACCTGCTGCATCAGTTGCAGTCGTTCATAATTGCGTTTCAGAACATTTTCTGCAGCCATCGCCTTAAGCCAGTTACGGTCCACCAGACGGATCAACACCCCCGACATACCCAGGAAAACCATAAACGCCACGACAAAGGCGAGCACCTCCTGCCGGGCTTCAGAGAGGGTATCATCCATAGCAAGCCCGACGCTGACATACAACGGATAGGCAGATATCCGCGTATAGGAGTAGATGCGGCTTACTCCGTCTTCCATACCGGGGGCAGTATAGGAACCACGCTCTGATTCCCCCTGACGGAGAAGAGTCTGCCATGCCTCCGAAGCGCTGGCGGGACCTGGTGGAAAATGATTTTTATTATTTCCTGCTGCTGCATAACGGGCGATGACGGTCAGATCATCACTGCGTAGACTTATGGCACCACGGGCCCCGACCGGAACCCCCTTGAAAATAGCGTTGAATTGCTGCAGAGGCAGCACGGCATACACAACACCACCAAAAGCGCCACCCTCAAGGTTTATGCGTCTGGCGCAGGTGATCGTGCCCTCAAATGGCTTTGAGATCACCATACCGGCATCGCCATGACCGTGCAGAGAGGTGAAAGTATCGCGCTCTGCCTGGCTGAGCGCCACGGTGGCGATGGACCCGCTACCACTGATGGCTGTGCCGTTCGAGTCATAAACACGCAGGCTGTCCAGTTCAGGCATCAGCCGGAACTGGCGCTCGACAAACCGCCTCAACTCGTCGGGCCGCAACCCTCCCGAACCGGACTGATGCACGACTTCATCGACAACATGAAGCAACGTCGTATCGGTTTTATGCATCACCGCACCGATTGCCTGCTGAAGGATGTCGGCCAGCGCACGGCTGTTTGCTTCAGCCTGCTGTAATAGCTGCATGCGGGTATGGTACAGCTGAAAAGCCCCCAGCGCCCCGGCGACGACAACCATCAACAAAAGCCCGATTACCAGGCGTTTCAGCGGAGACTTCAGCCTCTCCACCTGCTGCTCCGAAGCGCCTGACTCTATGTCGACGTTCACACTACCCATGGCTTCCAACTCTCTTTAAAACGGCTCAAATCCCTGAGTACACTTTGAGCCGTGATCATTCCGGCCCGCTCTCCGAGCCGGATTTAACGCTTCATTTCTGCACGGGCAGCTCGATCGGCAGCCTGACAACAAAGGTGCTGCCATGACCAATTTCACTCTCAACACGTATCTCGCCACCGTGCTTCCTGACGATATCATAACTGATGGAAAGACCCAGACCGGTCCCCTTGCCAACCTCTTTTGTCGTAAAGAACGGCTCGAAGATCCGTTGCCGGATCTCATCAGGAATCCCGCAACCGGTGTCAGCAACCGAAACATACACATCCCCCCCCTCGCTCCAGGTCCGAACCGTGATAGCCCCCTGATTCTCACCGATGGCGTGAGCGGCATTCATCAACAGGTTGAGGAACACCTGATTAAGCTGCTGGGGGAAACATTTTACCGGCGGAATATCGCCGAATTGACGGTCTAGGGTGGCCACATATTTGATTTCGTTCCAGGCGATATTGATAGTGGTTTCCAGCGCTTCGTTCAGGTTAACCGTGGCACTTTCCATCTGATCCACCCGCGAAAAACTCTTAAGATCCTGTACAATGCGGCGCACCCGGCCCGCGCCGTCCTGACTCTCGGCAATCAGCTGGCGGGCATCTCCCATGATGTAGTCAATTTTGAGTTTCTTTCTGACACCGCTTAACTCCCCGGCTTCGGCATTTCCAGCGAGCAACTGATCGCCGGCGGCTATAAACTCTGCCAGCCGGTCTATATATTTACTCAAGGTGGTCAGATTACTGGAGATAAAACCCATCGGGTTATTGATTTCATGGGCCACTCCAGCTGCCAACTGGCCGATGGACGCCATCTTTTCCTGCTGAAAGATTTGCAACTGGGCTTCTTTAAGTTCCGCGTAGGCCTTTTCCAGCGCCTGCGTGATCGTTCTCAATGCCGTTGTATCGTTGAGCGAAACGACCCGGGCGGTGATAGCGCCATCGTTTTTAATGGGATAGATAGTGATATCGTAGGAGCGCCCCGTATCGGGCACAAACATTTCGCCGCTTGCACCATCGAAGGTGACAAAGGTAAACCCGGCATCATTGAGCAGGTCGCGCCAGTCAACGCCGAGCAGTTCGTTACTCTGTTTCCCGGTTGCAACCGACAACAGCTTGTTGTAACGCCTGATGCGGTGTTCCTGGTCAGTCAGGATTACAAAGTCATGGAGGTGATCAAGGGTCTGTTCCCACTCATGTTTGGCCTGTTCAACCTTGCCAAACAGCGACCTCAACTCTGCATGGCTTTCCACCAGCTCTTGTTGTGCCTGTTCCAAAAACTTTGCCGCTTCATTCCGCTCGGAGATATCCCTGACAATTCCTATCGCATGCCACTGATCATGGAGCTGTACCGCCGAAAGAGCCAGCTCCACCGGGAATTCCTCTCCGCTTTTGCGCTTTGCCCACAGCTCAACAACCTTCCCGACAGCATTGCCTTCGCCACTGTGACGAAATTTTTCGAAGGCCTTAAAGTGGTCTGCGTGGTAGCGCTCCGGCACCATGAGGTGATGAAAATTCCGGCCAATAACGTCCCGGGCCGCATAGCCGAAGATTCTCACCGCCGCGTCGTTCCATGTCGATATCGCCCCGTCCGGGTCAAGCATGATGATGGCATCCTGGGCTGAATTGACAATTTCATTCTGCCGGACTTCACTCTCAAACAGCGCCTCTTCCATCTGCTTGCGGTCGGTGATATCTTCCAGTGTCTCTACAGCAGCAACAACATTCCCGTTACTGTCCATAACCGGAGCGGCCTCAAACAGCAGGTAACGGCTCCGGCCGCAAAAGCAGAACCAACCCTCCGCCTGCCATCCACCATCGACATATTTTGAGCGGTGTACATCCCGATAGACCGCTTTAACCCCGTCCAGCCCGTCTATTACCATATCGGCAAGCGTCGCACGTTTGCTTTTGTAAAAGACTGACCAATGAAGATCCGTACCCTTCATCGTGTCGGCACTGCAACCACTCATTATTTCGATAGACCTGTTCCAGAAGAGCACCTTGTGGTCACGGTCAATGACAAACATCGGAGCAGAGGCGCTGTTGACGATACTCTCAACAAACTGTTTCTCTTCGGTGAGTTTCTGCACCACCATATCGACTTGATTCATACTCTGCGCTTCCTCCGCCATGAGGCTGAAAACTGTTGCCCTTCCCGACAATGTGAGACTGAGATTTTTATCATCAGCTACATAATAACGCACATGCTGACGCAATCAAGCCCGACACCCTGGATGTGCAAGCCACTGGTGGTCGTTTTGAAGGAGTGGGCCGCCCGATCTGATTGCTGTGTACCCTGATGATGGTGCCTGGTTTCATTGCTTGCCGGATTGATTCTGCGTACTCACCGCTTCAGCAAGCGGCAGGCCTGAGTCCATCTTGCGTTTCTCGTGATATAAAAAACGGACCATATAGTACTCAAAGGGATAGCCGCTTTCATAGTAACGGAAGGGCTGCTGATGACGCGTGTCGATGGCTTCCCCGGTCTTTATCCCCACAGAAATGGCCCCACTGTTGCCGGTATTTTCAAAGGGTGCGACAGCCGTGTAGATACCGTAATTGATAGCGCTGTCAACAGCCAGCCCCCCGGTGTCACGCAGGCTTGACGGCCCGAAGACCGGCAGCACCAGATAGGGCCCGGAATCAACCCCCCAATACCCGAGGGTCTGACCGAAATCCTCGGTACGCCGCTGCAGTCCGAAGCTGGTGGCCGGATCAAACATCCCGCCAAGACCAATGGTGCTGTTTGTCACAAAACGGCCCAGCGTTTTCACTGACTCCGCCCCCTTTAGCTGGAACAGGCTATTGGTGAAATTCCGCACTTCACTGAGGTTATTGTAGATACCCGAGATCCGTTCCTGAACAAAGATGGGGGTAATAAACTCGTAGCCGCTCACCACCGGAAGAAACACATTTTTATCGAAATAGTAGTTAAAGCGGTACATAGAACGGTTGAACGTCTCCCAGGGATCCGCCACCTCGGCTAAATGCTGATCTCTGAACTCGTCCATCGTATGCATCGCCGGCACTTCGTCGCGGGTGTTTTCTCTGGTTGCTGCGCAGCCTGTGAGCAAGAGCGCACAGAACAGAGTGAGCACCCTCACGGCGGATCTAGAGCTGACTGCCTTCATGGGAACCCCCTGTTTTTTTAAAGAAATTGACGAGGTACGCCATATTGTCCCTGTACTCAAGGTTTCCCAGGTGGCCGCCGCGCGGGTATATTTTGGCTCGCGCACCGAACAGCTGCTTCAGGTAGTCGAGATCCTCAGCGCTCAGGATAAAATCGTTTTCGTTGGTCATAAGCCCGAACTTGGGAGAGGACTTCAGATAGCCTTCGATACTCCTCAGACTCTGGGCCTCGATAAGTTCACGCTTCGTGAGTCCCGGACGCCGTTTCTGAAAGAACGGGTAGAAGTACTCGTCAAAATAATCGAAAAAACTCAAGTGGGTGGAAACGAGGAAGTAGTCGGAGAGTGAATCCGTTGGAGTCAGCACCCTGTTTTTCGGCACGACATAGCCGCTGTTGGTCATCACATCGGAAGCGAAGATCAGGCCGGCCAGGTTAATTCGGTAGGTAAGTCCGATCAAGCCGGCGGTTTCATCGTCGGAGAAGAGATGCCCCGTGTAGATGGCATAGAGAAAATCATCGTTAATCGCAACAAAATTGCCGGTGCGATAAAATTCGCTGAATTTGCGCAACATCTGGTTGAAAAACACACCCTGTTTTTTGGCACCGCCAGGTATCTGTTGCAACAGGGCCTCAAATTTTGCGGCCGAAGCATAGACACTCACCGGCGGGTTGATCATGAGCACGTTGCGAAAATTGAACACCCGGCGCTCCTCGTCCAGCTTTGCCACAAAGGCAGCCTGGATGGCTCCCTGACTGTAACCACCCAGATGAAACGAGGATACCTCGACATCACCTTTCACCTCATTCCAGGCAGCCTCCATGACCCGGTACAGATCGGAGGCATCTTCCGTCAAATCGCCGGGAACGTGGTTTTGGGAGGCGGATATAATAAAATTGGCCGTGGTCGGCGACGGCAGGGTAACAACGTGGAAACCGGCCTGGTACAGGGCCTTCATCATGGCCATCTGTTTGGCTGACTGGGCGCCGGCACCGGTACCGGCAATCAGGAAGACCAGCGGCGCCCTCTGTTTCTGATAGGCAAACATACAGAGGAGACCCTGGTCGTAAAAGAAAATCGGTGGTTTTTTCCGCTCCGGAAAGACATTGAGCATAAGTTTTCGCATCGGTATCTGTACCGGCAGCTCGGGCATGAGTTTGGCCGGAGTGCCGAGGATAGAAGCTTCATACGATCCGGGGATCGGGTAACCATAGTCATCATCAGCCGCTACGCTCTGTAACGGTAGCAATATGAGGCAGGTGCCAAGAAGCAGTTTCAAAAAGATCATGCGGAAGTCTCCTCTGTTGTCCACCATGTATAAACCATCAGCCATCAACCCGGGCCATATCCTGCACAACGAACCTGCCGCAGATAAAACAGAACAGGCCGGCCAACACCATGGCAGCGGGGGTGATCAGGAGCGCGCTGCGCAACCCCCACTGGTCGGACAGCCAGCCGAGGATGGAAGGAGAAACAGCGTCACCCAGGGCGTGAATGAAAAAAATGTTCACCGCAAAAGCCATGGCGCGGACGGCCGGACTGGTCACGTTGATGATGACGGTATTGAGCGGTCCGGTGTTGAGAAAAAGAAAAAATTCAGCCATAAAAATGGCGGTCATGCAACCGGCAAGAGTCGGCGCGAGGATCGCCCAGACCGCAAACGGCGTACCGATCAGGAACCCCCAGCCGGACACGAGCAGATACCCGCTGCCGCTCTTTTTTTGCCAGCGGTCACCCAGCCAGCCACCGGCCAGGGTACCAAGTATCCCTGCAAACACCGTGGTCGCACCGAAGAGCGTATTTGCCCGTGCCACATCAAGAGAATGGGCGCGGTTCAGAAAGGAGGGGAGCCACTGGGCGAGCCCGCCGATGGCGAAGGTCATCGCCGCCATGGCGAGGGTATTACAGACAAATGAGCGGTTTTTGAACAGCGCCCCATAGCCGGAGGAGGCTTTTTTGCCGGCAGCGGGGTGGACATCGTCGCCGCCGCGGGGAGTGGTTCGCAACAGCCAGATCGGAACAGCCAGGAGCAGTCCCGGCAGACCGACCATAAGAAAAGCGGCATGCCAGCCGTAGTGTTGCCCCAGTACTCCCCCAAGGAGGTAGCCGAGCGCACTGCCGACCGGAATAGCAACATAGAACCAGGCGAGTATCCGGCCGCGGTGTTCCTTCGGGAAGAAGTCGGCGACGAGGCCCGGCGATACCGTACCGAAACTCGCCTCACCAACCCCGACTGTCGCACGGGCGGCCAGCAGCGTCCGGTACCCGGGGGCAAAACCGGCCAGAACCGTGGCCAGGCTCCAGACAACCAAACCGCCGGCAGCCAGCCTGGTCCTGCTCCAGTGGTCACCGAGCCAGCCAAAGAGCGGAGCGAAGAGCAGATAGCTGAACATGAAGGCGCTGCCGAGCAAACCCAGCGCCGTATCGGAGAGGCGTAAGTCAATCTTGATCAGCGGAAAGACCGCGAAGAGGACCTGCCGGTCAATGTAGTTGAGCATATTTACCGCCAGCAGCAACCCGAGGGCGTAGCGGCGGTACGGCAGCGAGATCGGTACGGCATTCATACGGCACATCCTCCAGACCTAAACTAACACATTACCCTGTGCAGACCACCGTGATTTTAACCCCCCGGAGATCTTTTGTTTAAAGCTTTTCAACCGCCCGGCGCGCCAGCGCAACAATCTCCGCCGGTTCCTCGGTCCCGAAATGCAGCGGTTTACCGAACGTTACCGTCACCGGGCCCCGTTTCGGAAAGCTCGCATCATGCGGCAGAACCTTATCTGTGCCGCTGATCCGTATCGGTACGACCGGAATCCCCAACTCCTTGACCATCAGCCCGAGTCCCAGCTGAAAGGGTTGCATCTTACCGTCCCTGGAATGGCCGCCTTCGGGAAAGATCATGATATTGATGCCGGCATCGGCAAGCCGCCCCATGAATTTGAGTGAGCCGCTGAACCCCTGCGACTGTGGCAGCGGAAAGAGGTTGAACAGTACGGTGGCGTATTCATAGCTGAGCCGCCTCACAAGCCGATTGATCCCATGGTATTCGCCGAAGAAGAACTCCTCCCAGGCTGCGGTGGCGGTCCTGCTGCGGATTTCACGGGGAAGAGCCGCCATGACCGCAGGGTGGTCAAGGTAACTTAAATGGTTAGCCACGAAGAAAACCGGTTCATCCAGATTTTTCAGGTTTTCAGCGCCATGTACTTCGAGCGTAACGAAGCGCCTGAACAGCGGGGCGTGGATGAGGGCATCCCAGACAACCCGCACCGTCCTGAAAAAGCGCGCGTTGGTCCAGAAGCGGAAATGGTCATGGTGGGTCAGTTTCTCCCGTTTTGCGATTATCGTGCGCAGATCGGATACTTTTGTCTGCGGGCCGATGCGGGAATCCTCGATATCGAGGCGGTATTCCTGTTCCAGAAAACTGACCAATTCAACCCGGTCGATAGAGGTAAGTCCCAGATCGGTGACGAGCAGGGATTCCTCACGGATCTGGGCGGCAGCCGTGCCGGTTACCCTGGCAAGCAGATTGATCAGGGTGTCCCGGCTGACGGTGGCATCACCATTCTCAGCCCCTTTTTCAATCGCCTCCTTCACCGCAAACTTTTTGATCTTGAGGGTCGTTGTCTTGGGGAATTCCGGCTCGTTCCAGAGGGTATAGCCGGTTATCCGCTGCAGCGTATCCAGACGACTGTTTGCCAGGGCGATGATCTCTTCGGGAGCTATGCCGCTTCCGTCCAGCAGCAGCACGGCATGGACCTCTTCCCCCCCGCTTTTCTCAACGCCGATGACGCATGACTCCTTTACTCCGGCGACCTTGTTCAGGATCGCCTCCACTTCATCCGGGTAGACGTTGACCCCCGAACCGGTAACGATCAGCTCCTTCTCTCTCCCCTTGATGGTCAGCCAGCCGTCCTCTCCGACCTCCCCGAGGTCACCGGTCCGAAACCAGCCGTCAGTTGCCAAGACGTCACGACTGGCCTGCTCGTTCCGGTAGTAGCCGGGAAAGACGTTGTCGCCACGCACCTGCACCTCTTTATCCTCAACCCGGATCTGAACCCCCGGCAGAGGCGGGCCGACCGAACCGGCAACCTGACGCTCCATGGTGTTGACACAGAGGACCGGCGAAGTTTCGGTAAGGCCATAACCTTCCAGGACCGTAAACCCCATACTGCGCCAGAAATTAAAAACCTCCGGATCAAGCGGAGCACCACCGGAGACGAACACGGCAAAATTACGGCCGAATTTTTTATGTACCGGAAAGAAGATGCTCCGCCGCAGACCGACGGGCAGTCCTGCGGCAAAGCCTGCCAGACGTTTGAACAGAGCGGAGAGGTGTTTTTCCTCAACCTCCCGCTCGACCGTGGTTTTAAGCAGCTGCATGAGACGGGGAACCGACATGATGACACAGATATCCTCTTCGCCCAGCGCTTCCATGATCGCCGAGGGCTTGAGCGTGCGCAGATACACGATCGAGGCACCACGGTAGAGCGGGGTAAAAAAACCACCCATCTGTTCGAACATGTGGGAGAGCGGCAACAGGGAGAGGAAATTGAAGCGGGGGGTAATGATCGGTACCGCCACATTTATCTGAGTCATGTTGGCGACCAGATTCTTGTGGGTAAGCACCACCCCTTTCGGATTACCGGTTGTCCCGGACGTGTAGATGAGCTGAGCGGTGTCTTCAGGTGCGGCGATGGCGATCGCGTCGATCGGGTCAATATCTTCGAGGAGGTACTGCAGGTCTTCCAGCAGCAGTGAAACCGCGGCGGTCATCCGCTCCGGCTTGAAACGGCTCTGCAGTACGACGGCGGCGCCGGTAAGGGTGCGGATTGACTCGGCACGCGCCAGATCGGACATAAAATCGACCGGGACGGCAATCGCACCACGGAGGATGATACCCCAGTAGGCGACCCCCCACCAGGAGGAATTGGGCCCCCATATCAGCACCCTGTCACCGGCCGACACGCCACTCTGCGCCAGAAGGTTCGCCATCTTCAGGGCAAGAACATGGAGTTCCCGGTAGGACACCGTCAAGCGCCGCACGCCGGTACGGTTGACAAAGACGGTTTTATCCCCCAGCGCCTCGAACGTAGCAAAAAGGTCAATAAGTGTGTGCATGGAGTGCCCCCGATGGTGCAGTTAAAGCTACGCCCTTTCAAAAAGAGCGTAGCTTTAAAGTCCCACCCATTTATACAGATGGAGTTCTCCCCGCTTTTATAGAGGGAGTTATTAAATTGGTATATTAACGATTGTGGCCACGGCCACGCTCATCATCTTTCTCCTGCCCTTGCCCGCGGCCGGAGTCACGTGATTCTCCCCGGTCGTGCGACCTCTGTTCGCGTTCCTGCACTCGCGGTGGCTGGCGCCTCTGTTCCTGAGGTGCGGAGGGACGCTGCTGAGGAGCTACGTGTGTCGGTGCAGATCTCTGGTCGCTTTCGCCGTGAGGCTGCGTCGACCTTGCGCGTGGGTCAGCCTGAGCGCCCTGTCGCTGGAGGTGCCGGCGTACCGCCCTGTCACGCGGCTGGTAACGGTAACTCTGGTTGCGCAGCGTATGCTGCTGTTCCGCCCTCGGGTAGTGATCTCCTGAATAGTGCCGCTGATAGGTCGGCAAAGGGGCGCGGCGCGGCGTAGAGGCGCGGTTCCAGCGATCCCAACCACGGTGCTGCTGTTGCCATTCACGTCCCCAGTGTTGACCCCAGCGGGGCGGCGCATTTGACTGCCAGCCGCGGAAATACTGGGGCGGCTGACGATAGTAGCGCACCGGAACGCGCAACACAAACAACGGCACGGCCTGCGGTTCGACAAAGCCCCAGGGGCCGTTGTACCACGAGCTGGCGTACCAGTTGTCGTCCTGGTAGACCCAGTACATGCCGTCGTAAAAGAAGTAGTTGGCATCGACACCCGGAGCATAGTAGACCGGATATCCCGGCACCGCAACAAGCTGCGGGTACAGAGGCAGGTTGATACCGATGCTGACGTTGGGCAGACTGATGCCGATGCTGACCCGGGCTTCGGCATCAGCCACCTTACCGACGAGCAGTGACAGCACAATCATTCCGTATAAAATTTTCCGCATACATTCCTCCACTTGTTACATTGGTCTGCCCCCGTTCCCTTTTGCAGTACCGGGAACGGGGGCAGTTCAGACAGATGCCAATCTAGTGGCCATGTCCGTGACCGCGACCATTATCGTGATGTCTCTTCTCTTTCTTGTAATGTTTACCATGTTTTCTCTTTTCCATATACACCCGACGATCATGATGCATGTAATACGGCCGACCTCTGTCGTTCAGAATGTACACATTCGGTGGTGGGGCCTGGTAATCGCTGAGGCTGAAACTCAAGCCTGGTGTCGCTACCTGCACGGAAACTGCGGCTCCGGCTTCGTTATGACTGAATGTCATCATAACAGCTACCATGGCCAACACTGAAAGGATAGTTTTTGTGCGCATTGTAGCTCCTTTTCAAACTAGTTGAAGAAATAACGGATACCGACGGTTGTGGAAAGGTTCGTCGGATCGAAATTTCCGGCGTGGGCGCCACTCCAGTTGTCGGTTATGTCTGCCTCGGGAGCAACAACCAGCTTTGCCTCCGCAGTCAGGGCCAGGTTTCTCTGCAGGAAGAAGTCTAAGCCGCCTTTTACATGAACCCCCATCGTTGTATCGACATCACTTCCTGCTCCATTGTTTGCATCATAGTCAGTGGCAATAATATCCAGTCCGGCCCCGACGAATGGTACCACCCGGCTATCGTTAAGTGCGAAGCGGTACTGCCCACCGAATGAAACGTCGGCAACATTGAAATCACCCCTATCGGAACCGAACGTGGCGCCGGTAATATCAAGTTCCAGAGCGATGTGGTCATCAAGCCCGTAGATCAAGCCGCCACCGGCGATAAGGCCCGTATCGGTCTTGTTATCAGAGAATTCTGCATTGTTGTCGGCCGGGTTTATGAAACCGATCTTACCGGTAACACCGAGTCTTCCCTTGATGCTGTCGGCCATCGCCGTACCTGCTGTCATGGATACTGTTGTTGCGAGACATGCTAACACGATAAGCTTTTTCATTGGTAATTCTCCCTTTTTGGTTGATTTATTCTGCCTTGGTTTCAATTGCAACCCCTAAAATCTGCCGGGGCGTGCCGTTACTGTACAGGTGCGGTAATGGCGGTAGCGTTTAATGTCACCGCCGTCTGTGCCAGCGCCCGGCCATTCATTTTTGTACCGGTATTCATCGAGATCAGCGTTTTACTCAATATAACCCCCTTGAAGTCAGCAGCTGTGCCGAGGGTCGTCTGACCGGCAACCTGCCAGAAAATGTTCTTGGCCTGGGCACCGCCGCTCAGGGTAATGATGGCGCTGTTGTTCACGGTGAGGTTCTGGGCTATCTGGAAGATCCAGACGTCATCTGCACCACCGGCAAGGGTAACACCGGCACTGGTTATTAAAACTCCTGTGCCCCATTTGTAGAGTCCCGGAGAGAGTGTCATGCCACTCACATTTCCGCCACCAAGCTCGGTAAAATCAGGGGATGTTCTTCCGGCGGCATCGGCGAAGGCAAGCTCCATGTCGCTTACCGCCGCCGTCATCACGGCTGGTGTGGGCGTCGCATAATCGGCCGCGTATATCTTGCCGGTAACCAAAGACGACCGTGCAAAGGTATTGGTCGAATCGGCGATCAGGGAAAAGCCTGTTATGTAACTCGCAGCAGACGGACTGACGCCAATGTCGCCAACAACCGCGGTGGTTCCGGTCGTTGAGACCGCTGACTTCGCCAGGATCACAAAATTTCCGGCTGTGCCAAGGGCTACCGGCGCAGGACCCTTCGCTGCGGAAACGGTTACCGTTACAGTATATGTCACCGTGCCGCCAGCGCCATCGATTACCGTATAAACCACCTGATTTGTGAAGTCATTTGCCGTTGCAGCGCTGGTCTGTACCACTGCGCCTACCTTTACGCTTGCTCCTGTTGTCCTGAATATTGCGACCAGAGCCGTTACATCCGTCCCGTTCGGCACGGTCACGGCGATACTCTTGGCCCCTTCATTGATGATTCCTGTAGCACCGGCGAGTGAATAGGCGATAATAGCCTTGTCCGTGGAGAGCGCCTTTGTAACGGTAACGGTATACGTTGCCGTTGTACCATCACCAGCGGTTACGGTATATGCAACCGGGTTTGTGAAATCATTTGCTGTTGTGCCGCTGACCTGCGCCACAGCGCCGACATTTACGCTTGTCCCCGTTGCTGTGAAGGTTGCCGACAATGCCGTAAGACTTGTCACGCTCGGCACGATCACCGCGATGGTCTTGGCCGCTTCATTGATCGCCCCTGTGGCGCCATCAAGCGAATAAGCGGCAATCTCCTTGGTCGATGCCAGAGCAACCGTTACAGCAACGCGATAAGTCGCCGTTGTACCGTCGGCAGCGGTGACGATATACTCCACCGCACTCGTAAAGTTGTTCTCTGTTGTACCGCTGATCTGTATGACAGCGCCTACCTTTACGCTTGCCCCTGTCGTCGTGAACGTCGCCGGCAACGCCGTAAGGTCTGTGCCATAGGGCATGGTTACCGCGATAGCCCTGTCCGACTCAACGATCGTGCCTGTTGTCCCGGTAAGCGAATAAGCCGTAATAGCCTTGGCGGAACTCGGGGCTACCGAACCGCCACTCCCTCCGCACCCGGCGACGAAAGTGACGAGCACTGCCGCCAGAAACCAAAACTTTGAAATCCCTCCATATCTGTTCATTGTGAGCCCCTCCTTGGGGACGGTTTAATCTGAAAAATAAATTCGGCGGCCTGACTGACCACAAGCCAAACATCCATGCTCCTGGAAAAAAAGAGCCGGGCTAGTGACCGCCCGGCATTGCATGGAGGTAACACACTTGTTTACGTGCTGCTGTTACTGGTTACAACTATCGAGCCAAAAGATGGTGCCACACACTAAAAAGGCTAACCAGCTGATAATGAAGAGCAAGTAAAAAATCTACTACGATAACGAGCCACGTCACGACCATGAGCAACCGTCGCATCTAGCAAATTCGTCACATATGACGGGCTTCGGGTAGAGGAAACACAAAAAGCCCGCAGCTAATAATTGGCTGCGGG
This sequence comes from Desulfuromonadaceae bacterium, assembly GCA_028681335.1. Classification (GTDB taxonomy): domain Bacteria; phylum Desulfobacterota; class Desulfuromonadia; order Geobacterales; family Pseudopelobacteraceae; genus JACRCG01. The sequence continues at coordinate 277,150 of JAQUIT010000002.1, read as the reverse complement.
CTTCCCGGTTTTATTTCCAACTGCTAATGACTACTGCTATTCGATAATCTCAACAACTACCCGCATATTAGCAAGAGCTGCATCTGACAACTTGTCAGCAGGATTTACTTCATGCTGTGCAGGGTCCTTCTCGCCGTAGCCGATTGTGCTGATTCTGTCTGCATCGATACCGCCGGTTTTTACGAGGTAATCCTTGACCGACTGCGCTCTTCTTTCGCTCAGCTTCTGGTTGTACTCGTCTGAGCCGGCAGCGGAGGTATGCCCTGCAATCCGAATCATCATTTTAGGGTCGTTTTTCAGCACCACAACATTGTTATCCAGCACTGTCTTGCCATCCGGGCTAATCTCTACACTGTTGAAGCTAAAATGCGAATTACCAAGCATGGCCAGACACCCTATGACCCTTGGCTCCGCAAACGCCGTAAAGTTCCACACATAGTCGTGTGCCAGAGCATTGCCGGCCAGGTCTTTAGCTCCGGTGGTGACCGTAGCGGTATAAACCTTACCTTTCTCGAGATATCTTTTCGTAACAAAGGTCGCATTTGATGCGGTAAATGTCAGCTTGCCTTCAAGAGGCGTTTTCCCCTGTTTTACGGTAAAGGTGGCTGCGGTGATTGTTGCCAAATCCATCGGCTCACTGAAGGCAGCACTGACATTCTGGCTGACAGCGACAGCAGGGGCACCATTAACAGGTGAGGTGAATGTCACGGTCGGTGGGGTGGTATCGGCAACCGGACCTGTGGAAAATTCCCACATATAGTTATGAGCCAGTTTATTGCCGGCCTTATCCTTGGCACCTGTCGTAACCACGGCGGAATAAAGCTTCCCTTTTTCCAGAGGATTTGCAGGGGTGAACGTTGCTGTTGAATCAGTTGATGTCACCTTACCTGAGACAGGTTTTGACCCTTGTTTCAGCGTAAAGGTCGATGCTGACAGTGATTCCTGAGACATCGGCTCACTGAAAGCAACACCGGCTCTCTGGTTTAAAGGTACAGCCGTGTCTCCGTTGACTGGAGTCGTGAAAGATACGGTCGGCGCAAGCGTATCTGCGGGTGCAGACGTGTCTGCTACAGGAGCTGCGGGAGCTACCGCAGCGACCGCTTTTCTCTCCCCACCGATGTTAAAGGTCAGACCGGCCGAATATTCAAAATTATTGTCGCCAAGGTCGTGAACAAGAATTGCGTGCCTCACATCGCCTCGCAGGGCAATGTCCGGAGTAACGAAGTATTTCACGCCGCCGCCGTATGAAACGGTCCCGGCATAGTGGCTCTTTGCGCTGGGAGTGTTGGGTATGTTGAAGTTGGTGCCGCCGCCGCCCAATACGATAAACGGTACGAAGTTGTTGTCCGGCATGAAATGATACAGCAGGTCAACCCCGTAGCGATACATATCGGCCTCTCGTGAGCCGTATTGTTCCTTTGTTTCGGTAAGGCTGTAGCCGAACATCGCCTCCGCCCCGAAGTTTTTGGTGAAGTTGTAGCCGGCACGCAGGCCGAATTCCGGACGATTTTCCTCGTGCTGATCTCCGTCCAGCAGATAACCGCCGACGAACGGCGACAGCGTAACCGCCCCCTTCCGGTTCTCGGCAAATCCGGGGGTTGCGAGGGTGACAAGCAATAAGCCTGTCAATGTACCCTTCAATATCTTTTTCATTTTAATGCCTCCTCTATAGGATGATTGGATCAATTTTTTTCAGGGGATATTCCCGCAGTATCAGGTACTACGGGAATATCCGTCATCTCCTGCATTCACAACGAATGCAGCACGTCTTGGCTATTTACATGAAGCTGGGGCATTGATATTGCCCGGTACAGAGACGATATTATTACCAAAGACAAACGCACCATCCGTAGACGCCCCGGCGAACAATCTGCCGCATGAGGTTGCGCCGGTTTCCATCGTGATATCGCTGTAAGACATAATGTTGCCCTGGAATTGGGTATAGGTCCCAAGAGTCGCTGCGTTACTGCCTACCCACCAAAAGACGTTGGAGGCCTTGGCGCCGTTGACGAGGAGGATACGGGTGTGTGGATCTGTAACGCCGGTGGCTGCCGTCCCAATTGAGCTCGAGGACTGGAAGACGAAGAGTGCATCCGGGTTGCCAGAGGCATCGAGGGTGAGATCACCGGTGATCATAATAGACGAGCCGGACTGATAGACGCCAGGGAAGAAGAGGTTGTCTCCCTCCACGAGGGCGCTACCGGCAATGGCTCCTAACGTAGGGCCAGCCGCGATATTGGTGGCACCTGGAAGATTCGCAGGAGAAAGGGCGATGTACGCTGCCCGCAAATCATTCACGACAGCCAACGATGTGATGCCTGCATCCGGATATAACGGGCTGATGACTTCACCAGTGATTGTGGGAGCAAAACCGCCACATGAACCGATAAGCCCTGCACTACCAACGGTCACGGCATTGCACTCAGCAAGTGGGTCCAGCACGACATCGCCGTTAACAGTAGTTGTACCGACGTTGACTACCCCGGCGGTGGCTGCTACCCCGAACGAGGCGGCCTTGCCGAGATTTATCACCGGCAGTCCTGTTTGGGCCGGGATTATTGTTTTAAAGTCCCATTCATAAGCACAGGAAATCGCTACGCCGGTGGCGCTCTTGGCGGCAGTAGTGATACTGGCGGTATAATTCGTATCGGCGTTGAGAGCTGCCGATGTCGTAAAGGTTGCAACCTTTTTGGTGGCGACATCGACTAATACGGTACCGGGTACGTTGTTACCGCTAATCGATTCCTTGAGCGTGAACGTGCTCAGCGCTCCGGGTGTAGCCGAGTCAAGTGTTGTTTGGTCCATCGCCAGACTGAAGTTGGCAATGATTGATTTACCTGAGTTGGCAACACCTGTGGTGCTGGTCGTCACATACTGGTTACCACTGGTGGGGTTTGATGAAGTCACCGTGGGGATTGTCGCCCCTGAAGAGATAGAGCATGATGCGCCCGGGATGATTGTCAGCGCGGCGGTCGGGCTGACGATCAGGCCCGCTGTTGCGCTCTTGGTGATACCGTTAAAGGTATATTGGGCCGTGATAGTCGATGTACCGGCGGCCGTACCGGTAGCCAGACCGCCACTGGAGCCGTCTGGAGAGAGTGTGGCAACGACATCACCGGAAACAGTCGGCACATCAACCTTGCTCCAGACAGTAGAGGTGCTTGTTGTCACATACGTGAAAGTCTGGTCACTCCATGTCGCAGCCACTACGTACTGCTGGTTACCGCCAATTGCTATCGTGGCTGTTGCAGGAGTTACTGCGATGGAAACCAGGGACTTGGAAATGGGACCAACCTCTGCACCATTCTCTGCGCAGCCAGCCACAAAAGCTACGAGCAGCAATACCAGAAACCACATCTTTGAAAACACTTTATATTTGTTCATATCTGTCCCCTCCTTAAGGACTTTTTACCCTGGTGGAACTGTTTTAGTGGCGCGCTTGATTGCCCGCCACGTTCTCTATTGGACTGCCTACTGGTGCGAAAAACCGCTCTTATTTGTCACCAAGCTTCCACTGCGCATCACCCCTCCTTTTTTTATTTAATTAAAAAAACCGGCAGATCTAGCCGTTGCGATACACCCCCGTCAAAAATGGCAGAAATCCTGTTTTAAGGGTGTGACCACCAGATTCATGGTTGTAGCAAGGCAAATTGTCAGCCAATAATTCAAGAAACAGTGATCCGCAATTTTTAGCGTGCAATAACAACATGTTGATTCAAAAGACAAAAAAGACCACAAAGGATGAGGTGACTCTCGAGGCCTCAACATTTGGTGGAACCACGATATATTGAGGGGGATTTGGAGGGATGGCGAAATACCTTTAGGACAATTAATTAAACACTGATATATTGGTAGCATGAAAAAACAACCAAAAGCGACGAACGGCGAAAACAAGCAGACGACCTCTTTGAGCGACGCCGCGGCACTGCCGGAAAAAGAACCATTCCCGATAGTCGGTATCGGCGCCTCCGCCGGTGGTCTGGAGGCTCTGGAACAATTTCTGAGTCATGTGCCTGTCCAGTGTGGGCTGGCCTTTGTCATTGTTCAACACCTCGATCCGACCCACAAAGGGATCATGCCCGAACTGCTCCAGCGCACCACGGCAATGGAGGTCTTTCAGGTCAAGGACCGGATGAAGGTCAGACAGAACTGCGTGTATGTTATCCCACCCAACAAGGACATGTCGATTCTGCACGGCGTGCTGCACCTGTTTGACCCTGTGGCTCCCCGCGGCCTGCGCCTGCCGATTGATTTTTTCCTCCGTTCTCTGGCCGAAGACCGCAAAGAGCTCAGCATCGGTGTCATCCTCTCCGGCATGGGCTCGGACGGCACACTGGGCCTCAAAGCCATCAAGGAAAAGGCGGGAGTGGTGCTGGTGCAGGAGCCTGCTTCAGCCAGGTTCGACAGTATGCCGAGGAGCGCCATCGAGGCCTGCTTGGCCGACCTGATAGCCCCGGCGGAACAGCTTCCGGGAAAAATCATCGGTTTTCTCAGCCACGCCCGCAACATTGCCACAACCGAACTGTCCCTGGAACAAAAGGACCAAAACGCACTGGATAAAGTTCTGATCCTGCTGCGGGCACGGACCGGGCAGGACTTCTCACTGTATAAGAAAAATACCGTATTCCGCCGCATCGAACGGCGCATGAGTATCCACCAGATCGACAAGATTGCTACCTATGTCCGCTATCTGCAGGAAAACCATCAGGAGGTGGAGCTCCTCTTCAAGGAACTTCTCATCGGGGTAACCAGCTTTTTTCGCGACCCGGAGGCATGGGGAAATCTGCAAAAAGAAGCCATTTCGACACTTCTTGAGAAGCGACCGGCGGGCGGAATCCTGCGGGCCTGGTCGGCTGGCTGCTCAACCGGCGAAGAAGCGTATTCGTTGGCAATGGCCTTCAAGGAGACGCTGGAGCAGGTACGGCCCACGGAAAGTTTTTCGCTGCAGATATTTGCCACCGACCTGGACCGGGACGCAATAGACAGGGCCCGTCTGGGCGTATATCCGGCTAACATTGCTGCTGACGTAACCCCCGAACGCCTGCGGCGTTTTTTTATCAAGGAAGATGACCACTACCGGATCGGTAAAGAGATCCGTGAGATGGTAACCTTTGCCACTCAGAACATCATCATGGACCCCCCGTTTACCAAACTGGATATTCTGATCTGTCGCAACCTCCTTATCTATCTGACGCCGGAACTTCAGAAAAAGCTCATGCCGCTGTTTCACTACAGCCTGAACCCTGGCGGCGTCCTTTTTCTCGGCAGCGCCGAGTCGGTCGGCTCTTTTACCTCTCTCTATGCGCCGCTGAACGTCAAGTCGAGACTCTTCCTGCGACGCGACACCCTTATAACGGCTGAACCGATAGCTTTTCCGCCCACGTTTATCCCCGCCATGTCAGGTGGCATCAAGGAGCTGATGATGATGAAACCTACGGCCAATCTCCAGTCACTTGCGGATCAGCTGCTGCTTCAGCATTTCTCCCCGCCTGCCGTGCTGGTCAATGACAAGGGCGATATCATCTATATCAACGGCCGTACCGGCAAATATCTTGAGCCGGCTGCCGGCAAGGCAAACTGGAGTATTTTCTCCATGGCCCGTGAAGGGCTCCGTTTGGATCTGGGGAGTGCCTTCCAGAAGGCGATCCGGCTCAAAAAGGCGGTCACTATCAAAGGACTCAAGGTCGACACCAACGGCGGCGCCCAAACGGTTGACATCACGGTTCAGCCGATCGATGAACCGGAAGCGCTGCGGGGAATGGTTTTAATTGTCTTTACCGACGTTGTAACTCCCCCGAGACAGAAGGCAAAGGGGCGCTCCAGGAGTGCGTTGACCGACGACACCTCACTCCTCAAGCTGGAGCAGGAACTCCGTCAGTATCGTGAAGAGCTCCAGACGACCCGCGAGGAGATGCAATCCTCGCAGGAAGAGCTGAAATCCACCAACGAAGAGATGCAGTCCACCAATGAAGAACTTCAGTCCACCAACGAGGAGCTGACCACCTCCCGTGAAGAGATGCAGTCCCTCAACGAAGAGTTGCAGACCGTGAACGCCGAGCAGCAGTCAAAGATGGACGAACTGTCTAAAATGAACAACGACATGAGGAACCTGCTCAACAGCACGGAAATCGTCACCGTATTCCTTGACAACGATCTCCATATCCGGCGCTTTACGAGCGGGGTGGACAAACTGTTCAAACTGCGCCAGGGTGACGTGGGTCGCCCCCTTGCTGAAATCGTGACCGACCTGGACTATCCGGATTTAACCGAAGTCGCGCAGGAGGTTGTGCGGACACTGGTCTTTTCGGAGAGACAGATCACTGCCAGCAACGGGCGCTGGTATTCGGTGCGCATCATGCCCTATCGCACAATTGATGACGTCATTGGCGGTGTCGTCATCACCTTTGCCAACATCACCGCGTTCAAAAAATCAGACGCTGAACTGCACGAAGAGATTGCCAGACTGAAAGGGCTGCTTAAAATTACGAGTTAATAGCGCTGACTGGCAAAGAACAGTTTCACCAAATCCGCTCCACGAGAAGGTTTTTAATGGCACTAGACAACGAGACAGACCTTGTAAAATCAGCGATTGAACTACGCCAGCAGGCGATTGAACGATTAAAAACAAAAGTATCGGAGAAGACGCCCCCCGTAGGCACTGAAGCGACGGGCAGACTCGTTCGTGATCTTGAGGTCTACCAGATCGAGATTGAGGTACAAAACACCGAACTGCGCCGGGCTCAGGAAGAGCTTGAGAACCAGCAGGTCGAGTTGGAGATGCAAAACGAAGAGTTGGTGCGGGTTCAGGAAGAGCTGGAATTATCACGCAATACGTATTCCGAACTTTACGACTTTGCCCCCGTGGGCTATTTCACCTTTGATGCCGCCGGAGTGATACAGAACGCAAACCTCACCGGCGCGCTCCTGCTGGGCATCGAGAGAAAGCGGCTGATCAATAAACCTTTCAGCGCTTTTATTGCCGACGCCGACAGTAGGTCTGTTTTTTCCGCCCACCTCAAAGCGGTTGCACAAGGTAAAGGCATTCAGAAATGCGAGGTAGGACTGACGGGTAAGGATGGCACGGTCATCTGTGGCCAACTCCAGAGCGTCGCACTACGCGCTGCTGAAAACAAGAGCGGCCAGTTCCTTTCTTCGCTCTCGGATGGCACGGCCGCCAAACAGTTGGGCCTGGAAATACAGGATGCCAGGGAATATGCCGAGAACATCGTGGAAACCGTGCGTAAGCCGCTGATGGTACTTGATTCCGACCTGAAAATTCTGACCGCCAACCATAGCTTCTACGACACGTTTAAGGTCGTACCCGAAGATACTATCGGGAACTTTATCTATGACCTCGGTAACCGCCAGTGGGATATCCCCCAACTGCGGGTTCTATTTAAAAACATTCTCCCCAACGACACCGTACTCAACGGCTATGAAGTCGACCACAACTTTCCCGGCATCGGCCGCAAAATCATCCTGCTTAATGCCCGTCAGATTTTCCGGGAAAAGGTCGGCTCACACATTATCCTTCTGGCTATGGAGGATATTACTGATCGCAAGAAGGCTGAAGAGGAGCTGCTCAAGGCCGGAGCGCTGCAGAGAGCAATCTTTAACAGCGCCAACTTCTCCAGCATTGCCACTGACCAGAATGGCGTCATCCAGATTTTCAACGTCGGCGCCGAGCGTATGCTGGGGTACAACGCCGCCGAGGTCATGAACCTGATCACCCCGGCCGACATTTCCGACCCCCAGGAACTGATTGAACGCGCCAAAGCTCTCAGTGCCGAGCTCGAGACCCAAATAACTCCGGGATTCGATGCGTTGGTCTTCAAGGCACGGCGCGGGATCGAGGACATTTATGAGTTGACCTATATCCGTAAGGACGGCAGCCGCTTCCCGGCAGTCGTCTCGGTTACTGCGCTGCGTGATGATCACGGCAGCATTATCGGCTATCTGCTGATCGGCACGGACAATACCGCGCGCAAACAGGCCGATGCCGAGCGGGCACGACTTGACCAGGTCCTTCTGGATAAGAACGCCGAACTCGAAAGCGCCATGCTCGTGGCGGATAAAGCCAACCTGGCAAAATCCGATTTCCTTTCCAGCATGAGCCATGAACTGCGCACACCGCTCGGAGCAATCCTCGGTTTTGCGCAACTCATAGAATCCGGCACTCCGGAGCCGACACCAACTCAGAAGCGGAGTATCGACCAGATTCTCAAGGCCGGGTGGTACCTGCTCGAACTGATCAACGAAATACTTGATCTCGCACTGATTGAATCGGGCAAACTGTCTCTGTCGCTGGAACCGGTATCTCTTGCCGAGGTTATGCAGGAATGCGAGGTCATGGTAGAGCCGCAGGCTCAGCAGCACGGCATCACCGTTGTCTTTACCCCTCTCGACACCCCCTACTTTGTCAACGCCGACCGGACGCGGGTAAAACAGCTGCTCCTCAACCTTCTTTCCAACGCCATCAAATACAACAGGGTAGACGGCAAGGTTACCGTAACCTGTAGCGTGAACCTTCCTGACTCGATCCGCATCAGCGTTCAGGACACTGGCGAGGGGTTGACTTCGGAGCAGATTACACAACTTTTCCAGCCGTTCAATCGTCTTGGACAAAAAACTGACATCGAACAGGGTACAGGCATCGGCCTGGTCGTATGCAAGCGGCTGGTCGAATTGATGGGAGGGGAGATAGGAGTTGAAAGCACGGCCGGCGAAGGGAGTGTATTCTGGATAGATCTGGGCAGCACGACCGAACTAAAAACCGACGACCAGGCAGTAGAGCCAACACCCACACCCCAGATGGAAGTCCAGGGCAACGAGAATATGAGTACCCTGCTCTACGTCGAGGACAATCCGGCAAATATGATGCTGGTTGAGGATCTCATCGCACGCCGCCCCGATATCCGTTTGCTGACCGCGATGGATGCCGTCCGCGGCATCGAGATCGCCCGCACCGCCCTGCCGGATGCCATCCTGATGGACATCAACCTCCCCGGCATCAGCGGAATTGATGCGTTGAAGATCCTGTCTGCCGACCCGCTGACAGCGCACATCCCAATTGTCGCACTCAGCGCCAATGCAATACCACGCGATATCGAAAAAGGGATGGAGGCCGGATTCTTCCGCTATCTCACCAAGCCGATCAAGGTGGTCGAGTTTATGGAGACTATGGACATGGTGCTGAAACACGCGAAGAGAACCATATAGGGGCACACGCCCCCCGTTGACGCAACGGTAAACACCGGCTCATATTGCAGCCCGCCCTGATAAAAAGGAATGACTTATGATGATTACCGAAGCAGAGATACTCAGCGCCACTATCCTGATCGTTGACGATCAAGAACCCAATGTCGCTCTGCTTGAGCAGATGCTGTTTGAAGACGGCTACACCTCCGTCACCTCTACCATGAACCCGGAAGAGGTCTGTGCGCTGCATCTGGAAAACCATTACGATCTGATTCTGCTCGATCTGCAGATGCCGGGCATGGACGGCTTCCAGGTGATGGAGAGGCTCAAGGAGAACGTCCATGACGACTATCTTCCGGTCCTCGTGATCACCGCCCAGCCGGGGCACAAGATGCGCGCCCTGCAGGCAGGCGCCAGAGATTTTGTCAGCAAGCCGTTCGATCTGCTCGAAGTCAAGATGCGCATCCACAACAATCTGGAAGTGCGACTGCTGTACAACAAACTGAACAGTTACAGCAAGGTACTGGAAAAAACGGTTCAGGAACGGACCGGTGATCTACTGAAGACCAATATCCAGCTCACGCAGGAAATTGAGGAACGCAAAAAGGCGGAAGCATCACTCCAGACAACGTATGCGGAGATAAAACTGTTAAAAGACCGGCTTGAGGCGGAGAACGTTTACCTGCAGCAGGAGGTGGACAGGCGCTATAACTTCGGCGAGATCATCGGCCAGAGTGCGCTCCTCTCACGAGTATTCCTGCAGGTCGAGCAGGTGGCGCCCATGAATGCAACCGTGCTTCTCCTTGGCGAGACCGGCACCGGCAAGGGGGTCATCGCCCGCGCCATCCACAGCAGCAGCACCCGCAAGGGGAGACCGCTGATAACGATTGATTGCACGACACTGCCGGCGACTCTGGTGGAAAGTGAACTCTTCGGGCGGGAACGCGGTGCCTTCACCGGATCGGACACCCGCCAGATCGGCCGCTTCGAACTGGCCGACGGCGGCACCATCTTTCTCGACGAAATCGGCGAGATGCCGCTGGCGATGCAATCCAAGCTGCTCCGGGTCATCCAGGATGGCGAGTTTGAGCGGCTCGGCAATCCCCGTACCATCAAGGTAGATGTAAGGATCATTGCCGCGACCAACCGCAATCTGGCCGAAGAGGTCAAGAACGGCACGTTCAGGGAAGATCTGTTCTACCGGCTCAACGTGTTCCCGATCAGCATGCCGCCGCTCCGCCAACGCAAGGATGATGTCCCGCTGCTCGTCAACCATTTCGTGGCCAAGTTCAACAAAAAGATCGGCAAGAAGATAGATGTTGTGTCAAAAGACACCATGAACGCTCTTCAGGAATACCACTGGCCCGGCAACGTACGAGAGCTGGAAAGCGTCATCGAACGGGCGGTTATCATCAGCCAGGGGAGCGCGCTGCAGGTTCTTGACCGCTTCGACACGTTTTGCTCCGAAGAGGAGCCTGCCGACGGAGAGGTCAAAGCTCTCGCCCTTCTGGAACACGACCACATCCTCCAGGTGCTGCAAAAGACAGGGTGGCGCATCGAGGGGAAAAACGGCGCTGCGGTACTCCTTGATCTCAATGCCAGCACCCTTCGCGCCCGCATGCGGAAATACGGCATCGTCCGCCAGTAATCTGTAAGGTTTTTTCCGGGCTGGAGCAATCTCACTCAGTCAGTACATCTTTGCATCACAAGAAAGAGAGTCCGGGCGATCAACTTTGATCGCCCGGACATAGCCACAAAAATATTTATCCCCCCCCCGCATAAAAACATGAAGCACCACCTGAATACCCCCACATCAAATATAACAGTTATGTCAAACATGACGGATTCCATTGGTGGTTTTCCATCCCCCACCACCAAACCCTGCTATTTTTATCCGCATAATCGGCCACTTGCGCGAACAGCCGGCGCACTATTTCTCTGGCACGCTAGTTGCCACCACCTTCTTGGCTGAATCGCGCTTTTTTCTCCATCAAAGCCGATTTCCAATAGCAAAACATTCAGGGGGGAGAGCTGATGCTTATACCTGGCAACACCGTAAAAATTCAGACATTGGGGTGCTTCAACATTTCTGCTGATGGCACAAGTGTCGCACAGGAGTGGCCGGATGAAACAGTTAAAGTGCTGTTCTGCTCACTACTTTCACCGCTGGATCTTTACTTCACGTGGGATCGGATCTGCCGTTCCATGTGGGAAACAACAGCAACACCTACCAGCAGGCGGCACCTGGAAGATGACATTATCCGGCCACTACACGTTTTTTTACTCAAGGAACTGGGCTTCAACCCTCTCGTCATTCGCCCTGAAGGGATAAGCATCGACCGGAAGACAATCCACGTGGATGCCCACGAATTCTACAACACCGTCCTCGAGGGGCTCCAGCAGCTGTCAAACTCAGACAATGCAGCTGCGCGTGAAAAGTTCAACAGGGCCAACACCCTCTATACCGGCAGCTATCTTCCCGGAATACCGGGTAAGATCGTTGTGAACACCCGTAAAGAGCTTGAGTCGTTGTACCGGACTGCCGTCATGGACTGCCACCCCGCAATCCCGTAATCCCACCCGTCCGGAACAGATCAGCAACAAACAACCCCGGCTACAGACAAGCTCCGTTACCGTTTCCTTTCAAACTGCAGGCAGACAACCAGCCGCCGTCCACCTCCACGTGTCATTAAACCAGATACTTCCCAACGCTGTTACCGGCATCAAAAGCCCCGGCACCTTTTTCTTGTAGTCCTGCAGGGTGGAGGGTATATTCCGCTTGGGCTTAAGGGAAACCGTTGTATCCAGTCAAGCAAGGGGCACAAAGATGCGCATTCTTATCGTGGAAGATGAAAATAAGACCGCAAATTACCTGAAAAAGGGGCTCATGGAACATGGCTTCACCGTCGATATCGCCTCGGAGGGAGAAGACGGACTGCACCTTGCCCGCACGGAGTCATACGACCTCATCGTGCTCGATGTCATGCTGCCGGGACGCAGCGGCTGGTCTATCATCAAGGAGCTGCGCAATGACCATATCGATACGCCGGTCATTTTCCTTTCCGCACGGGATGCGGTGCATGACAGGGTCTATGGCCTGGAACTGGGCGCCGATGACTACCTTGTGAAACCCTTCGCCTTCTCGGAACTGCTGGCCCGCATTCGCATCATCCTCCGCCGTCACCCGCTGCAACAGCCGGACGTCATGCAGATCGAGGATCTGGAGCTGGACCTTGCCCGGCACAAAGCCCGGCGCGGCGGAATAGCCCTCGACCTGACAGCCAAGGAGTTCCAGCTATTGGCGCTGCTGCTGCGGCGCAAAGGAGAAGTGCTGACCCGCACTACTATTGCTGAGCAGGTCTGGGGCATCAACTTCGACAGCGACACCAACATTATCGACGTTGCCATTCGCCGCCTGCGCATAAAAGTTGACGATCCCTTTGAGCGTAAATTGATCCACACTATCAGGGGGGTCGGCTATGTGCTCGATGAAATCGTCTGATTTCCCCGCATCGGTCTCGTTAACCACCCGCCTGACGGTACTCTATCTGGCCAGCACGATGATGATCCTCGTCTGCATCCTCTTTTTTTTACTGCAGACTCTTGTTGACGACCTGGAATACGAGGATAACGACTTCCTGAGCGAACGGGTCATGAACCTGCAGACGATTATCGCCCGCCACCCCGATACGATGGGCGCCATCAGGGACCACATCCTCATGGAAAGTTCCAGCGAGCGCACCCGCTATCTGGTGCGGGTACAGGATGCCGAAGGGAAAACCCTGCTGGAATCGCCCGGCATGTCCGGCGTGCCGTCAACCGTTTTCCCGCCGCCGGTTATCAGCGGCCACAAGATCGGCCGCGGCATCAGATTCCAGAAAAGCAGGTCGGCACACTACCTGTTGAACTCCGCCTGGGCCGAGGGCTTTGACGACAGCCACTTCCGGCTGGTGCAGGTTGCCCTTGACGTTTCCGCTGAGCAGGCGCTGATGGCAAAGTACCGCATAAAGATGGGGATCGCCCTGCTTGCAGGCCTCTGTTTTGCCGGTGGCCTGGGGGCGTTTGTGGCACGCAGGGGGTTGCGGCCGCTGAAAAAAATGGCCGCGACGGTGGCGCAGATAACAGCCACGGACCTGGAGCAGCGTGTACGAAGCGGCACCTGGCCCAAAGAGCTGGATCGGCTGACCGTGGCCCTCGACTCCATGCTCGGCCGCCTTGAGGAATCGTTCGGGCGACTGAGCGAATTTTCCGCCAACCTTGCCCACGAACTGCGCACCCCCATCAACAATCTCCGCGGTGAAGCGGAGATTGCCCTCTCGCGCAGCCGCACGGCTGACGAATACCGGAGAGTCATCGAATCGAGCATCGAGGAGTACGAGCGTCTGTCGCACATGATCAGTGACATCCTCTTTCTGGCCCGCCCGGAACAGGGGGTTGAAAAACAGCCCATAAACGCCCGTACCGAAATTGAAACGCTGGCCGAGTACTTTCTTAATGTGGCAGATGAACAGCATATCACGGTATCGATTCAGGGACAGGGCACACTGTTCGCTGATCCGCGCCTGTTCCAGCGGGCGCTCGGCAACATTATTTCCAACGCCCTGCACTACACGCCGGACAACGGCTCCATAACCATCATCATTTCGCCGCAGCCGGACGATAGCCTGACGATCGCGGTCCAGGACAGCGGCACCGGCATTTCCCCCGACGATCTCCCCCGCGTGTTCGACCGTTTCTACCGCAGCGCCTCCGCTCGCCAGCGCTACAATCAGGGCTGCGGCCTCGGTCTGGCCATCGTTCTCTCCATCATGGAGCTCCACGGAGGGACGGTTACTCTGACCAGCGAAGCGGGACAGGGTACCAGGGCAACCCTCTGGTTTCCCAAAAAGTGATCCATCTGACGCGCAGATGACAATAATGTCATCTGCGCGTCATCTTGCAGCAAAACATCTCCTGCTATTGTGAAACAATACTATCTTCATGATACAGGAGTCCGCAGATGTTCAACCGCCGTATGGGCCTTATTCCCTTCATCTCCCTGACCTTTCTTGTTATTTCGACGCTGGTCCGCATCATGCTCGTCGTCATGACCCCGTCCGGTTCCGGGCTGACATTCACCCTGCTGGCCAAGGTGGCCGCTACCGGAGTCGTCTTCGATCTGGCAACCCTCGCCTATGCCCTCCTGCCGGTGGCACTTTACCTGCTGCTGATACCGAAGCGCATTGCCACACATAAGAGCCACGCGTGGTTCGTACACGGGCTTTTCGTGCTGTTCGTTGCGGTACTGATCTTCGACGCCTGCTCCGAATATTTCTTTTTCGATGAATTCAACACCCGCTTCAACTTCATCGCCGTCGATTACCTGATCTACACCCGCGAGGTGATCGGTAACATACGTGAATCCTACCCGCTGCTCCCGATCTTCACCGGTATCGGCATGGCCGCCATCATCATTGGCGCCCTGACCTGGAAGCTTTTAGGACGGGCAACAGAGGCCACCTTTGGCGGCACCTATCACCGCAGCGGGGCTCTGCTGCTGCTACCGGCCGTGGCCGCCCTGCTCTTTATCAACATTGACCAGTCGTCAATTTCGACCAATAATTACGCCAACGAGCTGGCTGGCAACGGCATCTACAATCTGGTCGCCGCGTTTCGCAACAACGAGCTCAACTTTTCCCAGTTTTACCGCACCGACCCGGAAGATCAGGTACTGAAGCGAATGCGTACCCTCATGACCGAGCGGAACAATCACTTCGTCTCCACTGACAACGGCACGTTCACCCGCCATATAACCGCAGAGGGGCCGGAAAAACGCCTGAATCTGATTGTTGTCGTAGAAGAGAGCCTGAGCGCCGAATACCTCGGCACGTTCGGCAACAAAAAGAAACTGACCCCCAACCTGGATCGCCTGGCCGGACAGTCGCTGCTCTTCACCAATCTCTATGCCACCGGCACCCGTACCGTACGCGGACTCGAAGCGCTCACCCTCTCTCTCCCACCGCTCCCCGGCACTTCCATCGTAAAGCGTCCTGACAACGGTGGTTTCCGCTCCTGGGGTGAAATTCTGAACAAAAAGGGGTACGAGAGCAAGTACATCTACGCCGGCTACGGCTACTTCGACAATATGAACGCGTTTTTCTCCGTCAATGGCTACAAGATCGTCGATCGGTCGGATTTTGCCAAAGATGAGATCACCTTCGCCAATATCTGGGGAGTCTGCGATGAAGACCTCTTCCGCAAGACGATCCGCGAAGCGGGCACTTCCTATGCCGCCGGCAAACCGTTTTTCTCCATGGTCATGACGACCTCGAACCATCGTCCCTTTACCTACCCTGAAGGGCGTATCGACATCCCAAGCAAGAGCGGACGCGACGGCGGCGTCAAGTACGCGGACTACGCTATCGGCCGTTTTATTGCCGAAGCCAGCCGTGAACCATGGTTCAAGGACACCATTTTCGTCTTTATTGCAGACCATTGTGCCGGCAGCTCCGGCAAGACCGATATCCCGGTCAAGCGCTATGAGATCCCCCTGCTGGTGCATTCCCCGCAGCACATAAAGCCTGCGCGCATGGAACGACTGATGAGCCAGATCGACGTGGCCCCCACCATCCTCGGCCTGATGAACATGAGCTACGACAGCGACTTCATGGGACGGGATGCATTCAAGGAATCCGGCGACACACTCCGCGCCTTCATTTCGACCTATCAGAAACTCGGCTACGTGACCGAAAACCAGTTACTGGTCCTTGGCCCGCGTAAATATGCCGCACAGTACCAAATTGACCGGCTCACGGGCGCGGCGCAGGCCAAACCGCTTGATGATCAGCTGCTGCTGGATATGCTGGCCTACTACCAGGGAGGCAACTACCTCTATAAGAACCGCCTGAATCGCGTTCGCTGAACCGGGGGAATCAGTCAATGAAGCGATTGACTCACATCCTCCCGGCATGTTATTTTTGTCCGTTAATTTTTTGACACAGATCCATCCTTGGCAAAACTGCCAGGGATGGTATCCTTTAACGTGCAAACATCTGTAGAAAACGCAGGGAGCCGGGGCAACATCCGGAATAAACAGGCTAAAGGACACTAGCGAGCTATTATGGCAAACATTTCAATCGTAATACCTGCACACAATGAAGCGGACAACATCGGTACGCTTATTCGAGAAATCAAGCAGCTGAATCTGGATCAGCCCTATGAAATAATCATTGTCGATGACGCCAGCGGTGACAACACCTATGCTAACGTCGTGTCATTGAAAGCCGAGATCCCTGAACTCAGAGTCATCCAGCATGAAGGCACCTATGGCCAGAGCGCTGCCGTTGCCACCGGCATCGCCCACGCCGTTGGTGAGCTGATAGTGACCATGGATGGCGACGGGCAGAATAATCCGGCCGATATCCCCAACCTGGTTGCTGCAATACTGGGCAGTGAAAACAAAAATTTGCGCATGGTTGCCGGTTTCAGAAAAAAGCGGAATGATTCAGCGTGGCGGATTCTCTCGTCAAAGATAGCCAATTCGGTACGAAGCTTTTTCCTGCAGGACCAGACCCCGGACACGGGATGTGGTCTGAAAATATTTTACCGAGAAGCGTTTATCAAACTTCCCTTCTTTGATCATATGCACCGGTTTCTCCCGGCTCTTATCCAGATGCAGGGGGGAGATGTCATTTCTGTTGAAGTATCCCACCGGGCGAGAATGCACGGCACCTCCAATTACGGGACTCTTAACCGGCTATGGGTCGGTATCATCGATATTCTTGGAGTATCCTGGCTGCGCCTGAGGTCCAAAAAAGTGAGGATACGCACGTGCGATTAATGTCGATGCCGGAGAGTTATTGGGTTGTTATCGGACTTGCAGGCCAGTTCTTTTTTACCATGCGTTTTGTTGTTCAATGGATTGCGACGGAACGGAGCAGAAAGAGCATCATACCGGAATCGTTCTGGTATTTCAGCATAGTCGGATCACTGATACTGCTTGCATATTCACTCTACCGCAAAGACCCGGTGTTTATCCTCGGCCAGGCATTCGGCACGACCGTGTATCTGCGCAACCTTTACTTCATCAACAAGCACAAGGAAAAGAAGCATGAATCTGCTTAAGCGCCTCTGGTTTCCTTTCCTCATAATATTGGTCCCGGGCGCTATCTTTGCCCTGGCCCTGCCGTATTTCCCCGTTGATGAAACACGCTATCTGTCGGTCGCCTGGGAGATGAATCTCCATGACTCTTTCATCGTCCCGCTGCAAAACGCCCTTCCCTATTCGCACAAGCCGCCACTCCTTTTCTGGTTGTTCAATCTGGACTGGTTCCTTTTCGGGGTAAACGGGGTGACGCTCCGCTTCATCCCGATGCTGTTCAGCCTGCTGAGCATCACGCTGCTGTATAAAATCAGCTTACTCCTCTGGGATGAGGAGAAGATCGCACGATATGCAGCGATCATCCTCTCTTCCACACTGTCATTCCTGCTCTGGTCAGCGCTGATAATGTTTGATGTTGTGCTGACGTTCTGGATCTTACTGGCGATATACGGCCTGCTGTCAGCGTCCAGAAATCACTCTGTCAAGTCGTGGCTGCTCACCGGCATTGCCATTGGCGGGGGCTTGCTCACGAAAGGCCCGGTCGTTTTTGTCTATATCCTCCCGGTCGCCCTCTTCCCCTTTTTATGGCTGCCAAAAGGGAAGTTCACCGCCAGATGGTACGCATGGTTCATGCTGTCACTCGGCACCGGAATTGCCGTAATCCTGGCGTGGCTGATACCGGCGGCACTGACGGGGGGACAGGAGTACCGGGAAGCTATCCTGTGGGGACAGACGGTTAATCGCGTAGCAAATTCTTTTGCTCACCAGAGACCATTCTGGTGGTATCTCCCCTGGCTTGTCGCCCTGCTGCTGCCGTGGATTTTATTAAGGCCGGTGTGGCGCGGCTGTTCACGATTGACAAACGATGACGGCGGCCGTTTTCTTATCATCTGGATAGCTCCGACTCTGGTTATACTGTCATTGATCAGCGGCAAACAGGTTCATTATCTGATCCCGCTGATACCAGCCTTCGGCCTGCTCATGGCAAAAAACCTTGCTGCCCTGGATAATGGTGAAAAGACAGCCAGGTGGCACTATCCGCTCGCGGCGTTTTACACGGTACTGGGAATTGTTTTAGTAACGCTGTCTTTCAGGAAGTTAGGCGGCGCCATGGAAGCTCTTGGCGTTTCGGGACTACGAGCACTATCTTTCGGGCTTATTGCCATCGGCATCACCCTGTTTGCCTTGAACAAACAATCGACAATCCGCCTGGTCAACTACACAGCGTTATCATCAGTTGCATTTTTCATCCTCATTCTGTTCAGCGGCAATGCGTTTTTTGACAGCTATGATTTGCACGGCATTTCCCGGGCGATAAAAGAAAAACAGGATACCGGCTATAAGGTAATGCATTACGGGAAATATCACGGCCAGTACCAGTTTATCGGTCGCTTGTCCCAGCCGCTCGTAGCTCTCGAAACTGAACGTGCGATCGGTGAATATGCGGCAAACAATGACAAGGTCGCACTCATAACCTACGAACCCCGCACAAAAGTCATCAAAGAGGAAGATGTCTATTTTCAGCAACCCTTCAGAAGCAAACTGGTTGTCTTATGGAACAGGAAGGGAATTGCTGATTTGATAGAGCGCCACGAAATCAAGTAGTCCTGAAAACTATGCAGACAAGCGTTACTTAAGAATTTCACACAGCCCCCTCTCCCACAGGAGAGGGGATCTGTTTTTGTCCCACCTCCCCATTCATATATGGCGGCTACATTACAGATGACGGTTTCCTTCCCCAAACAAGATTACCTCTGGCTTTCATCACAACCATCCTGCCGATGCCTGTAGAAACAGAGCCTGCGCGGCTGAAACAGGGATAAACAGGCAACGACTGACGACAACACCACCCACCCCATACAACAGTTCTGCTAAGTATGGCGGAACAACGTCACCACACCCACCTTTTACCCACACTTCGTTATTCCATCTATCCACTTTAAAATCAGGTCGTTGCACTGTTTGCCTCAACTAATATCCTTTGGCACGGTAGTGGCACTATATCTTCATGACAGAACAAGGGGATTACCCTGCACTCGTCAAAGGTGAGGTGTTGTTGCCGTCGTGAGGTTTTGCTCCCGGAAACCGTTTCGCCTCAAATCAAAAGGAGGTGAGTTGTGGAAAATCCGCGCAAAGAGCTTCTACCGCTGGAGCAATTCGGCGACTAAAATTCGGTTACTGTATAAAGGAGAATTCATGAAGAGCAAACGTACCCAGTCACTTTTAGCATCAGTTATCGCCGCAGCATTGCTAAGCATCGCTTCCATTGCAGCCGCCGAGAATGCACCGGCTGACTACCTCGTTCTTAAAGCAGGGGTCTATTCACCGAGTGATTCACACGACATTGACAACTTCAATGCCGGCAGCACAACAACTCTCGACAGCAAGACAGGTTTCGCCGGCGAGATCGCAGTCGGACATTATTTTATTCCGATGCTCGCCCTGGAACTGGGTGCCGGCTACTTTGAGAGTAAGGGCTCACCAGCAGCACAGCCTGGCGAACTGAAACTTAAAGTCGTACCACTGGTCGCGACAGGGAAAGTCCTGCTCCCGATTGGACCGTTCGAGCCATACGGACTGTTCGGCATCGGAGCCTACATCACCGACCTGGATGTGCATGACAACACAAGTACTATGGAGGGTTCCACGGAGATCACCTACGGTTTGCACGCAGGGGCTGGTTTGAACATTAACATCCAGAAAAATGTGTTCGTTGGGGCCGAGGGGAAATACGTCTGGGCCGAGCCTTCATTCGGCGGCCAGCATATAAAACTGGACGGATTTGTTGCCACTGCTAATCTCGGCTTTAGGTACTAGTTGTTCCATCTAGAGAAAAAGAGAGCAAGGTAAAAAATATGTCGGGTGGGGCCTACGCCTCGCCCGACATATTTTTTACCTCCATAGGATTTTCAACCAACGATGCAGACGTGTTATGCCATTGCCGTTCAGGGAATGAAACAGCCCGCCAGAGCAGAGTCATTCTCCAGAAGTGACTGAATCTCAGCCATGCAGTCACGCGACGAGAGTACCGTATAAAATCCCTTCTTGATCGTCGGTGCCAGCCTCGCAGCCTCGATCCATTCAGCCCTGCTGAACGGATCGCTCCTGATCATATCCCAAAAACCGCTCGCTTCGAACAGTCCCCGGATTGTGTCGGTCTGTCCCCCCTGCAACATGCTGACAACGTAGGTCGCAACGCCGACCTGAAGGCCGTGCAGTCGCGGGCGGGCAGAGATCCGGTCGAGCGCGTGCGAGATGAGGTGTTCACTGCCGCTGGCCGGCCGGGACGAGCCGCAGACCTCCATTGCGATACCGTTCAGCATCAGTGACGTTCCCAACAGCCTGGCCCCCTCCTGATCCCTGACCGGCCGGGAGATAAACTGAAAAACGGTGGCGTCGGAAAGCAGGGCCGCAAAATCATTGACCGGTTCGCCGACCGCGTGGAAGGCGAGCTTCCAGTCCCGTACGGCGGTCAGCTTGGCGGCCAGGTCCCCTACCCCGGAAAGCCAGAGCCGCTCGGGTGCAGCCAGACAGATGCCGGTATCGACTATCACGCCGAATGGTATGGCTGCCGGCAGTGAACGCTTGCATCCCGCTACGGTCAGGCTGGCACCGGGGCTACAAAAGCCATCATTGGAAAGTGACGTCGGCACGGCAATATCCGGGAGCCGCCCCAAAAAGGCCACGTACTTTGCCACATCCAGGGCTCTCCCGCCGCCAAGCCCGATGACTGCCGACACGTCACCCGGCAGCGAGACAAAGACGCTCTGCGCCTGTTCCAGGCTGGCTTCGGTGCAGTCAAACCACTGCGCGACCTGCACCCCTGCTGTTGCCAACGACTCTCTGACAGACGCGGCGATGCCCACCGGGATATCGCTGGCGGCAACGACAGCAACAGCACCGAAACCGCAGCGACGGCAGTAGATGCCGAGTTTTTCCAGCGCTCCGCCCTTGATCTTGACCAGCCCCGGAATGTTAATTGTTGTGTGCACTGTCATCATGCTGTGCCTCCGCACAGACAACGTGCGATGTCGCGCCACCGTTCAAAGCGCACGAACGGTTCACGGCGCCGTTCAAGTTCTTCGGCCAGCCACCCGCGTGCAAAGCGCCGCCCCGGCGGCAGCAGCAGCGCCGGAGCCAGGTCGGGGCGACCATCGCCGGCAAAGGCGCTATCAAAACCCTGTTCAAGGTGGTGCCGGACGACGGCAACCTTGTCAATCCCGGTTGCGGCCGTGAAGAAGGGCGACTGCAGCGGCGCTTTCATGACAAGCCCGCCGCCGGGGACAAGCTCTCCCGGATTGGCGTGGACAACGGCCTTGACACTTGCCCGTGACAGAATCCTCTCAATGTACAGGGAGCATCCCGCCGAGGCGATCACAAGCGACCACCCTTCCCGTTGCAGGCAATTACAAGCTTCTGCCAGACCTTCTTCAACCAGCATCTCCTCCAGCATTGCCTCGAACTCCTGTTGATCGACCCGCAGCCCGGAAAAAATTTCCGCCAGCGCATCAAAGTGACTTATCTGTCCCTGTTCGTAGCGCTCCCACGGCGCTGCCGCAGCTGGCGGCAGGCGTGACAGGGCTATCCTGAAGAAATCGCGTTCCGTCATGGTTCCGTCAAAGTCGCTGATCAGTATTTTGTTGTTTCTCTCCATCAATTACCCCTTTGGTGGCAAGCTGAGGCCGGCAACTCTGAAACCGGTACGCCGGACAAAATATTTGCGGGTTTCGTCAACGACAACTATCAGTACGGCAAACGGGATCAGCAGTATCCATACGTCTATACCGACAGGAGCGCAAGCGAACAGTGAATTGCCGAGCTTTGTGTAGATGATGAGAGCCGCCAGGGCAACTTCGGTGCCTATCCCTGCGAGCACCAGTCGATTCGAGAAAACACCCAGAGTAAAAATGGAAACATTGGGTGAGCGGCAGACAAAGACGTTGGCAATCTGCGTCACGATGATGCCGGCGAGACAGGCGGTCGTTGCCTGAAGATAGAGATTTGACGTAGTTGCCAGCGGCTGGGACCAACTCCAGCCGCCAGCGTACATGACGTAAAAATAAGCGGTCATCCCGGCAAAGGCCTCCAGCGGCCCCAGATAGAGATACGCTCTTATAAGCACGCGTTTGGTGAGCAGATGTTCGTCCTTTGGCCGGGGAGGTCGCTGCATGATGTCCGGCGAGGGTTTTTCCGCCCCGAGAGCCAGCGCCGGAAACATGTCGGTACCCAGGTCCACCGCCAGGATCTGCATAATTGTTAGAGGCAACGGTATACCGAGCAGGATATAGCCGATATACGGAACCAACTCCGGGATGTTGGAGGCAAAGATATAGGTGGTAAAGTTCCGGATATTCTCGAAAACGGCACGCCCCTCCTCTATCGCATGTACTATTGAGGCAAAGTTGTCATCCAGAAGAACAATATCTGCAGCCTCACGGGCGACGCTGGTTCCGGTCAGCCCCATGGCGATGCCGACATGGGCCTTTTTCAGGGCCGGCGCGTCATTGACACCATCGCCGGTGACAGCGACCCTGTGCCCTTCTTCGATCAAGAGACTTACGACGTGCATTTTATTCTGCGGCGACATCCGGGCGAAGATCAGGTTCTCCTTTTTCAGCTCTTCACGCAAACGTTCGTCCGGCATGCTGGCGCACTCATGCCCCTCAATGATCACCGGTTCGCCGCTTATCAAGCCGATATCACGGGCAATGGCCGCCGCCGTCAGCCCGGCATCGCCGGTAATCATAATCACCTTTATGCCGGCGCTGTGGCAATCTTTAAGGGCCTGCGGGACTTCGGGGCGCGGAGGGTCAAGCAGCCCCGCAAAACCGGCAAAGGTCAGCCCCTCTTCCGGAATATCCCCTGCCGGGAGTTCAGCAAGCTCCCGGTACGCCAGCGCGATGACACGCAGCCCCTCGGAGGCCATCTTCTGCTGCCTGACCATCAGCCCGGCGACGGTGGCGCTCTCAAGCGGAATAGCTGAATCGCCATGGGAGAGCAATGTGCAGAGCGGCAGCACGCTTTCCCCCGCCCCTTTGACCAGAACGAACAGCTTCCCGTCGATCCGGTGGAGGGTAGCCATCCGCTTCCTCTCAGTATCGAAGGGGGTTTCATCCAGCCGCTCGCCGTTCGCAACACCATGCAGGGCCGCATAGCTGTAGAGTGCCGTCTCGGTCGAATCGCCCTTGACCCCTTCCGGAGTGACGTTAACATTGTTGCAGAACCGGGCAACAGTACGGGCCATGGCGCCTTTATCGGGGCTCCACAACGTTTTAACGGTCATGCGGTTTTGTGTCAGTGTGCCGGTCTTGTCGGTGCAGATCAGGTCAACCGAGCCGAGCGCCTCTACGGCGTTCAGGCTTTTCACCAGGGCGTTGCGGCTGGCCATGCGTTTACTGCCCATAGCCAGCGAAAGCGTCACTGTCGGCAGCAAACCTTCCGGCACGCTGGCGATGATGATACCGATAGCGAACAGGAAGTTGTCCCAGAAACCTCTCCCCACCAAACCGCCTATCAGAAAAAAACAGGTTCCGCAAACAACTGCAAGAACCGCAACTATACGGCTCACCCTGGTTATTTCGACGTGCAGCGGGCTCACCTCTTCCACAACCTTGCCGGTTATCTGGGCAATCTTGCCGAATTCTGTTGCCATGCCGGTCGCATAAACAACAGCCTTGCCGCTGCCACTCACGACAAGCGTACCTGCAAATACCAGGTTTTCGCTCTCCAGCAACTCCCCTTCGAACGGGGCGTCAGTCAACTGTTTTGAATCTGACTCGCCGGTCAGCGGGGCATTGTTAACGGTCAGTCTGCTTGCCGCCACAATCCTCGCGTCGGCCGGCACCTTATCCCCCTCCCGCAGCAGCACCAGATCGCCCGGCACCACTAAATCGGCATCTATTTCCAGCTCGACTCCATTCCTGACCACGGCAACCCGGAACGGGAGCAGCTTGCGTAACTCCTCAATCGCCTTTTCGGTACGGTATTCCTGAATGAAGGTGAAGGTAGCGTTGATGAGAATCACGGCAATAATGGCAATCCCAAGACGCAGCAGTCCTTCGCCAGGGTGAAGATATTCGGAGAGGAAACAGAGGGCGGCGGCAAACCAGAGCAATAGAGCAAGGAAATGGGTGAATTGCGCCACAAAACGCGAAAGCATTGAGCGGCCATGTACTTCGTGGATCTCGTTCGGGCCGTATTCGCCATGCCGCCGAGTCGCCTCGTCCGGCGTTAGCCCTTGCGGACTACTCATCAGGGTCGAAAACACTTCGTCATAGGAGAGGGACTGGATTTTCATAGCGCCGCCCGGAACAGGATGGCGTTACACGGTGGCTGCTGCATGACATCACTGGCGGGATTGCCAAAGAACATTTTCCGCAACACGCCACGTTCACTGGCTCCAAGTATGACCAGGTCATTGTGGCGGGTGATCGCTTCCACGGTGATGGCTTTGCCTAACAGGCCGCTGCCGCTTCTTTCCAACACTTTAATATCCTGCCGCTGAAGCTGCTTCCCAAACTGGGTGATAACATCAGGCATCACCTTGGCGTCACGCGCCGCCAACAGGTGATACAGCGTAATCTGGGCATGAAAGCTCCCGGCCAACCGGGCAACAAACTGCAGGCGACGCTCACTGTCGCTGATAGTCTTGCCAAGTGGCACAAGGATATGTCTGGGGTGTGGTTTGCCCATGCTGATGGCGCGCATGATTGCCAGATCCGAGCTAACCGTTCGTAACAGGTGGCTGACGGTACGTCGCTGCAGATCGTCACTGCACGGCTTATACGGCGTTAGGGGATAAAATACGAGGTCGGCTTTTTCCAGCTGGACCCTTTTGGGGAGTAGCCTGCCGATATCGCCGCTCTCGGTTATCCGTGTCACGGCGACACCCAGACCGGCTGCGACCGTCATGAGATGTTCAAGGTGGCGATCGGTAGCATGGCAGTCCTCTTCATCTGCGGCATACAGCACAAGCTCGGCTTTGCATGCTGCCGCCAGAGAGATTGCATATCGGGCGATGACCGTTGAGACCGTCTGAGCGTTGACGACCGAAAAGATTTTGCGGTAATTTTTGCCTGTTGATGACGGTTCTGACATGAGGTCACCTCTTCTTACGCGTTAACTGTTTTTCCAGACGGAGAACAATTTATAGTGGTTATTCTACCACGTTTATCGCTGATCCCCAGTTACGTCTGTACACATGCTCTTTACGCTGTACAATGATATCGCTACATGAGAAGTATACTCAGCAGAATCAAGCACTCCTGTTGCTGTGCACTTTTGCGACAGAACAGTTAGTACGTATTTTCACAACATCCTGATATAGGGAGAAATCATGTCCACCATAAAGGTACCTGCACCGAAGAAGCCCTTTTCCATGATCAGAGAGTTCCACCTTGCCGACTGGTTCACACTGGCAAACGCGGTCTGCGGCACCGGGGCACTGTTTTCAATGCTGACGTACCTGCAGACCGGCGCGGTCACACATGTCTACTATGCGTGCGGAATGGTTGTTGCCGCTTTGGTCTTCGATGTGCTGGACGGGAGGATTGCCAGGTGGCGCCAGAAGACTTCCGGAATGGGTCGTGAGCTTGATTCTCTCGCCGACATCATCTCCTTCGGGGTCGCCCCGGCGGTGATTGCGTACGGTTGCGGCATGCAGGGTTTATACGACCGCATTATTCTGACCTATTTTGTTGCCTGCGGAGTATCGAGATTGGCGCGCTACAACGTTACGGCCGAAGAACTGACGGGGGAGGGGGACAAAGTGAAGTATTTTGAAGGGACTCCAATCCCGACTTCGCTGCTGCTGGTAATAGTGATGTTCTGGGCCGCCAGCCAGGGCGCAGTTCGCGATTCCCTCTGGTTTGGACAGGTCATGTTTGCCGGTTTTACGCTTCACCCACTGGCACTGCTTTTCGCACTTTCCGGTTCACTCATGATCAGTCGCATACGCATTCCAAAGCTCTGACCTCGACCGCCATGACTGGGGAGACAGCGAACATCACCGTAATTTTACAGAGGCCTCCTCAAGCGGAACAGGAAAACATACATTGTGAGACAGGTTTGCTTTTGCCCCGCAATTTGAGCAGGAGACCGTCGGGCTATCACACAGATGCTGGACTTCCATAATCAAGCCCATACGTGACAACCAGCAGATGTGCCCCTTGTGCATTTCCCCGCACGTACACAGCATATTTGAATCATCTATTCCAAGTTTATCTGTCATATCAACCTTCCTTTAAAGCCGCACAGAAGCGTTGATGACCATTATACCCCCACACGCGATAAAGCGCCACCTTGACCTGAAGCGCCGCGCACCGCCTGCAGAGGCAAGGAATCAGAAGTACGGCACCAGACCGCTCTCGATCCTTTCAAAACGGGCAAGCCGTTCCGGGTGGCGCCCCTCATCCAGAGCGGTCAGTTCGGCAACAGACAGCTCCATTTCCGGTGTCAGCGGACGTCGTTCCATGTACAACGGGCGTCCGCTTTCCATCACTATTTTTTCAAAGGGGAAGCGGTAACTTGGGTTCTGCAGAATGACCGCATCGCTGTAGCGCACCCCCGTTTCTGATAGCGTACGCAAATAGCCGGGTTCGGTCACCGTCTCGCCGGCTTTGCAGACGTTCAGAGCAGCGCGGCGTCTGGCTGCAGCATGTTGAAAACGCCGTTTGTAGGGAAATGAGCAGTAGTTTACCGGCAGAGCGATGCCGTGTTCAAGCCCGAAACGAACCATGCGCAAAGCGCACAGCTCAGACTCCAGCACCGTCACCTTCTCGCCATGGATAAAAGTATAGCCTCTCTCAGATAAATGGGCAAAGTTGTATGGCGTCAAACGCATCTGGTGCAGATTAAGGTGATTGACCCCCGCTGCGGCCATTTCAACCATTTTCTCTTTCAGCAGCTCCTCATCCTCCGGTACTGCCGGAATTTCCACCGTTACCGTCTTGATGCATCCTACCGCAAGACGCAGTTTTTTAAGGTTGTAGCGAACGGCACCAATGTCGAATCTGATCTCGTTCAGGCCGGCATCCCGCAACCTGTTGCAAAGATCGGCGGTCAACAGTGTGCCGTTGGTATAGAGCCAGAGGTGAACAGCATCACCACAACGCTTGCGCACGGCACTCAGATAGGACAGGGTCAGTTCCGGAGTCATTAACGGCTCACCACCGCTAATGCTGACGCCGCTGAACCCCATCGCAGCAACATATGCGGCATAATCATCCGGAGTGGTGAAAACCAGCCCGTTGGTAACAGGAGGGCCGTCGTCGTCCTGAGCAGTGGGACAGTAGAAACAACGCCCATTGCAGCGACCATTGATGAACAGACAGGACCAGCCACCATCACCGCACCTCCTGCAGCCGGGAGAGAGCCCGTTGCAATCAGTCTTGGTTCCGGAGTAACCGAAACTGGCACGCTGATCCAACCAGGAAAGAAGATCATTTCGTTCAGCAAAGGCGGCAGCAAGTTGTGCGGAAGTGGCAAAGTTCAGCAGGTCGTACAGGTGACCATACTCTCGGCTGTTGGCGCTAACAAGCTGTTGTTGGCCGCTTTCACTGAGGCAGGATTGGACATGGATGGAAGGTAATGAGCATGGCACGTGGTAATAGCCTCGGTAGACGGATTTGTTTAAACAGTTATAAACATCCGTCTTGGCTACCCGGATTCAAAGAGCGATACAGCAAGAGGTACTATAGAGCATTTAGTGATTGCGCATAGCATAAAAGACAAATGCTGGATAAATAGTGAGGAAATCAGGAACACATGAAGGCTACACAGGAATAATTCATTTAGTCCTAATGATCTAACCGAGGCGGATCAACACAACTCCAGCCATGACAAACAGTGCAGAGACAAAGCGAATCCTGCCAAAGGATTCCTTGAGAAAAATGATACCGATCAGCACTCCGATGACGATGCTAACCTGCCGTACCGGCACGGCATAGCTCACCTGCGACATATTGAGCCCATAGCGGAAGGTAAGAAACGACGCCATCATGATCGGTCCACTACAGAGTATCAACCCCCAGTGCTCGCGCAGTTCGGCACCGATCAGGGCGCGGTATTTGGGGCGAAGCATGTTGAAAGACATCAGGAAGAGCATTATCAGCACCAGGAGGTAGGTGAAGTAAAGCGGAGAATAATTTCTGACGCCACTCTTTTCAGCAATAGAACCAATGGAGTAGATAAATCCTGCACTCAGTGCATCACGCACCGAAGGGCTTTTCAGGTTGCGGAACGGACGTGTTATTTCTGCAAAGGACAGGTGCTGTAGCTGTATCGAATAGGTACCGAAGACGACCAGCATTATGCCACACACCCCTGAAAAAGAGAGGTGTTCACCCAGCAGGACCACACCCCAGATCGGCACATAAACCATTGAGGTCTGACAGAGCGGGTAGACAACCGAGAGATCACCACCCCGGTAAGCCCGGCCGGTAAAGAGATGATAGAGGACAAAACAGACCGCACCTATGGAGACCAGCAACAGCGTCCGTGCATCGGGGCGGTGGAACTGCTCCGGTAATAACGGGATAATCAACGAGAAAAGTCCGCCGGAACAGATGAACATCCACCAGATAAAAACTGTTTTATGACGACTTCTCTTTACCAGCAGGTTCCACAGGGCGTGCATGACTGCCGAAACAACGATCAGTATAAAGGCAAGATGATTCATGCGCGAGATT
Source organism: Desulfuromonadaceae bacterium (assembly GCA_028681335.1). GTDB lineage: Bacteria > Desulfobacterota > Desulfuromonadia > Geobacterales > Pseudopelobacteraceae > JACRCG01. Next base: position 248,185 of record JAQUIT010000002.1, on the reverse strand, counting down.
ATAGCTGGGTTATCTGGAGATTGCTGGGAAATTTTTGCACACCCAAAGAAGACAAATATCCTGCAGAGGTATTTAGGTCTGATTAGAAGAGAAAACTGATCTTGAGGCTGATATCGCTGATTGAACGGCAATCCTGACGCTGCGTGATCTGGAGTCGTTCAATGATTTCATCGGGAGGCGTGTGGGCCAGCGTCAGCAAAACATCGCTGCGCCTGATTACCAGGTCACCGTTCTCGTTGAGGCAGATATCTACCGGCCTCTTGACTGTCTGGCGAACTGCTTCAGCCACAAGAGGGCTACCACCCTCCTTATGCAGCAGCAGGAGCGATTCGGCATCGGCTGCTGATGGTGTCATGAACAGCAGAACGGCAACAATATAAATCGACTTCTGAAGTAATGAAACGCTCAGTTTTTTCTTGAAGTCTGCCATTGGTGTCTCCTTCCGCTGTGCCCGCTGCCGCTTTTCGGCAAAAAAATAGCCGAATCGCTAATACCATTTAGATATTTCGGCGACCCGGCTATCTCAGAGAGACCCAATAGGCTTTCCGTCCCACCCTTGCGGATGGTTTAGTATTTTCGTGTATCCCGCTATTTCATTTGTTTTGATTTTACAGCATAAAGCGTGCCCTGTCATGGTGTTTTTTGCAGAGCTTTGCTGGGAGCTGATTTGCCTTATCACTATCATGATTAATGAGCACAGCCAGATTGACAAACGACTCAAATTGCTCATATAAGTGACATTTTTTAGCACTTTTAACCATCAAACCAAGACTCATCACAATGCAAAATTACACGACCTTTTTTGTCCCCTCTGGTGCAATTCTGTCGCATAACTTCACCCCTTTATCTCACGGAGTTAACTTTTTGAGACGCCCCCCCTCGTTGTTAAATCCGCTTCAGGGATAGACACATTGACTATTATTATCGCGACCGCCAGTACTAACATCGGGGAATTTCAGAACAAACTTGTTCTCCTCTGTGCATTATCCTTCGTCACCACAACATTAATTTCAACTTAACCATTCAGTTTCTCAAATATATGTTTCAAAAATAAACTTATTTCGTTATTATAGTAAAAAATAATGTGTAAGACCCTGGGACAATAAATTGAAAGCGGAGGTGTGTTGTGCCTATATCCATAACATCTAATACATCACAACCGCTTTCACCGTTCTCAACGGTTGCCCCTGAAACCGCGACACTAAAGGAGAAAGCGTCTTTTTCTGCCTCATCCAGCACCCTTGCGAACCGAGATAGTACGCTGCCCCCGGTAGACACTGTTAGCATCTCCACCCAGTCACAAAAGAAGGCTACTGAGGCTAAAAATGAAGAGGCAAAAAAGGAGCCTACTAAAAATAGTAACAGTGATACTGCTGGCGCTGCAGTAGCAAAAGTACAATTTGTCTATAGCCCTAAAGGCGAATTAAGCATACGTTATATGGACACTGACAGCAGGATTGTCTATCAGACCCCTTCAGAGCTCATGCTCCGTCTCAAAGAAGCCCTTACAAAATCAGAAACTTCAGTGGACACAAGCGCATAATGCCCTGTGAAGTAGCTATACATACAAATAAAAAGAGGAAACCTAATGACCGGTTTCCTCTTTTTATTTATGCAATCGCCTCTATTTCTCTCGGCAGACTACCGACTACTGGATATTGAGGCATATGCTTTTACTGCATTTCTTTGATTTTCATTTTTTGCAGCATCATCTTTATCGCGGGCTAACTGCAACGTTTTCTCAGCATCCGCCTTTTTTGCAGCCTTTTCAGCGGCGACATTCTTATCATCAGCCATCTTCAATGCTTGAGCAGAAATTGTTATTGTATCGGTTTGAGCTGCTTTTATAGTTTTCTGTGTATCCTGGGCAACCTGAGGTAGAGAACCCTGGATGTCACTCTTCACCTGTGGATTTACCTGAATTGGTGTAGCCATGATACTGTTTGGTGATAATGCCGCCATAGCCATCTGTTCCACCTCCTTACAGCGTGTCAACAACGAGTTATATGTACATAATCCGCCAATTGAATACGTTGTGCAAGATTATTTTATGCATTTGTACTTTAACTATAGATATATGCACGTATGACAGCCCATCCAAGCACTGAGATGGTCACAAGACCGCACAGTATTGCAAGAGCATGATCAAAATTGTTTTCACGGCGGCGTTCGTTATATCCGATGAGTGCACCGGCAATAATCCCGCCGAGAATCCCTCCTCCGTGTGCCCAGTTATTAATACCCGGGAATATCAAGCCAAACATGAAAAGACTAATAACCCAGCCGCTCACCTCACGGTAAAGCGCTCCTCCGTATACCCCTCCCCTGCTTTTGCCATAATACAGCAAAGCCCCTATAAGGCCACAAACTGCGGCAGAAGCACCAATAGTAAAGGGGACACCAGCCATATATGAGACCACGTAGCCAATGACACCACCTATTGTATAGATACTGAACATACGACTTGATCCGTATTCACTGATTACCTTTGGGGCCAGCTGGTTGAAGGCCATAAGGTTGAAGACGATATGAAGTATGCCGCCATGCAGATAATTTGCGCTAATCAGCGTCCAATAGCGGCCATAATAGTCAATCGGATATGTTCCGGTTGCCCCCAACAGCAGAAGACTACCCTGACTAGGAGAAAGAAAACCACTGATGCCTGCTCCTCTGAGGCTAAGCAGAATTGAGATCGTGAAGTAAACCAGATTTATAGTAATGATCGCTTTAACTAACCAATCGCCGGCTAACGCTCCACCGGTCCAGCTCATGAATTGCCACCAGGGAGAATTGCGTGACGTTCCGCACCAGGAGCAGACCTTCTCCTCGCTGCCGATCAAGCGCTTACACTTCGGACAGAGTATTGCTCGTTGTTTCATCGATAACCTCGTTACGTGCAATCTACTTATTTAACAATGTCAGTGACCTTTGAGTGCATACACACCGGGGGCATTTCTCCAGTAACCCTTGTAATCAAGACCATAACCAAACAGGAAGCGATCTCCGACCTCGATACCGGTAAAGTCGGCACGCATACCCGGCGTAACTTTGCGGAGGTGGAGCTTTTCTATAAGCACTGCCATCATTATCTTAGAGGCCCCTTGCTGACGGCAATATTCGGCAATTGAGGCCAGAGTTACCCCTTCATCGAGAATGTCATCTAAAAGCACAACCGTCCTGCCCTGGAGATTAAGTTGCGGCCGAACCTTCCAGTCCAGTGCAACCCCGTTAATTTCGTGGCCATATCGGGTGGCATGAACATAATCCACCTGCAGTGGGAAGACCAGTTTAGTCAGTAGTTGCCCGGAAAAGACTAAACCGCCGTTCATGCAGCATATAAATACAGGATTTGAATTCTTCAGCTCATTAGTAATTTCTTCTGCTACACGTAAGATGGCCGCGACTACTTCGGCTTCAGTAACCAGCAGATCTGCTTCACCCATTACTTTATTAGCTTCTGTGATATTCATGACAACTCCTTTAGCTGCGCACCCACGACCCTTTGAATACCGCCTGGATCAAGAGCAATAATAGTTTCAGTAAATTTACCAGCAGACTGAAACATTGAAGTAACATCTTTTGCCTGACCGATACCGACCTCAACCAGCAACCAACCACGAGGATTAAGGTAATCTACCGCAGCAGGGATAAGTTCACGATATATATCCAGTCCATCAAGACCGCCATCGAGAGCAATCATTGGATCGTAATCACGGACTTCCTGGTCTAGCATATCAATATCAGCAGTAGGAATATATGGTGGATTCGATACAATCAAATCAAAGCGACGTCCAACAACTGGCTCAAACAGCGCTCCAAAGAGGAATTCAACTGCCGCACCAGCTTTAACTGCGTTACGCCGCGCAACGGCTAGCGCAGCTTCGGAAATATCTGTAGCTGTAACCACCGCATTAGCCAGGCGCTTCTGCATTGAGACGGCAATGCATCCACTCCCGGTCCCAATATCTAGAACTGTTTGAGCACAAGACGACCTGTTTAAGGCCTCTAAGATCAACACCTCGGTATCATAACGGGGGATAAGAACATCTGGTGAAACATCATAATCAATTCCGCAGAACTCCTGTGATCCAAGAATATGCTGGAGAGGTTCCCGTTTCGCCCGGCGTGCAACCAGCAAGCGATATGCGGCAAGCTCAGCGTCAATCAAAGGCTTGTCATACTGCAGGTATAAACCAACTCGGTCAAGCCCGGTAGCAGCACAAAGCAGCCACTCAGCTTCAAGACGAGCGTTAACGACTCCTTTAGAAAGAAGGTAATCCTTAGTCCAGGCAAGTAACTTAAGCGTTGTCCAGACTTCTTGCGATGACAATTCAGCCTCCAAGTGCTGCTCTTTTTAGTATGCCAGCAATAACAAAAGGGCGGTCTCGTGTTGAGATCGCCCTTTTGTTATAAACCAATGTCTGACGAAAAAGCTACAGTAGCTTAATTGCCATCTGTGCATACTCGAGAATAACTGATGGTACAATACCCGGAATTAATGAACCTGCAACCGATATTACCAGTGCAAGAGCAACAGGTGCAGTTACCTGTACCCATTCAAACTCTTCTGTAGGCTCTTTCATATACATGTAGACCATGATCCGCAGGTAGTAATAAACGGATGCAGCACTATTGAGAACACCAATGACTGCCAGCCAGATGTAACCTTGCTGAACAGCACCGGAGAAAAGATAGAACTTACCGATAAATCCAGCTGTAGGAGGCATCCCTGCGAGCGAAAAGAGGAAGATTGTCATAACAACTGCAAGAATAGGACGCTTGGAAGCTAAGCCGGCAAAGTCCATAACGTTACCATTGGATTCACCCTTTTTAGCAACAAGAATGATAATGGCAAACGCTCCGATATTCATAAATGCGTAGGAAAGCATGTAAAAGAGGATACCGGCGATACCAGTGCCGTTACCTGCAGCAAAACCGACGAGAGCATAACCTGCATGAGCAATTGAAGAATACGCAAGAACACGCTTGATGTTATCCTGACGTAATGCTGTTATGTTACCAACCGTCATGGTCAACACTGCCATAACCCAGAGGACCTGGCTCCATTCGACCTGCATTGTTGGTAAAGCAACAAGGAAAATACGCAGGAGAGCAGCAAAACCTGCAGCTTTAGGGCCAGCTGACATGAAAGCGGTCATCGGTGTCGGTGCGCCTTCATAAACGTCCGGTGTCCACATATGGAACGGCGCAGCAGCTATCTTGAATGCAAAACCGGTCATTGTGAGGAGCATACCGGCCAGCAGAAGAACATTTGACGAAGGCTGTGTCATCTGCCCGACAATCTCAGCAATTTTGTAAAGACGCGTTGTGCCCGTTGCACCATAAATAAGTGCCATACCATAGAGCATGAAGCCGGTAGAAAATGCGCCGAGAAGGAAGTACTTGAGACCGGCTTCGTTCGACTTCTTGTTTGCCCGGTTGAAACCAGCAAGGACATAAAGAGTGATTGACATGACTTCAAGTCCGAGGAAAATTGTCATGAGGTCGGTGCCGGATGCCATCAACATCATACCCACTACAGCAAAGAGGATGAGCGGATATAATTCACCGTGATTGCACCCTTCACGTTCCATATACTTATCTGAAATCAATACTGTCAACCCGGCAGCGACCAGAAAAGTTATCTTGAAGAATGTTGCAAAATTATCGAGGACAACTGAGCCATTAAAACTCTCAATGTGATTGCCCCAGCCAGATCCTACGAGCACCGCCGTCGCGACAATACCGATAAAACTGATATATGCAAGGTATGACTTCTGTCCGCCGCTGGGTGCAAATACATTGATCAGCAGAAGAGCCATGGCCAGCACGGAGAGAAATATCTCCGGCAGAATCGGCGTCATGTTGACGACTGGAATTGAAAGCATGTCCATCTAAAATATCCTCCGGTCGGATTGACTCGTTATTTGTTTACTTTGCGTCGTGTTGATTTACAGCCGGTGTGCCCTGTTCTGGTGATGCCATCTTTATATCCGGATGCCCTGCTGGTAGTGGCATCTGCATCTGCGATTGATCAATCGGCGGATGGCCCGCAGGCAACTGAACAGCTTCAGCTCCTGGAATCGCCTTGGCTTCAACTGAAGCAACCCGAACCTGAGCAACAAGTTTCTTGATTGCAGGATCCATCTTGTCAATGAAAGGCTTAGGATAAAGGCCCATAAAAAATATCATCACAAGAAGAGGAACCATTATTGCAATTTCACGGGCATTAAGGTCAGCCAATTTCTGGTTTTTAGGATTGTCTAGCTCACCAAACATGACGCGCTGAAAAACCCACAACATATATACTGCAGAAAGGATTACGCCACTCGTGGCAACAATTGTCCACCAACGCAGCTGGCTTTCAAAAGCGCCCAGCAGGATAAGGAATTCACCAACAAAACCGTTTGTACCTGGAAGGCCGACTGATGAAAAAGTAACAATCATGAACACAGTGGCAAAAATCGGCATCTGCTTTGATAAACCACCGAAATCTGTGATCAAACGTGTATGACGACGTTCATAAATAAAGCCAACAATAAGGAATAGTGCACCGGTTGAAATACCATGGTTAATCATCTGGAGCATGCCACCGGAAATACCCTCGACATTGAATGCAAAGACTCCGAGCATTACAAAACCAAGGTGGGCAACTGATGAGTAGGCAACAAGTTTCTTAACATCTTCCTGCACCATTGCAACAAGCGCGGCATAGATAATACCAATAACGGCGAGAGTTGCTATTACCGGTGCAAACTTATGAGCAGCCTCTGGAAAGAGTGGAATAGCAAAACGGACGTAACCATAGGTACCCATTTTAAGCAGGACAGCTGCGAGGATGACAGAACCAGCTGTCGGCGCCTCAGTATGCGCATCAGGTAACCAAGTATGGAGTGGAAACATTGGAACCTTGATTGCAAAAGCAAAGGCAAAAGCTAGGAACAACCAAATCTGTGTTGCCATATCCAACTTAAGGCTGAAGAAATTTAACAGGCCAAAGTCAGTGATTCCGGCCTCCATCCCCTTGAAGTACAGGAAGATGAGTGCAACAAGCATCAAAAGCGATCCGACCATAGTGTATATAAAGAACTTTACAGCAGCATAGATTTTGTTTTTACCGCCCCAGATTCCGATCATGAAATACATCGGAATCAGCATGACTTCCCAGAAAATATAAAAGAGAAAGAGATCGAGGGAGATAAATGCGCCAAGCATGCCTGTTTCAAGAAGGAGCAGGCAGATCATATACTCTTTAACCTTTACTTCGACTGCTGTAAAAGTGGAGAGAACGGCTATAGGCATAATGAATGTTGTCAGGATTACCAGCCAAAGGCTGATACCATCAATTCCGATGTTATATCGCATGACAAACGGGCCAGCTGCAATCCATGGCACATTCTCAGTGAACTGGAAATCAGCGTTAGTCTGGAATCCTGTCAATATTGTCAGCGATACCAGGAAAGTCACAATTGTTACAGCTAGGGTGACATTCCGGAGTACTCCTTTGCTGTCTTTCGGGATAAACAGCAGCAACAGGACACCCAGTATCGGCAGGAATGTCGTCAGGCTCAGTACGTTACTCATGAATTCGTGCTCCTTTATACAAAGTGCTAATGAAGTGGTTATTTAAAGAGGTAGTAGCTAAGCATTACGACAACACCAAGGGCCATTGACAATGCATAATTAAATATGTATCCGGACTGCATGTAGCGGAAAATTCCACTAAAGCCCATTACTACATTGGCAACACCGTTGACAACTCCATCTATTACCAGAACGTCAAACCCTTTCCAAAGGAACTGGCCAAGCGCCTTGCATGGATTCACGAACAGGTAGTCGTATATTTCATCAACATACCATTTATTGTATACGGCACGATGCAGCGTCGGGAAGGTAGCAACAAATTTACCTGGCAGTTCCGTATTCTTAACATACATAGTAAATGCGATGCCGATACCGACAAGTGCAATAACAACAGACAGCCCCATTAAACCCCATTCGAGTGCATGACTTGGATGAGCTCCATGGTATGCGTAGGTGCTACCGTATTCATTCGCCAACTCAAATACCGGCTCAAGCCAGTGCTCGAAATAGTTCGGCAACATTCCCATAAGTTTAGGCATACCGAGGTAACCACCAACTGCTGCAAGAGCACCAAGAACCATTAATGGAATTGTAATTACCAACGGAGATTCGTGAAGGTAACTCTTTGCCTTAGGGTTAATGCGGCATTCACCGAAAAAGGTCATGAAGACAAGACGGAACATGTAAAAAGCGGTGAGGCAAGCGGCAAGTGCACCAATAACCCACAGTAAGATATTTAAGTTACCGTGGTAAGGATTTGAAAAGGACTGCCAGAGGATCTCATCTTTGGAGAAGAACCCTGAAAAACCAGGGATACCAGAGATAGCAATGGTTGAGACAAGAAATGTCAAGAAAGTAATCGGCATTGCTTTACGAAGACCACCCATATTACGCATATCTTGGGCGTCATCATTCGAATGGATCTTATGTAGAGCGTGATGCATTGAGTGAATAACTGAACCGGATCCAAGGAACAGACATGCTTTAAAGAAGGCATGAGTCATCAAATGGAAGATACCGGCACTGAAAGCACCAACGCCCATAGCCAGGAACATGTACCCAAGTTGCGATACAGTTGAATAGGCAAGGACACGTTTAATATCATTTTGAGCGGTACCAATTGTTGCAGCAAAAATCGCTGTAGCGGCACCTACAACAGCAATAACCATCATTGTTTCAGGAGATTTTACAAAGACAAAGCTCATTCTGCCAATCATGTAAACACCAGCTGTTACCATTGTAGCAGCATGAATCAGGGCTGAAACAGGAGTCGGGCCTTCCATGGCATCTGGTAACCAGGTAAAGAGTGGGATTTGAGCCGACTTGCCAGTAGCGCCGACAAAAAAGCATAGTGTAGCGACTGTGACAACACCACTATATGGGAGTAAGTGCGAGGCAGCCTTTATTTCAACAAAATTAATTGTCCAGATGTTATGGTTGCTTCCAAACCACCAATACAAGGTAAACAAACCGATAAGAAATCCAAAGTCACCAACACGGTTCATTACAAAAGCTTTTTTTGCAGCGTCACCAGCTGACTTCTTATGGAAATAGTAGCCAATTAGAAGGTATGAGCAGAGACCAACACCTTCCCAGCCGATAAACATAACGAGCATGTTACTACCAAGAACCAAAAGCAGCATCGACATACAGAACAGATTAAGGTATGCAAAGAAGCGATAGAAACCTTCTTCACCGTGCATATAACCAATCGAGTAAAGGTGAATAAGTGAGCCTACACCAGTGACAACCATGATCATAATTACTGATAATGGATCAACGAGGAAAGCCATATCTGCTTTGAAGTTACCGGAGTGAATCCAAGGGAATAGAACTTTTTCAAATACTCTCTGCTCAGCTGGCAGGCCGATCATCTGCATGAGTATTCCGCACGAGACAAGGAATGACAGGAAAATCATCAGCGTACCAATTGCGCCAATTATTGCCTCATTCTTGATCTTTTTCCCGAAGAGTCCATTGATCAGGAACCCGATAAGAGGGAAAAGCGGGATTAGCCATACTTTGTCAAACATGTAAGACTCCTTTTATACAATCATTAAACGTAGTCGTAATAGTTTGGACTGCTGTTCTACCACTTCATCAGGTTTACATCGGTCACATCAATTGAATCCTTGTTATTAAAGAATGCAATGATAAGTGCCAGACCAACCGCTGCTTCGGCAGCCGCAACAGTCATTATGAAAAATACGAAAATTTGACCGTCAAGGTTTCCGAGATAGCGTGAGAAGGCAACAAAAGTGAGGTTGACGGCATTGAGCATTAACTCAATACACATAAAAATTACTATTGCATTCTTACGGGTCAGCACGCCAATTGTACCAATTGAGAAGAGTACGGCGCTTACGATGAGATAGCTGTTCAGGTTTTCCATGAAATATATCCCTCTTATATTTTTTTCTTGGCCAGGATGACCGCGCCTACTATTGCAGTTAAAAGCAGAATGGATGTGATTTCAAACGGCAACAGGAAGGAAGTGAATATTTCACGTCCAATCAGCTCAGTATGACCAAGCTGCTTGATCATGTCGCCACTGAATGGTCCAGTAGGGAGAGCGGCACGGCTTTTTACAATTACATATCCAAGATCAAGTAAGGTAAAAAATCCCATAATTGAACCAATGATCAGTTTATGGGAATGCTTTTTAGAAGCGTCCACCCTGATATTGAGTAACATGATGGTAAACACCATCAGAACCATAATTGCGCCAGCGTAAACCATTACCTGTACAGCAGCCATAAAAGGCGCATCCAGCATTACATAATAGGTAGCCAGACAGAAAAAAGTCATTATAAGTGACAGTGCGCTATTAATCGGGTTCTTACAGGTGACCACGAGGATCGCCGATATTATAGCCACTAACGTAATGATCAGAAAGAAGATGGTTTCCATGCACTGCTCCTTGATTACTTTTCTAAAAGACGCTCTTTTGAGTAAATAAAGTCTTGACGGTTGTAATTAGCCAACTCGAACTCACCGGTCATTTTGAGAGCATCAACCGGGCAGGCCTCAACACAGTATCCACAAAAAATACAACGCAACATGTCGATTTCATAAACTGAAGCAAACTTGTCATGGTTAGCATCTTCACCAGCTTCAACCGTGATGCATTTTGCCGGGCAGACGGTAGGGCAGAGGTAACAGGCAACGCATTTTGCTTTGCTGTGCGAGACCTTAAGTCCATGTAGACCACGAAAACGCTGTGAGACTTTTGGACGCTCAGTAGGGTACTGCAAGGTTACCGGCTTCATGAACATGTGTTTCAATGTAATTTTCATGCCGTTTATAATCGGTGTAATCGGATTCATATATCCATCCTCGTCTCTAAAATAACGTTACTCGAACAGCCAGATTTTAAATGAAATAGCCAACAATTCCAGTTACTACAATGTTTATCAAAGCAACCGGGATGAATACTTTCCAGCCAAGATGCATCAACTGGTCATAACGATAACGTGGCAGAGTAGCACGGATCCACATGCAGACAAACATGAGGAAGTAAACTTTTGCAATGAAGTAGACTGGTCCAAGAAGTGGCATGGCCGCAGTAAAAGGACCATTCCAGCCGCCAAGAAACAGTGTAACGGTCAGAGCACAGACTGTTACCATGTTTGCGTATTCAGCCATAAAAAACATTGCATACTTCATGGAAGAATATTCAGTACAGAAACCTGATACAAGTTCAGTCTCCGCTTCAGGCAAGTCAAAAGGTGTTCGGTTGATTTCAGCAAGAGAGCATATAAAGAACATGAAGGCTGCCAGCGGTTGTTTGAATACATACCACTCAAAACCGTTAAAACCTGACTGAAGCTCGACAATCTTACTCAGAGACAATGTACCGGAAAGCATGAAGACAGAAATAATTGCCAAACCAGCAGCCAGCTCGTAAGAAATCATTTGTGCTGATGCACGCAAACCACCCATCAACGAGTACTTACTGTTTGAGGCCCAACCGGCAAGGACAATTCCGTACACACCAAGTGATGACATAGCCAGGATATAGAGGACCCCGACATTGACATCAAAAACCTGACCGGCTGTTGTGTCATAATATGCAGCAATCTGAAGCGGCACCTTATAACCAGCTACCTCAATGACGCCACCAAAAGGGATGACAGCAAATGTAATAAAAGCAGGTATTAATGCGATTAGTGGTGCAATCAGAAAAGCAAACGTACTCGCCTGAGAAGGAACTATCTCCTCTTTGAAGAATAGCTTGACACCATCGGCAATCGGTTGCAAGAGCCCGTGCCAACCAGTACGCATCGGCCCAAGGCGAACCTGCATATGACCAATAATTTTACGCTCAGCGTATGTTGCATAGGCCACGGTCAGCAGCACGAAGACAAAAGCCACCAGGACCTTGGCAACCATAGCGATGTAATACATCAGCGGCAGTCCTAATATCTCGATTCCCATCTGTCCCTCTTTCCTTGCTTTGTGAAATTAGTTGATTCGTACCGTTACTAAAATGGTATTTAAATTATTTTGCGAGTGTAACAGATGTTACCGCTGCGCCGTTCCATACAGTGTTAATCGGTGCATCACTAAAATGATAGGGGGCAAACACAACGCCTGCAGGCATACGGGAAGTGACTTTGGCTTTAAGTTGCATGCTTCCGTTTGTTGTAGAAACTGTGATTATGTCATTTTCAGCTATTTTACTGGCAGATGCATCTGGACGTGATAATTCAATATAGCCTTCTGGACAGACATGCATTGGTCCCTCTCCGTTCTGAGAAAGCGTACCGCTGTGGTACAGGACACTACCAACCACCAGAGAGAGTTTACCTGTTTCAGCAGCTGGAACTGGTACTGCCTGAACGGCGACAAGAGCAGGTGATGCTGTAGCCGGTGCATAGGCACCATCCTTGCGAAGGGAAACATGACTCAGGGCTTTATAGCCAGCAGTAGTTGCTGCTATTTCTTCAAACTGAGCTGCTGCTGTCACAGGGGCTGTACCGCCGAGCTTAGAAATAAGATCTGCAAATACTTTAAAGTCAGTCCTTGTCTGGCCAATTGCGCGAATAGCAGGTTTTATATATTGAACACGACGATCTGTACTGGTAAATGTGCCTTCTTTCTCAGCAAAAGAGCAGACAGGTAAAACAACATCAGCCATTGCAGCTGTCTCGGTAAGGAACAGCTCTGATACTACCATAAACTCAACTGCATCAAGAGCAGCCTTGACTTTTTTACGGTCCGGATATGAGACCAAAGGATTCTCACCGGCAATAAAAAGTGTTTTTACAGCGCCAGTGCTACATGCATCAAGAATCTGCGCAGCATTAAAGCCGCCGTCCTGTGCATAGAAGCCCATATCAACAGCACCCTGACTGTTATTCTTCTCAGAAAGGCAAAGGACACCACACCCTTCCTTACCATACTTACCTGTAAGAATTGCAAGGTTTGCTGCAGCACTTGCAAGGTCTGCATTGTGACCTGGATAAGCCTGCCCTACCGGAAAAATAATCAGGGCTTTTTCAGCCGTAGCGTAATCGGAAGCCATTTTCTTGATATCTGCTGCAGTTAAACCACACTGTGAAGCAACCGCATCAGCACTGTAGGCGGATAGCATTTTTTCAAGATCGGCATACCCGGTGACGCCAGCAACACTTGCATCAACCAGTTTTTCATCAATTATTGTTTTCGCGATCGCATTAAGAATAACAACTTCATTCCCAGGCAGATGAACAAGAGTATTAGCGCCTGGAAGCTTTGAGAGCTTACCGCGTTTGTCTGACAGAATTGAGATCTTAACGTCTTTATTCTTTACAGCCATATTTATTTCGAACCCGACTACCGGGTGTGTTTCATAGGTATCAGTCTTTATGACCAAGAGAAGGTCGCTTTTTTGTACATCGAGAATAGATGCTGAAGAAGCGCTTGTACCGAAACTGCGCACAAAACCTTCCGTCAAAGCTGCATGTGCATAACCTGCGGCGTGATCAAAGTTTTTTGTACCGACATTTTCTACAAGAAGCTTTTTAAACAGTGCAAGTTCTTCATTTGTCAGGCGCGGAGTAGCAAGTGCTGCGACTGAACTTCCTCCCTTAAGGCGGGCGGCAACAAGTTCAAGTGCCTCATCCCAGGTTGACTCAGTTAAAGCACCATTTTTTCTAACCAGCGGCTTAGTCAGGCGCTTGTCACTGTTGATAAACTGATAGCCGAATCGACCACGTACACATAACTGACCTTTATGAAAGCCCTGATCTTCATCATAAATAGTTGTAAGTACCTTGTTGTCTTTTACACCAAGGGTCAGATTACAGCCGGTACCACAGTAGCTACACACAGATTTATGCTTTGTCATTGCCCAGAACCGGGCTTTATGCTTGAAAGGACGAGCAAGCAGTGAGCCAACAGGGCAGACAGAAATGCAGGAACCGCAAAATTCACAGTTCAGAGCATCATCAAATTCACAGCCAATTTTTGTTTCGATTCCACGGTCAATAAATGTGAGCGCACCAAAACCAACTATCTCGTCGCATATTCGCGCACATTTTCCACAGAGTACGCAACGATTCATGTCACGCTCAATCAGTGGATTATTATAATCAATCTGATGGTTAAACTTTGCATCAGTAAAACGATTGCTGTTTACCTTATATTCATAGGTAAGGTTTTGAAGGTCGCAGTCACCCGATTTGTCGCACACAGGACAATCGAGAGGGTGGTTGAGAAGCAACAGTTCCAAAACCATTTTGCGGGCCTTGACAATATCAGGGGTCGCAGTACGGATAATCATTCCCTCCGTAGCCGGAGTTGTACAAGCAGGAATTTGGCGGCCCTTCATCTGTTCAACTTCAACCAGACACATGCGACAGGCACCAAAAGGTTTAAGCTTTTTGTCGTGGCACAGTATCGGAATCTTAATTCCGTTAAGTTTGGCCGCTTCATAAATAGTAGCGGTTTTGGGTGCAGTAACCTGCTTGTCATCTATTGTAAGATTTACCATCTCAACCTCTGTTCAGTGAGTTTGACTGTGTGCTTGATTAATTCTATTCGATAGCCATAAAGCGGCAGGCATCATAGCAGGATTTGCATTTTGTGCATTTTTCCTTGTCAAGATAAGCAATCTGACCCTTTTCCCAGACGATTGCATCAACAGGACAAGCTTTTTTACAAGCACCGCACTTAACACATTTGTCCTCAACAACCTCCCACAGCAACAGCTCTTTGCAGCAGTTAGAAGGACATCTTTTGTCGGTGATATGTGCTTCATACTCATGACGGAAATAATTAATTGTTGAAAGTATTGGGTTCGGAGCTGTCTGACCAAGGCCGCAGAGTGAAGCTTTCTTGATAGCAATACCGAGGTCTTGAAGTGTTTCAATATCCGAGAGTTCCCCACGACCTTCAGTGATACGCTCAAGGATATCAAGCATCACCTTCAGACCGATACGGCATGGGACACACTTACCACAGGATTCAGCCCTTGTGAAGTTAAGGAAGAAACGTGAAACGTCAACCATGCAGGTTGTTTCATCCATAACAACAAGGCCACCAGATCCCATCATGGCACCAGCCTTGATCAACGAATCATAGTCAACCGGAGTATCAAGGATATCTGCTGGAATACAGCCACCAGAGGGGCCGCCAGCCTGGACAGCTTTAAACTTACGGTTATTGGCGATTCCGCCGCAAACATCATAGATAACTTCGCGCACTTTCATGCCGGCAGGAACCTCTACAAGGCCGGTATGTTTTACTTTGCCGGTGACAGCAAAGATTTTAGTACCCTTGGTAGTTTCTGTACCAAGTGAAGCGTACCAGTCACCACCTTTGTTAATGATGTGACGTACGTTTCCGAAAGTTTCAACGTTATTGATGTTAGTAGGCTTACCCCATAGACCGCGTACTGCAGGGAAAGGAGGACGCGGACGACTCATACCGCGGTAACCCTCAATTGAGGCCATCAATGCTGTTTCTTCACCGCAGACGAAAGCTCCAGCCCCCATCTTGATGCGCATATCAAAGTCAAAACCCCAACCTTGAATATTTTTACCAAGGTAGCCATTCTCATAACAGGTATCAATTGCATTCTGCAGCCTCTGTATTGCGAGAGGATATTCTGCACGAACATACACATAACCAAAATCGCAGCCGATTGCATATGCAGCGACCATCATACCTTCGATAATGCAATAGGGGTCGCCTTCGAGAAGCGAACGGTCCATAAAAGCCCCTGGATCGCCTTCGTCAGCATTACAGATCAAATACTTATGTTCTCCAGGAGAAGCCTTGCAGAACGACCACTTCATACCGGTAGGGAAACCACCACCCCCACGACCACGAAGCCCTGATTTTTTTACTTCTTCAATAACTTCTTCCGGCTTCATGGACTGAACGCACTTCTCAATAGCCTTAAAACCGTCTTCGTGCTTATAAGCATCGATACTATCGGGGTCTATCTGACCGCAACCGGTCATGACAACACGCATCTGAGCATCGACAAACTGATTGTAATACGGTTTGGCCTTGCGCTTCTCTATAGTTTCTTTTTTGACAATGTGCTCATCAATGATCTTCTCAACCTCTTCAGGTTTTACGAAGTCATAGGTCACGCGACCCTGTTCAGGTGTGATAACATCAACCAGAACATCGTTGGCACAAAGGCCACGACAACCCGTCTTGATGACATCGCAACGTTTGCCAACAACCGCATCCACGCCTTTTTCAGCCAGCAGCTTTACAAAAGCTGCTTCGACCTCTTTGGCACCCATTGAAATACCGCCAGTACCCTGGCAGATAAGAATCTGTATTCCTGCGTTTTCGCTCATGACTCAATTGTCCCCTGCTGGATAGTTTCGAGCTACTTCAATGGCCTCTGGTTATAATCAGCAACTATTTCATCAACTTTCTGTACTGTCATACCACCGTAGGTAGAATCGTTGACCATCGCTAACGGCGCCATTCCACATGCGCCAAGACAGGCAACCTTTTCAAAGGTGTAGCGAAGGTCCGCCGTAGTCTCTGCATGACCAATATGCAACTTGTCAAAAAAAGTTTCGACTATTCGAGTAGCACCCTGAACATGGCATGCTGTCCCGACGCAGACACGTATAATGAATCTGCCACGAGGCTTAAGATGAAACTGGGCATAAAAGGTAAGAACACCGTAAATCTGGCTTGGATATACATTAAGGCGCTCGGCAATATGGTCTGCGACTATACGCGGAACATAGCCATACTCATCCTGAACACCTTGAAGCACCGGCATCAGGTTACCTGGAATGTCAATATATTTGTCGATAACTGCATCGGCTATTGAAAGATCAATTTCCGGTTCTTGCTCTGTGGCCTGCTGCGCTACTACGTCACTCATGCGCCCCATCTCCTTTGAATCGTGCGGAGTTATCTGTCAATTTCACCAAGAACGATGTCCAGTGTGCCTATAACGGCAACCAAGTCTGCTATCATTGAACCTACACTCATCTGCTCAATCGCCTGCAGGTTTACAAATGATGGTGGCCGTATTCTTAGACGCTCAGGCTTATTACCGCCATCGCTGACAATATAGAAACCAAGCTCACCCTTTGGTGCCTCAACGCCCTGGTAAACTTCCCCTTCTGGCGCATAAAAACCTTCGGATGCAATCTTGAAGTGATGTATAAGACCTTCAATACTATTATAAACATTTTCTTTAGGCGGGTAGCAAACCTGAGGGCAATCAGCCAGAACCGGGCCAGGCTTAAGGCGGTCAAGTCCCTGACGAACGATTTTGCAGGCTTCGCGCATCTCTACCAGACGCACCTTATATCTGTCAAATGTATCGCAGTTCTCACCAACCGGCACCTTGAACTGATATTTATCGTATCCGCTGTAAGAATCATCGCGGCGCAAATCCCAATCAACACCCGAGCCACGCAGTGCCGGGCCGGTAATACCGATTTCAATTGCATCTTCGGCTGAAATAACGCCGTTACCGACTGTACGCTTGAGCCAGATCGGGTTGGTTGTCAAAAGACCTTCATACTGGTCAAGGTAGCCAGGCATAGCATCAATGAAATCACCGGCTTTTTTTACAAACTCATCGGGAACATCCTGAGAGAGACCACCAACACGGAAGAAGTTTGATGTCATACGGGCACCGGAAATCAATTCATAAATTTCCATAACCGTCTCGCGCTCACGGAATGCGTAGATGAACACTGTCATGGCACCAATATCAAGTGCATGGCAAGCCAGCCAGACCAGGTGTGATTCAAGCCGGGTTAACTCGGCCATGATTATCCTGATGGTCTCGGCACGTTCAGGAACCTCGACAGCCATCAGTTTTTCAACAGCCAGAATGTATCCTAGATTGTTGCTCATTGGCGCCAAATAATCGAGGCGGTCGGTCAGCGGCAGAATCTGGTGATACGTACGATGTTCTGCCAGCTTTTCAACACCACGATGCAGAAAGCCGATATGAGGAGTAACCTTGACGATAACCTCGCCGTCAAGTTCGAGAACGAGCCGCAGAACCCCGTGAGTACTAGGATGCTGTGGACCCATATTTAATGTCATTGTTTCAGTAGTAGCCATGTATCGCCTCTTCTATGATCGAATTACAGAACGATGTAGTAAAACTATGACAAACGTCCCTTGTAGGGTTCACGGTCAGGTCCCTGTAGTGGATAATCCTTGCGGAGAGGATGACCGACCCAGTCATCAGACATAAGAATACGCCTCTGGTCAGGATGCTTGTCGAACGTGATCCCAAACAGGTCAAAGACTTCGCGCTCCAGCCAGTTAGCAGTTTTCCACACCTGAGTTGCAGTAGGAATACTACAATCAGCCTCGGTAACTGCTGTTTTGATGCGGAGCCGGTCCTTGTTGGCTATTGACAAAAGCTGGTAGACCATCATGAAACGGTCTTCTTTTTTGTCTAGATAGTCAACCGCTGTAAGGTCGGTCAGCTGATTAAACTGCAAGGAATGCTTGAGGAACAAGAGGATATCGATGATTGCAGCCTTCGCTACCGTCACCGTCACTTCTCCCCTGAATTCAACTACGTCAATGATCGAAGCGGCAAATTTTTCCTTCAGCTTCTGTACTGCACGATTGTTCTCTGCCATGATATCCAACCCTTTTGTGGGATTTAGTATGTACGTTCGTTGATATTACAGAAGATCAGGCTGCTTCCGGAATATAGCGTTCGCCTAAGCCGATAGAGGAGCCGAATGAGTTACGCTCTTTCATAATCTTATCCTGCAACTTCATCAACCCAAACAGCAACGCTTCTGGACGAGGCGGGCAGCCGGGAATATACACATCAACCGGAAGAGCCTCATCAATTCCCTGAACAACACTGTAAGTGTCAAATATACCGCCGGAACAAGCACATGCACCCATAGCAATAACCCATTTTGGCTCAGGCATCTGCTCATAGACTGTCCTGATGACAGGCAGCATTTTTTTAGTAACTGTTCCTGCAATTATAATACAGTCGGATTGACGAGGAGAGGCTCGGAATATGATTCCGAAACGATCCAAGTCATTGTGGGATGCACCGGCTGCCATCATCTCAATTGCACAGCAAGCCAGACCGAATGTCATCGGCCAGATGGACGATTTTCGCGACCAGTTCACAAGTGCATCAAGTGACGTGGTTAAAACGTTTTCGCCAAGCGGATTATCTACTCCCATTCCAGCGCTCCTTTTTTCCAGACATAAACATAACCGACAAAAAGAATGACAATAAAAACTCCCATCTCAACCAGACCAAAGACACCCAGTTTCTTGTACAGGATTGCCCATGGATACAGAAAAACAGCCTCTATATCAAACAAAATGAACAATACAGCGATCAGATAGAACTTGATCGAATAACGTTCACGGGCTGTTCCGACAGGATCACAACCACTCTCGTACGGCTGCAACTTCAACTTCGACGGTTTTTTCTGGCCGATCAGCGATGACATGACAAGGGACACAAGCCCGAAACCTATTGCCACGAGGACCAGAAGTAGTATTGGCAGGTATGCACCAAGCATTAAAATCCTCCTTACTGCGAACGGTATACTGTATACAAACGTTGCTTGTAATAGGTTATTTGTTTTTCTTTGTCAACACCTATTTTACTCCTCCTTTATTTTAAATCGACTTTACGCAAACTAAATTCCAAATAAAATTACACCTTTACAATTGACACGTTAATATACTGTATGATTAAATACTCGCCTTCCAATACAAAGCTTTTTAAAAACTACTTCAACAAAGGACTAATCAATGAATCACGAACGATCCAGTCTTCTTTTCCAACAAGCAAAAAAATCCATCCCGGGCGGCGTTAACAGCCCTGTGCGCGCCTTTAAATCTGTTGGTGCCGACCCCATTTTCATCAAAAAGGCGATCGGTTCTCACATCTATGATGAAGATGGCAATGATTTTATCGACTATGTCGGTTCCTGGGGACCGATGATTGCCGGCCATTGCCATCCGGACATTATCAAAGCAGTCCATGATACCATGTCGAGCGGAGCCAGCTTTGGCGCGCCGACTGAACGCGAAACCATCCTTGCCAACATGATTATTGAAGCAGTTCCTTCCATTGAAATGGTTCGCATGGTTAGCTCAGGCACCGAAGCTACCATGAGTGCTATTCGTCTTGCCCGCGGCTTCACCGGGCGCGACAAAATCATCAAATTTTCCGGCTGTTATCACGGCCACGCCGATTCTTTGCTGGTTAAGGCAGGCTCAGGCGCTGCCACTTTCGGTGTCCCTGACTCTCCCGGCGTTCCTGCTGATGTTGCCAAACTGACACTTACCGCCGAATACAACTCACTTGAGTCTGTCAAGAACCTGATCACCGAAAACATAAATACTATTGCCTGTATTATTGTCGAGCCGGTTGCCGGAAACATGGGGACTGTGCCGCCGCGCGACGGTTTTCTTGAGGGGCTACGCGAGATCTGTACAAACGAAGGTATACTGTTGATCTTTGACGAGGTAATGTCTGGATTTCGTGTCGCCTACGGTGGTGCCCAGGAACTCTACGGAGTTACCCCCGACATGACAACTCTCGGCAAGATAATCGGTGGCGGGCTTCCTGTCGGTGCTTTTGGCGGTAAGCGCGACATCATGGAAAAACTTTCACCGGCAGGTGGAGTATATCAAGCCGGAACTCTGTCCGGGAATCCTCTTGCTATGTCAGCAGGAATTGCGACTCTCAACATCCTTAAACAGCCCGGTTTCTACAAAACTATCGAAGAAAAGAGCCGGGCGATTGCTGACGGCATAGCGAGTGCGGCCAGAAGTGCTGGGTATCCGATCTACTCTACCCGGGTTGGCAGCATGTTCTGCGCTTTTTTCAGTAAAAGGGAAGTGTATGACTGGCCTACCGCTTCCCGGTGTGACACCAACGCCTTCTCCAAGTATTTTCTCGCCATGCTCAATGAGGGCGTTTATCTCGCTCCTTCTCAATTCGAGACAGCATTCGTATCAGCGTCTCACAGCGACGCAGACATTGAAAATACTATTGCAGCAGCGTCCAGATGCTTTAAACTGATCGTTTGACGGATGTTTTCGTTTCTGTTTGACATATCAACAAAACCTATGGTAAGAAATACCGGTTTTACGCCTCTTCTACTGGTGACCTCTCATGGCTAATAATAATCGTCAGATTTTTCAGAGCCTTGCAATGGTTTCCAGTATGGGAATATCTGTTGTTCTCGCTATTGCAATTGGTGTCTGGTTCGGGCTTACTCTTGATCGCTGGTTAGGCACAAAGCCCTGGTTCTTTTATATCTTCATGTTTATCGGGATAGCTGCTGCTTACAAGAATGTTTATGTTATCGCCGGCAGGGAGATCCGTAAAAGTGATGATAACGATCAATGAGGACAACCTCTTTGCAGTCATCATTAAGGGGAGCCTTGGACTACTAGCGTTCCTGACTTTGGCCGGGTGGGCATTTTTCTCGATACAAGTTGCTTTAGGCGCTTTGGTTGGCGGATGCATAGCGATCGCTAACTTTTTCTGGATACGTAACGTCCTGCAACGCGTACTCCAACAGGCGGTCGGCAAGGCAACTCTGTACGCCCAGGTCAGATACATTGCTCGACTGAGCGTCACGGGACTTTTACTCTATTTTGTTATAACTTCCAGCTGGTTCTCATTATCAGCGGTTTTTATCGGTCTTTCCGTTATTGTTATCAATATAATCGCACTTTCACTATACAGCGCACTCCGCGCAGGAGGTTAGTTTCATGGTTCACCCGTTACTGTTTCTTGAATTTTTCCGCAATCTGCTGGCACCGCTCCACATAACCGGATCAAGTGCTGATGCGATCAGCTATACTTGGCTGATTATTGTTCTTCTTCTTGTTGTTTCATTGATGGCAACTTCAGCGCTCAAAGCAATTCCAAGCGGAATGCAGAATTTCATGGAAACCGTTATCGGTGGCATCGAAAACATGATTGTTGAAACAATGGGTGAGCACGGCAGACCGTTTTTCCCCCTGGTTGCAACACTAGCTATCTTTGTTCTCGTTTCCAACCTTATCGGTCTTGTTCCCGGTTTTTTCCCGCCGACCGCCAATATAAACACAACAGCGGCTTGTGCTGTTGTCGTTTTCATCTCCACTCATGTGGTCGGCATCAAGCACCATGGCCTGCACTATTTTAAGCACTTTTGCGGACCGATCGCCTGGCTTGCTCCAATAATCTTCTTTATTGAAGTCATTGGGCACCTCAGCCGCCCTGTTTCACTGACACTACGTCTTTTCGGCAACATGAACGGCCATGAACTCGTGCTGATGATTTTCTTCGGCCTGGCTCCTTTCCTTGTGCCTCTGCCGATGATACTGATGGGTGTTCTTGTTTCGTTTATTCAGGCATTTGTCTTCATGCTCCTGACGATGATCTATATCCAGGGCTCGTTGGAAGAGGCACACTGATTCAGTAACACTATTAATTACGTATTCTTACTCCTATACAATTTAGGAGACAAACCAAGCGGAGGTAGTAAAGATGAACTTTTTCACAATGTGCGTTCTGGTAGCAGGTTTTGGTATGGCGTTGGGCACAATTGGTACTGGTCTTGGCCAGGGTCTCGCAGTTAAAAGCGCTGTTGAAGGCGTTTCCCGTAACCCAGGTGCTTCTGGTAAGATCCTGACAACAATGATGATCGGTCTGGCCATGATCGAGTCCCTGGCAATTTATGCACTGGTTGTCTGCCTGATCATCCTGTTCGCTAACCCTTACAAAGATATCGCTATTAAACTGGCTGAAACCGTAGCAAAGTAATTTCTGATTTCAGGTAGTTGTTGAATGTAAAAAGGGCATCCACGCGTGTGGATGCCCTTTTTGTGTCTAGAATTACAAAATGAACGGAATTGATTTATCAGTCGTCGGCAAGCATCCCGGCAACGACATCTGACTCCGCACTTTCAACAACATTTCCCGAAGGCATCTTGAACAGGGCCCTCGCAGAATAGCTGTACAGAACGCGCCGTTCAAGCCCGCTGTCAACATAATCAGCAGTACTACTGATGGGTTCCCTGTTAAGCGGCTGATAGGATCGCTTTTTTACGGCGGTCCAGCGATACAAGTTATACCCCAGTAATGTTGTACCTTCAGGTATGGATTGTGACGTTGCATGTAACCTTAACTCTGTAGGGAGTGATTCTACTCTCAGCTGTGGCGCTGGAAGTGCATGGACCACTCGAACGCTCGCTGTAGTAGCTGAAGCGCCCTGAATACCACCCGCCGTAAATGGAACAATGGTGTAAGAATATGAATATCCTTCACTAACATCACCATCAAGAATAAACAGTATGCTTCCGGCACGCTGAGTATTGGTCGGCAGATGTTCAAGGTAGAGCGTACTGAACAGGGTATAATCAGCCATACATGATCGGCACTGGTCTTTTTGTTCTGCATCGGCTGCTTTTCTGCTGATCTTAATACCAGCAACATCACGCACAGGCTTCCCGGCACGGTCCTTATCAGGGATCGCAAACGACATCTTTACGACGGCACCGCTCTGTAGCACCGTCACTGCAGACGGTGCAGCAGGCATCAGCATATCGGGGTAAATCAACGCCCCTTTCCTTCCACAGGCGGTCGCCATTAGCGAGACCCCTACTACCAGCGCAGAGCGCCCTATTCCACTCATTTTTGCACCTCAGCAGGCAGTACGGCATCAAGCTTAACCTCAAACAGTCCGGCATTTGATGAAAAGCGTACCCTGTCTATCAGTATGTCTGTAATTCTGGCACCAGAAACAATGGCACCTTCTTTAAGCAAATAACCGTTTATGACGGCTCTCCTCAGATGGCGATCATCCTGCCAGGCGATACCTGACAGTTTGATATCCGCAGGCGCGGCAGTAGTTAGAGGGGCCTGCTGCCGCGGTAATGATACGGCTGCTTCCGTTTTTACACGTGGCACAGGCTTTATCGCGCGCTGCATCGATGGCGAATCATCCTCATCAACCATATTTTTCTTAGGCACGACAGCAGCTGGAAGTTGTGGCACTGCAACAACAGGTTGTGACAACGAAGTAACCGGCTGCTGTGGCGCAGGCTGTTTCGCTACCGCTACCGGTGGTTGCTGTTGTGCTGAAATCGATACAACTGCAGCTGGCTTCTGATCGTTTCCTTTGAGCAGGTACCACGTCCCAGCAAACGTTACCAGCGCTGCTACAGCGATAATAAGCAGACGGTTCCATATTCCAACTCTGGCTGGCAACTGTTTCTGTTCGTGGAAAAGATCACCGGAGATGCTGACAGTGCCATCCTGGCGCGTTTTTTTGTTTTTTTCATGCTCAATTTTTTTCAACGCATCAAGGATATAACTCATTTATCTGGTCACTTTCCGGCAAACAGCCGACGCACAATACGGATAATAAAACCTTCAGGTTTATCAGCAGACTTAAGCTCCGCAATAACCTCGGCAGCCATTGAGGATGAAACCGACCTGGTTTCAAGCGTCCAGGCCATAACCAATGCCTGTTCACAGGCAACATTTATCAACCGGGGATTACCGCACGAGAAACGATAGATACGTTTGATTGCCGCTGGAGAGAAAATGCCCGGAATATGGCTACCGGATAGCTTAAGGCGGTGGTTTATATATTTGGCAACGTCATCAATCTTCATAACAGTCAAACGGCTCCGTACCGTGATACGCTGATTAAGCTGGCGCAAATCGTGACGGCGCAGGACATCGTTCAACTCCGGTTGTCCGGCAAGTATAATCTGGATCAGCTTATCGCGAGCAGTCTCCAGGTTGGAAATCAGGCGCACCTGCTCCAGCACTTCCGGCTCAAGATTCTGCGCCTCATCGATAACAAGGACAACCGTCCGCCCTGCTGTATTTTGCTCGAGCAGAAATCGGTTAAGTACATCAAGATACCCGGAGCGGCTCTTCTCCTCCGCCTCAACTCCGAACTCACGACAAATACCTGAAAGAAGGTGTTCACCAGACACACAAGGGTTGAAGATAAGAGCGCTTGTATATTTCTCCGGCTCGAGTTGCGCCAGCAGCGTGCGGAGCATCGTTGTTTTGCCGGTACCAACCTCGCCAGTCAGAGTTATGAAACCGGCGTGACTATCGACACCATAGAGTAATCGCGCAAAAGCCTCACGGTGAATGCTGCTTAAAAAAACAAAATGAGGATTTGGGGTAATCGTGAATGGTTTTTCAGAAAAGCCGAAAAAATCACAGTACATTTTGAATCAGTTTCCCGCTCGCACGTTCTGGATCTCTCTCATTACGCACTCTCGAGCTGTTCCACCCGGAACATTACGGGCGTTGACACTGGCCTCAACGGTAATGCAGGCGAAGATGTCGGTATCGATTTTGTTCGAAAAAAGCTGCCACTCCGCCAGCGAAAGCTCAGTGATGTCCATTTCGTTTTCGACGCAGTACGCGACCGCTTTACCGACAGCCTCATGGGCATCGCGGAACGGGAGTCCCTTGCGCACCAGGTAGTCTGCAACGTCAGTCGCGGTAGAGAACCCCTGGCCTGCAGCTCTACCCATATTGTCAGAGTTCACCCGCATCTCACGGATCATATCGGCAAAGATCTTAAGGCTCCCTTTGACCGTATCAATCGTATCAAACAGCGGTTCCTTATCCTCCTGCATGTCCTTGTTATAGGCAAGCGGCAAGGATTTCATGACTGTCAACATTGCCATCAGATTACCGTAGACCCGGCCGGTCTTGCCCCGCACCAACTCAGGCACATCAGGATTCTTCTTCTGCGGCATAATTGATGAGCCGGTACAGAAACCGTCCGACAGCTCAATAAATTGGAAGGCACTTGTTGACCAGATAATCAACTCTTCCGAAAATCGAGACAGGTGCATCATCAGAATCGAGGCATCAGAGAGGAACTCCAGCGCAAAATCTCTGTCGGAAACCGCATCCAACGAGTTACGGGTTATGGCCGGGAATCCCAGCTGCTCGGCCACATATTCGCGGTCGATAGGAAATGTTGTGCCTGCCAGAGCCCCGGCCCCCAACGGAAGTACATTGACCCGTTTCAGACAGTCATCAAGACGCGCCTTGTCGCGCTTAAACATCTCCACATACGCCATCAGATGATGGGCAAACAGGATCGGCTGTGCCGTCTGCATATGAGTAAAACCGGGCATCAGAGTATCAAGATTGGCTTCAGCCTGGTTCAGCAGGGCATCCAGCAACAGGTCAAGATATGTTGTTATCTCTACAATCTCATCACGCAGGTAAAGCCGGATATCAAGCGCCACCTGGTCGTTGCGGGAACGACCGGTATGCAATCGCTTGCCCGCCTCGCCAATTGCTGCAGAGAGGCGCGCTTCGATGTTCATATGAATATCTTCCAGGCTAATGGAAAAGTCGAACTCGCCAGCCTCAATCTGCAACAGGATTTTCTGCAGGCCATGGACTATTTTCTCCACATCATCCAGCGGGATGATTCCCTGCTTGCCCAGCATACGGGCATGGGCGACAGAACCGCGAATATCCTGATGGTAGAGACGTTTATCAAATTGGATAGAGGCAGTGAACTCCTCAACGAATTTATCGGTCGGCTGGGTGAAACGCCCGCCCCAAAGCTTATCTTTTGACATGGTGTAGTGTTTCCTTCTGTCAGATTTGAGATTGAAGAGTGGATACTATACGCGAAAAACCTATTAAATCAAAGTATAGACGCTACATTTCAGCAGTTAGTTGCAATCTTACACACCGCAAAAACACTTCTTTATGACTTTTACACAGCCAAGTGCTGCTCAACCGTTAGCGCTAAATAAAGTTTTGCTATCAGACCCAGCCGTTTGATCATCAACATTGATCTTGCGCCACCCCGCGACCCCGTGGACAGCCATAATACTATGAACCTTAAGCGGAACACGTGAAGTGCGCGGATCAATCTCATGCTGCGGTGGGAGGTTAAAATAGAGCAGACGTGTTCCCCTGCCGAAACGCAACCGGCAGACAGGGGCGCCGTCAAAGTTATCCGTGGCAAATTCCGAAAAGCTGACCTGGGCAAGGCGATGATTCTGGTTTATTACCACATATGAGCAGCCAAAAGCGTTTTCTGCGTACGAATCTTCAATCCTGGTATCTTCCGAAGCGTTACCAAAAACCGTCACCGTTTCACGCACACCCGGCGTGTCCTCCAGGTATTCACCATAAAAACCGCTGATAACATCTCGGTAGGCACGGTGTTCCGGCTTGGGATTACACTGTATGACAAAGAGTGCATCCAGTCCCTGTCTGGTTGTAAAGAACAGCTGGTTGGAGTGGTCGATAATCTGCCGGATATTAGAGGTATAGAGGTCGCGATAGAGGTAATCAAGACAGATAATAGCCATGAAGTTGAAGCAAGATGGACGAGAGCGGAACAGGTAGAAATGCCTGCCACGATACAGGTCGTGGTATTTGTCGATATACTCTTCGCCGTGAAAGGGATGGCTTTTGGCCTCAAGGAAGACCCGCAGCCGACCGTCCGCTTCCTTGACGGCGATGCAGCACCAATTTACCGGCATATCAAGCACATCACCGGAATCTATATCGTGATCCACCAAAGCAATAGCCTCGGCGTTATCCTCACGGAATCGTTCCAGTAAGTCACGGTACCGGCGGAGGCGGATATGCTCGACGCCAAAGACGGTTACCGTATTATTGTGGAAGCGCTGCCCGATAATTGTCAGCAAGTCATCAAAACGCGAAAGAGGGATACTTGATTCAGGGAACAGCAGAAAATGAAGTTTTTTCAGGTTTCCTTCACCGGTTGCAACCAGCTCCAGTATCGAAGAAACCAGACGCCATTTTTCTTCGGCATCGACCAGAGAGAAGCCGATATCCGCGCGCTTGAGATGATTAGGGATCTGGGCGACCATACAGTGCAGGTGGTGCCCGAGGGGAAATTCAAGGTTTACTTTTTTATCGATAATCTCAGGCATCGGCGTTTTTTGTTATTTCGCCTAAAGAAGTTTCAGGAAAGACTTTCCCCAGAATGTAGCGCGCACCGGCCGGCAAGTCATAATCAGGCAGTTTGCTGCAGGGGACCCACGCCACCTCGGCTACTTCGTTCTCGTTGTGGACGACATCGCAGTAGAGTGGGCGACAGCGGTAATAGAGAATCACAAAATGGCAATTATCATCACCGGGAGTGAGGTGCTCAAAAACATCGATCAAACCTTCAATCTCGACCTCAAGCCCAACCTCTTCATGAACTTCCCGCTTCAGCGCCTCCAGAATAGGCTCACCAAGGTCGATCTTGCCACCTGGCATGACCCACAGATCCAGGAAGGGCGGGATACTCCGTCTCGTCAGGAGCACCCGCCCGTCACCATCCACAATCACCGCCACAACAGAGGTGACGATGTGTTCTTTCTTAAAGCGCTTCTTTGTCAATCCCTACTTCTTCCGGTTCGCCTGCATCAGCGAACGGATGCGCAGCCGCAAACTATTGATCTTGATGAAACCTTCGGCATCGGCCTGGTTGAAGACCTGATCCTTCTCGAAGGTGGCAAAGTCGAGATTGAAGAGCGAATCGGTCTCTGATTTGCGCCCGACCGTACGGCAGAGTCCTTTGTAGAGCTTGACGCGAGCTACGCCGTTGACGCACTTCTGCGAATCGTCGATCAATGTCTGCAGCATCAGGCGCTCTGGTGAGAACCAGTAACCGGCGTAGATCTGCTTGGCGTACTCCGGGATCAGGCTGTCACGGATGCGCATGACTTCACGGTCCATGGTGATCTGCTCAACAGCCGAATGGGCTTCGCGCAGGATCGTACCGCCGGGGGTTTCATAAACGCCGCGCGACTTCATGCCGACCGAGCGGTTCTCAAGAAGATCGACACGGCCGACACCGTGCTGGCCGCCGAGGAAGTTGAGATGTGCCAGCAACTGGGCCGGAGTCATCTGTTCGCCGTCAACAGCGACGGCATTGCCGTTCTTGAACTCGATTTCCACATACTGCGCCTTGTCGGGAGCATCTTCCGGTCGTTTGGTCAGGACATACATCTCTTCCGGCGCCTCAGCCCATGTGTCTTCCAGGATGCCACCTTCAAATGATATATGCAGCAGGTTGCGGTCCGATGACCATGGGCGCTTCTGGATGGTCGGGATCGGGATATCGTTCTTCTGCGCATACTCAATAAGCGCCTGGCGGCTGTTCAGATCCCACATTCTCCAGGGGGCGACAACCTTGATGGAAGGGTCAAAGTGGTAGTAGGCCAGCTCGAAACGGACCTGGTCATTCCCCTTGCCGGTGGCGCCGTGAGATACCGAATCACAACCTTCCATGGCGGCAATTTCCATCTGGCGCTTGGCGATCAGCGGACGGGCAATTGAAGTGCCGAGCAGATAGTGCCCCTCGTAGATGGCGTTGGCGCGGAACATCGGAAATACGAAGTCGCGCACGAACTCCTCACGCAGATCGTCGATGTAGACCTTGTCAGCACCAGTGGCCAGAGCTTTTTCGCGAATCGGGTCAAGCTCGTCACCCTGTCCGAGGTCGGCAGAAAAGGCGACAACCTTGCAGCCGTACTCGTTTTTCAGCCATTTGAGGATAATTGATGTATCCAATCCACCTGAATATGCCAGAACTATCTTGCTGATTTCCTGTTTTTTTGCCATGAAGAATCTCCTTTGTTTTCTGATATTATTTGATCAATGTGGCCATGATAGCCTTCTGAATATGCAACCGGTTCTCCGCTTCATCCCAGACAACAGAGTTCTTCCCCTCGATGACCGAGTCAGATATTTCCTCGCCGCGATGGGCGGGGAGACAGTGCAGGACGACACAGTCATGTTTTGCCAAAGCAAGCAGCGCATCGTCAAGGCAATAACCGACAAACGCCTTTTCACGTTCTTTCTGTTCCGACTCCTGTCCCATACTGGCCCAGACGTCTGTGTTGATGACATCCGCACCGGCCACAGCTACCTTCGGGTCGGCCGTCAGTGTAATTAGGCCGGGAGCTTTCGCCTGGGCCCACGCCATAACCGCGCGATCCGGCTCGTACCCGGCAGGGCAGGCAAGGCGCAACTCAAACCCGCAAATGGCAGCCGCCTCGATCCAGGTATTGGCCATGTTGTTGCCGTCGCCTACCCAGGCAAACTTCAGGCCGGCATAGGCCCCTTTGTGCTCGACCACCGTCTGCAGGTCAGCCATGATCTGGCAGGGGTGAAACAGGTCGGTCAGGCCGTTGATGACCGGAATATCCGCATACTGCGCAAATTCGTCGACGATCTCCTGCCCGAAGGTACGGATCATGACCCCGTCACAATAGCGTGACATGACACGGGCGCTGTCCTTGATCGGCTCGCCGCGTCCCATCTGGGAATTAGCCGACGGCATGAACAGCCCATGTCCACCGAGCTGGAACACCCCTACTTCAAACGAGACCCTCGTCCTGGTCGATGATTTTTCAAAAACCAATGCCACGGTCTTGCCATCCAGCAACTTGTGCGGAATACCGTTCTTCTGCTTGTTCTTCAAATCTGCCGCCAACAGCAGCAGAGCGTCCAGCTCATCCTTGGTATAATCGTGCAGCGCCAGAAAATGTCGCGTCATTACTTTCTCCTATACTTCTACTTCTGCGAATATTCCATCCAGGATTGCAATCATCGCATCTATCTCCTGCCTGGTAACAATCAGTGCCGGCACAAAGCGGAGCACCGTATCGTGGGTTACGTTGAGCAGCACGCCGCGCTCGTGCCCCTTCTTAACAATCTCTGCACCGGGAATGCTCAGGCTCATACCAATCATCAGCCCGACGCCACGCACCTCCTTGATAAAGGGGTACTTCTTCCCAAGATTTTCCAGTTCACCGGTCAGATACTCACCAATTTCTTCACAGCGATTGAGCAGCCCATCTTCGAGTATCGTCCTGATAGTGGCAATGGCGGCGGCGCAGACGAGCGGATTGCCGCCAAATGTTGAGCCGTGGGTACCGGGAACAAAAGCGGTCGCAAACTTGTCTTTTGCCAGCATTGTACCGATAGGTGCGCCACCGGCCAGTGCCTTGGCAAGGGTCATGATATCAGGGGTTACCCCGAAGTGCTCATAGGCAAAGAGCTTTCCGGTGCGCCCCATCCCGACCTGAACTTCGTCAAATATCAGCAGCAGGCCGTGACGGTCACAGATTTCCCGCACCGCTTCAAAATAACCGGGTGACGGCATGTTAATGCCACCTTCACCCTGGATCGGTTCCAGCATGACGGCACAGGTGGTAGGCGTTACAGCCGCTTCCAGAGCAGCCACATCATTGAAAGGGACATGCTTGAAACCATGCAGAAGTGGATCAAAGAAACGCTGCACCTTTTCCTGTCCGGTAGCCGATACTGTGGCCATGGTGCGGCCATGAAAAGAATCGGCGGCGGTAATGATCTCGTAACGTTCCGGACCGTAGGTATCGCGGCTGTATTTACGTGCCAGCTTGATAGCCGCCTCATTCGCCTCGGCGCCGCTGTTGCAAAAGAAGGCCTTATCGGCAAAGGAGTGATTGCAGAGCAGCTCCGCCAGCTCGATCTGCTGGGGGATCTGATAGTAATTGGAGCAGTGGATCAGCTCGGCAGCCTGCTTCTGCAGGGCGGCGACAACTTTCGGGTGGCAGTGTCCCAGGTTGTTAACGGCAACGCCGCCAAGAAAATCAAGATACTCCTTGCCATCAGCATCCCACAACCGGCATCCCTCTCCCCTGACGGGAACGATCGGGTAGCGGCCATAGGTTCTCATAATGTATTTATCTGATTTTTCAATCCACTGTTGACTGTTCATTTTGTAATCTCCGTTCCGATGCCAACGTCGGTAAATATTTCGAGTAGCACGGCATGCTCCATACGGCCATCTATAATATGGGCCTTCTTGACCCCTTCCTTAAGGGCATCAGCACAGCAGATCACCTTGGGGATCATGCCGCCGGTGATTGCTTCCTCATCAATCAGGCGGTGCAGATCAGCCACCGAGATACTCTCCAACAGGGTGCCGCTCTTGTCCTTCACGCCATTGATATCGGTCAGCAGGATCAGTTTCTCGGCGTTAAGCGCTGCCGCAACCCTGCCGGCCACCAGATCGGCGTTGATGTTGTAGCTTTCCCCGTCGAACCCGACACCGATCGGGGCGATAACCGGGATGTATTTCCCCTGCTCCAGCGTGGCGATCAGATCGGTATTGACCTTGACCACATCGCCGACAAAACCGATATCCACCTGCTCCAGCGTGCCATCCTCGCACCTGACCTCCTGCAGCAGCTTCTTTGCCTGCAACAGAGTGCCGTCCCTGCCGGACAGCCCCACCGCGCGACCGCCATGCTGGTTCAGATAACCTACAACTTCTTTATTAACCTGCCCGGCCAGAACCATCTCAACAACCTGCATCGTTTCGGCATCGGTGACGCGCATGCCGCGCACGAATTCGGAGACGATACCATAACGCTTCAGAGTGTCATTTATCTGTGGTCCACCACCATGAACGATAACGGTGTTGATCCCCAGTGACTTGAGCAGAACGACATCCAGAGCAAACGACTCTTTAAGCTTTTCGTCTGCCATGGCATGGCCGCCATATTTTATGACAAAGGTTTTTCCGGAGAAGCGCCGGATGTACGGCAGCGCCTCCATCAATGTGTTCGCTTTTTCAATTAACTGTTTCATCGTTTCTTTTCCCGTTGAAAGGCAAGCGGTTAGCTTACCGTAAGTTGATGAAAATCTCAAAAGGTTATTGCTGGTTCAGATGTATACCTTAACCGGTTCAGCAGGCGACAGGAAAGCCACTGTTTTTCTAGCGCTTGGAGAGTATCGCTGCAACAGCGGCCAGCGCCTCATCCAGTTTATCCGGCAGGCTCCCACCCGCCTGGGCCAGCTCCGGCTTGCCGCCGCCGCTGCCGCCAACAAGAGGCGCAATCTGTTTGATGATGTCGCCGGCCTTGATTGTCCCGCTCAACCCCTTGGTAATGGCCACCAGCAGGTTCGCCTTGCCACCGATATCGGCGCCAAGCGCAATAACCCCCTCGCCGATACGGTCTTTCAACGTATCCGACAGATCACGCAGCGCCTTTATATCCTCGACCTGCACCTGCACGGCCAGCAGCTTGACACCCTGCACGTCGGTTGCCTGCGATAGCAAATCACCCGATGCAACGGCATTCAGCTTACCATTCAGCGATTCTATTTCACGCTGCAACTCTCGCTGACGTACCAGCAGTTTTTCGAGCCGGTCACGTGAGTTTCCCGCCTCCGCCTTGAGTAAGGCAGCAATTGCTCTCTGATCGTCCTCCATCAGACGGACAAATTCGAGCGCACCGAAACCTGTCAACGCCTCTATACGGCGTACTCCGGCAGCAATACCGGCTTCTGAAACTATCTTGAACAGACCGATATCACCGGCTGCCCGCACATGTGTCCCGCCACAGAGTTCCATACTGGCGTCCCCTACCTTTACAACGCGGACAGAATCACCGTACTTCTCGTCAAAGAGAGCCGTGGCACCGGCTTCAACAGCCTCGGCAATAGCCATCTCGCGGGTCACCACCTGATCGTTTGCCATGATGAACCCGTTCACAATCGTCTCAATCCGGCGCAGCTCTTCATCTGTCACAGCGGAAAAATGTGTAAAGTCAAAGCGTAACCGCTCAAGCGACACCAGTGAACCTGCCTGCTTGACATGATCACCCAGCACCTGGCGCAGAGCACTCTGCAGGAGATGTGTCGCCGTGTGATTTCGGCAGGTCGCATCGCGCCCGCTCCGCGACACCTTCAGATCGGCAATATCACCGACCTTGATGCCCCCTTCTCTGACGACGGCATGGTGGACAACCATATCGACAAAAGGTCTGCTTGCAGCAACAATATCAAGATGCGCGTTGCCGGTAGAAATAGTCCCGGTGTCTCCTTTCTGACCGCCGGAATCACCGTAAAAAGGGGTCTTTTCCGTGATGATCGCAACCGAATCACCGCCTGCAGCCACTTGGACAGAAACACCATCACGGATAATGGCCAGTACCGGAGCGTAGACAGACATTTCATCATAACCGACAAACTGACCACGCACACCGTTATTGTGCAACTCTTTGTATACCTGGGCGATACCCTCTTCACCCGAGCCTTTCCAATGCTCACGCGCCTGTGCCCGCTGCCGCTCCATGCTCTGTTCAAAACCGGCCTCATCAATCGTAAAACCTTCACTCTCGACGATATCGGCGGTCAGATCGGTCGGAAAACCATAGGTATCGTAAAGCTTGAACAGCACATCACCGGGAATGACATGCTTGCCGGCACTCCGCAGCGTCGCGACCTCATCGTTGAGAATGGCAAGCCCCCTGTCCAGAGTTTCAGCAAAGCGCTGCTCCTCTGCGAGTACAACCTTCTTGATATATTCTTCGCGCTCCTGCAACTCCGGATACGCATCACCCATCATCACGCGCACCGCGTCAACCATATGAAACAGCATCGGTTCCGCACAGCCGAGCATCTTGGCATGGCGTGCCGCCCGGCGCATGATCCGCCGCAAGACATAGCCGCGGCCTTCATTGGAAGGGAGTGCGCCATCACAGATCAGGAAAGTCACCGCCCGGGCG
The DNA here is from genome assembly GCA_028681335.1 of Desulfuromonadaceae bacterium. Lineage (GTDB taxonomy): Bacteria > Desulfobacterota > Desulfuromonadia > Geobacterales > Pseudopelobacteraceae > JACRCG01. The sequence goes on along the minus strand of JAQUIT010000002.1, from coordinate 213,583 downwards.
TGATCGGCAATGACCCGCATCGAGACATTGTCCTTTTCATCAGCCCCGTAACGCTTGCCCGACAGCCGCTCGATATGGCGGATGATCCCCTGCAGGATATCGATGTCGTAGTTGGAGCTCACCCCCTGCATAACTGCGGAAACGCGCTCCAGTCCCATGCCGGTATCGACGGACGGTTTCGGCAGCGGCGTCATAGTGCCGTCACTTGAGCGATTAAACTGCATAAAGACGTTATTCCAGATTTCCATGTAACGGTCACAGTCACAGCCGACTGTACATTCAGGACGACCGCAGCCGACTGCAGCCCCCTGATCATAGAAGATTTCGCTGCAAGGGCCGCAGGGGCCGGTGTCCCCCATCGACCAGAAATTGTCCTTCTCACCGAAGCGGAAAATCCGCTCGAGCGGAATACCTTCCTGGTTGTGCCAGATATCGGCCGCCTCATCATCATCCGTGTAGACCGTCACATACAGCCGGCTTGTGTCCAGCTTCAGCTCTTTGGTCAGAAATTCCCAGGCAAAGGCGATCGCCTCTTTTTTGAAATAGTCGCCAAAGGAAAAATTCCCCAGCATCTCAAAGAAGGTGTGATGACGAGCCGTCCGGCCTACGTTTTCCAGGTCATTATGCTTACCGCCGGCACGCACGCATTTCTGTGAGCTGGCTGCCCGGATATAACCACGATCCTCCAACCCCAGAAAGCAGTCCTTGAACTGGTTCATACCGGCATTGGTAAACATCAGGGTCGGGTCGTTCTTGGGGAGAATCCCCGAACTTGGAACAACCGTGTGCCCCCTGTCGGCAAAATATTGCAGAAAACGTGCGCGAATCTCTGTACCTGTCATAATGGCCTCGTTAGTCTTTTTATAGTTTGAGTCGTTATATAACTATGAGCAAACATGTAAGAAAACCGGCCTCACGCAACGCCGCTACGACGCAACGAAAGTCTTACCTACAAATCTTTTTTTGTTTCCGGTTTGAAACGTCGCATTGTTGCGTGAAACTATTATTGGTTCGGATTGCCCTTATATTCATTCCTCTGTCCGCAGAGCCCGCATTATCGCGGAAAAGCCGAATCCCCGCCGCTGCAGAAAACCTACCAATCTTCTTTTGTCGCGGTCGCTCGCCGCTGAATAGGAAAATCCGGGGTAACGTCGCTCTGCAGCCGACCTTACCTCGGAAATTTCATCTCTCTCCGCCAGCAGAGGCGCAAGGGCTTCATCAACAACATTTGAGTCAAACCCTCTGCGGCGCATCTCCAGGCGAAGTCGAACGCCGTAATAGCGACCGGAGGCAAGAGCCGACTCGGCAAAACGTCCGGCATAACGCACGTCATCAAGCCACCCCTCACGTTGCAGGCGGAGAATCACATCTTCGCAATCCTGCCCTGACACCTCGCGCACTACCAGCTTTTGTTTAAGCCTTGCGGCGGTATAGTCCCTGCCGGTCAGCAACCGCAGCGCATACTGGTAGGCGCGTTCAGCCGTCAGCGGCTCAGTATTTCTCGATTTCAATCTTTTCCGGCTCCGCCGCAGGGTCGTCCGGCTTATTCTCAAACCCGTCCCACGAAGCGTCAGAGGTTGATGAAATGCCGGAAACCTTGAGGGCAAAGTCATCAGGGTTCGAGCTCTGGCGAATCGCTTCCTCATAGGTGATCAGCTTGCCTGAGTAGAGCCTCATCAGCGACTGGTCAAAAGTCTGCATGCCGTAGGTGACAAACCCCTGGGAAATAGCGTCGTTCAGCTGTTTTGTCTTGTCCTTGTCATCAATACACTCCCTGACGCGGGCGGAAGCCAACATAACCTCAACCGCCGGAACACGCCCCTTGCCGTCAGACTTGGGAACCAGACGTTGGGAAACGACCCCCTTGATAATGCTTGCCAGCTGAATGCGGACCTGACGCTGGTGGTAGGGGGGGAAAGCACCGATGATACGGTTGATGGTTTCGGCGGCGTCCATCGTGTGCAGCGTCGACAAAACCAGGTGACCGGTTTCAGCGGCGGTCATTGCCGTCTCGATCGTTTCATAATCACGCATCTCGCCGACCAGAATGACATCCGGGTCCTGGCGCAGCGCCCCTTTCAGGGCGGCTGAAAACGTGGGGGTATCGGTACCGACCTCGCGCTGACTGATAATACTCTTGTTGTCGCGATGCAGGAATTCAACAGGATCTTCAATGGTTATGATGTTACAGGTGCGATGGTTGTTGATATAGTCGATCATGGCTGCGAGCGTACTCGACTTGCCGGAACCGGTAGTGCCGGTCACCAGGATCAACCCCCGCTCTTCCCGGCAGATTTTCTGCATGACCGGCGGCAGATTAAGCCCTTCCAGCGTCGGGATAATAAAAGCAATCGAACGGAATACCATCGCCACCGTGCCACGCTGGCGGTAGACACTTACCCTGAATCGTCCCAGTCCCGGCACGGCATAGGCAAGATCGACTTCGTAATTTTCCTCGAACATCCGCCGCTGGCGATCATTCATCATCGCCTGAGCGGTATCGGAAACAAAGTCAGGCGACAGGCGCGCTGCGTTGGGAATCGGGTGCAGGCGCCCATCAATGCGAACAATGGGTGGCAGGCCGGTCTTGATATGAATATCGGACCCTTTGGCCTTAAACGCAATGGTGAGTATCTCGTTCAGATCCACAGCCTACCTCCGTTGCTATGCGTTTTTTTCTGCCTTGTCTGTCTTGGCGACCTTATCAGCGACCGGTGCCGGTTTAAGCAACTCCATCAGCTTGGCTTCTATCTCGGCCAGCGTTTCCGGGTGCTCAGTCAGCCAGGTGCGTGAATTTTCACGTCCCTGGCCGATACGGTCCTTGCCATAGGAATACCACGCACCGCTCTTTTCAACGATATTTTTGTCAACCGCCAGGTCGAGCACATCACCGGTACGTGAAATACCCTCACCATAGAGAATATCGAACTCAACTTCCTTGAATGGCGGGGCGACCTTGTTCTTGACAACCTTGACTCTGGTGCGCGAACCGATGATCTGATCACCCTGCTTCAGTGTGGCAATCTTGCGGATGTCCATACGCACGGATGCGTAAAATTTGAGCGCGTTACCGCCGGTGGTCGTCTCCGGGTTACCGAACATGACGCCAATCTTCATACGTATCTGGTTGATGAAAATCACACAGCAGTTGGATTTGCTGATGATGCCGGTCAGCTTGCGCAGTGCCTGAGACATCAGACGTGCCTGCAGGCCCATATGGGAATCACCCATATCGCCCTCTATCTCGGCCTTGGGTACCAAGGCAGCAACAGAGTCAACCACCAGCACATCAATAGCGCCGCTTCTGACCAGAGTTTCGGCAATCTCCAACGCCTGCTCACCGGTGTCCGGCTGCGACACCAGCAGGTCATCGGTTTTAACACCCAGCTTACGGGCATAACCGATATCAAGCGCATGCTCGGCATCAACGAAAGCGGCGATTCCTCCGGTTTTCTGCGCCTCGGCGATAATATGCAGTGCCAACGTGGTCTTACCGGACGATTCGGGTCCGTATATCTCGATTACTCTGCCACGCGGCACCCCTCCCACTCCCAGAGCCATGTCGAGGGAAATCGATCCGGTAGGAATAGCTTCCACCCCGGGAAGTGCCTCGTCATTGCCGAGCCGCATGATAGAACCCTTGCCAAACTGCTTCTCAATCTGGCTCAGGGCCAGTTCGATAGCCTTATTTTTCTCCGCCGCGTTATTTTTTTCAGCCATAAAGAGATTTCTCCTCAGCGATTAGGGTATGCATATAAAAAGTGTAGAAAAATAACATATCCGGCTGACGTATCGCAAGGCTTTATCTGAACGTGTGTGGCAGACAAGTATGGCCGGCATATTCACAGAAGAGATAGTGCTGCAATTTAATGTTTGGGTTACAAATAAATCCATGTTATAAAGCAGCGCTGTTTGCATTTTAATGAATGTACGTGTCTGAACATGTACGCACTGTCCAGTTGTTTTGAAGCCGCAAACCGCAGTACACTCCCAACCATTACGAGGCATAATCATGAAGCTCCTGCTTGATCTTTACCTGCGTCTGAAGATCCGTACACGCATTATCCTTCTCTGTATCAGCTACAGCGCCTGCATCGTCTTCGCGGTCGTTGCAAGCCGCCTGTTTTCGTCAACTATCGTCATCCTCTCTACCGCCACTTTCGTACTGCTTGGAGCTATCTTCAGCTCCCTCCTCTTCTGGTCAGTCAACGACGCCCTAAAGAGGATTATCGGCTACCTGACCCCCATGACAGAGGGAAACCTGGCACAAACGATCTCAGCCAAACGCAACAATGAAATCAGTACCATAATCCGCTCCATCAACACTCTTCAATTGACCATGCGTGAAATCATCGGCCAGATTTCCCAGACATCGCAGCAGATGACGCTGGCATCGGGCAAACTCCATTCAAATGCAAGCCAGATTGCCACCGGGACTGAAGAGGTCGCACACAAGACCAACTCAGTCGCCGCCGCCAGTCAGGAAATGGCCGCTACTTCAAACGACATCGCCCACAGCTGCCTGAGCGCCGCCGAAACATCCAACCGCGCCAGCGATACGGCGCGCTCCGGGGCAGATATTGTCAAACGCGCGACGGGCGGCATGGAGCGCATCGCCAGCAGGGTCAAGGATGCCGCAAAAACGGTCGAAGGGCTCGGTACCCGTTCAGATCAGATCGGCCAGATTATCGGCACCATTGAAGACATCGCCGACCAGACCAACCTGCTGGCACTCAACGCCGCCATCGAAGCGGCCAGAGCCGGCGAACAGGGACGCGGCTTCGCTGTCGTTGCCGATGAAGTCCGGGCGCTTGCTGAACGCACCACCCGCGCTACCCGCGAAATCAGCGAGATGATAAAGGCAATTCAAAACGAGACAAAAGGCGCTGTTGCGGCCATTGAAGAGGGTGTGACTGAAGTTGAGAAGGGAACGGAATATTCCATCAGCTCCGGTCAGGCGTTGGAGCAGATACTGGCTCAGATAAACGACGTTACGATGCAGGTAAACCAGATCGCCACCGCCGCCGAAGAACAGACCGCAACCACCGGAAACATCACGTCCGATATCCAGCAGATTACCACCGTTGTGCAACAGACCGCCAGCGGGGCAACAGCGACAGCTTCTGCATCTTCAGACCTGTCGCGGGTAGCCGAGGAGCTTCAGCATTTGGTCGGAAAGTTCAAGCTTTAGACAGGCAATTTATTTCTGGCAGGTGGAGCAGAAAACAGTGCTCCGCCCGCCAAGCCTGATCTCGTCAAGTGGCCCGGCGCAGCCGACACAAGCCTTGCCGCCACGTCCGTAAACCTTGAACTCCTGCGGATAATAGGCGACCGTTTCCTCTGCGACCATACAGGCATTACCCTCGCTGATTGACGTTTCCAGCACCTTGCGAATGACAGCAGCCAGCCGCGAACACTCCTTAACAGTCATGGATCCGACGGTGCGATCCGGACGTATACCGGCACGAAACAACGCCTCGTTGGCGTAGATATTACCCACCCCAGCCACCACCGCACTATTCATAATGAACTGTTTTACCGCAACTTTCCGCCCTCTGCTGGCCTCAAAAAGGTAGTTACCATCAAACTCGCCGGTTAAAGGTTCCGGCCCAATATCTGCCAATAGCGGGTGTTGCTGCGGAGAACCGCTGAACCAATCAACGATGCCGAACTTGCGCGGATCATAAAAACGGAGCAGTTGCCCGTCTGAGAAAATCACATCAAGATGATCATGCTTTCCCGGCGGCGATGAACCGTGCAGCAGGCGCAGAAAACCGGTCATCCCCAGATGTATCAGCAGCCACCCTGCCCCGCAATCAAACAGCAGATACTTCCCCCGCCGCTCGATGCCACGCACAACCAGCCCCGGCAGGACCGTTGCAAGCTCCTCCGGCACCGGAAGACGCAGCTTTGCGACGCGCAGCACCACCTGCTTGACCCTTGCACCTAACAGCTCCCGCTCCAGCCGGCAGCGGGTTACTTCAACTTCCGGCAGTTCCGGCACATCCCCTCCAACAACTGTTTTCTACTTCCTATTCCCTGCGCAGCAAATATCGCCGTAACCAGTCAAGCGCCGTCCACGCTGTCATCACCCGAACTTCATCCCGGTTACCACTAAAGTGGAATCGTTTGGTCCAGCAACCGTCAGGTGCCGCAAGGGAGATAAAAACCGTACCAACCGGTTTTTCAGCGCTTCCGCCATCCGGTCCGGCAATTCCGGTAACCGCCAACCCCAGGTCACTGCCGGAAACAAGCCGGACTCCCTTGGACATCGCCGCTGCACACTCTGAACTGACAGCCCCGCAACTGTTCAGTAGTTCAGTGGGAACCCCCAGTAATCGTACCTTCGCATCATTTGAGTACGTCACCACACCTTCGCTAAAATAGGCGGAACTGCCGGGAATGTCGGTGATCCGCTTCGCAATCAGGCCGCCACTGCACGACTCGGCAAGAGAAAGCGTCAGACAACAATCTCGAAACAGCTCCGCCACAGCAGCGTCCATACTGGTCTCACCGGTTGAAAAGCAGTAATCTTTCAAACGCTCACGCACGGTGCTGACCGCCGGTTCAAGGAGGTCAGCGACCGCTGTGTCACTGTCCGCTTCGGCCCGCAGCGTCACCTTCATCCAGGGGAATGTGACACAGATGCCGAGTGTGAGCCCCTGCTCCGGCCGTGCTATTCCGGCCAGCAATTCGTCAACTTCCGCCTCGCACGGCCCGAACAGGTTCAGGCTGGTCGTGCGAATAACCCGCTTGTGCACCACCCGTTCCTGAAGGAAAGGGATGACGGTAGTACGCAGCATGACGATCATCTCTGTCGGAACACCGGGCATGAAGAACATGAAACAGCCGTTGTGCATCAGGTGAAAACCGCAGGCGGTACCGCAGGGGTTAGAGATCAACGCCGACTTGGTCGGAATCATCGTCTGCTTGTCACTCAGCGGGCAGAATATCAGATTTTCAAGTTTGCCTGACATGAATCGGACATGGTTCCGCGCCTCTTCATTGATGACCAGGCGCCTGCCGGTAGCACGCGCCGCAGCCCGCGAGGTCATATCGTCCGCCGTCGGCCCCAGTCCTCCGGTTACGATGACCGCATCGCTGATCCGTCCCAGGTCATTCAGCGCAGTAATGATGTCCGCCTCGTTGTCACCAACCGCAAGATGCCGCTGAATCCGCAACCCTCCATCAAGCAGCAGGGAAGCGATCGTACCGGCATTCGTATCGGTTAACTGGCCACAGATCAGCTCATCGCCGATGCTCAGCGTCGAAATTCTCATAGATTAACCGCTCCGGCGCACTGCAGCCGTTCCATAACATCCCGGCACGGAAGTTTCTGTTCGCGAGCAATTCGACGACAATCGTCGTATTCGGGGGCTGCGCGCACTATGTTACCGTCATCATCAAGAACCTGCTTAAAACGCACCGAACCAAATTCGGTCTGCAGTTCGACAACCTGCCGCTGCAGTACGATTCTGTCAGCCCGATAATAACGCAGGCCGATGGCCGACGTCTCCCCCAGCAGCAGCCCGGAGAGCCGATCAAGTTGGTCGTGGTGACAGAGAAACGACACCATCACGCCGGGGCGGTTCTTCTTCATCTGAATCGGTGTAAAGAACACGTCCAGCGCACCTTCTTCAAGGAGGCGTTCCATAGTGTAGCCGAGCAGCTCCGGCGTAGAGTCGTCGATGTTTGTCTCGACAACGATGATGTCATCGTCCTGCCTCTGTTCTGTCGTCGATCTCCCCAGAAAGGCACGCAAAATATTGGGGCAGTCCGGAAAATCCCTCCCCCCGGCACCGCTTCCGACCCGCTCCAGCCGCATCGCCGGTTGCTGCCCGAACTTGCCGGCAAGGGCCACCAGGATGGCTGCCCCGGTCGGCGTCACCCGTTCGCCGGGACCGCAGTCGCCATGCAGCGGCAGACCCCGCAGCAGATCAGCCGTGGCAGGGGCTGGGACCGGCAGGCGGCCATGGGCGGTTTCGACAAAACCGCTCCCGAGCGGCAATGCGGAAGCATAGATCTGTTCTACCTGAAGAGACTGGAGACAGATCGCGGTTGCAACGATATCGACGATGGAGTCGACCGCACCCACTTCGTGGAAATGAACCTGCTCAATCTCCATACCGTGTACTCGCGCCTCGGCCTCGGCCAGGGTGCGAAAGATCAAGCGCGATTGTTTCTTGACCTGATCAGACAAACCACTGGCGGCGATCATCGCATCGATGCCGGCATAGTGGCGGTGGGTATGGTGATCATGCACCGCCACATCAAATTTCAGCGCCGGCATATGCAGGCGTTCGGTGCGGCTGGCTGAGAGCTCGTAGGATCCGGAAGGAAGTTCCAGCTTAGCGAGCTCCACACGCAAATGATCCAGCGGCACCCCCAGGTCAAGCAGCGCCCCCACCGTCATATCGCCGGAAATACCGGCCTGGCAATCGAGATAGAGTGTTTTCATATCAGATCATATCCTGTTCATCAGATTAGCCGCGCAGGCGGCGCCGAAACCGTTGTCAATATTGACGACCGTCACCCCGGACGCACAGGAGTTGAGCATCCCGAGTAGCGCGGCAATACCGCCGAAGGAAGCGCCATACCCGACCGAGGTCGGCACGGCGATGACCGGCTTATCCACGAGTCCGCCGACCACCGAGGGGAGCGCACCTTCCATACCGGCCACGACGATAATGACCGTAGCGGCGGCCAGCTCTTCCCTCCTGGCCAGCAGACGGTGAATACCAGCGACGCCGACGTCATAAATCTGTTCAACCCGGTTGCCGAGAAACCGGGCTGTGACCACCGCCTCTGAGGCAACGGGGATATCGGACGTACCGGCCGAAACGATGAGAATAGTTCCTCTGCCATGCTGTTCCGGCGGCTGATTTTCGATTATCAGACAGCGAGCCTCGTCATAATAGATGGCACCGGGAAAGAGCGCCATAACCTGTGCCGCCTTATCCGAATCCAGACGGGTGACAAGAATGTTGCTACCTTTTTCCGACATTGCCGCTGTGATAGCAACAATCTGCGCCGCCGTTTTGCCCTCACCAAAGATCATTTCCGGCGTTCCCTGACGTAAGTGGCGGTGATGGTCAACCTGAGCGCAGCCGATATCCTGGGAGGGAAAATGACGGAGCTGTTGCAGCGCATCGTCCACTGCAAGAGTCCCCTGCTTGACCGAATCCAGCATTGTTTTGAGATCATCCGGTTTCATTACAATATCCTCAATTAAGTGTGGATCGTTTATACACCACGTCGAAAATGCGTGCTAGCTGAAAATACTGCTGCTGGATACCGGGATCGTATTGTAGTACGCTGCAACAAAATATGTCTTCGAACCTGCGAGGCCACCCATGATGATTGACCCGTTATCACTCAAACTGTTTGTCACGATTGTCGAAGAAGGCACCATCGCCGGAACGGCAGAACGCGAACATATTGCCGCATCAGCGGTCAGCAAGCGCATGAGCGAACTTGAAGAAAATTTCGGCACACAATTGCTCAGACGCACCAACAAGGGGGTCGTGCCGACTGATGCGGGTATCACCCTGTTGCAACTGGCGCGCGGTGTTCTCCATGACATGAACAACCTGTACCTGCAGATCAGCGAATACTCCAGTGGCGTGCGGGGCCATGTCAGGCTGTCCGCCAACATTTCCTCCATCAATCAGTTTTTGCCGACCGAGCTCAGGTCATTCACGGATCTGCATCCGGGAATCCATGTGCAACTGGAGGGGGAGATCAGCGAAACCATCATGAAGTCTGTTGCCGAGGGGACGGCGGATGTCGGTATCATCACCGTGGCAACCTACCATCAGGATCTGGAATTTTTTCCGTATCACTCGGATCAACTGATCGTCATCACCCCAAAGGATCATCCGTTGGCACAACAAAAATCCGTCTCTTTTCCGGAGACCCTTGACTATGATCTGGTCGGGCTTACGGTCGGGAGCGCACTGCACAACCAGATGCTCCGTTCCGCACAGGATCTGGGCAGAACGCCTAAATTACGCATGCAGGTGAACAGCTTCGATGCCCTCTGCCTGATGGTCGAAGCAGGGCTCGGCATCGGCATCGTCCCGAAAGGAGCGGCGAAGCCTTATTTCAAAGGGCTCCGCATTCGACCGCTAGTACTGGACGAGCCATGGGCCAACCGGGAACTTAAGATCTGCGTCAGATCTTACGAGGCATTGCCCGCCGCCGCGAAGCTGTTGGTTGATCACCTCAAAAACAGGGCACCATAATCCGCAGCCATCGCCGTTCGCGATGGCAACATCACGAGATACTGCTTTTATTGGTAAAAATAATAAGGTATACAGAGAACCATCACAGCACGAAGCGAGGTATATACGTATGGGTAAAACAACTGCAGAAAAAATATTTGATGCTCACCTGGTAAACGAGCCGTTTCCCGGCACCAAGGTACTGCGCCTGGATGCGGTACTCTGCCACGAGATCACCACACCGATTGCCATTGATGACCTGATCCGGCGGGACAAGGATCGCGTCTTTGATCCGACGAAGATCAAGGCGGTTATCGACCACGTGACCCCCAGCAAGGACACCAAAACGGCAACCCAGGCTAAGATCCTGCGTGACTGGGCCCGCCGTCACGACATCAAGGATTTCTTCGATATCGGCGCCAACGGTGTCTGTCACGCCCTCTTTCCTGAACGCGGCTTCATCCGTCCCGGTTACACGGTCATCATGGGCGATTCCCACACCTGCACCCACGGCGCTTTTGGCGCCTTTGCCGCAGGCATCGGCACGACCGACCTGGAAGTCGGCATCCTGAAAGGTGTCTGTGCCTTCCGTCAGCCCAAAACAATCAAGTTCAACGTCACCGGCACACTCCCCAAAGGGGTCTATGCCAAAGACGTTATCCTGCACATCATCGGCAAGATCGGCGTTAACGGTGCCACCGACCGGGTGATGGAATTCCACGGAGCGGTTGTAGACGCGATGACGATGGAGTCACGCATGACGCTCTGCAACATGGCCATTGAAGCTGGCGGCACTTCCGGCATCTGTCAGCCGGACATGACCACCGTAGAGTACCTGTGGCCGTTTATCCAGGAAGAGTTTGCCAGTAAAGAGGCCGCCCTGGCTGATTATTCACAGTGGCGTGCCGACGCTGATGCCGAGTACGACCAGACGGTTGAGATCGACGTCGCCTCTATGGAACCGACGATCACCTTCGGCTACAAGCCGGATCAGGTGAAGACGGTCTCCGAACTGGCCGGCACCAGGCTTGACCAGATTTACATCGGTTCCTGCACCAACGGGCGCCTTGAAGACCTGCGCATTGCCGCACAGATTCTGAAAGGGCAAAAGCTGGCGGCAAACGTGCGCGGTATTCTTTCTCCAGCTACTCCGGCAATTTACAAGGATGCAGTCAAGGAAGGACTTATCGATATCTTCATGGAGGCCGGTTTCTGCGTCACCAACCCGACCTGTGGAGCCTGCCTCGGCATGAGCAACGGCGTTCTGGCTGACGGCGAAGTCTGCGCATCGACCACCAATCGTAACTTCATGGGACGCATGGGCAAGGGGGGCATGGTGCATCTGATGTCACCGGCCACCGCAGCGGCCAGTGCAATAGAGGGCATGATTGCCGACCCGAGGAAGTATCTGTAACCTAACCCACCCCCCGCCCACCCTTATCAAGGAGGGCGGCTTATGTATTCCCCCTGACAAGGGGGGATTAAGGGGGGTTGTATTTAGCTTTTCATTTTTATAAAGGAGCAACCACTATGAAAACATTCGGAGGACCTGTCCTCTTTCTCGACCGTAGCGACATCAACACCGACGAGATCATCCCGGCCAAGTACCTGACCGAGATCACCAAGGAAGATCTCAAGCCTTACATCCTGGAAGACCTTAAACTTCCGGGCTTTGACCCGGCCGGACCTAAAACGAAGAACGCCAAGGTAATTGTCTCCCGCGCCAACTTCGGTTGCGGTTCGTCGCGCGAACACGCCCCCTGGGTATTCGAGGTCAACGGCATAACCGCCGTTATCGCCGAATCCTTTGCGCGTATTTTCCGCCAGAACATGTTTAACTGCGGCATGGCGGCCATTGAACTTCCTGCGGCAGATCTCGACCAGATTTTCTCACACGCCGGTGATGCAGATGCAACCATGGAGATCAACATTGAAGCCGGGACACTAACGATGAATGGCGGCGGCAAACAAAAGACTTTCAGCTTCGAGATATCACCTTTCGACAAGGCGCTGGTCCTGGCCGGCGGCTGGGTCGACTACGCTGACCAGAAGTATTAATACGCACCACATAGTTATCTGACAGACGAAAAGAGGCGGGAAACATATGTTTCCCGCCTCTTTCTCTACAACAAGCTCTCTTTATCTAATCCCTACAACTTGAACTGCAGTACCAACCGCTGTAACTCCTCGGCATTGCCATGCAACTGCGCCGCTGCAGTGGCTGATTCATGTGCACCCTGCGACGTCTGCTGAACAACTTCGGTAATCTGCATCATATTATTTGATATCTCGCTGGTGGTGGCTGTCTGCTCTTCGGCAGCCGTAGCAATCTGGTTGACCTGCATGGCAACATCATTGACCTGAGCCAGGATATCCTGAAGCGCATGCCCTGATTTAGCCGCTTCAACGGTGCCGTTCTCAACCTGCTGAACGCCCTGTTCCATGGCGATAACAGCCCCCTTGGTTTCTCGCTGGATAGCCTTGATCATCTCACCGATCTCTTTGGTGGCACGCGTCGTACGTTCTGCCAGGGCACGAACTTCATCAGCGACGACAGCAAAACCGCGCCCCTGCTCACCGGCACGGGCAGCTTCGATGGCGGCATTCAGTGCCAACAGGTTTGTCTGGTCGGCGATATCTTCGATCGTACCAATGATGGCGCCGATCTGATCGCTTCTGGCCCCCAGACTTTCAACCGTCTTGGCTGATTCCTGCACTTTTTCAGCTATCTGTCCCATGACATTCACCGTTTTTTCAACCACCACTGCCCCATCGCTGGCAGCTTGTGAGGCACGTTGCGCCCCTTCGGCTGCCATCTGGCAGTTTTGGGCAATATCACCGGAAGTGGCTGACATCTCCTCTCCGGCTGTTGCAACCGTTCCGGCCTGGGCAGCGACCTCTTCTGACCCTGTGGCAATCCTCTCTGCGGTTGCATGGAGCTGATTGGATGCTGACGCCACCTGAGTTGAGGTGCTGGAAATCTGACCAATGATGGCACGCAGTTTTTCAACCATCTCGTTAATCTCGGCAGATAGTTGTCCCATCTCATCCAGCGAGTTGATGTCCGATTTGGCAGTAAGATCCCCTGCAGCAACCAGCGACATTGTGGCAATAACCTTTGCCAAAGGCCCCGCAATGGAGCGATAGATGATTAATCCCAAAATAAATGTAAAAATGGCCGCACCGCAGACGATCAGCACCATCACGAACATATCTCGATTGTATGCTTTGACATCAGCCTGATAGGCTGCCAGTGATTCCTTGATGCTGTATTCAACCAGTGAGGCAACAGCTTCACCAGGCTTGGCATAGAGCGGCGCTACCTGTGTCACGATAGCAGAGGTCGCGGAATCAACCGCTGCCTCGTCGTTACGCTCACGAGCAGCGATGAGGCTCTCCGCCTGCGGCGTACCTTTAGCAACATACTCCTCGAAACCTGTTTTAAAAACACCGAACTTCTCTTTCTCAACAGCATCAAGGCCAAACGATTCTAAAGACTTGACGGACTCACGTACGAGAGCACTCTTCTTGGTAAAATCATCCAGTTTTGCTTTCAGCGTTGCTGATTCCTTGCTGGAGAGCATGTAGACCAGATCAAGGCGCATGACCAGAAAGTCGCTCTTCATCTGTCCCAGCAATGCCACTTGTTGCAGATTTGAGTTTGACGCCCCCAGGTCGCCTTTAAGAGTCTTCATCCCCAGCATCCCCATGCCACCAATCACCAGCATAGCAACGCAGCACACTCCGATCAATACCAATTGTTTTGTGCGCAACTTCAAATCAGCCCAGTTTTTCATGTCGTTTCCCTCTGCTTTGTACCGAATTGGATTCATGGCTTATACTCTTTTCCCGTATAAACCAGCGACAGATGGCTTTGTTAAACAGCAGAAGCCCGTCCAAGAGCCCTGTCTTTACGGCCATCTATTTATGCCTACTGTCTTTATCGGAAATACGAATTTTTGTATATTGGGGGAAACCATTAGAAACCTGGTTTTTTAATCTTTACGGAGGTGCAAACAAGAAGGGGATGTTGCAGAAACATGATCTAAGCCTACGTCAGGGGCTATCCCGATTTATTTTCCGCCTGTTCCGCAATCACCGCCCAGCGTGCCAGCGCTGCGGCATTGCCGGCATCAAGCTTATTCATGAGGTTTGCCCGGTGCACCTCTACGGTTTTTATACAGACCCCCAGCCGCTCTGCAATGTCTCTGGACGTGTGACCATGCCCAACCATTCGCAGCACCTCTCGTTCGCGCTTGGTAATCTTCTCGCAGAGGGCAGTGTATTCCTTCTGAGAACCGGATGTACGGAAGTACTGGTGTATCCTCTCATGGCGGCTAAGCCTGCCGTTAACAGCTGCAAGCAACTCATCAGCGGAAAAAGGCTTGGGTAGATAGTCATCGGCACCAGCCGACATGCCACGACGTATATCGGCGCGTTCATCCATGGCGGTCACAAATATGAACGGTATATCACCGAGAGCCTTGTCGTCTTTCAACGCTTCCAGCAACGAATGCCCGTCCATTATCGGCATCATGACGTCACAAAGAATGAGATCCGGACGCTTGTCGCGGAGCTTGCACAGGCCGGACTGCCCATTATAGGCAACACGAACATCAAACCCCTCCATCTGCAGGATCGTTTTCATCACGTTACAGTAGGAGCGATTATCTTCGATAATAAGAATAGAGTAAATAACAGCCTCCTTATTTTTTGGCGACTCTGCCTGGAAAGACAACACATAAAATACTTATTACACCCGAAAGAGCTGTCATCAATCCTCTAAGACAGGGATCTCCACTCGCATGGTCGTGCCTTCATCTATTTTGCTGGTCACCTCAATGGTGCCACCAATCTGCACTAACGTTTCGTGCACAAGAGAGAGCCCTAACCCCAAGCCGCTGCGCCCTTCAACGTTCTTGCTCCGGTAAAAGCGTTTAAATATCAGCGACATTTCCTCCTCCGGAATACCGATACCGGTATCACGTATCTCCAGAGACAGCCGCCCTTTATCGCGGCTAACGCGCAGCGACACAACTCCACCCGGCAGTGTATAGCGAAAAGCATTCGTCAGCAGGTTCTGCACTATCCTCCTGAATAACATCTCGTCCAGAAAGGCACTACCACAACCTGGAGCTATTTCGACATCGCATCTGTGCCCTGCTCCCCACACAGCATGAACTTCGGCAGCAATGGCGCGGCACTCATTGCCAATATCCATCAGACAAAGAGCATTTGGCAGACAGTCTATCCCCAACTGATTGAATGAAACAACTGAATTTAACAGATTTGACATCTGCTGCGCGGCGCTGCGGATATGCTCGTTTTGCTCAAGACGCTTTGCCGGAGTCAGCCTGTCCCAATAGCGATCAAGAATATCGGTGCTGCCGGTCAGCAGACCGAGTGGCGTGCGGAACTCGTGCGCAATAATACGCAGTAAACGGCTCATTGTACTATTGACACTCTTGGCCTCTTCCAGTGCCAGCCGCAACTCCTCGGTCCGCTCCTCCACACGCTGTTCCAACGATTCGTTGATCTGGTGTATCTCACAGAACTTTTCTGACAGCGAATCGGCCATATCCTTGAAATTATCTATCAGATGGTGCGTCTCTTTTATCCGGCTTTCAGGCCAGGCGATCACCTTGCCATCCACTGACAGCCTGGCCGTAAAATCGCGTGTGATAAAACGGAGCTTTTCAATTGTGAGGATTGCCTGACGACTCAAAAACTCCGCCAGCGACAACGCGACAAGCAGCACGATAAACAGCAGAGCGAGCTTGTCCGTATACCTGTGATAGAGCTTTTCGTGGTATGGCGCAACAGGCTGCTCCATAATAAGCTTCCATTCAGCAAGGCTACCAATACTGGATTCCGCTATATAGCTTGATTTCTCCCAGCGCTCCAAAGCCGGGGCATTGACAGGCAGTGTCGGCACCCACTGGCTGATCCCCCCATCAAGAGGGTAGAGAACCCCATCACCGTGCGAAAACGGCAACATGACCTTCTGATCGGGGTGATTGGTCATAATAACATTGCCGTTTTTATCCAGCAGAGTGTAGATGGTGGCACTTACATCAGTACTCTTGTCCAGATGTTTCTGTAACTGTCCAAGATCCAGAATGCCGGCAACAAAACCGTTGTAAGAGCCTCCGGCAACCACCGGAGCAAGCAGTGCTACGATTGGCTTTGGTGTGCCTGTCTTGCCCATAACAACTTCCGAGAGCATCGGCTTGAGTGTCCGTTTAAGCATAGGCAGGTAGGGGCGTTCTGCAAAACTTTTGCCGATAGTGTTCCGCCCAAGCTCATCAACCAGCGGATAAAAAGCGGTGGTGGTGGCCTCATGGTTAAACAGACCGGTCTGAATAAAATTGACATCCGATTTTTTTGCCTGTTCCAGATAGCCTTGCATCTCTTGTGGAGATCTTGTTGCAGACATTTGGGCGAGATTAAGAATGGCAGACTTTCTGTTCACCACCCATGTTTCCAGCCGATCAGTCATACGACGGCTATCTTGAATCAACGTTGCTTTGACATGCCGGTCTGTTTCAGCATAATCGGCTCTGCTGCCTATCGCCAACATGATAAGTGCCGGGCATAACACAAAAAAGGCCAGGAGGTTATAGATCATTTCAC
This sequence comes from Desulfuromonadaceae bacterium, assembly GCA_028681335.1. Taxonomy (GTDB): domain Bacteria; phylum Desulfobacterota; class Desulfuromonadia; order Geobacterales; family Pseudopelobacteraceae; genus JACRCG01. The sequence goes on along the minus strand of JAQUIT010000002.1, from coordinate 196,727 downwards.
GATAGGGCATCAGCAATGAGCGCGAGCGAAGCATGTAACCCGTAAAAATCAGTCTCGCAACCAAAGCGTTGGCAATACCGTTCACGGCCTGTTTAGTCATAACTATGTAGACATTGCCCGAAGGCACATGCATGACGAAGTGATAAAAAACATATAGCAAAGGCATACCGATGATGAGCCAATAAACCGTATCGGCCAGTACGAACCCAATTTTTCTATATCTGGTTAATAAGCCAACGGTCGCCACTTCGGCGGTCATTACGATAATGGCATAGGGGTGATTCCAGAGGATGCAAGTATAGCTTGCAGTCAGTGCGGCCGTCATGACGCCCGTGCCAAGCCCGAAGAACTGTAGTGCCAGCAGGGCAAAGATACTGCCGAAGAGGAAATCAATGTTGCTAAAGAGGGGGAAATTTAAATAGTTACCCGCCAAACCAGCGGCAACCAAGCCAAGGAGGGGAAAAATGCTGGCTTTGGAGATATTAAGTGGTGGCATTGCTGGCACAGCTATCTCCTGAATCTATTCAAGAGCTATTTTGAAGAGGCTCTTGAGCTTTTACAAAGGGGCTCATCAGGTAAGACGGAATCCGGAACGCACCAACCCTTCAAAAGATTCCGGCGGCAGCGGCTTACTGAAATAATAACCCTGAATTTCATGGCAGCGCTGCTCGGAGAGGAAGTTGTACTGACCAAAGGTCTCGACCCCTTCGGCAACTACCCGCAGGTTGAGTGATTCAGCCATGCCGATGATGGTATTAACCAACGTTGCATCGGCACTGTTCTCCGTAACTCTGTTGATAAAAGAACGATCAATTTTCAGCTCATGGATCGGCAGGTTTCTCAGATAGCTGAGCGATGAGTAGCCGGTGCCGAAATCGTCTATCGAAAGGGTAATCCCCTTGGCAGCCAGAGCGTGCATCTTGAGCGCAGCACCGGCGGCATCAACCATCAGCAGCGATTCAGTCAACTCAAGACGCAGACACTCCGCCCGCAGTCCGGAATCCTGTAACGCCTCATAGACATCGGCACAGAAGCTTTCATTATGGAACTGACGGGAGCTGACATTTATTGATATCGTCATGTTACCGAGACCGGCCTGCTCCCACTGGCTCGCCTGTCGGCAGGCTGTCTGCAGCACCCAGCGCCCCACCGGCACAATCATCCCGGTCTCTTCCAACAGCGGGATAAAGGAGTCGGGAGGGAGAATACCCTCTCCCAATGGTTGCCAGCGCAGCAGCGCTTCTACCCCACTGATCTTCCCGCTTTCCATATCGACCTGCGGCTGATAGAAGAGAAGAAATTCATCTCGCTCCAGGGCACGCCGCAAGCGCGCTTCCTGCTCCAGGCGATCATGGACGCGACGATTGATTTCCTCGGTAAAAAACTGAAAGTTGTTCTTTCCCTGTTCCTTGGCATGATACATCGCTGCATCGGCATATTTCATCAACTTCTCGCTGGTATCACCATCCTGCGGAAACATCGCGACCCCCATGCTGAAGGTCACAAAATATTCCTGGTCACCAAGCTTGAACGGCTCTGCTAATGCTTCCTGAAGTTTCTCAGCAAACGTAATAGTCTCGTTATCAGTACTCAGATCTGACGGTAGCACCACAAACTCATCACCACCCAGCCTGGCAACGGTATCGTTTTCCCGGGTTATCTCACGCAGCCGCAATGCGACCCGACGCAAAAGGTCGTCACCGGCATCATGCCCCAAGGTGTCATTGACGTATTTGAAGTTATCAAGATCAATCAGCATCACCGGTACGATTGTTCCGTGCCGCACGGCGCGCACCATGGCCTGTCCCAAACGATCACAGAGCAGGACACGGTTGGGAAGGTTGGTCAGGCTGTCATATGTTGCCTGCCGCACAAGCTCTACCTCGTACCGTTTCCGCTCTTCTATCTCCCGCTCAAGGTGTTCGGTACGCCGCTTGACCTGGGCTCTCAGGGCTATGGCGACCAGCATCACCAGCAGGAGGACCGTAGCACCGACCAGCAACACGGGCCGCAACCAGACAGGCAGTGCTCCTTTTTGGGTGACCCCCAGCCAGCGTTCAAAACACTGATAATAGAATGACTGGCGGTCACCCTTCAGCTCCAGCAACCGCCGATCAATATCCGCCAGCAGTTGGCGATGCTTTCCCTTCGTGGCGGCATAGCGCACCTCTATCGGGTTGAAAAGGATCTGGGTCGGCTTGACTTTGTACTCATCCTCCTTCGCCAGGGCAAAGACGCTGCCAACAACACCGGCATCAGCACGCCCCCCCTGAATCGCTTCGAACACCTCCTGAAAATTGGCTACCACAACGTAGCTGGCATGCAGGCCGAACTGCTCGATCAAGCTGCGAAAAGCCGTTGCATGAGTCTCATTATTGACCACGGCAATGCGCTTGCCTTCCAAGTCAAGGTACGATGAGATGTTCGAATCCTTACCGACATAGAGTTGCCCCCACAGATTTACAACCGTGACGGCGTTGAAGTCGTACAACTGGGCTCTTTCAGAGGAGTGAGCGATTGTCGCCATCAGATCAATGTCGCCACGCTTCAGTTTCTCCAGACAGGCATCCCATAGGCAGGGGACATATTCAAGCTGGTGACCGTCCTTAGAGGCAATATTCGATAGCAGGTCAACCATGAGGCCGGTGGGAAGCTGAGACGTATTAAAATATGATAGCGGAGGATTTTGTTCCACTCCGACACGCACCTTAATCGGCTCTGGAGCGGAGAAAGCCCGACCTGGCAGAATAATTACCAGGCTCATGCATAGTATAATAAAACATCTAATTAATGACATGTGACCCACCCTTTACAATCCCGCAGAAATCTAACTTCAGATAGCTCGGGGCTTTTCAAGTGCAGCCATATTCAGAACTGTTTACTCAACCCGAGGTGAAAACTCACATCCGGTGCAGCGGAGACCAGCACATCCTCAGCAACGGCGATATCCAGCAGATACTCTCCGGGGAGCCTGAGAGCCCCCCCCAAGACCAGTACCAACGTATTGGTGCCTAGTTCATTTAGCGAACTGCCGTGATACATCGGCGTGTGGCCATCCAGTTGTGTCTTGAATGATATCCACGAAGCCGGCCCCCAACCTAAACCGACGGTTCCGACTCCCGCAAGCACGTTGTGCTGATCACTCAGCACATCCCCTCTTGACATAACCAGAGCGCCGGCAGATCCGTACACCCCGAGAGAACCATATTCGCCGTAAGATGTTGAACTTCCACACAGCTGCAGCATGAGATCAGTACCTCCGCTACCGGCCAGATTCGAGCTATCACCGGTAGGGAGCTTGATTGCCCCTTTAAGTGCCAACCGATCGTGCTCCCCCTCATGGAGAACATCATACAGGCTGACTCCACCAGTCAGACTAATATCACCGACCCCTGAGCTGGAACGATCAACCAGCAGTTTTTGTGCCGAATCCTTGCTATAGCTGTAGTTTATACGGTTCTTGCTGGCACGGTCCCGTCCACCCTGGGGAAGCCCAAAGGAATTGTGCCAGTCGATGATGAAGCTGTCGAGAAAGCCGCCTCCCTGTATGATGTAGGGGACTTCGAAACCTGCCTCCCACCCTGAAGCAAAACCATAACGGGCCGCAATTGCCAACCGGTATGTTTCGCCATCAAGCGTTACCAGTTCGTTTCGGTAGCTGCTGACCGAATAGTTGCTGGTAAGATCCTGATTAATGGCAATATGAAGTTTTCCTGACGGAATGATATCAGCCCCGCTTTCGTGCGGCAGCCCGTATATTTGGACAAGCGGACTTTGATTGAATGTGCTGAAGGGGGTAATTTCCATACCGGCGGCAACTGCGACACCGGCTGAACAAAACAAACATAAAATCAATAAGAGAATCCTACTCATAACTAATCTGCTCATCATCAAACTCCGGAACCGCTTCACCACGATAACGATCGATCAGATCGCTCAGAGATGTTAACCCCTCGGTCACTGCGCGGCTTTCTATTGTATTTGCAGCAATCTCTGCCTCTACACCCCTGACAGCTTCAACAGCCTGTTTAGCCAGCATCAAATGCTGTGTTGCCTCATTTTTTAGCTCTCTTGTCCGTTCATTGTCTTCCATAACGCTCTTGAGATAGAGGCGATTACCCTTGGCCTGTTCCTGAGCTGAAGAATTGATTCTTCGAGCAAGCTCACGCATATGCTCAAGATTGTTAACGATCAGACTACCCCCCTGTTGCTGCTGTTCCGTTGCAAGGGTTATCTGCTGTACCCGCTCAAGGTTTTTCTCCGCTTCTTCTGTAATACGCTGGATATTGGCATCCTGTTCGGTTGTTTCAGCCGCGATACTTGAAACCATTTTGAAAGCATCTTCGGAGCTTGAGTCGATGGCAACCAAGGTCTCATTGGCTAAACCGGATATTTTAACACCCTCCTTAACCTTGTCTTTACCCTGAGTAACCGAGCGTTGAACCTGCGCGGTCTCTTTCTGGATATTGCGCACCAGCTCCTCGATCTCCTTGGTGGAGGAGGAGGTACGTCGGGCAAGCGAGCGGACCTCTTCTGCAACGACGGCAAATGCCCGCCCCCGAGACCCTGCCTGGGCGGCAATAATAGAGGCATTCAACGACAGAAGGTTCGTCTGTTCCACCACCTCCCGAATTACACTGAGAAACTCTCCTACCCTGGCCGAGTGCCGTGACAGCCGATTAATAGACTCGAACGATTCGTCGTAGCTTTTGGCAATTTCCTTCATCGCTTTCATCGTCGCGGCCATGCTGCGCAACCCGTGCTGCGCCAGGGTCCGGACCTTTTCTGAGACAGACGCACTCCGTTCTGAATTATCCCGCACCGTGCTCTGGGACCGGCTGATTGTATTGATTGAAGAAACAGTCTGCTCCGTGGACTCAGCCAACCCCCTGATGTTACCTGCAGTTTCACGTGTTGACTGCGCCATCTCCTCAATTGAACGGGAGGCCTCTATAACAAAACTGGAAAACTGATTGATATTTTCTGCAATGGCATCAGTGGTCGCGCTCATCTGCGTAGAAATCGACGCCCGCTCTTCCGTACAACCGGAAAGTTCATCAATTTCAGCTATAACCTGAGTAAAGGCGCTATTAAGACGCTCCATCGCAGTTGCAGCGTCACGGACCCGGACCGCCTCTTTACCATTGCCGGTTGATCTGCTGTGCATCATCAGCTTGAGCTTTTCCTGCGCGGTAAATATCTGCTCCAACAATTCCTTACTGGCTTGCTGCTGTGACTCAAGAGCATGTGCCGCGAGGTCACACGTTAAAAACAGGGCCTTGATGTCATCTGCTTGCGCTTGAGCAGACGAAAATTCTCGCTCGGGAATCAATCGTGCCATAACAGGAAGTTGACTCGAGCGGATATCTGACATCAGCCGCTGGAAGATCGTAACACAGAGTAAAGAGCAGATAAGCCCCGTAACAATCACGGCCGCCAGAACCAGAGGGGTGCTTCCGAGCGCTATCGCCACTCCTCCAATCAATCCGGAAGTGACCAGCGAAAAGGCAATCATCCTGATTCTAACCGCTGCAACGCTTCTATACGGTCTGCTTGACATATCCACCCTCGTACAAACGTTATATCGGTCACACTTGTACCACGCACCAAAAACAGTGTCAATGAATCCGCGGGACGACGCATCAACACTTAACATACTGTTTTTTAACAGCTTATACTATTTTAACACGTGTCCAACGCAAAACTCACCACTTGAGTCACACGTCGCAGCCCTTGATTTTTTTTCACGGCAATGCGATAGTGCCGCTGACAGTCCACACTTGCGACAGAGGAGGCATAATGTTTGGTTTTGGCATGCCGGAATTAATAATCATACTTGTTATCGTTATGGTAGTTTTTGGAGCCGGAAAGCTTCCTGAGATCGGCGGGGCACTTGGTAAGAGCATCCGCAATTTCAAGAAGGCGGCGGATGGCAAGGATGAGATTGAAATTAAGCCCAAGAGTGACGACAGCGACAAAAAATCTTAACAGAACTCACTGTAATTACACAAAAACGGGGGACAGGCATGAGCCTCTCCCCCGTTTTTTGTGTGCATTATACCCGCTGCAATCAGGAATTAAGGTACTCCCCGATTTTCTCTGCCAATGTACTATAGATACGGCGGCACTCACCCTCATCCTTCTCCAGCAGCGTAACGCGGAAACCCTGCAGTGGCGTTGAAAATGAAGAGAGCGGCACGGTACAGATACCGGTAGCTGCCAGGATCTGGTATACAAAGCGCTTGTCCGGAGAGACACCCGGCTGGTTAATAAGTCCATCAACCAGTTCCCTGACCTCCTGATTTTCAATTCTTATTGACTGGCGATTGTTCAGCATCCCATCCTTGAACGCCACAGCCATATAGAAAGCGCCGTTGGTACGGTTCACCTGCAGCGCAGGAACCTGACTCAGGCAGTCATAGGTAATATTGCTCATCCGTTCGTAGCTGGCGATGCGCTGCGCCAGATAGGCAGAATACTCAGGATGGCTGACGATTTCAGGGATGACCGTCTGCGGCAGAGTCGTAGAACAGACCTCGTTCATCTTCCCGGTAAGTATCAGGTTGATATATTTACGGAAGCGCTCGTCTTTATGGCCGTTATAGACTTCGATCCATCCGCAGCGCGACCCGGGCCACGGGAACTCCTTGGAGATGCCTTTCAATGAAATGGCGGGGACATCGCCGATCACGTCGCTGATCGGCACCGTGCTTTTGCCGTTATAGACGATGTTGATGTACACCTCATCGGCAATGATGAACAGGTCATTCTCGCGGGCTACCGCAACGATCTCCTCCAGCATCTCTCTGGTGTAGACCATGCCGGTCGGATTATCCGGATTGATCAGCATGATCGCGCAGATATTTGGATTGTAGCGAACATGGTTGCGCAACTCATCCATATCAGGGTACCAGTTGTTTTCCGGCTTGAGGCAGAACAGCGAGGGGGCCGAGTGGGCGTGGCCGATCTCACCAAGCGTGTGGGTCGTGTAGGATGGCGACGGCATAAGCACCCGCGCCTCAGAACGGAGGCAGCCGTAGATTTTGGCAATGGCGTCCCCGAGCCCGTTAAAGAAAATGATGTCATCAGGAGTAATCTGAGCCCCGCCACGACTGTTGGTATGTGCGCAGATAAACTCACGTGTTTCAAGCACACCGCGGGTATGGCAATATCCCCAGGTGCGGTTGTCCATTGCGGCTTTTGCAACAATCTCCTTCATCCACTCCGGGATATTCTCGCCCTTGACGATCGGGTCACCGATGTTTTCCCAATTGATCTTGACGCCATGCTTCTGGAGCTTCTCCGCCACATTAACGATATTTCTGATTTCGTACGTCAGCTCGCCGGTTCCTGGCGGTACCAGTTCAATTCTCATTCACATTCTCCCCTGATGGTTATAAGCATCTCTTTAGCTCTCTGATTGCGCACAATAAAAAAAGCCGCGGGCTTCTGCCCACGGCTTGCGATTATCTTTTTGAAGCGAAACGACAATCAGCAGGCAACAGGCAGAGCTGCGGCATTACGCGCCGCGGCGATAATAGCTCGTTCTGCTTTTGTCGTAAGCATGATCATCATAATGGGTGTCAATATCATACCGCTACGGGGACGTCAATTGCTTTTTGCACCATTGTAAAAAGACAGGTCAGGGATTGATTCCAACCAGAAGCCTGCCATCTTCGTCGCGCCAGCGCAGCCAGCCTATCAGAGCCTGGTCGGTCAGCACCATACCCCAAGAATCTTCAATCGTCAGGACCTTGAATATCTGTTTTGGTGCCAGCGTGGCGAGCGGCTTACCACCCGGGCGCTGCAGCAGCCTGTAATAGTGCGTCCGTAAACCTGGCAGCATGCGGACAGTCTGCAAGCGCAGATACTCTTTCCACGGCTGAAAGTTCCCTTTATACAAGGGATCAATCCAGGCTTGCCGGCCGGCATCATCATAAAACACCCGCAACCAGCCATCTCTGCGGGCTGACACAATAAGCGGCGAAGATCCGTCCGTCAAACCGAAGACCCACTCGTTCCCGGACAACCTTGAGTTATTCAGAACTTCAACCCTCAAAAGGCCCGGTTCTTCATACAACTGCAACTGCAGATCCCGCCCCTGAGGTTTGTCCAACTGCGGGAAAACGACCACGCCGATCCCGGTGTATGGGCGCATCCGTGGAAGAGAAGCCGCACGTGCAGTGGTGGTCGTACACAGGACAAGAAGAATCAGAAAAAAAGAGATAGTGCGTCCATACAGATTCGTCAATCGAACAAGCTCCACAGTCTCGTGTCCGCGCGACTTCGGCACAGGCGCCTTAGCCGGCAGTTCACAGGTGATGATGCCGCCTAGCGATCCACCAGAGCGATCATATTTCCGTCGAAATCCTGTATGACCGCCATCTTACCCCAGGGGCTGGACTCAAGCGGCTCAACGAAATGCACACCGCCGGTTTTCAGCTTTTCGCAAACAGCGACGATATTTTCTACTTTAAGAGTGATGCCGGTGTGCCTTCCAACCAGACTGCGGGCATCATCGTTCAGTGCCAGCGAGACACCGAGTGTCGTCACAGCCCCGGGGAAAAATTCGATCAGCATTTCGCTCTGACCGGCAACCGGCAGGCAAAGAAGGTCGGCATAAAAGGATTTTGCTTTCACAAGATCGGTAACAAAGACCACAAAGTTTTTTAGTGTAATTGACATGCAGACCTCGCGGCTATTTCTGTGATAAGCGGTGGACGCACTCCACCATAAACCGGGCATTTTCCGGAGGGACCGTCGGCAGGATGCCATGACCGAGGTTGAAAATGTGTCCGGGACGCCCGGCGTTCTCATCCAGGACCCGCTTGACTTCGCGCTCAATAATCTCCTGCGTCGCAAACAGCACGGTCGGATCAAGATTACCCTGCACCGCCATCTGCGGCCCGATCAGATCTCTGGCCGCCCCCAGACTCACATGCCAGTCAAGACCCATTACATCACCACCGGCCTTCTGGACGGTGTCCAGCATCGCGCCTGAGCCTTTGACAAAATGGATAACCGGAGTTTCCTTACGGTTCAATCCGTTTATCAGGCGAAGGGTGTATGGAAGCACATAGCGCTCGTAATCGGCCGGAGAAAGAATTCCGCCCCAGGTATCAAATATCTGAATGCACTGAGCCCCGGCGGTAATCTGAGCATTCAGGTACTCCATGCTCATGGTGGTAATTTTTTCCATAAGTGCGCCATAGACATCAGGTGCAGCGTACATCATCCGCTTGATCTGGGCAAAGTCCTTGGACCCCTTCCCCTCAACCATGTAGCAAGCGAGCGTAAACGGGGCGCCACCAAAACCGATCAACGGCACTTTTCCTGCCAGCTCACGGCGCAGTATTTTAATAGTTTCAAGAACGTAGGGAACATCCTGCTCCATCTGCGGAATACGCAATTTCTCCACGTCTGCCATGGAACGGATAGGACTTTCAAACACCGGTCCCGGAACAAAATCCAGCTTCATCCCCATCGGTTCAACCGGAGTAAGGATATCCGAGAACATGATCGCGGCGTCTACCCCGAGAATATCAACCGGCTGGATTGAGACTTCGGCGGCCAGTTCAGGAGTTTTGCATAATTCAAGGAAAGTACATTTGGAACGAACCGCCATGTACTCGGGCAAATAACGACCGGCCTGGCGCATAAGCCACACGGGAGTCCGGTCTACCGGCTTCCCCCAACAGGCATCAAGAAATCTTGTATTCATCAAATCCCCCCTCAATAACGCACAACACGTTGGAAATTGGCACAAATAAGTTAATTATAGTAATGGCTAACGGCCGGACAAGTCAAATTATTTAGAGCAGTTCGCCGAGAGCAGGTGATGTACAGACAGCCGCAAACGCACGCATATCATGCGGCTTCGACAGTAAACTTTCTTTTTCCAAAGACAACCCTATCTCCGGGATACAGCTTGCGCCCGCGACGAAGTTCAACTTCACCGTTTACCGAAATGTATCCCTCTGCGATCATAACCTTTGCCTCACCACCGGAAGAAACTGCGTTTTCCGCTTTCAGAAAGCTGTCCAGCTTTATAAATGGTGTCGTTATTTGCATGGAAATTTTTTCTCCCCCACCCTGAATACTTTCAGTGTGATTTTTGTTCCAGCCGTAAAAGCCAGCGACGTAATTTAACAATAAAAAAGGCGGTTGGCATATGAGCAGCCAACCGCCGAAATCTAAATAATGGCGGAAGAGGTGAGATTCGAACTCACGGAGCTGTTACACTCGGCGGTTTTCTTCGACTCACTGGCTGGCACTGCATTTGAGCAGTCTACCACTCTTTCACCCGCAACCTCTAGTTCATACAATATGTGCGTAAGGTATACTAAAAATGCTACTAAAATACAACCTCTAAATGACCATATACACTCACTTCAAGCCTTCTAATAGCCCCATTGCGGTTACTAATTTGCCTGGGTCCAGGTGAGCATACCTTTCTGTTATCTTAATTGTACTATGCCCAAGCCACTCCTTAACCACGTACAAGTCCACCCCTGCATTTACCAGCCTACTCGCACAAGTATGTCTGCAACTATGAATAACGTAATCACTATCACCCTCCAGCCCCATCTGCTTCCTTACCCATGCCCAACACTTATCAGCCTGATACTTCGTAATTGTAAAAGGCTTATCTGACTGCTTTCTTGCCAGTAGGATAGATTTGACTCTGGTGGTCATTGGTATGCTTCTGGGACGATCACCCTTGTTAATCCATATCCGTATCTGGTTGTTCTGAAAATCAATATCCTTGAATAGCAGGTCCAGCATCTCCGAGAGCCTACACCCTGTATCCAGTAAGCATTCCACGAGATCAGCTGTCTCAAGGTAAACAGGCTTCTCTGTGGCTCTCAGCAATCTGAGCAAGGCTGTCTCTTCGTCCTTGGATACTACCCTAATGCGGCCTTTGCTCTCTTTAAATGGTGTGAATATCTCTGCTGGCTGTTTCATCTGCTTGAGGATGGTCTTGAGGGTAGCCTGATAGCGATTGATAGTTGCTCCCTCTATCTTGGTGGCTTCAAGGGCCTTTATGAGGTTATCAACTGTCTCTTCGGTTATCTGGCCTACAGGTATGTTTCCTATCAGCTCTAGTAAACGTAATGCTTTCCTGTATGTGCCGGTTACATCCTTGTTGTTCTTCCACTTCGAGTTGTACGTAATCTCTATCGCATCCTTAAGAGTTGTCCTGGCTGCTTTCTCCTGGGGTGATAGCTTTACTTCCTTCATGAGCCTTTGGCGCTCAGTATGCTCTACCTGCTTGGCTTCTCGCTTGCTGGTTGTCCCTGTAGACCTGAAATACTTCTTACCGTTAATAGTGAAATTGAAATAGTAGATACCCTGCTTGCCTCTTTTGTGAATGCTCATACGTTACCCCTTTCTCCAGCTTAGATTGATGCTGCTGAAGAAAAAAACAGGATACAGAGCCATTGGCCCCATACCCTGTAGGTAAGCGTGTATGCTGCTGTATTGTTAACTTATTCTTCGAAGCACTCCTTAAATCTCTTTGCAGGGTTTGCAAACCTTACCTGAGCTGAGTAGAACTGCTCTGGTTCAAACGTGCATCCCTTTCTTGAGTCTACCCATGTACGCATATCTTCATATACTGGATCACTGGGATCAAAGATGATTTCCAGTAAATTTGCATAACCATGTGGACCACCACAATCTTCAGGTGGACATGCTCTAGCTCCATCTACACAGAAGGGATACTTGAAACCCTTTACCGACTCCAGTATCTCCTCAAGCTCTATAGTGTGCTGCCAGTTATCACCAAAGTCATAGGTGTATTCAATCTTGCTGGTCTCTCCCTCAATGTAAGGTTTGATCTTGTACTTCCATCCTGGGAGTGGTGGCTCTTCATCTTCAAGCTCTGGTTCTAGTGGAATCCCCATTACGCTCGGCTTATTAATGATGCCGTCCGTGTGAGCATCAGTATAGGTGAACTTGTGCAAGTGTGAGTTAGTCCAGCCGAAAGCATCCTGAACGGCACTGTGAAGCTCCCAGAAGGTATATGTGTTTGGTACTTGTATTCTGCGCCATATGTGAGGCTCTATATCCTGAAGTGTTATCTTGATCTGATATATCTGCTTGGTAGCCATAGCGATTACCCTCATTAGTGGTGAATATCTGTAATTCATATCTCATAGGCTCTTACTAAAATCAACGTGGTAATAGAAAGGGCCTGCTGTTATGCAGACCCCTTGTCTAGTGGTATAGCTATGCGTGTCCTTCGAATGGCGTGTGAGTTTTAAGGGTGTAGTGGATAGTTGTTGGTGATACATCGAACATCTTGGCAAGCTTGCTCAATCCAATGTCGAAGGTTAGGTGGAACTGGCAGATCATTTCCCTATCGCTTTTAGATAGCTTGCACGATGAAGTTAATCCCATTTTATGGGCGTGTTGCATGTTCTCTTTGGCAGTACAGTATTCCAGGTTCTTTAACTTGTTATCCCACTTCTTGCCATTGATGTGATTGATCTGTGGCTTGTTATCATGATTGTCGAGAAACGCCTCTCCAACAAGCTTATGTACTCTCATGTCCTTCTCAAAACTATCCTTACGGAATGTAATCCTTGAGTACCCGTATATATCAGCCCATGGGCTCAACCATTTTTTCTTACGATAGCTCCAGACACGCCCAAGTGTTGTAATGGCATACATCCCCTCATACCCTTTCACTTCTTCGACCTTCTCATTCCTCTTCAACTTCATCATAAAGCCTTCTTCTACAGTAGATTGATGCTGCTACTGTGTTAATAACGGGGCATAGGCTCTTAACGATTTAGTTCTGAGGAGATGTTGCTATTTACTAGAACAGATTGGATTGGCAGGCTTTGGAAGGGTTCAGCTTCTGGTAGACGAGTTTGAGGAACATGGATGCACATGATCCGCATAACAGGGTAGTGGCACTCTCTGTAGCGGGTATCAGTCTGCCGGTTTCCTCACAAACTCGGCCATACCTAATACCGTGTGCTATCTCTGCTGCTCCTAGCTTACGAGTACATACTTCACACCGGCAACTCAAAGAAGCCCCCGTTCAACAAATGATAGATACTCACCATCACCGACAATTATATGGTCGAGAACCTTTATACCCATTATTTCCCCCGCCTCACGTAAGCGTCTTGTAATAGCTATATCCTCAGAACTAGGGGTGCTATCACCAGAAGGATGATTGTGGAGGCAAATGATAGCAGCAGCATTTGATAGGCATGCTGTTTGGAACACAGACCTCATATTTACGATACTTTGATTTAACGAACCCACTGATACCAAGTCACAGCAGATAATTCTGTTTTTTCCGTCTAAATGCAGACATACGAACATTTCTTTTGTCTCTTGCATGAGAAATTTGAAGCAGTCATATACTTGCTGTGGTGCTGTGTATCTTTGTCCTGGCTGGAGGTATCCGGTAACTTCCTCACTTACATAAAGCGTTTCATATACTGCTTTTATCTGTCTGAGTTGTATCTTCTGAGGGCCTTCTACGTTGGTTCCGAATAGTGTATTGAGTGTCATGGTGTTATCTCCTTTTAGACGCAGATATAGTGCGCTGTTAGCTCTTTAGATTAGTAATGCTTATGGTTGCATGGATTATTAGTGATAGGCTGCTGGAGGGGGTTTACGGACTAATTAGAGAGGCTATATTCGCATAATACATTCTGAACAGTAGGACACGCCTTTAAGCTCCAGGCTATCCGACTCAACAATGAAGTTTAGGCACTCCTCACATAAAACAAGTGTTATTTCCTTGATGTGATTACTTCGCATGATGGTCTCCATTCTGTAGGTAATATTCCGGTACTATCCGAACTGTGCCTTTCTTACATTTAATGCAGGTATCATCGGGAGGGTAGTAATCCTCATAGATCAGTTTGCAGTTGTTGCATTTGAATAAGGCCATGTGGTTGCTCCTTCAGTAGAGGTATTGGATCAGCTTCTTAACGATAGTCTCAGCTTTCATGCTCTCCCACTTGCTGTCCAGGCATTCAGTAATCTCCTGGTGGTTGTGTAGGGACAGGGTATTGATCGGGTCTGGTTCCGGTGCCATATAGCTATTCAATCCCATGTATCCGATAGCCTTGTTGACTGTGAGCACATAGATTCCGATGCTTTCTGTAAATATGTAGATGGTGTCTGTTGTCCTTCCCTGTAGATGGTAGTTGTTGCAGTTGTGGCTGAACATAAAGGACATTATCTGTAGTCCGGATTCATTAGATCCTTGGTAAGTGAACAATCTGATAGTTGGTGATATCTGGATCATGGTCTTGCCTCCCTTAAATGAGTAAAGGGACAATGACCTTGCCGGTCGCTGCCCCTTATCTCGGTAGTGGTGAACGCTGTGCTGATGGAATAATTAAGATGATATCAATGCGTATGTGGCTGAACATGATACAATGTAACTGAGATTACATTGTCCAAGGAGTCTGCCATGTCATTGACAAAAAGCTGGTACACGATTGATGAAGCATCATCCAAGTACGGTGTTTCCGTTACCCAGATTCAACAGTGGGCTGATCAAGGCTTGGTACGTACGGAAGGTGAAAATGGTGTGATTGCTCTGGTTAATAGTGATGACATCGAACTGAAATTAAATCTTACGCCCTCGGTATAACCATTTGAAACTGCTTATAACTAAGATGTGGAACTGGTGGGATATTGCGATTCTGAAGTGGTGTTGCTTACTCTATGGGATTGCTGCTGGTGCATACTTCTATGAGTTTGTTATGCCTTACATCTGGATCGTACTTGTGGCGGCTGGCCTGATGACGATCAGACCGGCTGTTGCATACTGGAAAAACTAACCCACTTCCTCCACAACATCAGGCTTAACATTAAGCACATAATCGCTGGCCTTTTGTGCTTGAGCTGCTGCATGCACCAACAGAGTCTTGTCGTTCTTCAAGGCTTTCAACCATCCCTGAATATATGCTGCACTGTTCTCAATGGTAGTATTCTCAATGCCAGCATGACCACATAGGAATGCAGCCCCCATCTCTGCAACAAGCTCTTCCTTGCTGTACTCATGACTTCCAAAGTAACTGGTCTCTGTTACACCTTTCCTGCCAAGCCTGTTAGAATGGCCTGTAGCATGTGATAGCTCGTGAAATAACGTATTGTAGTAATGCTCTATGGTATCGAAGGTGTGCTGGTGGCTTAACTGCACATAGTCAAGGGTGGGTGAGTAGTATGCTCTGCCGCCACCATGCTTGATCTCTGGCTTCATAGGCATTGCAGCTATAATCTCTTCAGCTCTGGTGAGCGGATCGAATATGTTGTGTGTCTCTTCTGCTGTCGGAGGTGTTATGCCTTCGGTCTGCTCTATGTTGAATACTGAATAGAACCTGAGCATAGGTATCTTGCCATTGCTGCTATTGTCACCCTCTGTAGGTGCATCTTTCCTATCCAGCCATTTCCAGAAGATTACAGGTGTGGACTTACTACCCTTGATGACATGTCCACCTTTATCCTGGCACTGCTTGAAGGTCATCCAGTAAGGGCTGCTGAACTCACTACATGCAAGCATGAACACATTGACGCCTTGATACTTCTTGCCACTGATAATGTTCTTTGGGTAATTGCTCTGTGCATTCCAGGGCTTCTTCCAGGGGATAGTCCCTTGCTCCAATAGCTCCATGATCCTCTGATTGATTACATCATACGTTTTACACATAGCATTCTCCTATTCAGCTTAGATTCCACCTCGTCAGGTGGTTGCAGTCCGGCTGCTGAATAAAAAAAAGAGCGTATCTCCCGTTAAGGAATACGCTCTATTGGTAATGCTTATGTGTGCTGTATATCGGAAGCCGGGGTTGCAAATAGTCAAACAGGGTCCTACTCCCCACACCCTTACATAGTCCTTTGCCTTCCCCCTATACTTTCAGCTTTCAAATATATAAAAGTGAAAACCGATTTACACTAGGATCTAGTCTCAAAATATATAAATATTAAAATGCAACTTAGCCAGAACTTTTGTTGGTAGGCCGTTGTGTAGATAGCTAATTATTCAGGTAGTTCACTTTGCTGATCTTCACTTATTAAGTCAGCCCGTTCAAACTCCCACCTGATCTTAGTCATAACAACATGGTAAACATTAAATATAAATGATTTCATGACTATGAATAGGTAGAACATGTAAGTTCCAATAAGCGTGTAAGATACACACGACGCAGTTTTCTTAGTAAGAAAGCCATTTAATATTTCTGATTCAAACAGGATGCTTATTAAGCCCCCTTTGTCACAAAACAACTTTATGCATATACATATAGCTCCAAAGAATGAATACACTATGAATACTTTCATAAATGTAAAAAAACTGTATTTTAAATAACTTATGCCGTATTTAGCATGTCTCTTAACTGCTAAAAACATAAAGAAATCTTTATCACCAAAAGTGGCAAAAATAGTAAATCCAGCTATCAGAAATCCTAGTAAGTTAGCTATGAGTGATATACCAAGATCAGCCAACACTCTTGTCTTATTTGCTATAGCACTATAATCTTCATTTGTTATGAGAGAATAGGCAACAAGTGAGAGGAACACCAGTCCTATAGAAATGGAATTAAATTTGCTTCGTTCAAAGATATGAGTAGTCTTATATATATCATATAAAAACTTCTCTTTTGTAAGTTCTGCTGGATCTATTGGGTAGCTCATGATTATCTTTTAGTCATGCTATTCTTTATCCTGAATATTACGTCTGATACTTTGTCGCTTGTATCTGATATTTTAATAATACCATTTGATATTAATCCAATAAAAGAATCATACATTGATATGGCAGCTTCAGATACATCTTTACTTATTTCGCTTATTGGTACAGTTATTTTAAACTTTTCATTGTTGCCTTTAAGAGTGTCACCGCTTGAGTCTTTGCCATCTAGATTGATAAAAGTATTTCCTTGCAATGCGGCAGCATTGAGTTGAGTCAATGCAGAATCTTTTGAGAGGCCATCTTTGTTGTGATGTTTAATAGAAGTTTTTTTAGAACCTATGTCATACATGCTTGTTCTAAAGTCCTTAAATAATCCATCCATGTCTAATTCGTCATTTGTTTCAATTAGAGTTGCTTCCACGCTTGTAAGTGTCTTATATTGTTTCATGAATTGCTCTAATGTGGACTCACTTGAGAGATGTATTATCTCAACGCTTGGATGTGGTGTTTCTTCGAGCAATGCTTTTTTTGTAACCCTAGGCTTATCATCATCTTTAGAGTTTAATTCATCATACTTCCTATTTATAAAAGACTTATGGGCATTTTGAATCAGTTGATGCGCTGTAGAGCGAAATGAGTTTAAATCAGGAGCATGAGCTGTTTCGTGTATATACAATAACTTGTGATTATTAAGTATTAATGCAAACAGCGATGATGGTGCAGATTCGATGCTTTGAGTATCTTTTATGAGTCCAGCCTTAGCATCGTATATTTGCTCCCTAGATAATAATGTTTGCTTAACAAATCTCCCAGCTATGCACATGATAGGCGTATCATCGTCTGACAAGTCAACTAGCTGTATTTGATGAAATAAAAAGGACGTACTTCCATACCTACGCACTGTACCACTGTTGAATGCAGGAATAATAATTTCTTCAACATAATCTAGAAGAGATTTATCGCTCCCAAACTTACAAATGAAGTTCGCAAACTCTACGTGTAAACGCCTTGCCATAGCAGCTCCTAGTTGTACAATTTATAATGTCCCACTCATGCATCTATCCATCAGAGAGTTAAAGAGATCATCAAGCTTCTGTCGAGCTTCACTTATGACTTCCTGATTGCTTACTACCTCTCTAGACTGTTCTGCAAACTTGTCCTGTAGCTCTACTGGATGATAAACTCATTACTTCCCTGACAGCACTCTCCTCTAAAGTCCCATCCCCGCACCATTAACCTTAAGCCACTGCTTACGCTCCTGGTAGTCAGGTATCAGCTTGTCTACTTCATTCCAGAATGCGGTTGTATGGTTCTTGTGCAGCAGGTGAACCAGTTCATGCACGACGACATAATCCAGTACAGTGAGTGGTGCCATCATACATTTCCAGTGAAAGTTGAGATTCTTCTTCTCGGAACATGATGCCCAGCGGTTCTTTAGCTCTTGTAACCTTACATCGTGCGCTTTGACTCCAAGCTTGTTCTCATAGAGTGAAACACGCTCTCTTAGCTTCTTGTTTCCTTTCTGACGGTAGAAGTCTTTAAATACATCCTCTGCCTTGGGGAGAGCTTGTCTGAGTAAGCTGAAGTAACCGTTCTTCAGGATAAGAGGTTTGTCCTGCTGTTCAACAATTTGCAGTCTATATGTCCGTCCCAGATAGAGAAACCCTTCACCGTTGACATACTCCCGCTTAACTCTGGTGGAGTTCAGGTCTTCCCACTCAGCAAGAGATTTATAGATCCAGCCTCTCTTCTGTTCCAGTACCTCTTCAATCTTTCCATGCGTAAAGTCCTGTGGTGCGAGCACAGAAATCTGACCATCACGCTCTATGTAGATACTAAGGGTCTTGCGGTTACTGGTGGCAAGGGCGTAGGTGATGTCCTTATAGGTTGGCATCAGGAGAGAATGTCCTTGTGACGCGCCTTAGCAAGTGAGGTGATATCTGTTACCAGCTGCTCTTCTGCGTGGATAATCTCGTCGATGTTGGTCATTAGTAACAGGTCGGAGAGTTCGCCCTTCATGCGGTCGATCTCGTAACCGTTCTTCCAAAAGTTAATGATGCTGATGCGCTCCTTGATCAGTGCAAAGGCTTCTGTGACCATCTGCCTGATCATTGCTGCCTGTTCACTATTAACCGGCTTCTTGCCAAAGGCAATCTGAATAATCAAATCATAGAAGGGTGCCTCCTTGATGCTGAGACCATTATCACTCTGCATGCGCCCTTCCTTAACTTCATCACGCAGCCCGGTCAAAACACTAGAGAGTTGATCCCAGTCCTCTTTATGCTTCTTGATCAGTAGCTCCAGCTTCTCGCTAAGTTGCCCATAGAGTGCAGGATCTTCATCCCAGTGAACCTTGCAGTGCTTACGGATGGCGTGTTCCATTTCACTGGCTTTGGCTTTGGAGCTCTTGTTCTTCTCCAGTTCACTGATGAACTTGTCTGACATCAGCTCCACTGGCGGTATCTTCGGATTGATCCCCAGGCTAATAAGATGCTCTCCGATTAGCTTACGCACCTTGGCCCCTGCACCAGCAATATCTATCGAAGCATCTTTGTAGCGTTCTTTGACTCGGTTGAGGATGTACCCAAAGCGATAGGCCGGTACCTTATAGGGATTGGCTGAGCTGGCAGGGAGAATGATATCCATACTCTGGTAGAACTTCTTCAGATAGACCTCAAAGTTGGCTCTGAGCTTGATATCCTCCATCAGGTCAACCGCCTGCTCCAAGATCTGGTATTCCTGTGCAGGGTCTTTTATCTGCTGAGTGACAAAGGCTTCGATGGTGCTGACATCATTATCCGTGAAGAGGTGCAAGAGTCTCCGGTAGCGTTCTTCGAGGATAGGTATTTCGGTGTTGATGTTCTTAAGCTGCCCGAGGATGTCAGCCTGATCATCTTCTGAATAGATGGAGAGGGCATACTTGAGATGATTGGCTAGGCCGATGTAGTCAACAATGAATCCTCTGCTCTTGTCCTTGGCAACCCTGTTGACTCTGGCGATGGTTTGCAGGAGGTTATGCTCTTTAACCTTCTTGTCGATATACATGACCTGCTCTATCGGAGCATCAAAGCCGGTAAGGAGCATGTCACAGACGATCATAAAGGCAATACCGGTATCAGGCTTTTCATAGTCGAACTTCTTCTTGAAGTTATCAATGGCATTCATCTCCTTGGAGAGTTTACGTGCCTTTGTGACTCGTGCATCTTCGTTGACATTATCTGATGATAGAACAACCGCAGTCTTGATGAACTGAAGCTGCTTGATCAGCTCACTATCAGGATGCTCTTTCCCTTGCTCCCTTGTGAGACGATCCTTAATAGCCTGGTCGATATAGGTTTGATAGTAGATGGCGGCAATCTTGGAGTTACAGACAACCTGTGCCTTAAATCCATTGGGGAGGATCTGCTCGACATAGTGTTGCACCATATCGTTAGCAATGGCTTCAATCCGTTTGGGAGCATCAAGAATGTCACCAGTGCAGCCGTACTTCTTCTTGATCTTGAGGATCTGCTCGTCACTTAGATTCTGAAAGAGGTCTTCAAACTTGGTGTCAAACTGGTGCTTTTCATTGATTGCTGTATCAGCAGTCTTCCCCTCATAGAGAATCTGGATAGTAGCTCCATCATCAACAGCATCCTGTAGCTTGTACTTGTCGATGTACCCACCAAAGCGTTCCCAGGTTTTCTTCTTGTGACGATCCGTAATCAGAGGAGTACCTGTAAAGGCGATACGTGCAGCATTAGGGAAGGCATCAAAGAGGTTATCCCCTAGATCACTTGACTGGGTTCTGTGAGCTTCGTCAATGAGTAACAGCACCTTCTCAGACTTATTGACTACTCCGAAGAGCTCCTTCTTCGGTATCTGCTTATCTCCATAACCACCAAGAGCTTCCGCCACATAGTCAGGCAACATCGTCTCAGCCTCTTTGAACTTATGTACCATGACCATATTGAGGTTTGATGAATCGTTAGCCAGATCTTTCTTAAGCTGATTCGAGTTACTGATCACATAGGGCTTTTCACCTGTGAGAGCTGCGGTCTTGGTCAGTTGATCTTCAAGGTCCACACGGTCATTGACCATCAGGATCTTGTACTCTTTCAGATCATGGCTCTGTCGCATCTTACGCACCAGAAAGACCATGGTAAGAGACTTGCCACTCCCCTGCGTGTGCCAGATGACACCTGAACGCTCTATAGGGGTATTACCAGTACGCAGCTTCTCCATCGTCTTAAGGACAGCTCTGTATTGCTGATAGCGACAGGTAACCTTGATCTGCTTGTCACCGGCATCCATGTAAAGCATGAAGTTACGGACTATATCAAGGAGTGTATCTTTGGGGAGCATCCCTTGAATCAAGATCTCTTGCGGACGCTCAACTCCTAAGGGCTTTATGTAGTCCTGATACTTAGTAGGGTAGATGGTCTTCCAGCCGTAGAAGTAATCGCTGGTTGAGGTGATGGTGCCAAACTTGGCTTCATCTCCTGTGGTGGCAATCATCATTTGGTTACAGTGAAAGAGCCGTTCCTCACCTTCTCTGAGTCCTGCCTCTATGGTCTCTTCACGTTGATCGCTGTAGCGTCTGAGCTGAGTAATGGCTTCATAGATAGGATTGGATGTGTAGATGTTCTTGTCTTTGCACTCGACAACTACTAGCGGTAAGCCATTGACGAAGAGGACAACATCAGGACGGATGTGATCCTTAACTTTGCCTGGTGTATCTATGCGGAACTGGTTGATCGCGTGAAAGGTATTCGCTTCAGGATTGGTGAAGTCGATGATGTTGACAACCGGATACTCTTCACCAGTCACCTCATTAGCATCAACTTGTGCTTTATATAGAAGGCTCAGGACATCTTTATTCGCTTCCAGCAGTCCCTTACCTGCATGACTGGTCAGCTCTTCATGTAGCTCATCAAGTTGTTTGTTGGTCAACCACTCGCTACCATCGTCAAGGGTGTTGATTGCACGCACGCTATCCTTGAAGATCTCTTTGAGAGTTACCTCACGGAAGTCAGTACGCAGACTGATAGCAGGATCACCAGGGATACCTTCACCTTGGTCAATGATTATCCAGCCGAGTGCGCTTAGCTGGTCAAGGAATGGCTTTTCGACAAATTTGTATTCAGACATTTACACCACCATTGGATTACTAGACTGCTCTCCCAACTTAAAGTACTGCTTCTTCCATGAAGCTGGAGGTGCCATGCAGACTCCATCACTTCTGACAAAAGCACATACGTTCGGCATTGCATTCTTAGCGCAAATATCAGGGTTAGTATGCCTACAGCCAACAGTCTGCTTATCCGTATCACCATCATTCAATGGTGCGTGAAAGCTATTCACATTCTTCATTCGCTTGCCTCTTAAACTGAAACCCTTACTTGACCAGTGAGTAGGTCTTGCATGAGACCACTCTTTGAAATTGAATATTTTCTTAAGCTTGCTTGTTCAGAATTGACCCTTCTATTAACGCCATTAAGAGAATGAGCTATAATCTTCTGCTCCTCAACAGGAGGAAAAGGAAATACCATTTTCCTGAATACAGACTGTTTGATACCTAAAACTGTTGACCCAGATGATCTCTGCTCCAACCTGATAAATGTGCCATCCCACAAAAGCAACCAATACAGGAAATCTTGAGTTAGCTCAGCTTCAGCAGGAATCAATGTCAGCAATCGTTGAGCAAGTGCCATCTTATAGCTTGGGACTTTTGCCACATTTCCTAGAGGTGCCTCCGTGGTAAATAATATGTCTCCAACGTTGGGTATCCCACGAGTCATCCAACGGTCGTAGCTGCTTTCAGCAATATATTCTCGTGGTTCTTCATCAATGTAACCACTTCTAACATTCTTTGCTGTAATCAAAGGTAGTCCCGACTCTGTCTTTACAGGTGTTTTGCCTCTGTAATCAATGATTTTGTCTAGCTTATACTCAAGAGCACAAACCTCCCACTCCTTAGGTATCCACCCCAGCTCAGACTCTTTATAAAGATGAAGAGCATCCTCATAACTTGGGCGTAGCTGTCCGTGTCCATCTACTCCACGAGTGAAAAGGTCATGCATCATCCCCTGCTTGATGGACTGGTACTTGTCGATCAGGGCTTGGGTCTTTTCTATGAGGTTGTCTACGGTGGAGAGGATCTTGGCTATCTTGTGTTGTTGATTGTGTGGCGGCAAAATAATTGGTAGTGAATAATATTCATTTGCACGTGCATGAATCTGTGTGCTGCCTACCATAATAGCTCTCACCTGGCGCCTGAAATAATCATTATTACTTATGTAGGCAAACAAGGTCTCATCAAGATCACCATTAAATTTGAAGCCATAGACACCTTGGGCCAACACTCTTTTTTTGGCATCCCAAACTTTTACGCACCTACCTATAGAGGGGCCAGTAGGAACGAGGTCTCGAAGTGAAGTGATCAGACAATCGCCATTAATAACTGATCTGGGTGATTTGAGGCTAAATTCTTCAGTAACATATGCTAAGTCGTTATCTGAAAGTGCATATATGCATTTGTCAGTTACGGCCTTTTTAGGAATGACCTCAACGCCGTTTTCTCGAAAATCATCGGGCTTAATAGACGCTCCAAACATTGATTCAATAATAAAATTAGCAGCACAAGTAGCTCGCCAGCCATCAGGTATAGGGATAGTGCTACCACCCATCAGCTTCATCAAATTGTTACTCATACCCCAACTCCACTAGGAATTGGTTCAATAGCTCAGCCTCTTGATCCCGCTCAGCCAGTATCTCCTTCACTGTCACAGAATACTTGCTCCACAGGTTCTCAACCTTGGCAACAAACACCTGGCGATACTGCCTCAGATATTCATGATTCTCAGCTAGTAGTAACTGCTTGAACCTCTCAAGGATCAGCTCTTTGGCTTCCTGCTCAGTGATCTTCTCTCTCGCCTTGGCTACCAGTTCATCCTTACGTTTCTCAGACTCGCGGATATTCCTCTTAAGTTCCTTCAGCTCTCTCTCAAGCTCGGTATGTGTCTCCAGCTTGGTTTCTATCTCATCTACCTCACGAGTAATACCTGCTATCTGTTTGACCAGCTGGTTCTCCTTAATCTGCATCTGGGCAAGATCATCTGTAAAACCTGAATCCTTGGCTCTCTTGACATCCTTCTTAAGTGCATTCAGCTCAGCAGTGCAGTTCTTCAATTCTCCCTTAAGTGCCTTCATGTTCTCTTTATACGATTTCACCAAAGCCTTAGGCAGAACACCACTCTCTGACTCTTCCGCTTCTCCCTCAGCTTCATCATCGGTATCAACCGAAGCAAAGAGACCTTCCAGCTCAAGGATGCGACTCTTGTCCTGCTCCAGCTGCACTAGTACCTCTGGGAACTGGGAAGCAAGGATGTCTTCTTCAGGAATCAGTTCAGCACCCCAACCACTGGCGGCAACGGACTTGAGATCACTGGCAATACGATCCATGTAGCTGGCACAGGCACCCTGGACTTTATGGATGTCGAGCATGTTATGCGGCAAGAGGACATCGACAATGCTCTGAAGGAAGTGCCTACGGACTGCAAAGACGTTCTGGGACTCTGGGAGGGTTTCAAGCTGGTTGACATTGCTATTCCACCAGTCAAGGAGTGCTTCTTCATAGGTCTGCTGTTTGGACATAACTCCGGTATGTGATTCTATTAGTTGCTTGATCTGCTCTTTCTTGGTGACTGCATCGGTAAAGTCACTGTAGGTTGCATCACGATCAGCAAAGAGCTCTACCTTGATACCGTTAAAGTTAGCAAAGTAACTCTGGAGGTTATTGATCTCAGCAACAGGGATACCGCCATTCAAGTGTGCTCTGACATCATGCGGCTCTGGTGGAGGAGAGTTATCGACATACCGCCTGATATTGAGGTTGTACTCTTCTTCCTCTAGCTCTGTGATGGGTACGTTACGGGAGTATTTCTCTACATCGACCTTGTTGCGGTAGACATAGGTAATCTTCTCGATATCTTCAGGACGTAGTTGGTTCTGGTTCTTTCCTTCCTTGTACTCACGATCTGCATTGATAAAGATGACACTCTTGCGTTCACTGGCACCCTGCTTATTGATAACCAGCACACAGGCAGGAATACCGGTACCATAGAAGAGACCTGATGGTAAGCCGATGACAGCTTCCAGTATCCCCATGCCGATGATCTTCTTACGAGCAGTCTTCTCTTCACCACCACGAAACAACACACCATGCGGCATAACCACTGCCAGCTTGCCATCAGCCTTCAATACAGAGATCATATGCTGCACAAACATCAGGTCGGCCTTCTTACCTGACTCAGGCATAAAGGTATGAAAGCGGGTGTCAAACTTCATCTCTTTACGTGCGTAGTTCTGTGAGAAGGGAGGATTGGCTATGACACGATCAAAGCGTCTGAGTTCACCTTGATTCTTGTCGTCCAGGTGCTGCGGGTCTTTGAGGGTATCTCCCTGCTTGATATCTGCGGAATTGATCCCATGAAGGATCATATTCATCTTGCAGATGGACCAGGTACCACCGTTATCTTCCTGACCGAAGAGAGACAGGTTACGGGAGTTGCCGCCGACTTCAGCGACATACAGCTGTGACTGGATCAGCATACCGCCTGAGCCTACTGTAGGGTCATATATCTCCATCCCCTCCTGAGGCTCTATCAGTTGTACCAATGTTCGCACCACCTCAGAGGGTGTATAGAACTCACCACCCTTCTTACCGGCACTGTCAGCAAAGTATTTAATCAGATACTCGTAAGCAGCTCCTAGAAGGTCAGGGAACTCGAAGTCTTCATTGCGAAGAGGTACATCCTCGAAATGCTGGACAAACCGAACCAGGGTGTCATCAGCCATCGTGTTCTTACCAACCTTGCGGTTGAAGTTGATGGTCTTGAGTACATCCTCAAGAGTGTTCGGGTTCGCATCCTCAATAGCAGCAAGAGCCTTGTTAAGGCCAGTACCCACATTCTGCTTCAGGTGACGCAGCTTGTCCCAACGAGCATCTTCAGGAATATAAAAGCTGTACTTGGTCGGGTTGTTCAGCTGTCGCTCAATGAGATCAGCAGCCATACCCTTTTGCACCAGCTCTTTCTTGAGGAGTTGGAGATCCTCTTCAAACTGGTCACTCATCCGCTTGAGGAAGAGCATGCCGAAGATATATTCCTTGTATTCCGAAGCATCCATCTTGCCACGGAGAATGTCACAGGCTTTGAGGAGGAGGGATTCGAGCTTGGATAGTGTGAGCTTTTGTGCAGACATTGGGCTCCTAATGAAGTGTAGGCGATTCTTGCTGCCAAGTTCAGATATATAGTTGCATCTTCCCCATAGTCAGGCTTTATTTATGCGATATGAGTTTTTAGTCGTAATTGTTTCCTGCAAGTTCTTGTATTCAGCTGACTCCATAGGTATCAAAGCAAGTCTACCTTGATTGTCCCTATGTACACCCCAACCGTAGTGTTGCACGAGCATTGACCGCTTTATATTGTATGTGTCAATTTTGAGATGTAATCGCTTCCGTTGTACATGATGTACTTCTTTGAAGAGTTCTCTTTCAGTGTACTTATATGGATTTGCAATAAGAATCTCATAGTCATATCGGGCTATGGTTTTCTTCTTACCTATGGGAGGTGCTTCGGACTTATCTACAGGGCAATCCTCGGCTACCAAAATTAATTCTTCAAGGTTTGGCATGATTGTCTCTCAACTCAAGTTTAGATATAAGTTCGACTGCTTTACCGGCAATGTAGGCTTTTGTTATGTTGGTGAGGTGTTTAGTAATCACTTATTCATGGCCTGACGTAACAGCATACTCGGCTTGAAGCTCAATATCTTCCTGGCTTCTATCGTGATGGTTTCTCCGGTCTGAGGATTCCTGCCTATACGATCTTTCTTCTGCTTGATCTCAAAATTACCAAAACCGGCAACCTTGATCTTCTCACCTGTTTCAAGAGCATCCTTCATAATCGACAGCACCAATTCAAGCATATCAAGGGAGTCTTTCTTTGATAGCTCCGTATTTGTCTGTATGCGTTCTGCTATGTCTGCTTTGGTCATTGTGTGTTGCCCGTAAAATAATTATTTAAGCCAAGATGGTCTCGCGTTTTTGACATAGTCAGATATTTCGTTTTGCTTTTTTATGTAGAGGACATCAATAACTTCAACATACATATTCTTGTATCCATTTGAGGCCGTAGAGTTGCTTGGTATAAAGTAAAAATAAACTCTGCAAGTGCCTTTTTTCAATCTGTATAGACCATACTTATTGTCTTTCATTTCTTCACATGAAAATCGTTTGTATAGCTCTACAAGTTCATGTTTGCTGTCAAGTGCTACCAATAATTCTGACATAATTTCAAGAGTAACCATATCACTCACTGGCGCATCTTTGACAATCTGCTTTACAGAATGTTTTGTGAACATCACATGCGGCAATACAGTTTTCAATATTTTATCAATTTTCTTTTGAGATGAAGTGTCATCTGTATTGAGAGAGGATAGAGATATGTTTCTTTGGAGTTTAGTAATCTCTTTTTCTTTATTTATTATGGCGTTATCTTTGTTTTCAATTTCTTTGTCTTTATTGACTAGTTCGTCTTTTAACTTATTTATCTCAAATTCCATCATCTTTAAGAATTCACAGTCATCTTCGGATTTTACAGATAGCTCTTTATAATTTTTATACAATAATCTCGCTTTATCGTGACATTCTTTCAATTGAGTATTTTCATCCTCTAAGCTTTTGGTGACAGTCTCATAGTACCCCAACCTTGCTATTTCATTTTTTAGATTAATATTGACATTATAAAGCTTTTTACTTGCAAACTCTAATTTATCTAGTGAATCTGCCATTGTATTTCGATCTGTTACCAATTGACTACGATCAGCATTCAAAGACTTAAGCTGATTTTTAATATCAGCCAGTTGTCTTAATCCATCTAAATATATTTTCCGAAAAAACAATAGTGTTGAGAGGACACATAGGCCACTAAGAATAATGCTAAAAACCAATGGCCAGGATCTGTAGTCCATTTTGCCTTTAACATATCCATTTTTATCTTTTAGATAATCAGCTAGCGAAAAGGTCCATGCTCTACCGAGTTGTGTATACCATTTGGGTCTATTGCCTCTGTTGATTTTTATGTGATAAACAAGGTCGTTTCTATTTATACTAGTCTCAAAGGAGACTATTGACCTCGTACCATCTAAATATTTGTCCTTATTGTTTTTCTCCATCCAGATGCTTTCGTTGCCTTTTAAACACTCAACCTCGATATATGATTTGTCCCTTGATATTAGGCTGTTTATATACTTCCTTGTTACAACAACATCTTTGTCAGCGTTTGAAGTTAAATAAGCTTCAATAGCGTTACTAACAATATTAGCTTCTGATTTAATCTGCCATTCAGTACCTGTGTAATAAAATTTGTAATTTATTAGCAGATAAAACGAGGATGATATTATAACCGTTAAAATCACACCAAATACAAACAATGCGACAGTACTATTCAAAATACGCTTTATAAGCTTCACGCTGATATCTCCTTAGCTAGTTTAATCACAATTTCCGCATTCACCCGGACCTACATTTGGCAACTCGCACACACTACAGTGTCCCCAATGCGCGTCTGTAGAGTCATCTTCACCTTCAACTATTGAGTCCATGACATATTCGGCATGGATATACTTTGACAATATTGGTTCTGGAATTGACTGCTCATCTTCAAAATACTCATGGACGCTGTCATATAAATCTTTCAGCGCATCAAGCATGAAAGCAGCCAATTTCTCAGCTCTTTTCAGTTGTAAATCATTTAACTGTGTATCGTTCATAAGTTAATCTCCGAAGACACCTTTGCCTCATTTTTTCCCTCTAATTCCCCTCAGAATATCCCTTATGCTCCTCAAAGTTCCTTATGTACTTATCCACCATAGGCTTTTACCCCAGAAATCAGTAGGTTCTCTGCATTCTTCTCTTATGCTGCTTTTGCAAACAAGCTACGCAAATGGATTGTCTACTGTCTCTACAGGTGCAATAGCAATCCTATCAGGAAGATTAACCTTCTCCATATCAGTCAGTACAGAATCTATAATAGCCTTCAGCTCCTTTGCTACGACAAGACCTACCTTGTCGAGAGTGATATCAGTGCTCCCGTAGATAGAAACCCTATCAATCCGGTTCTCAATGGTCAGTTCACCTATCTGTATGTAATCTGACTCGTTTTTGAATGGGCTGAAGTCCTTCTTCATGACCTTCCACCTCTGTGTTTTCGTTCTTTAGGTTCTGGTAGTCGCATGCCATTACTCTTTACCTGGCTATTGATAGAAGGAAATACACTGATACCGCTTATTTTATCTAATTCGGCAATTGATATAATCTGTACCGTTGCCCCAACAACATTATCTACAAGATACGCTCCAGCTTCGTTTCTACTAGGATCATATACAGCTTTAAAGGTCTGAGTAGGAACCATTACAGCCCCACCAATACGCTGAATGCTATTCCCAGAGTAAATAGGGCCAGTGACTATATATAGATCTCCCCTAGCTTTTGCTAGCTTACGAACGGAAGATTCAACACCTTCCCATACTCCACGATTAACAGAAGGAACTTGAGGGATCATATTTGCCAGTGTGAAGCACTCCTGCTTTGATCCAGGGCTTGGCATATCTCCAGCAGGTGCAACGTGCCCTCTATCATAACCAGACCTGGCATAATGACGTAGTTCAGCACGATCAGAAGAGAATAGGTTTGGATCAGGATAGAATTTGTTACTTCGTTTCAGTCCTTTTGCATGTGACAAGCTATCTATTGACAGATGTTCAGCTGCATATAGAGGTGTTCTGGTTATTCCAGAATGTTTGAGAGCAAATGCTGAGTAACAGATGTCTTTTGACTTTGACGATAACTTTTGATTGATAAGGTCAGGAGCTTGACCATTAGCAAAGTGCTCAGGGCAAATAGTTGGTGCGGAAAATGCTGTAGAAAGCGATAATAGTACAAACAGTACTGAGGTGATAAAAGTTTTTCTCATAGTTACTCCACCCGCATTATTGGCACAATTGCAGACATAGCAGATGACACTTCTCTTATCTCATCATCACTATAACCAGCATCAGTTAATAGCTCGTAAACCAAGAATGCTATTTGTCCAGGCTTACTGTGATCCTTTATTTTGTACGTTAATGCCATCAAAGTTGATGAATCCATGTACTATATGCCTCCAGCATTGTTAAAAAATAAAATCCTTGTCTTTTGGGTCTCGTGGTTTTAATCGAGCAAGCAATTCTGCTTGGTGCTTATCCTCATAGCTAATCGATTTACATTTCTGGCTAAGACCGAATAAATAATAGAGCAACATTCCAAGCAACGGCAAAAACAACACCAAGAGCATCCAGACCGTTTTATTTGATGGTGTTACAAACTCGCTTCTAACTATGTCTATAATGGTTGCTACCCATGATATGAATATAAAAAATCCCACCATAAGCCATATAGCCATGAATCTTGCCAACGGCTGTAATGCATTATCTAAATTCCTCGTGCTTGCAGCTAATGATCTAACTTGCTGTTGTCTCATTGCCTCAGATGATTGCCTTTGTTGTTCTAAAGTAGCTTGATAAGCCCCCACCTGATTAATCTGATTCAAAACAGGTGTTATATTTAGCTTTGATATACCTGTTCCAACTTTGGGGGTAGTGGCCCTAATCTGCTCACTGGTCTCTGCGTATACTTTCTCACGGTACTTCTCAGGTACAGAAGAAGCGTTATCTGTTAGGTGAACCCCATTTGCGTCTTCCCACTTATAAACTTCTGCAGAGGCAACTGATGCAAGGCAAACTAAGGTGTAAAGAATGAGCACTATTCGGGGCATTGTTATTCCTTGAAGAGGGATGTACCGACACTCATAGCATGAAAGCAACGTAATTTGAGCGTTTTTAATGTTTGTTGGAAAGAAATTTATATAGCGGGAGATGTAACTATTTGCAGGAGAGTTAGTACAGGTGCCACCGATGTTTAGTTCTTCAGGTCAAGATTCCACTCTTGCTTGCCATTATTCAACACAAGCCTCTTGAAACCCATTTCACGGATATCTTGTATTAGGTCTGTTGTCTCTACCATCTGCTTAACAAAAGGCCGATTTATTGATTCCCAGTATATTTTTAATACATTCCCATTTTCGCCTTCAAGGTCTAGTGATGCAAGCCAACCCTTCTTGTGAAAACTTTTCTCAAGGGAAACAAGGAAGATCATTCTATTTTTGAGGGTCTTGTCCTGGCCTGTAGGTGCTGATGTAACTTGTACTTCAATGGGTCTTGTTAATTGGTAACGCATGACTGAGATGACCAGTATAGCAACAACAGATAACACCCATATTTGCCAGCGTATATTGTACCAAGGGCGTTTGCTTACTATATGCATAATTTGAACTGTATGCGCTCTGCTATATCAGCTATGGTCACGGTATCTTTGGTCTCCTACCTCATAAAAAGGATCTACTATTAGCTTCTCTTACCAGTTCCTGGACCTCCACCGCCTGAGAGGGTCCTTATACTTTTTGCTGTATTGACTGTCTTGCACGTATGATTATCAATAATATCTGCAGAGCCTATTCGGAATTTTTTTCCACAGCCTGGACAATATTCGCTTCTATATTGGATTATATTTTTAGGTAAAGATTTGTTGGATGCTTTTCTCATCATTGTTGTGATGTTGTAATTAATTAACGCCCTATCTAATCTTCCATAATCAATATTTTTAAAAAGTCTATGAGCTTCTTGATTTGTTCTCAACCACCCCAAGAAACTCGGTGAATGGTTTTCGATTATTTTACTGCTATCGTAAATTAGTTCTCCGGTTGATGTGTCTACAATTAGACTGGAATAACTTAGCAAATAATAATTGAAAGCGTCATTTACTGTGGGGGACTTTAACTTCACTGCTTTGATAAGCATATTTATTAAGGTGCAGTTACCGTCCTTGCTTATTCGTTTTGTGGAAATTATATACAATTGGTTAAGATTTAATATCGCATCAGCACTATCATCTAAGTATTGAAGTGCTTGATCAATACTATGCTTTACATGTTTATTTATAGACATTATTTCGCACATTTACCATTCTTCAATGAAGCTCCTAAATCCCAAGGCAGAAACCAATTGTGGACAATGATCTACATTTTAAGCATATTTAAGCATACATTATTGAAACTATGGTTCAGGAATTGTCGGCCAGTTATTTCGGTTCTTTATTATCCAGGCTTGTAGAGCTCGTCTAGCGGAGTTTGCGCCCACATGCACATTTAAATAGTTACAGATTGACCTCCAACTATTGAGATTCGATATTTTTGATAATTCTGGAATACTTTTGATCCATTCATCCGGCGGAGGACTTGGATTTTTGTGGCCAGCAGTCAAAGCAGCAGGTCTTGGTTTCTTGACCTTTACTTGATTGAGATCTTCCTTGATTGATGTCTCATCACAGGACTGCTGCGATTCATATTCTTTATACTTTTCTAACTGTTTTGCAGTTATCAATTTATAAGACAACAGATAGTCGAGACTTTCATCCTTTGGTTGGTCAAACAGATCCGCTCTGAGTGCAATCTGCACGCCTTCGGGGGAAATAAGAAGGACATCGTTATCATTAAGGTCATCTATTAATATGAAATGCTTTCCTGAAGCTTTATTTCTACATACAAAAACAGTCTGTACCGGCTCTGCCAACTTTGAAGCATCTGATGTCAGATATTTTTTGTTTACGCTATATTGATGGTAAGATAATTTTACTGTTAAACCCTTCATTGCTTCTACTAAGACCAGTGTGTCCTCATTCCTGAACTCATCCTGAAGAAATTTTAGTATCTTATTATTGATTTTATCTGACTGCAACTGCTCCCTTATTACATTTGTTCTTCGCTCAAGATCTAATCGGTCTATATGCGCTTTCAAATAAGATTCATATTTTCCAGCAATAAAGCTGTCTCTGTTGAAAAGATTTACAAATTCGACCCCTTCAGCAGAATCACTTTTGAAACTAAATTTAGACAACAAAAGTGGATCAGCTTGTGGATTTTGAACTCCATCGTAGTAAACATAAATATCTTTCCCCACAAGTAGACCAAAATCAGCTTTTGTTTGGCGCATATATGATTGTAGTTGTCCAATACAACCTGTTCTACTTAGATCTTCAGCAGGTCTTTTAATTTCCAAAACAACTACGGCTTTATTATCTGGAGTATATACGACTATATCCGGAATTATTTGACCCTGTCGCCCTATCTGAATGTAAGGTCTTACCTTTAGCTCTCCTCTGAACTCACTCCACCCAAGTTTTTCAAGAGAGTGTAACACCTTGTGTTCGAATGCACTCTCGTTAATGTTTGGTTTAATATTATCCGACAGATGAAAGCAGAGTTCTGACCATATTTCCCTAATTGCCTCTTGTTCCATTTTGTTTTCACCTCATGACAGCTAATTCGCAGCCTGTTTATATCACACAAACATTAGCAGTCAATTAATATCCATCCGTCGAAAGGCATCTCTTCGCTCCACAACTAACTGCAGACTCTCTTCTATGCATCAGGGATTGTGCAATCGTTCTTTCTGAGCTGGTGAACCAGGAAACCAAACCTCTGCTTCTGTTCTGGTAAAAGATCATTCTAATCGGGCTTTGGCAATGTGCCGCAAATATATATCATGGGCTTTCTCCTGATCTTGGAGGTTATTATACTGTTTGGACAGAAAGTGTCATTGCAACATAATACTGCTAGAGTTATTGAGCTTATAGGGTGGTTTTATGGGGCTCTTGATGATTGCCGGCAAGGGTGGTTTTACAGGCTCTCTGTCTGTTAGCGCTAGCAATGATGTACTGGGTGCAGAAATTGCCTCTCAAGTGGGTTATACACCCGTACAGTGGGTTATAATATTATCCGGTAGTATGGAAAACATACTATTTGGACATGTATTGAGTGCTGACTCTGAAGGTGATGAGAGTTATAGCTGCTTTCCTGAGTTGGCAATTAGGATAAGGTCTTTGAGGAACAGTAGCGATACAACATCCCATATGTTGTGAGCGTATATAGTTATTGGGTCTGAAGGTGTTTGTAGAGTGATATCTGCTCTGTAATATGAACCTGTCAATAGAGCATCATACAAGAACATGGTGTATCCCTATAAGAGGATACAACCATATTCAGTGTGCTATATAGCTTTGATATTATAGCTGGTTATAGTGTTAAGCTCTATTTTTGTGAGGCAAATGAACCATATGAGCCAAATTTTCTGAAAAACAGTTCAGTGTAAATTTTTTACTGGTTAACTTTCTCAAAAAAATGCCTCATTTACCTCAGATGGCTCAACAGAACTACTCAAGCTATATTGTATAGAAACATAAAAGCCCCCTTGGGATAGGGGGCTAATGTGCTACTGGTTTTCAGAGAAACCTATTACAGATATATGTTCATGCAGCTACAGTGCCTGTCATTGCTTCCTTGAGAGTGATGCCAAACCAGAAGGTGCCATCACTACCAATAGTGTCTTTATCAAGCTTATGATGGTTAGTGAGTCGCTTGCTGAATGTAGCATTCCCTACCGGCAATGTATTGAGATCTAAACACCATGCTTTATAGGTATCATGTAGAACACCACACTTCTGAACAGAACCTTCCTGAAAATCACAACACTCATGCAAGAACCTATCAATAGTGGCATCCCTCACAGTGTTAGGCAGGTTAAAAGTCACTTCATCAGGGACAGCACCAAGGCCCTCACTCTGCCATAATAGACAACCTTCTATAGCCCAGTTGAGTATGCCAGGAGCTTCAGCTTTTAGACTGGCAAGCAAGTCATTATCACGCTCAGCATGGTCTCTTGGGAATGACACTCTGAATGGGATTGTCATTACCCTATCCATAAGTGCAGTATCTTTAGTATCGAACTCCGGTTGGGTGTTGGTGCCGATGAACAGCTTGAACTCAGGATAGTATTCAATATACTCCTTGAATAGCTCCCTGGCAGCTACAGGGTCATTACCGGTAAGCATCTTCAATAGAGCTTCATCAAACTGATAGCGCTGTTTAGGGTCTATCTCCGATGCCGCAACAAACCTAGCACCTTTAAGCCGAACAATATCGTTACTATTGCCACCTGGATTTTTTCTCTGGAGAGTAGCCACTGGTGTCTGTAGTGCATATGGTCCCAGGATGTATCGGAGGACATTTATCAGAACTGACTTGCCATTGTTACCACCAGGACCGTAGAAGATGAAAAAGCACTTCTCGCTCGTATCGCCAGTGAGGATATATCCAACTACCTTCTGCATGTAGTCAATCATCTCTGGATTGTCAGGGAATGCTGACTCAAGATACTGCATGAGCCGTGGGCACTCAGCACCCGCATCATGTGTAATGGGTGAAATCTTGGAGTTCATGTGAGCAGGATTATGACTTAATAGCACTCCGGTGCGTAGGTCAATGGTGCCATTCTGAACATTTAATAGAAATGTGTCAGTATCCATAGCACTCCAGGATATAGCCATCTCAGGAGCGGCTAATGTAAGCATTGCATTTATACGTGCAGGACTTTGGCTCCGCTTGCAACAATTTATAAGTTCCGTTTTTGTATCATGCGATTGTTGACCTTCTACCTCCTGCATGATGTTCAGTATTGTCCTGCCCCCGATTGTCATAATCCGTCCGCAAGAGTCAATCTCCCAATGGCTACCACTCCAGATTGCCCATGAGTTGAGTTCGATACAATAACAAGCCGTTGATCTGTTCCCATTAATAAACCTGATTGAGTTGCCAATGTCGGTGGTTAAGGCTGCATCTGGTATCACAATGTTCGCTGGTTGTTCTTGCCGTTCATTGCCGAATGAGTTCAGCAGATGTCCAGGTTGAACACTGGTAAATACTTGGGCTACGTTTATATGGTGTCTCATAAATACCTCAAATTAGTAAGGGGAGCCGATTGACTCCCCCACTGGAAAATATGTCTAAATGTAAGATTGGAAGAGTGACTAACTCTTCTCAGGAATTCAGATTAACCTTCGGGAACCAGAGAAGCTTCTACTATCTCGGGCTCGAAGTAAGCTATCATCAGTGCATCAACTTCTGACTTAGATACATTGATACCAGCGGCCTTAGCCTTTTCGCAATAGAGGTATGTCTCGAATCTCACATACCATATATCTTCACTACGTTTATTCTCAATGTCAATAAGAGCCATGATTTCTTCAAGATCTGCGGGATCAGGCTTAACGTCTAATTGTATGTAGTCAATTTCATATCTAATTGAATTGATAATATCTGCCACTTCTTGAGTCAGCTCTTTAAATTGTTGATTTACAATAATCGTATCTAAGCGGCAATCGAATATATTAGATATAAGCACTTTCATATCCTCAACTATTAACTTCTCACTTTCGGTCATATCTACGTATTCAAAGCGAGTCAGGTCTTCTGATAATTTTGTTTCTATCCGCATATATTTCTCCTCATAAAATAGTATTTCAAGTCATTTTGGTTTTGTGTCTATGTTTGGAGGGGGATTGTTAGTCCCCCTTCCTGGATAAATATTAAGCTTTGGCTTTCTTGGCCTTGAGGGCGGTGAGAAGGCGATCCACTTCGGCATTGATAGCCGCATCAGATGGCTTGCGGATATTGCCGTTCTCATCCTCAGGAGCTTTAGCAAGTAGGTTGCGTCTGGCTACATCAGAAAACTGCTTACGGAAGCGAGCATCGGGGTCAGGAATAGCAAGGGCTTCGAGGGCCTTGTTGACTACCTTGATGTCGCCGGTGAAGGCAGAGGATGCAAGGGCTGCATCTACCGCATGCTGAACCATAGCCTTGATTTCTGCTACGGTAGGTTTGGCACCAAAGCTGAAAGCAATATTGCTTGCTGTTTCGATGGTGCTGGTTGCGGGGGACTGCGGGGATACTGCTTGGTTGGGTGTAGCCTGGCTCATGTGGAGCCTCCTTAAAGAATAGTAGGTTTGGCTTGCACTGACAGACTGCCTAGGATGCTGTCAGGTGGTTCGCTTTGCCTCTACCTTCTAAGGGCGACTTTTGTGGAAGGGATTGTTACGTGGGAGGTAGCAACTAAACTTGTGTCTGCTACTCAAAAAGTAGCAAACTTATAAAACTCTATAATATCCATTGGATAGAATCATCGACAAGAGGATTGTATTTACAAGAGCTACCAGTATTAATGTATTTTTTAAGATAATTGTATGTGGGGGTGTCTTCATAACCCTTGGCAATTTCAGCTATTTTTATGTTTTTTCTAGCATCTTCAATATTTTTGTATATTTTTTTTCTATTTTTATCCAAAACAGGGTCATCTGTTCTAGAATTCAACATTGCATATAGATCGTCTTCCAGCATATTTTTCAGTTCGGTGAGTCGTTTTTCTTCGACTATGTCTTTATACAATTTCGCCGCTGCAAGGTCGGCTTTGTATTCTTTGAGTTGTTGGTAAAGCTCATTTGCTATTGCCCGTTCTTCATCAGACAAACGATTCCAAATCCTTTTTTGAGCATCTGTGTCTTCAGTTGATTCTGAATCATCTTCCTCATCAGCCATATGATCATTGAAACTGGACTCTAAGCTGCTTTGAATATAGTCTGGGTTAAGCATTGCCTGTAGATCGAATACACTAATTTCATCATACCTTTTTTGAAGTAATATCTTTATGTAGTCCATACCAACAGAATGATTGACACCAATAAGCTCTATGTCACCAAACTGAATATTCCAGCCCAGTCCATGTTTTATGAAACAATACTTGTGATCTGTTGGTGCTGTCCCAGCCTTGATATCCTCATCAACTACTGAAGGTATTACGACTGCTTCTGGTGCAATAGTGACAGCAT
The DNA here is from genome assembly GCA_028681335.1 of Desulfuromonadaceae bacterium. Taxonomy (GTDB): domain Bacteria; phylum Desulfobacterota; class Desulfuromonadia; order Geobacterales; family Pseudopelobacteraceae; genus JACRCG01. The sequence goes on along the minus strand of JAQUIT010000002.1, from coordinate 159,204 downwards.
CCTCTTTCTCTACAGCCGGTGCGGCAACATTAGTATCATTGCTGCTGACAACTTGTATAATAGGTGCAATAACAGACTTAGACACCACCACAGGTTGATGGTTATTGTCGCCCAACAATATCATCAGGTCAGCAGGTACAGAATTACCTGTGTCCTCTAACTCAAGAACAATCTCCTTGGCAAGCTGCTTAATATTGACTGTACTCAACTTCATATCCATGCGAAATCTTGCATCGTCTTCGAAGAAGTCACATGAGCCATCTGAATAATAACCAGAAGCATCTGAGTATTGGTGTAAAGAATCATAATATTTAATTGTACCCTTATTGACCTTGCCAGCCTTGTAAAGTCTGGTAATTTGATTCCTCACATATTTAATCTTGTCTTGTTTTATCTCCTCTGGCTTGTCTCCCAAGTTCATATGATGTGCAGAAAGAAGTATCTGAGATAGCATGTCAATAGCATCACCTGCTGGCACCATGGTCTGCTTACTTATGGACTCTACATAATTCATGGCCTGTTACCCTCCAGAGCATACTCATTATTTGCACCACCTATATCAGCTACGGACTAACACACCGTAGAATACTTATTATTAATTGGACACTTACACAGACCCGCTTCCATTTATGCTAACTATTACTGCCACTTTTACCATTTCAGGCCATACACGACAACCAGGATTATGATTATAATATCCCGGATTGAGATAGAAGTGATTGGCTTCATCAATCGCTTCTGTCGAGACCGGACCAGCGCAGCTGGAGACAACCTTGCAACTGCCACTATATTCACTTACTGATAGATCATATTCTCGATACCTGCCTTTACACTGCTACAACCACCAACAATGCAAACTACCACAAGGCACCAAGAACTTTTTCTAGTGGTCGGAAGGACAACATCCGTCATGATGTGTGAATTAAGTTTGAATTGTTCTGCTAGGTGGGGCAAAAGGATAAATTACATGTGTTGTCTTATAACTCCGTGAAAAATTGTTGCGATAAAATTTATTGAAGCCTTATTTACCATTGAAAACAATAAATCTGATTCAATGATATCATCAAGTCCGATATTATCTCTTCTTGCATTAGAATAATGAAAGTATCTGTTTCTTAAATTTACAATAAAACTGTGGAACTCAACAAAACTGACACTTATTTTATCAGGTGACACTGTTGATGTTGTAAATTGAGTTGAATTATTCCAACATAGGACTTTTTGTGTTAAGCCATTAAATATATTTTCTTTGAACTCGTCTTTCGCAGTAATATGAATGTCTATTGTACTTGAAAGTTCTGGAGAGCCTTTAAATAGCGTAGTAATAAATGATTTATGAAATCTCAACTCACCAACATTTCCATCTGACTCTGAATTTGTTAACCATTTTCTAAGATTTTCAAATGTACCGATGTAATCATCCGTTTTAGATGCATATATCATTGGAAAGGCGTATGACATATGCTCATAAGCCCTATATAAATGAACAAATGCAGATGTATGGCGCTCAAGCTCCTCATAATATATACAACCAGCTATTTCGTTTAATAACGGTTTATAAAACTTTCTGTTTTTATGTCTATTTTTATTTATAAACTGCTCATAATCATCAAGTTTAAGACTTTCATCGAAGTTATCTAAGAAGCTTAAGTCGTTATCGTCATTATTTCTGAAATCACTATAAAAATAGTTCTTATTTAATTCTACTGCTAATTCTAAATTTCTATTAGAAATAAGGCACGTACCTGAAATCAATCTAAATAATAGCGATAATTCACTACTACTATCGTTAATATGAAAAGCTGATGCACTTGTAAATGTGGTTGCATTAGGTTCATAAAATTCGTAACTGATAGTCCGCATATCAATTATCCAACGGTTTCATCAGAAAAATAAGTTAACAATTCAATATCATCAAAATCCTTAAAGTCTGATAAGTTCTCAATATATTTCTTTGACAACTCGCGTCTATATTTCCCAAGATTTACTTTAGCTGCATTTATTCCTTTAAAAGCATCTTCAAATTTATTTGCATAAACACCAAAATCTGTTGCGGTCAATTCACCTAAGAAATCAAATGACTTCTTTACACCTACACAAAAGCCAATAAGATTGTTTTGTGTCATCAGCCATGATTTACCAACTTCACTAGTGGAAAATTTATCTATTAGCTCTAGTACTTGCTGAAACTGTAGTCCATCTTCAACAACAGCTGCATTCATAATTTTACCAACTATAATCTCATCCATTTTCTCACTAATTATCTTATTGTTTTCGTTGTGCACGCTATCCGAAAAAAAAGCTAAATAACCTTTGGATATATCTGATAGATTGAATGATCCTCTTTTTACCTTTTCTCCCCGTTCTTTTTCGGACTGTATTTCGATATCTAACGATTCAAAGTCAAACAACTCTTCTGTTAATACTTCTATCTGATGTCTTGGAGTCATAGGCCTTTGACCATTATTAAGTGTTATCATCCTGTATAGAAGCATATCTTTATTGGATGATATTATAATGCTTAAATACAGACTCTTCTCATATGGGAAGTCTTGTTCGTCTTTTATGCTAAAAAGCGTGTTAAGACGCTGCATACCATCTAATACATAGCCTTTACTAATATTATCATTAGAATATCTGGATGCTTCTTTTAAATCAATTGTTGTAGGATTTCCTACGTCAACTAATGCTAAAGTGATAGGTGGCATTAGGCAACCTTTAAGGATATCTTTACGTAGTCTGTCATAAAAAGACTGGTTTTGGAGTTTTCTTTGTGCAGAAAAGCGATTGATTAATGGGTAGATACTTTCCAAAGCGTACCTGTATGTTGTCTCCCCAGTCAGAACAGTGCTCTTAATTACGTCGTCATATCCTATGGAGTGAACCTTAATACTCATGATGCCTCCCGATTAAAGCAATATTATATTGTTTCAATTTAATTGGAATCCTAACGTTTATCTTATATACAAGTTTTATAGCTCCATTACAAGAAGCCTTCGTTTGTATAACATAATTACTTTTCCAACTGTATTATTGCTGAATAGAGCATATCCTGAATGTTTGCTTATATCTGCTACATTCTTGCAACCATAATAAAAAAGATACCTAGCCGTTATGCTAAGTGCCTTATGATAATGACGAATATGAGGTTTTTGAGAGTGTTTATGAGTTTATGAACCCGACAAGTATTCCACGCCTGATTTTCTCAGTTTAACCCTATGTGGACTATTCTAGTACAGACACAGGTGGCTTAATACCATAGTCGAGCTTCATCAATGCTTCCAGGAGCACTTTAGGTTGATAACGCTTGCCATACCTACCCATAGTCATAGATCCGCTCGTAGAATGCCCAACAAGCTCTGCAATTACAGCCTCTGACACTCCAGCTTGCTTAAGTGAGTTAGTAACCGTATGGCGAAAGCTGTGAAACACCTTACCCTCATCTTTACTGACATGTTCTCGATTGAACCTGCGATACCAGTTACCTATCGCATTTCCGTATCCGTCCTCTTTACGCCAAGACAAATTCACCCATAGCCTCTGGTTTCCACTAGACCTAACTGTACCTACGTATTCGAGAATCCCACATGTGAGCAGGACTTTATGAACCGGCACAACCCTCTTGCTTGATGCTGACTTAACCTTCTTATCCTTCTCATCGTTTATATTGAAGCACCACACACCATCTAGCTGCTGAACGTCCTCTACATATAGCTGGCACACCTCATCCAAGCGCATACCAGAATACATAGCTATCAAAGGAATCCAGAACCTTTCTGGTCTCCCCTGCTCTCTCGGCAGATTGTCCACGATAACTTTCAAGTCCTCAGGAGAGTATACCTTTCGCAGTTCATCAGTCCTACGTTTGTCAGATATCATCATCCCCTGTGCATAGTTGACGATGACGAGACCTTCCGTGACAGCGTAACTTAACAGGGCATTTAATCTCATGATATGCTTATTGACTGAATTGATACTCATAGGCTCTACATCAGACATGTTCAATATCACCTGTATAGTTTTGCCTGGATATATTTTGTACATATTGGCTGGCAACTTCATCAGCTTGGCCCTGAAGTCCAGCACTGTCTGCTTTGTTATCTCCTTCAATTCCATGCTACCGACAACATCCACTATCAAACGAAGACACCCAACAACCTCCAACTTGGTTTTGTATGTCCAGCCCGACTCTTTCTCAGCCACATACTGCTTAACGACATCAGACAGCAGCTTGCCTCTTACCACATCAGCCTTTTGTCTGCTTGGCACTATTCCCTCTACTACCTGTCTGACAATATCAGCTGGTAACATACCTGTTCTCAACAACGTAAAACCTCTGTGGACATTATATTCCATAGAGACTAGCATTGTTTTTGCTTCACTCAGGTCAGTGGTCTTAAGAGATTTCTTGATGAAGGTACAGCAGAAGTGTTTTCTTAGGTCTACAGGTACTTTAGCCTGATAATAGTAGTGGCTCTTGTAGCAGATGAGGTGGGTAGGTAATGACAAAGCCCCTAGCTCCTTGGTATACTAAAAAGTATACTAAAAGTTACTAGAGGCTCTGTTTATCTAACCATATTAGTTAGTTACGTTAAATGGCGGAAGAGGTGAGATTCGAACTCACGGAGCTGTTACACTCGGCGGTTTTCAAGACCGCTGCCTTAAACCACTCGGCCACCCTTCCGTTATCATGCATCCCGATCTTATAGCACAACTATTTCTGTTTTTCAACATGATCAGGGAGCATCTACAAAAAATCTGCAAGCTAGCGCTTTATCAGCTCCAAACCACCCATATAAGATTGCAACACCGCAGGCACCCGCACCGAACCGTCGGCCTGCTGGTAGTTTTCCAGGATTGCCACCAGCGTACGCCCCACAGCCAAACCGGAACCGTTCAGGGTATGGACAAATTCCGGCTTGCTCTTTTCGTCCTCACGGAAGCGAATCGATGCACGGCGTGCCTGGAAGTCGTCAAAAGTGCTGCATGAAGATATCTCGCGATAGCAGCTCTGCCCCGGCAACCATACTTCGATGTCGTAGGTTTTGGCGGCGGAGAAACCGATATCGCCGCTGCAAAGCGCCATTACCCGATAAGGAATCTCCAGCAACTGCAACACCTTTTCGGCGTGTCCGGTCAATTCTTCCAGCGCAGCATCCGATTCCGTCGGGTGAACAAATTTTACCAATTCCACCTTGTTAAACTGGTGTTGACGGATCAAGCCACGCGTATCCTTGCCATAGGAACCGGCCTCACGACGGAAGCACGGTGTGTAGGCACAATAGCTGATCGGCAGGTCGCTTTTTTTAAGGATCTCTCCACGATGGATATTGGTTACCGGCACCTCGGCAGTCGGAATCAGGAAAAAATCAGGATCGACCATCTTGAAAAGATCTTCTTCAAACTTGGGAAGCTGTCCTGTTCCGGTCATGGAATCACGATTGACCATGAAGGGGGGGAGCACTTCCTGATAGCCATGCTTGTCAGTGTGCAGATCAAGCATCAGATTGATCAGAGCCCGCTCCAGCCGTGCTCCTGCACCTCGATACAGGGTAAAACGCGCGCCGGCAATCTTGGCGCCACGCTCAAAGTCAAGGATGCCAAGCTCTTCGCCAAGGTCCCAGTGCGGCTTTGCTGCAAAAGGAAGCGTGCTCGGCTCACCCCACGACCTGACGAGAACGTTGTCGTTTTCAGAGGTTCCAACCGGGGTCGCTGCATGCGGCAGGTTAGGCACCGTCAAAAGGAATGAGTGCAGCTGCTCGTCAACCTGATTCAGCTCCTCATCCATCCCCTTGATCTTATGAGAGACTTCACGCATCTCAATAATTTTATCCTGAACCTGGCTTTTATCCTTGGTACGACCAATCTCGTCCGACACTGAATTGCGTAGCGCCTTAAGCGCCTCACCCTCTTTCAGCAACGTACGTCGTTTTTCATCAAGTTCTCGGAAGCCGTCCAGATAGGATTCACCGCCACGGGTACGCAGACGACGCTCGGTCTCATCCAGATTTTCGCGAATGTATTTCATGTCAAGCATTGGGAAACACCTTTATTTTTCGGTAGTAAGCGTGTATTTAGTAGCACTTGCAATGTTATACGTCAATGCAAAAGAGCCCCATTTAATCATCTCCATCCACATTCAGAGACCCTATTGTCATGAAGATTCTCCTTGCAACCCTGCACGCCAAATATTCGCATGCCTCACTTGCCCTCCCCTGCCTGGCCGTGTATTGCCGGGACATTCCACATACAGACATCACACTTCGCGAATGGACCGTCAATGAACCGCGCGAACACACCTTGAGACTCGTCATGGCTGAGCAGGCCGATCTTGTTGCCTTCTCCTGTTATATCTGGAATATCGAGCAGACCCTGCGGATTGTTTCCGACATCAAGAAAATATCACCCCACACACGCATCGTCCTTGGCGGACCAGAGGTTTCCTTCGGCATCTTTGACCTTATGCACGACAACCCTGCGGTTGATTTTGTCATCAAGGGTGAGGGGGAAGAAACTTTCAGATCTCTTCTTATGACTTTGACGCAGGAGCATCCGGGCATGCTACAGGAAAGCCTGGCGGAGATGGACAACCTCTTTTACCGCGACGGCAGTGACACCCTGTCAGGACCACTCAGCAGGAAAAATATGGAGCTCGATTCACTTCCGTCACCCTTTGAAGCCGGTATGGTAGACTTTTCAAAACCGCTGGCCTATTACGAAACCTCGCGCGGCTGCCCCTTTTCCTGCGCTTTCTGCCTTTCCTCAACGGAGGGTACGGTACGCACTTTCGGCATGGACAGGATAAAGAAGGATCTCCTGTTTATGATGGAGAACGGGGTGGCGCAGATAAAGCTGGTAGATCGCACCTTTAATTATGATGCCCGGCGGGCGGACACGATCTGGGAATTCATTCTTGAGCACAACCGGAGCAGCCACTTTCACTTTGAAATCGCCGCCGACCTGCTGACCGAAAATAATCTGGAAGTTCTGCGGCGTGTGCCCGCACACACCTTCCGCTTTGAGATCGGTGTTCAATCCACATCGCAGAAGACACTTGAGCAGGTGAGTCGCAGCGCCGATCTGCAGCGCATTTTCACCAATGTGCGGCGACTGGCAAACGAAACACACATAGAGCTACACCTTGATCTGATTGCTGGACTACCGGGTGAGGGATACGACGGCTTTCTGCACTCCCTGCAAACGGTGGCAGAACTGCAGCCTGATGACATCCAGCTTGAGCCGCTTAAGCTGCTGAAAGGATCACCGATGCGCGAGATTGCCCGTCGCGAAGGGTATTTTTTCTCCGAATCGCCACCCTACACAATCCTGCGTAACCCGTGGCTTTCCTACGCTGATATCTGTCTGGTCGAGACCATAGGACGCCTCCTTGATCTGTTCAACAAACATGGTGGATTTGCCGCATCATTCCGGACTCTGGAACGCGACAGACCTTTCTCTGCGATCCTTGATCTAATGGCGCGACAGGCGGGGAACGATAACCTCTCCAGCCTCTCCTGCCGGAGGGTTTATGAACTTTTTGCGCGTCTGGCAGAACCGCTGGCCGATAGGACAGAACTTCATGATGCTCTTCTGTTCGACTACTGCCGGAGCGAAATGCCGCTGATGGGCAAACTCCCCTCGTTCGCTGTCGAACAACAGAGCAGATGCTCCTGGCCCGCACTTCGAGATCTCCCCTCCACTCTGGAACTCCCCCCGGACAGCAGGGTCAAATCTTTCCGCTATGAGTTCATATCTGATTACCGAACCGGAGAGAATAGTGGCGGGGCAACAACGCTCACGTTTGTCTACATATCTGGTGCCGGACGCGGCCTGCAGGTCGTAACATTTTGAATCATCAAAGCCGATAAAGGTACCGCACTGAACATTACTCTACCGGTGCCCTGACCCAGGTACCGTTTGCTCAAAAACTGCAGATATCATCATGCCACTCGACCGACTCCATATTGACCTGTTTTCCCAGTTCTGCCAGCAGACCATCCATATCATCAACAAAACCCGGCATAATGGCGATGCGGATTATACCGACCTTGTTATCGACGGTGCTCATCACATTCATCCCCTCATAGGCCTCCAGGATAAACTTCAGGAAAACCATATCCCGGTGGGCAACCTTGAAATATCGGCAGACCATTGCTTCATGCATCCATAACTCCTACTTCATCTTCCATGCTTCTCTTCCATTCATATAGTTTTAGCGGCCGTGGAGTGTAGCAGTTTTGATTTGCGTGTAAACAGCAAAGTTTGACTATCCATAAGATATCTTGACAGCGGAAACAGTCGGTGTATAACAACCCGACAAGCAGCCGAGATCCGCTCTATCGAACGGATGCGGGGGACCCGATCAACTGGGGCGTATTCCGGCACCGTGCCGGAAAGGGAACTTCCAATCCCGAGCCCGTCAGCTAACCTCGTAGGCAGATGGAAGGGCGCAACAGCGGACATAAACCGCCGGTTCATGCCGGCGGTTTTCCTGTTATCATCCGCCTGTAAGCCCCTACAAGCTATTCTTGCAGGAGGCACATCATGAAACAACACGAAGCCGGTTCATACTGGGGTGGCATTATCAAGGCTCTGGGACTTGTATTCGGCGACATCGGCACAAGCCCGATCTACACCCTCACCGTCATCATAACTCTCACTAAGCCCTCTCAGGAAAACATCTACGGCATTATCTCGCTGATCGTCTGGACGCTGGTTATCCTGGTAATGGTCGAATACGCCTGGCTTGCCATGAGCCTGGGACGAAAGGGAGAGGGTGGTACCATTGTACTGCGCGAGATTCTGGCAAAGATGATCAAGCCGGGACGCACGCTTGCCTTTGTCACTTTTCTTTCCTACGTCGGCATCTGCCTACTGATCGGCGACGGCGTCATAACCCCGGCCATCTCGATTCTGTCGGCCGTTGAGGGCATTGAACTGATACCGGGATTTGAACAAACGTCCCAAAACATCATGATTCTAATTGCTGCTATTATTGCTATTGGACTCTTCATCTTTCAAAGCAAGGGAACCGACAAGGTGGCGCGGGCCTTCGGCCCGTTGATGGTAATCTGGTTTGCCGCCCTGACGCTGTCCGGTGCGATTTCGATAGTCGACCATCCGATAGTTATCAAGTCACTGAGCCCCTGGTACGCCATCCGCTTCCTCTACGACAACGGCTTGGCCGGTTTCTTTGTCCTCTCGGAGGTCATTCTTTGCGCTACCGGAGGCGAAGCCCTTTACGCCGACATGGGACACCTGGGGCGCAAACCGATTGTCCGGGCCTGGTACTTTGTCTTTGCAGCACTGGTGATCAATTACCTCGGTCAGGGCGCTTTCATAATAACGCACCCCCAGGCGAAAAACATCCTCTTCGGCATGGTGCGTAGTGAGGCGGCCATTCTTTACATCCCGTTCCTGATCCTTACCATCATTGCTACGGTGATAGCTTCGCAAGCGCTGATCAGCGGGGTGTTTTCTATCGTCTACCAGGGGATAACCACCCGTATCCTGCCGCTGCTGAAGGTTGACTACACCTCTACTCATCTCAAGTCCCAGATCTATATCGGTTCGGTCAACTGGTTGCTGCTGGTACTGGTAATTATGATCATGCTGCTTTTCCGCAAATCAGAAAACCTGGCGGCAGCCTACGGCCTGGCGGTCACCGGCACCATGACCATTACCGGCATTATGATGACCATGATCTATGCCCGCACCACCAAGAAATGGAAGGTACCGATTGCTTTGTTGGTTACAGCTGCTGACGTAGCCTTCTTGACCGCCAACCTCAATAAATTTCCGCATGGCGGCTATTGGTCAATTATCCTTGCAGCGCTACCTTTCATTACCATCATGGTCTGGACAAAGGGGCAGCGAGCACTTTATCGGGCACTCAAACCGCTCGATTTTGATACGTTCGAACTGGCCTATGGACAAATATACGCCAAAGAAAAGAACATCCCCGGCACCGGCCTGTTCTTTGTCAAGGAGTGGAGCGTTATCCCTCCCTATCTTGTACACTGTATCATCCGCAGCAATATCATTTATGAGCGCAATGTGTTGATATCGATCATCCGCACCGAGGAGCCATACGGCCTGCAAACTCTTATGAAGACGGGGCTTGCTCCCGGCCTTGACGCAATAGAGATCAAAGCCGGTTACATGGAAATACTGGATATCGAGGGGGTCCTAAAGGATAATGGCATCACGGAAAAAGTCATTTTTTACGGTATTGAGGACATTGAGACCAGCAACATCGCCTGGAAACTGTTCTCAACAATCAAACGACAGACCCCCAACTTCGTACAGTTCAACAAACTGCCGGCGGCCAAACTTCAAGGAGTTGTAACGAGAGTGGAAATGTAGGCTCGAACTATCATTGGTGACAAATTCTAATCAAGTAGTGTATAAAGTTCGGGCGGCTGCAATGCCGCCCTTTTTTTATATATTTCCTTTGACTCCAATGGTTAGGGCATTTCATGATCAATAAGCAGGAAGACTCATTCTGGGGTGGCATTGTCAAAGCCCTGGGTCTCGTATTCGGCGACATCGGTACCAGTCCGATATACACCCTCACCGTAGTTTTTGCCATGACCGAACCGACCGTTGCCAATGTCTATGGCATTCTCTCCCTGATTTTCTGGACCATGACTATCCTCGTTACCGCTGAGTATGCCTGGTTGGCCATGAGCTTGGGTAAGAAAGGCCAGGGTGGCGAGATCGTCCTGCGCGAGATCATCATCAAGCTCTTTAAAAAAGGCAGGGTCCTCGGTTTTGCCGGATTTCTCTCATTTCTCGGGGTTTCACTGCTCCTGGGAGACGGCGTTATTACCCCGGCAATCTCGATCCTTTCAGCTGTGGAAGGTTTTCTGCTCATCCCTTCTCTTGCCGCCACCCACCAATCAACACTGGTAATAATTGCCGCTCTCATTGCATTCACTCTGTTTTTTTTCCAGTCAAGAGGCACCGATAAGGTTGCCGGCATCTTTGGGCCGATCATGGTTGTTTATTTCGGCGTCCTGCTGGTTTCAGGTCTTGTTTCCATCTCCGGCAGACCTGGAATCATAACGGCAATAAACCCGTGGCATGCCGTAGAGTTTTTCCGCCTGAACGGCTTTGCCGGTTACATCGTCCTGTCGGAGGTTATCCTCTGCTCTACCGGCGGCGAGGCTCTCTACGCCGACATGGGACACCTTGGCAAAAAGCCGATCATCAGGGCCTGGTATTTCGTCTTCGTCGCCCTCTACCTAAACTACCTCGGGCAGGGAGCATTCATCCTTTCGCATCCGGATGCAAAAAACATCCTCTTTGCCATGATTCAGAGTCAGTCACCATTTTTTTACATTCCGTTTCTGCTGTTGACAATCATGGCGACCATCATCGCCTCACAGGCCATTATCAGCGGAGTTTTTTCCATTGTTTATCAGGGGATAACCACACGCCTGATGCCGCTGTTCAAGGTTGATTACACCTCTACCCACATCCAATCCCAGATATACATCGGCGCCGTCAACTGGTCACTGATGACAGCAGTTATTTTTGTGATGTTCATCTTCCAGAAATCCGGGAATCTTGCTGCGGCCTACGGCATGGCGGTCACCGGCTCCATGACTATTACCGCCATTATGATGATCATGGTCTTCTCCAAGACCACCAAAAAATGGAAAGTACCGGTTGTAATTGTCATCGCCCTGATCGATCTGGTATATTTCACCTCCACTTTTTCCAAATTCCCCCATGGCGCTTACTGGTCGATCATCCTGGCCTCAATACCGTTTGCAACCATCCTGATCTGGACAAACGGACAACGCTATCTGTACAAGGCATTGCGTCCGCTGGATCTTGACACCTTCATGCTCTCCTATGAGCAGATTTACGCCAAGGGACATATTGCCGGCACCGCTCTGTTTTTTCTCAAGGGTCTGGATATGATCCCCCCCTACATCGTACATTGCGTGATCCGTTCCAATATCATCTATGAGCGCAATGTTTTCATCTCCATTATCCGTACCGATGAACCATTTGGCGTTGTATGTCATCACAACAGGAACGTTGGAGTAGGTCTGGAGTTTTTTGAAATACGGGCAGGCTACATGAGGGTGCTGGATATAGAGAAACGTCTTAAGGAACACGGCATCGACGAAAAAGTTATTTTTTACGGCATTGAGGATATCGAGACGAGGAACCCTATCTGGAAAGTCTTCTCAATGATCAAGAAGCTGACCCCCAACTTTGTTCAATTCAACAAGCTTCCTGCGGCAAAATTGCAGGGAGTCGTGACACGTGTAGAGATGTAATACATTGCTTTGTGCGACCGTACGGAGTCAGGCTTACGATGGTGACATTTATTGCTTAAACCTTGACCCCTGTCGAGTACCGCGGTGCTCCATCTCTGCATCGATCAGGTTCAGAATTTCGAACTTCTTTAGCGACCAGAGCGGAGCGACCAGACTCTCTCGGCCACCGTCGCCGGTCAGGCGATGAATCAGAATCTGCGGATCGAGCAGTTCAAGAAAATCGCAGACTAATCCGGCATAGCCGTCTCTGTCCATTACCTGCACCTCGCCACGCTCGTACATATGTGCCAGCTCAGTATCCTTCATTACGTGCAGCAGATGGAGTTTGACCCCGTCCACACCCAGACGGTTGAGTTCCGAAGCCGTTGCCAACATCTCACCGCGCGTTTCACCTGGTAGCCCCAGTATGACATGGGCACACACCCTTAGAGAACGCTCTCTGGCCCGCTCAACTGCTGCAACTGAACTTGCATGGTCGTGACGCCTGTTGATGCGCAGCAGGCTTTTGTCATGAATCGACTGTAGCCCTATTTCAAGCCAGAGATACGTCTTTTGACTCAGCTCTTCAAGATATGCAAGGATTTCGTTCGACAGACAATCGGGACGGGTAGCAATGATAACCCCAACTATCTCAGGCACAGTCAGCGCTTCGCTAAACAGAGCGCGTAGCAGCTCTACCTCCCCATATGTGTTGGAGTAAGCCTGGAAATACGCTATGAACTGTGCAGCGCGATACTTACGTCTCATGACCTCTTTGCCGTCCTCAAGCTGGGCAACAACATCAAGATCTCGCCGTATACCATACGAACCTGAACCATGCCCACCACAGAAGATGCACCCCTCAGTATCAAGAGTACCATCGCGATTGGGACAGGTAAACCCGGCATCAACGGAGATACGTTGGACCTTGCAGCCGAATAGTCGTTTCAGCTCGGCAGAGAATGTATTGTAACGTTTAGGCTGTGACATTCATTGTGGCTTTCTTCACTTCCCGTTCAACCCAGCTTTGTTGCGTCGACATGGCACGCAGAAATTCCCCGGCAAAGAGAAATTTGGTCAGCGGTACTGGAACAGAGATAAAATCATTGCCGCGTGATACCGTCAAAGCGTAGCCGCCCTTGCCGCCACGCTCCCACTTTTCCACAGAAAGTGTCGTGATAGTTTCTGTGCCATGCTCAACTGCAGTGAACTTGTGAGGATTGAGTTTTTCTTTGCGCGGCACCGAAGATCCGGCAACCTGGTCTATCATCAATGAGAGACTAAAGGCCTCGTCTGGTTCGCAGACAAAACGTATTTGGGTAACCTCATCCTGGCTGCTTTTCGGCGCCAACTTAAAAAAACGGAGATGTATCCTGCCGCTCCGTTCTGTGATCTCTCCACGCTCTTCACTGGACTTAACAGCCTCACGGATTTCGATTCCGGCTGACTGGGAAAACATTTCATAACAACTATAACGCTTCAATTCTCTTGTTTGGGACATGTCTATCCTCCATTGAAAAGAAATACATTATTCGCTGTTGTAACAAACCCGCATGACAATTTCTATAAACAAAAAGAGCGGCATCGCTGCCGCTCTTCAATGTAACTAATATATACCATAAAATTATTTACGGGCGCTTTTTCCGGCAACCTGCATACGGATAAGTGCTCTTTGCAGAGCAGCTTCGTAAACTTTAAACTGCTTATCTTCAGAGGTCAGTTTCTTAAGTGCCTCTTCAGCCCGCCCTAATGCGGCTTTTGCCCGCTCAACATCGATATCGGCAGCAATCTCAGCCGTTTCAACAAGAACAATAATCTTGTCATCGCAGACTTCGAAATAACCCCAGTTGAGTGACATGTGCTCGGTAACGCCATTGTTCTTGTATACGAATTCACCAATATCGAGTGAAGTCAAAAACGGAGCGTGACCAGGCAGGATGCCGAATTCACCGAGCTTACCTGTTGCAGTTACTTCGTCAACCTCAGTGTCTACAATTTTCTTGTAAGGAGTGACTATTTCCAGTTTCATCTTTTCTGCCATATATGATCCTTGTAGAAAGCGGGCAGGAGAAGCCCTGCCCCTACATGTTTAATTTATACCGCAGCCAGCTTGGCAGCCTTTTCAATTGCCTCTTCGATGGAACCAACCATGTAGAAGGCCTGCTCAGGAAGACTGTCGTGCTTGCCGGCAACGATTTCCTGGAAACCCTTGATGGTGTCCTTCAGCTCAACATACTTGCCTGGGGAACCGGTGAACGCCTCGGCAACAAAGAACGGCTGGGACAGAAAGCGCTGTATTTTACGGGCACGAGCAACAACAAGCTTATCTTCTTCGGAAAGCTCATCCATACCGAGAATGGCAATGATATCCTGAAGGTCCTTGTATTTCTGCAGTACGTACTGAACGGAACGGGCAACACCGTAATGCTCCTCACCGATAACCTGTGGATCAAGAATACGTGAAGTAGAATCGAGCGGGTCAACAGCCGGGTAGATACCAAGCTCGGCAATTTGACGCGACAAAACCGTTGTTGCATCAAGGTGGGCAAAAGCAGTAGCTGGTGCCGGGTCAGTCAAGTCATCGGCAGGTACGTAAATAGCCTGAACAGAAGTAATGGAACCCTTCTTAGTAGAGGTAATACGCTCCTGAAGCTCACCCATTTCGGTTGCCAGGGTAGGCTGGTAACCAACAGCAGAAGGAATACGACCGAGAAGAGCCGAAACCTCAGAACCTGCCTGAGTAAAACGGAAGATATTATCAATAAAGAGCAGAACGTCCTGTCCCTCTTCGTCACGGAAATACTCTGCAACTGAAAGAGCAGTCAGAGCTACACGGGCACGAGCTCCAGGAGGCTCATTCATCTGTCCGTAAACAAGAGCTGCCTTATCAAGAACGCCGGATTCTTTCATCTCCATCCAGAGGTCGTTCCCTTCACGTGTACGCTCGCCAACACCGGCGAAAACTGAGTAACCACCATGCTGCTTGGCGATGTTGTTGATAAGCTCCATGATGAGAACTGTCTTGCCAACGCCGGCACCACCGAACAGGCCGATCTTACCACCACGAGCATAAGGAGCGAGCAGGTCAACAACCTTGATACCGGTTGTGAATGCTTCAACTTTGGTTGACTGGTTTTCAAAAGAAGGCGCTTCACGATGGATGGCGTACTCTTTCTCATTACCGATCGGACCCATTTCATCAACAGGCTCACCGATAACGTTCATAATGCGACCAAGAGTTTTTGCGCCAACCGGAGCACAGATCTGCTTGCCGGTGTCAATAACAACCTGACCACGCTTCAGACCATCAGTTGAGTCCATGGCGATGGTACGTACCGAGTTCTCACCGAGATGCTGGGCAACTTCCAGCACCAGATTGTTTTCACGGTCATCAATGGCCGGATTTGTCACGCGAAGTGCGTGGTAGATCTCCGGCAGTTTGCCGGGCTCAAATTCGACGTCGATAACGGCGCCGATGACCTGCGAAATTTTACCTGTGTTCTGACTCATGGAACGGTGTCCTCCTGCGGCCTTACA
This sequence comes from Desulfuromonadaceae bacterium, assembly GCA_028681335.1. GTDB lineage: Bacteria > Desulfobacterota > Desulfuromonadia > Geobacterales > Pseudopelobacteraceae > JACRCG01. The sequence continues at coordinate 143,392 of JAQUIT010000002.1, read as the reverse complement.
GCCTCATATAGTGTTTCGTTACTGTAGTATTATCCTTTGATCGATTCAGAGCCGGAGATGATTTCCATCAACTCCGTAGTAATGGCAGCCTGACGCGCACGGTTGTACTGAAGTGTCAGTTTGCCGATCATTTCGTTGGCGTTCTTTGAAGCACTGTCCATAGCGGTCATGCGGGCACCATGCTCACCTGCCACGGTCTCCAGCATCGCTTTAAAGATTTGTACTTCAATATTTTTTGGCAGAATTTCTGCCAGCAACTTACCAACAGAAGGCTCATAGATAAACTCAACAGGAGTTTCATCTGCAGCTTCCTCATTTTCAGGCACCACCGGCAGCAACTGCTGGAAGGTTATATCCTGGGTCATGACTGTACGGAACGAGTTAAAAAGTAATTCAACCTGATCGTACTCACCGGCGACAAAACCATCAATAACTTCCTGAGCCAACATAACAGCGCTCTGATAATTCGGCTTAGCCAGAACATTGGAAAAGTTCTTGTAAACCGTATAACGGCTCTTGAGAAACTCAAACCCTTTACGGCCAACAGTCATAACACTGATCTGCTCGTAAGAAGCAGATTTTTCTTTGATAAAGCGATCAGCAGCCTTGCACAGGTTGGTATTGAAACCACCGCACAAACCACGATCCGAGGTAAGTACGAGCAGAAGCAGTTTTTTTGCTTCACGCTTCTCTAGCAACGGGTGGAGATCCCCCTCAAGATTAGCCGATAACGACTGCAGCACTTCACCCAGTTTTTTTGCATAGGGGCGGGCTGCCACAACGTTTTCCTGGGCACGGCGCAGCTTTGCAGCCGAAACCATTTTCATGGCCTTGGTGATCTGGCGAGTATTTTTTACGGATACGATCCGTTTTTTGATGCTTTTAAGGCTTGCCATATCTCAAACCGTCCTTGTTTACGCGGTAAATTCCTTTTTCAACTGCCCCAGAGCGGCAATAATTCTGCCCTTCATATCGTCATCAATGGCTTTTTTGTCGCGAAGCTCTGCGAGAAGTTCTGCCTGACGGTTATCAAAGAACGCATACAATTCAGTTTCATACTTTCTGAGAGCAGAAACCGGGTACTCATCGAGGAAGCCGTTGTTGGCAGCGAAGATAACCAGAACCTGCTTTTCATTAGGGATAGGACGATACTGTGGCTGCTTGAGAATTTCAACAAGACGTACACCACGCTCCAGCTGCATCTGTGTTGCCTTGTCCAGATCAGAACCGAACTGGGCAAAAGCTGCCATCTCACGATACTGAGCAAGGTCAAGGCGCAGAGTACCGGCAACCTGCTTCATCGACTTGGTCTGAGCAGAGCCACCAACACGTGAAACCGAGAGACCTACGTTAATTGCCGGACGTACGCCGGAGAAGAACAGGTCCGATTCCAGATAAATCTGGCCGTCGGTAATGGAAATAACGTTAGTCGGAATGTATGCAGAAACGTCACCGGCCTGTGTTTCAATGATCGGCAGTGCGGTCAACGAACCGGCACCACGCTCGTCGGAGAGCTTGCACGCACGCTCAAGCAGACGGCTATGGAGATAGAAAACGTCACCTGGATATGCTTCACGTCCTGGCGGACGGCGGAGCAACAAGGAAAGCTGGCGATAAGCAACAGCCTGCTTGGAAAGATCGTCATAGATGATCAGGGCGTGCTTACCGGAGTCGCGAAAGAACTCACCCATAGTAACACCGGTGTAAGGAGCGATGAACTGGAGTGGTGCAGATTCTGAAGCTGTTGCAGCAACAACGATAGTATAATCCATGGCGCCGTGCTCAGTCAGCTTGGAAACGACCTGAGCAACTGTGGAGCGTTTCTGGCCGATAGCGACATAGATACAGACAACATCGCCACCCTTCTGGTTGATGATCGTATCGATTGCGACAGCTGTCTTGCCTGTCTGACGGTCGCCGATGATCAGCTCGCGCTGGCCACGCCCGATTGGAACCATGGAGTCAATAGCTTTGAGTCCGGTTGCCATCGGCTGATGAACAGATTTACGATCAACAATTCCAGGGGCCTTGATCTCGACCTTGCTGAAGCTGCTGGTATTGATAGCACCCTTGCCATCAATTGGCTGCCCGATGGCATTAACTACGCGTCCGATCAGTGCATCGCCGACAGGGACTTCGGTAATACGGCCGGTGCGCTTGACGGTGTCGCCTTCTTTGATCTCGGAGAATTCACCGAGAATAGCGGCTCCAACGTTATCTTCTTCAAGGTTGAGAACCATACCGGTTACGCCGCCTGGGAATTCCAGCAGCTCACCAGCCATGGCGCCAGCCAGGCCATGAATACGGGCAATACCGTCACCGATGGAGATGATTGTGCCGGTTTCCGACACCTCAACTTCTTTGCCATACTCTTTGATCTGTTTTTTAATGATCTCGCTGATCTCTTCGGCTCTGATTTCCATGAATGCTCCTACCCCTTCTGTAATATATCTTTAATCCGTTTAAGCTGAGTCTTGACACTATTATCATACGCAATGTCGCCAATCTGAGTCACCACACCACCAAGCAGCGACGCATCGACAACCATCTGCGGCACAATTTTTTTGCCTGTCTTTTTTTCAAGAGCGCTCTGAATTGCACCGACTTGACTGTCATCCAGCGCAAAAGCGGTTGTGATGACCGGGCGGATTACACCGGAGAATTCATCAGCAAGCTTTTCATAGGTCTGAACAATCTGCCCAAGAAAAGCGACGCGGTTCTTGTCCACCAGCAGCAGCAGAAAATTGCCCACGAGTTCGGAGCATGCTGTCTTGGCAATCAGCTCCTTCATCATCGACTTCTTCTGCTCTGAAGTGAGAGCCGGGTTTGAAAATGCGGCCCGCAAATCACCGTTAGTTCTAAAAAGGCCATCAACTATAGACAGCTCGTCACGGAAACGGTCAATCAGACCGCCTTCCGAACCTAGCTGCACAAGCGCTTTGGCGTATCGTCTCGCAATCGCGTTATTGATCACTGGATCTGTCCCACCTTGTCAAGATATTCGCCGACAAATCGGTCGTGGTCGTTCTTTTGAATGGCACCGGACAACTTGCCGGTTGCGATTTCAACTGCAAGCCTTGCAGCTTCAGCACGCAGTTCGTTGCGCGCCTTAACAGTCTCCTGCTCTGCAGACAATGCCGCCTGGGCCACAATCTTCTCAGCGGCGCTATTAGCTTCAGCAATAATACGGTTCTTCTCCTGCTCACCCTCACGAATAATGGCGGCATGAAGTTCATCAATCTCTTTGGATGCCTGATCGAGCTTTACGCCATATTCACGCAATTTGGCTTCTGCGGCATCGCGAGCCTCTTCAGCATCCTTCAAACTCTTTTCAACGCCTGCCTGACGGGCAGCCAATGAGCCCTTGACATCTGCTTTTTTGAGTGCCCACACAATTATGCCAACCAGAACGGCAAAGTTAAGCACTCTCCAGCCAAAATCCTTCATCTGGGCACCGCTATCAGGATGATGAGCAGCACCAGCTCCTTCAGAAGCAAAGCCAACAGATGCAGAAAGAATGATGACTGATATATACGCCAGCGTGATGATTATTTTTTTGGAGCGACCGGATACCATACTCATAACTACAGGTTCCTCCCGAGGATTTTCTCACAGATATCACCGGACAGAACCTCGGCCTGCTTTTTCAGCAGCTCACGTGCTTCGCCAGCTTCCTTGGCAACCTTGTCACGAATCGAAGCGAGTGATTCGGATGCCTGCTTGCGTGCTTTCTCAAGAACAGCGACTTCCTCAGCCTGAGCAAGTTTTAGCGATTCAGCACGTCGGGCTCCGGCTTCTGCCTTGGCTGCATGCAGACGTGCTTCATACTGAGCCATCTTTGCCTGAACCTCTGCATCAACCGAAACAGTCTTTTCACGGGCAGAATCAATTATCTGACGACGATCAGCCAAAACCTTGCGGATTGGCTTGTACAGAAACATGTTCAGAATGAGAACGAGGATGCCGAAATTGATCAGCTGGATTACGAACGATAAATTTAATTCTATCACGACCTACCCCTTACAGGCATGCTTAAATTGTATACTGTATCCCAGAGACGGGCGTAAAACAGAGGTTAACTAACATGACAATCGAAGGAGTGTCAAGCTAATTAATACTATTTTTTACTATTACCATCGTCTTTGCTTTTATATCCAGCGTGTTATACGATAGTCATTCATTTGACTTTAGCAGACATACGACAATGTGATTGTTTTTCAGATGTCCAGCAGATCGATTATGCGGGTCAATTCATCCGAATCACTGAAATGGATTTCAAGTCGCCCCCCCTTTGAGCCTACTTTGCGGATCGCCACCCGTGACTGAAACCGTTTCTGCAACTGCTGCTCCAAGGCCGACATCAACAAATCCGGCTGCTGCATCCGTTTTGCCGGTACGGGATGAGGGTTTATTTTCAAGCGGCGCACAAGATCTTCCGTAGAGCGGACACTTAACTGACGATGCAGTATTTCGTGGCGCGCCTTTTCAATCAGTTCACCGCTTTCAAGAGCCAGCAGAGCACGGGCATGCCCCATACTGAGCCGCTCTTCAACGATGTCGCGCTGGATATCATCAGGCAGCTTGAGCAGCCGCAACGAATTGGTTACCGTTGTACGGTTCTTGCCGACCCTGCGTGCCACATCCTCTTGTGAGATGCTTAAGTGCTCCACGAGCGATCGATACGCATACGCTTCTTCGATAGCGTTCAGATCCTGACGCTGGATATTTTCGATCAGCGCCAGCTCCATAACAGCATCCGGCGTCGCCTCGCGGATAACGACCGGAATTTCATGCAGCCCCGCTTTTTGTGCTGCCCGCCAGCGGCGTTCACCGGCAATAATCTCATAACCATCATCAACCCTGGTGACGATAATTGGCTGAATAATCCCTTTTTCGCGGATTGACGCGGCGAGTTCTTCGAGTTTTTCCGGGGCAAAATGCTTGCGTGGCTGATTGCGGTTTGGTCTGATCTTTTCAATCGGGCAGACAAAATAGTTTTTAGATTCATCAACTGTTTCTGTTACTTGCAACAGCGCAGCCATCCCTTTGCCGAGGCCGCCTATTCTAGCCATGTATACTCTCCCTCTGTATGATCTCGCGGGCCAGCTGAAGATAGCTGGCTGCACCGCGCGAAGTGATGTCGTAATAAATGATCGGCTTGCCATGACTGGGTGCCTCTGCAAGCCGCACGTTACGCGGGACTACCGACTCAAAAACCTGCCCGGCAAAATGCGTACGAATTTCATCGGCTACTTCTTTGCTCAGATTGCCGCGAGCATCGTACATGGTCAGAAGGATGCCTTCGATCGTGAGCTGTGGATTAACCATCTTTCGAATAAGTTTTATGGTGTGTAATATTTGCGAAAGCCCCTCCATGGCGTAAAATTCGCACTGGAGGGGTATCAGTACCGAGTTGGCTGCCGTCATGGCGTTAATTGTCAGCAGGCTTAGCGAAGGCGGACAGTCGATAATAATATAGTGGTACTTTTCTGTCAGTTCGGCCAGCACGCACTTCAGTTTATGCTCCCGCCCGATCTCCGCAGCCAGCTCCAGCTCGGCACCGGCCAGATCGGAGTTGGCCGGCAGAATATGAAGAAACGGGTGGCCGGTATCGACGACCAACTCATGCGGATCGACATCATTGATCAAGGCATCATAAACGGTGCGTTTGAGACTGGCCTTGTCAATTCCGACACCGCTGGTGGCATTACCCTGCGGGTCGATATCGACGAGTAATGTCGGTCTCTCCGCGGCAGAAAGACAAGCGGCGAGATTAACTGCTGTTGTTGTCTTGCCAACGCCGCCCTTCTGATTGGCAATACAGATGATTTTAGTTTGTGGTTTCAAGGGGATTTGCTCTTTTCAGTGGACACTTGGGTCGATCCTTCTGGAATGATGCACCCGGATTTTAATTGCGCGAATGTAACACAGCTCTTTGACTTCGTCAAAGAAAAGACCATTTCACAAACAAACGACCATTATCCGCAGATTACACAGAGATAAACTAGATTGGTATCTATAATAACGGCTCACCATTTTTTACAAATCAGCATTTGTTTCAACGTTTTGATTTTATCTGCGTACATCTGCGTTAATCTGTGGATAAATAGTTTTTGAGCTTAAAAAAGGCGGGATTGCTCCCGCCTTTTTTATCATCCTGACAACACACCGGCCGCTGCTCTAATCAACCTTCCTGACAACCAGCCGTGAGGTGCCCTTGTCGAACACCCCCTCTTCCTTGGCTACCACTTCCAGCAGCAGCAATTCGCGGCTGTTTTCGTCATAGGCAAAATCGGCGAGATAATATTCATTCTGTTGCGTATGCCACTTTTCCTCCAGGTCCGAACCGTTCCAGGCGAAACAGTACAGACTGCTCTTGGAGTATGAGTGCTTGTTCTTCATGAACCATGATTCCGAGTTTTTCGGCACGAGCAGTTCACCGTTGCCCTTGACGATCATCCGCTGCTGCATAAACACCTGACGTTCGCCGGTTCCGTTGCTCCGCTGGCCGCCAATTTCGGCGCGTTTGAAGAACGTCTCGCTCCCGCCGAACTCATCGCTGCTTTTCCACAGCTCATCACCGGCGCTGTTAAAAACCCGCACAAAACCGCTGTTGTCGGCAACAACCGGCGAAGTTTCGCCCTTTGGACCACGAAGGACATTGAAGTTATACAATGAGCCGCCTTTCGGCAATTTGATCGGGTTTTTTACCCCATAGCCGCTTCCGACCCTGACAACTTCAGCAACATCACCGGCAAAATCTGCCGTCCCAGAAATCTGCTGGGCATAGAGCTTTTTCACCCCGCCGGCACCGATTAGCGTCCTGAAATAGTACGGCAGCGGCCCGGCAATCTGTTTCAGCGCCGTGCCATCCACCCTCCATACCTGCGATGCAAGCACTTCGCCGTCCATGATGGTGAGATATATTTCCGGGACTGTGTCGTTATCAAGATCGGCACAGTCCACTGCAAGTACCCTTTCATTTACCTTGTAGCTGATCTCCGCCAGCAGCTTCAACGTGGTACCCTGACGGTAATAGCGCAAGGCATGGGTTCCGGTCACGAACAGCTCACGCTCTCCGCCAGAGAGTGTCCGGCCGACCGCAAGGCCGCTCAATGCACCGGCCATTGTGTGAATGCCTGCATATTTGGTAACAGAGGCTGACACCGGCGCAACAACGATATCCGGCGACGGAGCGACAACCACCGGCATAAGCGCTGCGGCAGCAGCTGCAGGAGCTTTCACTACCGGGATCGCTCCCTTGTTAATGCCATCCGCCAGCGACTTTGCCAATGCCCCGACCGCCGGGATCAGATCATCCGGAGACTTCCCCTGGGTAAACGCCCGCGTGACAACGGTGCCGGAACTGTTGACCGCCGCCGCATCAAGGCTGAACATGCTGCCGCTCAGCAGATAACTGCCGGAAACGGTAATTTCGGCCCCTTTGGGCGTTGCCTGGGTCGCAATTTTGTCACCGGCCATTCGTGACAGCAGCAGTGTCTGGATGATAGAGCGCACCTCGTCAGGCTTGGCCGCCCCGCTCACGCTGAACTCGGCGACATGGGTAGGAACCGGCGCGCTCCAGGAAGTGGCACAGAGTGTGGCCATGACTAACATGGTTGCTAACATCAGTTTAACGTTCATATTTTCTCCCTCGATACCGTGCAGAAGGTCGTCATAAAAAAACCCCGGGCAAGCCCGGGGTTTTTGGTTGCACTGCTGTCAAGCAGTTCCTTAGAAATCCATCTGCAGTTTTGCACCTACAACATATCTATTGCCCTGCTTGTTGCCTGCGTTGTCCTTAAGTTCGTCGAAGTAATCGAATTCAGGAGTTACCGAAAAACCTTTGGCTACAGTGATAGGGGCATTAACGAAGATTGAGTATCTTGCGTCAGCTTTATCAGTGCCATCCTTATCGTCAGAGACATAACCGAAACCGGCATTTACTGCAACCATGTCGGAAACGGCATAGCCGCCCTGGATGAAACCTTCGATTGTTTTAACATCTCCAGCGGGTATTACGGGGAGGAAACCAACTACTGCTGCAGTTGTTTTATAAACGTTTGTCGCGCCGTTTAAACCAGAAGCAATCCCCATGTTACCGGTGTTCTGACCATAACCGAAGTTAACAAGAACAGAAGCAGGGCCAGCGGTATATTTAGCGTCGGCATAACCAAGATAAGCGGTCATTGTATCGCCACCTGTGTTGGCAGTTTTAGCTGTTAAAAGAAGGCCACCAACATTGAAATTAACGTCACCAACTTTACCCTTGTAACCAACATTTAACTCAGGCACCGTCACTTTGTAATCAGTAGTTGAAGCCGTTGTTAAAAGGCCATAGCTAACTGAGGTCGGTGCAATCAAAGCACCGTAAAGACCATTTTTCATGGTGAACTTGATCTGTGGCTGACGCTTGTTATCAAGGGCGCCATAACCGGAGAAACCATTATCAGCCAGTGCAACCTGCGCAGAGGCCACCCAGTTGTTGCTATAATCCTGACCGACAAGCAGAGTGCCGGCATCAAAAGCATAAGTACCATAGATCAAACGAGTATAAACACCATGCTGCTCAACACTACCGGCATTGCCAGGAGAAGTTGCGCTGGAACCAACCAGACCCATCTCAACAACACCACCAATCTTACCGGTAGTACCTCTCACACCAAAGCGGCTGTTTCTTGCCAGATCAAGATCGGTATCATTGACGCTTGAGCCGGTTACCGGTGAGTAAGTCTGGTTGAACAGACCCAAACGTACAGATGCATAAGGTGTAAGTTCTGCCATTGCCGGAATGGCCAATGCTGTCAGTGCACCAGCTGCTGCTGCGATTGTTACGACTTTTTTGAAATTCATGTGTGTTCCTCCCATTTTATAGTAGTTGCATCTACAACGTTGGTTAACTTACTGTCGGATTAATATGATGCCGCTGCTCACCACCTTTCGGAGTAGATTTGGCCTGAACATCTCGTACAATTTTACCATCAGAAACAAAAGGCCCTTTAAACACAAATACCTTCAAGCAAGCGGCTGGAGACCGTTGTTTGAAGGTATGTTTACGATAAAACGACTATTTATAACTTCTGAAACGTTCACAGTATGTTTCGCTCCCGGTCGTCGATGCCAACAGTACTGGCTCTCAATAGATAAATCGGTTAGCTACTTGGTCGGTTCGTTTGTTTCAGTATTGTTCTATTTAGCTGAGCGGAATATACAACAAATAAAACGCATGTCAACCTAAAATTAACATTTACGCCTCTAAATAACAATAAAAACAGAATGGCGTATTATTTTTACGGTTAAACACAAAAGTCAGTGACCTGCCTGACACAGCTCAGTCAACACGCCATTACTGCTTTTGGGATGAATAAACGCAATACTGGTGCCGTGAGCGCCTTGGCGCGGCTTTTCATCTATCATACGGGCACCTTCTCCCAACAGCTTGGCAATGACTTTTTCAATATCATCAACTTCGTAAGCTATGTGATGTATTCCGCAACCGTTTTTATCGATGAATGTGGCAATCGGGCTCTCTGCCGAAGTCGGTTCCAGCAACTCTATCATTGACTCGCCGATCTGCAGCATGGCGACGCGAACCTTCTGCTCGGAGACCTCCTCGATGCCGGCAAGGGTCATACCAAGAGTGTCTTGATAAAACGGTATTGTATCATTGAGCGATTTTACGGCAACACCGATATGGTTAATTTTTGTAAGCATCTAACCTCCCGCACAGTACACGTTTATTCTTAAAATCGGGTTACAGGGTTGTAACTTTTTTGCAACAATTACAGTACTACCGTCTCGGTATGTTTTCCAAACACCCCTCTAAAGACATCTGCTATCTCGCCCAGGGTCGCATAGGCTTTGACTGCCGCCAGGATGTGCGGCATCAGGTTGTCCGTCCCTTTTGCCGCTGTAGTAAGCGCCGCGAGTGTTGCGACGACAGCAGCGTTGTCCCGGCCACCTTTCATAGCAGCCAGTGATTTCTTCTGGGAGATTTCCACCTCTTCCTTGACCCTCAGCAGACCGGTCGGTGCCGGCTCTTTGACGGTGAACTTGTTAACACCGACGATGATCAGCTCGTCCTTCTCGATCGATTTCTGGTAGGCGTAGGCCGAATCCTGGATCTCTTTCTGCTGGAAACCGCGTGAGATTGCCTCGACGGCGCCACCCAGCTTATCGATCTTGTCGATGTATTCCAGTGCTTCCTTTTCGATCCGGTCGGTCAACGATTCCACCAGGAACGATCCGGCCAGCGGGTCGACGGAATCTGCGGCGCCGGATTCGTAAGCAATTACCTGTTGGGTGCGGAGGGCAATACGCACCGAATCTTCGGTCGGCAGCGCCAGCGCTTCGTCACGGGAGTTGGTGTGCAGTGACTGTGTGCCGCCAAGAACCGCGGCCAGGGCCTGGATCGTGACGCGCATGATGTTGTTGTCCGGCTGCTGTGCAGTAAGGGTACAGCCGGCGGTCTGGGTGTGAAAACGGAGCATCTGCGATTTGGGATCTTTGGCGCCAAAGCGCTCTACCATGATTTTACCCCAGATACGGCGAGCAGCACGGAACTTGGCGACCTCTTCAAAGAGGTTATTGTGGGCGTTGAAGAAAAAGGCCAAACGTGGGGCAAATTCATCCACTTCCAGACCCGCCTTGATGGCGGCGTCTACATAGGCGATGCCGTCGGCAAGAGTGAAGGCGACTTCCTGCACAGCGCTGGAGCCCGCTTCACGGATGTGGTAGCCGGAGATGGAGATGGTATTCCACTTGGGTACGTTATCTTTGCAGTAGGCGAAGATGTCGGTGATGATCCTCATGGATTCTTTGGGCGGATAAATGTAAGTGCCGCGAGCCATATACTCTTTGAGGATGTCGTTCTGGATCGTGCCGGAGATTTTGTCCGCTGACACCCCCTGTTTTTCCGCTACGGCAATATACATGCAGAGCAGGATTGCGGCGGTGGAGTTGATCGTCATGGAGGTGGAGACCTTGTCGAGCGGAATGCCGTCGAAAAGAATTTCCATATCGGCCAGCGAGTCGATAGCAACGCCGACTTTGCCGACCTCACCGAGACTCATGCCGGCGTCGGAGTCATATCCCATCTGGGTCGGCAGGTCAAAGGCGATAGAAAGTCCGGTCTGGCCGGCAGAGAGCAGGTACTTGTAACGTTCGTTGGATTCTTTGGCGGTGCCGAAGCCGGCGTACTGGCGCATGGTCCAGAAACGACCGCGGTACATGGTCGGTTGAACGCCGCGAGTGTAGGGATATTCACCGGGGAAGCCCAACTGCTCTTCATAACCTGGGTAGTCGAAGCCGGGGGTGAAGCAGCGTTCCATCTCGATGTTGGAGGTCGTCAGAAACTTTTCCATCCGCTCAGGTGACTTAGCGATCCCTTTGGCAACTTTTTCATTCCACTTCTGCTTGCTGTCGTTGATGCTCATAGCTATTTCTCCATTCCATCAGAATTGAACACTGCCAAAACAAAAGTTTTAGAAAAGCCAAAGGCAAGAGGTTCGGGAATATTGTTCCAATCTCTTGCCGTCAGCCTTTCTCGGTGCGCCTATGTATCAGGATAGTATTAAAGTACAGCCTTCAAATATTCCGCTGTACACTCGCGCTTTTCTTTTTCAACCAGTTTCGGGTCGACATCGACAAATTTTTCGTCCGGGGTGATCTTGAAGAGCGGCTGCCCTTTCTGGACGATTGAACCATCGGCGCCTTCCATGATTATTTTGTCGATTGTACCGGAAAACGGTGCCCGGATCGTATTGAACATCTTCATGACTTCAATGATGTAGAGTGGCTGATCCTTTTCAAAATGCATACCTTCGGTTACAAACGTCGGCAGACCGGGGGCTTCCTGACCATAGTACATGCCGCCGCAGACGGCAACAATCTCATCAGCCTTGGTTGCCGGTGGCGGTACCAGGATTTTCTTCATCCGTGCCTGCAGATCCAGGTCGGTCAGGTAGTCAGGGATCACGACCTCCAGATCGTCCTGTACTTTCATATCCCAGAACTTGGTGTTATCACCGACCAGGAACAGCATGCCCAGCAATTCGAGCCCGGCTTCATAACCATAGTGAGCGGAACGAATCTGCTCCCATGTTTCTGCATCAAAACCGGCCTGCGGTTTTTCCTTCTTCACCAGTTCATTGAGCTTGAAATACTCATCCCGCTCCAGCCCGAACTTCTCACGCAACGTACGGGAGAAATGAAGCGATTGCTGTAGCAGTTCGTTATCGTGATCCCAAATGATTTCTGCCGCAGGTTTATGCGGACGGTAATTCATATGCAGGTACTCGTAGGTGTCCTTGAGTACACCGAGCGGGTTTCTGAGCCAGACAACCTTACCCTTCTCAATACGGAAATTCTTCGTATTCAAGCTCAGCCAGCCGGAAAGCAGGTGCGGGTCGTTAAGGAGCCGCTCCATGGGACGGGTAATCAGGGTGCCTTTGCGATCAAGCAGGGCCGACATGTTTTTCAGCTCTTTGGCGCAGACATCAGGTTGATCGGCATACTGCTCGGAGATCTGTTTTGCGTAGTGCTTTTTCATCTGGAAGAATGCGTACACAACATCCAGCTTGTTTGACTCTTCCTTGAGTGTACCGACCAGCGCCAGGTAAGGCACAACGAAGCGGGTCGTCGGCTTGGCCATGACGTTGCGCCCGAGGAACCAGCTCACCAGTCCGTAATGGAATTCAAGATTAGTGGCCAGGGCGCTGCCATTCAGCGTAGTGCTGCACAACACTTCGGAGAGACGCTCATAACTTGCCAGGCGGTCATCCCCCTTGGTGAGGAGCAGGGCGATATTGGAATCATAGGCACCGGCTACCTTGTATTTCATGAAGATGCCGGTATCCGGGTTGGTCATGCAGATGCCCTGGTCGTCACGCACTTCACCCTTGATCGGCTTTGACCAGTAGCGGATCATGCCGCCGGCATGGGGTGACAGTGACGCATCGGTTGCATTGAGGCGAGCCTCGACAGAGGCATTAAAGCGAACTACACGCTCCGGCTTCGGGAGGCGCTTCTTGTGCTTTGCCAGGAGAGCCATCGCCTCTACAAGGGATTCAACGATGAAAAAGTCCTTGTCGTCAGCTGGGTTGGTAAATTTGAGGCTGTAGCAGAGCTCGGTAACTCGGTGTTCAACCTGGATACGGGTGTTGACCTCCATGAAAAAATGACGGTCGCGGTCAACGATGCACTCGAAGGTTGAGGCGGAGTCAAGCCCAACAGCCTGACCGAATCGAGCCGACTCCTCTTCCATACGTGCCAGCACCTTCAGGTCGCTTTCCAGCGCCTTGACTTCAGCCTTGCGTCCTGCAGCCTTAGCTTTTAGAATGGCGGTCATCAACCCTTCCTGGGTAACGGAGACCTCGAGAAGTTTCTGCTCATGCATCTGCAGGGAGCAGTCACGTCCGCCCAGCGAGATACACCACTCACCGTTGCCGAGCAGCTGGATTTCGTTGTGGCGGGTCTGTTCGATATTGAGCTCGATCAGGACGTTTTTGTTATCGCCGACGCCGTTTGCCTTAACCTCGTTCAGGACTTCACGCACCATGGCAGGTGCCTCGGCAGCAGCCTTGGCAATAGCCTTGTCGTCAGCGTTTTTTGCCGCCAACAGCGACGCTCCAACGATACGCTGTCCCTTGCCGCCACCGCCACCGATCGCCTTGATACGGAAGCGGCTCTGCGGATATTTTTTAAACAGTTCAGTCACTTCAGCCTGGACCTGGGCAGAGAGCTCTTCAACGGAAAACAGGTCGACACCCTTACTGTACGAGGCCATCAGGATATGATCGGCCAGAGTCTCAATGGCAAGCGCCTTGTCCTTCAGAATCTTTTCGTCACAGACCAACTCTTCGGCTTCAACGATCTTGAGCAGCTTCTCGCGGGTCGGGTATTTTTTGATCAGCGTCAGCGCAGTAACATTGTTCACACCAGGGGTAACACTGACATTCACCTGCAGGGCTGTCCGTTTGGCCTCGTCTTTCTTACCGGCCTTGGCCTGGGTTGCGGCACATGGTCCGATAAAGCTGAGCCCCGCCTTTTCAATGGCAGCAACAAACTCTTCATCCTCGGCCATGAAGCCGTAACCGGCGAAGATAGAATCGTAACCGTTATCCTTGGCCATCTGGATGATCTGGTTGATGCGTTCGACACGTTCTTCCTTGCTGGCACCGGAGTAATCAGGCACCCGGTGGACACGGCGTGAATCGGTCAACTGACGCAGTTCCGGCGCCAGCGCATTGGCATAAATGATCGAGTCTTTTTCGGAAAGCAGGATGCCGTAGTGGGTAATACCCATCTCTTCATAAACATCCATCGCCTCCTTGCGGATCGGGCCACGGCAGACGATAAGCGGCTTCAGATCCTCGCAGGAAAAGGAACGTACCCACTCGGAGGAAGAGCGGTTCAATTTACGGTCCCGGTGAATCAGTGGATTGTGTTTGTAATAATCGGGCTGTGACATGGTTTCTATATCTCCAATCTGGAATGAGTAAAATTAATGGAACTCACGCTGTACGGCCTGCATCGGGCCCGGCTTGTAATGGCGCAGGAAGAAGTTCATGTTCTCTCCCAGCACCTTGCGCAGGTCGGTCGGCATGACTAGTGAGGAGATCGATCCCAGTGCCAGACCTTCTTTCGGATTCATCAGTTCTTTTTCATAGCGGAGATTCAATGCTGCGTCCTCAATCTTCAGCCAATCAGCAGCATCTTTTTCGGCATCCTTTTTAGCCTCACCTGGGGACATACCGGCGGCGACACGCTCCTGTACACCCTGCTTTACGCGATCAGCAGCAGCAGCCCGCATCTTGCGCACTTCGTCCTTATAAACGAACTCCTTACCGGCAGGCCCCATAACTGCGAGGCGGGTCGTCGGCAGCGCCAGTACCAGATCAGCACCGGTTGGGTAGTTGTTGTACGATGCATAGGCACCGCCGTAGGCGTTACGGATAATCAGCAGGATGCGCGGAGTTCTGATATCGACAATGGAATCGAGCATGGCACGGCCGGCCTGAACAATACCGCGGCCCTCCTGCTCACGTCCAGGCAGGAAGCCGGTGGTATCTTCCATGAAGATCATCGGGATATTGTAAATATTGCAGAAACGGTTGAAGCGGGCAATCTTATAGGCGGAATCAACCGTAATCTGGCCGGATGCAACGGCGCTATTGTTGGCGACAAATCCGACAACATTGCCACCCAGACGTCCGAGGGCGGTGACAGCCTCACGGGCCCGGTCACGTTGCAGTTCAAAGTAATCACCGTGGTCACAGATCTGCTGGATCATGATGGAAACATCAAAAGGGGTATTAAAGCCTGTAGGAGAGTTGAAGGCTTTCTTGAGCAGGGTATTAATCTCCCAGGTTTTGCGATCCAGCGGGTCGCTGGTTTCGCGATAACGGGCCATAACACTATTGTTGTCAGGCAGATAGGAAAGGAGTTGCAGGGCGGTACGCAGAGCATCCACTTCGTCTTCGACGGTCATATCGGCAACACCTGACTGTCCATGAACCTTCGGTCCACCGAGATCTTCAGGAGTCACGTCCTCACCAAGAACCGACTTAACAACCCCTGGTCCGGTCAGACCGAAAAAAGTATCTTGCGGCTGAATCAGGAAGCTCCCCTGACGAGGCAGGTAACTGCCGCCGCCGGCATTAAAACCGAACATGCACATAATGGAGGGGACAACGCCACTGATCTTGCGCAGCGCCGTAAACGCTTCAGCGTAGCCATCCAAGCCGCCAACGCCGGCAGGTACGAACGCTCCGGCAGAGTCATTCATGCCGATCAGCGGGATACCCTTCTCACCCGCCATCTGGAACAGCAACGCCAGCTTACGACCATTGGTGGCATCGATAGAACCGGCCCTTACCGTGAAATCGTGACCATAGATAGCAACGTCGCGGCCATTGATGTTGAGTATGCCGGTGACCAGTGAAGCACCGTCAAGATTTTTGCCCCAGTTCTGGAACAGGATGTTCGGGTCGTTTTCCGTCAGCACGCGAATACGTTCCCATACGGTCATACGCTTTTTGAAGTGCTGCTTCTCAATCTGGGCGATACTGACAGATTTTACTGGGCGCTGAATCAGGTCGTGACCGGCCTGCATGGCATCTTCATAGCCACCCTTTTTCCCCGGTATTTCACCTGGAATAGTAAATTCAACAGTTTCTTGCGGTGCAAACGGGTTTTTTAGTGATGGTTTAATTGCTTTTTTTGACATCTTCGCCACCCTTCCGGTTTATTAATATCGATCTTGTATGTAATGACTTATAGAATTTCCATCTTGCTTAATGTATTCATTGTGGCAAAGATCAAGTAGCTGGGATTAAAAGTTTTTACCCCAACAGAGCTTGAGCAGGGATGTTTTTAGCGGGTAACAACGGCCAGCACTTTGACTTCGGTGCCGTCTTTTGAAAGTAGGCGATGTTTTAATGACGAATCAAAATAAACACAGTCCCCCTCTTCGAGAACAATGCGCTTTTCCTCAAGAACAAGCTCCGCAGTCCCCTTTATGACAAAAAGGAACTCTTCACCGTCGTGACTGTAGGTGTTCTCTTCAAGCGCTTTTTCGGTAATAGAGAGAAGGAATGGCTCCATCTTCTTGTTTTGCTTATGAAAGGAGAGTGATTCGTAGGAATAGCCCTGGCTGGTACCTGCCTTGGAGATAACGCGCGGAATCGCCTTGCGTTCGTGTGCACGGACAACTTCAAAACGACACTCTTCTTCATCTTCCGTGAAGAAAACACCAATTTTAACATCAAAGAACTTTGCGATTCTGGACAGGGTAGCAATCGGGGGGGAAACATTATTATTCTCTATTTGAGAAATGAGAGCCGGAGAAAACCCGGTCTCTCTGGCAACAGCCTGAAGGGTCAGTTTTTTTGAAAGCCGGAGCTTCTTAATTTTAGCCCCAATGTTGAATTCACGCATCCAAACCCCTGCTCTTAAAAGTAAAACTCAGTTTCCATGCGGGGTTTGTATACAATTTGCTTTATAATGTCAATAAAATTCCTTCAAAGCAGACGAAAGAACAATAGTATAAATAAAAGCAAATTTATTTAAGATAAAATAATAGTTCACTGTTTTAGCCTGCGTGCTAACAGCTGCAGCGTATGCACAACCTCCACATTTGAACCATGCTGTTTAAGCCCGTCAGAGAGCTGCATCATGCAGCCGGGACAGCCGGTGGCAACGGCCCTGGCACCGGTGGCAACGATCGCTTCGCTCTTGCCGTTATTGATATCCATCGATGAGTCATAGTGATAAACATTGAAAGTCCCGCCGAGGCCGCAACACTTGTCGGCCCCTTCCATCTCAACCAACTCAACCCCGGGTGCCCCCTTCAACAGTTCGCGTGGCTGTTTTGATATACCGCGTGTACGGAGGTGGCACGGGTCGTGATAGGTGACCCGGATCTCTTCGCCCATACCGGTTTCAGAAGGATCAAGTCCCAGCTCGTGCAGCAGTTGTGAAGCGTCCACAGTTTTTTTAGCCAGTGCATCCAGTCGCTCCCGCAACTCAGGGTTACGTTTCCCGACCACAAGCGGGTAAAGGCGGTGTAATGCTCCACCGCACGTAGCACAGGCGCTCATGACATAATCCACTTCGTATTTTTCAAATTCGGCAAGATTCTTTTCAGCCAGATCACGCACCGTTGCCAGGTCACCGCCCGACATGCCGGGCAGCCCGCAACACTGCTGTCCTTTGGGAATAATGATAGTGCAGCCAAGGTGACGAAACAGGGCCAGTGCGGCTTCACCAACATCGGTATAAACAAAATTGGTCATACAACCGACAAAAAAAGCGATGCGCGGCTTCCCCGGCTCACCGGGAATGACTTCAGGATGCTGATCAATAAAACTCTTTTTTGCAATTTCGGGAATATAGCGTTGGGTACCGACAAAAGGGGCCGGAAACCGCAAACGGAGCCCGGAGGTTTCAGGGACTTTTTTGAAAAAGAGCGGCCCCAGCAACGAGGCCATCTTGGCCCCCATCTTCATACGCCCCCTGTTCTTGATCACCTGACCAACAGCAGCATGAAATGTTGTCAGACCACGTTTTTTAGCCAGCGATTCGCGGGCGGCAATAACAATCTCGTCAGTTGGCACATCATTGGGACATTTGTCAACGCAGCTGCCGCAGAGCAAACATTTAGACATCGCCATATAGGTCTGGTCATCCAGATCGATATCGTCCGCCATAATATGCTGCGCCAGCGCCACCTTGCCGCGGGCCACCGCCGGCTCACGTTGAAATGCGGTAAAAGCCGGACAGTTAGTGCGACAGGCACCACATTTGACACATTTTTTCAGCTGATCTTCAACCCGTTTGAGGGGATCGCTATTTAGTTGTTCCATTTTTAAAACCTTTCAACAGAGACACGAATAATTTCTGCATATATTGTCAGAATAGACAAAATCACATTTATTCTCAACTATATTACTCTGGTTTTAGTATTATCGGCGATTCCATCCTTAGCTTATCTTGGAGAAGACCTCGTGAACCGCTAACCGACGGTACGTTTGTTGTAGTAATATCAAACCTCTGCTCCCGGAGCTCTGCACATGACCCTTGAGCGGCTTACAGCTTTACCCGCCACTCTTCCAAAGCGGCCAAAGCACGCTCCGCCAGCTTCTGCCGCCGCTCCTTCTTCTTGACCCTTCCCGGCAGTTCCGGAAAAAGTCCGTAGTTCACATTCATCGGCTGGAAATGTTTTGTATCAGCATTCGTAATATGATGGATCAGCGCACCAAGCGCGGTTTCCGGTGAAGGCACCGGCACCGGCTTGCCCAGGACAACAGCCGCTGCCGCTAGACCGGCCAGAAAACCACTACCGGCCGACTCCACATATCCCTCCACCCCGGTTATCTGTCCGGCGAAGAGAATACGCGGGTCGCTCTTCAACTGCTGAGTTGACTCCAGCAGTGCCGGAGAGTTGATAAATGTGTTGCGGTGCATCGAACCGAGACGGACGAATTCGGCCCCTTCCAACCCGGGGATCATGCGGAAAACCCGCCGCTGCTCCGGCCAGGTCAGCTTGGTCTGAAAACCAACCAGATTATACATGGTCTTCGCCCGATTTTCGGCACGCAGCTGAATGACGGCATGGGCCTCATGGCCGGTATGCGGATTGAGCAAGCCGACCGGCTTCATCGGGCCGAAACGGAGCGTTTCGACACCACGCGACGCAAGCTCTTCGACAGGCATACACCCTTCGAAGTGAACAACCTTCTCAAAATCGCGCGCCGGGACCTTCTCCCCACGATTCAGTTCATCAATGAAACGGGTATATTCCTCCTCATCCAGCGGACAGTTGAGATAATCGTCACCATCCCCCTTGCCGTAGCGGGATGCAGCAAAGACCTTTGTCATGTCGAGTGAATCGGCGGCAACAATCGGAGCAATTGCATCATAGAAGTAGAGCCGATCACCGGTCAATTCAGAGAGAGAGGCCGCCAGCGCATCGCTGGTGAGCGGGCCGGAGGCAATGATAACGACACCTTCAGCCGGAATGGCGGTTGCTTCACACCGTTCAATCCGGATCAGCGGGTGAGATTCAATCTTTGCCGTGACGTAATCAGAAAAGAGCTGACGATCAACCGCCAGTGCGCCACCTGCCGGAACGGAGGTCGCCTCGGCAGCCTCCATGGTCAGGGAACCGCAGCGGCGCAACTCCTCTTTGAGCAGCCCTACGGCGTTATCGAGCGAAATACCGCGCAGCGAATTGGAGCAGACCAACTCCGCCAGCCCGGGTAATTCGTGGGCTGGTGAGAACCTTATCGGCTTCATTTCGTGGAGAACGACGGAGATGCCGCGCTGTGCTGCCTGCCAGGCGGCCTCGCAACCGGCCAAGCCGCCGCCAATGATGGTAATGTTTTTCTCTGACATCATTTGTCCCTTAAACCTGAAATAGTCATTCCCGCAATCCACAAGCGGGTTAAATGCAAAGGGGCACGATCTCGGAGAAACTCATCCCCGCCCATAATCGTGCCCCTTGGTAAGCCTGTTGTTTGTTTACTCGCTGCTGTTGTAGTCACAACCCTCTTTCGGACATTTGAGAAATTCACCCTTGCGCTTGTAGACCTTTTTGACCAGCAGAGGGAAACCACATTTCGGACAGGGGCTCTCAACCGGTAGATCCCAGAGAGCAAATTTGCACTGTGGGTAGCGGTTACAGGAATAAAACAGTTTGCCGAAGCGCGACTTCTTCTCCGTCAGCTCACCTTCCTTGCACTCCGGGCAGACCACGCCGGTGCTGACCGGTTTGATCAGCGGCTGGATATTTTTGCAGGCCGGATAGCCGGAGCAGGCAAGATATTTACCAAAGCGGCCATCTTTGATGAGCATCGGCAGGCTGCACTTTTCGCACTTTTCATCGGAGACAACCGGCTCGACAATTTCGCCATCCTGATCAACATTGCGGGTATATTTACACCCCTCCTGAAAACCGGAACAGGCGATAAATTTGCCGCGTTTGCCGAGCTTTACAACCAGTGGTTTGCCGCATTCAGGGCAGAGTTCATCAGTCGCCTCAGTCGTCAGGTCAGCTTTGTTGACCTCCCCCTCCTTCTGTTTCAGCAGGGCAATAAACGGTTCCCAGAACTCCTTCAGCAGCGGTTTCCACTCTTTTTCGCCGCGTGAAACCTGATCCAGTTCCTCTTCCAGCCCGGCAGTAAAGTTATAATCAACGTACTTCTGGAAGTGGGCCGTTAACAGGTCACTCACAACCATGCCGACATCTTCGGGGAAAAAGCGCTTCTTGTCGAGACGGGTATACTTTCTCTCCACCAGCGTATTCATGATCGAGGCGAAGGTTGATGGGCGGCCGATACCGTACTCTTCCAGCGTCTTGACCAGCGTCGCCTCGGTATAACGGGGTGGCGGCTGGGTGAAGTGCTGCTCGGGAAGAACTTCATGGAGTTTGAGGGGAGCACCTTCATTCATGGCAGGAAGGAGTCCTTCCTTTTCCTCGTCCTGATCGTCAAGCCCTTCGATGTACAGCTTCATAAAACCGGGAAAACGGATAACCGTACCGGCAGCACGCAGACCGGCCCGACCTGATCCGGCAAAAGGGCCGCTAGCCGGCGGCACCGACAGCTCTGCGCTGATATCGACCGATGTCTGGTCCAGAAGTGCTTCAGCCATTTGGCAGGCGACAGTCCGCTTCCAGATCAGCTCATACAACTTATAGAGGTCAGGCGTCAGAAACTTCTTCATCTCGATAGGGGTCTTGGCGATATACGTCGGCCTGACCGCCTCATGGGCTTCCTGGGCATTCTTGGACTTGGTCTTGAATATCCGCGGCTTTGCCAGCGCATATTCCTTGCCGTACATCGTGGAGATAACGTCGTACGCATCCGCCTGCGCAAGCGTTGACAGGTTGACACTGTCGGTACGCATGTAGGTGATCAGACCGACAGTCCCTTCAGCGCCGATATCGATCCCTTCATAGAGCTTCTGCGCCGTAGACATGGTCTTCTTGGCCGAGAAGCCAAGCTTGCGTGAGGCCTCCTGCTGGAGGGTCGAAGTCGTGAATGGCGGTGACGGGTTACGTTTTTTCTCGGTTTTAGTAACTTTGGCGACCTGATATTTACCGGACTGCAGGGCCGCTTTCAGCGCGGTGGCAACCTCCTCGCCCGGGATATCGAACTTGCCCAGTTTTTTACCACCGACGTCGACCAGACCGGCCTTGAACTCCTGACCCGCAGCAACACCCAGACGGGCGGCGACAGTCCAGTATTCCTGTTCATTAAAGGCAAGTATCTCCTTCTCACGCTCACAGACAAGCCGCAGAGCCACCGACTGGACACGCCCGGCGGAAAGTCCGTAGCGGATCTTTTTCCAGAGAAACGGCGAGAGATTGAAGCCGACCAGATAGTCCAGAATCGAACGGGCTTGCTGGGCGTTCACCAGATCAAGGGCGATGTCACGGGGATTCTGAACGGCGTGCAGGATAGCCTCTTTAGTAATCTCGTGAAACTCGACACGCTGGATTTTGACGCCGGGGTTCTTTTTATCAAGCCCGAGAGCCGCCAGCAGATGCCAGGAGATTGCTTCCCCTTCGCGGTCGGGGTCAGTTGCCAGCAGCAGTCGATCCGCCCCCTTGAGCGCATCCTTTATTGCATCCAGATGTTTTTTACTTTCCGGCAGCACATGGTACTTGGGTTCAAACCCCTTCTCGATATCAACTGATCCCTGCTTACTCGGAAGGGCTCGTACATGGCCAAATGAAGCCAGAACCTTAAAGTCCGGGCCGAGAAATTTTTCTATGGTTTTCCCTTTGGCAGGGGATTCAACAATGACAAGGTTTTTCGACATGGTGTCTATAGGTATCCTTACAGGTAGATTTCAAAATAATATTTAAAATGAGCTGGTTAGTACTAACATATGAGTCAAACAAACCTAACACATGCAACTCAGCCTCATGCCACGGCGTAATGCGTGCCGGGAAGCGGCGTAACAGCTCCCTTGAGTTCAAGGTGCAGTAACATAGAGGAAACCTCTCCGGCTGTCAATTCAGTTTGGGAGATGATGTCGTCGATGTGCAGCGGTGAGCGGATGAGCAGCTCGTAAATAGCCGCCTCTTTCGGTGTCAGGGCAAAACTGCGCGGTACCGGCTGGAACAGGGGGGCATCAGCACAGGAAAGGGCGCCGGTCGGGAGTTCCTCAAGAATATCCTCAACACAGTCCACCAGCTTGGCTCCCTGCTTGATCAAACGATTGCAGCCGCGGCTGGTAGCAAAAGAGATGTTCCCCGGAACGGCATAAACATCACGACCGTGCTCCAGCGCATACTGGGCGGTTATGAGCGAACCGCTCTTCTCAGCGGCCTCAACGACCAGTACTCCACTTGACAGCCCGCTGATGATCCGGTTGCGGCGCGGAAAGTTTTCGGCCAGCGGCAGGGTTCCGAGCGGGAATTCGGAGACAAGACACCCCTTACCTGCCATTTCCTCGAAGAGCTGACGGTTCTCGGGTGGATAGACTTTGTCAACACCGCACCCGAGCACCCCCACGCTTCTGCCTCCCGCCTGCAGCGCACCCCTGTGGGCTGCGGTATCGACGCCACGCGCCATCCCGGACACGACACAGACCCCGTAGCTGGCGAGAGCCCCGGCCAACGTTCCGGTTGTCATCAACCCGTAGGACGTTGCCCTGCGAGAGCCGACGATCGCAACTGAAAGCTCACTGGAACGCAGTTCCCCTTTTACGTACAAAAACGGTGGAGGATCGGGAATCTCGAAAAGGGACTTGGGGTAGTCACTCGAAATATACTTCACCAGACGTGCGGCACTCGTCTCGAGCCTGCGGCACTCTTCCTCCGCGAAGCGGCGCCATGCACCGTCATTGATTCCGGCTATGACTGCAGGGGTGACCCCCCTGACACCGGCCAGTGACGCCGGTGACGCCCTCAAGACGGCTTCTGGCGTGTCAAAACATTCCAGAAGCCGGCGGAAGGCAACATTGCCGACGCCGGGAACCGCTTTAAGACCTATCCAGTAGAAGTTTTCCATTTACATACCTGAGCATGACAAAAAAAGACCGGCCTTAAGCCGGTCTTGAAAAGAATATCCGCTGTTATTTTGTTTGGCTGACGAGCCGGTCACCCTTGTAGATCGTGTCGATGCTCTTGACAACCAGGGCAACAGAGGTCTTTTTACCCGGCTCTAGGATTACCACCGCCCCCAGCAGTTCCTGTGGCAGCTTATCAATCCGCCCTTCCACATACTTCTGGTCAATCGTCACATCCCGGACGATATAGAGCATGTTGCCGGCCTCGGCTCCCTGACTGGTACCCAGATCAACATAGACCACGTCTCCGGCGGCAATGACACGACCACCGCTGTAGCTGTCAATTATGTACCCCTTCAGGTCGCTGCTGCAGCTTTTCAGCTTAATTTCCCGACGACGCTGTTCCTTATACGGAAGCAGATAGGCTCCCGGTCCGATTTCTCTGAATGACTTCGTGATAATGGCACGGGACGACTTGCGCTCAACATCAGTCAGCTGGAGAGTACCGAGCGGAATCAATTTGCTTCCCATCTCCTCATTGTCCAGTGGGTGTTTTACCATTGCATCTTTGAGAAAGACGGAAAACTTATCACCACTAACAGCGTTCCGATCAGCACCGATATCGGTATAAACAATATCGTCAACGCCCATTACCGTTCGGTCATGCTGTGTTCCAACCACCAGGCCGTAGGGCTTGAAACCCTTCTCTACCAGAAAGCCTTCCGTACCGTAAAGTGTGTAGGTTTTCTCGGCGGCAACCTCCTGAAGCACTTCGGCAGCAGCTGCAGCAGAAGGCGCTTGTTGTGGCACAACCACTACCTGCTCTTTGGGAACAAACTCCAGATGATCGGGGAAAATGCGCAGCTTCTGGCCTGGATAAATAAAATGGGGATTGGTTACCTGGCCGTTTTTGGACCACATATTCGGCCAATACCACGGATCTTTAATGAAACGGTCAGAAAGTCCCCAGAGCGTATCACCCTGCTTGATGACATAGATGGCCGGCTCGTCAGGTTCGGCAGCAAGCACCATTGATGGCGTGACGAGAAGAGCGAGCAGCAGCAATAATCTGATTTTCATGTAGAGCACCTCATTCGCCTTTGATTTTACAAGCTGGAAATAAGCTCTGCGTTTCTTTTGCAGTAATTTTCGTGAACGTACGTATCTCTGTCTGTCACTCAAAACTGCGCAGCCGCATTCAACGTGCATTCAGACGTTCACGGGCCTTTATTGCGGCATGACTGCTTGGATAGGAAGTGATGATTTTTTCAAAAACTTCCACGGCCTTCTCTTTTTCTTTCATAGCCGACAGGGTATAGCCGAGCTTGAGGAGAGCATCCGGGACCTTGGTACTTTTCGGGTAAAGCTCCGCCACCTTCGAAAAAGCCGCTTTTGCCTTGGGGAGATCCGAAAGGGTATAATGACACTCACCAATCCAGTATACGGCATTGGCAGCGTAATCACTCTGAGGATTGGTGTTGAGAAAGGACTCAAACGATTCGATTGCCGCCGAAAAATTATTAGCGCTGTACAGGCCGAATGCCTTGAGATATTCCGCCGGAGGGCCGGATTCCTTGCCCTCCTTGACCGGCGACGGCTGATTGACAATTTCTACCTTAGGCGTTTGCGCCTGCCGGACAAGGCTTGCAACCGTGGCCTTAAGCTCGTCATCAGAGACCTGCAGTCCCAGCTGTTCATCTTTCAGAACTTTTATTTCACCTGCTGCCGACTTGAGGCGTTCATCCTGGACCTGCAGCAGGGCGGCAAGTTCATTGTGACTCTGCTCGGCTTTTTTTGAAGACTGGATTAAAAACTCTATTTTTGCTTCGGCCTCGGCCTGACGCTTCACCATGAGGTCATTGGCGGCACATCCCGAAAGGGCAAGGGATATAAACAGATACGGTAGAGATCGACTCATTGACGACATAATACCCCCATTTAACGCACTTTTTTATAATTAAAGCGATATAGTTATCTTTGTCAAGTGAAAGGTGCCTTTTCAGTTTTATTGGCAGGCGGATTATGCTAGCATCAAAACCCCGCGTATGATGCGAAACGTCCAACACTTTTTACTGGAACTCCCCATGCACAGACCCGAATTACTGGCCCCGGCCGGTAACATGGAAAAACTCAAAATCGCGGTACATTACGGCGCCGATGCCGTATACCTTGGCGGCCAGGCCTTTGGACTGCGCAATAAGGCTGACAACTTTTCGATAGACGAGATGATGGCAGCACTGGATTTCTGCCATGCAAAAGGCGTAAAAGCCTATCTTACCATTAACAGCTATCCACGTAATGAGTCGCTTCCTGAATTGGAGGAGTATCTGGGACAGATTGCTCCGCTCCCCTTCGATGCTTATATTGTCGCCGACCCGGGAGTCATTGATGCGGTGCGGCAGATTTCGCCTGAGCGCGAGCTTCATCTCTCGACCCAGGCCAACACGATCAACTGGCGCTCCGCCCGCTTCTGGCAGCAGCAGGGTGTTACCCGGATCAACATGGCCCGTGAAATGAGCCTCGACAACATCAGCGAAACGGTTATAAAAGTCCCCGAAATGGAATTCGAGGCGTTTGTCCATGGTGCGCTGTGTATATCCTATTCCGGCCGCTGCCTTATTTCCAGCATGCTGACCGGGCGCGACGCCAACCAGGGTGAATGCACCCACCCCTGCCGCTGGAGCTATCATCTGGTGGAAGAATCACGGCCGGGCGAATATTTTCCGGTGGTCGAGGACGAAAACGGCACCTTCATCTTCAACTCCCGCGACCTCTGCCTGCTGGAGCATATTCCGGCTCTTGTCACGAGCGGAGTGCACGCTCTCAAGATCGAAGGGCGTATGAAGGGGATAAACTATGTTGCTTCGGTGCTGCGGGTTTATCGCCAAGCCCTTGACGAGTATCTGGCAGCCCCCGACAGCTGGCACTGCCGCCCCGAATGGCTTGACGAACTGGCCAAACTGAGTCATCGCGGCTATACAACCGGCTTCCTCTTCGGGCAACCACGCAACGTCGGCCAGGAATACGATTCTGCCTACATCCGCAGCCACGATTTTGTCGGCGTTGTTGATGAGGTCCGGAGTGACGGGACTCTTCTCATCAGTGTCCGCAACAGGGTAAAGAGCGGTGACCTGATCGAATTCATCGGCCCGGGGATGCGGAGCGACGCCCTGACACTGCAACATTTTTCAACCATACCCGAGCGCGGGGCACCGGTCCCGGCAGAGTCCGCCAACCCGAATCAGCGAATACTTTTAACCGTGCCGTTTGCGGTCGAAGCAGGAGATCTCCTCCGCCGCGAAAAGATCAGCGCGGCATAAACGAACAACAAACTGAACACCAAGGAAAGAGTGCATGACTGATCCAAAACTCCCCCCCCAGAACCTGGATGCCGAGATGTCCATTCTGGGCGGTATCCTGATAGACAACGACGCTATCAACAGGGTGCTGGAAAGCATTGTTGCGGAAGATTTCTACCGCGAGGCGCATCGCAAGATTTTTCTGGCCATGATGCAACTGTCGGACCGCCGTGAACCGTGCGACCTCGTAACCCTCACCGAAATCCTGAAAAAGAATGGCGAACTGGATGAGATCGGCGGTGCCGCCTACCTGCTCATGCTGGTCGATTACGTCCCGACCGCGGCTAACGTTGCCTATTACTGCAAGATAGTCAAAGAAAAGTCGGTCAACCGCAAGCTCATTTCAATCGCCACCGGCATCGTCACCCGTAGCTACGAAGACCAGACCGACGTCAATGAACTGTTGGACAAGGCCCAGAAAGACCTCTACGAGATCGGCGAAAACAAGCTGAGGCCGCAGTATGTGCCAATCCAGCCGCTGATCAAAGAGGCGTTCAAGATACTCAAGTCGCTTAATGACCGCAAAGAGCACATCACCGGCGTACCGACCGGCTATACCGACCTTGACCAGATGACCGCCGGTTTTCAGCCGGGCAACCTGATCATCATCGCCGCCAGGCCGTCGATGGGTAAAACCACCCTGGCGCTTAACATCGCTCAGTACGCCAGCGCCGAAAGCAAAAAGAAGACCCCTTGTGTCGTTTTTTCTCTGGAGATGGGCAAGGAAGATCTGGTTATGCGCTTTCTTGCCTCCATCGCACGTGTTGATTTGAGTCGTATGCGCACCGGGCACTTCCTTGACAGTGACTGGCCCCGCCTGACAAGGGCGGCAGGGATTCTCCACGATGCAAAAATCTTTATCGACGACACCCCGGCCATCAGTGTACTGGAGTTACGTTCAAAAGCGCGCCGCCTGAAGAGCGAGCATGACATCGGACTGATCATTATCGACTACCTGCAGCTGATGAAGGCAGGGACAAAAATCGAGTCACGCCAACAGGAAATCTCCGAGATTTCACAGGCCTTGAAAGCCCTCTCCAAGGAATTGGGAGTCCCTGTAGTGGCTCTTTCCCAGCTTAACCGCGAACTGGAAAAACGGGCCGACAAGCGCCCGATGATGAGCGACCTGCGTGAATCCGGCGCCATCGAGCAGGACGCCGACGTCATTATGTTCGTCTACCGCGAGGCGGTCTACTGCGAGGCATGCCGCAAGCGCGACGGTTCCTGTACTCAGGGACATGAACGCAACGCCGAACTGATTATCGGCAAGCAGCGAAACGGTGCAATCGGCACGGTCAACATGGCCTTCTTCGGCGAACATACCCGTTTTGAGAACCTGAGTGACCGCAGCGAATAGCTTCACCACATTGTCGTATTCAACTACGGAGGCCTGCCATGTCAGAACAGAAAAAGGGTTCCATGGGCGCTATTCTTTCCGCCTGCAATATCATCAACGAAGGGGACATTACAGCGGCCCTGGAGGAGCAGGCACGGAGTGGAGTGCGTTTCGGCGAAGCGCTGATAACGCTCGGAATCGTCACTCAGGAGGACATTGACTGGGCACTTTCCAATCAGCTTGACCTCCCCTACATCCGCCTCAAAGCCGACATGATCGATCCGGAGGCGATACGGCTCGTCCCGGCAGCAACCGCGAGAAAGTTCAACCTTATTCCGCTCATTAAAGCCGGCGGAGAACTGAACATCGCCATTTCCGACCCGCTCAACAAGGCCGCAATCGCCGCCGTCGAGCAGATTTCCGGCTGCGAGGTCAACGTATCGGTGGCCTTGATCCGTGAGATCCGTGAAATGATCGACGCCTGCTACGGGTGCAGCGAGCAACAACAACTGGGCTTTGCTTCCAACTCCTTTTCCGATAAAGCCCTGGAGGCGATCAACAGCGACCTCAGCGGCGGCAAACTGCTTGACTACCTGCTGATTTTCATGCTGCAGAACCGGCTCTCCTCCCTCTCTTTGCAGCCTATGGGAGAAATAGTGGTCGTCAGCGGCAGGCGGAGCGGCGTGTCACACCCGGTCGGTTCGCTGGACGGCACGTATTACCCTGACATAACCCGCAGAATCCGCAAAGGCTGCAGCAACGCCGCCGGCACCAGACCAGACTCCGGCGGGCTGCTGACATTCAGCTATCGCTCTCACCCAGTCACCTTCGAGGTAGCTTCAATGGCCGGCTTCGGCGGAGAATACATCACCATCCGGCCGCATCTGTCAGCGGGCGTTCCGAAACAGCTGGCCGCCCTGCATCTTCCAGCCGAACAGGAAGCCGAGTTTATCCGCCTGTCGCGCCGGCAGCAGGGTATCACCTTCTTCGCCTCGCGCAACACGGTGGAACGGGACCGTTTTATCGATCTTATGCTGGAGGAGATTGACACCGCAGGAAAAAACGTGATCATCCTTGGTAACGGGCCGGGGGAAACATCTACATGTTTCCCCCGGGTGATTCTTCCGCGAGATGAGAGAGAGCGGGCCGCCGCAATCATGAGTGTTCTTGACCATGCTCCCGATATCCTGGTCATTGAAGATGCTACCGAGGGGCTTCCTTTCACAGCCGCCTGCCGGGCCGCCATGCGCGGCAAGCTTGTTCTGGCCGGACTGGAAATCCGCGGGACCCGCAATGTTCTGCGCCAGCTGTTGCTGTATCAACAGCAGAGCTACTTCCTCCCGATTTTCGTCAACGGCCTGATCTCGTTCAAAGGAATCCAGCTGCTCTGCCCGGAATGCCGTACGGCCTACACCCCTCCTGCTGAGGAGCTGGCAGCCATGAATCTGACGGAGCGTCCGGCGGAGTTTTTCCGCACAACCGGCTGCCATGCCTGTGGGCACAGCGGTTTCAGCGCAAGAAAATTCCTGGTGGATATCCTGACCTTTAACGACGATTTTCTACGGGTATTCGAACAGTCAAGCGACGTGACATCGCTGGAAAACCACCTCGGCACGGTCGGCTACCAGGGTTTATCGCACGAGGGGCTTAAGCTGCTCATGGCAGGGGACGTTTCACCTGAAGAATATATTTCAGCAGTCGTCCTGTAACGGTTGAGAGAGGAGAAATTTCATGGCACGCATTGATGCACTCTTTAACATGATGAAGGAGCAGGGAGCATCCGACCTGCACCTGTCGACCGGCAATCCGCCCATATTCCGCCAGCACGGCGAGATGGTGCGCCTCAATTTCAAGGCGCTGGGACATGACGAGCTGAAAGCGATCCTGTTCGAGATTTTGAGCGACAAACAGAAGGCACACTTCGAGGAGACCAAGGATCTGGACTTTGCCTATGAAGTCCCGGGGCTTGCCCGGTTTCGCGGCAATATCCTGATGCAGTATCGCGGTATCGCCGCCGTGTTCCGCATCATTCCGACAAAAATACTTTCGGCAGATGAGCTGGGGCTGCCGGAAGGGGTCCGGCGCATGACCAACTTCAAGAAGGGGATGGTGTTGGTAACCGGCCCCACCGGGTCAGGGAAATCAACAACACTCGCCGGCATGATCG
Source organism: Desulfuromonadaceae bacterium (assembly GCA_028681335.1). GTDB lineage: Bacteria > Desulfobacterota > Desulfuromonadia > Geobacterales > Pseudopelobacteraceae > JACRCG01. Next base: position 113,010 of record JAQUIT010000002.1, on the reverse strand, counting down.
ACCTGATCAACTCCAGCCGTAAGGAGCATATCCTGACCTTTGAGGATCCGCTGGAGTTCATTCATGAGAACAAGATGTCACTGATGAACCAGCGCCAGATCGGCGAACACACTGAAAGTTTCGCCTCTGCCCTGCGGGCGGCCCTGCGTGAAGATCCGGACGTCATACTGGTTGGCGAAATGCGCGACCTGATCACCATTCAGCTCGCCATGAGCGCGGCCGAGACCGGGCACTTGGTCTTTGGCACCCTGCACACCAGTACCGCCGCCAAAACCGTCGACCGTATTATCGACGTTTTTCCGACCGACCAGCAGGAACAGGTCCGCGCCATGCTGTCTGAATCTTTAAAAGGGGTCATCTGCCAACAGCTGCTCAAAACAGCCGACGGTAAAGGGCGCGTTGCCGCGCTGGAGATCATGCTCGGCACCCCGGCCATAGCCAACCTGATCCGCGAAGGAAAAACCTTCCAGATTCCCTCCATCATGCAGACCGCCAAAAAGGACGGCATGCAGTTGATGGACCAGCATCTGCTCGATCTACTGAAAACGCAAAAAGTAAACCCGGAAGAGGCATATCGTTGCGCCGTCGACAAGAAGCAGTTTGAACAGTATTTGACACCGGCGTAGCCCACGGGCAAGACGTTGCCCCTTCTGCCATTATAGCTAAGGGCAACGTCAGTGCAGAGCAGCTAATCCATACGGAGATGACATGAAAGAGTTGCTGGAATACAAATTTTTAATACCGATGGTACTGCTGCTCGGGTTTGCGCCATTTTATCCGCAGCCGCACATCGTCGAAAAGATCAGGATGCTGATGGCAGGGACCCTGAAACGCCCTATCGACATCTTTGACCTTGCATGGCACGCGTGGCCGTTTGTGCTGCTCGGCTATAAGGTCGTTCGCGATATTACCACCAGATAATGAGCGGGTATGCCGATCTCATTTCTTTCAAAGGAGTTACACTGTGCAGGCCAAAGAACTCGTTCAGCGTATTAAATCAAAAAAAACACCGGTTATCGTCGATGTCCGTAGCGGCTTTGAGTTTAACAGCGGCCATATTCCGGGGGCAACCCACGCTCCGACCTGGAAAATACTGTTAAAAATGGCCCACCTGCCGGAAGACAAGAGCAGTGAACTGGTGGTACTCTGCGAACATGGTCCGCGGGCCCAGATGGCCCAGGGACTTTTGAACGCCTACGGCTACCGCAACACAACACTCCTTGACGGGCATATGTCCGCCTGGCGGCGTGCCGGGCTACCGCTGGAAAAATAGGAGTCACTGCGCAGCCCTGTTTTAAGATGGCGGCTTGACACCTCTCTGACAAAACTGGTATGGTAAGCTATTAAAATTGTTGTACCGGATAGCACATCATTGCAAGCCCCGGAAATTTCCGGGGCTTTTTTCGTTACAACAGATCCTCGTGCAAAGCGTTATGAGGAGGTTGATATGCAAGGCGCAAGCGAGCGAAGAAGTGAGGCGTACAACCAGTACGTCGAGCTTTTGAGCAAGCGGTAACAGAGCAGATCAGCCCCGCAGTAGCTTTTCATGAGGATCCAGAAAGAAGGAGTATTATGGAGTTCCAAGAGTTTAATCTACACCCGATCATTGCAGCAAGCATCAAGGAGGCCGGCTATGTCACCCCGACCCCTATCCAGCAACAGGCCATACCGACCGTCATGCAGGGACGCGACGTCATGGGGCTGGCCCAGACCGGAACCGGCAAGACAGCAGCCTTTGCGCTGCCTGTGCTGAATCGCCTGATGGAAGGGCCGCGCGGCCGTGTTCGCGCCCTGGTGGTAGCCCCGACCCGAGAACTGGCCGAGCAGATCCACGAATCGTTCGTCACGCTGGGGAAACAGACCAAATTAAAGAGCGTCACCGTTTACGGCGGCGTCAACGTCAACCCGCAGATTCAGGCACTCAGAAACGGCGTCGAGATTGTCGTCGCCTGTCCCGGACGCCTGCTGGATCACATTGGTCAGGGCACCATCGACCTCTCAGGCCTTGAAGTACTGGTACTTGATGAAGCGGACCAGATGTTCGATATGGGATTTCTCCCCGACATCCGCCGTATTCTCGGCCACATCCCGGCAAAACGGCAGACGCTGCTCTTTTCGGCCACCATGCCGCCCAGCATCAACAAACTTGCTCATGACATCCTGAGCAATCCGGTCACGGTTCAGGTAGGCAATACCGCCCCTCCGGTCACCGTTTCCCACGCTCTCTATCCGGTGGAACAGCACCTGAAAACAGCACTGCTGATGGAACTGCTGAAGCACACTGATACCGATTCGGTACTGATCTTCACCCGCACCAAGCACCGGGCCAAGCGCCTGGGCGAGCAGCTGGAAAAGGCCGGCTACAAAGCCGCATCACTACAGGGCAACCTGTCCCAGAACCGCCGTCAAGCGGCACTGGACGGATTTCGCGATGGCACCTATCAGATCCTTGTGGCAACAGATATTGCCGCACGCGGCATCGATGTTTCACAGATATCGCATGTCGTCAACTATGACATTCCGGACACACCGGAAGCCTACGTCCACCGTATCGGGCGTACCGGGCGTGCTGCCAAAAGCGGCGATGCCTTTACCATGGTCTGCAGTGATGATACGGTCATGGTGCGCACAATCGAGAAAAAGCTGGGTGCTCCGCTGGAGCGGCGCATGGTAGAGGGCTTTGACTACACCGTCCCGGCACCAAAAAAAGATGCCGAGTTTGCCCGCCCGCCGCGTGAGCCGCGGCCGACACGCAAACCGGCCCAGGGGCAGGCCAAGAAAAGTTCGGTCGGGTCAATCAATCCGTTCAAAAGCGATCATCCCGGCAACAAGCCCGCCGGGCGTCCTCAGCAGCCACGACCGGGCGCAGCAGGTGGTGCCCCCAAGCCGGTATTCAACAGCTCACGGCGCGGAAAATAGATTCATCCCACTGCCCTATTTACTATCTGATCAAACCTCCGGGAGCTTACATCCCCGGAGGTTTCTCTATGTTTATATTGACATGCATATTACTGAATTGTATTTACTATCCCGGAGAAAGAGTGTCGGACACTAACAGGCAGGCGGCAAAGGATTCAGGGACATGATGTTCACTGACCTACAGAAATCTCTCGAGATACTCGGACTCTCTGATCGCGTAACCATGAAACAGATCAAGAGTCGGCATCGCGAGCTGGTAAAAAGATATCATCCGGATACCGGGAATGATGCCGAAGGCGAGAAGATCAAACTGATCAATGCCGCGTTCCGCGTTTTAAGCGACTACCTGGAATCGTATCGCTTTTCATTTTCGGAAGATGAGTTCTACAGCCAGAACCCTGAGGAGCGCATACGACGCCAGTTCATGGATGATGCCCTCTGGGGTAGCGGCCGGGAACAGCGGAGTAAACAGTGACAACCAAAGGAGCGGACATGACACAAAAGAGAGATTTTAACGCTGTGGCGTCAAAGTGGGATGAAGAACCGCGACGGGTCAAACTTGCAGGTGAAATTACAGAGGCAATAATAGCTGCCATTCCCCCCTCAACAGAGTGGGATGCCCTGGATTTCGGCTGCGGAACTGGCCTTGTCACGCTGCAACTGGCACCAAACCTCCGGAGCATGACCGGGACAGACAGTTCCTCGGGAATGATCGACCGTCTTGGGGCAAAGATACTGGATGGCGGTTTTTCAAACGTACGTGCTGAACTGTGCAACCTGGAAAGTGGTAACCTGCCATCAGGAAGGTACCACCTCATCACCAGCGCCATGACACTGCATCACATTCCAGAGATCGTACCGCTGCTCCGTTCGCTCAAAACGCTCCTGCACCCGGGCGGCTGGATCGCCCTTGCCGACCTGGAGTCGGAAGGGGGACGCTTCCACGAAGACCCGACCGGAGTGTTCCATCAAGGTTTCAGCGCCAATGAGCTCTCTACGATGTTAGCAGAGGCCGGGTTTTCCTCGATATCCGTGACCACTGCCACGAAGGTTGTCAAGGGCGACCAGAGTTTCCCGGTTCTTTTGGCAACGGCTCAGTCTCTCTGAGCGTATGTACCGAGGCACACAACAGGCTGACTTTTTCAAGGAGCATCAGAGATGAAACGACGTTTAACAGCGATTATTACCGCAGTTCTCATGGCTACAGCCACCCTTGCCCTTGCGGCCGGTCCGTCAGCGCCGTTGAGCACGCCGACCCTGAAGCAGACCATCGCTACCAACGGCAAACCGACCCTGATATTTTTTGAAAACCCTAACGGTGGACCGTGCAGGATGCAAAAGGCGATGCTTGACCTGCTGGCAGAGAAACGTAAAGGGACTTTTAACATCGCCAGTGTCAGCACGTTAGAGCGTAATGACCAGAGAGGCTTTTATGATTACGGCGTCAGAAGCCTGCCAATGCTTGTGCTGGTAGATAAAGCCGGAAAAATCAGCAAAGTTTTTCCTCCGGGTATTCAGAGCATTGAATCTATTGCCAGTGCCCTGGATGGCCTGAAATAATGGAATTCAGCATTATCAACATCCTGATGGCGGTTGGAGCCGGGGTTGCGAGTGTTCTGTCCCCCTGTGTTCTGCCGGTAATACCGGTCATCATGGCCGGGTCTGAGCGTAATGATCGCCTCCGCCCGCTGCTCGTTGTAAGCGGCCTGTCGCTGTCATTCATGACGATGGGGGCGATCTCGTCGCTCTTTGGGGCGCTACTGATCGGCAAAACCCGCTCTATCGAGATCGCCGGGGCACTGATAATTATCATCCTGGGCTTGATGGTGATGCTTGACCTGAGCATCTTCAAGCGGTTCTACCGCTTATCCAACATCCGGGTCACAGGCGAGGGGCGTGTTGGCGGGTTGATCCTCGGCATGGCACTCGGCCTCATCTGGGTTCCCTGTGTCGGCCCGTTCCTTTCAACCACCCTTACCATGGTTGCAACAAGCGGCCAACTGACGACCGGCATCATTCTGCTCGGGTTCTATTCCCTCGGCCTGGCACTACCGATGCTGATTGTCGGCTATTCATCACAGCTGCTGCAAAACAGAATCAAGGGGATGCTTAAACATGAAACCATCCTCCGCTATGCATCCGGAGGCACGCTGGTCGCCTTTGGACTCTATTCGATCATTGCAGGAAACATGGCATTCTGATAGTGGTGAGAGTCACGTGCTGCCGAACGGTATCGAGGAATGTTCTGCACAGCCCAAACAGTTAAGGGAGTATCAAGCGCTATGACATGTGTCAGATTTGTGTACCTACGTAACGCGGCGTTGGCACTCCGTCCCGGAAACAACGTCACTCATGCACGCATAAAATCATCCGGCAGAAGCCTTCCTGCATCAGCTCCCTTTCTTTTCACCACCTATAACGGCAGTCGTACATATACTGCCCCACATATCTTATAATGAGAAGATCAGAGAAGTTTTTCATAATTATTCCGGTTTGCTTCACCATTCTGGTCGGGTGGTTTTCCTGGAGTGCTTTTAGAATTGCACCGCAGATGGCTGCGGATAGTTTGCGCGGCCAGGCGCTCTCAATTGCAACAGCAATCGAAGCACTTACCACCGTAGAACCCGATCCGGAGATACTTTCGCAGTACAGCACGGAAGGTCTTGCCTATTTTTTCGTGGTTGACCGCAACGGGATTATCCTTTTCCACACCAACCCTGCACTCGTCGGCACCATGTGGACTGGCCCCAAACCAGACATCAACAGCAAAAGCGGCATTCACGAAGAGCGCAAAAAGCTCGGCACCGGTGAAGAAATTTACGAGCTCCAGACCAGGATACATCCTACCGGAGGCAACTGCCTGTTAACCCTGGCGTTGCACACCTACCAATCAGATCTGGTTATCCGCCGCACGCACACGGCAATCATGGTAACGTCTCTTCTTACGTTTGCTCTCTGGCTGGTTACCGTCGGGATAATGTATCTCCTGTGTCGCGACAAGCAGCGACAACTGAAGATGCAACGGCAGGAGGAGCTCGCACAGCTTGGTGAACTTGGTGCCGTAATAGCCCACGAAATACGAAACCCATTAGCCGGTATCAAGGGATTTGTTCAGCTTATTGCTGCATCCGGCGATATGGATGAAGCACGTCTCTATGCAAAAAAAGTTGTGCATCAGTCTCTGAGAATGGAGGCTTTGGTGGACGACTTGCTGGCCTATGCACGCGAGGACAAAGTGGAACGGCAACTGACCGACCTTACACCGCTGATCCAGGACTGCGTGGCAATGATACGCATGGAGGCCGATACTGCAGGCGTAGAAGTCGTCTACACCCCGAAATCAGCCATATATGCAGAGATTGACTATGACCGCATCATCCAGTTATTGCTTAATCTGTTGAAAAACGGGCTCCAGTCAATGCCAAACGGTGGCGTATTACGGGTCGAATCAAAACGATCCCATTATCAGGCAATCATCACAATAGGAGACTCCGGCATCGGCATTCCGCCGGAAAACATCCCACATATTTTCAAGCCATTCTGGACAGACAAAGCTAAGGGGACCGGGCTTGGACTGGCACTTTGCAGCAAAGTGGCACATGCGCATGGTGGCAACCTGACGGTAATGAGCACGGTTGGAGTTGGCACAACATTTACCATAACTTTGCCAATGGAGAAATGACAACATGCCGGGAACCATACTGATTGCAGAAGATGATGAAGTCTTTAGTGAGCTCTTAAGCACAATTCTGGATAAGGCCGGGCATACCGTGGTGACTGCCGCTGACGGCGGAGAGGCACTTCGCCGCATCCAGCGGGAGCATTTTGACCTGGTAATCTCTGACCTGAAAATGCCGGTAAGATCAGGACTTGAACTGTTTCAAATTGCCCGGATGGAACCCAACCCACCACTTTTTATATTCATAACCGCTTTTGGCAGGGTTGAAGAGGCCGCCAGCGCCATAAAAAGCGGGGCCTTTGATTTTCTCTCAAAACCGCTCAAAGATCCGGCGGCGCTGCTGGCAACGGTTCAAAGGGCTCTTGAGCATGTTGAACTGCAGCGACTCTCCATTTCCCTTAAGGATATTGAACAAGCTGGACTTCCGCCGGAGGAGCTTATTTTTGCCGGCAGATCCATGGATATCATCAAAAAACTGGTGCAGGATGTGTCTCGAACGCCTTCGACGGTGATGCTCTCAGGGGAGAGCGGCACAGGCAAGGAACTGATTGCCCGGATGATACATCTTGCCAGTCCACGCTGCAACGCCCCGTTTATACCCATTAACTGTGCTGCCATACCGGAAAACCTGCTTGAAAGCGAACTGTTTGGCCACGAGAGAGGCGCTTTTACCGGAGCAATCCTGACCAGGCTCGGAAAGTTTGAACTGGCACAGGGTGGAACTATTTTTCTGGATGAAATTGGCGAAATGCCTGCTCTGCTACAGGCAAAGTTATTGCGTGTTCTGCAAGAGCGTGTTTTTGAACGGCTCGGCGGGACGATGCAAATCAAGGCCGATGTACGGGTAATCGCGGCCACTAACCGCGACCTGGCAAGAGAGGTCGCTGAAAAGCGCTTCCGTGAGGATCTTTATTACCGTCTTAACGTCTTTCCGATCACCCTGCCGCCGCTCCGGGAACGACGTGACGCCATCGTCGATCTGGTGAGATATTTCTGTGCCCGTTTTTCTGTTGCATCAGGTCATCGGCGGGCAATTGGCATAACACAAGAGGCGCTTCAAGTGCTGGAGCAGCACAGCTGGCCCGGCAATGTACGCGAACTGCAAAATATAATAGAGCGCGGCATTATCCTGGCAAACAGAGAAATCACCATTGCTGAGCTGCCACCGATACTGCTGGAAGCTCAGCAGATAAGCACCAACGGTGACGGGATTCTTAAAATACGCGAAGAGGCGGCCATCCGCGCTGCGTTACAAGAATACCGCGGCAACCGGCGCCAGGCGGCGCAAGCACTCGGCATCTCGCTACGCACGTTGCAGTATCGCCTGAAGGAGCTTGGCCTGGCCTGCAAAGAAGGAGAATAACTACTTTAAGTATCCGGGAAGAGTTACATGGGAATATCGAAACACCCTTCGATTGTGACAATGCCGAAAATCGAACGCCCTTACCCTTCCATCCTCTCCTTTTTGAGCAGAAGATTTCCGGCAATTCCTCGTGATGTTTGGGAAAAGCGGATTTTGGAAGGAAAAGTAATCGATGAGAAGACAGGCCCACTAACACTCCAGACCGAATACACCCCTCTCGGACGCATTTTTTATTTCCGCGAAGTCGCTGCTGAACCACTCATCCCTTTTGTGGAAAAGATTCTGTACCTCGATGACGAAATCCTGGTCGCCTGTAAGCCGCATTTCCTCCCGGTTACCCCTGGCGGCCGCTACGTTGAGGAATGTCTGTTGAACCGCTTGCGGAGGCGTACCGGCATTGAAGACCTAGCACCGCTCCACCGCATCGACCGCGAGACAGCCGGCATTGTGCTCTTTTCCGTCAACAAGAAGAGTAGAGGGCTCTACGGCACACTGTTCATGAATGGCCGGGTCGAAAAAACCTATCATGCGCTTTCCGCATGTGCGCCACTTCAGGAAGCAGACTCATGGAAAGTTGAAAACAGAATAGAGCGGGGTGAACCGTGGTTCCGCATGCGAACGGTGTCCGGTGAAACCAATGCCCGCTCAGCCATAAATCTGGTCGAGGTGAAAGGGACGTTGGCCCGCTTTACCCTCCATCCGCTAACGGGAAAAACCCATCAATTGCGGCTCCATATGGGCGGCCTCGGTTTCGGGATTCTGAACGATCGCTACTACCCTGAACTGCAGGACGAACGTGATGATGACTTCGAAATACCACTCCAGCTTATTGCACACAAACTTTGTTTCAAGGACCCTCTAAGCAACAGAACCAGAGAATTCGAGTCGGAACGGACATTGTTATGGTAGCCAAGGCAGAATAATTTTCACCTCTAGAGTGACAGATAACCTCCCCCAGAAAATCACCTTCCAACCCGACATCAACTTTACCACGCCATGAAATGCAGCATCTGCACTCGATGTGCAGAATTTGCAGATTAATTCCTGTAGCAGCCAGCCTACCTCTCGCTAACATACCGTATTTTATGTTGTTTACTATTTGGCACGCTCCATGTAGTCATCTCCTACACATGCATAACCAACAGTAATTATTGATATTTCATATATACATAGCCATATACAAATAATCGCATTAGCTGTACGACAAAACCGGGAGGGGATTAAAATGAATAAAAACATCATAATTACCGTGGCTGTTCTTGTTGGCGTGACTTTTTCTGCGATATCTTTCACGCAGGCAGCAACAATAACCGGCTCCAAGCATGACCTGAGTGCTTCCACAGGTGGAGAGATCTGCATTGCCTGCCATACTCCGCACAATGCCAATACGACCATCACTGACGCTCCGCTGTGGAACCATACCATGACAGAAGCCACATACGAATTGTACGCCAGCCCGACATTTAATGGCACAACAAGCCAGCCGACCGGAGTGTCAAAACTTTGTCTTTCCTGCCACGACGGCACAATAGCCCCTGATGCCTTCACCGGTCATGCTGGTGTTACCTCCATAGCTACTGCCGGCAACTTGGGCGTCAACCTCAAGAAGAGTCATCCGATATCCTTTACCTATGATGCTGCGCTGGCTACCGCAGACGGCGAGCTGACTGATCCCGGCACACTACCGGCAGGCTGGATCAACAACAGTAAATTCGAATGTTCCTCATGCCACGACGTACACAACAAGACCGGAATTGCCAAAATGTTGCATGCAACCAACGCCGGCTCTGCACTTTGTCTGACGTGCCATAAGAAATAGACGGCACGGCATAGGATACGGCCTCAAAAGAGGCCATGCCTGATCAGGTATGGCCTCTTCCATCTTAACACCCGGGAAAATCTTCATTTACAGGGCTCACTTTATGGCATTCAAGAACCGGCTTCTTCTCATTGTTACCATCCTGCTGGCACCCGCCATGCTGATAACCGGCTGCACCTCTGCTCCACAAATAAGACATGAATCTATATTTTACCCGCCACTACCTGAGAAGCCTCGCCTGCAGTTTCTGACAGCCATCTCTTCCGAGGAGGATCTGACTGATAAGAAGCCGGGGTTGGACGACTTCCTCCTTGGCGGCAAGGAAACCGACAAAACGTTGGGGCGCCCCTATGCGGCACAAGCGATAAAAGGGAAAATATACCTGACCGACCGTGTATCAAGCGACATCGTGCTGATCGATCTGCTTAAAAACACGATGAGGCCGTTACATGTTGGCGGCCAGGGTGCACTGCAGACACCCTCGGGTTTCTGGATAGCGGATGACGGCAGCAAGTACGTTGCCGACCTTAAACGGAAACAGGTTGTCGTGTTTGACAGTGATGACAATTTTGTCACAACGCTGGGAGATGCAACCAACCTGGAGCGCCCGGTTGATGTCACCATATATGGCGAGCGGATTTATGTCTGTGACATGCAGAAACATCAAATCGTCGTCTTTGACCGCGTAACGGGCAAACTGATGTCTGTCATCGGCAAACCTGGCGACAAGGACGGAGAATTCAACCGTCCCACCCACATTACCGTTGACCAGAAGGGAAACCTGATCGTTAACGATGCCTTTAACTTCCGAATCCAGAAATTTACCCCGGAGGGGAAATTTATCCGGCAGATAGGCATGGCCGGTAACACGCCAGGCAGCATGGCACGTCCCAAAGGTATCGTAACGGATCACGACGGCAACCTGTATGTCGTGGATGCGGCATTCGAAAATGTGCAGATTTTCAATCAGGAAGGCAAGCTGCTATTGTTTTTCGGCGGCGCCGGTCTGGAACCAGGTAGTATGTATCTACCGGCAGGCATAGCTATCGATTATGTCAACATCCCCTACTTCCAAAAATACGCAGACGAAAACTTCAAAATAAAATATTTGATTTATGTCTGCAATTTAACCGGCAACAACAGGTTAAATGTCTACGGTTTTGGTGATTGGATCGGGAAATAGCCGCGGTTATGACGAGCATGCACACCATATTATCGTTTTCTTCGGTAAAACGTTACTCAAGGTTATTGTTGGCAATTCTCTCTATTTTGGCCCTTTCCGGATGTTCGAGACAGACGAGACATCAAGCGCTTACTTTTTTCTTTACCGGAGTTCCTCCCCTGGAAGAGAAACAAGCGGATCACACGACGGCACTTGATCCTCCACCAAGATCAAAAGATGAGTCCGGCAGATCTCCCAAAAGCAGCCAAAAAGCTCTTCCTCCGGGACAGCAGGAAACGTTGCCGGTTGTACCGGCGGCGCCACAACTGTTTTCCCATACCGTCTGGGCTATAGGAAACTGCTCAGTTTGCCATGAAGGAAACGGCCGCTTTGGTTTTCAACCCGGAGGTACGGCAAAAAGCAGTTCCGCCCAGAAGCTGTTTTACAGCGGCGGTGGTATGCCGGGTAATTTGCGCCTGCCAAAGGATAAAATCTGCACGGCATGCCACACGGACAAAACCGGCCTACGAGCAATCAAAGACGATCTCTGGCTGCACAACACCACCGCCAAGGGTGACTGCCTGGCCTGCCATGACGCCCACCAGAGCAAACAGCGCGGTGTGCTGCGCAGGCCGGCGGAGCAGCTCTGCCAACCATGCCACCCAGCAAACAAACTGGCGGCACTACCGATGCACAATGGCACCAATAAGCCCTGTCTTTCCTGCCACAACCCACACATGGGCAAGGATCGTCACCTGTTGATTCAGGACTATAGGGAAGTAAATCAGGCTGCCAAACGTGAATTGTAGTTTTAACCTACTGTGTTGAAGGAAGGGCGGATGATCCGCACGCTGATATGCAGCATAACGGCTTCACTGGTTGTGCTGTCATTTACCTGCCATGCCGGCACAACAGAACAGTTAACCGCAGTCAAAGCCCAAACGGGACTTGAGGACGAACTTTTAAATATGGCTTATGCAACTCACACAGCGGAAAACAAACATGATGAAGCCCTGAAAGTTGCCGATCAGGCTATCAAAGCCTGGCCGTCAGCGCTTGCCTGGCGCAAGAAAGCGGCCATTTCTGCAGAAAAGGCCGGTCGACCGGACCGCGCCCTGGCCTATTGGTTATATCTGGCTGAATTGGGGGATGGCACCGCGCGGCAGGCAGCGCTACGGCTGTCTCGCAGTATGAACGACACTCACCTGCAACACTACCTGCTGAAAAGGTTATTGCTGGCCGGAGATGCTGCCCCGGAGACATTAAAGGAGTATCTGGATGTAAGCGAAAAACTGGGGGCGACAAGTGAGGCATATAACCTGTTAACGGCGGGATTACCTTCAGTTAACCGCGAGCTGCTCTTGAAGGAACAGGCCCGGCTGGCAGAATCGCTGGAAAAGCCGAACGAGGCGGTAAACGCACTCAACAAGTTGGCCCTGATACGACCGTTAACCCCTGAGGAAGCTACACTGCGAGCCAAATTAATGTTTGGCCAGGGAGATCTTGAGCGAGCCTGGCAGGCGTCCTCCGTACTGGAAGCAGACAAAAAAGAAGCGACCGTGACCTCTGAGCCACGCCGCAATTTTGTCTGGAACAGCACATCACGCAGGCAGAGTGAACGGCGTTATTTCCAGATAGACCCACCGTCTGTAGGGGCGCAAATCAAGTATGATTTTGCTCAGGATGTGCGAACCGTTTCCGGTCAAAAAACGACTGACCGTTCACAAATAAGCACTGAACACCTTGATCTGGCAACCAAAGGGTTTGTGTACCATCCGGCACTGCTGCAATTCAGTCTGAAAGTTTCACCTGAATTCAAACAGAGCATACAAAACAGGACAGAATCAACGAATGGAAACGACGCCAACAGCGACAGCTTCAACACCAATTACCATGCCAATGTCGTAATTTTAAGCCAGAAACCATACACACTTACGCTTTTTGCTCATCACCTTGAAACACAGTCCTGGGCGACCTATACCGGCGTCACTAAAAACACTACCGAAAGTTACGGAGCTGATTTTGCCCTTAAATACAGCCTGCTTCCCACAACTATCGGCTTCAGCAGCAGCTCGGCCACACAAAGCAGCTATTATGGGAGCAATAATGATGTGCAGGAATTTCACCTGATGTCCAGACAGCGTGGCATAGGTGGTGATAGCAGTCTCACCTCCACGTACAGCGTCAACAAACAAATTACCAATGATGTGGCTAATGAAATAAAGACGCAAAACAATACCTTCAGCAACCAGTACGATATAACCACTGACGGCCGGGTTAACCTGGCAAGCAACCTACAATATATGGACCAGAATTCAGCCAGTTTCCGGAATAAATCACTCTTCATGGCTGAGAACCTTTCCTGGCAGCACCGTAAGAATTTACAATCACGCTACAGTCTCAACTATCGCCAGCTCGAATCGGTAACAACCGATAGTTCCTGGGCGTCACTTAAAGGCAGTCTGACGCACAAGCTCTATGAGAATCTGACGACCACCGGCGGGATCAGCGGCACAAGCAACTCATACAACGGAGGCCGGGATAAAGCAGTGGGGGGACTTCTTGATTCGGCATATCAGCGTGTCATCGGCAATGTGGGATCGCTCAACGTGAACGTCGGGGCAAACTATCTGTACACCACCAGAACCGGAGCAAGTGCGACAACTCAGGTTATCAATGAGCCGCATACGTTGAGTAATACGACAGAGACCTTTCTTGACAGGTCAGGCATAAACATCGCTTCGATTATAGTGACCAACAGCGACGGCACAATTATTTACGTTACTGATGTTGACTACCGTATCGATAGCATCGGCAGTTCAGTGCGAATAAGCCGTGTGCCGCTTGGAGGCATTACTGATGGTCAACTGGTCTCTGTCAGCTACACGTACACCAGTGATGCCGCCTATGACGACGCTCTTCTTACTCAGAATTACGGGCTGGCCTTTGAACTAAAACATTCCCTGTTCCTGACCTATCACTATCTGCACACAGAACAAACGCTCCTCTCCGGCCCGCAACCTGCAAGACTGAACAACGCCACCATTCACCTGACGACGCTACGCTATGACGCCGATTGGAGTGAGACCGGTGTCACGTATGAAGATAACAACAGCAGTTCAGACATCTCCTACCGTCGCTGGGAGTTAGCCCAGACCATCAGGATCCGCCCCAACAACCGTTTTCAATACACTCTACGCGGCTATTACGGAGAGACGGAGTACCGATCGCATACAGAGTTGAAAAGGAGAGCAGGCGCGACCACTTCGTTGAACTGGATGCCTTACAACTGGTTGAGATTCAACATGGAGGGCTACCTTGAACAGGTTAACAGTTCTCTTGAAAAGACGGTTAATGGTGGCACAAAAACCGGACTTGAGTGGAATTACCGCCTCTGGACAGCCAAGCTGAATTTCAAGCTGGCAGTCCAGGATGATTCGTTGAGCGACTCCAGTCGCACCAACCAGCAGATACAGCTGGAGCTAAGCAGGACGATGTGGTAGCAGCCCCGTCCATGAGGAATATACATGTTCAGCTATAACAGAATAATTCTGACATGTCTGGTGTTGTTGCTACCTTTTACCCTGGTCAGCTGCACCGGCACGCAGCAACAGTTGACAAGGCCGGAAGTTGAAGCGCCAACATGGCCTCGTGATGGTGAAACGCCCCGGATACGCTATATCGGCAGTTTTACGCGACCGGAGGACCTGCAGATCAGGCAGGGGATGGTGTCGCGTATCTGGGATTATATAATTGGTTCTCCTGCCCGTGAACTGGTGGCGCCACACGGGATCACTGTCGATACGGATGGCACGATCTATGTGGTTGATGCCGCGCTCAAAACTGTGCAGATCTACAACAGGCGCAAGAACACATTCAGTGTGGTGCCGGATGACGACCATCTTTTTGAAACACCCATCAACACGGCAACTGATAGCAAAACCGGACGTCTCTATGTCACCGACTCAACCGCCGGCCTGGTAAGAACGTTTACTCTATCGGGAGCCGGAGCTGTTGGAGAGTTCGGCAAAGAAGACCTCGAACGTCCAACCGGCATAGCGATCAACACAACAACAAACGAACTGCTGGTTGTTGACACCAAACAAGCAGCTGTTTTGCGCTATGACCGCCACAGCCTTGCGCTAAAGGGACGTTTTGGTTCTCACGGCACGAATCACGGCCTGTTCAACCATCCCACCTCCCTGGCGGTAAACAATAATGGTGAAATTCTGGTGAATGATGCCTTGAATTTCAGGATACAGATTTTTTCTCCAACCGGTGAATTTCTCCGCACATTTGGCAAGGCAGGTGATAGCCCGGGCTATTTTAGCCGTCCAAAGGGAATCGCAGCGGATAGTGACAACAATATCTATGTTGTGGACACCCTCTTTGACAATGTCCAGATTTTTGATGCACAGGGAGAATTGCTGCTCTCATTCGGACAGCCGGGTCAGGCACCAGGAGAGTTCTGGATGCCGACCGGGATTTTTATTGACCATGATGACCGGATTTATGTTGCCGACACTTACAACAAGCGGGTTCAGATATTCCAGTATCTGAAGCAATCGGGGCGCTAATGAACAACAGTTACCTCAGGACAGCGACGTTATTGTGGACAGCGGCCTTCATGGCATTCGCAACGGTTCCTGCGTATGGCAAGAGCATTGTCGACAGCATGCATAACCTCTCGGTCAGCGGCACCGGCTCCGTCAAAGCAACGACCCAGACCGAAATATGCATCTTCTGCCATACTCCTCACAATGCCCGCCCTGACATTCCGTATCTTTGGAACCGGCAAGACCCGGCGATGGCATACACTCCCTATGCAAGCTCGACCCTCAAAGCCTCCGTTGGTCAGCCGACAGGCACGTCTCGCCTTTGTCTTTCCTGCCATGACGGCACGATCGCCCCTGGTTCAGTACTGTCACAGTCCACCACGATGACATTTGCCGCATCTATGACCGGGCGCAGTTCAATTCTCGGCACCAATCTGGCTGACGACCACCCGATCTCCTTTGATTACAGTGCTGCAGCATCTGCAAACAGCCAACTGGCCGGCACGGCATCCCTGCCATCAGTGGTGCGTCTGGACTCAACCGGACAGATGCAATGTACCTCCTGCCACAATCCCCACAACGATCAGTACGGGAAGTTTTTGGTCGTTTCCAATCTGGCTTCAGGACTCTGCGTCAGCTGCCATCTCAAGACAAACTGGAATGGCAGCAGCCACGCCATCAGCACCAAAACCTGGAACGGCTCAGGTGCTGACCCGTGGCCGACATCCAGCTATACCACTGTAGCTGATAACGGCTGCGCCAACTGCCACCGCCCCCACTCCGCCACAGGCCAGCAGCGTCTGCTGAACTATGCTGTTGAGGAAACAAACTGTCTCGTCTGCCATAACGGCAATGTCGCCAGCGTTGATATCAGCGCCGACCTGGCCAAGATCTACCGGCACCCGGTATCTCTGTATACCGGTGTCCATGACGCAGCAGAGAACTACTCCGATGCCGTCAGCAAGCATGTCGAATGTGTTGACTGCCATAATCCACATCAGGTTAACAGCAGCATACCTTCCGCTCCTCTGGTCCCCGGAAGATTGCAGGGGGTGCCGGGTGTTGATTTTTATACCAATGCCTTTATTGCCTCCTCCACCAATGAATATCAGATCTGCTTCAAATGCCACGGTGACCTCAGCAACAACGTGCTGCAATCAGCCCAACCCATCATCAGATACTGGACTAACACGAGAGATAACCGGGTGAAGTTTAACCCGACCAACGCCTCTTATCATCCACTGATGGCTCCGCTGAACAAGATAAGCGACGGCATGCTGGTTGCCCCCTGGACAAAAGGGATGATGCTCTACTGCACCGACTGCCACGGCAGCGACTCAGGTGGCGCAAGGGGGTCCCACGGCTCGATCTATCAACACATTCTGGTTTCTAAATACGAGACCTCGGATGTGGCTCCTACTTCGGCGACGGCTTACCTTACCGATTCTGCGCTCTGCTTTAAGTGTCATAATTCGTCAACACTTTTTGGTTTAACCACCAAATTTCCACAGCATAGAAAACATCTGACCGTTGGCTCAATGGAGCGCTGCTCCTACTGCCACGATCCCCACGGCAACCCGACCAATTCGGGGATGATTAACTTTGACATGCGTCCGGGGATAGTCAGTCTGAGCGGCGGAAAACCGATACAACTCATTTACCCGTTAGGAAGTAAAAACTCGTGCGTCCTGACCTGTCATGGGGTGATCCATGGTTCATAATGACGAAGGATTTCGCATTCGTAATGAAGCTTCACATTACTGACAACGCTGCACCCACCAAGCTGAAGTGTAATCAAACAGGTAGCTATATCATCAACATTTTCAACACATGGGGGAAGAGTATGATCAAAGTCTGGCAGTACCAGCAATTTTTGGCGCAAGCAAGCCGTAGCATCAGTGTGGTCGTGTTGTTATTGGCTTTGGGGTCGGTACGGTCTGAGGCCAAATCAAGTTTTCCGCTGAAAGATGGACAGGGCTGTACGACTGCCGAATGTCATCAGAAGATGGGCAAAGATAAATATGTCCATGGACCGGTAGCCACCAGAAATTGTACGTTCTGCCATAAGCAGGACAAGAAGGGACAGCACGAGTTCACACCAATTATCAATGTAGCAGCGCTCTGTTATGCCTGCCACGACAAGCTGCATCTTGGACCGGTGGTGCACAAACCGGTGAAGGATGGCAACTGTACCGGATGCCACAGCCCGCACCAGTCGGGAAACAACTACCAACTGCTGGGGGAGGGACAGAATCTCTGTTTTAAATGTCATAAAAAGACGATCTTCGACGGCAAGGTCAAACATGGCCCGGTCGCTGTAGGCGATTGCGCCGCCTGTCACTCCCACCATTCCTCGAATTTCCCCAAGCTCCTGTCCGCCAAAGGGAACGACGCCTGCTATGCCTGCCATAAGGACAAGCAGACCGAGTTTTCTTCCAAACCGCATATTCATGCGCCGATGAAAAGCGGATGCGTGCAGTGCCACAACCCGCACAGCAGCGATTACAAGTATACCCTGATCGGTGAAAGCACCAAGGGTATCTGCTTTACCTGCCACAAGGACAAGCATAAGGAAATTTCAGATGCTACCGTCAAACATGGTGGGCTCGATCTGCCTAATGGTTGCATGGCCTGTCATAACCCGCACGTTTCCGATTTTCCGAAACAGCTGGCCATGGCACCGATGAATCTCTGCCTGAGCTGCCATGACCGTGACTATACCCATGCCGACAAAAAAACAGCCAATATGAAGGACTTCTTTGCCAAAAACAAAATCACTCACGGACCGATCAAGGACAAGGACTGTTCCGGATGTCACAACACCCACGGCTCAAACAATTTCAGAATCCTGAGAGGTAATTATCCACCGGTATTTTATGCCAAATACGACCCCGAAAATTACAAGCTCTGCTTCAACTGTCATAATGACACCCTGGTAAAAGACGCCAAAACAACGACACTGACCGACTTCCGTAACGGCGACCAGAACCTTCATTTTGTCCATGTCAACAAATCACCAAAGGGCAGAACCTGCCGCGCCTGTCACGATGCCCACGCCACCAATAACCCTAAACACATCAGGGATGCAGTTCCTTTTGGCGCATGGCAGTTACCGGTAGGACTTGTTAAAAACAAGGTCGGCGGCTCCTGCCTGCCCGGCTGTCATCAAGAGTTCAAATATGATCGCAACAAGATGGTACAGAACAGATGATCCGTATTTCACTCCTCTTACTATGCTTTTTAGCTCTGTCACCTACGACGGCCACCTTAATGGCCGCCCAGGATGTTGAGAGCACTGTACCGGGGCAGCAACCCGGCACTACCGACCATAAGGAAAAAACCGAGATGGCCAGGGTCCTTATAAGCCAAGGAAAACTGGATGAGGCAGAACTGTTGCTACGACAGACTCTGAAGCTCACCCCCGACCCGGTAGAAATATATTATGAGCTTGGGCGTATTCACGTAAAGCGGGGTGACAGCGTGGGGGCAATTGCCGCTTTCAAAGAAGGCATCAAAATCCATGAGCAGGGGAGACGCCGGAGCCCATGAGACGATCAGCCTGTAATATCAGACCTCGTGCCATCCGCCTGATACCGTTGTGGATCATGCTCGTCCTCTTGAACACATCGGTATCATCATCCGCCTTGCACTCACTGGAGGTGGGAATGGAGGCTCCGGACTTTGCCCTGATGGATCTGAGCAATACTCCGAAAACGTTTTCGAACCTCAAAGGAGACAAGCTTACCCTGCTGGTTTTCTGGGCAACCTGGGGGGAAAATTCAAAACGAGCCCTGCAGCAGATGCAGGCTTTTCACCAGAAGTATCAGGATAGCGGCCTGTCGATCATAGGCATTAACGTCGATAAACAAGAGGTCAGCGAAGAAACTCTAAGCAAGATCAGAGAAGTTGCCGCTTCTATGAAGATTACTTTTCCCATGCTTATTGATCGTGGCCTCGTAACTTTCCATGATTACGGCATTATTGCCGTCCCCAGCACGGTAATCCTGGACAGAGACAGGGTCATCAAACACGAGTTGTCCGGCTTCCCCTTGATGGGGGCTGACGCTCTCAAGCAGTTTGTTGAACTCGTTATAGAAAACAAAAAGAGCGCCACTCTCTCTGTCGTGACCGGTTATCAACCGGACAAAAAAGCGGTGCGCCTGTGGAATATGGGAATGATGTCACTAAAATCAGAGCGGACCGCTGCGAGAGCCAATGTGTGGTTCGAAAAGGCAATCATCGCAGATCCGGCATTTACGCAGCCATATCTTAGTCTTGGGACCATGTATTACACGCAGCACAATCTGGAAGAAGCCAAAAAACAGTTTGAGTCTGTTCTGCAGAAGAAACCTGACCACGTCATTGCCCTCAGTTCACTGGGGCAGATCCTTATGGACGAGGGTGATCTGACAGGGGCGGAAGCCAAACTGACAAAAGCGGTGCAGGCTGGAGAGTCGTACATACCCAGTTACTACCTTTTGGGGCTCCTCAAAGGCAGGCAGGGAGATGTGGCCGCAGCCCTGCAGTGGTTCAAACGGGCGGAGGAGCTCAATCCAAACGATTACAAGATCTTTACCCATAAAGGAATGATGTTCGAAGAGCAAAAAGAGCTGCCTGCTGCCGCAGCCGGATATAAAAGAGCGCTGGAACTGATAATGGAACAACTATGAAGCTATTATTTATGAACAACCTCATTTTCTGCACGGTAACCAGCCTGTTTTTTATGGCAGGAAGCCTGCACGCAGCAACGTTTAGTGTGCTGTCACCGGCAAACAACAGTTTT
Organism: Desulfuromonadaceae bacterium; assembly: GCA_028681335.1. Taxonomy (GTDB): domain Bacteria; phylum Desulfobacterota; class Desulfuromonadia; order Geobacterales; family Pseudopelobacteraceae; genus JACRCG01. Next base: position 92,729 of record JAQUIT010000002.1, on the reverse strand, counting down.
GTTGAGCACGAACAACTCAGCATTGTGCTGTCGCTCCAGGGCGGCGGCACCACCGCCGTTAAAGCTCTTGTAAACGGCACAACCTTTACCAAAGCCGTCCCTGAAGGAGGGCACAACAACATAGTCTGTCTTGGCGTAACGTTGGTCAATGGCCTCAACAAGATTGATATAAGCACCACAAACCCTTCTGGGGCCGTCAGCACTGGCAAACTGTCCATCTATCTCCGCTCCAGGCTTTCCAAGCAGCACCAACAGCCTCCGCCAGGCTTCCAACGCTACTACTTCCATGTGCCTGCCAACGAAAGTGCCTGCACTCCCTGTCATCGTATGGAAGCAACTCTGAACGATATGCACCCTGTAAAACCGGAAGACTCTCCCTGTTATCAATGCCACAAGCGCAAGGATAACCGCACCTACAAGCACAAACCAGTTTCTGCGTGGGCATGCTTCAGTTGTCACGAAGTTGTTACCGGGAAACGTAAATATACAACAATGAAACCAGAGCAATCGATCTGTTTCCTTTGCCATAGCAACCAACAAAAACTCTGGAAAAATAAAAAAGTGCACCATGGTCCCACTGCCGTGGGGAACTGTTCCGTATGCCACGACCCGCATGGCTCGAACTGGCCTTCCCTTGTCTACATGCACCCGACAGACCTCTGCCTCAACTGCCACAATGACAAGAAAAGCGGTCTCCATGTTATTGCCGGTTTTTTTGCCAAGGGACATCCCGTCAGAGGGGATAAAAATCCCCTTAAACCTGATCGCCCGTTTTCGTGTGCCGGGTGTCACAACCCCCATGCAGGTGACAGCCAAAGCCTGCTTAACAAGGAACGTGACAACAATAGCGTCTATTGTCAGACCTGTCACAAGCTGTAATCAACGTATTTTTTGAGAATTGCTTGAGGGCAATTGTTTAGAAACAGACCCACACAGTGGGGGAATCTATAGAATGCGAGGCTGTATGCGAAGAGCACGATGTTCCACGGGTAAAAAAATTCTGGCTGGACTAGCAATTGTCATGACGTGTGGCGGTGTCTCCCATGCCTCACAGCAAGGGAATACAGGTGCAACAGTTACCATACCGCCAACGCCTGAACAATACTCAAGCGAGCCGCAACCGTTAACGGCTGCCCAATGCGCCCAGTGCCATCCAAGCCTGTTCAAAAACCTTAAAAACGGGGGCGGGCGCCACCGTTTTGCCTGCCAGAGTTGCCATAATTCCTTTCATACCTACAGTCCCGCCAAGAGCAATTGGGAGCAGATCATGCCCAAATGTTCATCGTGCCATACAACCCCTCATGGCGCGAAGGTCACTACCTGCAGCGCCTGCCACGCCAACCCTCACGCACCTAAGAGCATGGCAAGCAAAGCCCAGCTTACGGCACTCTGCTATGACTGCCACAGCTCCGTACGTGATGAACTGGTAAAGTATCCGAGCAAGCATTCGAAGCTCGCCTGTATGACCTGCCACACTTCTCATGGATATAAGCCATCGTGTTTCGACTGCCATAAACCACATGTAAAGGGACAGGCGTTATCAACGTGCCTTCCCTGCCATCCGGTTCATCAGCCGAAGAGTATCAAATTCGGCGCGCAAGAGCCCTCAAGCAGCTGCAGCTTTTGCCATGTCAGGGTGTATAGCCGCTTGGCGGGCAGCACCAGCAAACACAATGCCCTGAGCTGTGTAACCTGTCACAGGGACAAACACCGCTTTATCCCACAATGCACTGACTGCCATGGGAAACCGCACAGCCAGACAATTCTTAGCAAATATCCGAAATGCATCAGCTGCCATCTAGATGCTCACGACATGCCTGTTATGAAGAAAAAATAGTGTGAACCAGTTTGGTTGGAAATTGTTTTGTGACGTGGTTTTCAGCAGGAGTGGCGTGACTACTCGTCAATAAAAATACATAACAACACCGGCATTAGGGGGGTGCCGGCTACCGTAACGGCAAAATCTGGACAAACGCCACCAGATATCAATGAAGAGCTGTAACCGTTCAAACTACTTATCCTATTCTTGCTGTAAGGAGAAATCATGATGTATCTGATATCATATTCAAAAAAGTTATTTCTAACATCTGTACTGATAGCAGTATTTGGTGGCATCGCTTTTGGCGCTGAGCCTGTGCTTCAACAACATCCGGTTCTCGGTAATGAGGATTGCGTGAAGTGTCATGCCGCTGCACCTGCTGACATCGCTGCCAATGGTGGCGCACACAAAACGAGCGTTACCTGTCAAGATTGTCATAATGGCCATCCACCTGCTGTTAAGAATATTATTCCGCTCTGTTCGCAATGTCATGGTGGCAAGCCGCATTACAAACTGGCTGATTGCCAACGCTGCCACAGCAACCCTCATACCCCCAGAGCCACCAAGCTGGCCAAGAACATAACCGACGAATGCGTCACCTGTCATTCGCAACAGATTGTCAAACTCAAGCAGTTCAAGAGCAAGCACACCAGCCTTGCCTGCACCTATTGCCACAACACTCACGGGAAAATTCCTTCCTGCACCCAGTGTCATAAACCACATAGCGCTGACATGGTGGCTGCTGAATGCAAGCAGTGTCATCAAGCTCATATGCCGACGGTAATCGTTTATACCTCAGACACCCCCAACAAAAATTGCGCGTCCTGCCATAAAAATGCGTCTCACCTGCTGTTAGCGACAGAAACGAAACACAAAGACGTCAGTTGTGTCATGTGCCACAAGGACAAGCACAAAATGATCCCGACTTGCCAAAGCTGCCACGGCGAGCCTCATCCGGCCGGTATGCTGGCCCGCTTCACCAAATGCTCAGATTGCCATAGCATTGCGCACAACTTGAACCGATGGGAACCTAAGGCCGCTGCCAAGACAGCTCCGGCAAAACCCAAGAAGAAGCACTAAACCTGTGCCTCATAGGCGAAAGCTGGTTTAGCATTGTGTAAAAACAAAGGCATTGCCTTCCATTGCCGGTTACTATTTTTTAGGAAGAAACACCGCACTGACAATGTGAAGGCAATGCTTATCAAAGAGTTGCAGGTCATTTTGAAAACGACACAACACGGGTAGTAAAAACAACGAGTAACTACCTGGAATTACTGACAAGGGACTCCTATGAATGCTAAAAAAAAGCTGTTAGTGATTGACGATGAACCGGTAATCCGCGAGGGGGTGCGCAGGATTCTTGAATCCAGCTCTTTTCAGGTAGAAACCTTTGCCAGCGGCTATGCTGCCTTGGAGCGGATTAAACAGCAAGCATTCGATCTGGTGATCACCGACCTGAAAATGCCCGGCCTCAGCGGCATGGAGGTATTGAAAGCTATCAAAGAGACCCAGCCGGACCTGCCGGTGATTTTCATTACCGGGTATACTTCGGTAGACAGTGCTGTTGAGGTCATGAAACTGGGAGCAATCGACTATATTGCCAAACCGTTCACCTCTGAAGAGATGTTGAATACCGTTCAGTTTGCCTTACAGCAGCGGGTTGTGGCTCTCGAAGGTTTCTATCTCCGCAAGGAGCTGCTGGACTCTGAAGGATTTGACCAGTTTGTGGGTAAGAGCCAGGAGATGATAAAGGTGTATCGCCGCATCATGCAGGTGGCACCAACTGACAGCACGGTGCTGATTACCGGTGAAAGCGGAACCGGCAAGGAACTGGTAGCCAGAGCTCTTCATAAACATAGTACGCGCCGCGATAATTCTTTTGTGGCGGTTGATTGCACTTCGCTGGCAGAAAGTCTGCTTGAATCAGAGCTGTTCGGTCACGTCAAAGGATCCTTTACCGGTGCCATCCAGACAAAGACCGGCCTGTTCAAGGTTGCAGAGGGTGGCACCCTGTTTCTGGACGAGGTTTCGAACCTGAGCCTGACAACCCAGGCGAAGTTGTTACGGGTACTACAGGAACGGGAGGTCACGCCGATCGGCGGGACCAAGCCGACGCCGATCAATATCCGCCTCATTGCCGCCACCAATCACAATCTGCGCGACATGGTTGCCGAAGGCACTTTTCGGGAGGATCTCTTCTTCCGCATTAACATCATTCCACTGGATCTGCCACCGCTACGGGAGCGGACGGGTGACATACCGCTTTTGGTAGGGCATCATGTTCGTACTGTGGCCGAAAAAATTGGCAAGGATATCAACGGAGTCAGCGCCGGGGCGATGCAAGTCCTGCAGAGTTACAGCTTCCCCGGCAATGTCCGGGAGCTGCAAAACATCATCGAGAGAGCAGTTGTCTTGTCGGAAGACAGCCTGATTTCCACCAATGATCTGGAGTTGGGTCACGGCTCAACCGAAATCCCTGCAAATCTGCACAACCGCAGGAATCGCAGAGCCGATGATATAAAAACAGACCACTTACGAGATTACACATCCGTGCCTCTTAGCGTGGAAGATCTAAAGGAAATAAAGCGTCATCTCCGGGAACACGCAGTAGAAAATGTTGAAAAGAACTTCGTTATAAGTGCATTACAGCGTCATGGGGGAAATGTTACCCGCGCTTCTGAAGAGACAGGCATGCTGCGTCCCAACTTTCAGGCCATGATGAAGAAAATTGGCGTGTCGGCCAGGGAATATGTTGAGTCCTGACCAATTGCTACACTCAATGCTCCCACGGCGTATTTCTCTGATCCAAAAGCTTACATTCCTTACCGGCATTGTGGTCGTGCTCTTCATGACGCTCTTTGCCTGGATCAATATTGATAACCTGCAGAAACTGCTGGTAAACAATACAATCAGAGAGCTCGACAACCTTGCCTCAACGATCATTCGAGTGACGCACTACCAGATGTTGGCAGATAATCGCACGATGGTCTACCAGATGATCAACGAAGTAGCCAGCCAACCGGGTATTGTGCAGATCAGAATGATCAACCAGGACGGAATAATTGTCCATTCGACGACTTCTGACGAAATCGGGTGCATGCTGAACCAGACGTCGCTCAACTGCAACAAATGCAACAATCCAACCAAACCTCTGAGCCACCCACTCCTCATTAATCGCAGCCGATTTTTCACCCTTCCTGACGGTACGCAGGTGATCGGAGTTGCCAAGGCGGTGCCAAACGAGGACCAATGTTCAACTGCCGCCTGTCACTTCCATAGAGATTCCAGCAAAACACTCGGGATGGTTGACATCATTGTTTCTCTGGATGTCCTGAAATCAGATCTGGCGGCATATCGCAACAGAATCATCCTGCTGACGCTGCTGCTGATTTTCCTGCTGGGTGCTTCATTAACTTTCTTCACCATACATCTCGTCAATCGCCCGGTTAATGAGCTGCTGCGCCGCACCACCCGCCTGGCTGAAGGACAACTGGACAGCGAGTTGAGCGCCACCTCCAATGACGAACTGGGGGATCTTATGCGTGCGTTCCAACTGATGACCAACAAACTGCGCCAGGCTCGTACTGATCTTGAAGAGTGGGGCCGCACCCTTGAAGAAAAGGTAGAGGAACGTACGGAAGAGCTGCAGCGAATGCAGAAGCAACTGGTACATACTGAAAAACTTGCGGCACTGGGGGAGCTGGTCGCCGGGATTGCTCACGAAATTAATAACCCGCTTTCAGGAATTCTGATATTCAGTTCGCTGGTAGCCGAAGACAAGCGGCTTGAGCCGGCTCTCAGAGTGGATATTGAGACCATTTGTGATGAAGCTCAACGGTGCGCTGGAATTGTCAAAGGGTTATTGGAGTTTGCCAGGGATTATCAGCCTCAAATGATCTCCTGCGATATCAATCAGGTCTTGACCGATTCTCTGCGATTGGTGGAGTGCCAGTCGGTGTTCCAGAATGTGACCATCCTCCGGCAGTTGAGTAACGACCTGCCGACGATTATGGCTGACCAGAACCAGCTTAAACAGGTCTTCATCAATATATTTATCAACGCCGGCCAGGCTATGCAGGAATTGCCGCTGAGTGAACTGCGTATTGTCACCACTCCGGCGAATGACTCCAGCAACGGCGTAATGATAAAAATATCTGATTCAGGTGGCGGCGTACCAGCGGATCAATTGAGCAAACTGTTTGACCCTTTCTTTACGACAAAAGGCACCGGCGGTACCGGCCTCGGTTTATCAGTCTCCTACGGAATCGTTCAGGCACACGGTGGGACAATAGCTGCTGAAAGTGCGCCGGGCAAAGGCACGACCTTTATCATTAGCCTGCCAAACCCGCAGGCGGTCGATGAGTACCTATAACCATGGTTAAAATCACCAGATCAGGACTATCTCCATGAAGCAGTTCATCATACGTGTCTTTACCCCGTTCATGACTGTCCAATTATACGCCTGCATTGGCGTTATCTGGCTACTGGTCAACGCCGGCATTATCCTTGCCAACATTGTTTTTCAAAACAATATTGCCCAGACACTGCAAATAAACAGCATTATCTTTATCACGGCCTCATCGTTGCTTCTTTACTACCTCATAAACAAAAAGAGGGACGAGAAGTTCTCTACCGGAATCAAGCCGGTTTACCGGCTTTTACGCGCATTAAAGGCATACAACGAATGTCATAAAGCCCTGATCCGGACAAATGACGAGCGACAGTTGATAAACGAAGTATGCCGGATCTTTGTTGAGGTCGGAGGGTATCGCATGGCATGGGTAGGCCTTGCCTCCGATGATGCCAAACGGACTATTACCCCTGTTGCCGGCTGGGGTGATGACCAGGATTTTATTGAGATTTTCAAAACAAAATGTATGAACAAGGATCTTGACAAAGGGCCGATCAAGACCGCCATCAAAACCGGCAAACCGGTTGTTATACAGGACAAGAAGCGAGATCCGGCCTGCGAACTGTGCCAGATACATTTCCTGCGGCATATTGTCTGTTCGGCAGTCTATCTGCCGCTCAGTAACCAGGGAAAGGCTTTTGCCGCCTTGATAATCTATTCAGCCGGTAAATTCGCGTTTGACGAGGAGGAGGTTACCCTCTTAACCAACCTTGCCGCAGATCTTTCCTATGGCATTGCGGCGCTTCGCCTGAACGAAGAAAACAGAGCGGCTGAGCAGCAGCGGCAATTACTGGAATCAGTGGTCACGCAGATGAGTCCTGGCCTGTTTGTGCTGGATCACAAGGGGATTATTCAATATGTCAATCCTTCTGCTGCCGCCATTGTCGGCTTACCGGAAGTTCAGATGCTCGGGGATGCATTCCGCGCAACGGTCTGCAGGGAATCTAACGAACCTTTCTGTGAAGCTTTCATGCGCGCAGTCTCAAATACCAACCTCAACTCGGTTTCTTTCAAGTATCAGCGACCTGACGGAGCGGTGCTCGATCTTGAACTTTTAACCTGGGCGGTGTGTAACCATAATGCGGAAGAACACCTGCGTGTCGGTATGCTGCGGGATATTACCTATGAGGTCCAACTGGAGATGCAACTGCGGCGTGCCCAGCGAATGGAGGCAATCGGAATCCTTGCTGGAGGCATAGCCCATGATTTTAATAACGCACTGGCATCGATCATTACCTGCACGGAAATGGCTCTGGACTCAGCCAAGGACGATAGTAACCTGAATGAGTTGCTCGAAATTGTCCTTGGCTCAGGACAGCGAGGCAAGCAGCTCGTCCGGCAGATTTTGACCTTCAGCCGCCAAACCGAGCAGGAATTTCAGGAAGTACAGCTGGATATGATTGTCAAGGAGTGCCTCAAGTTGCTCCGCTCAACACTGACCCCTTCAATTGAGATCAGATTACATATCGGACAAGAATTGGATGCCGTCTTTGCCGACCCCACCCAGATGCATCAGATCGTCATGAATCTATGTACCAATGCTGTCCATGCCATGCGTGGGCGGGGCCAGGGCTTGCTTGAACTATCAATCGCGAATTATGATCCGGACGAAGATATGGCGGCTTTTTGTATCACCCTGGCCCCCGGCAGCAAGTACCAGCGAATGACGGTACGGGACAACGGCCACGGCATGGACGCGGCGACCATTGAACGCATCTTTGATCCATTTTTTTCAACCAAAGGCAAGATGGAAGGAACCGGTTTGGGTCTTTCGGTTATTCATGGGATCATCAGCAAGCTTGATGGCGGCATCACGGTAAAGAGTGTTGTTGGACAAGGTACGCAGTTCGATGTGTATCTGCCAACCATTGCAAACGGGCAGACTCTGAAAAAATCTGAAGTTAACGAGGAAAAGCCCGCTACGGGAGTTGAACGGATTCTGCTGGTTGATGACGACGAGGATCTCTTGTTCAGCATCACGCTGATGCTGCAGAAACTGGGCTACAACGTAACGTCTCAAAACGATCCGGTCAATGCCCTTGAACTCTTTGGCATATCACCGTACTCCTTTGATCTTGTTATCACTGATCAGGCCATGCCGAACCTAAGCGGCATTCAGCTGGCAGAAGAGCTGGCAGCTTTGCGACCTGAACTGCCGATTATCCTCTGTACCGGTTTTGATCCTACCTCCAGCTATGGCGCCGACAGCAGTAGACAGATTGCGGGGTTTATCACTGAAGTAGCCATCAAGCCGCTTGAACGGTATGAATTAGCGCAGACCGTCCGTCGCGTCCTTGATGTAACCACACTATCCGGAGCTGCCTAATGGTTAAAATACTCATAATCGACGACGACCAGCTATTTTGCAAATCACTGTCACTGGTGGCACAACAGAAGGGGTATCACGCAACAAGCGTCCACACCCTGGCGGATGGGTTTGCCCAAAGCAAGCACCAGTTTGATGTGGTCTTTCTTGATGTTAACCTGCCGGACGGTAGTGGCCTGGATTACATTCAGCATCTGTCAGATTACACCGCCGCGCCGGAGATAATCATTATAACCGGACAAGGAGACCCCCAAGGTGCCGAGCTGGCTATTAAATGCGGAGCATGGGACTACATCGAAAAGGGAGCTTCGGTCAAGGAGATAACCCTCTCGCTGCAGCGGGCCCTGCAATACCGCGAGCAGAAAATAGCCGGATTACCGCAGGCGACGGAAGTGGATTTCCGGCAGGAAGGAATTATAGGCAGCAGCAGCAGGTTAAAAGAGTGTCTCGCTCTGATTACCCAGGCGGCCTTAAGCGATGCAAGTGTATTAATAACCGGGGCAACCGGCACCGGTAAAGAGCTGTTTGCCCGCGCCGTCCATCGCGTCAGTCCCCGCAGTGCCAAAAAATATATTGTCGTTGATTGTGCTGCCATGCCCGACAACCTCATTGAGGGGATACTCTTTGGGCACGAGAAGGGATCATTCACGAGTGCCGACCAGTGCAGGGAAGGTCTGGTCAGTCAGGCCGATGGCGGCACCCTCTTTCTTGATGAAATTGGAGAAATGCCGCTGTCATTACAGAAGGTGTTCTTGCGAGTGCTACAAGAACATCGTTTTCGCCCCATAGGCAGTGTCCGTGAGCAGGCCAGCAATTTCAGGCTGGTAGCGGCGACCAACCGGAACCTGCAGCAGATGGTACAGGAGGGGACATTTCGTGCTGATCTGCTGTTTCGTATCAGTACCTTTATGATTGAGTTGCCCGGTTTGCACGAACGAACTGATGACATCCCTCTGCTGATACGTCACCACGCCGACCGGATATGCGCCCAGTATGAAGTTGCGTACAAGGACTTTTCCCCTGAATTTATGAGCATGCTGGAGATGTACAGCTGGCCCGGCAATGTCCGGGAGCTGGTAAACACTCTTGAACGAACTATTGCCGTGGCCCGCAACGAAACGGTTCTCTTTCCTAAACACCTTCCTATCCAAATCAGGATTGAAGTAACCAGACAGTCAATGCAGAGGGGAGGAACCGCTACTGCAGGTGAATTAGCACCACCCCACGAACTTTTAAAATTGCAGGAATATCGTGACACGATCTACCATACGGCTGAAAAGAAGTACCTTAATGAGCTCATGGAACTTACCGACTATACGGTGACAGAAGCCTGTCGCATCTCAGGGCTTTCATCCTCCAGGCTCTATGCTCTGTTGAAGAAACAGGACATACCCCTGCAACGATAGCAATTCCTCCCACCTTTCCTGTTTGAAAAGAATACTCCTGCTGCGCAGTACGACCAGCAAAACCAGCTTAAAACCGAATAGACCACCTAACATGCCGGTATTTATAATAAAACAAAACTAAGCAGGACAACAAATCCCCTTACACCCCACTAATCAAATAGTTGCAACCTCGGCATCACCAGCAACGCAACGCTGTATCCACCCGATTTATCTACTGTATTTTAAATACCACTTATTTGGCACAACAAATGCTTTTATAGAGGCAGACGCAATTATGGTAAATTTAGTTAATGAAAGGGGTCAATCATGCTCAGAGCAACTAAGTTGGGAACGACAACAAAGAAAGTCGTAAATATCATGATGATCGGAATGGTTTTGGCCGGCGTAGTTGTTTTTGCAGTTATGGGCAAGACAAATACCGATGGCTATGTAATGTCAAAGCTCTTTCTCATCTTCTTTGGAGTCATCATTACATTTCAGATAATCCCGGGAATAATACTGTTCGGCGTCATGATTAAAGAACTCTGCGGACTTGGGCGTAAAGAGACGGAAACAGTAAAACTGAACAAATAATATCAGGGTCTCCTTAGTTCAGGTGCCCATGAGAACAGAGTGTGTGTGGTCATGAGGGACATAACTATCATCTCTACTGCGAGGCAGGGCATGAAAAATCAAAGTATTCTGGTCGCTGACAAGGACACTGCATTTCTGAGAGACATTTCCTGCAGCCTGACAGGAGCCGGGTACGAAGTTGAAACAACCACTTCTACGGTTCATGTTATCAGCAATATCCTCAAAAAAAAGACGCCGGTTGTGCTGCTTGGAAGTGACTTTGACAACAACATAGATCTGCTTGACCTGGTCCGGTTGCTAAAAAAATGCAATCAGCATCTGGCTGTGATTCTTGTTTCGGACGAAGCATCACTTCCGGGTGTGCAAAAAATCAGGGAAGAAGGAGTTTTTTACTATGCAATGCGCCCGGTGGACGCAGAAGACCTTGATGAATTAAAGCTTGCTGCCATGTGTGCGCTCAAGTCCGTGGAACAGGACTTACAACAGAATCGTCCATTTGATTCCAATCCGCTTGTCCATAATATTATCAAAGGAGTACAGCCATGTTAATCGTAAAGAAATTTTTTTTCATTGTAGCAGCTTTGGCACTATCCGCATTGCCGGCAGCTGCGGCTTCCATTGGCCGGGAAAAGCCATCAAATTTTGCAGTCTGGGCTTTTTTGACATTATGCGGCCTGGTTATTGTCGCTCAGGTACTGCCACTGATTCGTGACATTAATGAAGAGGCAAAAAGTATGGCAGCAAAGGCGAAAGAAAAAGAGAAGCTGGAGGTTCACTGAATGAGTTTCAGACCGAAGCCCGTACATCACTTCATAAAGGAGAAAACTGATGGAGAGCTTTTATCAGAACGTCTATAAAATGGTACTGGCAGTATCGGCACTGAGTATATGCTGCATGCTTCCCCATACCGGACAAGCAGACCCCGGTTTTTCTTTTGGCAACGCTGCATCAGGCAATCAGGCATGCCTTGACTGCCATAGCGATATGCAGACCGTAGGCGACAAGAACCTCATCAGTGCCGCGGTGTTCAGCCACACAACCCATGCAATGTTTGGCTGTAAAACCTGCCATGACACCGTATCTTCCGACCACCCGAAAGATGGCACGGTCGCCAGAACGACCACCTGCACAAACTGCCATGGCGACATTGCAGCAGAGTACGCCACCAACAAACATTCTCATGCGGTTCCCAATTGCAATGCCTGCCATAATCCACACAAAGTACTCAAGCCTAATGAGATATCGGCTCTTGCCATGACCGCCACCTGCATGAACTGCCATAACCACAACACCATAAAGGCCACCCATGCCCAATGGCTGCCACAGACGGATCTTCATCTTGGCTCAATAACCTGCGTAACCTGCCACACCACGGCGAAAAACTTTATTGTCTCGGTATATATTGCCCACCGTGACGTCAAAGCTGACGGGACAAGTCCGGTTATTGCGGATTACCATTATCTTAGTACAAAGTTGAATTCCCGGGACGTTCAATATCTCGTTGATAGAAACCGGGACAACTCTATTTCCATTGAAGAACTGAAAATGTTCAATGGAGACCCGGAAAACAAAGATCTCTATCTGAAAGCGATACTTACACCAACTAAAACGAGTCATGCTTTCCAGACATCTGACAAGAGCTGGAACTGCACATTTTGCCATGCAAACGGCCCCTCAGAAGCTCAGATAACCAGGCTGGTCCTACCGCAGCAGGATGGCACCTTTGCAGGCTTTGATGTGGAAAAAGGCACCAGTCTTTCTTCACTGAATGCAATTCCCAATTTTTATATGATGGGCTCAAGTCGCAACAAACTGGTGAACAACATCGGAGTGCTCTTTCTCACCGGTGGCCTGATTATGCCGGTGGGACACGGATTTATCAGGTTTATGACCAGAAGAAACAGGAGAAAGGAGTAATCTCATGGAATCCAAATTTGTTTACCTGCAACCGACACCAGTCAGGATATGGCATTGGCTGAACGCCCTCGGTATTGTTACCCTCTGCGCGTCAGGAGCCCAGATACGTTTCCCGGAATTTGTTACCATCTGCGGCAGTTATCGTTCAGCAATTCTGCTCCATAACACCGCCGGAATCGTGGTCGCCCTTTCGTTTTCAATCTGGTTTTTTTATTACAAGTGGGTTTCAGGCGCGTTAACCAGTATCTATGTACCAAAGTTGGATGAATTGTCACACCCTCTGTTGCGGCAGGTATTCTACTATTTTTATGGGTATTTCAAGGGGGCCTCAAGTCCATTTCACGCAACTCCTGACAGCAAATTCAACCCCATGCAGAAATCAGCATATCTGGCTATCATGTTTGTCATCGTGCCATTTGTCAGCCTGTCCGGCATTGCCCTCCTCAATATCGGGCCGATACGTCAAATCATACTGATGGTTGGAGGTCTGCAGATTCTTGTAATCGTCCACTTTCTGCTGGCCTGTATGTTGGGAGCATTTCTGGCAACCCATGTCTATCTGGCAACCCTTGGTTCAACACCGCTGGCATATTTCAAGCCGATGTGGACAGGCTGGGAAAAGGTTGGTCATCACCATAGCAGTGAAAAGATTCTTGGAACGTCAGACTAAAAGGAGATGCGCCATGATCGGTACTACGACAAATACTGTGGCATCTGTTGATACGGTCAATTCCAACAACGTTTCAAACGTTCAAGAGAAAAACCAACTTACCGAGCTTTATGGTCGATCTCATATGGGAATTTGCGGGATCGGTGTCTACCTGGCTGTCAGTCTGGTTGCTTTTCATTTCAAAGAGCAAAGCCTGGCCGGGATTTTACCCTCCGGCCTGATGGGCAAACTTGGCGCAGTCCCTCCAGTATCATTGGCCGTGGTACTGATGTGGGTCTCAACAGTCAGCGCCCTGACGGTTATCCTCGGTAAACTCTACTTCGGATCTCATCCATGCGGCACCACGTCACATGTTGCCTTCAGAATCGGTTTCTTTGTATTATTTTTCGTCACCGGCGGTCTTGGGCAGTATGTCAACGAGATTTTCATCTCAGGGCTCGTGGTACTGACACTGCAGCACTATAATGTTTACAATTACTATATGCAGAAAATAGAAAAGAAATTCATCATACTGAGCGGACTGCATCAGGAGGCGCTATAAGGCAGGCTTTAATCACACGTGAGAGAGGAGAGCAGTGATCGTAAACCTATCCTCACTATTGTGGATAGGTTTACCTGTTTCAAACTGATTTATTACCGCAGGTGAATATCAACGTGTAGTGGACAGGTTTTCCCTGACTCAAGAACAATGATTCAATGCGGCTCTCTCTGTCGCACCGTCTCCATAAACACCTCCGCCGCCGGTGACAGGCTCCTCCCCCGGCGCCAAGCAAGGTAAAAGCTCCGGTTTATTTCAATTCCCGCGATATCCATCGCCTTAAGTGTGCCATCCGCCAATTCTCTGTCAACTGCCAAGGCTGACATAAAAGCACACCCGGCGCCACTCAGTACACCACGCCGAAGTGCCTCACTGCTGCCAAGCTGGGCAACCACCCGCAAGCTGTGCAAATCAAGACCACCCTTCTGCAATGCGCCGTCCACAGCCAACCTTGTGCCTGAGCCCGGTTCTCGCAACAACAACGGTATTTCTTGCAACTGCTGTACGGTTACCACAGATTCCGGGAACCGGGTTGACAGAGCAACCAGTATCAGCCGTTCGGTTCCCACCTCCTGATAATCGATGGAATCAATATCGAAACGCCCCCCCACCACCGCAAGTTCAACCGCCTCATCCTGCAGCAGGCGGATAATCTCGCGAGTATCCCCCTGCACCACCTCGAGGCGCACCCCTGGTCTGGCATCACAGAAACCGCCAAGTAGATCAGGTATCAGACACGTAGCCGGAATACTGCTGGCCCCGACCCGCAAAGTTGCCTGTTCGAGCCCCTGAAAGCGTCTTACGGCAGCGATTGCCTCTCCACATTGACTGCATATCCGTGCAGCATATTCATAAAAAAGCCGACCAGCTTCCGTCATGGTGACATGACTGATGGAGCGGTCAAACAGGCGCGCCCCAAGCTCATCTTCAAGAGAACGAATATGTTGACTGGCCGTTGATTGGGCCAAGCTGACAGCCTCCCCACCCTTTGAAAAGCTGCGTGTATCCGCAATTGCTAAAAAAACCTGTAACTGTTTCAACGTCATGGCGCCTCCATCGTTATTTTCGATAAGTCCAAGCGCTTTTCTACCAGATTATCTATTTGCCAGACAAGCATTCAATTGGTATTAAATACATTCATTTTTTCGCATATAAAAGGAGAAGCACCATGTTAAAAAAGATCGCCCTGACTCTGTCCCTGACCCTGCTGGCTGCCACGACGGTATTTGCTGCCAATTATATTGAGCCACAGGAGTTGAAAGAGCTGCTGGACAAAAAGCAACCGGTAATTCTGGTGGATATCCAGCCTGCAGCCGATTTTGAAAAACAGCACCTGCCGGGCTCCATCGAAACCAACGCCTTCCCGGCAGCAAAGGCAGAGGAAAAAACACGCCTGGATAAGGCACTGGCTGTTATCAAGGCATCCACTGACAAGGTGGTCGTGATCTGCCCACGGGGAAAATCCGGCGCTAAGAACAGCTACAACTACCTTGAATCAAAGGGCGTATCAGAAGATCGCATGACGATTCTTGAGGATGGCATTGCCGGCTGGCCATACAAGGAACTCTTTGTTACAGGACGGTAACAACGACGCCATGAGAGCCCCACTGGCGATAATGCCGCTTATTTCGCTACTGCTGTTTCTGTCCGCCCCACTCCCCGCCACTGCCACTGACATAGCTGTCGGCCGTTTCAGCAGTGACGGGACCAGCGGGTGGACAGGCAAGAGCTTTAAAGGCACGACAGACTACCGGATTGTTCAGGAAAACGGGCGCAGCGTCGTCAAGGCCCACGCTGTCGGAGCAGCCTCGGGGCTGACAAAAAAGATTGCATTTAATCCGGCAACCTATCGATATCTAAAATGGAGCTGGAAGGTTGCCGGCACCGTGGCTGGCGGCGATGAAACGACCAAGGGCGGGGATGATTACGCTGCCAGAGTCTATGTCATCTTCCCCGGACGCTTCTTCTGGCAAACGCGCGCCCTCAACTATATCTGGGCAAACAAACTTCCCAAAGGTGAATTCACCCCCAATGCCTTTACCGCCAACGCACGGATGATCGCCGTCGAATCCGGCCCGTCAAAGAGCGGGCAGTGGCTGCTCGAAGAGCGGGACTTAGTGGCCGACTACCGTCGTGTCTTCGGCGAGAACCCGCCGGAGGCCGGCGGCGTTGCAATCATGACCGACACAGACAACACCGGAGCCGAGGCAACCGCCTGGTACGGCGACATCACCATCTCGACGACACGTTGACCTTTCATGGGCACCCGCATGCTGCCTTGCAGACAGCACTGAATAGATACTGGCGCCAATCCTCAGGTGTGCTATAATTTTTCTCTGTCTACCGCCTTGCATGTCTGCTGAAAATTGTTGGCGAAAGCGCACCGGGAGGATTGCCATGAAGATCAACCAGCTTCGTTTGAGTGTGTTTCTATTGGGTTTTGTCGTGATCTGCTGCCTGTCAACAACTCCGGCCGGCGCAGAGAACCGTGAGAAAGCGACCTTTGCCGGCGGCTGTTTCTGGTGCATGGAGCAACCGTTTGACTCGCTGCCCGGTGTCCTGTCTGTCATGCCCGGCTACAGCGGGGGAACAAAACTGAATCCAACCTATCAGGAGGTCTCTGCAGGTGGCACGGGTCATGCCGAAGCGGTGGAAATCACCTTTGATCCCGCAAAGATCAGCTACGAGAAGCTGTTGCTGGTCTTCTGGCACAACGTTGACCCTACCGTCAAGAACCGTCAGTTTTGCGACGTCGGAAACCAGTACCGGACCGCTATCTTCTTTCACAATGAAAACCAGCACCGCCTTGCCATCCGCTCAAAAGAGCTGCTCGACAAGCAGAAACCGTTCAAGGAACCGCTTGTCACCGAAATCACTCCCGCAAGCACGTTCTACCCTGCCGAAGAGTATCACCAGCATTACTACAAAAAGAATCCGTTGCGTTACAGCTACTACCGCTATAGCTGTGGACGGGACAAGCGTCTCAAGGAGTTGTGGGGCAGCGCTGCCGGGCACTAAATCCGTGAAGATCAGGGAGGTTTCCAATGAAACACTACACACCGTTGGTCTGCATACTATTTATGACGCTGCTCTTTGCCTGCAACAGCGGCTCTACCACAAGCGCCACCGCTGCAAAAAAAACGGGGCCCACCGAAGCGGTTTCCTCGTCGGTCAAGCTCTATTCCGTGGCAGCAAAGGGGTACATAATGAGCGAAAAAGTCATCAAGACGGACGAGGAGTGGCGTAAACAGCTTACTCCGGAGCAGTACCACGTCACTCGCGAAAAAGGGACGGAGCCGGCCTTCAGCGGCGCATTGCTGAACAACCACGAGAAGGGCACCTATCAGTGTATCTGCTGCGGCAATGACCTGTACAGCTCAGAGCACAAATTTGAATCCGGCACCGGATGGCCAAGCTTCTGGCAACCCATTGCCCCGGAAAACGTGGTTGAAAGAGCTGACAACAGCCTCTTCACAAGACGTACCGAGGTGGTCTGTGCGCGCTGCGATGCTCATCTGGGGCACGTCTTTAACGATGGCCCCAAACCAACCGGCCTGCGCTACTGCATGAACGCTGCGGCCTTGAAGTTTGCCAAAGCTCCCTGATGACAGCTGTTTCCGTCCTGCCGGATACCCCGGAGAACCGCAAGCTGGCCGACAACGTCCATCCGACCGATTGGGTTAATCCTGAACCAACCGGACGTTACAATCTGGTGGTAATCGGCGCCGGCACCGCCGGGCTTATCTGTGCTGCCGGTGCTGCCGCCCTGGGCGGCAAGGTTGCCCTGATCGAACGACACCTGATGGGCGGAGACTGCCTCAACGTAGGCTGCGTACCATCCAAAGGGCTCTTACGCGCTGCCAGAGCGGTTTATGATGCTCGCAGCGGCGCTGAATGTGGCGTACGGGGCGGGGGTCTTGTCAGCTTCGATTTTACAGCGGCCATTGAACGCATGCGCCGTCTGCGAGCGGAAATCAGCGCCCACGATTCGGCCAGACGTTTTCGTGATGAACTGGGAGTCGATGTTTTCATTGGCGAAGGCATATTCAGCGGCCCTGACTCCGTTGAAGTAGCCGGCAAACAACTGCTGTTCAAAAAAGCCGCCATCTGTTCCGGCGCCAGAGCGGTAGCCCCCCCGATACCCGGGCTGGCAGAGGCCGGCTACCTGACTAACGAAACCGTCTTTTCTCTGACAGAACTGCCACAACGTCTGGCAGTAATCGGCGCCGGACCGATCGGCTGCGAGCTTGCCCAGGCCTTTAGCCGTTTTGGCAGCCGGGTGACCCTGCTTGAAATGGGGGCCCATGTCCTGGGGCGGGAAGACCTGGATGCTGCTGTCATTCTTCACCAGGCTTTCATCCGTGAAGGTATTGATCTGCAACTGGGGGTAAAAATCCTCGGGGTTGAACGGCATGGCAAGGAAAAGACTGTGCGCTTTGAACAGCGTGGCTCCACCAGCGAGGTTACGGTCGACCAGATCCTGGTAGGTTCCGGCCGCGCCCCAAACACCGGGGGACTTGGGCTGGATGCCGCTAATGTCATATTCGACAACAGCGGCGTCACGGTCAATGACCGGCTGCAGACTTCGAACCCTGACATCTATGCGGCCGGAGACATCTGTTCACCATTCAAATTTACCCATACCGCCGACGCCATGGCTCGCATCCTCCTGGCCAACGCCCTCTTCAAAGGGCGACAGAAGGTATCAAGACTGACCATTCCCTGGTGTACCTACACCGACCCCGAGATTGCCCATGTGGGGATGTACGAACAGGATGCCGAGGCCAACGGGATAAAGGTAACGACGTTGACCATCCCCCTTTCCGAGGTGGATCGGGCGGTGCTGGACGGCGAAACGGCGGGGTTTGCGCGGGTACACGTAAAAACGGGGACTGATATGATTCTCGGCGCGACCATCGTGGCCCGTCATGCCGGAGAGATGCTCAATGAATTCAGTGTAGCCATCACCAACGGCCTTGGCTTGGGTGCCATTGCCAGAACTATCCACCCCTACCCGACACAGGCGGAGGTGATCAAAAAACTGGCCGACCTTTATAACCGGACCCGTCTGACACCTCTGGTGAAAAGGATACTGGCCGGCTGGCTGAAATGGCAGAGGCGATGATGCCGCTGCTGCAGACAGCTCCTGAAACGCTCCGGCTGACGGCGTTCCTGTCCGGATTCGCTCTGCTGGCACTGTGCGAGGCGGCCTGGCCGCGACGCCCGCTCACGGTTCCAAAGTCACGACGCTGGTTTGCCAACCTTACTATTATCGCCCTGAACTCCCTGGTGGTCCGTCTGGCGTTTCCACTGGCCCCCTTTGGCTTGGCAGCCATGGCACAGACAAACGGCTGGGGTCTGTTCAACCAGCTCGGGATAAGCGGCTGGCAGGAACTGCTGGCAAGCCTCCTGCTGTTGGATCTGCTCATCTACTTCCAGCACCGGCTCTTTCACCGCACGCCGCTGTTCTGGCGATTCCACCGGATGCACCACACCGATCTTGATCTGGACGTCTCCAGCGGCATCCGTTTCCACCCGGCTGAAATTGCCCTGTCGCTGCTCATAAAAATGGCCGCAGTGCTGCTGCTCGGCGTGGCGCCACTTTCGGTGCTGCTGTTTGAAATACTGCTCAATGCGACCGCCATGTTCAGCCACGCCAACATGCGTCTCCCGTTGGCAATTGACCGGTGGCTACGTCTGCTCGTGGTGACACCGGACATGCACCGGGTGCATCATTCAGTCATCCCGCGTGAAACCGACAGCAATTTCGGCTTCAACCTCCCCTGGTGGGACCGGCTATTCGGCACCTACCGGGCCCAACCGCGCGAAGGACACGATCTGATGACCATTGGACTCAAGGAGTTCAGAGAGCTTGATAAACTCGGATTACGGCAGCTTTTGCTCCTCCCGTTTATTTCCAGGCCCGCCCGGAAACCGCAGTAAATACTTTAAGTAATGAGGCTCTTGCAAAAGTCTTAGAATTTGACTCCCCCTCCCTTGACGGGAGGGGGTTGGGGGGTGGGTGAAATTGCAACATGCTGATTTAACAGCAACCTCCCCCCCACCCTAACCATCCCCCGCCAGGGGGGAGGGAACTTTTGTGACTTTTGCAAAAGGCTCTAATGCAAGCAAAGTCCACTCATAGAAAGACCGATACCCAATGACTTTTGATCCAACCCGCTGGACCCGCCTGCCTGCCGGTGACACCGCCGTATGGCTCAGCCCTGAGCACCCTTCCTGGTTTGTACCAACCGCCGCCGGAGATCGACTGCTGCAAGAGAGCAACAGTAATCAAGTGCCCGGCTCTGCCGGGTTCAACTTCCTGCAGCGCCTCCCGCACAGAGAGGCAGAGTCCTACCCGGGGCGCGGTTTCCTGCTGCCCGAGACGCCACGCCTGCAGGAACTCTGGCTGCATATTACCGACCGCTGCAACCTGGCCTGCTCCCATTGCCTCTTCTGTTCAGGGCCTGGTGCCGGACGGGAATTACCCCTTGCGCAACTAAAGCAGCACCTTGACGATGCCGCTTCCATGGGGTGCCGCACGTTCGCCCTGACCGGCGGCGAACCTCTGGTACATCCCGACTTCATTCCTCTGGTTGACCACATCCTCGCCATACCGGGCAGCCGGATCGCCATCCTCTCCAACGGCCTGCTGCTGCAAGAGCGCCTGCAAGCGAGATGGCCACGGGAGCGGATTCATCTGCAGATCAGCCTGGATGGCCGACCGGATCATCACAACAGCCTGCGCGGTAGCGGCAGCTTTGAGCAGTTAGAGCAGCAGTTGGCCTGGATGAGCCGGCAGGGGTGGCGCTTTACCCTCAGCTGCTGTGTTACCCGCGAGAACGCCGACGACCTGCCCTGGCTGGTGGAGTACGCGGCCGACCAGGGGGCAACGGCACTCCACCTGATGTGGCACTTCATCCGCGGCCGGGGAAATCAGGACCAGCATGCGGCGCCGCTGGAGCTGTACGACACCGTATTGGCCGCCATGCGGCGGGCCGAGGCACGGGGTATCACCATAGACAATATCGAGAGCCTGAAAGGTCAGATATTCTCCCCACCCGGCACGATTCACGATGGTTCCAGTGCAGGGTGTGAGGCCGCCGCCATCGGCCCGGACAACCGGCTCTACCCTTCTGCCGCCACCATCGGGATCGAAGCTCTGGCTACCCCGTTAGCAAGCGGTCTGCTATCGGCCTGGCAGCAGAGCCCGGTATTATCCAGCATCCGCCATACCAGCGTAACGACTCTGACCGACGACCCATGGCGCTATCTGCTGGGGGGAGGCGACTTTGATCACAGCTACCACCACCACAAGAGTTTCAGCGGCGACGACCCGTACCAGCCGTTGTTGGAACAGCTGGCCCTCCACCTGATCGTACAGGCGGCGGCACGCCTCCCTGAACCGCCCGGCCCGGCCCTGCGCCTCAAGATGGGTGAACTGATGATCAGCTGCGGCAGCCACGGCCCGGTGGCCCTCTGCCACACCAACTGCCTGTTGTCACTGGAGAATTCACCAACCAGCCGAAATCAGGTTGGAGCCTATTATGCCGCCGCGGCCGGTGACAAACGGAGCGAGATCCTGAACCCGGTCCACTACGACGGCGATTTGATCGAGCATATCCCGGCAGCGTACCGCTTCCGCGGTTACGGCTGTGGCAGCCCGGTGATGGATGCAGAGATTTCTGCGGGCGAACGGATCGTTGATCTGGGCTGCGGCAGCGGTGTGGAATGCTTTATCGCGGCGCGGCTGACCGGCCCGCAGGGCAGAGTCACCGGCATCGACATGCTGGAACCGATGCTGGAGCTGGCCCGCAACGGAGCCTTGGAAGTCAGGCAATCGCTGGGGTACGACAACCTCTGTTTTCTCAATGGCTTTCTTGAAGAGCTGCCGCTCCCGGATGATGATGCACACCTGATCGTCTCCAACTGCGTGCTGAACCTGTCGAGCGACAAACGCCGCACCTTCGCCGAAATCCTGCGCGTGCTGGCACCAGGCGGGCGCCTGGTGGCGGCTGACGTGGTCTGCGAGACCGAGCCGGATGCGGCGATCCTGAATGATGAGACCCTGCGCGGCGAGTGCATCAGCGGCGCCATGACTCAGAAGGACATTGTGGGGATACTCGAAGAGAGCGGCTTCACCGGTTTCAGGGTTTTGAAACGGCTGCCGTACCGTGTTGTGAATGGTCACCCGTTCTTTTCACTGACCTTTGCCGTCAACAAACCGGAGCGGCTGCAAGCTGAAAGCATCAGCGTATTTTATCCCGGACCGGCCAAAGCACTACTCACTCCAGGAGGGCAGTGGCTCCGTCCCGGCCAGAGCGACATGATTACGCCACGCGATGCCGAGCTCCTGGGGGACCAGATCTGGCAGCTTGACCAGCACGGTTTCGTCACCAACGTCGCCATAGCGGCCGGGTCCAACTGCTGTATCCCACCCGAGGCGCAGACGTCCCCTGTTTCGGCAGCAGTCGTTCATGACAGCGGCTGCCTGGTCTGTGGCGCAGAACTGGTCTATAGCGCGACTGAACAGGAGACAGCCTGTCACTATTGTGGCAAGGTTCTTCCCGCCAACGCCGGCTGCCGCAACGGGCACTTTGTCTGCGACCGCTGTCACACCGGCAATGCCCTCGAACTGATCGAACATCTCTGCTCTGCGGCAACGGGGGTTGATCCGATCACCCTTTTCAACGAGATCCGCCAGCATCCTTCCATCCCGCTCCATGGCCCTCAGTACCATGCCATCGTGCCCGGGGTTCTGTTGGCCTGCCTGCGTAATGCCGGAACGCCGCTTACGGCGGAACAGCTCCGCTCGGCCATCCAGCGTGGCGGCGAGGTCAGCGGAGGCAGCTGCGGGTACATGGGGGTATGCGGTGCAGCGACGGGCACCGGCATCGCCTTCAGTGTGCTGCTTGAGGCCACGCCGCTCAAGGCGACTGCGCGCCAGACCGTACAAAAGGTCGTCCAGCAGGTGCTGGCCGAGATTGCCGGGCATGAAGCGGCCAGATGTTGTCAGCGTGACTGCTGGATCGCCCTGCGAAGCGGCATGGCGCTCGCCGCTGAACTCTGGGAGACCCCTCTGCCGACGGTTCAACCATTTGCCTGTAGCCAGATTGCACGCAACAAGGAGTGCCTGGGGGTAAAATGTCCGTTGTGGCCATAGCCGCTTCCGTTTGACCGCTGAACCTGACATGACCGCCATACGAGGCTCACGATATACAGCAGGAGATCTCGTCCACCTATAACGCAGTTTTTTTTCTTGACTAATATCATCGTTATTTATATTCTTGACCCAAGCTGTATGCAAACGACATAAAGCCTGATAACGATAATACTAAACTGCCTGCGAAGGCAGGACGGAAAGCCTAATGGGTCTCATCGAGACAGCCGGGTCGCCGAAATATCACACCGATATTTGGCCCCGGCTTTTTTGCGTTTACAATTCACTGCCTGATTGAAAGGAGAGTATCGATGATCTGACCCGGACCAATGACTGTTTTTTTTGCCGCCTGGTGCTGACAACGAACCTCCCTCCCTGTGCCGTCGCATCCACCAATGAGCCGAAAGGCTTGCATTTACTACTGCGGTAGCACCGCAAGGGGAAAAATGATGCCGAAACTATCCGCACTGTTTTCGTTTTTATCCGTTTTTACCATCACGGCACTCGCCTCTGCCGACACGCTGACGATCAGCACCGACAAAAGCAGCTACGTCCCGGGGCAAGTGATGAAGATCACCGCCCTGTACAAGAATAAAGACGGCAGAGCAATTACATCGCCAAACACCCGCGAAATCCAAATCAAAAACCCTGCGGGGAGCGAACTGGCGAAAACCAGCATGAAGAACGCCGGCAGCGGCGTCTACACCTATGCCTACACGCTCGCCAAAACAGCCTCAAGCGGCACGTATGAAGTTCGCGGCAAGTTCGCCTACAAAGGTGTCGAAACCAAAGCCTACACGTATCCGCAGGTTGCCGCTGCCACCGCAGCAGACACCACAGCGCCGGTAACATCTTCATCCCCAGCTTCCGGGACGTATACCATGCCGGTCAGCGTTACCTTGACCGTCAACGAGAGCGCCACCATCTACTACACACTCAACGGCTCCACCCCGACAACGTCTTCAAGCCGCTACAGCGGCCCAATTGCCCTGAACGCCACCACAACACTGAAATATTTTGCCCGCGACACTGCCGGTAACAACGAAGCGGTTAAAACAGCCATCTTCACCGCCGCCACAGCTACACCGCCGCTCCCCGCAGGCGGCCATGCCTCGCTTACCTACACAGGCAGCACCATGTGCCTCCAGTGCCACGCAACCCAGGCTGCCGGGATGGCCGGCAGCGCACACTACCGCTGGGAAGGACCAAACAGTCAGATCAGCAACAAACCGGGCGTTACCGGCGGAAAACTGAACAGCGCCATCAATGCCTACTGCATCAATACCCTGGGTAACTGGAACGGTTGCAGCGGTTGCCACATCGGCGCTGGCGCAAAGCCGGGTACTGTTGCCGACGCCACCAAGAACATTGACTGCCTGATCTGCCACCAGAAAGGGTACAAGCGGGTGCGCAACTCCACCACCGGGCTGTTCGAGCCGGACATGACCAAGATGACCATCAGCATGGACACCGCCGTTCAGACCGTTCATAAGCCGGTCAAATCCAACTGCCTCCAGTGCCACGCCAAGGGTGGCGGAGGCGATGCTCTCAAGCGGGGCGATCTTGCCCTGATCAACGGCACAACCTCGGACCGCAACTATGACGTACATATGGCCACTACCGGCGCAAACCTGTCCTGCCAGCAGTGCCATACCTTCACCAACCACCATGTATCGGGACGCGGTTCCGATCTGCGCCCCACCGATAGTTCCGTGAGCGTTAGCTGTTCAACAGCCGCCTGCCACAGCTCCAAGGCATCGCTGACAAGCGGCCATGCAACCGCAAGCATCAACACTCACATGAAACGTGTGGCCTGCCAGACCTGCCACATCCCGGTCTACGGCAAGAGGGCAGCCGATGCCGTGCTTGACACCGTCACCGGCTTTGGCAACCAGGCAACTGAGACCACCCGTACCTGGGTCACCCCTGAATGGTCTGCAGCAAATAACCGTTGGGAACCGACCGTTGTAAAAGCAAACAACCTTAAGCCGGTCTACGCATTCTTTGACGGAACCTCCTGGGTCTCCGACCTTAACGACGTCGCCGTCATCGACCCGGCAACCGGCGCCTACAAGATCAGCCGTCCCAATGGCGGCATCAACAGCGCAAACAGCAAACTGACCCCGTTCAAGTACAAAACATCTCTGCAGCCACGGCATACAGCATCCGGCAGACTGATTGCGTTGGACACCTCTGTGTACTTCAAAAATGGTGACCTTGTTGGTGCGGTTCAATCCGGCCTGACCAACATGGGACTGAATTCCGGAGATGCATATACCATGGTGAAAGCTGATGAGTACCAGATGCTTAACCATACCGTAACTCCGAAGGAAGGCGTACTGACCTGCGCCAGCTGCCACGGCACCACGACAACACCGGCCACCCAGATGAACCTGAAAACCATGGGTTATTCTTTGAAAGCGGCACAAAGCACGGTCTGCACCCAGTGTCACGGTAACGAGGACATGCCGAGCTTCACCTCGCTGCACAGCAAGCATGTGACCAGCGAGAAGATCGACTGCTCCATGTGCCACGGTTTCACTCGCGCTGCCGAGCGCGGCCTGACGGTGGGAATCAAGCGGTAGTCGTTTTCACTGAAGAAGTATAAACATCAACCCCACCGGGAAACCGGTGGGGTTTTTTAGTCAATAACCGGGATAATTCCGGGGACATCCACGCCAAGTTTTGCTATGCTTGTAAATCACCTTACGGCCTGAGATATTACAGCACGAAACGTGAAAACAGAGCGACGGAGAGATATGTGAAAAAACAGGATGCCGTACGGACCGTTGGCCCGGAAACCGCCAGGATGCTTGAGCTGGGACACCCATGGGTTGTCGCTGATGCATATACCAGGAAGTGGCCGACAGGGAACTCCGGGCAGAGCGTGGAGCTGTGTGACAGCCTGGGACGTTTCCTGGCCACGGCGCTGCTTGATCCTGATGAGCGGATCGTCGCACGGGTACTGGAGCGGAAGCGAATCCAACTGGATCGTCCCTGGTTGACGGAGCGACTGAAGCGCGCAATCGAGCTGCGCCGCCACCATGCTGCTCTGGACGGCTCCACCGCCTACCGCGTGGTAAACGCCGAAGGGGACGGCCTACCGGGGTTGACGGTTGACCGCTATGCCGACTATCTGATGCTGCAGCTCTACAGTTTCGCCTGGCGACCGCACCTGAAGCTGATCACGCAGATTCTCCAGGAGCTGCTCTCTCCGGCCGGTATTTACGAGAAGAGCCGACCACAGAAGACCAGAGAGCTGGAAGCGGTCAGCGACAACAAAAACTACGGGCGACTTCTGGCGGGGAAAGCCGCGCCTCAACGCCTGGAGGTCCTGGAGAACGGCCTCACCTTTCTGGTGAGCCTGGAGCAGGGGCTGAACACCGGCCTGTTCCTCGACCAGCGCCGCAATCGCCGTGACCTGATGACGCGTGTCAAAGGAAAGCGGGTGCTCAACCTGTTCGCCTACACCGGTGCCTTCTCAGTGGCGGCAGCCGCTGCCGGCGCAGTGCAGGTCACGAGCGTGGATGCCTCGGCAGGCTACACTGACTGGTCGAGGGACAATTTTGCCGCCAACCGGATAAACCCCAAACAGCACGCCTTCATCGTCGGTGACTGCCTGGCGGTGCTGAGTAAACTGGCACAGGAGGGGAAGCGTTTTGACGTTATCCTGATGGATCCCCCCTCTTTCTCCACAACAACCAAGAGCCGCTTTACCACCCGCGGCGGCACCTCCGACCTGGTGGCGGCAACACTGCCGCTGCTGACCGACAATGGGCTCTTGATCACGGCATCCAACCACCAGAAAGTGGATACGGCGGAATATCTGAAGGAGTTGCGGCGCGGGGCACTTCAGGCCGACTGTGACCTGCGGGTGATCTCCCTGCTCGGCCAGCCGGAAGACTTCCCCTATCCGGTAACCTTCCCCGAAGGCCGCTATCTCAAATATGCAACCTGCGTAAAGTCCGGCAGCCAGGCAGAAAGGCGCAAACAATGAAAAAACTTCTCTCATGGGGCGGCGTCGGCCTCTTGACGACAGCCCTCCTGGACCCGCTGCTCTATGCCATGTTGGAACAGCCGATCCCGTGGGGACGCGACCTGTTGATGGCTATCGGCGGAGCCGGCTGTCTCTACCTCCTGGTAAGGTTGCGTAACAGTTTTTAGGAAAACGGGTAAAGAAGGCAACGAGGTTGAAGAAGTGATTGAAATAAAGGAAGCAGACATAAAGGTTGAATTCTACCGCGGCTCCGGTCCCGGCGGCCAGCACCGCAACACGACTGATTCTGCCGTACGCATCCGTCATCTGCCGACCGGAATCGTTGCCCAGGCCTCGGAAAACCGCAGCCAGTTCCAGAATCGCGAAGTGGCCATGGAGCGTCTGCGGATTGCTCTGGAGCGACGCGAACGGCAGGTCAAGAAGCGGATTTCAACCCGGGTACCGAAGCGGACCAAAGAAAAACGTTTGACCGGCAAAAGAATCACCTCTGAGAAAAAGCGCCTGCGCACCACCCTTGATTAGCATCCGGGAAGTTATTAACCGGCATTTTCATAGCAACAACTTTGACGACGTACGTATCCTCATTTACCAGATCAAGCAGCAGCGGCCCTATTCCTCCCACAATTCGTTTGACTCAACTCTGATAACACTGTAATTTGTCACTGTTTATATTTGGAGACTGTGATGGTTCGCGCGTATCTTTATCTTGCTGTTTTTATCCCACTCACATTTCTTTTTTCAATCAGTGCCTTTATATCAACGTTGTTTGATTCAAGTGGCAGCGCCTATGCGCGGCACGCGCGCCTCTGGGCACGACTGATGCTGGCGCTGAACCGGGTCAGATTCACCATCTCCGGAGCAGAGAACCTTCCTCCCGGCCCGGTGATCTTCATGAGTAATCACCAGAGCAACTTTGACATACTGGCGCTTCTGGCCGCAATGCCCCGCCAGATCAACTGGATCGCCAAGAAAGAGCTTTTCGAGATACCGATCTTTGGTCCGTCAATGCGACGCGGTGGTTATATCCCGCTTGACCGCGGCGATGGACGCAAAGCGTTGCAGAGCATGGACGAAGCTGCAGCAACAATTCACCAGGGGAAAAGCGTCGTGCTGTTTCCCGAAGGGACCCGCACTCAGGACGGCAAGCTGCTCCCGTTCAAGAGGGGCGGTTTCATTCTGGCCCGTAAAGCAGAGGTACCGGTGGTGCCGGTCACCATCAACGGTAGTGGCAGCATAAATCCGGCCGGCCGGATCAGGCTGTATAGCGGCACTATCCACATCACCCTGCATCCTCCGCTAGTTGCTCCTCCGGAACTCCGCCGCAGCGAGAGCGAAACCTGGATGCTGGCGTCTGTGCGAGAACAGATTGAGTCTGTTTTGGAGCATTAGATGAAGATCGGCTACCAGTATACGGCACTTATTGTCACAGGCCTGGCAGGGATACTATGGGGATTGCCTGCTGCCCACCGCCTTAAATCCCCCCTCGACATTGCTGCGGCAGCCGCAGTTCTGTGCGGAGTGGTCGTTTTCATACTGGGCGTCCTCTTAACATGCATCCCCGTTTTTTTTTAGTACACAAGGTAAGCAGATGAGCGAACAATTGAAAAGTATCATAGTCAACGGCATCGTCATCACCCTGATCAGCCTGTTACTGCTTTTTGCGAGCACCTGGTGGCGCATGAACAGCCAGTTCAGCCAAGGTGAGGAGGCGTTCCGCAAGGGGGATTTCCCCGGCGCCGTTGCCGGACTGGAGTCGGCACTGCGTATGTATATCCCCTACCATCCGGCCATCGAAAAAGCGGCCGGCATGCTATGGAAGATCGGCGAAAACAATGAACGTCTGGGAGATATCAGCCGCGCGCTGATCGCCTATCGCTCCCTGCGGAGTGCGTTTTACGCCGACCACTGGCTCGTTACTCCCGGCAAATCATGGATCGCAAAGTGTGATAAAAAAATAACTGCGCTGGCACCTCAGCAACATGAAAGATAACCTATGGATGAAACAGAAGCAGTAGAATCACTCTCGGCACTACAGATTGTTGCCCTCGGCGGGCTGGGCGAGATCGGCATGAACATGATGGCCTACCAGCATGGCGACGACATCCTGATCGTCGATTGCGGCCTCATGTTTCCCTCCCCCGACATGCTCGGCATCGACTATGTCATCCCCGATATCAGCTGGCTGCGTGAGCGGGCCGAAAACGTGCGGGCGATCTGCCTGACCCATGGTCACGAGGACCATATCGGCGCCCTCCCCTTTGTGCTGCAAGAGCTGAACGTTCCCGTGTACGGCACCGCCCTGACGCTCGGCCTGGTTAGCGCCAAGCTGGAGGAATACAAACTGGACGGAGCGGTGGAGCTGGTAACCGTCAAGCCACGGGACAGCGTCACCATCGGCTGCTTTCAGGTCGAGTTCCTGCGTGTGGCCCATTCAATCGTTGACGGTTGCGCCCTGGCGATAACCTCTCCGGAAGGAGTTGTCATTCACACTGGCGACTTCAAGATCGACCATACCCCGGTCGACGGCCAGCTGACCGACCTGGCCTCCCTGTCGCGCTACGGCGAGGCAGGCGTTCTGGCACTGCTCTCAGATTCGACAAATGTTGAACGTGAGGGGTACACCCTCTCCGAAAAATATGTCGGTGAAGCGTTCGGGGACATCTTCCCGAAATGCAGCGGCCGAATTATCGTTGCCGCATTCTCCAGCAGTATCCACCGTGTCCAGCAGGTGGCCGACGTCGCAGCAAACTGCGGGCGCAAGATCCTGCTGAACGGTCGTTCAATGGTGAAGAACGTTCAGATAGCCCGTGACCTTGGCTATCTGACCATAAATGACGAGCAGCTGATGGATCTGAGAGAGTTGCCGCATCTGCCTCCTGAACAGGTCTGCATCATCTCCACCGGCAGTCAGGGAGAGCCGATGAGCGCCCTGACCCGCATCGCCATGGACGACCACAAGCAGATAAAGCTTGAGAAAGGCGACACCGTCATCCTCTCCTCGCGTGTCATCCCCGGCAATGAGCGGACCATTTCCGAGCTGATTAACCACCTTTACCGCCGCGGTGCCGAAGTTTTCCATGAAAGGGTTTCCGAAGTGCATGTTTCGGGGCACGCCTCCCAGGAAGAGCTGAAACTGATGCTCAACACCGTGCGGCCGCGCTTCTTCATCCCGATCCATGGCGAGTATCGTCATCTGTTCAAGCATATCCAGCTGGCCCGCAAAGTCGGAATTCCGGAGGAACGCTGCATACTGGCAACCAACGGCGAAGTGGTTTCCTTCTATTCCGATACTGCCGCTATTGTGGAGCACATTGAATCCGGCAGGGTTTTTGTTGACGGCAAAGGGGTCGGCGACGTCGGCCGGATCGTGCTGAGAGACAGAAAACATCTGTCAGAAGACGGCATGATCGTCGTCATCATCGGGCTTAACATGACAACGGGCGCCGTCATTTACGGTCCGGACATCGTTTCGCGCGGCTTTGTCTTTGAGGATGAGAGCCAGGAGTATCTTGAAGAGGCCCGCAAGGTTGTGGCGTTTGCCCTTGAGGAGATCAATGCTGAAATGCGCTGCGACTGCGATGAAGTCAAGACGGCAGTGCGTCAGGCACTGCGCCGTTTCTGCAAAAAAACCATCGAGCGGAGGCCGGTCATACTGCCACTGATTATGGAGATGTAGAGACTCTCTCACACCCGACTAAAAGAGGGACCGGCTATCAAGCCGGTCCCTCTTTGTTTACCTTCGGTTGATCAATGTATATGAAGTTATTGCCGCGATATCTCTTCCAGATTACTGGCGATAACCGTTGCCGTTGCCGCCTGTTCCTCAGAAGCGGTGGCAATCTGGGCGATCATGTTCTTGATCTCTTCAACTGACTGGACGATGGAATTCAGCGATTCTTCAGCCTTGTGCGAAAGCGCCTCCCCCTTCTCAGCTTCAGTCTTGCCGCGCTCAATTGACTCAACCGCCAGCCTGGTTCCTCCCTGGATCTCGGCAACCATGGCGCTGATCTGCTTGGTCGAGGTCATGGTACGCTCTGCCAGCCGACGGACCTCGTCAGCCACAACCGCAAAACCGCGCCCCATTTCACCGGCTCTGGCCGCTTCAATGGCGGCGTTGAGGGCCAACAGATTGGTCTGATCGGCAATCTCGTTAATGACGTTGACAAACTCGCCGATCTTCTCCGAGGTAGCCCCCAGGTTGCCAACGATAAGTGCCGAGGACCTGACGACTTCAGCCACCTTCTGCATCTCCTGAACAGCCTGATTGACGACTTTCTGCCCTTCAAGCGCGTTATCCGACACCTGGGAAGCCGAGTCGGAGGCGTTGCTGGTGTTACCGGCAACCTCGTTGACGGTCATGCTCATCTCTTCCATGGCCGTGGCGATCTGATGGATCCGCTCTTCAAGGTAGTTCTTTCGCTCTATCTGCTGAGACTGCTGCTCCTTCACAAGCTTTTCGGCAGTAACGTCACTCCAGCACGCCATAAAGCAGAGGACCTTGCTGCCGTCATTACTGTCCCAGATCGGATAGGCGGTCGTCTTCAAGGTAACGGCACCAATCGGTATTTCAGCGGTGTGAGGCAGGTCGGTACGGGGATTTGAAAAGAGCCGTTTCACGCGACCCGGATCTTTATGGTACTGATGGATCGAGTTACCAAAGGCATTACTGACATCAGCCCCGCGCAACCCGGCATTCAACTCGGAGCGGTGCTGCTGCATCAGAGATTTTGCCCGGTTATTCATGTAAAACACTTTATTTTCAGGTGTGGCGTCGCAGAGCATGACGATATTATCCACATTATCGACCATTTGCATCAGCTTCTTTATTTCAGCATCCTTCTCTGCCAGCTCAGCCTTGCTGTTGTTGCCAAAAAACCCCATGGTCTTCTCCTCTTAATAAATATTGAGTATTGTTAGTATCATAATCAGATATTATTGCAAGGTTTCCTGCAAGGAGTTTTCGGTTACGTGTACCGGACGCGCACACATCATATTTCGGAAAAACGTTCCCTGATCATGAGGACTTCGGGGAGAATTGCCATAAAATGTTCCACCAACACCGGATCAAAATGGCTCCCACTCTGCTTGTGCATATCCTCAACCGCCTCATCAACACTCCAGGCTTTTTTGTAGGGGCGTTCTGAGGTGAGAGCGTCAAAAACATCCACTATTGCCGCGATACGTCCCTCAAGTGGGATCGCCTCACCGGCAAGCTTGCCGGGATAGCCGCTGCCGTCCCATTTTTCATGATGTGTCTGGGCTATGATCCGGGCTGTTTCAAGCAGTTCGTTATTGGAACCTGACAGAATATTGGCACCGATCGTGGTGTGGGTCTCCATAATAGCCCGTTCCTCCGGCGTCAGACGCGCCGGTTTCAACAGAATTGTATCCGAAATACCGATTTTGCCCAGATCGTGCATGGGGCTGGTATTCAGCAGCAGCTCGCAGCGTTCCCTGTTCCAGCCGATCTGCTTGGCTAACAGTGCTGCGCTATGACTCATGCGCAGAAGATGCCGCCCGGTTTCATTGTCGCGGTACTCCGAAGCGCGCCCCAGCCGCTGCACAATTTCCAGGCGCGATTGAACCACCTCGGCGGTGCGTTTGCGCACCAATTCCTCAAGGAGCCCCTTCTGATCGAACGTAAAGCGCAGTGCCAGATGGGCATCCAGCAGGTTCTTGACCCTGGCGATCAACTCATAGCGGTCGAACGGTTTACTGAGAAAATCTCGAGCCCCTTCGTTAAGGGCACGCATCAAGAACTCCCTTCCGGCCTGGGCAGTCAGCACCAGGATCGGCGGCAGCAACGGGTCGTTCAACTCCTTCAGCTCGGCCATAACCTGATAGCCATCCAGATACGGCATATTGATATCCAGCAGAATCAGTGACGTCGGTTCGGCACGATAGGCAGCTTTAACCTGCCGAGAATCTGATATCAGCACCAGATTAAAGAACCCCTCCGCTTTAAGCATCTTCTCCAGCAGCTTGAGATTGGCCGGTTCATCGTCAACGACCATGATTCTGCTGCTATAGGCTATTTCAACTGTCTCGATCATGCCTCTTCTCCAGGAGCAACCTTCTCTAACTGCATACTGATAACTTTGACGAACCGCTGCACGTTGATCGGTTTTGTCAGGCATTCATCAAAACCAGCCGCGATTATCCTCTTCACCTGATCCGGCATGGCACTGGCCGTCACCGCAATTACCGGGATATCCCGTGTCTGTTGATTTGCCCGTAAACGTCCAAACGCCTCAAAACCATCCATACCCGGCAGGTTTATGTCCAGCAGAATCAAGTCGGGGGTTACGGTTCGCAGCAAATCAAGACCCGCTTCGGCAGTTTCAACGCTGATAAGATTAACCCCACCAAGACCTGAGACAATTTTCTTCACCAGCCGCATATTAGCAGGATTGTCTTCAATATACAGGATCCGCCGTCCTCGGGCTGACGGTACGGGAAGAGGCACCGTCGCAGCCGTCGTGGAGGCTTCAAGTTCCTCCATCTGCCCGGTGTGAGGCAGTTCAACCCAGAACAGTGATCCGTTATCGACGCTGGTTTCAACCCCGATAGCTCCACCCATAGCTTCGACCAAACGCTTCGCCAGCACCAAACCGATTCCGGTCCCTTCTACCATGCCGTCGACAGCTGCTGCACGCTCGAAAGGGAGAAACAGGCGCGGCAGAAAGTCAGGGGTTATACCTGGTCCGCTATCACGGACCCAGATACGCAGCAACCTCTCCGGCCGCAACTCAAAGCCGACTGCAACAGTGCCGCTTTCATGATTAAACTTGATGGCGTTGGAGATCAGATTAATCAGCACCTGACGCAACTTGGTACGATCGGCGACGACCCTGCCGGCAGCCGCTGGAATAATAGTCACGGCAATGCCGCGTTCCTGCGCCAGAGGCCGCAGCAGAGAGACGCATTCGGAGCAGATTTCCCACGGCTCCAGTGGTTCAATGGATAGTGACTGACGACCATTCTCTATGCGGGCAAGATCCAGCACCTCATTGATCAATTCAAGCAGGTGATTTCCCGCCTTGTTGATCTCATGGAGGCTATCTTGCTGATCCTCGGAAAGCGGGTTGTCCCGGTCGTCTTCCAACAGTTGCGTAAAACCGATTATGGCATTCATCGGCGTGCGCAGCTCATGACTCATACGTGCTAAAAAGTCGCTCTTGGCCCGGCTGGCTGATTCAGCCTGCTCCCTTGCTTCATTGAGCAGACGATTGGACTCAAGAAGCAGATCTTCCGCACGCTTCCGAGCGGTGATGTCTTTGAACATCCAGATTGAGCCGTTGTCTGGCTTTTCCGCATTCACAGCGCGACCAACAAGACTGCACCAGATCAGAGAACCGTCCCTCTTCTTCATCAACGAATCAACGGTGTGGGTTCCGCCACCACCGATCTCCGGATAGGCACTCTTTCCAATGTGTTCATAGGTTTCGCTGTCCGGATACAACGCCATCATATTGACGCCTAGCGCAGTACCGCTTTCGTAACCAAAAATCTCGTCAAAAGCGGGGTTGGCTGCCAAAATTTCTCTGTCCTTGAGAAATGCCGCCCCTATCGGCATGATACTCAGGATAAACTGTTGTTCGTGAGCCAGCCGTTCGACCTGTAGCGTTCGCTGTTCCAGCGAATCATTCACATTCTTGTAATCGGTAATATCCTGCACCATGCCGACAGAGCCGATAATTTTTCCTGCCGCGTCTCTGCTATGCTCACATTTTTCACGGACATAACGGATAGCGCCGCTTTGCTTACGGACAATGCGATGCTCAATCTCATAGCCGTCTTTATCCTCTTGTATTGAAGAGGTGTACGCCGAGTTAACCAAATCACGATCGTCCGGATGCACCGAATCAATAAACGCCTCATAGGTGGCTGCAAACTCCTGCGGGAGCATGCCAAAGATACGGTAGACCTCATCGGACCAGAACAGTTGCCCTGTCAGAGTGTTTAACTCCCAACAGCCCAAGTGAGCTATCTCCTGGGTTTTGTTTAACCGGACCTTTATATCGTGCAGAGCCTGTTCGGCCGCTTCCAAACGGGTACGTTCTCCAGGCCGCTTATCCGTGCTGGTCACGCGGTACTACCCCCTTTGTTTTCAGACGGAACCGTCAGTGGCAACTCCAGCCAGAAGTCACTTCCCTCACCAAGGATGCTGGACGCGCCTACCGTCCCTCCCATTGCCTCTATCAGCTGTTTGGTAATGGCAAGACCGATACCGGTTCCCTCCACCTCACCCAGCTCCTGCCCGAGGCGGTGAAACGGCTGAAAGAGTTCCGGCAACCGCTCCGGAGCAATTCCGCCACCGGTATCATGCACATGAATGCGCATGTTGCGTCCCTCCTGCAGCTCATATTCCAGACTCACCCCGCCACCCGGTCGGTTATACTTAACAGCGTTACTGAGCAGGTTGACCAGAGCCTGTTTGAGGCGTGTCCGGTCGGCACGCAGGATACATCCGGAGACCGGCGGGAGAGAGAAACAGATTCCGCGCTGCGCCGCCTGCGTGGTCGTCAGAGACAGGCATTCGCCAACAAGTTCATCAACGGCAATCGGCCCCAGTGTCAGCTCCTGGCGACCGGATTCTATCCTGGCAAGGTCCAGCACCTCGTTCACCAGTTCCAGCAGATGACTACCCGCACCGGTTATCTCCTGCACCGAATCAAGCTGGTCCGGATTCAAGGCCGGATCCCCCTCCAAAAGCTGGCCAAACCCGAGAATGGCATTCAGCGGCGTACGCAGTTCATGGCTCATATTGGAAAGAAACAGTGACTTGGCCTGGTTGGCGGCCTGCGCCTCATCCCGGGCGGCAATGAGACCGGCTTCCATGGCCTTGCGACCTGACAGGTCACGAAAAACGGCCACAGCTCCCCACCCTAAATATTTATCACCGATCGGACTCACGGAGAGGCTGACCGGCAAAAGAGTGCCATCCTTGCAAAAAATATTATTATCATCCGTCTTGCGTGATAGTCCGTCTCTCAGTGTATCGCAGACTGGGCATTCACCCTCCGGCACCTGAAAACTGAGATCGGTGCTACAACGAAAGAGTTTGTGGGAGTTTTGTCCCAAGACGTCCTCCTGTTCATAACCAAGCATCAAAAGGGCGGCCGGATTGATAAAGGTGCATAGACCCTGCGCATCCACACCGAAGACCCCTTCACCAAGCGCCTCAAGTAAAGCCTGAGTTCTTCCCAGCTCCAACTCCAACTGTTCGTGGGCCTGCTTGAATGCGGTAATGTCGGTGCGGATCGATATATAGCGCCACGGAAGCCCATGTTCGTCCAGAATAGGCACGATAGTGGCTTCAACCCAATAGTAACCACTATCCTTTTTACGGTTGCAGACAGTCCCCTGCCACACACTGCCTCTGGTGATTGTGGCCCACATATCCTGATACAAGGAGTCAGGATGTATCCCCGACTTGACGATGCGATGGTTCTTGCCAATCAATTCACGACGGCTGTAACCGCTTATTGCACAGAATTTGTCATTGACCTCGACAATGGTACCGTTCTCGTCTGTTGCACTGACAATGGCATGCTGATTAATGGCATGACGCAACTGGTCGTACCGGCTGCTATTCAGTTGCAGATCACAGACCTGATGTGGCGGTGGCCCGTAATTCATGTCTTTATCCATAGAAAGGCCCTTTTAAACTTCCATCTGAGCACGCATGCAGCATGCCTTCCAGTGTACGTCTTTATTGCCGGGAAGCAAGCTGCCAGCCGCTTTTACCGTTACGCTTTACTTCATACATGGCATCATCGGCAGCAGCCATGAGAGCATCTCCATCGGTGGCGTCATCCGGAAAAACACTGATACCGATACTGGCATCAATCCATCCGGTCGTGCCGTCCGGCAGGATGATCGGACGACGCAGCGCTTCCAGTATCTTGTCTGCCACCTGCCCCGCATCTTCATAGTGGTGGATTGTACCGAGTGCAACCGTGAATTCATCGCCCCCCATACGTCCAACGCTATCCGACTTTCTTACCGCTTCCCGCAAGCGGGCTGCCGTTTTTTTCAGCACCAGATCCCCAGCCTCGTGACCACAGCGGTCATTGATCTGCTTAAAACCATCAAGGTCAAGATACATCAGGGCAAATGACTGCCCGTTGCGGCGGGCTATTTCAACGCTTTGCTCCAGACGTTCAAGAAACATGCGCCGGTTTGACAGACCGGTCAGCGCGTCAAAACGTGCCATATGCTCCAGCTGCTCCAGCAGCATCTTTTTGTCGGTAATATTCTCCTTGACCGCGACAAAATGTGATATTTCGCCATGAGCATCGGTTATGGGGGAAATGGAGGCAGCTTCCCAAAAGAGAGCCCCGTTCTTCTGCTTATTGTGGAATTCACCCCGCCATACTTCACCGTGCAGAAGCGTCTGCCACATATCACGATAGAATTCGTCAGGCTGATCACCACCTTTTAACATTCGTGTACTGTTCCCCAGTACTTCTTCCGGTGCATAGCCGGTCATCCAGACAAAGGCCGGATTGACGTACTCGACAATACCTTTCTTGTCAGTAATGATAATGGAGGCGGGTGAGTTTTCAACTGCGGAGGAAAGCTTGCGCAACATGACGTCGGTCTGTTCCTGCAGAGCGACCTGAAAGTGCAGACGGCGTGAGATCCGGAGATAATAGACAGCCAGCACGATCGCTATAAGGAGGAAGAACGGCCCAAGAAGTGTGATTATCGGGTATGAGGAGAGAAACGTATGGATTTCAACAAGACCGATCATGTCCTCTATTATGCATATCTTTTGGGCAATATCAACTAAAAACACACTAATTAGTGCGGCATTAGGTGAGCCCCCATATAATTTACCAAACCAAACAAAAAAACGGGACCGTACTGGTACGGTCCCGTTTTTATCTGATCTTTATTACA
Organism: Desulfuromonadaceae bacterium; assembly: GCA_028681335.1. GTDB lineage: Bacteria > Desulfobacterota > Desulfuromonadia > Geobacterales > Pseudopelobacteraceae > JACRCG01. The sequence goes on along the minus strand of JAQUIT010000002.1, from coordinate 55,004 downwards.
TTACCACCTAGTCAATCACAATCCTCGCAAAGCGGCGTTTACCGATCTGGACGATGTACTCACCGGCAGCAGTCAGCTCAAGACCGGTATCGCTGACTTTCTCTCCGTTTAGCTTGACCCCGCCGCCATCTATCGCCCGGCGTCCCTCGCCGTTGGACTTGGTCAAACCGGCTTCAGTCATCGCCTTTGCCAGCAGGACCGCGCCATCGGTCAGCGCATAATTTACCTGCGGCATGTCCTCCGGAATCTCGTTCTCCTTGAAGCGTTTGACGAAGTTTTCTTCCGCAGCCTCTCCGGCGCCGGCACCATGAAAGCGGGAAACAATCTCGCGCCCCAGACGTTTTTTGGCAGCCATGGGGTGAAGCGTATGATCCTTCAACTCCCGCTTCAACACCTCAAGCTCCGCCAGCGTCAGGTCGGAGAGAAGTTCATAGTAGCGGAGCATCAGATCGTCCGAGATCGACATGACCTTGCCGAAGATTTCGTCGGCAGGTTCACTGATACCGATATAATTGCCGAGCGATTTGGACATTTTATTGATACCATCCAACCCCTCCAGAAGAGGCATTGTCAGTACGCACTGCGGTGACTGGCCCCACTCACGTTGCAGTTCGCGCCCCATCAACAGGTTGAACTTCTGATCGGTACCACCCAGTTCAACATCGGCCTTCATGGCGACCGAGTCATATCCCTGAATCAACGGGTAGAGGAATTCGTGGATCGCAATCGGTTGCTGGCTGGTAAAACGCTTGCTAAAGTCATCCCGTTCCAGCATGCGGGCCATTGTACATTTGGAGGCGAGGGCGATCATACCGCTTGATCCGAGCTCATTAAGCCAGGTCGAGTTGAAGACGACCTTCGTCTTGGCAGGATCAAGTATCTTGAAGACCTGCTCCTTGTATGTTTCCGCGTTCCTGAGCACATCCTCGCGGGTCAGCACTTTACGGGTTTCTGATTTGCCGGTCGGATCGCCGATCATGCCGGTAAAATCACCGATCAGAAAATTTACCTCATGTCCCAACTGCTGGAACTGACGCAGTTTCTGGATCAGTACCGTATGTCCCAGATGCAGGTCTGGGGCGGTTGGGTCAAACCCTGCTTTGATTACCAGCGGCACCCCGGTCGAAAGGGACTTTGCCAGCTTTGCTTCCAGTTCCTTTTCGATCAACACTTCTACGGTGCCACGCTTGATGACGGCCATCTGCTCTGCTACGGACATATCAACAACTCCCAAATCTGACCCCGGTAAACGGGATACGTGCGTTAGCGAAGTAATTTTTACCAACGTGAGGACACAATTACTTTCAACTTACTACTAATAAATCAGCAGGCTATGTTTATGCGTTCAATACTGACAGCCTTGCCGCTCTGTTCATCAACACCGATCACGACTGCATTCAGGCGGATATCCTTCTTGGCCACTTCGAACTTGCTCGGCATCTGGGTCAGAAAGCGGTGAATGGTTTCTTCCTTGCCCATACCGATGACCGAATCAAAACCACCGGTCATACCGGCATCGGTCAGAAAAGCGGTCCCCTGCGTGAGGATACGTTCGTCTGCCGTCTGAACATGGGTATGGGTTCCGACGATGGCGCTGACCCTGCCATCCAGATACCAACCCAATGCGGATTTTTCTGAGGTGGCCTCGGCGTGGAAATCGACAAAGATGATCGAGGTCTCTTTTTTCAGCCACTCAATTTCTCTGTCTGCGACCAGGAACGGGCATTCAATACTCTTCATATAGACCCGGCCTTCAAGGTTAAGGACGCCGACCTTGACCCCGCCGGGGGTTGTCAGAATTGTACTGCCGACCCCGGGAGCACCGGCCGGATAGTTAGCGGGGCGGATAATGCGCGCATCTGCCAGCACATGCGCAACCTGCTCTTTCTTATCCCATATATGGTTGCCGCTCGTCAGCAGATTAACCCCCTGACTGAACAGCTCCTTGGCAACCTCGACCGTCAGGCCGAAACCACCGGCGGCATTTTCACCATTGGCGATGACGATATCTATCGTGTGCCGGTCCACCAGGCGATGCAGCTCACGCGACAGCGCCTGACGTCCCGGTTTACCGATTATGTCGCCTACAAATAATATTTTTATTGACATGGTCTTCCAGTTTTTCTGGGGACGGGTATTTTTTGCAAGATCAAGGCTGTCAAGGGATTGCGCGGAGGCGATCTTGTATAACGCCGCACAATTTGCTTGCAAATTGGACCGCGAAGGCGCCCCAAAGGGGACGGCCGTCAGGCCGAGTCACAAGTGTTCCCGAAGGCTTACGCAGATGTTGCGAAAAAGAGCCGTCCCATCTTAACGGGCATATTCTACTGAACGTGTTTCACGGATAACGTTAACCTTGATCTGCCCCGGATAGGTCATTTCCGCCTCAATTTTCTTGGCAATGTCGCGTGCCATGACAACTGACTGATCATCACTGACCTGATCACTGGAAACCATGACGCGAATCTCGCGGCCGGCCTGAATGGCAAATGACGACTGCACACCGCCGAACGACGTTGCGATGCGTTCCAGATCACCCAGCCGTTTGACATAGGTTTCCATCATTTCACGACGTGCACCAGGACGGGCACCGGAGAGAGCATCAGCAGCCTGCACGAGAATTGCCAGAACCGAATTGGGCTTTTCATCTTCGTGATGAGCCATGATGGCATGAACAATCTTGGGGGTTTCGCCGTATTTACGAGCCAGCTCAGCACCGATCACCGCGTGTGACCCCTCGACCTCATGGTCAACCGCCTTGCCAAGATCGTGCAGCAGACCGGCACGTTTTGCCTGTTTGACATTTATTCCCAGCTCGGCAGCCATGATGCCGCAGAGAAACGCAACTTCCAGTGAGTGGAGGTAGACGTTCTGGGTGTAGGAGGTACGATATTTGAGGCGGCCGATCAACTTGAGCACCTCTGGGTGGATACCGTGAACGCCCAGGTCAAATGCAGCCTGCTCGCCGGCTTCTTTGATCAAAAGCTCAACCTCTTCAGTTGACTTCGCCACAACCTCTTCGATGCGCCCCGGATGAATGCGACCGTCAGCCAGCAGTTTTTCAAGAGACAGACGCGCCACTTCGCGGCGGACCGGATTAAAGCCGGACAGAATTACCGCTTCCGGCGTATCGTCAATGATCAGGTCAATACCGGTAGCAGCCTCAAGAGCACGGATATTCCTGCCTTCACGGCCGATAATGCGTCCCTTCATCTCATCAGACGGGAGCGGCACAACCGAGACCGTGCGTTCAGCCACGTATTCTCCGGCATAGCGCTGGATAGCAAGTGCCATGATTTCTTTCGCTTTTTTGTCACCAGTCTCTCGGGCTTCATCTTCAATAGCCCTGATGATCTTGGCGGCATCATGTTTTGCTTCACTCTCCATCGCATTCATCAGCTCTTTCTTGGCTTCTCCGGCCGACATCCCGGAAATCTGTTCAAGTCTGGCATTTTGGATATCAAGTGATTTTTTAAGCTCTGAATCCCGCAGGTCAAGTGCCTGCTCTTTTTGCGAGACGACCTGCTCTTTTTTAAGGATATCCATCTCTTTCTGGTCGATCAGAGCCGCTTTTTTATCGAGATTCTCTTCTTTCTGGGACAGCCTTTTTTCAAGCGCCTGAAGATCCTTGTTTTTTTCGTTAGTCTTGCGTTCATGTTCTTCTTTGGCCTGGATTGCCGAATCCTTAGCCTTGAGAAGCGCTTCCTTGGTGATCGTATCCGCTTCGCGGCGGGCGTCGTCGAGCACCTTGCCGGCGAGCTCTTCAGCCTGTTTCAGAATTGATCCCGTATCCTTCTTGTTGAGCTTGTTGCCGGCAAAATAGGCTCCGGCTGCGACAATCAGAGTAACGATTACGCCAATAATGACATCCATATATCAACCTCCTGTATATTAATCCGGGCCGCCTGGCGGACTCCGGTCACTTCTTTAAACGGATGATGCGTTTATCGGTAATAATAATCTCCATCGGAATATCATGACTATCGGCCGGAATCAGGTTCTCAACCAGCTGAAAGTCATGGCAGAGACCGACCAGATGAGCGCGACAGTCGGGGTGGTGCAGAAACCGGTCATAGAAACCTTTCCCATAACCGATGCGGTGCCCTGACAGGTCAAAAGCGACCCCCGGGACCACGATCAGATCTGCTTCATCGGCCTGGTGATCAATCCCGGTCGGACAGGGTTCCAAGATACCGAACGCACCTTTCTGTAAAGCCTCAACCCGTTCGACGCGACGAAACACCATCTGATGACCGCAGACCGCCGGATACAGAACACGCTTTCCCGCCTCGAATGCAGTCGCCAAAATAAGAGCGGTATCGGTTTCGTTATGAGCTGACGCGTACAGTGCTACACATTCCGCCTGAACATACTCATCGAGAGAGAGCAGATTGAGTTGCGCTGCACGGCTTGACGCACCCCATACATCTGGGGCAAGTGCACGGCGCTGGGCCAGCAACTGTGTACGGAGCGAACGTTTGGGCATACAAATACTTTCGATACAGACGTGCGGAGTGGCCCCGAAATGAAATCGGGAAGGTCGACCAGGGAGGCTGAAGAGGGATAAAAGGCTTGAGTGCCGTCAGGTAATCGTGCTGGTTACTATCACGCTACTCAGAAGCGATTTTTCCTTTGCAGTGAGGATATATTCAACGGGTTTTAAATACGTCATTCAAACGGCAGTTGCATCGTTTGATGAACCCGACCGGTAGTGCAATTATACGAATATATAATCAAGTCTCCCTGAGAGACCATGTAAAATCAGACCGTTTCCAGCGCGGCTATTATTGTACTTATCCTGCTATCTATACCGGCATCCTGCTCGCGCTGTGAGCGCAACTCAAGCAGCTCCTCAGCGGTATTCAGCAGAGCCAGAGTCAGTATCAGCTGGGCATCACCATTTCTCAGGACGCCGCCGATGTCATGTAACTTTCCATTAACGAAGGCTTCAACCGCCTTAACCTTTGCTTCCGGAGCAGAACTCCGCACCGAAAGTTCACGCCCCAGGATTGTCACTGCATGGCTTGTTTTCATACAATGACTACGGTCATGACCTAAATCCCGTCCAGCTTTTCAAGGATTGCGTCAACACGGGACCTGATACCATCACGATCACTTGAAAGGCGCTGCAGCTCCTCATTCAGACGGGCGTTCTCTTCTTTCAGGGCGCTATATTTCTCGACAACGTCGCCGATTTTCTTTTCAAGTGCTTCCAGCAGTTCATTATTCATCAGTTCAGTTTCCTTTCGAAGGGGCTCACTATACGAAGCAGGCGACACAAAGTCAAGCCCTAATTGATTGAAATCGCAGAGTTCCGTGTCGCCATCCCCCTTTCTGCAGCATGATTTTTCAGGCCTGGAAAAGGGCATCCGTGAACTCCTGCGGATCAAAATCGCGCAGATCTTCTATGGATTCGCCGACACCGATATAACGGACCGGCAGGGCAAATTCATGACTGACCGCCACCAGAATACCCCCCTTGGCGGTACCATCAAGCTTGGTCAAAACAAGCCCGCTGACACCGGCTGCCTCCTTGAAAAGGCGCGCCTGGGAGGTCGCATTCTGCCCGGTGGCAGCATCCAGCACCAGCAGAGTCTCATGGGGTGCCCCGGGAATCTCACGGTCGATGACCCGGCGGATTTTTTTCATCTCTTCCATCAGATTGACCTTGGTATGCAGGCGCCCTGCAGTATCAATGATCAGAATATCAACGTCGCGCGCAACAGCAGCCTTGCAGGCATCAAAGACAACCGCCGACGGGTCGGCCCCCTCCTTATGTCGAATGACGTCCACCCCGGAGCGGTCTCCCCAGGCGATCAGCTGCTCTGCGGCAGCAGCCCGGAAGGTATCGGCCGCAGCCAGCAGCACTTTGCTGCCGGAAGCCGAGAAGCGCGAGGCAAGCTTGCCAATCGTTGTCGTCTTGCCGACGCCGTTAACACCGATCACCAACATCACGAACGGCTTATGACCACCAATGTTAAACGGAGTGTGCTGGGCGGTCAGGCGTGCCAAAATTTCGTCCTTAAGCGCGCCCCTGAGTGCTTCGCCATCCTTCAACTCGTTGCGCCCCAGACGCTGTTCCAGGGTGCGAATAAGCTCAACCGTGGTCTTGACGCCGATATCCGAGGTAATCAGAATCTCTTCCAACTCTTCCAGCGTATCGGCATCTATACTTTTCTTGCCAAGTACCAGAGCATCAATGCGCCCGACAAGTCCATCCTTGGTCTTCTTCAGACCGGACTTCAGCCGCTCAAAAAAACCGGGCTTTGTCTGTGTTTCACCGGCCTTAGCACCCTGAGCGACAGGCAGCTCAACCGGCTCTGACGCCACAACGGGTGTTGTTGGAGGCATCAGTGGTACTTCGGCAGACTCCGCACCGGCAATCTTGTCGATCAGCCCGCGGAAAAAACCTTTTTTATCTTGCGGCTCCATCAGATCTCCTTTTTAAGCGCGGTGATTGCCTGGCGGAAATGATATAACGCCTGCCCCGCCGGGCAACTCCGTTCTACATTCATCACGAGCGAATAGTACTGATCGATGCAACCGATCATCAGATGCCCCTTGTCCGAGGTAACAAGAACGTCTTCAACCTCGCCAATCTGCGCTGCACTACGCATCTCCTTGAGACGTTCCAGAATAATCCCCTTGTGAGCGCCGATAAAGCGGATATCATAGGGATCGCAGTGACAGTTCTCTATAACTGCTTCACCTTCCCAGTCGACCAGTATGGCACCGATCGTCTTCGGCACCTGCTCCATCAGATCCTTCAATATTACTTCGAACGACATACAACCTCCAATAAAAGGTCAATTGACAAGCCAAACCAGCCCCATCCTTTAATGCAACCGCACCGAAACGACACGCGACGCCCCCGGTTCTTCCATCGTGATGCCGTAAAGCGTATCCGCAACCTGCATGGTAGCCTTGTTGTGGGTTATGATAATAAATTGCGAGATTGAGCTCATCTCCCTGACCATCTCGTTGAAGCGACCGATATTGGCGTCGTCAAGCGGCGCATCCACTTCATCCAGCAGACAAAATGGTGTCGGCTTGATCAGGAAGATCGAGAATATCAACGCCACAGCCGTCAGCGCCTTTTCCCCCCCTGAGAGCAGCGTCACATTCTGCAGTTTCTTGCCGGGGGGCTGCACGATAATTTCGATGCCGGTCTCCAGCAGGTCCTCTTCATCAGTGAGACGTAACTCGGCCCGACCGCCACAGAACAGACGGGGGAAAACCTCCTGGAATTTTGCATTGACCAGATTGTAGGTTTCAAGGAAGCGCTGCCGGGTGGTGCGGTTAATACGCTGTATAGCCTGCTGCAAGCCATGCAGGGACTCTTCCAGATCCTCCTTCTGGCTCGTCAGGAAGGTGAAACGCTCCTCCATACCAGCGCACTCCTCGATAGCCATCAGGTTAACCTCTCCCATCTCGTCCAGAAGCCGCTGCAGCTCAACCTGACGCAGCCGCCTCGCCGCTTCGTCAAATTCGATTGTCTCCAGCCGTGACACCGCTTCAGACATGGCAATACGGCTCCGCTCCTGCAGGGCCTGTTCCAGATGTTCGCCCTGCATGGTCAAGGTTGAAAAGCGGAGATTGAGATCGGCCTGCGCCTGCCGGACGGCATCACCATCTTCACGGGCATTCTTGAGTTGGGTCTCGATCAGATTAAGTGCAGCCCCGGCTTCCTCAAAACGAGCGCGCAAAACAGCCAGGCGTCCCTCGGAGTCAGACTGCTCGCGCACGAGACCTTCAAGCCGCTCCGTAGCCGCACTTATATCACCCTGAAGCTGAATCCGGGCGACATTGCCGGCCTCGATCTCCTGCCGGTCGGCGCTCATGCGCTGCACCAGCTCCCCGGTACGCTGCTCCAACTCCGACAGCGCGCGCAGCGTGGCATCATGCTGTTCCTTGATAGTAGCGGTCTGCACCCGGATGGCGGTCACCTTTTCCCGGACAGCAGTCAACAGCTCGCGACGGGCTTCCAGTTCACCCTTCAAGCGTGACGTTTCAAGCTCCAGCGCCTTTGAACTGTCACCGCCCAGGGCGATCTGCTCACCGGACAGTTTAAGTTCTCTCTCGAGAGCACTCTGCTCCTCGTTGAGATTTTCGGCCTCCAGCGCCTGGACCTCCAGACGTTCCTCAATGCGAACACCTTCATCCAGCGCCTGCTGGCGGTCTTTGAGCAGCCCTGTCAGCTTCAGTTCGGCCTGATGCAACTCCGCCCCACTGTTCTTGAGTCCCTCGGAAACCTCTTGATTCTGTCGGCGCAGATCATCGCGCTGTGTGCCAAGCGAGGCGGTCTCCTCCTCAAGCCTTGCCACGGCAAGCTCCAGCTCACGGATTTCGCGTTTCTTGTGGATCAGCCCCTTGCCAACCTGCTCCCCGGAGCCGCCGCTGACAATACCACCATGGGCTACCATGTCGCCGCCGCGGGTTACGAATATCAGCCCGGGGTGCTGGCGGGCCAGTTCCAGTGCCGTGCCGATATCGTCCGCCAAGAGGACAGGCGCTAGCAGATTCAGAACCAACCCGGCAAAAAGGCCGGTCACCTGCACCTGCTCTGCCAGGGAAACGGCTCCAGCCACCGTCGGGAGGGGTGGAGTCCCCAGCGCCAACGGCAGAGCAATTCCAGCCCGACCGCCATTATTCTCCTTCAAAAATTCCAGCGCAAGAAGTGCATCCCGGTCATCAGAGCAGAGGATGCACTGCAACCGCTCTGCCAGTGCCGACTCCAGCGCCGTCTCCAGCTCTGCTGGCGCCTGGATTGCATCGGCCAGCACGCCGCTGAAGCGGTCGCGCTGGGAGACATCCTTCATCAGCGTGCGCGTCCCCTGTCCAAAACCGGCAAACTGCGCCTCCAGCTCTTTCAGCGAGTGAAGACGTGATGAGCTTCGATTCAAGCCGTCCCGGCTCGACTGCCATCCCTTTTCAACCTCCGGGAGCAAGCTTTTCAGTTCATCTTCACGGCGGCGCAGTGATGAAACATGGGCCCGCAGCTCTTCCTGCGCCTGCTGGCCGACGGCAATTTCTTTATCCAGTGCCTCAGCCCGCTGACGCTGCTGCAGGCGACGTTCACCCAGCTGCAACACTTCACGGCCATGGCGATCCACCCGTTCACGGAGCGACAGCAAACGCTTCTGGGCATTTTCAAAACGGCTCTTGAACTGAGCAGCCTCGGCCAGAGAGCTAAAAAGCTCCTGGCGGCGAGCCTCCAAATCCCGGTTCAACCCCTCTTCGGCCTGCTGGTGATCGGCCAGCGCCGACTCTGACTGCTCCAGCTCCGCCTGAATTCCAGTCGCATCAACCGTCCCGGTATCACGACGCAGTTCAAGCACTCTGCGCTGTTCGACACACTCGTGCAGCCGTTTGTCCAGTTCAGCCGCTTCGGCCGTCAGTCGCGCCAGACGGCCGTCAAGACCGGCCAGTTCCTTGCGCTGAAACTCCAGCCCGTTCCCGGTTGTACTGAATTCGCTCCTGATGCGGAAGATTTCCTCCTGGGCAACGGTCAGCTGTTTTTCCGCCTCCAGCAGCGTAACACGGGCCTCCTCGGCCCGGGATTCGCCCAGGGCAGAGGCGCTAAACGTCTCGCGGATCCGCTCGTTGAGCAACACAAGCTCACGTTCCGCCACCCCGCGCTGACGTTGGGTTTCGCAATACTCCCGCGCGCAGAAAAGCAGCTCTATTTCCCGCAGTTCATCTCGGATCTCGCGGAATTTTTCCGCCTTTTTGGCCTGGCGCTGCAACGACGCCAACTGCCGCCGAATTTCGCCCAGCACATCCGCCAGACGGGCAAGATTCTGCCGGGTCCCCTCGATTTTTTTAAGCGCCAACTGCTTGCGCGACTTGAATTTGGTGACCCCGGCCGCCTCCTCAATCAGAAAGCGGCGCTCTTCCGGCCGTGAATGCAGAATCTGGCCGATCTTCCCCTGCTCGATAATCGAATAGGCACGGGTGCCGACACCGGTATCCATGAAAAGTTCGGTAATATCCAGCAGACGGCAGGGGGTCTTGTTGATCAGATAGTCACTATCGCCGTCACGGTAAAGACGCCGGGTAAGCTGTATTTCAGCATAATCCAGATACTTGGCCGGTGCCCTGCCATCCTCGGTAGAGAAGACCAGAGACACCTCCGCCACCCCCAGCGGTTTGCGGTTGTCACTGCCGACAAAGATGACATCCTCCATCGCCTTGCCGCGCAGATTTTTGGCGGATTGTTCCCCCATGCACCAACGAATCGCATCAACGATATTCGACTTGCCGCAGCCGTTCGGGCCGACAACACCGGTCACATTCTGCTGGAAGTCCAGCACAACCTTGTCGGCGAAGGATTTAAACCCCGATATTTCGAGACGTTTGATTTTCATAGAGGTGCGCACTTTATCAGAGCGGGGGAAGGCATGTCCAGCGGGATGTTATGGCTCCGCGACAAACTCCTGACCGGCCACCCGGGTTTACAGCAACAGCACCCGGGAATTGCGATTATGCCCTGCCATGCTACAATCATAGCATGCGGTCTTATATTACTACGTGGAGGAGGATGCCATGTCAGAGAAACTGCTTGTGCCGTCAATTGAAATGCGGCTTGGTGCGTTGCTGGAGTTAGGCCGCAGGCAGGAAGAGAGCGATGCTGCCTGCGACAAGCCCTACCCTGCAATAACCCTTTCCCGGGAGTTCGGCTGCGAGGCCTTCCCGGTAACCGAATGTCTTAAAGAAATCATGGAGAAAAGGAGCGGCCAGCCATGGACTATCATGGACAAGGCACTACTGGAGGAGGTGGCGAAGCATCACCATCTGTCCGAGGAGATCGTACGCGGTCTGGGAGAGAAAAAAAGCCGCCTTCTTGATGAAGTTCTGGCCACGTTTTCGCCGCACTGGAAGAGTGACAAGGACCATTTCCGGCTGCTCTGCAAGCACGTATTTTCCTTGGCGGAGAAGGGCAACACGATCATCGTCGGGCGCGGCGGTGCCATCGTCACGCAGCAGCTGAAAAACTGCTACCATTTTCGCCTGTTCGCCTCCCATGAGTTCAAGGTGGCGTCCATAGCACGACGGCTAAACATCTCCAAGGGTGAGGCAGACAGCGTTGTCGAGAAGAACCAAAAGCAGCGCAATGCCTTCATCAGGGATTATTTCAACACGGACCCCTGCGACTTGCGTTTTTACCATCTCGCCTTCAACAACAACAAGAACTCTCCGGAAAGGATTGCGCAGATAATTGCGGAGTATGTGACAAACGGGTGAGGTATTCCGGATACTGTCCTCCCGTCCGGCGATTTCCGGAGGGGAGGACAATCAGGCTGGACAGCCGAAACTCAGGCTACTTACTGAAAGCGGACAACAGCTGCGGCAAGAGTTGCGGGGCATTTGACGTGATGGCGCCTGTCATGAAATCCATGAGACCCGGCCGATAGCCGTCGTTCCAAATTTTATTAAACATCGCAGCACTGGTTTTGCAAACGCAATCTGCGTCCGCAACCGTCACCCCGTCTTCAATGGTGCAACTTTCCGCATCCAGCGTCAGGGTTTTTTTGATGTCGTCTATCGTGAAGCAGAACGTAGTCGGAACCTTGAATACACCCTTCTTGTAATTTTTCTGCAATTTTTTGAAGATCTCCTCGTGCATACATGTCCCCCCAATTAATTTTCAGCGTTTATAGCACGACTTCCTGCATAGTGGAGCGGGAAAAACAGTACCCACTGCATAGGTTGTTTACTGAAGCAGTACAAAAAACCTAACCATCACCACATTACACATTGTTTTTTGTTAAAGCCTCATTATAATCAATTCTACTAAGCAACTTTCACCATCAGGCCTTCGACAGAAACAGGATTACCCATGCGAAAATTCAAAGGGAATCTCAGCCTCATGCCTATTGCGGATCTCATCCAATGGGCCGACAACAGTAAACGCTCCGGCACGCTGATCCTTAGCCAGCATGGACGGCAGAAAAAATTCTATCTGCAGGACGGCAAAATCATCTTCTTCTGGTCGGACTGCGAGGGAGAACATTTTGCCAACTTTCTGAAAAACCGGTCAAGTATCAGCCAGGATGAACTCGACAAAGCTTTTGCCGATTCAGAGCGGCTCGGCTTACCATTTATCGGCTATCTGCTATCAGAAAAGGTTTTTTTAGAGAACGAACTTGAGGATATACTTAAAAATGCAACTGAAGCGGTCCTGACCAGCGCGCTCAAATGGGATACCGGAATATTTGAGTTTATAGACGATCTGCCGAAATCCGTATTGAACAGCCCTGTCAGGCTTAACTCAATCAAGACACTGCTCGAATCAGTGCGCCACTTTGACGAGAATCGCCTGGGCGACCAGATTGATGCCGAAATGGTGCTGAATGAAATCCGTGAGCATATCCAGGAGGGAAATTTTGAACTGCCGCCCATTCCTGATGTCATGCTCCAGATTGCAGAAAGAGTTGACAACCCCGCCATCTCTATTGATGAAATTATTGAATGCATCACCGACCAGATTCTGGTTTCCAAAATCCTCCGCATCTGCAACTCGCCCTACTACGGCCACCATGGCCGTATTTCCACACTTAAAGCCGCGGTAGTCTTCATCGGCCTCAAATCACTGATGAGCATTATTACCGTTCACGCAATGAGCAGCTTCAGCCCCCGCAATACCAAGGAGATCAAGAAGGTTCTCAAACACTGCCTGGTCTGCGCAATGATCGCCCGCCAAATAACCAGAGACATGGGCGGCAACCACGAGTTGGCCTTTATGTGCGGCCTTCTGCACGACATCGGCAAGACTATCCTGCTTGATATGCTGGGCGACTACATGCTGCTGCCGGAGGCACGAGACAAGCTGATCGAGGAGAACCACGCCGAGGTCGGTTATTTGCTGGCAGACAAGTGGAATTTCGGAGCAGACATCAGGGAAGTCATCCGTTACCACCATTACCCGGAACGAGCTGTTGAAAACGTCAACCTGGCCGAAGTTATCAGCCTGTCAAATGCCATGGCCGACCTTAACAACCAACCGGAGGATGTTACGGACATGACATTCACAAGCCTGGAGTTGAGCCAGATCAGTGTTGACGATCTGTTAGACCAGGTGGACAAACTTGACTATGAGGCTGACCAGATCGTCAACCTCGTGTGACGGCGGGAGCTCAGTTCGCTCTTGAACGTGAAAAACGCCTGAACGGCTTTGCAACAGCTTGGCTTTAACTACAAAAACGGGGGGCATTCTCGCCCCCCCGCAGATCATACTCTCTTAGTCTCTTCCGTGGCCATGGCCGTTCTTGTCCCGTTTTTCTTCTTTCCTGTCTTTACGCTCCTCGCGGCGCTCATTTTTCCGCTCCTGCTTATCGTAGCGACGCTCGTCTTTCCGTTCCTGCTTGTCGTAGCGGCGCTCATTCTTCCAATCTTCCCTCCTCCCATGGTCCGGCCGGAAGTAACGCCCGCGATAGTGGTCACGGTCTCTGCGATAGACCCGATACTCCCGGTCACGGTACGAGCGGATCTGCTCAATCCGGTGGTTGCGGATACCGGGGGGCAACTGCCGGTAGGGGACTTCGACCCAGGGACCGTTATGATTGCTGGAACGGTGCCAACTGTTACCATAGTACAGATAGAAGTAATCTGAGCTGAAGATGATGTCATAAGGGGTATCAACTCCGACATAGAAACCGAGTCGCGGTGAGGCGATAAAGAGCGGGGCAACGTCAAAATACACTGACGGTGGGGAGGAAACAATCACCCTTGGGGCAGGAACACCAATATTGACATTGACACTCACCTCTGCCTGTGCCGACGACACCGCCGTAACGGCTGCAGTTACAAGAACAAGTACTGTTTTTTTCATGCGCAATCTCCTTTCGTATTTTGAATACCTATAGCACATCGTCGCTCGTAAAGAACCAACTTATCCCTCATCAGCTGTCAGTAAAGGCAACGCCTCTGCGTGAGAAGCCGCAGAGGCGTTGCCTTTATACTGTTCGTCGTCAGCTCCCTGCCTCATTCAATTCAGCGCGAACTGGTGCCCCGCACAGGCCAGAGATAGTACGGTTTCGCTTCCGGCTTCGGCGCTACCTTGCCGTTGCTCATATCGGCGGTCCAGATTTCGGTCGGCGATTGACGGGTGGATGTCCAGTACTCATAATCGCGCACATCGATGAAACCGAGCTGGCGCAGCTTCTGGTGGGGCCATGTATCCATTTTTGCCGGGTCGTACCCCATGGCCTTTGCATACTCGATCAGGCGTCCCATTTCCTCTTTGGACGGCACCCGCCAGTCGGCATATCCGGCATAATTCGTTTCGTTCAGACGCTTCATGTACTCATAAACATTGTCGTCACCACGCCAGATCAGCTGGCGGCCCGGCATGTTGGCATTTTTTGCCCACGTAAGCCCGGTGTTCTGATCTACAGCTGTTTTTTCCAGAAAAACAAAATTCGGCTTTGCGGCCGAACAGGCGACCAACAGCAGTGCGACAGGGAGTAACAGTAACAGTTTTTTCATGGTGTTAACCTCCAAAAGTACCGCGCGTAAACACCTTGCGGATTTCTTTTTCATCGGACCATTCCAGAATGCCGGTTTTCAGGTTTTTAAGCGACATCGTAAACTTGTAGTACACATCAGTGGTACTGCCGACCTTCTGCCTGATCTCGGAGAAGTTTGATGTCAGCAGGAATTCGGCACCAATCTGCTGTCCGAACTGCACAGCGGTTTTTTTGTCGACCAGGCCGCTGTCCTGCTGGGTTTTGAGCTCTTCGATGGTCTGGTCGTCGGTCGTGCGGTCGATAAAGCGGAATTTTCCGGAACGAATCAGCTTGGTGCGGATCGAATCGGTAATCGATTCGGTGTCGATATGCTGCATCGTCTTGTTTTTAACCTTGTCAACGCTCACAACCGGGCGACGCGCAGAGGTCAATTCAACCATTGGGGGGAAGATAATCATCGAATCGACCATCGCCTCGGCTATCTGCTGCAGATCGGATGAACCGAATTCAGTGGAGATCGGCTTGGCCGACCCGGCGTCGCCGTACTGCATTGTTGATGCACAGCCACCAAGAGCAAAAGCCCCGATCACTGTAACAAGCAAAAGTTTTTGCATGCCGTTTTTCATACGCTGCGTCCTCACTTTATAAATAGAGTAATTTCTCTGTTCCTGCGAATACCATGTCAATCTACCGCCACGCCGCTTTATTCCATTTCGCGGATTTTAAGCTTGAACTCCTTGGCGCGTGGGTCCGGTGCAACGCCCTGTACGGTTTTGGTCTCACGACCGGTCAACAGGAGCGGCTTCCATGAACCGGCTCCGGAATTAATTTCCAGACCGCCTGCATCATACCAGTCGAAACGGTACTGGAACTGCAGTGTATCTTTGTCCCGGGAGCGCAGCGTAGCCTGGGCACGCATGATATCCCCAGCCTGAACGCCACGGAGGTCAACAATCTGCAGATCACCCTTCAGGGAACTGCTGTTGAATACCACATTCTTCTCGAGTATCCTGGCACCCTGCTCGTCCCATGACGTCTTGCCGGTTGTTTCCACGCCAGCTGTTGTGCTGCAGCCAGCCAGCCCCATCAACGCGACCAGAGCCGCAGCAGCTATCCCGCCGGCAACGAAGTTATGCTTCTGTCTCATCATGTACCCCTCCCTATTTCCACTTGAGTGGTTTTTTACTTGATCCCGGCGTTGTCCCCGTATCACCTTTTGCGCCAAAATCCGGCAGCGTCACATCTGGCGGCTGTTCAGATTCAGCCGCGCGGCTTGCGGCACTCTTCACAAAACGGACGATACACCCTTTGGTGATACCGCTATCGTCACCACTTATTCTGGCATAACTCTGATATTTTTCAATTCTGGAGATTACCGCCTGTCCAACCGGCAACTCGTTCCGCAGAACCTCTCCGGTATCATCGTCCTTGACATTCTGAACGGTGTAGATCTCCACCAGATCACCCTTTACGAACCCGGCCTCACTCCCACGGTTGAACATGACCATCCTGTCAGTTACCGTCAGCACCTTTGCCGGCATCAGCAGCGCGACAACCTCCTGCGAAAGCTTCTTAGCCATCTCTTTGGCCAGAGCAACAAGAACTTCTTCGCTCCCCGCAAGCTGCCCTATCCGCGCATTCTCAATCACTTCAGACCTGCTCAGCTGGATACTGGGAGAATCCGGCAGCACCTTGCCGGTGGTCGTATCAACAACCTGTACAACGGCCGACAGGAAGAGCTTGCGATCCAACGATGCCCGCCCGATTGCAGGATATTCCACGATATCGGACCTGTCCTCAAAACCATCAATCCGTGGCATAAACGCGTATCGGGCACCTGCTGTCCTGCCGCTATCAACGGCCTTTTTATCATCGGAACCAACGCCGGCCACAGCAGCCACCGGCTCAACAGCAGGCGTGTCGTTCCGCTCCATCAGCTGAAAAACCCGGGTAGCGTTCAGTGCAGATACAAGCTGGCTCTCCAGAGCGCTTGAGAGCCTCTGCAGCTCAGCCAGGCGATTCATTTTTGCCGCACGATCAGCCACCGGCTGCTGAACCTTGAGTGCGGCGATAAAAATCGTCTCCTTCTCCCCCTTCGCCTCTCCGGCAGCAAAGGCCAGAAGCGGCGACATCAAAAGCATCAATGAGACAGCCGACAGTGCACGTAACCACCTGTTCATAATTTCACTCTCCTTCCTGAACTGCTAAAACGATGTGGACGAGCTGTATATCTGCCCACCGGCCCGAACTACCTGCAGCACAGTTTTGCCTGAGGCCTTTATGTCAACATCCGCATAGGCGGGAAATCCCCCCAGCGGATGCTGCAGAGTCAACTGATAGTGTCCGGCCGGCAGCGTCGTGCGCAAGATCTGAGCGTTGGACGGCAGAGTAAGCCAGCTGCGCAGATCGGCATTTTCGCTGATTATATTCCATATATTGGTAGCCAGCAACCCAAAGTCCCCCATCTGCTTTTTGGCCTCAGCAGCTGTTACCCCCTTGGCGATTGCCCGGATAATCTGGCGGGTCGCTATCAGCGGCGCCTTTTCCTTGAGCGCCTTGACCGCCAGCGCTCTAATATCGCAGATAGGCTCGGTGCTGCCGACAAGTTCATTGTCGTTGAGAACCCGCAAGGGAGTCTGGGGCGACCACCTCTCCTCATAGATAGGAAACGCAATGGTAACAAGTCCCGCTCTACCGGCAGGAAGCGGAATTTTTATCTCATGTTTCTGCGGGACAAAACCATCCTCGAAAAGCACCAGCAGTTCACCGGAAGCGGCGCTCCCCTCATCGATAAAGCGCCTCTCTTTCAATGTAAACCGCTGCCGCAGCTCGCCAAGTTCGTCATCCATCCCAAGCTTTGCCGCCAGACGCAACACATCTTTCTGCAGATAGCTGTTGTCCGGGTAGATCTCCAGCGCTTTCTTGTAGTCGATATAGGCATCACCCGGTTGCTTAAGCAGCTCATAGATAAAGCCGGAAACATAGAATGTGTAGGCGTTCTGAAACGAATTCTTTACCTTGCCGGCCACTTCGTCCATCTGGGCATAGCGGCTCTCGACTGCAGAGCTGCCGTTGATCCTTTTTTGAGCCGCTTCTTCCTGGGCCTCGTCAACCTCTTTTTCAAAGCGTCTTAAAGATTCTTCCTGCTCGAAGTTAGCGCGACGGACCTCGACTCCGGCACCTTCAATATCCTTTTTCTTCAGATAATTGAGCGCCTGATAATGATGCAGCAGGACACGTTCATACCCTTCACCCTCGTAGGGGATTGCGTTGTCATTAACCATCGTTGCCGCCACGTTGGAACCGATCGCGGAGGCACTGATCAGCGCTTTCTCGTCGTTCACGCCGATTTTCTCCATCGAGGAGCTGAAGTCGGCCATGCTGCTGTCGGTTTTATCGACGACCTGGGCGTACCGTCCCCGCTCCATGCTGTAGAGAATCCCGTCCTTACTTTTGCTTTCGCTCACCAGGAAGTGCGACACATCTATCGGGGTCCGATTTGACATGGCGGCGATCAGAGGCTGGATTTTGCGTGGGTAAGCGCTAAAGGTCGAAGTAGAGGCACAGCCGGCCATAACCAGCAGTGTCGCCAGCGCTGCAACCTGCCTGCAGCCCTTCAGTAATACAATCACGTCCGCCCCCTGGGGAAAATCTGGAAGTAAAGAACCGGCTGTTCTGACCCCGCCCGTCTGCATTCTAGCTACATGGCAAACAATCGCGCAAATAAACCCCATTGTCAATAGAGTACCCTAATTATCGAATGCGGCAAGTCGGCATCGAAACTTGCGAGTGGTATTTTAGCCGAGTTTTTGCTATTGACTGACGCGAGTACAGATCTCTGGAGGAGGGAGTGAATGCCCGATATGAAGCAGGGAGCGGTCCGGGTCGGCACCTCCGAGTTCAGGCGAATCAACGTAGCGCTGTTCTGCGCCGGCTTTGTCACCTTCGTCACCCTCTACGACGTGCAGCCGCTTCTCCCGCTGTTCGCACAAGAATTCAACGTGTCACCGGCAGTAGCCAGCCTGCCGCTCTCCTTTGCGACAATCGCACTGGCAGTAGGCATGCTGATCGCCGGCACCGTCTCTGAAACACTGGGACGACGCCGGGTCATGACCGTGGCGCTCTTCCTGACATCGCTGCTGGCAATGACAACATTCTTCAGCCACTCGTTCGAATCCCTGCTGATGTTGCGACTGCTGCAGGGATTGGTGCTGGCAGGCGTCCCGTCAGTGGCGATGGCCTATCTGGGGGAGGAGATGGATGCAGAGTCCATCGGCCATGCCATGGGGCTCTATATCAGCGGCAATGCTCTGGGGGGAATGAGCGGACGGATCGGATCGGCGCTCCTCTGCCGTTATGTGCCGTGGCACAGCGCCATCGCCCTGATCGGCGTCATCGGCCTGCTGCTCAGCCTGGTGTTCGTCAAGAGCCTGCCCCCCTCCACAAACTTCCAGCAGCGGCCGTTTCAGCTGCGCTACCTGTTCACCTCGCTGTTCCAGCACTTGCACGACCCCGGCCTGCTCTGCCTCTACGCGCTCGCCTTCCTTTCGATGGGAGGCTTCATCTCGCTCTACAACTACATCGGTTTCCGCCTGCTGGCGGCCCCCTACAATCTCAGCCACTACCAGGTAAGTCTGATCTTTCTCGTTTATCTGCTCGGTTCATTCAGCTCCGGGGCCATTGGCGGCATGATTCACCGCTTTGGCCGCCCCTTCATGATCCGCCTGGCCCTTTCAGTCATGCTGGCAGGCACACTGATCACACTCTCCGGCTCGCTCCCCGTAATCGTGGCAGGAGTGGGGGTTTTCACCTGCGGCTTCTTCAGCACCCACGCAATAGCCTCCAGCTGGGTCGGTCGGCGCGCCAGCACCGCCAAGGCCCAGGCTTCGTCACTCTACCTGTTCTCCTACTATCTTGGTTCCAGCATTTCCGGTACGGTTGGCGGGTTGTTCTGGGTGAACTACGGCTGGAACGGAGTGGCGGCGCTGATCATGCTGCTGACCATGGCCGCCTTCGGGGTGGCGGCTCTGCTGCTGCGGATGCCTGTCGATCAATGAGCATGTTTATTTTACTACAATAGTTATGTAGTATGGATCGTGGCGTTTGTTCTACGCAACTTACGTTGATTACGTCTCGGACTTATCCTTGCCCATATTATAAGGCAACTTTATTCTGACACCAGGATGTCATATAAAACCAATACCACCAAGGCCCTAAAATGCTAATAAAAGCATTTCTACTATGTATCATCACTTCCCTAATTTACGTCTATCCTCTCAATGCGAAACAGGCTAATGCAGAGAAGACTCGTGTAATTGTCGTCGGCGGCAACAGTAACTACCCTCCCTACCAGTTCATTGACAAGAACGGTCAACCAGCCGGTTACATTGTTGATCTGACCAAAGCTATTGCAAATGTGATGGGGATGAAGATTGATATTCGCCTCGGCGATTTCGGGGAAATCCTGAAGGAACTGGAGAACGGAAAGGTCGATATCCTCGAAGGCCTCTCCTATTCAGAAAGCAGAGCCAAGTCATACGAATTCTCGCCTCCCCACTCCATAATAGTCCAAGCTATCTTTGCCCGTAAGGGCTCCCCTGCTGTCAAAACGCTGGAAGAGTTGCGGGGCAAAAAAGTACTGGTGCATCGTGGCGGTGGCATGCACAGCTACATGAAAGAGCGCAACTATGCCAATGACCTTGTCCTGACCGATAGTCCGCGCGAAACCCTCAAACAGCTCGCCTCAGGAAAAGGTGATTATGCCGTGGTGGCACTCCTCCCCGGCATGTACATCATCCGCGAGAACAACCTGACCAATATTGTGCCGATAGCCAAAAACATCACCCCTCAACGCTACTACTGTTATGCCGTTAAAAAAGGGAATTCCGAACTCCTCGCCCGCTTCAACGAAGGACTCACGATCCTTAAGAAAACCGGCCAGTATGATGCAATATACAACCGGTGGCTGGGCGTATTGGAACCGCGCGGCATTCCCTGGCTCATCATTGCAAAATATACGGCGCTCGTGGTAGTTCCTCTGGCGTTGGTACTTGTCGGAATGTTGCTCTGGTCTTATTCCCTGCGCAAACAGGTGGCACAACGAACGGAATCCCTTTCCACCGCATTGAACGAGTTGCGCTGCAACCAACAGCAACTGGTCCAGGCTGACAAGTTGGCTGCTCTGGGAACTCTTGTTTCAGGTGTGGCTCACGAAATCAACAACCCGACCGGCATCATCCTCATGAACATGCCGACACTGCGAAAGATATTCCGAGATGCCGAGCACATTCTGGACCGGTATCAGGAGGAGCATGGCGAGTACTCCCTGGGCGGACTTTCCTATAAGCGCGTTCGGGAAGAGGTGCCGCTCATGCTGGAGGAAATGCAGGACGGAGCACAGCGAGTCAAACGGATCGTCAACGACCTTAAAAACTTTGCGCGCAAAGATGACGCCGCAACTCAGCAATTGCTTGATCTCAATGAAGTGGTACAGACGGCGGTACGACTGGTTGAAGTAACAACCCGCAACATGACCAATGCGTTTTCTGCGGTCTATGCGGACAATCTTCCCAAGATAATGGGCAATGCTCAACGGATCGAACAGGTTGTGGTAAACTTGATCATGAATGCCTGTCAGGCCCTGCCCGACCCGACCCGCGCCATTGCCGTCTCAACCAGCTTTAACCCGCAAACCGCTACGGTTGTCCTGATTGTCAAAGACGAGGGAACCGGCATTCCCCAGGAACACCTACGCTTTCTCACGGACCCCTTTTTCACCACCAAACGGGAAAGCGGGGGCACGGGTCTGGGGCTCTCCATCTCAGCAAGTATTATCAAGGATCATGGCGGGACGCTGTGCTTCGATTCCACACCTGACAAGGGAACAACGGTGAAGATTTCGCTCCCGGCAATTTTAGAGGACCAGAAACTATGAGTTACGACCGTTACCCTTCATTCGGGGTGCTGCTGGTAGATGACGAACCGGCATGGCTTCGCTCCCTCTCCCTGGCGCTGGAAAGCACGCTGGGGATTACCAATGTACTGCTCTGCAACGACAGCCGTGAAGTCATGAGCATTCTGGAACGACAGGAGATCGGCCTGATCCTGCTGGATCTCACCATGCCGCATCTTTCCGGAGAAGAGTTGTTGACAACGATTGGAGAACAATACCCGGACATTGCCACCATTGTGGTAAGCGGCCTTAACCAGGTGGGTACCGTGGTTACGTGCATGAGGCTCGGGGCATATGATTATTACGTCAAGACTGACGATGAAGAGCGGATTGTCTGCGGTGTCCTCCGGGCCATAAAACACCTGGAATTGCAGCGTGACAACAAAGAGATGACGCAGCGTTTTGTTTCCGGCGAGTTGGAACACCCGGAAGCTTTTTCTGCCATCTGCACCGGAGATCGTGCCATGCGGGCAATTTTTGTCTACATTGAGGCGGTGGCCAAAAGCCCGCTGCCGCTTCTTATTACCGGCGAAAGCGGCGTTGGCAAAGAGCTCCTGGCCAAGGCCGCCCATCAACTCAGCGGCTGCAAAGGAGATCTGGTAGCGGTTAACGTCGCCGGGCTCGACGACACCGTCTTTGCCGACACTCTTTTCGGCCATGTCCGTGGCGCTTTTACCGGTGCGGAAGGTGTTCGCCGCGGCATGATCGAAGCGGCAACCAACGGCACGCTCTTTCTTGATGAAATTGGCGATCTCAGTATCGCATCCCAGGTCAAACTACTCCGTCTTATCCAGGAAGGTGAATATTTCCCGATCGGCAGTGACCAGTCTAAGCGCCTCAAGGCGAGGATCATCGTCGCCACCCATCAGAACCTGGAGGAGAAGGTTGCTGCCGGAACATTCCGACGGGACCTTTTTTATCGGCTTCGTAATCATTCTGTGGAAGTCCCCCCTCTACGCAAGCGTAAAGAGGACCTTCCGTACCTGCTGGACCTCTTTCTGGAAGAAGCCTCCCGGACTCTGGACAAGAAAAAACCGACTCCCCCGCCAGGTCTCGTGCCGCTACTGTCTACATACAACTTTCCCGGAAACGTCCGCGAGCTTAAGGCCATGATCTTCGACGCGGTAAGCACACACAAAGACCGTATGCTCTCCATGGACTCATTTCTCAAGGCCATCAATAGCGGTGCGGAGTCTCGTGACGTGGCTGCAAGCACACCGGAGCAAAACCCCTTCGCGAGCTTCGAGCGTCTACCTACCTTTGCCAATGCCGCGACCTACCTCCTTGAGGAGGCTCTCTCACGCGCCAAAGGCAACCAGACGCTGGCAGCCCGTCTCCTCGGTATTTCCCAACCATCACTCTGGAAGCGCCTCAAACTGACACGCCGCTGAACCGGTATTGCCAAAGGCTATAATTATAGACTTTGGCAATACCCTTCCCATCTCAGCTAATTACCTACGTTATTCCATACCGCCAGCATCCTTCCATAGCCTGTGGCTATAGTGGTTCACTACGTCCACTCCCCCTCTTTGTACAAAAAACTCCAATAAGTACGGCTTCTTATCTATAAGTCTTCGTTTGGCACCATTCATGCTCTTACCATTACCAAACAGGGCACTTCGGATGTCACTAACAGGAGGATTTATGAAATTGTTTAAAACCGGAACCGTACTTCTTTTTTCACTCGTTTTACTGATCGGAAGCTCGATGGCATGGGCAGAGGGGAATACTTCTAAAAACGCATTCCTGTCAGGTATTCACAAAAAGAACCAGATAAGTTGTGCCGACTGTCATGGCAAGTCACTTGTCGTTGATGACAATGAAACCGCTTTGAACAAAAATTGTGTCGTTTGCCATGGAACATTTGAAAAGCTTGCGAGCAAGAGCAAAGAGCATATAAATCCGCACAAATCTCATCTGGGGGAGATCAACTGCACCACATGCCACAAGGGACACGCACCCTCAAAGGCGTACTGCAATTACTGTCATTCGTTCGGCATGAAAATCCCCGCCATGGGCAGTGCAGAGCAGTCAAACAATAAAAAATGGACACAGGAAACAACCCAAAAGAAATCAAAAACAGAAAAGATGAAAACGGAAAACGCCGATATCGTCGTTATCGGAGCCGGTGGTGCCGGGTACGTGGCTTCTATCACTGCTCATGATGCCGGCGCCAAGGTTATTCTCTTGGAAAAAATGCCCATAACCGGAGGAAACAGCATGCTTGCGGCAGGCGGTATCAACGCCGCAGCAACGCAAATCCAAAAAGCCATGGGCATTCAGGATGATCCAGCTGTAATGGCAAAAGAAACCATGAAAGGGGGAAGAGAAAAGAACGACCCCGAACTGGTGAAGATTCTTTCATACCGTTCATCTGACGCAGTTGATTTTTTAATATCCCTGGGCGCTGACATGACCGACCTGGTGCGATCAGGTGGAGTACATGTCAACAGAACGCACAGGCCTGTAGGTGGGGCGGCGGTAGGACCTCATCTGGTAAAAGTCTACCGGGAAAACGCCGCCAAACGTAAAATCGATGTGCGCGTAAATTCCGAAGTTGTGAAGATCCTCTCTGACAAAAATGGCAAGGTAACCGGAGTACAGGTTAAAGGCAAACACAGCGGGCTTTATACGATAAATGCCAAGGCGGTAATTGATACCGCCGGCGGTTTCGCTGCAAACAACGATCTTGTTGGCTTTTACAAACCGCAGTTTAAAGAAACAGCCTCCTCAAACCAGCCCGGTGCGACCGGTGGTGGCGTTGTCCTCGCTGAAAAGGTAGGTGCAAAAACGATTGATATGGAACAGATCCAGATTCACCCGACCATGGGCGGCGAAACAAAGGTGCTTATCTCCGAGACGGTTCGAGGCAGCGGCGCAATCCTGGTAAATCATGCGGGCAAGCGTTTCGTTAATGAACTGACAACCCGCGACAAAGCCTCGGCAGCAATTTTTGCACAACCAGACAAGTCGGCATTTCTTGTCCTTGGTGAAGATATCCGCAAGAGCAACGTACAGATAGACGGATACATCGTGCTTGGCCTTGTCGAGGAGTCGGATTCAATTGAAGGATTAGCGACTAAAATGGGCGTCCCAGCCACAGCCCTTGCCGCAACGATTGAATCGTACAACAAGGCTTTTGAAGCAAAGAATGATCCTGAGTTCAAGCGTCAGGATATGCCAATGAAAATTGCCGGTCCCAAGTACTATTCCATCTGGGTTAAACCCGGTCGCCATCACACCATGGGCGGAGTCAAAATAAATACAGAAGCCCAGGTGCTCAACACAGAGGGAAAACCGGTTGCAGGATTGTATGCAGCGGGTGAGGTCACCGGTGGTGTACATGGCTGGAACCGGTTGGGTGGCAACGCCATTACCGACACCGTTGTGTTTGGCCGAATTGCCGGGGCTAATGCCGCTAAATTCGTCAAGTAATACGGCCACCGTAAGCCAGAGTAGTTGTACATGTGGATCCTGGGCTCGTTGTGAGTCCAGGTCCACCATAAACTCGTCATTCAGTGTTCAGGCATGAAATTATCCGACATCCGAGAGGTCACAAATATGGAAACCCGCCGTCTGTTTAGGGGCCTGTTCCTGATCAACTTCGCCATCACCCTCGGCTTCGGCATTGCCGACGCATTTTTCTCAATGTACGTTTTCAGCCTGGGAGCCAGGGGCATTCTCCTGGTGCTGCCGTTAGCGCTCTATTCCCTCTCCAAAATCCTTTTCAGCCCCTTTATGGGCACCTACTCCGACCGGATTGGACGGCGAAAGCTTGCGACCGTCAGCCTTGCCCTCTACCTGTTCGTCTCGGTCTGCTATTTTTTCACCACCAGTCTGATTCTGATCACTATCTTGCGCCTGCTCCAAGGGATCGGCTGCGCCATGTTCAGGCCTGTGGTGGTATCTCTCGTGAGTGAAGGCACCACGAACGAAAAGCGCTCCACTGTCATGGGAACCTTTGACATTTCCTTCTACGGAGCCTTAAGCGCAGGACCTGTTATTGGGGGAATACTCAAGGATTTGTGGGGATTCAAGGGGATTTTTGCCGTCTTGACGCTACTCTGCCTCATCGCTCTACTGGTAGCCTTAGTCTGTATCCCTTCACAAAAGCTCCAACAGCACCAATCGGCAGAGCGCAGTAAAGTCAAGTGCAAGACATTTTTTACGATGACCAGGCGCAATTCTCTGCGCGGACTTCTCGCCTTCATCTTTGGCCGGGCCTGCGGCATATCCTTGCTGGCGGCCTTCCTGCCCATACTGCTTACCACAAAGCTCGGATTAAGCGGCACCCAGACCGGATTGGTGATGGCCTCCAGCACCCTGGTATTTACCATCCTTCTGCGACCAGTCGGCATACTTTCCGACAAGGCACCACGCAAGTCCCTGGTTGTTGCCGGCGGCACAATCGTATCACTGCTCTACTTTCTGATACCGGTTATGGCGGGATTTCACCAGATATTGTCGTTAGTAGTAGGAATCGGCCTGTTCAGCGTACTGTCTCAACCTTCCAGCACGGCGTTACTGGTGGAAGAGGGGAGTCGTCACGGTATGGGGCTTACCGTTGGAACCTTTAATTCAGTACTCAACATGGGCTTTGTTGCGGGTCCGATATTCGGAGCCGGGATGCAATACACCTTCGGCCTGACTTCAGTTTTTTATGCTGCAGGAGCCATGGGGCTCGTAGCAGTTGGGCTGTTTATAGCAAATATTGCATCCGAAGAAGCCCCCCCTCCGTCGCTTTATATTTTTGAGGAAGGCGGTAAGCACAAAATTTTAAGCAGCTCCTGAAAAGCTGTAATCAGTAAAAATCACATAATTTAAAACAGAGGAGACACACATGAAGTTAGCACAACTGAGTTTGGCGGGAATTCTTGTCGCAGGTCTTGTGACCAATTCGTATGGAGCAGATACACTTGCGGATGCCTTTAAGAATGGAAAAACAAAAGGTGAGCTGAGGGCATGGTACTTTGACAGAAAAGTGGAAGATGCTCCTGCTAAATCAGCTGATATTATCAATACGGCAGTAATATTAAACTACGTCACTGATAAATTTTACGGTTTTAGTTTGGGTGGAACATTTCAGTCAAACTTTGCACCTGGTGCAGATACGACGGCTAAAAATGTTTTTAAAAGTGACATGTATGGCTCGGGAGCTGTCCTTTCAGAGGGCTACTTAGGGTATGACATTGGTAAAACGGCAGCCAAAGCGGGACGACAATTCATCTCAACCCCGTTGGTTAACGGTAGCGGTTCAAGAATTGTGAAAGAATCTTTTGAGGGTGCTACGATTACCAATAAAGATCTGCCGGGCACAACAATAACGGGAGGCTATATTGACAAGTTCCAAGGCAGAACCGGATATGCGATGGGTGATGCTGTGGGTGACGCGCCATCCTTTGATGACAGATCGATATTCCTTGGTATTTCCGGCTCAACAACGTACGAATTTGATGGAGCTTATACCATTGCTGCTATAAACAAATCCATTCCAAACCTGACACTGACAGGCCAATATCTTAATGTCGGTGATGTGACCGTAGGCACGAAAAAATCAGACATTAATGTCTATTTTGCAGAGGGCAAATACATCCTCCCGATGAATGGATATAAATTAGGGCTTGATGTTAATCATCGTGGGTCAAAAACAGATTCGCCACTGCATGCTACAACGAAATATGACGGAACATATTCCGCCGGGAAAATTTATATCAGTGAGCTGGAGGGATTTGGAGCAAGTATGACTGCCGCAACAACCAGCAGTGATGATGCGGTTATCGCCGGCATGGGCAATGGTCCTTCAAGCTATACAGCAACAATGATAAGAGCAAGTACTCCTACCTTAACGGCCAATACGGATTCTTACCGGTTTGATGTGACGTATGATTTTTCAAAAATTGGCCTTACAGGACTTAAAGGTGCTTTGCAACATGGTTGGACGAACCAAGACAGAGTGGGAAGTGCTGCAACCAGTTCAGACTATTCTTCGTATGCAGGTAGTTTAGAGTATGATGTCCCGGCGCTTAAAGGCTTAACGTTATCAGCACAGTATGAGACACAGGAGTGTGAGACAACAACATATGCCGGTAATACTAAAACATCCGTTGACACAGATGAATTTAGATTCAGGGCAAACTATAAATTCTAAAGCGCCAACTCCTGGATCACCCCAGTTTCAGCAAAGAGCCTCCGAGGTTTTTAATACCTCGGAGGCTCTTTGCTGCCTAAGCCTTCTGACTCTCCAACTCATCCCAACGCAGCAGAGCGGTTTCCAGCTCCTGCTCCAACTCGGCCAGACGGGCGTTGATGACAGCCACTTCGCCTCCGGCACTCTTGTAGAATTCAGGATCGGCCAGACGGGCGTGCAACTCTTCCTGTTCCTTCTCCCAAAGGGTAATCCGCTCCGGCAGCGCCTCAAGTTCACGCTGTTCATTGAATGAAAGCTTGCGTACCTTTTCCTTCTGCGGTTTACCCTTTTCCGGGGCGGCTTTCTGTGCCGCCTGCACTGCGGCTGCAGCCTCGACTGCAGCCTGGCTCAGCCAGTCGTCATAGCCGCCGACAAACTCCCGCACCGTACCGTCTCCGGAGAGCACCAGCGTACTTGACACAACATTGTTGAGGAATTCACGGTCATGGCTGACCAGCAGCAGCGTGCCGGGATACTCCATCAGCAAATCCTCCAGCAGGTCGAGTGTCTCGGCATCCAGATCGTTGGTCGGCTCATCCATAACGAGAATATTGGACGGCTTGGTGAAGAGCTTGGCAAGCAGCAGCCGGTTGCGCTCGCCGCCGGAAAGAATACTGACCGGTGAACGGGCCCGTTCCGGCGAGAAGAGAAAGTCCTGCAGATAGCCGATGATATGGCGCGCCTGACCGTTGATGATGAGGGTATCATTCCCCTCGCCGACATTTTCCTGGACGCTTTTGTCCATATCGAGCTGTTCGCGCAGCTGGTCGAAATAGATCACCTCACGGCGGGTTCCCAGCTTGACCTCCCCCTGTTGCGGCTCCAGCTCCCCCAACAGCAAACGCAGTAGCGTCGTTTTACCGGAGCCGTTCGGCCCGATGATCCCGATCCGGTCGCCACGCATGATCGTGGTGGAAAGGTTCGTGACAATTGGGCGGCCATCATAGGCAAAAGTTACCCCGCTCGCCTCGGCAACCAACGCACCGGAGCGCTCAGCAACCTGCATCTGGATTTTGGCGGTGCCCTGCCGTTCGCGCCGCTGGCGTGATTCTTCTCGCAGTTTCTTGAGAGCTCTCACACGCCCCTCATTGCGGGTCCGGCGGGCTTTGATCCCTTGCCGTACCCAAACCTCTTCCTGAGCCAGCTTTTTATCGAACAGTGCCTGACGGCTTATCTCCGCCTCCAGCAACGCTTCACGCCGCTCGACAAATTCGTCGTAGCCGCAGGGAAAGGCATAGATCCTCCCGCGATCCAGCTCGGCCACCCGGTTAGCCAGCCTCCGGGCAAAGGAGCGGTCATGGGTCACAAACAGTACCGTTTTGACGTTTTTGGCGAGAAACTCCTCCAACCAGAGGATCGTGTCGATATCAAGATGGTTGGTCGGTTCGTCCAGAACGAGGATATCCGGATTCGATACGAGAGCACGGGCCAGCAGCACGCGGCGCTTGGTCCCGCCCGATAGTTCCGTAAATTCGGCCTCAGCATCCAGGTCGAGCCGGTTCAACACCCGCTCAACCTCCTGATGCAGGTTCCAGCCGTCATTCTCTTCCAGCTCTTTTTGCAGCGCCTCAAGCCTGTTCAGCATCTTCTCGCTGCAGTCGTGCGCCAGTTCATGGCTGACATGGTGGTATTCCGCCAGCACTGCGGCAGCCGTCCCCATCCCGGACGCAACCACGTCAAAGACATTCCCGGTCAAATCCTGCGGTACATCCTGGGTCAGCGCGGCTACTTTGAGCCCCTGCTGTTTCTGTATATCGCCGCTTTCGGGGGGAATTTCGCCACCGATCAGCTTCAGCAGCGTCGATTTGCCGCTGCCGTTGCGCCCCATCAGGCAGAGCCGGTCCCCCTGTTCGATCTGCAGGTTGATGCCGTTGAAAAGGGGGGGGCCGCCGAAGGCCAGGGTTATGTCGCGCAGTGATATGAGTGCCACGGGTACCTCAAAATTGTTTTTTTACAGCATCTTCCGGTTAGGTCATTGTATTTGCCTTAAAAGTCCCCCCTACCCTTGCGGGAGGGGGCTAGGGGGTGGGGGAGTTTGCCATTTTGATACTGACGGCAGCTTCTCCCACCCCTCAATCCCCTCCCGTCAAGGGAGGGGAGGCTAAATGCAATGACCTAACCGGACACTGCTGATTTTTTTTACTGGATTAGCATTGTTAATGCGAGCGGTATGGAAGAATGTGGCAAATTCAGCTTTTACATTTTTCAATCAGCTCGAACCGCGGTACAAGAGCTCCTTCAACGAGCACGTTTTCCAGGAACATGCCAAGCGGCCTGACCCACAACGAACCATCATCGTACAGCTTGCGGTACACCACCATCTCTTCTTCCGTCTCACTGTGTCGGGCGATGTCGACCACCTCGTAAAAATTGCCCTTGTAGTGCCGATAGCGACCTGGACAGACCGTTTTACTTGTCATAATTTCCCTTAGCTTCTGCGCTGACAGACGAAAAACAAACGCTCCTGTCAGCATTACCTGAAGGAGCGTTTGTGATTTTTATCCGCTGTGCTGATCAGACCTGGACAACTTCCACGACGCCCGGAATCTGTTCTTTCATGGCGCGCTCGATCCCCATCTTCAGGGTCATGGTTGACATCGGGCAGCTGCCGCAGGCACCCTTCAGGCGGACCTTAACGATACCGTCTTCCGTAACTTCAACCAGCTCAACATCGCCGCCATCAGCCTGCAGAGCCGGACGTACCTGCTCAAGAACCCTCAGTACTTCTTCTTTCATCTGTTCATTCTCCTTTGTATGTGGTGTTAATCCCTCCCGGCCCCCCCTTGTCAGGGGAGGGGCTTTAAAACCTCCCCCCTGACAAGGGGGGATTGAGGGGGGTTGGGGTTTTTATTTCGGCAGCCCCGGCTTCGTCAAATGTTCAGGCTGCATGATTACGTCCAGCTCGGCAACGGTCATCAACTTCTGCTCCAGCACTATTTCACGGATGCTCCGGCCGCTGGCGAGAGATTCCTTTGCTATAGCTGCCGAGGCGTTGTAGCCAATGTACGGTGCCAGCACCGTCACCAGACCGAGTGAAGTTTCCAGATACAGGCGACAACGCTCTTCGTTGGCGGTCGTTTCATTTATACAGGATTCGGTGAATTTGTGCACGCAATTCTTGAGTATTTCCATTGAAAAAGTCAGGTTCCAGGAGATCAGCGGCATCATCACATTCAGCTCCAGCTGCCCCGCCTGGGTCGCCAGCATGACCGCCTGATCGCAGCCGATAACCTGAAAACAGACCATGTTGACCATCTCGGCCATCGAGGGATTGATTTTGCCGGGCATGATCGATGAACCGGGCTGGATCGGCGGTAGACGGATCTCGTCAAACCCGGTGCGTGGCCCGGAAGCCAGCAGGCGCAGGTCGTTGGCGATCCGCCCGAGGTTGACCGCGGTGCGGCGCAGCGCCGATGAAAGTGCGAGGAACGGATCCATGTTCTGCATCGCCTCGAACAGATCGGCGGAAGCGACCAACGGAAAACCGGTGGCAACGCTCAGCTCTTCAATCATGGCAGCGATGTAGGCCGGCTCGGCGTTCAGGCCGGTACCGACTGCGGTGCCGCCGATCCCCAACTCCAGCAGCGCCGGAATACACGCTTCCAGCCCCTCGCGGTTCTTGCGGATCGCCGCAGAATAGGCACCGAATTCCTGCCCCATCCGGATCGGGACGGCATCCTGCAGGTGGGTACGCCCCGACTTGAGGATGTGATCAAACTCATTCCCCTTGGCGGCCAGCGCCATCTCCAGCACCTCAAGCACCTCCAGCAGCGGGTCAAGCATCTCCAGCGAGGTAAGGCGGATCGCGGTCGGAATGACGTCATTTGTGGACTGAGCCATGTTGACATGATCGTTCGGATGCAGCGTCGAAAAGTCGCCCCGCTGGCGCCCCATCATTTCCAATGCGCGGTTGGCCAGCACCTCGTTGGCATTCATATTGTGTGACGTTCCCGCGCCGGCCTGAAACGGATCAACGACGAACTGGTCGGCCAGCGCTCCGGCCAGCACCTCATCGGCAGCAGCCACGATCGCGTCGCCGATCTCGACCGGGAGCCGACCGGTGGACATATTGGCCTTGGCGGCACACTTTTTAATGATCACCGTTCCCCAGACAAAAGCCGGATGCGGTTTCAGGCCGGAGATCGGAAAGTTCTGCACCGCCCGGGCGGTCTGCGCACCATAATAGGCCTCGGCCGGGACCGACATCTCACCCATGGAATCTTTTTCAATACGCGTGGTCATGACTCCCTCCTGAAGTTCGGCTGCAACTATCTGCTCGCCGCAGCTGTTTTGGACAACCCTTCGATCAGCTTCTCTTTCTCGGCAGACGTAAGTTTCGCTTCTGGATGTGCCAGGCGATACTGGACCGGCGGCATACTTCCTCCACCGATTTCGTGCTTGAACTGCTCCCCCGAGACGTCCCGCCAGTCAGAAAAATTCATCTTGCTCCGACCTTCCTGCACATCATTGTAGATTAGCCAGGAGACCGGTGCTACCCGTGAATACCATGGCCACGTGGTTTCATTGCTGTGGCAGTTGAAGCAGACACGCTTTGCCAGATCTCTGGTTGAGGGACTATCCCAGACCGGCTCTTTGACAACGGGCGGATTGACCCGGTTATGGCCGTAGGGGATGAGTTGAATAAGCACAAAGCAGCCAAGAGCCACAAAAACACCACGTAGAGCCATTTTAACGGTGATTTTCATACAGGAGACCTCCTTTTGCACTAGAGTTGCATTCTACCATAGTTACATCATTTATCGGGTGTTTTTCCCCAGGAATGGCGAGTCACCGTAATCTACCTCAGATCGGCACCTGTCATCAGACAGAGCGGAGTTATCTGTGCCGCTGTAGAGAACTACACGTGCAAAGAAAGAAACAGGGGCAGCAACTAGGGCCAGTACTAAAAAGGGCCAGAACACCCCAGCCCTTAACGCGTGGCATCGGCGTCTGACCCTCTTGATCTATTGTGGTTCAGGCTCAGCTATAAACTCCAGTGCCTACGGCTTCCAGCTGAACGTTTCATTAACCTGCATCCGTTTGAAAACAGTTTTTACCTTACGCTTTTTAAGCTCCCGTGCAAAAGCCTCCGGGGTACCGGTCAGGGCTGCAAAGGTGCCAAAATGCATCGGGATGACCATTTTAGGCTTCACCAGTTCGACCGCGACCGCCGCGCGCTCCGGCCCCATGGTGAACTTGTCGCCGATGCAGGCCATCATAACATCCACATGCGACAGGTCGCCGATCAGCTTCATGTCGCCGAACAGGTCGGTGTCACCGGTATGATAGATCGTCGGACCATTGGCAACAGCGATAATGAAGCCCCCCGGATTCCCGGCATAGGCGAGGCTTTTCGGCAGACCGCTCGTATCATCATACTCCAGGGCCGAACTGTGCAGGGCATGGACAAAAGTGACCTTCACCTCGCCGCCAAGCAGCGTCACCGTGCCGCCAAAGTTACCGGTACCGGCAAAATCGGCCTGTTCTTCCGGAAAACCGCCGTATTTAACCATCGCCTTCATCAGGTCGTTGCTGGCAACCAGCTTGGCCCCGGTCTTTTTGGCGATTTCGACCGTATTGCCGATGTGATCGCCATGGGCATGGGTCAGCAGGATCTGGTCGGCCTTGTCAAGGCTTGCCAGAATTTCCTTCCCCTTGGGATTTGCGGGGTTTGCCAGCCAGGGGTCGATCAGCAGGATTTTGCCGGTCGGAGTAGTCACTTTGAAGGCAGAGTGCCCGTACCAGGTTATGTCGGTTGAAGCGGCCGCCAACACGGCTAAAGGTGAAAGAACCACAACAGCCAACGCCAGCAATGCAACAGCAAGCTTTTTCATGGTAAATCCTCCGTTTTCAACAGCGTTTTTTTACTGCGCAGGGCACTACTTGAAGAGTATACCACAGCATCTACGCCATCACCCCGACAACTCTTCCCACTCACCATACAATGCTTCAACTCTGGTATTCAGCGCAGCATGACGTTCACCGCCCTGCACTCCCCGCTCCGGGTCGTCGAAGAAACCGGGGGCATTCATCTCGATCTCCAACTGTGCCAACTCTTTCTCGGCCTGCGCAATCAGGGACTCAATCTCGCCCAGGCGTTTCTGGCGCGCCTGATCCTCACGTTTGCGGCGCTTTTCCTCTTCGCGATCTTTCAGGCGTACATCCTTGTTCAACGGCGGAAGAGGTGCCGGAGACGCTTCATTGCCAGCTGTCCCCGCAGCAGAAACGGCGGCAGACGTCGCACCTGCCGGAATGGAAACACCCGCTTTCTTTCCCAGGTAATATTCATAATCGCCGAAATAGTTCTCGACACCGCCGCCGTCAACTTCAATCACCCGCGTTGCCAGGGCATTGACAAAGTAGCGATCATGCGACACGAACACCACCGTACCGTCGAAACTCTTCAAAGCATCCAGCAGCACTTCCTTGCTGTTCAGGTCCAGATGGTTGGTCGGCTCATCCATCAGCAAGAGGTTGGACTGGCGCAGCAGCATCTTGGCCAGGGCCAGGCGGTTTCGTTCGCCGCCGGAGAGGACGCTGACCTTCTTGTGGATATCATCGCCGGAAAAGAGAAAGGCACCGAGAATGTCGCGCAACTTCGGCACCATGTCGTACGGTGCATCGGCGTACAGCTCATCGTAGGCGGAGCGGCTCTGATCAAGCACGTTGGCCTGATCCTGGGCAAAGTAATCCATGCTGACATTATGTCCGCTGATCCGTTCACCGCCCTGGAATTCTCCCCCGGCCATGACCGCCATCAGCGTTGATTTACCGGCACCGTTGTGCCCGACCAGCGCGACCCGTTCACCCTTTTCGATCGTCAGATCTATGTTATCCAGGACGACGTGGTCGCCGAAGGAACGCGTCACCCCCTTCAGCTCAATGACGTTCTTGCCACTCTTGGGAGCTTCAGGAAACTGGAAGCGTATTCTTTTGCGCTCGGGGGGGAGGATGATCCGCTCGACCTTTTCCAGCTGCTTGACGCGCGATTGCACCTGCGACGCCTTGTTGGCCTGATAGCGGAAGCGGCGGATGAAATCCTCGGTCTTTTCGATCTCCTCATCCTGAAGCCGTTTGGCACTGCGCAGGGCACTGACCCGTTCCTCCCGCTGGCTGAGATAGCGGGAGTAATTGCAGTGATAGTCCGCCATCGTATGGTTCCAGACTTCGGCGATGCGGCTGCAGACGCTGTCCATGAAGAAGCGGTCGTGTGAGACGAGAATGACTGAACCGGGGTAGGAGCAGAGGTACTCCTCCAGCCAGTTACGCGCCTCGATGTCCAGATGGTTGGTCGGTTCGTCCAGCAGCAGTACGTCCGGCTTCTGCAGCAGCAGCCGGGCCAGGGCGATACGCATCTGCCAGCCGCCGGAGAATTCGCCGCAATCCCGGTGCCAGTCTGCCTGGGCAAAGCCGAGACCCTTCAATACCGTACCGATTTCGGCCTCCATCGTATAGCCGCCGCCATGACGGAACAGCTCCTGCAACTCGCCATAGCGTGCAAGAATCTGATCATGTTCGGGGGAATCGTGCGGCAGGCTCTCAAGGTCGAGCCCGATCCGGTGCAGCTCCTCCTCCATCGCCAGCAGCTCGGCCAGAGCGGCGCGGGCTTCATGAAACAAACTCTGTCCGGCGGTGACGATGCCGTCCTGCGGCAGATAGGACGCCTTGGCGCCTCGGGCAAACTGGATCTCGCCTGAGGACGGCTCGGTCAGACCGGCGATGATCTTCATCAGCGTCGATTTGCCGGCGCCATTCTCGCCGACCAGGGCCACCCGTTCACCCTTTTTCAGGTGCCAGGAGATGTTGCTGAAGAGGGGGTTGCCGGCGAAGTCTTTGGATAGATTGATTAGTTGGAGCATGACCCATCTTGTAGCATGGAATGATGGCTGTCGGCAAGGTGGCGTGCATGACAGAAAACAACTTTATGGCGTGCATCCACGTCAATTCTGCCGTCCGAGTTGCCGTTACCGCCCGCTACCATACTTTTGAGTTGACTTGCGCGGCGGTATAGCTGCTAATATTGCTGAAGTTGGTATTTTACCTGGCAGGTCCCTAGTCATGCCCAAAACTGAACATACCGATAGTGTTCTCAAGATGATGGACGATTTTTCTGTCGCCTGCCGTAAGGCCGGACTGAAACTGACACATCAGCGCTACAAGATCTACCTGGAGCTGCTGCAGTCCACTGACCACCCTGCCGCAGAAGCTCTCCATAAACGCCTGCTGGTCAAGATTCCCTCAATTTCTCTGGACACGGTGTACCGGACTCTGGCCACGTTTGAACAGCATGGCCTTATCTCGCGCGTACAGACCGTTGAAAGCCTCGCCAGATTCGAAGCCCGACTGCGACACCATCACCATCTGATCTGCAGCGTCTGCAATGAAATCATGGATTTCCAGTGGGAGGGCTTTGACCAATCGCCGCTTCCCGAGGGCCTGCAGGAATGGGGAAACGTCAGCAACAAGCAGGCCGTGGTCTACGGTATCTGCAGCAAATGCCTCTCAAAAACCTCACGCTGATTTTTTTTGCCTCCAATATAGTAATCATTACTATGTAGTAAATATTTTTATTTGATAGAACTTTTTCTTGTGCTACAGTTACATGACACATGAACACACGACAAACAACCACCCGGCAGCACGCGCACAGCAGGCAATCAACATAAAAAAGCCCGCGGTTTGCTGCAGATTTGAGGACGTACTACCGGTTAGCAGGACACATCTAAGCCTAAAAGGAGAACAGCCATGAGTAGTGAAAGCAAATGCCCGGTAACGGGCAGAGTAGACAAAGCCACCGCCAGCAGTGGCACGTCGAATCGGGACTGGTGGCCAAACCAGTTGAATATCAGGATGCTCCACCAGAACTCTCCCCTGGGCAACCCGATGGGCGAAAAGTTCAACTACGCAGAGGAATTCAAAAAACTTGACCTGAATGCCCTGAAAAAAGACCTCTATGCGCTGATGACCGACTCACAGCAGTGGTGGCCGGCTGACTACGGTCACTACGGCGGGCTCTTCATCCGGATGGCGTGGCACAGCGCAGGCACCTACCGCACCGGCGACGGCCGCGGCGGAGCCGGGTCCGGCAGCCAGCGTTTCGCGCCGCTCAACAGCTGGCCGGATAACGTCAACCTCGACAAGGCGCGCCGTCTGCTCTGGCCGATCAAGCAGAAATACGGCAGGAAAATCTCCTGGGCCGACCTGATGATTCTCGCCGGCAACTGCGCCCTCGAGTCGATGGGCTTCAAGACCTTTGGCTTCGGCGGCGGTCGCGAAGACATCTGGGAACCCGAAGAGGACATCTACTGGGGAGCTGAAGATACGTGGCTTGGCGACAAGCGCTACGCCGGCGACCGGAAACTCGAGAACCCTCTCGCCGCCGTGCAGATGGGGTTGATTTACGTCAATCCGGAAGGGCCGAACGGCACCCCGGATCCGGTGGCTTCCGGCCGTGACGTTCGCGAGACCTTCGCCCGTATGGCCATGAACGATGAAGAGACCGTCGCGCTCGTCGCCGGCGGGCACACCTTCGGCAAGTGCCATGGCGCCGGCCCTGCAACACATGTGGGCCCTGAACCTGAAGCCGCTCCCATCGAAGAGATGGGACTGGGCTGGAAGAGCAGCTTCGGCAGCGGCAAAGGGGGCGATACGATCGGCAGCGGCATCGAAGGAGCCTGGAAGCCGAACCCGACCACGTGGGATATGGGATATCTGAAAGTGCTGTTCAAGTACGAGTGGGAGCTGGTCAAGAGCCCGGCCGGCGCAAATCAGTGGCTGGCCAAGGACGTGGACGATGAGGACATGGTGGTTGATGCGCATGACCCGTCGAAGAAGCATCGGCCAATGATGACCACGGCGGATCTCTCGCTTCGCTTCGACCCGATCTACGAACCGATTGCACGCAATTACCAGCAGAACCCCGAGAAATTCGCTGACGCCTTTGCCCGGGCGTGGTTCAAGCTGACCCACCGCGACATGGGCCCGCGCTCGCGCTACCTCGGCACGGAAGTGCCTGGAGAAGACCTCATCTGGCAAGACCCGGTCCCCGCAGTCACACATAAACTGATTGACGGGCAGGACATCGCCACCCTCAAGGGGACCATCCTTGCCTCAGGCCTGACAATCCCGCAACTGGTCTCAACAGCCTGGGCGGCAGCATCCACGTTCCGCGGCTCCGACAAGCGGGGCGGGGCGAACGGCGCGCGCATCCGTCTTGCGCCGCAGAAGGATTGGGAAGTCAACCAGCCTGCCCAACTGAAGACGATGCTGCAGACCTTTGAGGGTATCCAGAAACAGTTCAACAGCGCGCAGGCGGACGGCAAGGTGGTTTCGCTCGCTGACCTGATTGTTCTGGGCGGATGCGCAGCTGTCGAGCAAGCCGCAAAGAATGCCGGCTCCACGGTGACCGTTCCGTTCACGCCGGGACGCACGGATGCGACTCAGGAGCAAACCGACGTGGAGTCCTTTTCCGTACTCGAACCGGCTGCAGACGGGTTCCGTAACTACCTCAAAACAGCATACAGCGTATCGGCAGAGGAGCTGCTGGTTGACCGGTCACAACTGCTGACACTGACCGCCCCGGAGATGACGGTTCTCATTGGCGGCATGCGCGTCTTGAATGCCAACTTCGGGCAGTCCCGGCACGGCGTCTTCACGAAGCGGCCAGAGGCACTTACCAATGACTTCTTCGTGAATCTGCTCGATATGGGCACCACATGGAAAGCGACCTCGGAAACCGGCGACCTGTTCGAAGGGCGCGACCGCACAACCGGCGAACTCAAGTGGACCGGCACCCGCACCGACCTCATCTTCGGCTCGAACTCCCAACTCCGGGCCCTGGCAGAAGTCTATGGCTCTGAGGACTCCCAGGAAAAATTCCTGCACGACTTTGCAGAGGCATGGGGAAAAGTAATGAATCTTGACCGCTTTGATGTTGCCTGATCGTAACGGCAATATCTTCGACAGATCATAACGGGGTGACACGTTAGCGGTTAACCAGTCTCCGCCACAGCGGCAACTGTTACAGCCGCCGCCACCGACTTCGGGAATGCGGTGGGGCTGCTCTCACTCCGGCCACACAAAAGAGGGTGTCTTCCGATAAAGGAGGACACCCTCTTTTGTACACGTGGCACCGGCACGATAATATCTGGTATATGGTGTCATAGTATTTGCTCTCTCGTGCAAACCTGTTAGAATATCAGCCATTGTGAAACAGGATCTCGCATTATTGCAGGCAAGACATGCCAAAAAGGAAGCTTATGAGGAATCAAACCCGGCAGAGACACCGGTCGGTGACCATAAGAATTGTGATGATCTATGCCCTGTTCGGTCTGGCCTGGATATACGGCTCCGATACCGTGCTCGGTTGGCTTGTGCAAAATCCGGCGGTGATGGTTAAAATTGCCGTTATCAAAGGCTCACTCTTCATTCTCTGCACCGCAACACTCCTCTATGTCCTGATTGACCGCTTCGTTCGCAAACTGGCGGCAGCCGAAAGGGGCCGGATTGAGACGTTGAAAAGCTATGAGGCGCTGTTCAACGCCACTAACGAGGCGATCTTTGTTCACGACGCTCAGAGTGGCAACATCCTCGACATAAATGAGCGCATGTTGGAAATGTACGGCTACCGGCGTGACGAAGCTCTGACGACAGACTTGGGACAACTGTCCGAAGGCACGCCTCCTTACTCACAGGCGGAAGCGGCTGAAAATGTACGCAAGGCGCTGTTTGAAGGTCCACAGGTATTTGAATGGCATTCACGGAAAAAAACCGGGGAGCTGTTCTGGTCTGAAGTTTCACTCAAAAAAGACTCAACGCACAATGACAACAAAATCATAGCGGTTGTCAGGGATATCAGCGACCGCAAACAGTCCGAGGAGGAGCGAGACAAACTTGAAGCCCAGCTCCAGCAGGCTCAGAAAATGGAGTCGGTAGGACGGCTTGCCGGGGGAGTGGCGCACGATTTCAACAATATGCTCAGCGTCATCATCGGCCACACAGAGCTGGCCCTTATGAAGACAGGGGCGTCCCAGCTGATCT
Source organism: Desulfuromonadaceae bacterium (assembly GCA_028681335.1). Taxonomy (GTDB): domain Bacteria; phylum Desulfobacterota; class Desulfuromonadia; order Geobacterales; family Pseudopelobacteraceae; genus JACRCG01. The sequence goes on along the minus strand of JAQUIT010000002.1, from coordinate 15,358 downwards.
CCGGCCATCTTGAGGAGATTCACAACGCCGCGGAACGCTCCGCTGATTTGACCCGGCAGTTGCTGGCCTTTGCCCGAAAGCAGGCCGTCGCCCCCAAGGTACTGAGACTGAATGAGACGGTAGCCGGGATGCTCAAGATGCTGCAACGGCTTATTGGCGAAGACATCAGCCTCACCTGGCGGCCGAGCACAAAACTATGGCCGGTGAAGCTTGATCCGTCCCAGATAGACCAGATCCTGGCCAACCTCTGCGTCAACGCCAAGGATGCCATTAATAACACCGGCAGAATAACCATTGAGACGGGAAATAAAACCATCGACGCCGGGTACTGCGCCTCCAATCCGGAAGCGGCACCGGGGGAATATGTGTGGCTGGCTATCAGTGACGACGGCTGCGGCATGGACAAGGATACCCGAGATCATATATTCGAGCCTTTTTTCACCACCAAAAACGTCGGCGAAGGGACCGGTCTTGGCCTGGCCACGGTGTACGGTATCATCAAGCAGAACAACGGCTTCATCAACGTCTACAGTGAACCCGACCAGGGGACTACCTTCACCATCTACCTCCCCCGCTATACGGGGACAAGCGGAGAAACCGAGACAGCCGCCGTTGCGATACCGGCACAGCACGGCAACGAGACGATTCTGCTCGTTGAAGACGAAACGGTCATCCTCAACATGGCCACGTTGATGCTCGAGAACCTCGGTTACAGCGTGCTGGCGGCAGGTGGTCCGGCCGAGGCGCTCCGTCTCGCTGAGAAACATTCAGGTCGCTTCCAGCTGCTTATTACCGACGTGATAATGCCGGATATGAACGGCCGAGACCTGGCAAGGAATGTGCTGGCAGCCCACCCGGAAGTAAAATGCCTGTACATGTCGGGGTATACGGCCAACGCAATCGCCCATCATGGCGTGCTCGATGAAGGCTTACATTTCATTCAGAAACCGTTTACGTTGCCTGACATGGCAATGAAGATACGCGAAATCCTGAACAGACCGGACCAGACAGCACCATCACCGTCACAACCCGGCCAGACGGCGTAACAGTTTCAAGCTATACTATATGGATGCTATCCCCAGCCTGGTCGCCGCTTCCATGTATACCTGCTGCGCCGCTTCACTGAACTGCACAAAGACTATACGCTCCAACTCCGGATACAAACCGGCAGCCGTTTGAGCCGCCACAAGGGCAATGACCACCGCCTTACGCATCGGATAGCCGTAGACGCCGGCGCTGACGGCAGGAAAAGCGATGCTTTTCAGGCCGTGCTGGTGCGCCACCTCGAAACAGCGTCGATAGGCTGATTCCAGCAATTCCGGCTCACCATGTTCACCATCTTTCCAGACCGGCCCAACGGTGTGGATGACATGCCGCGCCGGCAGGTTGTAGCCGCCACTGATCTTGGCGTCACCGGTTTCGCACCCTTGAAGAGAAGCGCACTCCTGCAACAAATCCGGTCCGGCAGCCCGGTGGATGGCGCCGTCAACGCCTCCCCCCCCCAGCAGGGTATTGTTGGCGGCATTGACAATGGCGTCCACCGCCAACGTGGTGATATCAGCCTGAATAATTTCGATGTTTGCCGGCATGGTTCCTCCGTTAAAACAAATTGTTGCATCGTTTGGTACGGATAGTATACTCCGACCGCTTCGTCAATACGTATTCCTTTGTCTCCACGCAGTGACGTGCCATCACTTCCTGACATTTCATCCCGGAGCCCCCATGGTACAAACAAAATACCGGTTCGTCAGACAGTGGGGAGCCTTGCTCATAGCGCTGCTGCTGTTGGCCGGCGCCGTCATTCACAGTCTGAATAAAAGCCATCAAGACATCAGAAGCGGCGAAGAACAACGCCTCATGGCCCAGGTACGGGTCATCAATGTCAACCTGAGTTCACAGCTGCAGGGGACCGATCGCATCTTGCGGATCATCAGGGACGACCTGGTGAAAGCTCCTGCAGATCGCTGGGTCCGGGTCATGAGCGAGCGACGTCTGGAGGTACTTGCTGCTGCCATGCCGGGCGTCAGAACGCTTCTTGCCGTTGATGCACACGGGATCATCCGGCTTTCCAACTGGAAGCAGCTGCTCGGAAACGATGTCAGTCAACGGGAGTATTTTCAGACGGCGTTGCACACCCCCGACCGGTCGCTGCTGATCGTGTCGCCCCCCTTCAGAACGATGCTCGGCGCCTGGGGCATGAGTCTGGTACGAACAATTTACACTACAAAGGGTGCGTTTGCCGGCATCACGGTGGCAACCCTTGATCCGGAATATTTCAAAACCGTTCTCGATTCGGTCAACTATACCCCCGACATGTGGTCGGCCATCGCCCATGGCGACGGAGTTCAGTTCCTGATTGTCCCGGAGCGGGATGGCCAGCAGGGGAAAAACATCGCCAAGCCTGGATCAATGTTCACCCGCCATATGGCCGGCGGCGCACGCGAAAGCGTCATGTCAGGTGTCATCTTTGCCACGGGGGAGCATCGGCTGATGGCCCAGCTCACTATCCAAAACCGGGCGCTACGCATGAACAAGCCGTTGGTGGTGGCAGCCAGCAGGGATATGTCCGCCATTTTTGCCGACTGGCGCTCCCATGCATGGAACCAGGTTATTGCCTTTATCGCCATCATGCTGGGTGCCATGACGACGCTCGCAGGATTCCAACTCTACCAGCGCACGCAGATACGCGAGTCAGCCCTGGCACAAAAAGCCGTGCGTGACACACAGCAGCAACTGAAGGAAATCATCGAGTTCCTTCCGGATGCCACCTTTGTCATCGATCGCGACAAAAAAGTGGTCATCTGGAACCGTGCCATGGAGAAGATCTCCGGCGTTACCAAGGAAGAGATGGTCGGCAAGGGGGACAATGAGTACACGATCCCGTTCTACGGTTCCCGAAGGAATAATCTGCTGGATCTGTTCGATGTGGATGATGCGGAGCTGAAGGCCAAGTATTCCAACATCCGCCGAAACGGCGAGATCCTCGATGCGGAGACCTTCTGTCCGGCTCTGAATGGCGGCGAAGGCTCCTATGTCTGGGCGACCGGTGTACCGCTCTACAATACGTCCGGCCAGCGGACCGGCGCCATTGAGTCAATCCGTGACATTTCCGAACGCAAGAAGAGTGAAGAGTATCTGCGCAAGCTGACCCACGGCATCGAACACAGCGCCAGTGCGGTATTGATTACCGACAACCAGGGAACGATCGAATACGTCAACCGGAAATTCAGCCAGCTGACCGGGTATCTCCCGGAAGAGGCGATCGGCAAGAATCCGCGCATTCTCAAATCAGATGCAACCCACCGCGATGTTTACGACGACCTGTGGCGCACGATCCTGAGCGGCAAGGAGTGGCGCGGAGAACTCCTCAACCGGCGCAAGAGCGGTGAGGTCTACTGGTCCATTGCATCCATCAGCCCGCTGTACAATGATGACGGCATGATTACCAGCTTCATCGCCAATGTTGAAGACATCAACGAACGCAAGAACGCCGAGGCCACCATTGAGCGGCTGGCCTATTATGACCCGCTGACCGATCTTCCCAATCGCCGCATGATGCAGAACCGGCTGGAACTGGCCCTGAAGCGCAGCCGGCGCCAGGAGATCGGCGGAGCACTGCTCTATATCGACCTTGACGGCTTCAAGCATATCAACGACACCCTGGGACATCCGGCCGGCGACAAACTGCTGCGTGAGATGGCCGGGCGTTTTACGAACATCTTACGTGATGACGACATTGTGTGCCGCATGGGGGGAGACGAGTTTGCCGTGATCCTGCACGATATCCACCATGCAGAGGATGCGGTGCCGGTTGCCCGGAAACTGCTGGAGGCGATATCCGAACCGCTGCTGCTTGAAGGGAGCAAAGCTGTGGTGACCGGGAGCGCCGGTATCGCGCTGTTCCCCAAAGATGGCGTAGACGGCAAGACCCTTGAAAAACATGCCGACATTGCCCTGTACCGCGCCAAGGATGGGGGCAAGAACACCTTCCGCTTCTTCTCGGAGGAGCTGAACAACACGTCGTCATAACTTTGCCCCACCCTGATGAACCGGGCATAATTGCGTACGCAGGGTGCGGAAACAAAACGGCCTGCTGTCACGGAGGTGTGTCAGCAGGCCGTTGCTCTTTGCATTCAGGTACCGTACGAAACGCTTACCCCTTGATCTGTCCCTGAATCCCGATAGTCACTTCCTTGTAGGGGATATCCTTGCCACTGGCCGCCAACGCCTGCTTGGCCGCCATGCCGATGCCCCCACAGCAGGGGACCTCCATCCTGAGGACGGTAATGCTCTTCACATCAGACTTGCTGAACAGCTCGGTCAGTTTCTGGATGTAGAAATTGTTGTCGTCCAGCTTCGGACACGCCATTACAACCGCTTTCCCCTTGAGGAAGTCCTCGTGATATCCCGCATAGGCGATCGGCACGCAATCGGCGGTGATCAACAGGTCAGCGCCCTGGAAATACGGCGCTGTGGTGGAGACCAGATGGAGCTGAACCGGCCACTGCCCCAACTGGCTCTGCCGGCTGCCCGTAGCGGCAGCGGCAACAGCGGCCGCCTGTGGCGGAGCAAAACTCATGGCGCGGGAACCGGGACAACCGCCACCGCCACCATGGTGATGAGCTGCTGCCGGAGGCTGGGGAGCGTGATTGTGAACCGGTGCCGGTTTGCCCATGGCAGCCAGATGTTTTTCCACCGCTGCTTCGTCAAACGCATCGGTATCGCGCTCTTCAATATGGATTGCATCCTGCGGGCATTCGCCCAGACAGGCGCCCAGACCGTCGCAGAGGTTATCGGCCGCCAGCACCGCCTTGCCGTTGATCATCTTGATGGCACCTTCGGCGCACGACGGCACACAGAGTCCGCAGCCGTTACATTTATCCTGATCGATTGTTACGATTTTTCTCAACATGGGTAATCTCCTTTTGTTTGAGGCTCTTGCAAAAGTCTTAGAATTTGATTCCCTCCCCCGCCAGGGGGGAGGGGACTTTTTTGACTTGTGCAAGAGCCTCGTTTGGTTAGATTATGTTATCGCTACATTCTTGGTGAAGAGCGCATATAAAAAATCAGAAAAAATAGTGCCAGAGATAATCGAGCCGTCCCCTCATCAGCAGCCTTCGTCCCGCATAGGACATGATCTCCCGCACTTTTTCGCGGTGCAATTGATCGTAACAGTGGATGCGGCAATGCTTGCAGGACGGCTTCTCCGCTTCCAGCGGGCATTTCAACCGTTTGGCCACGGCATATTCGAGAAAAGTTGCACATTCCGGGCAGAGGCTGTGTTCCGCCCCCCCTGCCGGCAGAGCGATCCGCGTTCGTCCGGCCCCCTGGTGTAGACCGGAACAGTACACCTCGACAAACTTTCCGATCACCCGTATGTCTTTTTTCTGCTGCTCTGTAACCGCTTCCATGCTTGTGATAATCCTCCGTATTCTCTTTATCATACATGACACAGGTCAATTTTTTCAGTTTTTACTTGTCACCTCTGCTGAATTTAATAGCTCACGTTGAGCCGCCTCATCTGCCGGCAGAGAGCGCTCGCCTGACACGGCTTTTAGTCGTTCCGAGCGCCGCCGCTGCGTATTCTGTCGCAGCTGCGTCTTTTTTCCTTTGCCTACCCCAGCCGATTGCGGGTAATATGTCCGCGTTTATCCACTCCGAAAGAAGCCAGAATCAATGAGTACAGACCAGGCAAAAAAAGAAAAACTTACCAAAGAGCTGCAGGGGATGGGGCTGGGAACCGTCGGCGTGTTCATCCTGCTGGCGTTTCTGACCTATAATTCTGCCGATGTTTCCTGGAACAGCTACTCCAGCCTGGAGGGTATCCAGAACCTTGGCGGACGGATGGGAGCGCAGATTGCCGACCTGTTTTTCAGCAGCTTCGGCCTGGCATCGTACCTGATCCCGCTGGCACTGCTCTACATGGCCTACACACTCTTCCGCTTTAAAGAGATCCGCCTCCGTTCATACAAACTTGCGGCGGCCTTCGCGCTGCTCTTCTCCCTGGCAACCCTGCTCGCTTTTTTCCGCGACAAGATTATCGTCCTGGGCCAGGCGGTTGCCACCGGCGGTGCGGTCGGCGGGCTGATGTCCCGTGCCCTCAAAGCGACCGTCGGCGTCACCGGCGGCCTCTTGCTGCTGTTGCCACTGCTGGCCGCCTCGATCATGATCCTCTCCAAATTCTCCTTTATCCTCTTCGCCGGCTGGTGGCTGGAGAACTTCAAGCATAAGTTGGCCGCCTGGCAGGGACGCCGCGCCCAGACGCGCGACGAGCAGAACCGCGTCAAAGCAAAACTGGACGGCATGCCTGCCGCAGCAGCGACAAGCGGCCCGGTCATCAAGCCGATGGCACCGCCACCACCACGGCCCAACATCCTCAAGAAGGAAAAAGAGAAGAAGAAAGAGGATTCAAAGACGGCGGCGGTACAGGAGACCTTCGAATTTATCAAGGCCGAAGGGGATTTCCACACCCCACCCTTCTCGCTGCTGGATGTCCCGCCACCAACCGAGAAGACGCTCGACCGCGATGCCCTGACGATGAATGCGCGGCTGCTGGAGAAGAAACTTAAAGATTACAACATCGACGGCGAAGTCGTGGAGATCTGCCCCGGCCCGGTCATCACGATGTATGAATACGCCCCGGCCCCCGGCATCAAGATCAGCAAGATCGCCGGCCTCACCGACGACCTGACCATGGCGCTGCAGGCGATGTCCATCCGCATCGTTGCACCGATCCCCGGCAAGGGTGTTGTCGGTATCGAGGTCCCCAACCGTGACCGCGACATGGTTTTCCTCCGCGAGATTTTTAACTGCGAACATTTTTCCCACAGCAAGATGAAGCTCCCGCTGGCCCTCGGCAAGGACATCGCCGGCCTGCCGGTCGTCACCGACCTCGCCAAGGCGCCGCATCTCCTCGTGGCCGGTTCAACCGGCTCCGGCAAGTCGGTCTCCATCAACACGATGATCCTCTCCCTGCTCTACACCTCCACCCCCAAGGATGTGCGCATGATCATGGTTGACCCCAAGATGCTGGAGTTCTCCATGTACGAAGGGATCCCGCACCTGCTGCTGCCGGTCGTGACCGAACCGAAGAAAGCCTCGCTGGCGCTGAAATGGGCGGTAAACGAGATGGAGCGTCGTTACCAGCTCCTCTCCGACAAGGGCGTGCGCAACATCGACTCCTACAACAAAAAACTGGCCGGTGAACTCATCGAGCAGGAGGAGCTCGGTGCGCTCTCCGACGCCGAGATCATCGAGGAGCTTGAAGAGATTATCGAGGAGGGTGAAGAGAGTGATGACCTCATCGATCCGATCCCCTTTGTTGTCGATGACGGTGAAGCGCTGGAGCACGTCCACCTCCCCTATATTGTCGTAATTGTAGACGAATTGGCCGACCTGATGATGGTCGCCGGTCGTGAAGTCGAAGAGCACATCGCCCGTCTGGCCCAGAAAGCGCGTGCCTCCGGCATCCACCTGATCCTTGCCACCCAGCGCCCTTCCGTGGACGTCATCACCGGCCTGATCAAGGCCAACCTGCCGTCGCGCATCTCCTTTCAGGTCACGTCAAAAGTCGATTCGCGCACGATTCTGGACACCAACGGCGCTGAAAGCCTCCTCGGCAATGGTGACATGCTCTACATGCCGCCCGGGTCATCGCGGCTGCAGCGTATCCACGGCGCCTTCGTTTCCGATGCCGAAGTGCAGCGGGTCGTGGATTTCCTCAAGAAACAGGGCAAACCGGTCTACGAGAAGTCGATCCTGGAGATGAAAGACCCCGACGAAAAGGGGAGCAGCGACGACGAAGAGCAGGATGAACGCTGGGAGGATGCCCTGCGGCTGGTTGCTGAAACCAAGCAGGCCAGTATCTCCATGGTACAGCGCCGCCTGCGCATCGGTTACAACCGTGCCGCACGCATTGTTGAAATGATGGAGAGCGAAGGGATGGTCGCCCAGAGTGACGGCACCAGCAAGCCGCGCGAGGTGTACATGGACATCATCCATGCCTATCTGAATTCGCAGTTGACGAAGTAAGCAGGCACGGAGAAAGGCAGCGGTTTAAATTAAGCAGCTTCTCGTGATATTTTATTAAGTTTAATTGACATTAACCGCTGCTTTTGGTAGCTCTACGTACATGCGCTTGTGATGCAGTCCCGCAGGAGAAGCCGTGTACATAACCATGAAGCAACGAATTGCATAACACACATTGGAGAGCCCCGCGTTCCGGCAACGGATACGGGGCTTTTTTGTGCGCTAATTGTCTTTGATCGTAACGGTTTTATCCGCCGTTATCCTGTTTATCCCTGTTACCTAGATATTTGCTTTTAACTTCAGAGGCTTTTTTACAGGGATAAAGAAGGATAAAGGCGGATAACGTCAAAAACATAAAGTCGTTTTTTGGTTAATTTCATAAACGTTAGCAGCATCGTGGTTCCGGCCCGTCCGGGTTGGGTGGAGTTCCGGCATTAAAGGAGGGGCAGACATCATGCTGAAAGATATGAAAACACAAACCCACCTGAAGCCCGGACAGAAAGGGACAAAGCGGTTGGTGGAGATGTACGGGGATGCCCTGCTCTGTGTCCGCTATCGTTACGACGAAAAGCGCGGGATCAGGTTGAAGACGGTCGAGCTTGTCGTCGAGGAAAAGACGGTTAAACGCGCAGAGCACTATCGCGATGACGACACAGTAGCGGTGATCGTGGCGTACACAGAAACATCTCTGCGGGACAGACTGAAAACGGCTGGAGGCAGATGGTGCCCGGAGGAAAAACTTTGGCGGGTACGCTACGGCGCAATTAAGGGAGATGCCGATTTGACATCAAGAATTTTACCGGATTGAGCAGATTGTTACGGCTCCTTATATAGGCAATAAGCTACTAATATAAGGAACTTTGGGATAAGTAAAAAAACAAGCAAAGTTACTTATATAAGCAACCCAAATGGCTCCCTATATAGGCAACAAATTCCTTATACAGGGAACCGGCCACTTATATAAGGAACATACTCTAACCGGTGATTTACGAGTTCAATGCAAAAAACACAATAAAAACAAACACATACAAACAAAACCAAAAAAACAAAATGCACTGAATCCAATTTATCGGAGGCTGCACACAAAGATTAAAAGGCTTGAATAAAAACAAAATTCATGATACGAAGCGACGAGCCGCAGCTCAACGCGGTTACGCGTTAGAGCAGTCGGTCACGTCGCTTCGCAGCAATATGTTCATTCCAGCCTTTAAACCCTGCCATGTGCCAACCTCCGACGGATTCAGTGAATTGCGACAGTGCTTTACATTGAACCAATCGGCTGGACACGGACGGACGCTACGCGCCGCCGGTCAGCCTCAACCCCGTTGTCCGAAATCATAAAGAGGAAAAAACATGAGTGATCGAGCCTTTCGAACACCTGAAAGCTTTTACGCCGAAAGCGTTACCCGTGAAATGCTTGTGGATTATCTCACCGAGAGAGGATTTACGGCCGTTCAGGATAACCGCAAGTTTCATGGAAAAGTGGAATCACAAACTATTCTTGCAACTGCACCAACGGGTGAAAGACTGGTCATTCGCGTTCGACTTTGCTGGCGACGCCGTAATGCCTCAGAAACCTACTCAGCGGCACAGTTACTTCCAAAAGTGAAAAATGAGGATTGGGTCGGGACTCTTCAAGCAAAGGTGTCCCGTGAGGTTGCTGAAGGAATTACTCACTCGCTATTCGTCCAACGAGAACTCAACAACACGATAAGCCACGCGGCGCTGGTGCCTCAACGGGTGCTTGTCGAAATCTGGTGTGCTCAAAGGGACATTAGCAGTGCCCTTATCGCAGAAGGAAGGCTGGGCCGAAGAAAGAAGAGTCATGCAATGAACGGCGCAAGTCCAACCCTGTGGCTGAACGACGAGCACGCGCCTAAAGTTATAGAGGCATTATGGAAAAACCCGCAAGTACTGGATCTTAACAAGCTGCCAAGAAACATCCAGGACTGGGAGCACGCAGGAGTTGATGATACCTTCGATGACCTTCCAGGTATGGACTACACGCTGATTGGAAGCGATGGAGGCGTAGCTACGATCAGCATGAAATCGAACATTAAACGCGACCCTCGCGTAAGGAAAGCAGTTGTTCTACGTGCCGGCGGCAGGTGCGAGCGGGTAGGATGTGGCGCGAACCGAGAGTTCTCAGGCTTCTTGGACGTCCATCACATTCTCGGAATCGAAAAAAGTGATCGTTACTGGAACTGCGTAGCTCTTTGTCCCAACTGTCACCGAGAAGCACATGCAGCACCAAACAGAGACGAAATCAATGCGTGTCTGCTGGAATTTGCAATGCAATACAACGGGCACGGCCAACCAGCGGCGACAGCGGTCTCCGCTGACGCTCCGCCGCTGGCGCCTTGAGACGTTAGACAGCAGATCGAAGGATAAATAAATTCGGAAGAGGGCTGTATGACAGAGGGTGTGAAGCATGGATTGATTTTCATTGTAATGTCAGCAATTACACTTGCTTTCTGTCTCTTGCTTTACCCACCAATAGCGGAAAAGCTGAAGAATCTTATCCAGCTGAAAGAACAGAAAAACTATGACAATGCAAAAGTTTATGGCGATATCACAGAAGCTTTAAGAGATATAATTTCAGCCAATGTTTTAACGGCGTTATGGTATGTGCTGTATTTTTTCATAGCAACCCAGTATCTAGTGTCGCGATTCGGAGCATTTGCATACGGCGACAATGATGAGACTTTCATATATTTGATTTGGGTAGGGATACCATATGTGGCCAGTTATCTTCACTTCGTTTTAAGGGCTGGGAACTATCAAGCTGCTTTAAAAAAATCGAATTTTAAAAACAAAGAGAATGACTCAAAAGTATTCTGGTATACCTTCTACACTCCAATGATCTTGTTTATCGTTGTACAAAAAATCTTCCAATTTTCGACTAAATATCCAGACAAAAATATTATCCTGTCATTGATGGGGATAAAATGATGTCTAACCAGGCCGGTGGAGCGGTGAACCCCGCTCACCGTCCGCACCGTTATGCAGACAAACCCACTGATAAATAAGGCGAGCTGATAAGATGCAACTTCTTGGAACATTTCTCGGGAAACAGCTTTATTTATACGACTCAAAGATCGAGTGTACTGAATCCGACTTTCGGAATTTCGTGTCACAGTTTAATCGCCTTGAAACTCTTAGAGTCATTGGTTCTATATCAGTTCAGCTATTTAACAGTCATAATAATATATCAAAACTTGGTGATGTCCCTGTAAGGCAGGATATTTTATGTGATTTTGCGTTCAAGGTAATAAAGTACTGTGATGATACCTCTAAAACAGAGATGTCCGAAGCGCAATTAGAATTGGCTATAAGAATGTGCCATAAATTATTTGATGCTACCTTTGAACAAGCTCAAAGCAAAGATGGCATAGAAATACTAACCAAAATTGCCTACAGGCAGTTTATTTTTCAACAAAATAATTTTAATATTTTTGCAAGGAATTACTATTTATATACCGATCTTTGGGGGCGTGTTGCAAGCGCTCGAAGTATTGAAATTGCATCTGAGATAGAGAACGAAATAGGAGTGCCTTATGATTACGCATTACTCTTCGCATATGCACTTACAGGAAATAAACATGGCCATTTTTGGATTTATACCGAAAAAGAAATAAGCGGAATAAATGAAAAAACAGGCCTTTTTCTAACCGTTAATTCCCATAAAAAATTTGTACGGTGGTGTAGTGGTACTTATGATGAAATCATACACCAAAATACTCAACTGCCCCCTTTTGTGCGTTATCCAATTGTTGAAACAAAATCAAAGCCCTTAACCCATAAGGGTGAAGTCTACGTGATAATTTCACAGCAATTTCTTCATGATAAACTTACATCAGGTTTATATTATTACCTTATAGAGCGATTTAACAAAGGCGGTAAAAAAAATAAGTTTAAAGAAGTTTTCGGCCAAGTTTTTCAAGAATATATAGGTGAGCTACTGAGGTATTATTTCAGTAGCTGGAAGGTCGTTCCAGAAATAAGATACAAAAAAGCGTCTAAGCAATTTCAAGATTCAGTTGATTGGTTTGTTGTAAAAGATGACAAGCTGATAATGATTGAAGTAAAGCAATCATCTATTTTTCTTAAATCAAAACAAAATCCATCTACTGATGAAATTATATCTGACCTCCGTAAAACAATTATTCATGCGGTCACGCAGTTAAAAATTACTAAAGCTGATATAAAAGAAAAGAAATATCCAGAACTACATAGCTTTGACAATATTAATGATTTTGTAATGCTTATTGTTGTTAATGATCCACTGTTTAATGCAAATTTTATTGTAAAAAACCTTGTGAAGGAGGAAATAAACGATCTTACTTTTCAGGTAATAAATATCAATGATTTTGAAACATTGCTATCAAGTCAAAAAACCTCAGAATCTCTATTTGATATTCTTTATTATAAAGCCACTAATTATAATGAAATAGATTTTAACGAATATATTTGTAGCATCTTTCCAGATGCTCGCAGTGATATCGACTTTTTAATACCTACATGGGATCGTTTCTTTAAGATGAAACTCAACATTGAATAATTGACGGAGAGCATAACACTCGGGTGCTGCGGTTTTCGCTACGCTACACCGCAGACCCTCAAGCCGTTAGGCAGAAGAAACAAAAAGGATTTGTTTTATGGCAGAGGGAAACAACAATTTTAACAATAAGAGAAATTCAAATCTCGAGAGTTGGATTGGCATTGCAGTAGTGTTTCTGTTTGGAGTTGCTTTTATAACAAGAAGTGGCGGATACAGCCTTAAACAAAGAACATATATTCATTTTATCGAGTCTCCGTATAAAGAAATTATTGGGACATTAGCAATTCTATTCAGCATCGTCTGGGCAATCTATACCATCAGAAATAGAAAATGATTGCCTAACAAGGCCGATAGAGCGGTGAACCCGCTCACCGCCCAAGCCGTTAGGCGAGTATCAGAACAACATGAATACATCAGAAAAATTTGAAATCATTGGTTACGCACTGGCGATTCTGGCTATTTTTACGCTCATTCAATCGCCACTTTTGAACGCGATTGGAGTGTTCATGGCGATTAGGATGCTTTTTAGACTAAAGACAATTTATGGCAAGAAATAAACGAGTGCTCCCATTGAGACTATGACTATAACCAATTCTTCTACGATTGACCTGCTACGCTACCGGATGCAGTCGGTTGCAATTGGCAACCTCGCTATACGCCACACTCTGGAATGGGAAACTGTTCCTTCACTGAAGATATACTTCGGTGAGGTACAAGCTATTGAAGGAAATGCACTCGCATTTACCACCCCAGCAATTGAAGCTGCACTTGTCCACTGTCGTGCATTACTTGAGTTTCTTGGACTTTCAGCAACTAATGACAAAACACTTACACAAAGAAATACAGCAAGAAAGGATGATATTGTCATTGAGCATTTTTCTGGCCGTACGGGACAACTGCGAAAAATAACTGTTTCCGAGGCAACAGCACCATATGCAGGAGATCCTGTTGAAGCTGAACATGCGTTTGCCTACGTCATTCACACAACAAACAAGGGACTAGCTCATAATACTTCTGGTTTTTCTAAGTCAGCTGAGGCGTCGCAACTTATAGAAATTGCTTTCCGTGGAGTACATTCGTTGATGGTTAACCACTTTTATACTCCTCTAGGCATGCCACCACCAGAATATGAGATTAAAACTCGTCGAAGGGACGCCTAACCCGCGTTCGGACCATGATCGGGCATAACACCGCCCGCCAGGTCAAGCGCAACGCCGTTAATCCGATATCAATAAAGAGGCTGATGTGATCGAAAAAATCAAGGAACAACTCGGAGACAATATTTCATGGCCTAAGGTGTTAATAGCGTATCTTACGGCACTCGCTGCTGCATACGGGGCGATTTGGGCAATGATTGAGCCCATGTCGGTGCCTGATACTTTCTCATATTTGCCGCCGCTCATTTCTAATCGAATATTCTGGCATCTGATACTTGCGTTATTTCTAGCAAGCAATTTAACAATGCTAGTTATCGCACATCTGAGCATCCGGATATCTAGAGAACAGACAACTTCTACTGAGCCTACAGAGGCTATTGTGGATTGCCCTGAATCCCAAGGTTCACAAGTTGAAATGTCGCAAAGTGGGGAGAAAAAAGAAGAGGCGACTTTAGAAGACCAAGAAACTCAAAACAACGGCAAAATTAAAAGCTTTCCAGAAAGCACAGTCTTTTTCTATGAAAGATTCTGTAGCGCCTTCCCTGGCGTTAGGGGGATAGAGTGGTTCTCTGCCCCTGGTGAGGCCATTTCGCGGCTATCCAAGCTACTAGAACCGCCATTGGGGCTAACGTTGGATAAAAGCAGCGGCACCTTCAACCCAATATGGTGGTGGCGCGGCGGCAATCTTCACATATATAAATTCGAACAAATTGACAATGACACGGTATTACTGAACGGCCAAGAGCTTAAGATCAACAAAATAGCGGCAGTGAATCCAGATAGCTATTACAGGTGTTTTGTCTATGTTGAAACAAAGCCAATGGAGCCAACAGGGCTCTATCCGAGGACAAAAGAAGAGATTGAACAGTCTGTTGACATATTTGGGTACTGCACTGAAGAATATGGTTTGTTTAAGGATAAATTTAAAGTTTCTAGAGCTGAGTACGATGATGGGGCTGCCAAAGTAAATGGTAGTTTAGTTGAAATACATGGAGAATCCCAGTTACGAGTCAGGTATATAACACCATACAATATGATAATTGCCGCCCAAAACTCACCGCTTAACAACTCTAGGTTTGATCAAGATCTGGAGCAACTTATGAATAATATGATCTCAGGAAAAGTAACTCTAGAGCAAGTCGAGGAAATAATAAGTCAGCTTCCAAAACGTGAGTCGCGTGGTTAATCGGGTAGCCGGGGGTTTTTCTCCCCCAGCCCCCACACCACCTAGCATGCGGGTCCGCACTAGGCGGTTCCCAAAGAGCGACGGGCCGTAGCCGGTCATTTCCAATCCCAGTTCTTTGAAAGACGGCAGTAACTGAAATTATCTTAGGGAGCTGAATTCCTTATGACGCGCTCCATGGACAATAACCCGGTCGGGCTTAACGTACCATGAAAGCTCATAGAGGATGACATCCCTCTCTTCAAGTTCAGCCCTTCGACAGGGTGAGACCATCCCGGCTAACCGTAGAATCGGAGGGGTCGCCCATTAAAAGGCTGCTGTCAACGGCAAAAACGTTCCCTGTGCAAGAAAAAAAGGTTTTTTCAAGCCTTGCTGCTTTCAGTCACCAATATCGATACCATTGCCGTAATTTCTATCTTTTCGATGTCA
>JAQUIT010000038.1 GCA_028681335.1 Desulfuromonadaceae bacterium | reverse complement strand
TGAATCGCACCTTATTTACTAGACACTCAGAAGTTGTCTATGATGCAGTCTCTCAAATTCAACTGGAGACAGGTTTCCGGCGTGTCCGTGCCTACGCACCGGGTTGTAGAACATTTCGATGTAATCAAAGATGTCACGGCGTGCATCTTCTCGGTTTTTGTAGGATCGCCGCTTAATTCGCTCACGCTTTAACAGTTGGAAAAAACTCTCGGCAACAGCGTTGTCGTAGCAGTTGCCACGTCGACTCATGCTCTGTTCCAGGTTGTGCGTTTTCAGAAACCCCCGCCAGTCTTCACTTGTGAATTGGCTGCCTTGGTCAGAATGCACAACCACTCTTTGTTTGGGCTTGCGGCGCCACACGGCCATGAGGAGGGCTTGAATCACCAGATCCGTATGCATGTGAGGTTGCATTGACCAACCGACAACTTGACGGGAGAAGAGGTCGATGACTACGGCAAGATACAGCCAACCTTCCTGGGTACGTATGTAAGTTATATCGGTGACCCAGGTATGGTTGGGTTGTTCTACGGTAAAGTTCTGTTCGAGAAGATTTGCTGAGACTGCTGCCACAGTGCCACCATGATAACGGGGCCGTTTATAACCGACCTGTGCTTTCAGCTTCTCCTGTTTCATAAGTCTGGCAATACGGTTGCGACAACTAGTCTCGCCCCAGCTGCGTAGTTCGTCGTGGATCTTGCGATAGCCATAGACACAGCCGCTTTCAAGCCATGCTTGTTTGATGAGTCCCACCACACGAGCATCATCTGCTTGCCGCGGAGACTGCGGCTGCTTAAGCCACGCATAGTAGCCGCTCCGATGAACAGACATCATCCGGCACAGAGTGCGGACTGGAAACTGCTGTTCATTTGCCTTGATGAATGCGTACCTCACAGGGATTCTTTGGCGAAGTACGCGGTGGCCTTTTTTAGGATATCTCGTTCTTCCGTAACTCGTTGCAGTTCAGCCTTGAGGCGGTTGATCTCGGCTTGCTGGTCGCTGCTAGTTGGATGTTGGGACGGTTGGTCGCCGTAGCGTTTAATCCAGGTGTAAAGGCTGCAATGTGTGACACCGAGGCGACTGGCAACACTGTAAATGCCATGCCCACGTTCCGTTACTTGTTTGACAGCTTCAATCTTGAATTCTTCGGTGTAACGCTTGCTACTCATTTATGCCTCCTGAGGTTATGTCTGTATAACTCAGGAGTGTCTAGAAAACTAGGGGCGATTCACTATAAGCTTGTTTCTACATGTATAAACCAAAAGCTGACAGCTCAATTACGAGTTGGTCAAAACCCAGAAATTAATAATTTGATGATTTTGAATAGATTTCAACGAAAAACAGGAGGTAGCTGTGGCAAACGGAATTACCAAATTAGCAATATTGATTGACGCAGACAATGCCCAACCAGCTATTATTGAAGGGTTAATAACGGAAATTGCAAAATATGGAACGGCCAATGTCAAAAGAATATATGGAGATTGGACGGGCACTCATCTGAAAGGATGGAAGGAAGTTCTCATACAATACGCAATACAACCAATGCAACAATTTGGCTACACTACAGGAAAAAACAGCACTGATAGTGCCCTCATAATTGACGCTATGGATTTATTGTATACTCGCCAATTTGATGGATTCTGCATAGTCTCTAGTGACAGTGATTTTACACGGCTAGCCACAAGAATAAGAGAGGCAGGTCTTGTGGTTTATGGCATCGGAGAAGAAAAGACACCCAAATCATTTGTGTCTGCTTGCGACAAATTCATTTTTTCAGAGGTTTTGAGAGCTAAAGAAGGCGAGCAACAATCCCTGAAGCAAAAGACTACCAGTGAATTAAAACAGGATACTAAACTTGTTAGCCTTCTACGTGCTGCCGTAGAGGCCTCTTCAGATGACAGCGGCTGGGCTTATCTAGGACCCGTTGGAAGTAATGTTGCTAAGCAATTACCAGAATTTGATCCGAGGAATTATGGCTATAAAAAGCTGGGAGAGTTGGTTAAGGCTACTCAACTCTTTGATTTGGAAGAACGATTAATGAAAGATGGTCAGTCGAAAGCTATGGTTGTCAAAGATAAGAAAAAAAAGGCGTAGAGGTTGTGACCGAACTCAGAAGTTTGAGGGTAGCTAGCAAGTCACCACCGGCGAAAACACGGAATATCCAACCAGAAAGTTAGACTCGCCAAAAGCAAAAACGGCGGGTCAACTTCATGCCCGTTATACTGAATGAACCTAGAGGCATTAAAATGACGATTGATTCTAGAATTGATGCCTTTGTAAGCAAGGTAAATTCCTCCCCACGTGAGCCCCTGCCCCCAGAAGAAGTGCCAGAATTCCTTAGAACTGGAAGTCCTGACAAGTACGGTCAGTTCATGTGGAGCATAAAAAGATTGGATTGTGAATGGATGCAAGGCTGGTTTGAAGCATTTGAACGCGAACTGCATTTGAAATTTCCGCCATCTTTCGAATCTCTTTATTCCAGATATGCATTTCCAGCGTTCCAATGCGGCCCTGTCTTCTTGCATGCAAACACAGGGTATGACTTAGAGACGGAAATAAGTATTAATTGGGAATTTAAAGAGAGAATATTCAAGGATAAAGGCTTTGTTGAAGCTTTGTTCCCAGCAGGATACCTACAAATCGGAAACCCACACGAAACCGACTACGACCCAATTTGTTTCGACACGAAGAACCGAACAGATAATGGCGAGTGCCCGATTGTGGGAATAGACCACGAGGGAATACTTTGCTGGTCAAAGATTAGAGTTGTAAAGGTAATTGCTTCATCATTTTTGGAGCTAATCGAAAATTACGAAGGCAACGTATAACCAGGCGCTCAGACCATGATCGGGCGATAAGGCCGCCCGTCAGGTCAAGCGCTGACCCGTTAGCTGAAAACAAGGAATACGAATGAATTATGCAGGTTTTTGGAGGCGGTTTGCTTCCATTTTAATTGATGCACTGGTTTTCTCTCCCTTTATGTTACTGCGGATATGGCTTGACTCTGTATCTACAATAACCGCGATGGTAGCAGCAATCGCTTACATTTTCTTCATCGCTACATACGATATTTGGTTCATTGCAAAATATGGACAGACCCCAGGCAAAATGGCAGTGGGTATCAAAGTTGTAAAAGTTGACGGGAGCGTTGCGACTTTGAAAGAAGCATTTTTGCGTCATTCTGTGAATATCATTTTCGCAATAATTAATGGTGTAGTTCTTTGTTATGTGTTGAGTGCCACTACATCGTGGACGGAAATAAGTGCCAACACATCGTAGACAAAGTTCTCTGACAATCGAATAACCACCACGTCATTCTGTGAACACCAAATTAATTCGGAGGTGTTCGTGGAAG
>JAQUIT010000010.1 GCA_028681335.1 Desulfuromonadaceae bacterium | reverse complement strand
TCATCAATGACAATTGCCAGGTGGATACGCTTGCGCTTGAATTCCTGCAGCAGCTGTTCCAGGTTCTTGGATTCGGGGATAAAGTAGGGGGGGCGCATGATGTCTCGAACAGAGAGGCTGTTTTCATCGGTGCCCCACTGCTTGAGGAGGTCTTTGGCATACAGCAGGCCGATTATATTGTCGATGGAGTCTTCGTATACCGGGATACGGGAGTGGCCGCAGGCGATGATAGTCTCAAGCAGCTCCCGTACAGTGGCATCCACGGTGACGCAGGCCATTTCAGTGCGGGTGACCATGACTTCCCGCACAATTGTCGTGCTGAGGGAAAAGATGGAGCGGATCATCTCGCACTCTTCCTCGTTAACCAGTCCTTCTTCTTCCGATGCTTCGATAAAGTCGTTGATATCCTGTTCGGTTGTTCTTTTGCGTCCGGACATAAAACGGCTGACGCGTTCTATAAAACCGGACCTTCTACTGTTGCCGTCTTCCACTTACTTTTCCTCCTGACCGTTCCGGACGGATTGATTTTTGATGTGTTTCCCGCTTGTGATGAGCCACTGGTGTTGCCGGCATGGATTTTTCCGGTTCGCCGGACAATTCGCGTACCTCGCTGTCTGAAAGGTAACGAAACTGCCCTGCTCTGAGCGTCCCGAGCATGAGAGAGCCGTAGCGAATTCGCTTGAGTCGAACAACTGAAAGACTGACGGCCTCACACATTCTGCGCACCTGGCGGTTGCGCCCTTCATGGATTGCGACCGAGATCCAGTCGTTCTGTTCGCCGCTCTTCACCAGATTTACGACCGCGGGGGCCGTTTTGCCGTCCTCCAGCACAACTCCTTCAGCCATGCGCTTCAGTTGCTGATCTATGACCTTGCCGCGGACACGGACATGATACTCTTTTTCTATTTCATTGCGTGGATGCATCAGGCGGTTGGCCCAATCGCCATCATTGGTCAAAAGGAGCAGCCCCTCGGTGTTGTAATCAAGGCGCCCTACCGGATAAACGCGCTCAGGCACCTCTTTGAGCAGGTCGGTAACCAGTGGCCGACCCTGGCCGTCTTTAAGAGCTGTGATATATCCAGGCGGCTTGTTGAGCAGGATGTACAGGCGCTGGGCACTTATTTTCAGGGACTTGCCATCAACCATGATAGTGTCTTTGGTCGGGTCAGCCTTGCTTCCCAGCTCGGTTACCACGACACCGTTGACGGAAACCTGTCCGTTCAGTATGAGCGCTTCTGATGCGCGACGTGAGGTGACCCCGGCGGCGGATATAATCTTTTGCAAACGTTCTAGCATTAATGCCTCTTTGTTTAAGTAAAATACGTCGTG
The DNA here is from genome assembly GCA_028681335.1 of Desulfuromonadaceae bacterium. GTDB lineage: Bacteria > Desulfobacterota > Desulfuromonadia > Geobacterales > Pseudopelobacteraceae > JACRCG01. The sequence continues at coordinate 149,399 of JAQUIT010000010.1, read as the reverse complement.
CAGTATGACATAAAGTATAGCGGTTCACAATGGCGTATGACAGGTATTATGTCAATACTGCACAGCTATCGGTACACATAACAGCAGACATGTCCTGATTGTCAATTCTGCCATCCCGTCGGTAGATATAAAACCCCTCCCATGTGTTGTCCGCGTTCGATTATGGCTGCAGCATTTTGGCCTTATTTTAGGTCTTCAAGTTGTGTTCTGATCAAATCGTAAAGTACAGGCAGTCGTGGTGCAAAATTTTACTTGTCAGTGCAAAATATGCACTGTTTTTTTGCTGTGGTGGTGGCAATGAAATTTAAGAATCATTTATTGCTGCCGGTTAATATGGTCGTCTGCTGTTGGCACAGATTTTGGTGTACTAGGGGGAAGCGGTCGTAAGGTGACCGTCAGGAGTCACTTCAAATTAGTTCAAGTAAAAGAAGAACGGAGTGTCTCAATCCTCCGCTTGCCCATATCCTTTCTGGCATGGTTAGGACGCATAGTGCAGTTCTAACCGCCTTCCGCTTATCCAACCCCATCCCACCAAGAGAGGAGGAGATGAATGCAAAAGACAGTCTGATGTGATTCTGAAATCGTGACGAAATACCAACGAAAAAGGAGACCAAAATGAAAAAAAAACAGGTGTCTGCAGCCGTGTTTTTTCTGATCCTTTGTGCCGGTACAGTCTTTGCCGCAAATCTTACAGATGTAGAAAGGTTGGGGAAGCTTGTCTACGAGAGCAAATTGATGTCATGGAATCAGACGCAATCGTGTGCCACTTGTCATAATAACGCCACCGGTTTTGCCGATGCGAATAATGCTGCGGTATCTCTTGGCGATGATGGTGTCTCGACAGGGGGACGGAACGCGCCTACCTCAGCTTATTGTGGTTTGAGTCCCATGCTGCACCTTGACCAGGCAGGCGAGTATGTTGGTGGCATGTTCTGGGATGGGCGGGCCACTGGTTCCAGGTTGCATGATCCGTTGGCTGAGCAGGCTCAAGGTCCTCCGCTCAATCCGGTGGAGATGAATATGCCAAATGTGCAAACAATTATCGACAGGATGGCAAATGACGCAGAGATATCCTTTCTTTTTACCACAGTCTATGGTTTGGATGCCTTTGCTGATGTGAACACTGCCTATGATAATCTTGCCCGTGCGGTCGCTTCCTATGAGCGTGCTGCTGAGGTGACCCGTTATTCCTCACGTTTTGATACTGGAACTTTAAACGCTCAGGAGTTGAGTGGCAAGAAGCTGTTTTCCAAAAATTGCACAACCTGTCATTCAATGGCACGGCTTGGGGGAGGTTTCCCACTCTTCACCAGTTATAAGTATGTCAATGCCGGGGTGCCCAAAAATCCGGCCTTGGAATATGATCCTAACTGTGCCTATCGATATCCGGACTTGGGCCTTGGTGGATTTATTGGTGACCCAGCCCAGAACGGAAAATTCAAAATACCTACTCTGAGAAATGTTGCTCTGACCGCTCCGTATTCCCATAACGGCTATTTTGCCACTCTGAAGGAGATGGTTTCCTTTATGAATAACAGGAGTGGTTTTACTCCGGAGGTTGCAGATAATCTAAGCACTGCTGTGGGTAATCTGGGTTTGGCCGATAATCAGGTCGAAGATATTGTCGCCTTTCTTAATAGCTTGACTGATATGTGAAGTTTTCATGTTTCATAACGACTGTGGTTAGCCGTAGCCATGATAATCTGTTCGGTAGGCACGGCTGAATGCAACAATCTCCCAAGACGGGGAGCTCGAATGATGAGATCACCATGCATGTAGTCCGGCTTGTTGTTGGCCTGCTCTTTACAGAGAATTTTTTGATGGCTGAGCCTGCACGGGGTGTGATTACGTTTAAGTCTTGTGGTGGGATGGGGTGTTAATCTGCAAGGCAAGGAAAACGAAACGTGGGAGTTAAACGGCTGATCAGGTGTCGCAGCCTTGTTTGTCACCGAACAGCACTTCTGTAAAAAAGAAAAGGCGAAGCAGGGATAGTTCCTGCTTCGCCTTTTCATTTATCCTCGGTTGGAGACGGACAGTAATCTATTCAGCCAGTTGTGTCATCGCTCTGAATTTATTGTAGCGACCTTCAACAAGTTCGTCACCGGAAAGCTTGTTCAGCTCGGTCAGGTTGCGGGCTATGGCCTCTTTCATGTTTTTAGCTGTGGCTTCATGGTCGCGATGGGCCCCGCCGACAGGTTCCTTGACGATCTCGTCGATAACGCCCAGCTTGATGATGTCCTTTGCTGTCGGTTTGAGCGCCTCTGCAGCCTGTTCTCCCTTGGTGCCATCGGACCAGAGAATGGCGGCGCACCCTTCCGGTGAGATAACGGCATATACGGAATGTTCCAGCATCAGAATGCGGTCGCCGACAGCAATAGCCAGCGCTCCTCCGGAACCGCCTTCGCCGGTAATACAGACGATGACCGGGGTGCGCAGGCTGGCCATCTCGCGCAGGTTGCGGGCAATCGCTTCGGCCTGGCCACGCTCTTCGGCACCAATTCCCGGATAGGCGCCAGGGGTGTCAACAAAGGTGATGACCGGCAACTTGAATTGCTCTGCCATCTGCATCAGGCGCAGCGCCTTACGGTACCCTTCCGGATTGGGCATGCCGAAGTTGCGGTAGACTTTCTCCTTGGTGTCGCGGCCCTTCTGGTGGCCGATAACCATGACCGGCTGGCCGTCAAAGCGTGCGAGGCCACCAACAATGGCATGATCGTCGCCGTAGTTACGGTCACCATGCAGTTCGATAAACTCGGTGAACATAAGATTGATATAGTCCTGGGTAAAGGGACGGTTGATGTGGCGGGCGACCTGGGCGGTTTGCCAACGGGAGAGGTTGGAAAAGATGTCGGCCCGCATCTCCTCCACGCGTCCCTCAAGGGCAGTCACATCGGCGCCAATGTTAAGGCCATCGCCGGCAAGCGCATTCAATTCTTCTATTTTCTTTTCCAGCTCAACTATCGGTTTCTCAAACTCAAGATAAAACGGGGTTGCCATAATCAATCACCTCATCAGTTTAATTATCGAAAACTGCTATCGTCTCATCCATAGTGCTGGCTGGACAGTATTTACTCAAAAGAAGCGGCATTATACCCTAACAGCCTCTCCACTTCCAGCCTTAAATCATCGCTGGGCGCTACGTTCATTCCGGCGGCAAGAGGCATGGTCGTACGGCTTCTTTCAGGTATCAGGAACTGGATGGAAGCCGGGATGCTGCCGGGGTGTCGTTCGATGACCTCCTTGAGGAGAGTCAGTTGTTCTGGTGGAGTCTCTTCTGTGCGCACGATGAACGACACCTTTTTGGTCGTCTGGGCTCTGGCTTCGGAGAGCAGCTTGATTTCGCCGGCCGGTCCGCGATCACGCTGAAACTTTCTGCCGTTATTTTCTTCGCCACCTTTCATGATCAGCACCTTGCACCCTTTTTCCCCTTTTTCCAGTTTGCCGACTACCAGCAGCGGATCGTCGGATTTCAAGAGCGGAGAGGCGAGCGCATAGATGTCGGAAAAGACCGTGATCTCTACAGAGCCGGTAAGGTCTTCGATGGTGACGAAGCCCATCCGGTCACCTTTTTTGGTTGTGATTTCCTTAAAGGCGGAGACGATGCCGCAGATTCGTACCTCGCTGCCTTCCGCCATTTCCACCATGCTGGCGATGTCGGTGTTGGAGAGGCGTTTGACGTCGTCAATATAGCGATCAAGCGGATGTCCGGTAATCAGGAACCCGAGAGCCTCCTTTTCGAAAGCCAGTTTCTCCTTGTCGTGCCATTCCGGGGTGTTGGGCAGTCTCATGCCACCTACGGCGTTCCCTTTGGAGACCTCTTCCGTGCCGAACAGTGACACCTGGGCGCTCGCCTTTTCTTCCTGGATTTTCTGACCGTAACTGGAGGCGGTTTCCAGCCCCTCTATCTGGGATGCTCGTGTCGCGCCGGTGGAATCGAAGGCGCCGCATTTGATCAGCGATTCTATGACCCGCTTGTTGACCCGGCGCAGGTCAACGCGCTCGCAAAAATCGTACAGGCTTTTGAATGGTCCCGCATTGCGGGCTTCCAGGATCGCTTCGATGGCGCCGGTGCCGACATTCTTTACCGCGCCCATACCGAAACGCATCGATGTGCCAACGACGGTGAAGGAGAGGCCGGAGGTGTTGATGTCCGGCGGTAGTACCTCAATACCCTGCTCTCGGCAATCGCTGATGTTCTTGACAACCTTGTCGGTGCTGTCCATATCGCAGGTCAGGAGCGCCGCCATGAATTCGACCGGATAGTGGGCTTTCAGGTAGGCTGTCTGATAGGCAATCAGCGCATATGCGGCTGAATGGGACTTGTTAAAGCCGTACTCGGCGAACTTGGCCATCTGGTCAAAAATCGCTTCGGCCTTTTTCGTGTCGATCTCCAGCGTTTTTGCGCCGGCCAGAAAGGTGTCCTTCTGGCGTTCCATCTCCTTGGCGTCTTTCTTACCCATGGCGCGGCGCAGCAGGTCGGCCTGTCCCAGGGAATAGCCGGCCAGGGTACGGGATATCTGCATAACCTGTTCCTGATAGACGATAACCCCGTAGGTGTCCTTGAGGATCGGCTCCAGTTGTGGCAGGTCGAAAACCACCTTCTGACGACCATGTTTGCGCTCAATGAAGTCGTCCACCATGCCGCATCCCAGCGGACCGGGGCGATAGAGGGCGCAGGCGGCGATAACGTCCTCGAAACAGGACGGTTTCAGTTTGACCAGCATCTCTTTTATACCACTCGACTCCAGCTGGAAGACTCCGGTGGTATTGCCGATGCTGATCAGGTCATAGCTGGCCGTATCGTCGTCACGCAGGGTGGTAATGTCGAAATCAGGCACATTTACCCGCACCAGTTTGACGGCATTTTCGATGACGGTCAGGTTTTTGAGCCCCAGAAAGTCGAATTTGACAAGGCCGACCAGTTCGACGTACTTCATCGAGTACTGGGTGTTGATTGAGCCGGTTTTCTGGTCTTTGTAGAGCGGCAGGAACTCTTCAAGCCGGTCCGGGGCAACGACGACGGCAGCAGCGTGGGTCGAAGCATGGCGGGTGAGCCCTTCGAGGCAGAGTGCCGTGTCCAGCAGATCCTTCACCTGCGGGTCGGTCGCTGCAATCTCCTTAAGCTGTGGTTCCTGCAGCAGCGCCTTGTTCAGAGTCATTTTCAGGTCATCGGGGATCAGTTTGGCAATGCGGTCGACATCGCCATAGGTCATATTCAGCGCCCGCCCGACATCGCGGATCGCCGCCTTGGCCCCCATGGTGCCGAAGGTGATGATCTGGCAGACGCGATCACGGCCGTACTTTTCGACCATGTACTGGATCACCTCGCTGCGGCGATCCTGACAGAAGTCGACGTCGATATCAGGCATTGAGATACGTTCCGGATTGAGAAACCGCTCGAACAGCAGGTTGTAGGGGAGCGGGTCGATATCGGTTATCTTGATCGAATACGCTACCAGCGAACCGGCGGCGGACCCCCTGCCGGGGCCGACCGGAATCCCCTTTTCCTTGGCCCAGCGGATAAAGTCGGAAACGATCAGGAAGTAGGCGGGAAACTTCATGTCGCGGATACAGTCCAGTTCAATCTCAAGGCGGTCGAAGTACCCCTGCTGCTGCTCCAGCGTCATGTCCGGGTATTTGGCCAGAATGGTTACCATCCGCTCTTTGAGGCCGTCGGTTGCAAGGTCGCGCAGCATGTCGTCGTGGTTCTGCCCCTCTGGTGGGTCGAAGTGGGGGAAATAATAGGTCTTGCCGTCCACCGGCAGGTCGAGGTTGCAGCGTTCGGCAATCTTCAGTGTGTTGCTGATTGCCTCCGGGGCGTAGGAAAAGGCCCGCTGCATTATTTCCGGGGACTTGACGTAGAACTCGTCAACCGAGAACCTCATGTGGGTCGGGTCTTCCATCGTCTTGCCGGTCTGGATGCAGAGCAACACCTCGTGGGCACGGGCATCTTCACGGTTGAGGTAATGGCAGTCATTCGTCGCCACCAGTGGCAGCTTCAGTTCGGCTGCAACCTCCATCAGGCGCTTGTTGACGACATCCTGTTCCGGGATGGTGTTTTCCTGCAGCTCAATATAATAACGGTCAGGGAACATTTCGCTGTACCACGTGGCGGTGGCAAGCGCATCTTCCATGTTGCCGCGTCCGCACTGCATCGCCACTTCCCCTTTGAGACAGGCAGAGAGCGCAATGAGTCCGCCGGAGCGCCCGGTGAGCAGCTCGCGGTCGATGCGGGGGCGGTAGTAAAAACCCTCTTTGTATCCTGCAGAAGTCAGATACGAAAGGTTCTTGTACCCTTCCATGTTCTCACAGAGAAGAATCAGGTGGTAGGCAGCGTCGGAGATCCCTTTGGAGTCGCGCGCAAAGCGCGATCCGGGTGCCAGATACAGCTCGCAACCGATGATGGGTTTAACTCCGGCTTTCTTGCATTTAAGGTAAAATTCCGCCGCTCCGAACATGTTGCCGTGGTCGGTAATGGCAACCGCCGGCATATTGTATTCTTTGGCCTTTGCGATCAGATCGTCAAAGCGAATGGCGCCGTCAAGCAGGGAATATTGGGTATGTAAATGGAGGTGTACGAAGGGGGAAGAAGGGCTACTGTCGGTACTATGTGGCGTTTCCATGCGGCGATGCCTCCAGACAAATCAATGAGTCAGGATTATGCCTTATGCCAAGATGTAGTGTCAAGGGGAGGGTTGGAAGACGACATTTTGTGGGCAGTGGGGGGAGATGGATGTCCTTTGGATTTCTGTATTAATGCTGACTGTACATAATTTAAGGGATTTTATCCCATGTTCCACCAGAAACCTTTAAAAAAGCTGCCAGCAAAGAAGTGCAGCAGCTTTCACGCCGCTTGAGCAGCGTGAGTGAACGACTGAGCAGGAGCGGGTTTTTCACTTCAACGAGCAAGCCATACTCAAGCTCACGATGTACGGCAATACGGGAAAGACAGCTTACTCCAAGTCCGGAGGCTACACCGTTCTTGATCGCCTCGGTATGGCCGAATTCCAGCGCTATCGCATAGCTGGCGCCCGCATTTTCCATGGCATTTTCAAAGACCTCACGAGTCCCGGAACCTTTTTCCCGCATGATCCATGGGGCCGATGCCAGCATCTCGGTAGTGGCGTATTTTGCCCTGGCCCATAGGTGGTCGGGGGCCGTCACAACCACAAGCTCATCATCACGCCAATTGACCGCAACAAGCCCCCTGCTGTGGCACGGGCCTTCAACGAAAGCGATGTCAAGATCACCGCTTTCAAGCCATTCAGCTACCTGCTGAGTATTGCCCACTCGTAACTCTACCCTGGTTTTTGGATACTGTCGGGCAAAGGTTCCCAGAAGTGCCGGCAGCAGGTAGTTCCCAATGGTAGTACTTCCACCTATCAGCAATTCACCTACCAACTGGTCACTATCTCCTTGCAGCATCAGTTCAATCCGTTTGACGCCCATCATTATATTCCGTGCTTCTGTAAGCAGCAGACGGCCGCTATCGTTCAGAAGAAGACGCCTTCCTGAGCGTTCAAAGAGCGGGGTAACACTCAGTTGTTCAAGCTGCGACAAGGCCATGCTGACAGCCGACTGGGTAAGCAAGAGCTCTTCGCCCGCCTTGGTTACGCTGCCGGTGGCGGCTATCTTTTCAAAAATTTCCAGCTGCCGAAATGTCAACGCCATTATAAATCCAATTGATGTGTTTTATCAGTATTATTCATTTTTATTTATATATAATCCCGGTTACAGTGTCAACTATCGAACCGACAAAAGGAGTCTCTTATGAAAAATATTGATACAGTTTTGTTTGCAACGGATTTTTCAGAAGTATCAGACCACGCTTTTGAATACGCCTTATCATTAGCTTCGACATGTAACGCTCGCATGGTTGTTGTCCATGTTGTCACTGACCAGGTTGATTTGCGTAACTTTTATGTGCCCTATGTCTCCTTTGACGAGATTGACAAAAAAATCGAGGAGAGCGCACAAAATATGCTGGCGGACTTTTGTAATAAATGGATTGAACAACTTCCCGGCGTTACGTCTTTTGTAATGACCGGCATACCACATGAGGAAATTATTAAAAAGGCCACTGACGTAAAAGCATCTTTGATTGTCATGGGGACCCACGGACGGCAGGGGGTCGATCATTTCCTCTTTGGCAGTACTGCTGAACGGGTTGTGAAAACAGCCCTCTGTCCGGTTTTAACCGTTAGGCCGCCACAATTTCCGCTTCATGACTGACAAAGTGTTCAGTCGTAAGTTTCGGCCAACTCTTTGGGCTTAAAAGGGAATTAATTCAACCGGGGAAGACAGCGTAGAGAAGAAGTAAGCTGATAAAAGGAGACGGTCGTGAAAAGCGATGCTGGCTTGAAAGTGTTGTTCTGGATACTGTTATTAGGCTGCTGCTGGCCAATAATCACCGCCCCCATAGCCCTAGTGGCCGGGATTACGTTCGGGGTTGTGATCGGTAATCCGTGGGGTGCTACTACATCGACCTGGAGCAGGCGACTGCTGCAAGCTTCTGTCGTTGGACTGGGGTTCGGCATGAACCTGCCGGAACTTTTCAAGACCGGCAAGGAAGCCTTTGTCTATACCGCAATCAGTATAAGTTTCACCATGATAGTGGGATATCTGTTGGGCAGGCTTTACAAGACACCGGCACGGACTTCCACGCTGATTTCTTTTGGAACGGCCATCTGTGGTGGCAGCGCCATTGCGGCGATGGCTCCGGTGATCAAGGCAGAAGCAGAGGAAACCGGCGTTGCGTTGGCTACCATTTTTACCCTTAATTCAATCGCCCTGATCCTGTTTCCTCCTCTCGGGCACCTCCTGGGGATGGGGCAGCGGCAATTCGGCCTCTGGTCGGCTCTGGCGATCCACGACACCAGCAGCGTGGTGGGGGCAGCGGCCGCCTACGGCGGGCTTGCCTTAGCCATCGGTACAACGGTCAAGCTGACGAGGGCTTTATGGATTATGCCTGCAGCCCTGGTCGCCGCCTGGTTCACCAAGTCCGAGGGAAAAGTAAAATTCCCGCTCTTCATTCTCGGTTTTATTGCTGCTGCAACCATTAAAACAATGCTGCCCCAGTTTGAACAACTCTGGCAACCGCTCAACAGCATAGCAAAGCAGAGTCTGGTAGTGACCCTCTTTCTGATCGGGAGCGGTTTAACCAGAGAGGTGCTGGGTAAAACCGGTATCAAGCCGTTGGCCCAAGGGGTAACCCTCTGGGCCCTTGTTTCGGTTTCAAGCGGGATTGCCATCATGTCCGGTTGGATTAAATAAACAACCCCGCTGCTTGCGGCGGGGTTGTTTGTTTTCTTTTCGCCCCCCCCTGTGGGGGACGATCACTGTCCATATGGCTATGACGGCATTCATCCGCATTTTGTAACCACATTCACTCTCCATGACGGTGGGGCACTCAGGTTGTTTTTTTGTTTCTCTTCGCAGTTGGTTTGACTGATGCTTTTGTTGCCACCTTTTCCGCCAATTTCCTTGCCTCCAACATCGCCTCACCCATCCGCGTCGGACTCGTTGCTACAACTACACCGCACTCCTGCAGGATGCGGATCTTGTCTTCGGCTTTACCCTTGCCGCCGGTGATGATTGCCCCTGCATGCCCCATCCGTCTACCGGGAGGGGCGGTGACGCCGGCGATGAAGGCCGCTACCGGTTTTGTCATGTGTCCCCTGATCCACTCGGCAGCCGCTTCTTCGGCACCGCCACCGATCTCGCCAATCATGAACACCGCTTCCGTGTCCGGGTCCTGATTAAAGAGCGTCAGGACGTCAATGAAATTCATGCCGATGATCGGGTCGCCGCCGATGCCGACGCAGGTGGACTGGCCAAGGCCTGCGTCAGTCAGCTGCTTGACCGCTTCATAGGTAAGTGTGCCGCTGCGTGAGACGACCCCGATCTTACCCGGTTTGTGGATATGTCCCGGCATAATGCCGACCTTGCATTCACCGGGAGTAATGATGCCGGGGCAATTGGGGCCTATGAGGCGGGTTTTGCTCCCTTTGAGAACCGCCTTGACCGGTACCATGTCACGAATCGGGATTCCTTCGGTGATGCAGATAGCCAGATCGAGACCGGCGTCGATAGATTCTAAAATGGCGTCGGCGGCACCGGGTGGTGGTACAAAGATCATCGATACGTTGGCCTCGGTGTATTTGATAGCCTCGGCAACGGTGTTGAAGACCGGGATGCCCTCAATATGGATGCCACCCTTTCCGGGGGTGACTCCGGCTACAATGCTGGTCCCGTATTCGCGACACTGTTTGCTATGGAACAGACCGCTGCGGCCGGTAATCCCCTGAACGACTACTCTCGACTCTTTATTGACAAGTATCGACATGGCCTTGCACCCCCTGAGACAGCATCTGGACGATTTTAGCGGCGCCATCTCCCAGCGTTCGACCGATCTGTACATTCAGTCCGGATTCCAACAACAGCTTTTTCCCCTCCTCGACATGACTTCCGTCCATGCGCACCACAATCGGCAGGGTACAGCCGACAGCTCCGGCAGCCTCAATAATCCCCTGGGCAATGACATCGCAGCGCATGATGCCGCCAAAGATGTTGACGAAGATACCTTTTACGTCGCAATCCTGCAGGATGATGCGGAATGCCTCGGCTACCTTCTCACGGGTTGCCCCGCCTCCCACATCGAGGAAGTTGGCCGGTTCACCGCCGCACTCATTCAGCACATCCAGTGTGGCCATGGCCAACCCGGCGCCGTTGACCAGGCAACCGATTGTTCCAGAGAGCTTGATATAGGCCAGGTCGTATTTGGCGGCGTTGATCTCCAGCGGGTCAAGCTGAGAATAATCGACCATATCCGGGTATTCGCGATGGCGATAGACGGCGTTGTCGTCAAAGGTGATTTTGGCGTCCATAGCCATCAACCAGCCTGCTTTGGTCACTACCAACGGGTTTATTTCAATCAGTGAACAGTCTTTTTCCTGGCAGGCACTGTACAGGTTGAGGATCAATTCGACGCAGTCTTCACAGATTGTGCCTGACAGTCCCAACGCGAGAGAAATCTTACGGGCCTGGTAGGGGCGCAGACCGGTAAACGGGTCAATGGTGAGAGTCAGAATCTTGTCCGGACTCCTGTTCGCAACCTCTTCGATATCGATGCCGCCTTCGGCTGAGGCGATCACAACGTAGCGGGAGGTTTTCCGGTCGAGCGTGATGGAAAGATAAAACTCGCGGGCGATCTCCACCGCCTCTTCCACCAGGATGCGGCGAACCTTGAGACCTTCCGGCCCGGTTTGATTGGTAACCAGAGTGCGGCCGAACAGCTCCTTGGCATATTCCTGGGCCTCCTCAGGATGATGGATAAGTCTGACGCCGCCAGCCTTGCCGCGCCCTCCGGCATAGATCTGGGCCTTGACGACGCAGCGCCCACCCATCATCTTGGCGGCACGTTCAACCTGGTCGGAAGTAAGCGCCACGCGCCCGCGGGGAATGGGGATGCCGTAACTGCTGAGAATTTCCTTGGCCTGGTATTCGTGGATATTCATAGTGATCTCTCCATGGGCAGCAGGATGTATGGAGATGAGTATAGCAGGGAAGGGTGATTAGGCAATCAAACGGGGTGAGAGATTTTGAGGGAAGGGTGAGAGTGACTCATGCAATTTGCAAGAGGAGTAAATTACGGAAGTTTTTTTGACGTATGGTTTATTTCAGCATCTGATGCGCGGAGATAGACCGGCAGTAACTGCCCAGGTTCCAGCAATCTACCTTCCTTGGAGGCGTGTTGCGCCAGAATGATGCCATTGGCTGCGTGGGTGTTGTTGAGAGGGAAAGACGCAAATATGGCGCGGTTCCCCATCCGCTCGGCAATCTGGTCATGGTAGCGTACAGCACCGTCTCCGACAAAGATTACCGCACCTTCAGTCGTTGCAGAAATCTGATCAAGAAGAGCTGCTGGCGGAAGAACGCAATCGCTGATGAGTGGTGATGGGAGGGAGGATGAACAGTCAAAGAGTGCAGCATATAGTTCACTTTTGCGCGCATCAATCATCGGGCAGACCCGTGTGGTTGCGTGAGAAAAGTTCATCGCGAGCAAGGACAATGAGGAAAAACCGACACAGGGCTTTGCAAACGCCAGTGCCAGACCCTGAATCGTGGCTACACCGCCACGTACACCGGTAAATGAACCGGGGCCGATGGAAGAGGCGAACAGGTCAATGTCGGCAATGGTCAGTCCGGCTGTTGCCAATATGCGCTCTATCTCAGGTACAATGCGGGCAGAGAGTGTACGGTTTGTGTTAAGGAGTGATTCTGCGACAATCTGATCGTCAACGGCGACAGCTATGCTGGCTAGGGATGTTGAAGTGTCAATGGCGAGGATGTTCATTATTCAAGCGCTCCGGATCACGTTATCAGGCTGGAATCTGTTATGTTTGGTTGTTTAATCGAGTCGCTGGCGGTAGGCGTTTAAAAAACGTGCATCTTCTGCATACGTTACCGGGTATATAAATGGTACCGCTATGGGGCTCATATCACTACCGACGTTACGAAAGGTAAACAGGCAGGAGTTTGAAAGGGACTTGTTACTGTCTGTGCGGCTAAAACGTTCAATATCGCTTTGCACGGCAATGGTTGTTTTGCCGGTGTAGACCACCCGTGCCGTGAATTTAAGCTGATCACCGAGCAGTACCGGTTGATTGAAGTTGATGCGATTAACCTGACATGGCACCGCCCGGTCAGGTGCGACCATTTCTGCAGCCAGAGCCGCTAATTCATACGCTTTCCTTATCAGGTAACCGCCAAAAATAGTTCTGGGAACGTTTTCCTGCTCCGGATATGCCTTACAGGTGGATTCCAACGTAAGCCGCCCGGCATATATGCCGTCGAATGTGGTTTGCTCCTGTGCTTTGTGGAGCTTTTTGAGTAACAGGTATTCATCCAACGACGGCATTTCTTCAGCTTTTACAAGTCCGTCACGATATGCCTGTCGCCGCTGTTCGGCTTTCTGATATCTTTTTTTGTCGATCTCTTCAGGATAGTGCAGCTGGGGAAGAGCCAGACTTTTAGCTTCGCCGCAGTCTGTTGAACGGGCCACCATGGTGAAGTAGCAGGTTGCGAGATGGCTGGAACCTTCGCCAAGACACTCTATCCTGATGCCAACTTCCATCGAAGACTTTCCAACATGGTTGATCTGTGCTGAAAAGACCAAGTCATGTTTTGTGTCGGCGGGATTTCTCAGGATTATACTGTCAATTGCGGCGGTAACGACTCTGGCACCCGGGTAAAAGCGATGGACATATGCCAGAGCGGTGTTCTCTGCCACTTTGTCAAGCGTTTCCAGAATCTTGCCAAAGCGGATATTGCCGACAATGTTGCTGTCACGGGCGAGGAATCGCCTGGCTAGAACCGGGTCGGTTGAAAAAGGCAGTACGAGCAGATAGCGGGTGTCATGAGGTGTTATAACGTCCTGTTTCGATGCGGAGGACATTCAAAAACTCCTTTCACTGCTGTAGATGGCATGACTTTCTCTGAAACGGTCTAGCCCTGCGTGCTGAAAAAATATCTGATGATGTCGTTGTAGAAAGCAAGAACCATCAAGCCTAAGAGAAGTACCATGCCGATCTGTTGGGCAAACTCGCGAACCTTTTGTGGCACTGGTCGGCGGAAGATAAGCTCCATAAAATAGAACAGCAGGTGACCGCCATCAAGCACCGGCACCGGCAGCAGGTTCAGCACGCCAAGATTTATCGAGAGCAGCGCCATAAAAGCCAGGAAACTGGCACCACCGGCAGAGGCCTGCTCGCCGGCCATCTTGGCGATCATAATCGGTCCGCCGACACTGTCCATCGGCACGACACGCTGGGCCATTTTAACCAGAGACATTATCGTGAGATCAATGACTTTCCAGGTCTGTTTCGACCCGACGATAACAGCCTGATAGGGGCCGTAGTACGTGGACACGATTTCACCGGCCGAAGCAACGCCGATGACATACCCATTGATACTCTCTCCAAACAGATTCTTGGAGGTGCGCGGTTCAGGGGTGATGGAAAAGGTCATGTCACGGGAATCGCGTTTTACCACTATTGTGAGTGGCTGCCCTTTGCTGGCGGCAACCCCTTCGGCAATCTGTTCCCACTGGTTGGTCGGTTTGTTGTTGATGGCGGTGATGATATCGCCCTTTTGCATGCCGGCTTTTGCAGCAGGTTTATCCTTGAGAGCTTCACCTATTTTGGTTGTCAACGTCGGGACGCCCATGGTGCAAATTACCATGAAGATTAGCCAGGCGAACAAGAGGTTGAATACCGGACCTGCCATGACGATTACAATGCGTGCCAGCACAGGTTTATGTGAAAAGGAACGGCTCTTTTCATACTCGGTCAGTTCGCCAGGCATGGTCTCGTCTGATTGTATCGTTGCGTCGGTTCCATTTTCAGGCTGGTGGTGTGTTTCACTTCCCTCAATAAAACCGCCTTCACCGAACATCTTGACGTATCCGCCGAGTGGGAAAGCAGAAAGAAGGTATTCAGTTTCACCGATCTTTGTGCCGAGCAGTTTCGGGCCGAAACCGAGAGAAAACTTTTCGACACGTACTCCCATCATCTTGGCAAACAGGAAGTGTCCTAGCTCATGAACAAAGATCAAAACACCTAAAACAATGATTGCATATATAACGGTCATATTAGTGTACCATCTCCCGGCAAATTTCTCGGGCAGACTCTCTGCCCCAGAGGTCTGCCTTAAGTACTTCATCAATTGAATGCAGTTCGTGTGCGGTGTGGGCGTTCATGGTGCGCTCTATGGTGTCGGCAATCTGGATGAAACTAATGCGTCCACCAAGAAATTCTGCAACAGCAATTTCATTGGCTGCATTCATCACAGCCGGCATACTTTCTCCCGAGGCCATTGCGCGATAGGCCAGCTCCAGGCAGCGGAACTTTTTCAGGTCAGGCTTGAAGAAGGTTAGCCCGGAGAACGAGGTCAGATCAAGCTTTTTGACGCCGGTTGCAATGCGCTCAGGGTAGGCAAGGGCATAGGCAATGGGGGCCTTCATGTCCGGTGTGCCGAGTTGGGCAATAACGCAACCGTCAACATACTCGACCATCGAGTGAATAATGCTCTGTGGGTGTATATTTACCTGAATCTTCTCTGGTGGTGTGTTGAACAGCCAGCACGCTTCGATGACCTCCAGCCCCTTGTTCATCATCGTAGCTGAATCGATGGTGATCTTTTTCCCCATATTCCAGTTGGGGTGGTTGAGGGCGTCACGCACCGTAACGTTTGACAAATCAGCTGCAGGAGTATTTAGAAACGGTCCACCGGACGCGGTCAGTATGATCTTGTCTATATCCTCATTACGGTGCCCTTCAATAGACTGGAAAATGGCGCTATGTTCGCTGTCTACCGGAAAAAGTTTTACACCGAACTCTTCAACCAGATCCATGAAGAGATGGCCGGCTGTCACCAGAGTTTCCTTGTTTGCCAGAGCAATATCCTTGCCTGCGCGGATGGCTGCGGCAGCAGGAACAAGCCCTGCTGCACCGACAATGGCAGCTACTACCATTTCTGCTTCATCAGCAGTTGCAGCGGCTATCAAACCCTCGACACCGCCCAGGATGGTGACGTCAAGGCCGCTGCAAAGCTCCTTCAGACGTGGGACGTCTTCGTGGGAGGCAACGGCCGCAATCCGTGGTGCAAACTGTTTGATCTGCCGCACAAACAGTTCCAGATTCCTCCCGGCAGTTATGGCTACGACACGGAAGCGTTCGGGATGAGCGCTGACAATCTCCAGCGTACTGACGCCGATCGAACCGGTCGAACCGAGAATGGTAATGTTTTTCATTGGCTAGCCTCTGAAAAAGAAGAGAACATAATAATAGGTGAGCGGTGCGGCGAAGAGGATGCTGTCGAGGCGATCGAGTACACCGCCGTGTCCCGGAATGATGGATCCTGAGTCTTTGACGCCGAAGCTGCGCTTTAGCAGTGATTCAAAAAGGTCGCCAGCCTGGCCTACCATGCCGATAACAAGAGCCGTAAGGACGGCATCGAGTAATGTCAGTTGGGGAAAGAAAGTGAACTTTGCCAACAGTGTGCCGCAGATGCTGCCAAGCAGGCCGCCGATAGCACCCTCAATGCTTTTCTTGGGGCTGACCAGAGGATACAGACGGTGTTTGCCGAACGCGCTGCCGGAGTAATAGGCGGCAGAGTCATTGGTCATAACTATCAGCATAATAACAAATATCCACTGAATACCGAAGGTCGTCTGGCGCAGTTGGATGAGGTGCATAAGCATACACGGGATATACAGAAAAGCCAGCAGCGCAAAGGCCATTTCGCGTGCAGCTGTTTCAATCGAGCGGATCCGGAACAGGAACAGGAACGAGAATCCAATAAAAAGGAGCCCGACAGCGGGGGCGATAAACTTGTCGTTGCCGATAAGCGGCAAAAAAAGGAGCGCAGATCCTGCAGGAACAGCGAGCCAGCGTTCAATTTTCCTTGTCGGCATGGCCATGCGATAGAATTCTGCTATTCCTACGGCGGAGAAAACAGCCAGCATGACGGCAAAGAGTGATGTTCCACCCTTCAGGACGATCAGGATGACGATTGGCAACAGTAGAATTGCGGAAATCAGGCGTTTGATAGGTCGCCCCTTTGTGCCAGTTGGTCTCCGGTCAGGCCGAAACGTCGCTCACGAGACTGAAAATCAACCAGAGCTTTGTGTAGTTCATTGATGGTGAAATCCGGCCAGTTTGTTTCAGTGAAATAAAGTTCGGTGTAAGCTAGTTGCCAGAGCAGGAAATTGCTGATGCGCATCTCGCCACTGGTACGGATGAGGAAATCCGGGTCAGGCAGCCCCCCCGTGTCCAAGTAGCTGTCGAACAGTTCGGTCGTGATACTGCTGACAGCCAGTTTGCCGTCAACGGCATCCTGTGCCATGCGGGCAGCGGCCCGGCATAACTCCTGGCGCCCCCCGTAGGAAAGGGCCAGCGTTAACACCATGCCGGTGTTTGCAGAGGTCTTCTGAATAGCATCATTCAGCGTTTCGTTGACATCGTCCGGTAGATCGCTGCGATTGCCAATGACATTGTAGCGGATGTTATTGCGCATCATACGCGCTGTTTCCTGACGGATGTATTTCTTGAGCAGCGTCATCAGCGCCCGCACTTCCATTGCCGGCCGTGACCAGTTCTCTGATGAAAATGCAAACAGGGTCAGGTATTTGATGCCGAGCGAGGACGCCTGCTCTACAACCATTTTTACCGTTTCAGCACCGCGCTGGTGGCCTATGATGCGTTTGAGCATGCGTTGTTGTGCCCAGCGGCCGTTGCCATCCATGATGACAGCCAGATGAACCGGGAGTTTTTTGGGGTCAAGCGGCGTCATCAAACTTCCATGACCTCTTTCTCTTTATGTGCAACCGCCTCATCCATCTTCATCTCAAAACTTTTGGTGCACTCCTGGACATCTTTTTCATATTTTTTTAGTTCATCTTCGGTAATAGCTTTGTCTTTTTCCAATTTCTTCAGCTTGTCGATCGCATCACGACGGATATTTCTGATCGCAATTTTGTCGTCTTCCGCCCTTTTCTTAAGCCCCTTGACGATATCTTTACGGCGCTCTTCGGTCAGAGGTGGGAGGTTCAGGCGGATTGACTTGCCATCATTGGATGGAGTCAGGCCGATGTTGGCATTCATTATAGCTTTTTCGATGATGGGGATGAGTTTGGCTTCCCATGGTGTCACCGTAATGGTCCGTGCCTCAGGGACAGCCAGCGTGGCTACCTGGCTGAGCGATGAGGTGGAGCCGTAATAATCGACGGTTATCGAATCCAGAATGCCGGTAGTTGCACGCCCGGTGCGGATCTTCTGAAATTCATTTTTGAGGACGCCAAGCGTCTTCTCCATGTGGATCTTCATGTCATCAAGCACGTTCTTTGGCATGGCTATTCTCCTTGTACGATGGTACCGATCTCTTCACCAAAGATAACTTTCCTGATGTTACCTTCAGTTGTCAGATCAAAAACGATAATTGGCAGGTTGTTGTCCATACAGAGTGATATAGCGGTGGCATCCATAACCTGTAATCCTTTTTTAAGGACCTCAATGTAGGATAGTTTTGAAATTTTAACGGCATCCGGATCCTTTTTGGGATCGGCTGAATAGATGCCATCCACCTTTGTGCCTTTGAGGATTACCTCTGCATTGATTTCCATGGCGCGCAAACTGGCAGCAGTGTCAGTCGTGAAGTATGGATTGCCGGTTCCGGCACCGAAAATAACAACTCGTCCTTTTTCCAGGTGACGCATGGCACGACGGCGGATGTATGGTTCTGCGACTTCCTGCATGTCGATGGCCGATTGAACACGTGTGGAAACACCCTGCTTTTCAAGGGCATCCTGCATGGCCAGCGAGTTGATGACAGTGGCCAGCATCCCCATGTGGTCGGCGCTGGTTCTATCCATTCCGTTGGACGAGGCGGCCAGACCGCGGAATATGTTACCGCCGCCTATAACAAGCGCCAGCTGTACTCCGCTGTCGACAACTTCCTTTATTTCGCTGGCTATCTTATTGAGTGTCTGCGGGTCAATGCCATAGCCCTGCTCACCGGCCAGCGATTCACCTGAAAGTTTCAAAAGTACCCGGGTGTAGGATCTTCTGCCCATGTCATGCCTCCGGAGTTTTGATGTACATACGTCAGAACTGTTTTATACCTATTTCACAGCGTCGGGAAAAGAACAAAAAAAAGCCGGCCATTTCAGGCCGGCTTCGATGAAAGGATTAAAGGCCGGCAGCTGCCGCCACCTCGGCGGCAAAGTCGCATTCCTTCTTTTCAAGACCCTCACCGAGGGCATATTTAGTAAATCTGCTTACGGTGATTGTTGTGCCGAGTGCTTTACCTGTTTCAGCGGCCAACTGCTGGATGGTTTTGTCGGTGTCCTTGACAAATTGCTGCTCGAGCAGGCAGATATCAGCGTAGAACTTGTTGACCTGACCATCGATAATCTTTTCGATGATATTTTCAGGCTTGCCGGTTTCACGTGCTTTGGCACGGTAAATGTCTTTCTCACGCTCAAGGACATCCGCATCAACCTCACTGCGTTGAACATACAGTGGTGAAGCTGCTGCGGCATGCATTGCAACATCTCTGACAAAAGCGGCGAATGCCGGCTCTTTGGCAGCTGCAGCGTTGTCACAGGTTGCTTCCACCAACACGCCGATTTTTCCTCCGGCGTGAATGTAAGAACCGATTGCACCGGCACCCGGAACAACATAGCTGCTGAAACGGCGAATCTGCATGTTCTCGCCGATGACGGAAATGGCTTCATTCAGCATGGTCTGGATTGTTTTGCTCTTGTCACCACAATACTGCTGGGCAAAAAGCTCCTCAACAGACGCTGGATTTGCCTCCAGAATGTGGTTTGCGATGTCTTTTACAAAACCCTGAAACTTTTCGTTCTTTGCAACGAAGTCAGTTTCACTGTTGATTTCAAGTAAAATGCCTTTGCTGCCGTCTGTGGATACAGCTGCGGCAACCATGCCCTCTGTTGCGGCACGCCCGGCTTTTTTGGAAGCGGCTGCGAGGCCTTTTGTACGCAGGAAGTCAACCGCCTGGTCAAAATTACCTTCAGTCTGCTCAAGTGCTTTCTTGCAGTCCAGCATTCCTGCGCCGGTTGATTTTCTCAGTTCAGATATCTGTGCAGCTGTTACAGCCATTGCTATCCTCCTATCCTGTCACAGCAGGATTTCATAGTAGTAAGTGTTATTCGCCTGCTTCTTCTGCAGCTTCTTCAGGAGCGTAATCATCTGCACCTTCAGTGTCCTTCTGCAGGGCGGCTTTGCGGGACTGAACGCCTTCAAGAATAGCGTCGGCCATTTTTGCGGAAAGGAGACGGATGGCACGGATGGCGTCATCGTTGCCCGGGATGACATAGTCAATCGGATCAGGGTCGCAGTTTGTATCTACAACAGCGACGACAGGGATGCCGAGTTTGTTGGCTTCCTGAACAGCGATCTCTTCATTTTTAGGGTCGATAACGAACATGACTCCCGGAAGCTTGTTCATTGATTTGATGCCGCCAAGAGTTTTCTGCAGCTTTTCGCGGTCGCGAGTAAACTGCAGTGCTTCTTTTTTTGTGTAGGCTTCGATGGTGCCGTCTTCGAACATGGCGTCGATCTTTTTGAGACGGTCGATGCTCTGTTTGACGGTGGCAAAGTTGGTGAGCATGCCGCCCAGCCAACGCTGGTTGACATAGTGCATACCGCAACGCGTGGCCTCTTCAGCAACTGAATCCTGAGCCTGTTTTTTTGTGCCGACAAACAGGACGGTGTTGCCTTCCTGAGCGGATTCCTTAACAAAGCTGTAGGCGGTTTTGAAGTAGCGAACGGTTTTCTGCAGGTCGATGATGTAGATGCCGTTACGTGCCCCAAAGATGTAGGGCTTCATTTTAGGGTTCCAGCGTTTTGTCTGATGACCGAAATGAACACCAGCTTCCAACAGTTCCTTCATACTGATACTTGACATACTTTCTCCTTTGGTTTTTCCTCCGCCTCGTCGAATCCCCGTCATCTAATCAAATAGGGACACCACCGGATCTACCGAGACGTGTGAATTGAATAGCGGGATTTTATAACACATTGATGTAATGTAAATCAAGGGAAAATACTCAGGTGCAGCAGAGCAGCGCGGCAACAGGGCAGGCTTTTACGCACCTCCCGCAGCGGTTGCAGTGTTCGGGATGTGTAATCACAGCATGTTTGCGAAACCGGATCGTTTCAAGGGTTATTATTTTTGCCGGGCATGCCGCCACGCAGCGGCCACAGCCGCTGCAGAGTGTCTGGTTGACCGCCGGTACCCCGTCTACAGTCCCAACTCCATCTGTTTCCATGTGAACTCGCGTTTTGTCTGCTTGTAGCCAAAGGGGTAGTAGCGGGGACAGCTTGCAACGACTGCATTAGCAACCTGCTTGCAGGTGCGGCGGCAGGATGTGCAGAGTTTGTTTGTGGGTGGCTTTTGTGTGGTATTTTTCTGTGTCATGGTGGTTTATCCATGTAGGGGGCGGTTTCAAGGCGGCCCCCTACGAAACTCAGGCCTGTTCGATAAACTCGACCCAGCCGAATTCATCCTTCAATTTTCCGGTCTGGATGCCGGTCAATGTATCGTAAAGATGTTGCGTTATCTCTCCGACCTTTCCGCCGGTCAGCTGCAGGCTCTCTTCTTTGTAGCAGAGTTTTCCAACCGGTGTGATAACGGCTGCGGTGCCACTACCGAATGCTTCGGTTACCTTACCGGTGCGGATGTCGGCCATAAGATCATTTACGTCGATTTGCCGTTCCTCAATTGTATAGCCGAGTGTCGGGGCTAGTTTCAATACGGAATCGCGGGTAACGCCGGACAGGATTGAACCGGACAGCGGGGCGGTAACGATATGGCTGCCGTAGGCGAAGAACATGTTCATGGCACCGACTTCCTCTATGTAGCGCCGCTCACGGCCATCAAGCCAGAGAACCTGATCGTATCCTTTTGTTTTGGCTTCGAGTCCGGCCTTGAGCGAGCTGGCGTAATTGCCGCCGGTCTTGGCTTCGCCTGTTCCCCCCGGCACTGCCCGGACATAGTGGTCTTCGACCATAATATTGATAGGGTTGAATCCGGCAGCGTAATAGGCGCCAACCGGGGAGAGGATGACAAAGAAATAATAGTGATTTGAAGGATGGACTCCCAGAACCGGCTCCACGGCAATCATGGCCGGACGAATGTAGAGCGACGTGCCGTCAGCTGTCGGGATCCAATCCTGCTCCAGTGCAACCAGCTTTTTAATGCCGTCAAGAAACAACTCTTCCGGTATTGCCGGCATGCAGATTCGATCGCCGGATTGGTTGAAGCGACGAGCATTCATCTCCGGACGGAACAGGGCAATATGGCCGTCGGCCCATTTGTAAGCCTTGAGCCCTTCAAATATTTCCTGTGCATAGTGGAAAACCGTGCAGGAAGGGTCAAGCATGAAGGGGGCATACGGTTCAATGCGGGCATCACACCATCCCTGGTCTGCTTTCCACTCAACGATCAGCATCCGGTCGGTAAAGTATTTGCCAAAGCCGAGCTTTGACTGGTCTGCAATTTTTGTCTTCATCTTATCGGTTGGCAGTGGAACTATTTTTATATCCATGGATAAAGCCTCCATTTGTTGATTAATACGTTGGTTGCAACAAAAAGTACTTATCATAAACAGCATGTTGCGGCAAGGCGAAAATCCCGGAATGGACAAACTTTGCAGGCTTGCATGCGTGAACAGATTTCTTCCTTTCGTGTTCGGCACAAAATTGATTTTTAACTTACTAATTGACAAAGTTCCGTCAATCTGTTTTAGTGCCGCAGAATCGTTCGTAACTGTTTAAAATAACTGAATAATTTTAGTTTTGCTAAATAAATTTACCAAGGAGAACATCTGCATGGAAAAATACCGATTTCGTAAAGTCATGGCGGCCAACAGGGGTGAGATTGCTATCCGTATCTTTCGTGCCTGTACAGAACTGGGCATTGGCACGGTAGCGCTTTATTCTGAAGAGGATAAACTCTCACTGCATCGCTACAAGGCTGACGAGGCATATCTGATCGGTAAGGGCAAGTCGCCGATTGATGCTTATCTTGGCATTGACGAGATAATAGCTCTGGCGCTCAAGGCTGATGTCGATGCTATTCACCCCGGTTATGGCTTTCTTGCTGAAAATGCCGAGTTCGCCGAAGAGTGCCGTGTCAACGGCATAACCTTCATCGGACCATCCGCGGAGATGATGCGCTCATTGGGGGATAAGGTCTCCGGGAGAAGAGCGGCAATCGCGGCAGGTGTCAATGTCGTGCCTGGAACGGAAAACCCGATTGATAAGGAAGAGGATGCACTGATCTTTGCCAAGGAGCACGGCTATCCGATCATCATCAAGGCATCTGCAGGGGGGGGCGGCCGCGGCATGCGCGTGGCCAACAATAAGAAGGAACTACTTGAGGGACTCGTTGCGGCCAGCAGCGAGGCCAAGGCTTCTTTCGGTAATGCCGAAGTCTTTCTGGAGCGTTACCTGGCCCACCCCAAACATATAGAGGTTCAGGTGCTGGGGGATAACTACGGCAATCTGGTTCATTTCTTTGACCGCGACTGTTCCGTACAGCGGCGGCATCAGAAAGTAGTCGAATTTGCACCTTCACTCTCCCTGACACAGGCTCAGCGGGCAGAACTCTGCACGGCGGCACTTAAGATCGCCGGACATGTCAAGTACCGCAATGCCGGAACTATTGAGTTTCTTGTTGACCAGGAAGGGAAGCACTACTTCATCGAGATGAACCCGCGTATTCAGGTTGAGCATACCGTGACCGAAATGATCACTGGTCGCAATCTGGTGCAGAACCAGATTCTGGTCGCCTGTGGCCATAAACTCTCCGACCCCGAGATCAATATTCCTTCGCAGAGTGCTATCGATATGCGCGGGTACGCGATTCAGTGCCGCATCACCACCGAAGATCCGACCAATAATTTTGCCCCGGATTTCGGGACCCTGACTACCTACCGGTCTGCCGCCGGTTGCGGCATTCGCCTTGATGCAGGTAACGCCTTCACCGGCTCAAAAATTACCCCTCATTATGATTCGCTTCTGGTCAAGGTCAGCTCCTGGGGACTCAATTTTCCGGACGCCGCCAACATAATGAACCGCGCCCTTCAGGAGTTCCGTGTCCGTGGCGTCAAGACAAACATAGGTTTTCTTGAAAACGTCGTCACTCATCCGGTCTTCCTCCGCGGGCAGTGCGATACCTCCTTCATCGAAAAACATCCGGAACTGCTCCGCTTCAGGGAAAAACAGGACCGTGCCAGCAAGGTGCTTAACTTCCTCGGTGAGGTTATCGTCAACGGTTCACCCGGCGTGGTCAAACCGCTCAAGTCTGCGGAGCTGATCGAAGCCCGTACCCCGTATGTCGATACGAACAAGCCTCGCCCTGCCGGGAGCAAGGACCTTTTCATGCAGTTGGGTGCCGAAGGGCTCTCCAAGTGGATTCTTGAACAGAAGAAGCTGCTGATTACCGATACGACCATGCGTGATGCCCACCAGTCCAACCTGGCAACCCGCGTCCGCAGTTACGACATCCTCAAGATTGCCGAACCGACCTCCTACCTGGGAGCCGATCTGTTTTCACTGGAGTGCTGGGGCGGGGCGACGTTTGACGTTTCAATGCGCTTTTTGAAGGAAGATCCATGGCAGCGTCTGCACAAGCTGTCGGAGCTGGTTCCCAATATTTTGTTCCAGATGCTGCTGCGCGGCTCCAATGCGGTTGGATACACCAACTATCCTGACAACGTCGTGCAAAAATTTGTTGAAGAGGCAGCCGACTCAGGTGTCGATATCTTCCGTATTTTTGACTCGCTCAACTGGACAGCCGGTATGAAGGTTGCGATGGATGCGGTACGTAAATCCGGGAAAATCTGTGAGGCGTCGATTTGTTATACCGGCGATATTACCGACCCGAAACGGGATAAGTACCCGCTTGAGTATTATGTCAATATGGCGAAAGAGCTGGAGAGTATGGGAGCACATATTCTGGCTATCAAAGATATGGCCGGCCTGCTCAAGCCGATGGCTGCTTATAAACTGGTCAAGGCGCTTAAGGAGAACGTTGGTATTCCTATTCATCTGCATACCCATGACACCTCTTCAAACGGCAGTGCCATGTTGCTCAAGGCGAGTGAAGCCGGAGTGGATATCGTTGATGCCGCGTTGTCGTCGCTGTCCGGCCTGACCGCTCAGCCCAACCTGAATGCTCTGGTTGCTACACTGGAAGGGAGCGAACGTGATCCGCTGGTAAATGCACCTGGCTTGCAGAAACTGGCCAACTACTGGGAAACGGTACGTGATTACTACTCACCGTTCGAATCCGGACTCAAAAGCGGCACCGCCGAAGTCTATCACCACGAAATCCCGGGTGGACAGTACTCAAACTACAAGCCGCAGGTTGCCGGTCTTGGTTTGATTGAGCGCTGGGATGACTGCAAGGAGATGTATCACAAGGTCAACATGATGTTTGGTGATATCGTCAAGGTGACACCTTCATCAAAGGTTGTCGGTGATATGGCTATGTTTCTCGTCAAGAACAACCTTGAGCCGGAAGATGTCTTCACTTCAAAAGAGGATCTGGCTTTCCCTGAGTCGGTTGTCGGAATGTTCAAAGGGATGCTCGGCCAGCCGTACCAGGGGTGGCCGCAGGAACTCCAGAAAATCATTCTGAAAGGGGAACAGCCGATCACCTGTCGCCCCGGTGAGTTGCTGGAGCCGGTCGATTTTGACGAAGAAAAACTCAAGCTGGAGGAAACGCTTGGTCACCGTATCGATGACAGAGCTCTTATCTCCGCGATCCTTTATCCGAATGTCTATCCGGAATTTGACCGTCATCGCGTTGAGTTTTCCGACACATCGGTTATCCCGACGCCGATATTCTTTTATGGTCTCGAATCAGGGCAGGAAACTTCTCTGGATATTGAACCGGGTAAAACCTTGATCATCAAACTCAATGCAGTCGGTAAGGTGCAGGGTGACGGTACCCGCACCGTGTATTTCGAACTGAACGGTAATAACCGTTCGGTAGTTATCCGTGACCAATCGGTTCTGAGTGATGAAGCGGTACGCGAAAAGGCCGACAAGGGGAATCCCTGCCACATTGCGGCGCCAATGCCGGGCAAGGTGCTGAAGGTGAATGTCAAGGCTGGTGATGCGATCAAGGCGGGTGACGTGCTGATGGTGACTGAGGCGATGAAAATGGAAACAAACATCAAAGCCAAGGCCGATGGCGCTGTTGTTGACGTCAAGTTTAAAGAAGGTGATAAGGTTGAGAAGGAAGACCTTGTTATTGTTGTTGCAGAATAGGACTTCCTGAAATAAAACGTAAAACGCCCCGTTTCCGAAAGGAGACGGGGCGTTTTACTCTCTTAATCCACCACTCAGAACAGGTTGGTGTACTAACCCTGGCTCTGCATCTTCCAGCGCAGATACATCTCCTCAACCTTATCCCTGGCCCATGGTGTTCGCCGCAGAAACTTCAGGCTGGACGCCATGCTAGGGTCATGGGTAAAACAGCGTATATCGATGCTCTTGCCCATCTCCTCCCAACCAAATTGGCCAACCAACTCGGCAAGTATAGACTTCAAGGTAACACCGTGCAGTGGATCAAGGTTGTTTTTACCTGTCATTACGCATCCCTCCTTCAGCTGTTAATGCCCGATACAGTCGCATATATTCCGCTGCTTCGTGCTGGGGAGAAAAGGAACGGCGTATATATTCTCCGGCATGACGGCCCAGATCCAAACGTAGTTGGGCATCTCCCATCAACGTGACAATACTCTTTAAAAAGGCTTCCTGGTCAGTGTACAGCAAACCTGTCTCGTGATGGCGAATAAGCATCCGATTGCCGGGTATGTCACTGGCCAACACCGGCCTTCCGAGAGCCATGGCTTCAAGCACAGTGTTTGACATCGATTCTGAGTGCGAACAGTTAAGTACGATATCGGCACGGGTGTAGAGGTCGCCCATCTGCTCGCGGGGTATCTCGCCGAGCCATATGGCGTATGGGGCGGTGCAGAGCATGCTGCGTATAGTAGCAGCGTACTCCTCGTCTATGACGCCACCTGCAAGCACTAGGTGGATGCGGGGGAAACTGCGCGCAAACGTCTTCAACGCCTGGATTGGGTATTCGACCCGTTTAACCGGCCTGACGGCGGCGGGCAACAACAACACAAAGGCATCATCGGGTATGGCAAAAGTATACGTAGCCGCAACCGGGAGGGCTTCAACTCCTTGCGGAATTATGGCAACTCTGTTTTCGACTTGAGGGAAAAAGCTGACTAGTTTTACCGCTTCGCCAGCGCCGAAAAGGGCGACTGATTGAGCGGCATCAATAGCTCGTGCGGTGACGGAGTGTTCCCGCAGCTGCGGGTCATGCAGGTCGCTCCCGGTGATGGTGATCATGAATGGCAGACAAAGGGTTTCTGCCAAGTGTTGGGCTATTCCGCCACAGTAGTGGGCATGGAATGCGTGAATCAGCTGCGGGGAGAAGGAAACGAGTTGCCGCTCCATTTCTGCAACTGAGATGGCATCAGCAGGTAGAACGAGCACCTCAGCCCCGGCCAGGCGAAGAAAACGGCTGATGCGTTCGATTGTCGTTATATTGCCACGTATGGGACCAATTGAGTAAGGAGAGATTAAGGCTATTCGCATAACTGCAGTATGAATGAAGGTGTGGTGCTGATGCAAGTTTCTTTAAAGTGGTGTCGACAGATTGTGGGTATTTGAAATGTCACGCATGATGACCGCAACTATTAGGACAGCAATAAAAGCATTTTCCACAAAAGCTGTTAACAACCCTGTTGGAAGTGTGGATAAGTGTCAAAATAGTCATGTATTATCCGGGGTTTTAGCGCACTGCATAATGAATGGGCATGGGTTGTAACTACCTGTTATTGCATGTCAATAGTTATTTTTTGTATGCAAACATACATATAATTTAAAGAGTATATGTGGACGGCTCAACAAAACAGAACTAATGCTTTTGACTCGCTGGGTCGACTGACGTATAATTCGCACCCGACCGGTTGCCACTGTCGCCTTCCGCTCCTAATCAAGCGCATTACAAGGAACACTGAATGCAATTTTATATCGATCCCTATTTTCCCGATACAATAGATGCCGTTGGCGACGCAGGTATGGCCGGTTTTGACGAGAAACGTCCACTTTATCTCTCCGGGTGTAAAAACTTTCTCGCCAGGTACCGTGAAGAAATTAAGCAGCTGCATCAGGGGGGCGGCAGTGGAAGCGACATAACTCATCTCCTTAGTGACATGATGGATGAATTACACAACCGGCTTTTCCTGTCCATTATCTATGACCTTGGCGGTGGTGATGCCATGCTGGGCCATGTGTCACTGGTTGCAGTCGGTGGTTACGGTCGTGGGGAGCTCAACCCCTTTTCCGATATCGACATCATGTTTCTGCATGACGGTATTCTGCCTGTTGCAACAGTTGAGGACATCGCCCAGAAGCTTCTCTATTTTCTCTGGGATATGCGCCTTGATGTCGGATATTCGGTGCGAAAGATTGCTGATTGCATTGAAATGGCAGCGGCCGATGGGACAGTCAAGACCGCATTGATGGATGCCCGCTTTCTTTCCGGTAACAGAGCGTTGTTCGCTGATCTCAAAAAAGTAATCTTCAGTCAGATCCTGCCGAAATCCAGCGGCTCGTTCATTAAGGAAAAAATAGCTGACATGAAGATCCGTCGTGAAAAGTACGGTTCTACCGTCTATCTGCTGGAGCCGAACCTGAAGGAAGGGGAGGGGGGACTGAGAGACCTGCAGACCGCCATCTGGGTGGCGCGCGTCAAGTACAAGTTTTCCGACCTGCGTGAGTTAATCATCAAGGGGATTCTGGACGATGAAGAACTGGAAACGTATTACACAGCACTAGACTACCTCTGGCGTATCCGTAATGAACTGCATTACTTTAACGGCCGTAAAAACGACCAGCTCACCTTTGATGCCCAGGTACACCTCGCCGCTTTTCTCGGGTATCAGAACAGTGGGCGGGTTCTGGCGGTAGAAGATTTTATGAGGGACTACTACCGCCACGCCAACAAGGTCGAGCATTTTACCTCCAGTTTGGTTTCACGCTGTATATGGCGCGATGAGGGGGCCCTGAAGATCTTGGGCTATTTCGTCCGTAGGCCGGTTGGTGATGGCTGTTTCGTGCTGAAGGGAGAGCTTATTCTTCCCGATGAATCCATTGTTGAGAAAAACCCTGATGTCATGATGAAAATTTTTGAGTATGCCCAGAAGCACGGGGTCACGCTCCATGTCCGCGTTAAGGGGATTATCAGGAAAAACCTTGCCCTTATTAATGATAAATTCAGACGCAGTCGTGAGGTTAACCAATCTTTTATCAATATCCTGCGGGCGCCGAAAAGGGTTGCTGATACTCTCCGTGTGATGCATCACCTGGAATTCCTGAATCGCTACATACCGGAGTTGGAGCATATCTACTGCAAAGTCCAGCACGATATGTACCATATCTACACGGTGGATATTCATACGCTTTTTGCCGTTGAGCAGGCTGAAAAGATGCTGAACGGAGAGTTTAAGGAGATCATGCCGCTGCCATGCGCGCTTGCCGCGCAGATCGGCAAGCCTGAACTGTTGATTCTGTCGGTTCTGTTTCATGACATTGGCAAGGGGTCGGGAGGGGGGCATGCAGAGAAGGGAGCCGCCATGATCCCGACGATAGCCCGCAGGATCGGGCTTTCACGGGAAGACAGTGAACGGCTAGGGTTTCTGGTACTCTATCATCTGCTCTTTGCCCATATTTCACAGCGTCGCGACCTGAATGATGAAAAAATGATAGCCCAGTTTGCCCACCAGATGGGAACAAGCGAAAATCTCAAAATGCTCTATCTGCTGACGGTTGCCGATGTACGTGCGGTCGGGTCGGATGTCTGGACAAACTGGAAAGCATCGCTTTTCCAGGAATTATATGAAAAGGCCTTCAGTGTTCTTGATCGTGGCGGCTTCCAGCAGGAGGCCAGCAGTGAACGGGTGACCGCCGTGATAAAAAAGGTCACCGCCATGCTGGAGGACGAACTCCCCGTGGCAGAAGTTCGGCAAGAGTTAAAGTCTATGCCGGTACGGTTGCTCCTTTCCAATTCGTACCAGTTGATTGCAGAGCAGGTTCGCCTTCTGATTGGTCTGGAACAGGCCCATATCCTGTTGCGGCTTTCTCATCAGCCGGAGAGCGACTGTTCGGAATACACCATTTGTGCCCACGATATGCCGGGGCTTTTCTCCCGGATTACCGGCGTCATGGCTGCCAACGGTATAAATATTCTCGGAGCGCAGATCAATACCTGCAAGAACGGCAAGGTTCTGGATATTCTGCAGGTCAATTCGCCGCAGGGGAATCTTGTCACTGATGCGTCACGCTGGGACAAGATTGAGCAGGATATGCATCAGGTTCTCCATGGCAAAGTGCAGGTTTCGGAGCTGGTCGCCAAGCGCAAGAGACCGAGCTTGCTGACGGCTCGGCCGGCACCCCGCTTTGCCACCAAGGTTGATATCGATAATGATGTTTCCGAAGAGTATACCGTTATCGATATCCTGACTCACGACAAGGTCGGGTTGCTGTACCTGATAACCAGCACTCTTGCGGAATTGGGCCTGTATATCGGCGTTTCGAAGATCTCCACAAAGGTCGATCAGGTGGCTGACGTGTTCTATGTGCAGGATATTTTCGGGCATAAAATCACCGCACCCGAAAAACTGAGTGAAATCTGTTGTCAGCTGATGACGGCGATTGATGAGTGGGTGTGACGGCAAAACTCTGAATTATGCAGTGATTGATATGCTGGAGGGTTCGGGCACTGCTACTACTATTTGCCGGTCAGAAGGCGGCGATGAAGGGTGTCGTCAAGAGCTCTGAAATCAAGTTTTCTCCGGTAGATCCGGTCTTCAGGTTTATCATGGCAGGGGAGGCATAAATTCACCGCCAATGTCTTTTTTACCTCAGCGCCGCTGAGCGGCCGGGCATTCTCGCGGGTAATTGCCGAATAGGCGTTAACCTTCCCTTTGTCCAGTGTCAGAAAACCATCCAGAGGCTTGCTGTCAGAGCGTTCACAGAGTAACGTCCCCTTGATGCTGTTCCCCTCCACCACATGCTGGCCAAAGCCGAGAAAAGCCGGATTGCCGTGACATTCGGCGCAGCCGATAGCCTTTTTGCTTGTATTGTGCGAGTAAAAAGGCGCAAAGCGGAGCTGCTGCTTACCCTTGTATTTAGCGACATACTCCGTTTTTGACTGGGTACCGTCCGGCTCGATCACGTTTATGAAGGTCTGGCAACCTGGAGTAACCGGGGAAATGCGCCCACGCTGATTGAGCGCAAGCGGGAACGGGTTGAGTATCCGGTAATCCTCTGTTTCGCTGAAAGCTCCCGTTGTTTCGGTCTTCTTAATAAAGTCATAGCCGGTCTGCTCCTTGTCATAGGTGGTATGGCAGCCGTAGCATTGCGGCACGGAACGGGAGTGACAGCTGTAACATTCAAGCCGCTCATGCCCGGCAACGTCATGCGCCGCTGTGCCGGTGATTACTTTGCTCTTGTGCAGCCTGCCGTTTTTCTTGCCGGCCACCCAGATTGTGTTGTCGCGGTAGAAGACGTTCGAGTAGCTTCGCCCTTTGGAGGTCTGAATCATCTTCATGCCGGAAGTCACACGGAATCGGTAGTTTTTTGATTCCCGCAGCGCCTCATCATTTTCACGGGTGATTTCGCGATAGCGCGGTACATTCTTGGCGCTGCCGTGGCAATCTTCACATGCCACTTCCGTCTGCAGGTACATATTGCGGTATGCATAGCCATCACCCATAACGTCGCGCGATGTGTGGCAATCGATACATTCCATTCCGGCCGCAAAGTGAACGTCAGGTATGATATGGGTCAGGTTGCGGGCACCGCTTGCCATTACCGGTCCACCTTCGCCATTTCTGGTCGGTACAAGGCCGTTATTGCCATCGTTCAACCCTTGGTATGAGTAAGCTATCCGGCCGCTCCGGTTATGACAGCGTGTGCAGACATTGATATCAGGAAGTGCGGTCATGGTATGGGTGGCTGAATGCCCGGCCTTACCCCGCATCGTTTTATCATCCCCGCTATAAACCCCTTCGTCGTTCCAGGGGAAGTGACAGGCGGCACAGCCGGAGGCATGGCTGGCGCTGTAGGCACCGGTTGTCCGTGCACCAATATGGCAGCGGGCGCAAAACTTGCGGTACAGCTCTCCGGAAAGATTATCCAGTTCGGCTACCGGTTTGGGTGAGAACGGCTTGCCGTCGGCACCAAACAATTTGTCACCCTTGGTGGTATAACTGTTGCCATCTTCTCCCTCCCAGGTTAGCTGGGTATTGCGGATCATCCCTGCAGCCGTGTACATCAGATTGCTCTTCATCCGCCCGAACTGATACGTGTGGCATGGTGCGCAACCATTCTCCCAACGGCCGATGAATTCCGGGTTGGAGATGCCAAACACACCCTGGTGTGCCTTTTCTTTGCTTTTTTCAAGGGGCTTGCCGCCATGGCAGGAGACACAGTCGGAATGGGTTTTGGAGACATGTTCAATGCCTTTATGACAACGGATGCAGGATGATTCTTTTGTTGTCCGCTGGCAACCGGTGAGAAAAAACGGAAGGGTAAGCAGGAGCAGCAGGATGATATGTGTTTTGCCGTGGGCGGCAGTATGAATCGGCATTGCAGGAGGAGACCTTTACCGTTTGGATTTGTGAACTATAGCACGCCATTTTGAGTAATTATGAATAAAAAAGTGACCTGACAGCTTTGAATGCCTGTCAGGTCACTTTTGCTACTGCTTTACCTGCTTGTAGATTAGAAAATCAGCTGCAACTGGGTAATAAAAGTTGTGAAGTCCTTGCTCGTGACACCACTTGCAAATCCTTCCTTGTCGAAGGCGGTGTGCGAAATTTCTGCGGTCAGTTTAAGATTCTGGTCGCGGAAGTAGTAATTTGCGCCGCCACCGTACCAGTCGATCTTCTGGTCAATTATATTGTTGAGGCTGGCAAACTGCCATTTTTCGTAACGCCCGAAAAACTGTAGGGGAACGGTGGGGAGCATGTAGCCGCCCTTAACGTACCAACCGTTTTT
Organism: Desulfuromonadaceae bacterium; assembly: GCA_028681335.1. Taxonomy (GTDB): domain Bacteria; phylum Desulfobacterota; class Desulfuromonadia; order Geobacterales; family Pseudopelobacteraceae; genus JACRCG01. Next base: position 116,718 of record JAQUIT010000010.1, on the reverse strand, counting down.
CTCGCCGTTGATGCCGATCGTCCCTGCATCCGGATTAGCACCTTTATAGGCGTCATCAAGGTTGACATCTTCATAGGCCGTAGAAGCGGTGATGGTGCCGAGCCCTGCAAGAGGATACTCGAAGAATGCGTCAACCGTCCAGGCTTTGTAGTCTTTCTTGTCTGTTTTTGCCAGGGTATTGCCATAGGCTACCTCCGGCTCAAACTGATAGGCAGCGCCAAATGTTAGCACTTTCTTTTTGCCCAGATAGGTGCCCTTGTAGCCATAATCGCTCTCAGGATCGAGCAGTGTGACATGGCCACGGGCGGAATAGCGGAAGCTGGAGCTGGGTGCGGTGTCACCGGAAACAGCCTGGCGCCCTTCCATAACATCGGCACGATACTGGAAAACGTCATTAAAGAGATTGCCCCAGATCGCAACACCGCTGTCACGGGTGGTGGTGTAGGCGGTACGGATAAACAGAGAACGGTCAAGGGTCAGCGGCATTTCGCACGCTTCCAGATTCTCACGGGAAAGGTTGTACTTGAACTTACCGACATTCACCTTGAAAGCGTTGTTAACGTCGAAACGCATAACAGCGTCCAAGAGCTGGAATTCTGATCCCTGATTGGCTGAGGCAACACCAAGAGTTGTAACATTGGGGTTCTCGGTGAACTCTGTCTGGACGTAGAGGCCGACCATCTCACCGTACTTGCCCATGAAGGCGAGGCGGTTGCGGCGGAAATTGAAGTTGGCAGTGTTGTCTTCGTTATTGTCTCCGGATCCGGTGTCACGGGCAGTCATCTGAAACTGACCCTTGTAATCGATCTGCATTACACCCTCATCATTAGGGCCAAAGGTGATTTGCGGTCCGGCAAAGGCTGTGCCGGCCAAGCCCAGTAAAAGGGCTGCTGAAGCACTTATTTTTCCAATTTTAGACATATATGTTTCTCCTTCGTTCGTTGATGTGAACATTAAATGCTATAATTAGCCTCAAATGCTAGCAGCCGCTGCCGCCACCAGCAGCGCCTCCACTTGTAGTTGTGCTGACTGGTGGGGTCGAAAAATAGATTTTATCTGCTTTAAGAATCTGGTTGGCTTCTGGATCAAGAACTGATGTGAAGCCCAGATAGAGATTGTCTGCGATAGGCAAAGACCCGGTTAGTGAACCGACACTACGTGAATTGATGTCAACTCGCCACATAGAAGGAGTTCCGTTCACATCCGGTAAGTTGGTTACTCCTTGGTAGCTACTCCATTGTCCCCAGGAACCATCATACATTTTAACCGGCCAGCCGAGGATGCCGTCTAAAACAAAGAATGGGACAGATGCACGATAGCCGGATACACAGTATACAATGTTCATCTTCTTATCTGCGGTGGTAAGAGGTGCAGTGCCATTGAATGTTCGAGTTTTTGGTGCATTAACAGGAGTTGCTACAGTGCCAACGTTGTTGGTACCGGACGTCGTGCCATAACTATTGTAATTGTCTTTTGTGGCACCAAAAATATGTGCTGTGTCATAATCATAAGTTGTGTCTGCATTTGGTCCACGTGCATCCAAAATAGTGATTCCGTCAGGGTCAGCGGTACTTTCTGTTCCCAAGTTGACTTTATCAACCAGTGCGATCATGTCGCCGATAGAGTAGCGCAGTCCAAAAGATGAGTAATTACCAGTGTAGATGTTGCGAACACTATACGTTGAAGGTGTAATCTCAGGGACAACAGATGTCAGAGTGTATGCTGCGTTGGCCCAAGCATCATCTCCGCCATTCAGAACCTTTAAGCGATCCTTGGGGAAACCCCAGTAGCGGAAGGTAAAGTAAGCCCGAGCTGCATACAGGAAGTTCTGGCTTTTGCTGACAGTGAAAACAACGGTTGTGTATTTATTGATGCCAAAACTTTTTATTAGGGCGTCCATAGAAGCCCCATCTGGAACCATTGTACTCATGTCGGCAACCGCTTCACGGCGGGCGTAACCAAGTTTACTGGTACTATCCCATAGCTGCGCACCTGGTATGTGCAACGTATTATAGCCAATATATCCAGAAGTTGTAGCAGAGGTTGTAGGGCCGGTAACACTAAGAATGACAACCCTGTCATAGTTGTTAGCAACAGGGGCGTTAACCTTGCCTTCATCCATCCACGTTTTAAGAGTTGCTGCATCAATCAAGGCATTGGCAGTTTTGGTTGTGGTTATGTTAGCCCCAGCTGCCGGATCATCATAGCTACTCGTGCCGCAACCCCATATGGTAAGTGCGGCAATCATTACTGTCCCAAGCAGTGCTGCTATGAGCACTCTGCCCTTCTTCATCAACTTTTCCGACATAACTCCTCCTCGTTAAAAAGTGTGAGAATACAACTAGTACCAATTGTCCACTGTCTTACGGTTTCTCTTTGTACCTTCACCTCCCTTCGAATGAATTTTGAGTCAGTTCGCTGCAATGAAATAAAAACATAAAAAAACCGTCGGTTGGTTATACCGGCGGTGTGGTTATGATACAGGCTGTGTGCAAACAGGTTTCCTCTGCATGATTGCAATAATCTTGTTTGAAATCAGGTAGGACATAACTAATTGAGCTCCGTTGCCAGTCATTTATTACCCGTAATCTGTAAAAAAACGATTTTCAGATTTAAATCGCTTTTACCATTAATTTTGTCTGCATCTTAGTCTTGCCATCTGCTATTATGAAAACGAAAATTAGTCATGACTCCATGCGTTTTGAGTCATCAAACAAAAGTTTGCGGGGGATGTCTGGTGAAATCTGAGTATTTACGCACACTTGTAGAATCTATTGCGACCGGGAGCTTTTCAAAGGCGGCAGAGAATCTTTTTATTACCCAGTCTGCTGTTTCACGCAGAATAAAATTTCTGGAAGATCAGTACGGTTATTCACTTGTCGATCGTAGTGGACCGATACTAACTGCGACCGATGTGGGGCGGGTTGTAATAGAAAAGGCTGAGAAGATATTGCAGCTCGAAAATGATCTGCTGAATGATATTCGTGTGCTTTCCCCCAAACATGGAATTAACTTCTGTTGCACACCTTCCTTTGGTATTACCTATCTCCCTGAAATAATGAAGGGATTTATGTTGATGAAGCCGGATATGCTGGAGCTGAAATTCTCATTTGAAATGCCTGACAAGGTTGTAGAAGGGATGGCGAAGGGATTGTATCAGGTTGGTGTTATTGAGCACAATTCTGACTATGATTTTGGTGATCTCCAGACATTTGAATTACCTGGTGATGAAGTCGTCTTTGTCAGTTCTCCACAATTAGGGCTAACTGAAAAGATCATGTCAATTGATCAGCTTACCCGCTTTGATCTTTATACAAGAAAAGAGGGGTGTTGTTCCAGTAAGTTACTTGAATACAATGTAAAAAATATGGGCTTGGATTGTTCTATGTTCAACAGGGTGATTTACTATGATGACCTTCACCTTATTATCAGTTCGGTACGGGAAGGTTACGGGCTTGCTTTCGTCTCCAGATCTGTTGTCGGTAAACTTGTGGACGAGGGAGCTTTACGCACCCATCTGGTAACCGGTTTTGATCACGCATATAAACGTACTCTTATCGTTAACACGGCCTCAACTTCTACCACGTTGCTTGATAGTTTAATCAAGGAAATACGGGATGTCTTTGTACCAGGAAACCATTTTATCTAAACACGTTATTTCTTCTTACAGTGTAAAGTGATACTGATTTTGCCTGAATTGGGGAGTATTAACATCAGGATTTCCTCCAGTGTAACTCTTGTTTTAACAGGTGTAGCAACTCGCTTTAATACTGAGTGAAGTTGGGTTGTTGGTGAAACTGATGTTATCTTGTCTTTACCCTCCACACAAAAAATACTTCATAAGTCAAATGTATGAGTAGAGATTACGCTTGAACGACTTCCTTGATCTCTTCATATCCTATCTTACGGTGGAAAAGGGGCTCTCGGCCAACACCCGGAGCGCCTATAGTCTGGACCTTGGCCGCTATCTGGATTTCCTTGAGAAATCAGGACGGCAGCAGCCTGCCGATGTAAGCGCAGCTGATATTGCTGCTTTCATGGGCACACTGCAGAAACGGGACATTGGTCCGCGCAGTCGCGCGCGCTGTCTGTCCGCCATCCGCATGTTCCATAAATTTCTGATGATTGAAGGTTATGCGGACAGTAATCCGGCCACAATAATCGAGGCGCCGCGCACGCTGCATAAATTGCCGCAGTTTTTGGACGGGCGCGAGGTTGATGCCCTGTTTGCCGTCTGTTCGGGTGCCCGGGGCGAGGATGTGCGTGACCTTGCCATGCTTGAGCTGCTTTACGCTACCGGTCTGCGAGTGTCTGAGCTGGTTAATCTCAAGTCGCGTGAAGTCAATCTTGATTCCGGATATCTGATAACAGTCGGAAAGGGGAATAAAGAGCGCCTTGTTCCCATTGGTGAATCAGCCCGTGCGCGGATAGCTGCATATCTCGGCACTGTTCGGCAGAAGGCAGACTCGCAACGGCAGAGTCCCTATCTGTTTTTATCACGCCTTGGTGGAGCAATGAGCCGCCAGGCATTCTGGAATATCATAAAAAAACGGGCAGAGCAGGCGGCTATCCGTAAAAATATTTCACCACATACTCTGCGCCACTCTTTTGCGACCCATCTGCTTGAAAACGGCGCGGATCTCCGTAGTGTGCAGATTATGTTGGGACACGCCGACCTGGCCAGCACCCAGATCTATACCCATGTTACTCGTGAACGACTTAAGCGCCTTCATCAACAGATTCATCCCCGCGGGTAAGCGCGCAGTGCCCCCCTCTCTTTGCTGTAGTTTTATTGACACGTTTGAGTAATCAGATTACAATCCATAACTTGTTGTAAATACCTGAAATCCAATCATACAGTGGCGCATTTATCTATGGCTGAACAAAACGGCAGCAAGCAGGAACAGCATACTCTGACACATTTGAGCCAGCTCGGGTCGAATCTGCTTGATTCTTTGATCAAGAGATTTTCCAATCCTGATACGGCAGGCCGCAACCGCTTTATTCTTCTTGTCTCCACTGCTCTGCTGCTGACATTGACGATCCTTCCAAGCCAGCAGATTACAAAACCTTCCTATAAAGTAGGCGATATTGCCACTTCCGATATCCGGGTAAACCAGGACCTGCTTGTAGAAGACAAGGCGCTGACGGAACAGTGGCGTAAAGATGCCGGTAAAAACGCTCCGGTTGTTTATAATATGAGCAACCAGGTGCCTAGTGCTATTACCGGCAAACTGCAGCAGGCTCTTGTGGTGGTTCATCCAGACCGGGATGAAAAAAACGTGAAAAGTATTTCTCAGTTGCGGGCCCAACTTACGCCGCTGCTGGATGCGGATATGAGTGAAGCAGAAATTCTGGCGTTTGCCCGGGTAAAGTCAGATAAAACATTTCTGGCAAGTGCAGCAGAATTGTTGAACGAACTGTATCAAAGGAAAATAGTTCTGGATGGGAAGGCTTTTCAGGTCGACGCCCATAGGGGACTTGAAATGTCGGATAATAATGGCCGTCCCATCGGAGGAGGGGATTCCACCACCGGTTATATGGATATTGGCGAGGCCCGCCGGATCGTTGGCGGTTGGAGCTTCAACGGGGTGGGAGCCGCATCTGATAACGCTCGTATTTCCGCAGTGATTTCCAGAATCCTGCTTCCCAATCTTTTCTATAATCGTGAAGCCTCTGAGGTGCGTGCACGTAATGCCATGGAGGCGGTACGCCCGGTTCTCTTTAAGCTCCAGAAGGGAGAAATGATTGTACGCGTGGGGGAACGGATTACGGCGGAAGAGGCCCATAAACTGGATGCCGTATTCGGTAGTCAGCTAGTCGGCAATCGGCTGTTTACGGCGTTTGGAACCTTTGGGTTGATTCTCGTGCTGTTTTATTTTCCCTACCGTTTTGCCTGTAAAAATATTCGAAAATTCAATCCAACGAACAAAGATGTTCTTATCATCTCTCTTCTGATCGCCCTCAGTTTTGTTTGCTTTAAGACCGCCCTCCTTATCACTCATAATATTGGATCAGTGTTTCCGTCTGTAGAGACGGCAAGCTACATCTATCTGTTCCCGTTTGCTGCCGGAGCGATGATTGTCCGTATTTTTATGAACTCGGAAGTTGCGTTGGTTTACTGCGCCATTCTCGCCCCGTTACTCGGGATCATGTTTGATAACAATATGCTCGTTGTGATCTATTCGCTGCTGGGAAGTATCGTCGGTGCCCACGGCGTCCGGCATTGTACCAGTCGTGGTACGGTCTATGCCGCCGGATTGAAAGTCTCGACTGTAAACCTGGCTTTAGCGTTATCGTTTCAGATTCTTAATAATGCCATCTTCACAACGCAAACGCTGTATGTCGCCCTGTTTGCTCTGCTCAGCGGTTTTGTCAGTGCGGCTCTTGTTTCCAGCGTTATTCCGCTTGTTGAGACGCTTTTTCAGTATACGACCAATATCAAGCTGCTTGAACTGGCGAATCTCAATTCACCGGTGCTTCGTGAGCTGATGATCAAGGCCCCTGGGACCTATCATCACAGTATCGTCGTTGGAAATCTGGTTGAGGCTGCTGCCGAATCAATCGGGGCCAACCCTCTGTTGGCTCGCGTCGCGGCCTATTATCACGACATCGGCAAGGCATCAAAATCGCTGTATTTCATTGAAAACCAGGCTGGCGAAGAAAACCGCCATGACAAGCTGACTCCCAGTATGAGTGCGCTGATTCTGGTTTCTCATATTAAAGAAGGGGCAGAGTTGGCGCGAGAGAACAGGTTGGGACAGCCTATTATCGATATAATTCGCCAACATCACGGCACCACATTGATAAAGTTCTTTTATGAGCGGGCCAAGAGTCAGGCGGCAGCGTCAGGTCAGCTTGTTGACGAAAAGGATTTTCGCTATCCGGGCCCCAAGCCGCAGACCCGCGAGGCTGGGATTGTCATGCTGGCTGACTGTGTTGAAGCGGCTTCGCGCACCCTTTTAAATCCTTCTCCAGATCGTATTCAGGGGCTGGTTCAGAAGCTTATCAATAATATATTTATCGACGGTCAATTGGACGAGTGTGAACTGACGCTCAAAAACCTGCATGAAATAGCCAGGAGTTTTACCGCTATTTTGAACGGTATCTTTCATCATCGCATTGATTACCCAGAGCCGGTCTCCAAGGGAGGGGATCGTCCCAAAAAGGTGGAAGCCCGTGATCTTACCAAAACTGAAAATGGAGTAGTTCCTGATGCTGATATTGACGAACAATCGCCAGAGGCGCCACCACTTCAAGACTCTGCAGCTCAAAAAGGTAGCAGTGAGAATCTTAGGCGCCTTGGGATGTCCTGAAGAGACCGAGCTTTCTGTTTCCATTGTGGGGGACCGCTCTATCCGGGTCATTAATCGGGAGTATCTTGGCAAAGATCGCCCTACCAATGTGATATCGTTTTCACTGCAGGAAGGTGACTGCGGAGGAGTGAACCCGCACGCTCTTGGCGATGTATTGATCTCGGCGGATACTGCGGCCCGAGAGGCCGAAGAGGCTGGGATGGAGTTTTTTGATCGCCTTTCCTTTCTGTTGCTGCATGGAATCCTGCATCTGTGCGGCTATGATCATGAGAGGAGCGGTGAGGCTGAAGCACAAAAAATGCAGCAGAAGGAGCAGCAGCTATTCAAAATTCTGAAGAAGGAAGGGTTGTTAAGCCCGACCGGTTTATAGAATCAGCTAACTGTGCTGTAGAGGGAATACTGCACGCTGCCAGAACTGAAAAGCATATGCGCATTCATTTCATTGCAGCTATTGCGGCGATGCTGGCAGTTCTGTTTTTAAAGGTTACGCCGCTGGAATTTGCCCTGCTCGCACTCTCGATCCTGGCGGTGCTGTGCGCAGAAATGTTTAATACCGCGATAGAAGCGATTGTCGATCTCGTCTCTCCCGGCTATCATCCGCTGGCTAAAACGGCAAAAGATACGGCTGCCGGGGCCGTGCTGATCACAGCCTGCGGTGCCGCTATCATGGGGTACCTGATTCTGGCAAAATATGTTATGCCGTACTATGGGGAGGTTTTAGCGATGTTTGGCACTGTTTCTGATATGGGCACGGTCATTGCGATACTGATCGTCGTGATCATCGTCATTATCGTAAAGAGCGCCACCGGTACCGGTACCCCGCTTCATGGCGGCATACCGAGCGGTCACGCCGCCGTTGCTTTTTCTATCGCCACGGCGGTATCGCTTAATACTCACGATCCGCTCATATCTCTACTGTCACTGCTGTTGGCAATTATGGTAAGCCATTCGCGGTTGCTGATGAAAATACATACGCTTCGCGAAGTTGTCATTGGCGCATGTATCGGTTCTGTTATTACCCTGCTTGTTCTTCAGCTTTTCAAAATGTTTGCATGAATATTTTCAGGCGGGCGTGCAGAGAGCCCCTACTTTGAAAGGGCCTGCTGTAATGTTTCCTGAAACAGTTCGGGCGTAAAGCCGTTCATGACAATCTCATCTTTACCACTGCCGAAAACAATAAGCGGAACCTTGGTGCTGTTGTACTTGATAGTCAAATCTTCAAATGCCTTTACATCAGCCTCAACATCGCGGTTAACATAAGGGATGCCGTGATTTGCCAGGTATTCCTTTGCCTTGCGGCAGTGTGGGCACCAGGCTACCGAGTACAGTACGATGTGTGGATAGTGTGTCTCTGTAGTAGCTTTGGCATGATTCGGTGTGCTCGGTTGTACCTCTTCGGCACTTGCAGAAAAGCTTATGACCAGGCTTAATGCAAGGGCTGCACATATGTATCGTATCACTGTTGAATTCTCCTTTTGCCGGTCGGGGTGACTAGGTAAGTAAGCATACTGTCTGCGTCACACGCAAAGGAAGTTATCACACAGCCGTCTGCAAGGTCAAATAAACAAGCTGGTCGGGAGTGCTCCGATGAGAATACGAATCAAAGAAATACTTGAGCAGGGGACAGCGGCAGGAAGCCGCTCTTTTTCCGGATGGGTGCGTTCGGTCAGGTCGTCAAAAGAGATCTGCTTTATTGTTCTCAATGACGGGTCGACAGTGGACGGTATTCAGATTGTTGCAGAGTCAACCTTGCCCAATTTTAGTGACATCTGCCGGATCGGCACCGGAACAGCCCTCACCGTTGAAGGTGCTCTGGTGGAATCTCCTGCTACCGGTCAGCAATGGGAGTTGATGGCCACCGCAATTACAATAATCGGGGATGCCGATGCTTCCTATCCACTCCAGAAAAAGCGTCACTCTTTTGAATACCTGCGAACCATCGCTCACCTGAGGCCCCGCACCAACACTTTCGGGGCGGTATTTCGCCTCAGATCTCGGCTTGCCCAGGCTGTCCATCATTTCTTTGCCGAAAACAACTTCCTCTATGTCCATACACCCATTATCACCGCCAGCGATTGCGAGGGGGCAGGTGAACTATTCCGGGTCAGCACGCTTGATGCCGCCGCCCCGCCGATGCTGGATGGGCAGACCGATTTCAGCCAGGATTTTTTTGGTCAAAAGACCGGACTGACCGTTAGCGGCCAGCTTGAAGGGGAGCTCTTTGCCCTTGCTTTTGGAGATGTCTATACGTTCGGTCCGACGTTTCGGGCGGAGAACTCCAATACCGCAAGGCATGCCTCCGAGTTTTGGATGATAGAACCGGAGATGGCTTTTGCCACGCTGGCAGACGATGCCGACCTGGCGGAAAAATTTGTTCGCTATCTCTGCCGGTTCGCTCTTGAGGAATGTGCCGATGAGATGGCTTTCTTTGACAAGCATATTGAAAAAGGTCTGGTCGAGCGCATTGCAAGGGTGGCCGGAGCTGATTTCGTCAGAATGGAGTACTCGGAAGCGATTAGCCGCTTGCAAAATTCCGGTGCCTCTTTTGCCTATCCGGTGGAATGGGGACTTGATCTGCAGACCGAACACGAACGCTACATCACCGAGCAGATCGTGGGAGGACCGGCATTTATCCTTAATTACCCTAAAGATATCAAAGCTTTTTACATGAGACAGAATGAGGATGGCCGTACCGTGGCCGCCATGGATCTACTTGTGCCGAAGGTCGGTGAGATCATCGGCGGCAGCCAGCGTGAGGAACGGCTGGATCGTTTGGAGTTACGGATGGCTGAATTGGGTATTGCCGGTGAACCGCTCTGGTGGTATCTGGACAGTCGTCGTTGGGGGAGTTGCCCGCATGCCGGTTTCGGGCTAGGCTTTGAGAGGTTGGTTATGTATCTCTCCGGGATGGAGAATATCCGCGACGTAATTCCTTTTCCACGTACACCGAGGCATTGCGAGTTCTGAGCCGTGTTTATCTACTGTCTCGAAATCCATCTCTCGCTTCAGTCGCATTCACTTAAAGAAAAGCGCGGCATCGTCAAGAGTATCCTTGGCCGGGCCAGAAACCGCTTTAACGTGGCGTGTGCCGAGATTGACCGGCAGGATAATGCCACGGTCGCTGTACTTGGTTTTGTGAGCGTCAGTCCCGACAAAAACATCTCGCGGCGCGTGCTGGGACAGGTGGAAGATTGGATCTATGAGGGATGGCCAGATGTGGAGATAACCGGAGCGGATATTTCAGAGGTGTGATGAATATAATTAAGGTACGTTTCTGCGCTTTAGCACGACCCAATTTTATGACTTGAGTAGCATGGCAAATATAGCACAAGCCCCGCCTAAAAACACTGCGACCTCACCCTGCTTTACCCTGGTCAAAACATCCTCTGGTGGGGTCTCAGGCGCTACCCCCAATAGATAATATCCATAAGCTATCATGCTGATTCCAGCAATAAGTAAAAGAAGTTTTTTTATGTCCATAGAGTGCCTTTTTTAGAAACTAAGGGGTTTGGCCAGTTACGTAAAGACTGTTTATCTGGGAATCAGTCAAAGCTGATTTGTAAAACTGAACATCATCAATAAGCCCCCAGTAGGGAAATCCGTATCCGCTCCCTCCATCGTGTCGCGCCCCTATAGTAAACTTGAAGTTGTTATCAAAATTAAGAGACGTTTGGCTGGTATACTGATAGTCGTTTGAGGAGTCAGTCTGCTTAATGCCATTGATATACAACTTTATCTGATCTGTCGCAGGTATTGCGCTTCTATCCAGAACAGCAACGATATGCGCCCAATTACCACCTGAAATGATATCGTCGGAATAGACGTTATGGATATCTGTATTCGACGGATTCCGTAGCTGAAAAGCGACCTTGTAATTGCTCCAAGTGCCACAACCTGATGTACACGAAGTGCATTGTTGGGTTTGGGTCACGTACATGCCATAGCCAATAGCTGGATAGAGAAAGCCCTTTCCGGCAATTGCACCGATGGCCATGTTGACTTTTGTAACTGGGTCGCACCAGGTTTGGGTAGGTTTCCCACTGAAGTTTACCCATGCGGAGAGCGTGACATTACCCGTGCCGATGTTGAAATAGTTGATGTCATTGAAATAGATGTAGTTGTTTATGCCGTTTAGGCTTAATGCGGTACCTGACCCATGTGGCACCCAACTTGGAGTGCCGACAATGGTTCCTGACGTTGCCCCTGATCCGATGGTGTTGCCAGAGCCTTCGTTGAAGTTCCAGGCGGCAGTTGGTGAGGGTGCTGGGGCACCACAGGTGACAACCTTGAGCGTGTAGACGTGTTGATTGGGTGTCCCTTGGGCATCAGTCAGTTTAACAGTAACCAGACCAGCTAGAGGCGCTGGGTTTGAGAGAATGCCGCTAGAAGGATTGATTGACCACCCGGGAGTTGCTGTGGTCCAGGTGTAACTGGGGACGCCACCTTCAGCGTACAGTGTTGCACTATACGCTGAACCTGAACATGCAGATGGTAGCTCATTATTCAGTATCTTTAAGCGTCCCTGTGTTGAACCATAACAACCGGCACGGTTTTTAAGTTCCTCGAGGGAGACAATCTTAAACAGATCTCCGGTAACAAGCGTAGCGGTTGTCCCCAAAACCGTTGTGGGGTAAGTTAAAACTGCCGTGCTGAGTACGGGCAAGCCGGACCATGTTGATTGTAGTGCATCCCCAGAGGTGCTAAGCAGCGCAAAGGCGGTGTTGGGCGTCCCGTTTACATTCAGATTCGTCGTGGTTCTGCCGCAGATGCCGCCGGTTGCAGTAGTCGTAAGATTGTTATCGTAGAGGTATAGTATGTTGTTGCCCCACGGGTCCAGAGGATTAGCACCGGTGAATACCGTTTGCAGGGTAGGGGGGAGAGTCCGTGAAGATGCCGACCAGAGGATAACCGTGTTGGCAATGGAATCCAGCGATTTAGTAGTCTCTACCGTCTTCCCCAGTTGTGCTTTTGGGCCGAGCATCATGACGCCGGCACTAACGAGTCCGATGATGACGAACATAAAGAGAATCAGCGGCAACATGGTAAAGCCGGATTGTGTATAAGCTTTGCCCATTAACCTCATGGGTTAACTGTCAGGACAAATGATTTGGAGGCGACATTGTCGTTGCTGGTGGTTGGGCCATTATTATCGCGGACAAAAACGGTGAAGTTGTAGGTTCCCGATGTTGTTGCTGTTCCACTCAGTGTCAATGACGAAGTTGCCGGGCTCCATGAGGCCTCAGCCAGTCCTGCACAGTTTGCATTCAGTATTGTCGGGGCAAAAGTCAAACCGGGGGGGGCAGCTGATTGTACGCACCAACGGTAGGTGTTTGGCCCTGTGGTGAAAGGGACACCGCCGTCAGAGAGAAGCGTGGCACTGTAAGCGCTTGCAGCAGATGCTGGTGGCAGTTCATTATTCAAAATCTTTAGCTGTGCCCCTTGGCAACCAATCTTGCTGCGTAGTTCATCCAGAGTAATCCAACGGACGGTGTCGTCATATTCTTGGACTTGCGCCGTTCTCAAAAAAACAGCGGGTACATTTGCCGCTGGACAGTCAACTGCGGTCGTGCAGTTGTCTGTGCTTGGAGCACTGTCATAGACACCGATACAAGTGCCGCTTACTCCTGCGGGGCAGGCAATGATGCCGGTCTGCGGGTTTCTGTTGTCGCCGCCGCTTATTATTGCATAAGCTACATCAGTCACCCGTTCTGCTGCAATGCAGGCGCTTGTGCGACAGATTGTAAGGCTTGAAGCATTTAATGAGTTAGTAGGCCTTCTGCCGCAGATATTCGCGGCTACGAGGGAAGAATCAAAAAAGTAGTAAAGCGGATTTCCATAGGCGTCAGACTGTTTGCTGATAACGGTTTGAAATTCAGTGTAGGTGTTTGGTATGCGGTTGTTTGATGCACCCCAGCTGACGACAGAGGACATGTCGGCATCAATGGTATCTCGCGTTTCCCTCAACTTGGCCATGCTTGTAAGCGGCCCAATCATGCTGCTGCCAAGGCCTACCAGTAGTCCAACAATCACCAGAACAATTGCCATTTCTACCAGGGTGAAGCCCTTATGTGTCTGCAGTGTATTTTTATTCATGTGCAGTAAAATACCATAACTCTTTATAAATAAAAAGGGAGACCATCAGGCCTCCCTTTTTGCAATCTTTATCCGGCAGAAACTGAGCTTACAGTGCCCTGCATACGGTGTACTGATTGTCTTCGGAGTATGTTGCCGTTGCAGATGGTGCCGGTGCAGCACCGGGGGCGGTGTTTAGACCAGCAGCTCCGATCGTTGCTCGAACTGAACCGGTGGCAGGATTGCGATCATCCAGTTGTGAGTCTAGCTGTGCTGCAGCCTTGCCGGGTACCTGGCTGATACAGACAGACAAACCTTGTACCATACCGGTAATGCCGGTTGTGTTGTTGGCGACGCCGATCAGTCCCTGGTAAGCATTTGTGGGAAGGGCAGCTACGCCGGTGTCGGCAGGGTTGCCGGCAATAAAACCGGATGCCTTTACGGCCTGCCAGAAAGCAACGCTTTCACCGCCGGTTGCAAATGTTTGAGCAGGAGTAATAGCAAGTATTCCATTACGATTACCTGCTACGGTAATGTTAGCCCAGTTGCCGCCACGGGCCTGAAGAGTTGCAACAGGACCGTCATCGCCCGGTATTCTGCCATAACGGTCTACATAGCCGTTATAGGCAACAGATATGGCATTCAGGTCGTTGACGGCTTTCTTTGATTTGCTGTTTTCAATCAACTCTTGTCCTTTAAGAACGCCACCAAGTAAAAGACCAATGATTACGAGGACAATTGCCATCTCTACCAGAGTAAAACCTTTGTTATTTCTTATTATCTGCTTCATGCCGTTCCTCCGTTTGAAATTGGTACTACTTGGAATACATACAAATTTAATGAGATTTACAGTGATATAGGTATGCAATAATCCGCTAACTGTCAAGAAAAATAATATCTCTATCTTTGTTAAACTACTGGAAAATCATTCTCTTATGCCGTTTCGAATCCTTGCAGGGAATGTGCTGATATGCTAGAACAGATAAAGTTTACATCGAAGCGTATGGAGAAATAATGAGTATTCTGGCCAACCTGCTCAAAAAAAGTGATGAACCGCAGAACTCCGGTCAAATTCCGCCGGGACTGCTTAAGAGCTTGGCATCAGGAAATAGTAGGCGTTTACAGCGCCGCACATATCTGTTGATAGCGGCCGGAGGTGTTGCTTCTGTTGTTTGTGGAGTCCTTCTGCTGTTATATCTGCAAAATCGTCCGGACGCATCACAGAAGATGGTCTTTCGGCCAACTCCTGTTCCGCAGGCCCCTGCTGTTGCCGCATCCGGCGAGATAAAGGCACTTCCCGTTGTGCCTGAGGTCAAGGCACCGGTGATGGGGGAGGGGCGTACGGCAGGTCATGAGAGTACAAAGACAATTGTTCGTGACGCCGTTTCAGGTAAGCACTCTGTTTCCCAAAAAGCCCCGGTATCCCGATCAGTAGCAACTGTGAAACGCGCGGTTTCTCCAAAGGATCGGGCTACGGCAGATGCCTACCTGTTTGCCGCCCGGACCGCAGAGAGCAAAAACGATTATCAGCAGGCTCTCAAGTTATATAGGCAGGCATTGACAACGAACCCTTATAATCATCACATATTGAACAACATTGCCAGTTCACTGATAAGGGTGGGGCAGTACGACGAGGCACTGCTTTTTGTTATTCGGGCCCTGACCCTTAAAGATGATTATGTCTCAGCCCTGGTGAACGGAGGTATTGCCTATAGTGTAAGGGGTGATGATGCGGCTGCTATAAACATGTTCAGCAGGGCGGTTGCCCTGGAGCCATCCAATAAATCGACTTTGTATAATTTGGCGCTTTCACAGGAAAAAAGCGGTCTGCGGGAAGAAGCGCTGACCTCATTCCGGCGTCTTGCTGATTTAGGTGACGCCAAGGGGTATTTGGGTATGGCACGTATTCTGGAGGGAAAAGGCAACAGAAGTGAGGCTGTGAGGCTTTATCGTGAAATTATCGGAATGTCTACTGCTGATGATGCGGCCAGAAGTGTTGCCAGAAAACGTATTGTAATCCTAGAGTAGAATCAGCCCGGTTGAAGTAACGTAGTAAATTGCTGCCGCTATTATGGTAACTACTAGTAGTAGTGCAGTTAGTAAACCATATCGAGACTTCTTTTTCCGCCTTCCACCATTCGGGCGTCCCAGTCGTAACACCTCTTCCGCTGCAATCTTTACCTGATGCCCCTTGACCGCCGAACATCCCTGCAGATAGGCAGCCATCAAAGAGCGAGATGCAATCAGATTGATAAGCCGGGGGATGCCGTTTGAGCGGCGGTGGATCGTTTCCAGGGCATCTTTGTCGAAAAAAACTCCGGCGTTGGCGCCAGCCTGCCGCAAGCGAGTGGCAAGATAATCCGCAGTGTTGCATGCCGAAAGGGGATGCAATGAAGCCCTTACCGAGATGCGCTGATTAAGCTGCTTGAGCTGTTCGGCTGATAATTTGTCTACCAACTCCGGTTGACCTATCAGGATTATCTGCAGCAGCTTTTCCTTCTCTGTTTCCAGGTTGGAGAGCAGCCGCAACTCCTCAAGAGTTTCAATCGGCAGGTTTTGGGCTTCGTCAACTACGATTGCCACCCTCCTGTCATTTGCCGCATGGGAGAGCAGGAAATCCCGGAACTCCTTGATCATATTGTTTTTGTTGCCACTCAGCGGAGAAACCACACCCAGGTCTTCCAGGATAGCTTGCAGAAACTCTTCCGGTGACAGGCGTGGGGTCATTACGAGGGCTATCTCAGCTTGTTCCTGCCATTTGTTCAGGAAAATCCTGATCAAGGTACTTTTCCCGGTACCCGGTTCACCCGTGAGAAGACAGAATCCCTCACGGTTGTTCATGATGTAGTCCAGAGAGAGCAAAGCGTTGGCGTGATCGCTGGATGGGTAGTAGAAAGCCGGATCTGGGGTCAGGCGGAAGGGGTCTTCACGCAGTCCAAAAAAATCAAGGTATGTTGAATCCATGCTTTATCCTTTTCCAACCTTTGCAACAAGATCATAAATTGGTAACAGAAGTCCGGCAATAATAACAGCAAACAGCATGCCTACTGCAGTGACGACAAGCGGTTCTATTATCTTGCCCAGCTTTTCTGAAATGTCATCAAGTTTTTTCAAATAGTGAGTAGCCAGAAAGCTGAACTGGTTGTCCAGCGTACCGCTCGCCTCACCAATTGAGACCATGCGGATCAGCAGCGGCGGGAATATCGGTTGGCGTCTCATTGCCTCCGCAATAGTGCTTCCATACGTTATCTCGTCGCGGACGGCTGCGATAGCGCGGCGGAAAATCTCATTTCCCATTAAATCTGAGATAATTCCAAGTGTCCGATCTACGGTCAAGCCGGAAACTATCAAAATCCTCATCTGCTCTGCAAATAGTGCCAGTAGCTGGTTGTATTCGATAAGTTTATAGATCGGAAACTTCAGTTTAAGCAGGTCCACGAGATACCTGCCCCGGTCGGTTCGCTTCATTAGCTTGATAATGACAAACAGTAACACCGGTAGGAGCAGGCCAAGGTACCAAAAACGTTGAGACAGGTGGCTGGAAACAATCAGGACCCTCGTCAGTAACGGTAATTTGACCCCCATGCCGATCAAGGTCTCAATGATTTTAGGCAGGACATAAATCATCCAGAATGCTAGTGCCCCCAGTGTGGTGACAATGGCAAAGATCGGATAGATCAGGGCCCGCTTGATAGTGGAGGAGAGATCCTCCATTCGCTGCAGATGCTCCGCGGCGTCAGCCAGGCTTTTTTCAAAGCGCCCGGTTTCCTCGCCAACACGCACCAGGCGTATGAAAACGTTGGGGAAAATCCCCTTGTGTCGCTCAAGTACCTCTGCAAAGCCGCTGCCGCGCTCTATGTTTTGTCTTATGTCATGAATGATCGCCTGGAGTGCAGGGTTGGATGTGGCGGTGGCGATGTCTCCCAGTGACGTCAACAATGGAATGCCGGCTCCGACCATAACCGACAGGTTGTTGGCAAGATCAATCAGGTCGATACGCTTAATCTTGCCTTGGCGAAACCATTTTTTGACATCAGTAAGTGGGCTAATCTTGCTGTCTATTTCAAGTACGTACAGCCCCCTGCCGGACAGGTCACTGGTAGCGGTCTCCACGGAATCGGCTTCAATATTCCCCTGTACCTGCCTGCCGGAGGTGTCCACAGCCTGGTAGGCATAATTGTTCATCCTGCTACCCTTAATACTTCACTGAGGGTGGTGATGCCTTTGGCAACCTTGCTGATGCCGTCATGTAACAGCGATGTCATGCCTTCTGCTGCCGCGGCTTCCAGGATGGTGCCGGTTGAGGCCCCTTCAAAGATAAGTTGTTGGATCCTGCTGTCGACAACAAGTATCTCACAGATGGATATCCTCCCGATGTAGCCGCTACCTCCACATTTGTTGCACCCTTTGCCGCGGTATCCCCGCTTGGTCTCAAAGCCATGTCGGGACAGCAGTTCCAGTTCGTCTGCGTCAAACTCATGTTCTTCACGGCAATGCGGGCAGATTTTACGTACGAGTCGTTGTGCCAGTACGGCAACCAGGGCCGACGAAAGCAGGAAGTTGTCAACTTTCAGGTCAAGCAGGCGCGGGATGGCGGTGGCTGCATCGTTGGTGTGCATTGTCGAGAGGACTAGGTGGCCGGTTATGGCAGAGCGGATTGCCATTTGAGCGGTATCCTCGTCACGAATCTCTCCCAGCAGCATGACGTCCGGATCCTGGCGCATGAAGTTACGGGCCGCCAGTGAAAAGCTGTAGCCTGCTTTCTCGTTTACCTGCGTCTGTTTGACAAAGCTGAGGCGGTATTCGACCGGGTCTTCAACTGTCAGGATATTGCGTTCAAGCCGGTTTAGTTCGCGTAGCGCAGCGTAGAGAGTTGTTGTCTTACCGCTGCCGGTTGGCCCGACAACCAGGATTATGCCATACGACTTGCGCGTCAATTTGCGCAATTGCTGTATGTCTCTTTCCGATACACCCAGTGCTTCAAGCCTGAGAAGCGATCCGGTGCCGGCCAGCAGACGCATGACCAGATTTTCACCGTATATGCTGGGTATGGTGGATATACGCACTTCCAGATGTTTGGTGAGGAAATCGTAGGTAAAGGCACCATCCTGCGGGAGGCGCTGTTCGGCAATGTCTAGTTGTGACATCACCTTTATGCGCGAAACCAGGCCGTTATGGACAATCCTCTGGATACAGTGGCCGTGCTGAAGTACGCCGTCAATCCGGTAAAAAACATTGGTAACATCATCGGCCGGGGTTATGTGGATATCAGTCGCCATTTTGCGAATTCCGTCCATGAGTATCAGGTCGACCAGTCCGGAAATCAGGGTGCCCGGAACCGCTCCGGTCATCTGGCGCAGAGTAGCGGTGATTTCCTCCATACGCTGCTGAATCGGATGAGTGATGAAAAAGTACGCTTTTTCAAGCGTGTCCTGAAATTGATCGTTGTCGATTATATATACAATTGGAGCTTTACCGGTAAGTTTGGTCACGGTGTCAACCGCAACAATATTGCTGGGATTGGTGATGCCGATCGAAAGTTGGCCGTTAAGAACAGATAGCGGTAGCATGCCGACTTTTTGGGAGGTTTCCTTCGGAATCATGCGCAGAGCTTCTTCGTCTGGCTGGGATTCAGATAAGTCAAAATAGCCGATACCGCTCTGGGTCGCAATGGTACGTGCAAACTCCTGAGCAGTGACGAATCCCAGTTTGATGAGCAGGTCACCCAGGATATCTCCGGTGACTTTCTGATGGTCAAGAGCTATCTGGAGCTGTTTTTCTGTTATGACACCCTGGGAGATGAACAGCTCTCCAATCTTTAGCGGTGCAGCCATGTCGACCCCCCTATTTGTCTGTAATAATGTGTGGCTGCAGGATGACAACCAGTTCTGATCGGCTGTCCATGTTGTCCTTGCTGGTGAAGAAACCTCTAATCCACGGTATATCGCCAAGGATCGGAACCTTGTTGTCCTTGTAGTTCTGTTTGTTGGAAATAAGTCCGCCAAGCACGATTAACTCTCCGGTGCGTACCTTGACGGTGGTGGAAAGCTCTCTTAAATCTACGGTAGGAATGGATATAGTTGTCTGGTTTGCAGTGTCGTTGCCGATTATTTTGTCTTCCAGACTTACCAGATCGGATACGATGGGTGTCACTGTCAGGCTGATTTCCCCTTTGCTGTTGATGATCGGCGCCAGGCCGATCATAATGCCGGAGAGCACATTTCCTGTGTCAACGGAAAAGGTTGTTGTTTGATCACTGCCGCTGCCGCTGGAGGTTGAGGTTACCTTGGAAATATAGTTCTGATTGCGTCCAACGGTCAGCAGCGCAGTTTGTCCGTTCATTACGTTGATTCTTGGATTGGACAGAGTTTTGACTTCACCCTGGGTTTTGAGTGCTGTTAAAAGGGCCGTGGTGCTGCCTTTGCTGGCGCCGATCCGGAAACTGGGGGCAGCGGCTTGCGACGACGTCTGCAAGCCGGAAATGGCCGCACCAAATCCGCCGGCTATGGAATCACTGAGTGTGTTCCAGTCGATGCCGTATTTCAGGCTGTCATTCAATTGTACTTCAATTACTCTGGCCTCAACCAGTACCTGACGGTTGAGCGTCGCGCGCAGCATATCCAGGTAGTTTTCTATCCGCTCCATATTGCTGCGGGTTGCGGTGACCATGATTGTGCCGGTGAGACGATTTAGTACAATCAACTGCTGTGGTTTGTTTTCTGATGAGGGTGGAAAGACTATCTTCTCGGAGGTTGACGTAAATTTTCCAGATGTTCTTGAATCACCAGCAATATTCTTTTGCAGTTCTGTACGGGATTGAGTTGAACTATCCACCTGTTTGGTGATGGTTTCCAGCTGCCCACCAATCATTGACTGCAGGGATTTTTCCAATGTTTCCCAGAAGTCAAACGCTTTGGTATCGTTTTTTACCGTCTGGGAAATAGTCCCTTTGAGGTTTGACGAACTGCCCCCGCCGCCGGAAGAGAGGGAAGCGCCGCTTCCAAGTATGTCGCCGCCTACCTCGACATTGTACCCCTGGATCATGGCTGGGTGGCCGAGCTCAAAGAGTTTGGTAGCGGTAGCTTCGACTGAAAGAACGTTACCATTGATGGTGTAAAAATAATCTGCAGAACCGAGAACCGTCTTGAGGGCTTCTTCAGCTGAGACCAGTCGTAGCGTGATGGTGATCGGACGGTCCTGCTGGACCCCCTCGCCGATAATCAGATTCAGGCTGGCAGCGTCTGCAATGACATGCAAAATATCGCCAAGGGTGGAGTTCCGGGACTGGATGCTTATCATGCGATTTTTGGTAGGAGAGACATCATCGCTGACCGGTTGATAGTCGGGGGACCGGGGCGGTGGGGTAAGCTCCGTCTTCATCGCCTTGATGTTCTCATCTATAAACGGGTCCTGCTTGGCTGAAGCCGGCACCATGTTTGTGTCTAGTGCCGTGCGTGGGGACGTTGCCTGTTTTACGGTGCTACATCCGGCCAGCAGGGAAACAGTAAAAAGTGTAGAGGCGATGATGAACCCCGATCTTGCGACCACATCAGTCATCGTGTTTTTCTTGTTTGTCCGGGCTAATCGATGGAAATCCATTTTTTATCCTTCTTGCTCTCGAGCAGTGTACGTTTTTGTTCAATGCGGAGCACACGCCAGCCGTCAAATGAGTTGCCTTCTTTAAGTACGTAACCGTCAATAACCGCCATGCGGGTTTTGTCCCCATGGAGGATGAACGATAACCTGGGAAGTCTATCGCTTGCTTCTTTCTTTGTGTCAATGAGTCCCATGCCGGTATCAGTTATGTGCAAGGTGTTTGACATGCCTGTATCAGGAGAGACCGGACAGGTGCGGTGAACCGGTTTCCATCCTCTGGTGTGGATTGACAGAGGCGTGCTGACGAAGTTATACACTTCTTTTTCCTGCGCGCTCAGTGCCGGTGAGAAATGGATTGTCATGTAAGCAATTACTGGGATGGCAATGCCGACTAATGTTCCTGACAGCGCGTACAACATGATTTTGGGCAGATTCATGGTTTACCTGTCCCCAGGGAGAGTGACGCCGCAGTGTCGTATGCCGGCATGGTCACGTCTCCTTCGATGGTCATAGCCAGTCCCGTATAAGTTATGCCGGATTGTTTTGATATCTCTATTAAGCTGATGGAGACAAAGGGGAATACCTTTGTCTCCAGTGTTGCCAGTCTATTGAGTACCTGGCTGTAGTCCGGGTTTTGAATTTTGAATAAAAAGTGTGCTATTCGTTCTCCATCCTTGGTTTCAATAGCTTTAACGGTCATCTCTTTGACCGATGGTAGTGACTTTATTTCATCCAGCCTCTTATAAATAAACAAATCAGATGACTTGACGCCGTAATCAGCGGGAAGAAGGTTGTTGAAGATGGTAATAGCCTCGCGCTCCTCGGCGATTATCTGATGCATATGTCCAAGCTTCTCTAAAAGTGTTTTATGCTGTGCAACCGTTATTGTCAGATTCTGACGGTAGCGCGACATGGCCGCTAGAGATGTGGAAACAATCACGAAGAAAAGAATGGAGAACATGAGCCTTACGGCAAGTCGCTGCAAATGAGAAGACATGGTAATGTTCATGGCGTGCTCTTTGTCTCAATGGTAAAGGTTTTTGACAGTTGTTCAAATTGCTGGGAGCTGATGGTGAAGCCCTGAAGCTTGGAAAGGCTTTGAAGAATTTCTTCAAAACGGCTTTGCGCGGCTGCAAAGGTGTTTTCAGTAATGGTTCCGGAAAGGATGAGTGTTATGGCACCGCCGGTCTTGTCGGTCTTCAGCGAGTTGACTCGTACACTCTTTTGCGAAAGCTCCGGTATAACGGCGAGCAGTTCTGGAAGCGTCTGGCCGGATTGCAATCTGTTCATGGTGGTGATGTTCGGCTCTACGAGGTTCCGTTCCTGCTGCAAAGCGTTGTAAGAGGAAAGAAGGGCGGGGATGGCGTGCTCGCGCTGTCGTGAGGAGTCAATTTCACTTTGCAGTGACAGGATTGAGAAAAGAAAAAAAATACCGAGCAGGGAAGCTGCCAAGGCTCCTATTGAGAACACCCAGACAGCCCCGCGCAAAAGGTTTTGATACTTTAGTGCTGTTATATAGTTTTGTGGCCGAAGGTCTTCTTTGCTCATGCCTGCGGAGGTCATAACGGCCAAATGCGGCAGATACTCCTGGTGGAGGTCATCAGATGCAGCCACGTTGCATTTTGGTGTCAAAGGTGTGAGAGGTGGTTGTAGGGGGGCACCGTTCAATGCAATAGTTTTTGCCGGTTTAACGCGAAGTGTCTGAAAACAGTAATCCAGCGTCATATTGACATTGAGGATGTCCGCTTCACCCCACCCTGCACCTGCAGACGGGACGAAGCGGACCATAGTAACACATCCCTTTTCGAGCAGAAATATGCACTTTTGATGATTGCCGTCGTATGCATAAAGATGTGGCCGGTCGTGCGTTTCCGGCGTTGTGTCAACCAGTTGTGCAAGGGCGGTTGGTAGTGTTGAAATCAGGCTGACGGACTTGTTGTGGCGGATAAAAGGCTCTAGGATATAATCCAGATATTCTTTGGATACCATGCAGCAGGCAACTCGCCTGAGCGTTTTTCCGTCTTGTGTGACTTCGTCAATGGGCCGGTAGGAAGCCGTGAATGGTGGGTACTCGGGGTATAGTCTGCGAAATTCGATCTGGGCAATTCGCGTAACCAGCTTCGGCTCAACTGGAGGGATAGTTATAATGTCATACTGGGCTTCGGTAGCGTCAACTATTATCTGGTAGTCTGTAGAGCGGTCTGCAGCAAGAAAGTTGCCGAAATCACCTATGGAAATCGTGATTGCACTCTGTACAGCCGCACCCTTGTGTCTGAACGTTAAAACCTGAACAGTCTCAGAGTCAAAACGCACTATGGAATGAAGCGACATTAGACCCTCGAGTGCATTAATTAATTTAACAATTTGTTTTTACTACTATAAGTTTGGCCACTTGTCTAGCATAAAGGCTGTTGGTGCTAACTCAATTCCCCTTGAAAATCCGCCAAGTTTCTTGTATAGTCACAG
Organism: Desulfuromonadaceae bacterium; assembly: GCA_028681335.1. GTDB lineage: Bacteria > Desulfobacterota > Desulfuromonadia > Geobacterales > Pseudopelobacteraceae > JACRCG01. The sequence goes on along the minus strand of JAQUIT010000010.1, from coordinate 93,268 downwards.
GCTTGAAAACAGCCAGATTGTATGTCGCTGTGCTTGATAGTCAACCCTATGTAATCCCTCAGTAATTGTCGGTAAATTAAGCCGACGTACCACCAAACCCGTATCTCCTGGAGCTTGTGTGAAAATATGTTCGCTGGCTAGCGGCAGCAAGGGCAACTGTCTCTATCTTGAGAGCGGGGACAGCCGCGTTCTGATAGACGCCGGCCTGTCGTTGCGCGAAACCCTGCTCCGCATGGAAGCGGTTGGGATCGATGCGTCGAGAGTTCATGCGGTGCTCGTTACGCATGAGCATATTGACCATATCCGGAGTGCAGGTTCCTTCGCGCGCAAGTTCAATGTGCCTGTTTTTGCCAGCCATAAGGTTAATGCCGGAGCCGAAAAATATTTCAAGAAAACTAAAGTCTGTGAGTTCGAGTCCGGCTCAGCCTTTACCTTCAGGGATGTGCGCATCGACCCGGTTCCGATTACCCATGACAGTTGCGACCCGGTCGGTTTTGTCGTTGAGTCACGGGAGGGGCGCTCAGCTTCGGTCACCGACCTGGGTATCGTGACGCGCCTGGTGACGGAAAAACTGCGTGGCTGCCGCTTTATTAATCTGGAATCTAACCATGATGTCGATATGCTGATGAACGGCCCGTATCCGTGGGCGTTGAAACAGCGGATCAAGTCGCGCCACGGGCATATTTCCAACGATGAATCGCTTGGCTTGCTGCATGAACTTGCCCATGATGGTCTGGAAGTCCTGGTAATGGCTCATCTGTCTGAGGTGAACAATCACCCGGACCATGTGGTGCGAACGACCAGAGCTTTTTTGAGTGAACAGAATGTCTGTGCACCGCATGTTGTCATCGGCGACCAGTTTCACGCAAGCGCTGTAATTGAGATATAGTAACTGCTAACTATTAAAAAACCGAGGAGTTCTTACATGATTGAACGCTATTCCCGCCCTGAAATGACCGAGATATGGGCTGCCAAAAACCGCTTTCGCATCTGGCTCGAAATTGAAACCCTGGCCTGTGAAGCTCAGGCTGAACTTGGTGTTATTCCCAAGGAGGTTGTGCCGGTTATCCGTGCCAAAGGTGATTTCGATATCGCCCGGATCGATGCCATTGAGGCTGAGGTAAAGCATGATGTGATCGCTTTTCTGACATCGGTCGCCGAATATGTTGGCCCGGAAGCCCGTTTTATCCATCAGGGTATGACCTCCTCGGATGTTCTGGATACCTGCCTTTCGGTACAGCTTGTACAGGCCGCTGACGAACTGCTGGCTGACCTCGACATGCTGCTCGAATCACTTAAAGTACGTGCCTTGGAGCATAAGGATACGGTCTGCATCGGCCGCTCCCACGGGATACATGCCGAGCCGGTGACCTTCGGGCTCAAGCTGGCCTCGTTCTATGCCGAGATGGGGCGTAACCGGGTCCGTCTGCTGGCCGCCCGCGAGAATATCGCCACCGGCGCCATTTCCGGTGCGGTCGGCACGTTTGCCAATATTGACCCTTACGTTGAAGAGTATGTCTGTACGAAAATGGGGCTGAAGCCTGAGCCGGTTTCGACCCAGGTTATTCCGCGTGACCGCCACGCCGAGTTTTTCTGTACCCTAGCTATTATTGCCTCTTCGATGGAACGTATCGCCGTTGAGGTTCGCCATCTGCAGCGCACGGAAGTACTGGAAGCGGAAGAGTTCTTCAGCAAGGGGCAAAAAGGGTCATCGGCAATGCCGCATAAGCGTAACCCGATCCTGTCCGAGAACCTGACCGGGCAGGCACGCTACATCCGCTCTCTCTGCATTCCCGCGCTTGAAAATGTCGCCTTGTGGCATGAACGGGATATCTCACACTCATCGGTTGAACGTTATATCGCTCCTGATGCAACCGTGGCACTGGACTTTTCCCTGCGTCGTCTTAACGGCCTGATCAAGAATCTCGTCGTCTATCCCGACAATATGCTGAGAAACCTGAACCAGATGAAAGGGCTTGTCTTCTCCCAGAAGATCCTGCTCGACCTGACTCAGTCAGGCGTGTCTCGCGAAGATTCCTACCGTCTGGTGCAGCGTAACGCCATGAAGGTATGGGAGCGGGGTGCCGATTTCCAGACGGAACTGTTGGCAGACCAGGAAGTCATCGGGGCGCTCGGTGAAACAAAAATCCGCGAGTCCTTTGATCTCAGTTATCACCTGAAACATGTCAACACAATCTTCAAGCGCGTATTCGGTGAGTAGTCTTATCGATTTGATACTGGCGCTTATCCAGACTCAGGAAGGGGACAGTTTTCTGCTGTTCTGGGCCAAAGAGATTCTCGGGGCGCTGCTGATACTGGCTCTGTTCTGGTTGCTGTCGCACCTGGCTGTTATGGTGCTGAACAGATGGGGGAGGAGACTGACGACCTTCACCTCAACCGATCTTGATGATCGTGTGCTGCAGCGGGTGATCCCGTACGTTTCGCGGTTGTCCATTGTGCTGGGCGTCTATCTGGCTATTCGATCGCTGCCGCTGCACGAAAAGCTGGTATTGATAACCTCCGGTATCATTTATATAATTTTAGTCGTGATTGTCTGTAACCTGATCTACCAAGTCATGGATGAACTGATGAAATGGTATGTCGCCGGTCAGCAGGATACTGCCGGGGCGGTTATGTCGCGCCAGATGATGCCGGTGGCAGAAAAGATCGTCTCGCTGTTTCTTATGGGTGCGGCGCTGATTGTGGTTCTTAAACACTTTAATTACGACATCTTCTCACTTGTCACCGCTCTTGGTATCGGCTCGCTGGCTATCGGTATGGCGGCTAAAGATACCCTGGCCCACATGATATCCGGGTTTACCATCATGCTTGATCGCCCGTTTCGTGTTGGAGACCGCATTCAATTGGTAGGCGGCCAGATAGGCGACGTGGCGGATATCGGTCTCAGGAGCACCAAAATCAAGACACTGGATAACCAGTTGCTGATTATCCCAAATTCAGACCTGTGCAACACCATGCTGACAAATCAGGCGTTTCCGAACAGCCGGTCCAAAGGGCGTATTAATATTGGTGTGGCATATGACAGTGATGTCGAACAGGTAAAACAGCTGTTGGTGGCAACCGCCGCCGAAGTGGGGGATGTCCTGACGGACCCTTGTCCCGAAGCGTTCTTTGTCAGTTTTGGTGATTGCGCCCTCAACATGTCTCTTTTCTTCTGGGTTGAAGAGTACAGCACCTTGTTTGCCACCACGGATAAAATCAATTCACTCATCATCAAAAGGTTTGCCGAACACTCTATAGAGATTCCGTTCCCGATCAGGACGGTGAAAATGGAAAAAGGAACAGACTGACATGGCTAACAGAATAGAAGCAGCATTAAAGCCCGGTGTGCGTGATGCACAAGGCGAGCGGATCAAACGGGAGATCGAGCACTTCCTGCATCTTGAGGTTGAAGAGGTGCGCACGCTTGACGTGTACACTCTGGATACTGCTCTGAGCGGCGAAGAGCTGGAACTGGCTGCATCCGGTCCGTTCAGTGACCCGGTTATTCAGGTGTGGAGCATCGACCGGCCACTTGCCGCCGGCTTCGATTTTGCCGTGGAAGTAGGTTTCCGTCCCGGCGTAACCGACAATGTCGGGCGTACCGCCCGTGAGGCGGTTGCCTATCTGACCGGTCGTGCCTGTGCCGAAGGTGACGGGGTCTACTATTCGGTGCAGTACCTGCTGAAAGGTCACCTGTCCGCTGCCGATGTGGAGAAAATTGCCACCGGACTCCTCTGCAATACCCTTATCCAGCGCTACAGTATCCTTTCAGCGGCAGATTTTGCCGCAAAAGGTGGCTTCCCTCTCGCCGTGCCCAAGGTCAGTGGTGAAACGAAGGTCGAGGTTCGGGAAATAGATCTGGAGGTTTCGGACGACGAACTGATGCGGATCAGCAAGGATGGAGTGCTGGCGCTGACACTGGATGAGATGCAGATTATCCAGGCGCATTACCGCGACTCGAAAATACTGGTCGAGCGTAAAAAGTTCGGTCTGGGTGCGAAACCTACCGATGTTGAGTTGGAATGTCTGGCGCAGACCTGGTCGGAGCACTGCAAGCATAAGATTTTTGCCGGAACCGTGCAGTACGAGGATGAAAACGGTAATAAGCAGGAGATCAAGTCCCTGTTTAAATCATTCATCCAGCGCACGACCAAAGATGTCCGCGAGCGGATGGGGGACAAGGATTTCTGTCTCTCCGTATTCAAGGACAACGCTGGTGTCATCAAGTTCAACGAAAAACACTCGCTGGTATTCAAGGTTGAGACCCACAACTCTCCGTCGGCGCTTGATCCTTACGGCGGAGCGCTGACCGGCATTGTTGGTGTCAACCGCGACCCGTTCGGCACCGGTCAGGGCGCAAAGCTGATTTTTAACACCGATGTCTTCTGTTTTGCCGACCCGTTCTATGCCAAGCCGCTGCCAAGCCGCCTCCTTCACCCTCGGCGCATCTACGAAGGCGTTGTGGAGGGTGTTGAACATGGCGGCAACAAGAGCGGTATCCCGACGGTCAACGGCTCTCTCGTGTTTGATGAACGTTATGCCGGAAAGCCACTTGTTTTCTGCGGCACAGCCGGAATGATGCCTGCTGTGGTCAATGGCCAGCCGGGGCATGATAAGTATATCAAGCCGGGCGATATTATCGTCATGACCGGCGGCCGTATCGGCAAGGATGGTATTCACGGTGCGACATTTTCGTCAGAGGAATTGAATGAGAATTCGCCGGTAACAGCTGTGCAGATTGGCGACCCGATAACCCAGAAGCGGATGTTCGACTTTCTGATCCGTGCCCGTGATAAGGGGCTCTATCGCTTTATTACTGATAACGGTGCCGGTGGTCTCTCCTCTTCCATCGGCGAGATGGCGGGCGAGTGTGGTGGCTGCAGGATGGATCTTGCGAAAGCGCCGCTCAAATACCCGGGTCTCAACCCGTGGGAAATTCTTATTTCCGAAGCACAGGAACGTATGTCCCTGGCCGTTCCGCCGGAGCAGATTGACGAATTTCTTGCCATGGCAGTGCGTTTTGGCGTGGAGGCAACCGTACTGGGCGAATTCACCGACAACGGTGTGTTCCATATGCTCTATGGCGAAAAGACGGTCGCCTGGTTACCGATGGAATTTATGCACGAAGGGTTGCCGCCGATGCAGCTCCCGGCCAAGTGGACCCCACCACATAATCATGAGCCGCTTCTTGAAGAGAAAGGTGATTATACCGCCGACCTCAAACAGCTCTTGTCGGCCCTGAACATCTGCTCCAAGGAATCCGTGGTCCGTCGTTATGACCATGAAGTCCAGGGTGGCTCTGTTGTTAAACCGTTCAGCGGCGTGGCCAATGACGGCCCCTCGGATGCGGCGGTGGTCAGGCCGATCCTCGAATCGTTCGAAGGTGTTGTTACCGCCCATGGTATCTGCCCGCGCTACTCGGATATTGATACCTATCACATGACCGCCAACGCCGTTGACGAGGCTCTGCGGAACTATGTTGCCGTCGGCGGGTCACTGGATCTTGTCGCCGGTCTGGATAATTTCTGCTGGTGTGACCCGGTCCAGTCGGAGAAGACCCCGGATGGTGCGTACAAAATGGCTCAGCTGGTGCGCTCCAATCAGGCTCTCTATGATGTCTGTATGGAGTACAACCTGCCGTTGATTTCCGGTAAAGATTCGATGAAGAACGACTTTTATGACGGTACGACAAAAATCTCAATCCCGCCGACACTGCTCTTTTCTGTTATCGGCAAAATGGATGATGCCAGAAAGGCGGTGACGATGGATGTCAAACGCCCGGGCGATATCGTCTATCTGCTCGGCAAGACGGCTGACGAACTTGGTGGCTCTGAATATCTGGCGCTTTCAGGAGCCGTTGGCAACAAGATTCCCAAGGTTGATGCCGCTAAGGCTTACAAGCGCTATCAGGCATATCACGCAGCGGTGAACCAGGGTGTGGTTGCATCATGCCATGATCTCTCCGATGGCGGCCTGGCAGTAGCAGCGGCAGAAAGTGCCTTTGCAGGCGGGTATGGCATGGATCTGGATCTATCCCGCGTTCTCTGGAAAGGTGACGATGCTGGCAGGAGTGATTGCACACTACTCTTCTCCGAATCGGCGTCACGCCATCTGGTAACGGTGCATCCAGAAAAACGCGAGCAATTCGAGGCGATCATGAGCGGCAACTGTTTTGCCTCAATAGGAGTTGTGACAGAGGGACAAAAGCTTTCAGTTATCGGGTTGAGTGGTGCTTCTGCTGTTGCTGCCGATCTGGCAGAACTGAAAGAAGCGTGGCAGCAAACTTTGCGGGAACTATAGCTGCCCACAATGCCTGAAGCCATTCACCACACCCTGAAAACCGTCTTCGGTTTTCACCAGTTCCGGGCGCCCCAGCAGGACGTCATTGAGCGGGTGGTGGCGGGTGAAGACGTGTTTCTGGTAATGCCGACCGGCGGCGGTAAGTCACTCTGCTACCAGGTTCCGGCTCTGCACCGTGACGGTGTGGCGATCGTTGTTTCACCGCTGATCGCACTGATGAAGGATCAGGTCGATGCACTGCTGGACAACGGCGTGCGTGCGGCCTGTCTCAACTCGTCGCTGACAACTGATGAGGCGCGGCAGGTTATGCGTCAGTTGTATAACAACGATCTGGATTTGCTGTATGTTGCGCCGGAACGGCTGCTGTTGCCGGATTTCATGGAAACACTGTCCACGCTCAGGCTGGCGCTGTTTGCCATTGATGAGGCACACTGTATCTCCCAGTGGGGACACGACTTCCGTCCCGATTATGTGAAGCTCGGTCAGTTGCGGAGAGCTTTTCCGGATGTGCCGATTGTTGCTATGACCGCGACGGCAGATCCTGAAACACGCAAGGACATCGTTAATCAGCTGGGGATTGGCCAGGCCAAAGTCTTTGTCGCCGGTTTTGACCGTCCGAACATAACGTATACGGTGATTCCCAAGCACAAGCCGTTTGTGCAACTGTCGGGGTTTTTGAAAGGGCGCGGCGATGAGGCAGGAATTATCTATGCGCTGAGCAGGAAGCGTGTCGAACAGATCGCCGACCAGTTGGTGCAGGCAGGGTTTTCAGCTGCCGCTTATCACGCCGGATTGCCGGATAAAGAGCGGAGCAGGGTACAGAATGCCTTTCGTTGTGACGACCTGCGTATAGTTGTCGCCACCGTTGCCTTCGGGATGGGTATCGACAAGCCGAATGTCCGCTTTGTCGTCCATTATGATATGCCGAAGAGTGTCGAGAGTTACTATCAGGAGACCGGCAGGGCGGGGCGTGATGGTCTGCCTTCCGAAGCGCTGATGCTGTTCGGCATGGGGGATGTGATGACCGCCCGGTCGCTGATCGAAAACAGCGACAATGCTGAACGGGTGCGGATTGAACTCCAGAAGTTGAACGCGATGGTCTCCTACGGTGAGGCGCTGACGTGCCGTCGTCGGGCACTGCTCTCCTACTTCGGCGACCAGCGTGAGCACGATTGTGGTAACTGCGATATCTGTACCGATCCGCCACAGCGTTTCGACGCTTCCGAACAGGCGAAAAAAGCGCTTTCATGTGTATACCGGGTTGGCGAACGCTTCGGGGTCCGGCATGTCATTGAGGTGCTGCGCGGGGCAAAGAGCCAGCGGGTGACCGATCTGCGCCATCATGAACTGTCCACCTACGGTATCGGCTCGGACCTGTCTGCTGTCGAGTGGGAAAATATTTTTCGCCAGCTGATTCATCTCGGCTACCTTGTTCAGGACTTTACCCGTTACGGCGTCCTCGGTCTTTCACCGGCGGCGCGTCCGGTTCTCAGGGGGGAGACACAGGTAATACTCGGTCATCCCCGTGTGACCATCAAGCCCGAGGCAAAGAGCAAGCGCCGCGGCGGGGCTGTTGACAGCATTCATCAGCTGCTGTTTGATGAATTGCGGGTCCTGCGAAAGCAGATTGCCGATGCTGCAAATGTGCCGCCATTTGTGGTTTTTTCCGATGCGACACTGTTGGAAATGGCATCGAGCAGACCTCGAGATGAACGTGAACTACTCTCTGTTACCGGGGTAGGTGAGAATAAGCTGCGCAAATATGGGGCCGCGTTTCTGGATGCCATAAACGGGCGGAACAGCAATTTTAATTAGAGTGGAATATACTGGATACTGATATAGTATGAAAGTACAAGGAGAACTGGAATCAATGAAACAGACACGCGCAATCGTCATAACCGGCAACGGTACCAACTGCGAGATGGAGGCCGCGCATGCCTGCCGCCTCGGTGGCTTCGATGAGACTGTTATCGCCCATATCGCCGAGATCCTTTCCGGCGAGATTCGGCTCGATGACTTCCATTTTCTCAATCTGACCGGCGGATTTCTTGACGGTGACGATCTGGGGAGCGCCAAGGCCCAGGCCAATCGCCTGAAGAATGCAGTGGTTGCCGGGACTGATGAGAAGCTTGTCGACCAGTTTACCCGCTTCATTGCGAGTGGCAAGTTGATCCTCGGTGTCTGCAACGGTTTTCAGTTGATGGTCAAGATGGGTATGCTGCCCGGGTTTGACGGTAACTATCTTCACCAGACCGTCACACTGACTCATAATGATTGTGGCCGTTTCCAGGACCGCTGGACGTACCTCAAAGTAGACGCTGACTCACCAAGTATCTTTACCCGTGGGATCGACCGTGGCATTTATCTGCCGGTGCGTCATGGAGAAGGCAAATTCCTCTGCGATTCGGCTGCGACGCTGGAGCGCATTGAAACCGGACACCTTGCCGTCATGCGCTACAGCGATGCCGGGTACACCGAACAGACTATGGAGTTTCCAGCCAACCCGAACGGCTCCACCAACGCCATCGCAGCCCTCTGTGACACGACCGGGCGGTTGATGGGGCTGATGCCGCATCCCGAAGCGTTCGTTCATTACACCCAGCACCCCCGCTGGACGAGGGAGGATCTGCCGGAAGATGGTGACGGTCTGATCCTGTATAAAAATGCCGCCGAGTATGCTAAAAAGAACCTGATCTGATTCAAAAAGAGAGTGGAGCCTTTACCCATGGATTTATCCCGTCCCCAAGAAGAATGCGGTGTTTTCGGAATTTACAATCACTCGGAGGCATCAAATCTGACCTACCTCGGTCTCTATGCCTTGCAGCATCGCGGCCAGGAAAGCTGCGGTATTGTTTCGTCAGACGGAGAATCCCTGCACGCTCACAAGCGGATGGGGCTGGTTGCCGATGTGTTCAGCAATCCGGATGTTTTTAAAAAGTTACCGGGTAAATCAGCCATCGGGCATGTGCGTTATTCAACGGCAGGTGCTTCTGTAGAAAAAAACGTTCAGCCGATCATGGTTGATTATTCGCGTGGTTCGATTGCTGTTGCCCACAATGGCAATCTGGTCAACGCGCAGCTGTTGAAGGCAGAGCTGGAAGCGTACGGATCAATCTTTCAGACGACGATGGATACGGAAATAATCATCCATCTTATCGCCACATACAAGACCAACTCGCTTGTAGACCGCATTGTTGAAGCACTGAAGCGTGTTCAGGGCGCCTACTGCCTCGTTTTTCTGACCGAAACCCGCATGATTGCGGTACGTGACCCCAATGGCTTCCGCCCGTTATGCCTCGGCAAACTGGGTGACGCCTGGGTGGTTGCCTCGGAAAGCTGTGCCCTGGACCTGATCGAAGCTGAATTTGTCCGTGAGATCGAGCCGGGAGAAATGATTGTTTGCACCAAGGACGGCGGCGTTAAGTCGTACTTCCCGTTCACTCCTATTGAGCCGACCCCCTGCATTTTTGAATTCGTCTATTTTGCCCGTCCCGATTCCAATATTTTCGGCAGGAATGTTTATCTGGCCCGTAAAGAGCTGGGGCGTCAGCTGGCGCGTGAGTACCCGGTTGATGCCGATGTTGTTATCGCCGTACCGGACTCCGGAGTCCCCGCCGCCATGGGGTACGCCGAGGAAGCTGGGATACCTTTTGAACTGGGTTTGATCCGTAATCACTATGTCGGCAGGACATTCATCGAACCTGCCCAGGCAATTCGCCACTTTGGTGTCAAAATCAAGCTCAATCCGGTACGTGAACTTCTCAAAGGGAAGCGTGTGGTCGTGATTGACGACTCCATCGTACGCGGCACCACATCGCGGAAAATTGTCAAGATGGTGCGTCAGGCGGGTGCAAAAGAGGTCCATCTGAGGATTTCATCACCACCTACCAGTTTCCCCTGCTACTACGGCATCGATACGCCGAATCGCAAGGAACTGATTTCCTCATCGCATACAATCGATGAAATCTGCCGCTATGTTACCGCTGATACCATCGGGTATCTGTCCGAAGAGGGGCTTGTCTCTTCTATCGGTCAAGGTAACACTCATTATTGCAAAGCCTGTTTTGCCGGAACTTACCCGGTTGCATTCCCCAAACCTGCGGACATTCCGCAGATGGGATTATTCGAAGAGGAGCAGACGAAACATGAGTGATCGCGAACAATTAAAGAAAATAATCCTGGAATTGTCATACGAAAAACGCCTTGTGACTCTGGCTTCCGGTCGCCAGAGTGACTTCTACTTTGACGGCAAACAGACCACGCTGCACGCTGAAGGTGGTTTTCTGGTCGGCAAGCTGTTCTACGATGCCATCAAGGACGTTGAAAATGTCCAGGCGGTTGGGGGCATCACCCTCGGGGCCGATCCGATTGCTACGGCGACTTCGATTGCCGCCCATCTGGCCGGCAAGAACATGCATGCTTTCATCATCCGCAAGGAACCAAAAGGGCACGGAACCGGTCAGTGGTTGGAAGGGCGCAAGAACCTCCCTACCGGTACCAGAGTAGTTATTGTGGAAGATGTTGTCACAACCGGTGGCTCTTCTATGAAGGCGGTACGTCGGGCAGAGGAAGAGGGATTAGTGGTGCTTGGTATCGTGACACTGGTTGATCGCGAAGAAGGTGGTCGCGAAAACATCGAAGCGGAAGGGTACTGGCTGAGATCGCTCTTTACCAAGAGCCAGTTGGTTGGTGAATAGTTGGTACGAAAAGTCCCGCTGAATACAGCGGGACTTTTTTTGACCTTGATGTCGTTTGATTCATGCTACAAAATGTTCTTCGCGGTGACAGCAAATCCACTATGACAAAACAACGACTCGACACGCTGATTTTGGGACACGGTCTAGCCTCCTCAATTGAGAAGGCGCGCGCCATGATTATGGCGGGACAGGTGGTCGTGGGTGACCACACCGTTGATAAAGCCGGGCAGCTGGTTGCTATTGATGTGGAGATACGTCTCAAGGGGGAAAATCTTCCCTTTGTCAGCCGTGGCGGTCTTAAACTGCGCAGGGCTCTGGACGAGTTCGGAGTGGATGTGACAGGATTGGTCGCCGTTGATGTCGGCTCCTCAACTGGCGGTTTCACCGATTGTCTGTTGCAGGCGGGAGCAGCCAAGGTCTTTGCCATTGATGTCGGTTACAGCCAGCTAGCATGGAAGTTGCAGCAAGATCCGCGTGTCGTTAGCATGGAGAGGACCAATATCCGCACCGTTACGCCGGATCAACTTGACGATGAACCTGTATTGGCCGTTATTGACGCCTCGTTTATTTCGCTGTCCAAGGTGCTTCCCGCCACGGTTGGTCTGTTAAAGCCGGGTGGCCGGATCATAGCACTGATCAAGCCGCAATTCGAAGTCGGTAGGGGCGAAGTAGGGAAGGGTGGGATTGTCCGTGATCCTGCCGCCCATGAGAAAGTCATTGAAGAAGTACGCCGGACAGCGTCTGATCTGGGGTTGAAGGTCGCCGGACTGTGCGCATCACCAATCACCGGAGCGGACGGCAACCGCGAGTTTTTGATACTACTTGCATTGCCAGACAACCCGTGAGAAAGGAGTAGGCATGGAAAATTGTATTTTCTGTAAAATTATTAGTGGTGAGATCCCGTCAAAGAAGGTGTTTGAGGACGAACGGTTGCTCGTGATTGAAGATGTATCACCGCAGGCACCGTTGCACCTGCTGCTGCTACCGAAAAAACATTTTGTGAACTGTCTGGACATGACTGTAGACGAAGATGCTCTGGTAGGATATGCCGTGCGCAAAGGCGGTGAAATAGCCCGTGCCAAGGGGTATGCCGAGTCCGGCTTCCGTATCGTACAGAATAATGGTGCCGGGGCGGGACAATCTGTCTTTCACATTCATTATCATCTGCTGGCCGGGCGCGAGTTTGCCTGGCCTCCGGGTTAGAGAACGAGGTAATCTATGAAATCATACGTCTGTTTGGGATTCATTCTGTTGCTGGCGGCACCCCTCTATGCAGAAACCTATTCATGGGTTGACGATAGTGGTACGTACAACTTCACCGAAGATTATTCGAGCGTTCCCAGAAAATATCGAAAGAAAGTAAGACGGCGTGAGGATATTCAGCAGGAGGTGCCGAGTGTGTCCCCTGATTCCGAGAACACGTCCGGTACGACAGGAAAAACGGAAACAAAGCCTGCCGTAACGCAAGGAACTGATAAGGGACTGTATGGCGGTAAGAGCCGCGATGATTGGCGTAAGGAGCTTGATGCTCTGGAAGCGGAGCTAAAAGGTATCGAGCAGCATATGGAACAGGTGCGTAGGCAGATCTATGATACGAAAGAGATCTCTCGGGAGCAGTTAGGCGAATTGAAAAAAGAGTATGAAGATAGCAGGGTCGCCTACAACCAAAAGTACAAGGAATACACCGAGCTGATTGAGACCATTCGGAAAGCCGGAATTCAGGTGGATATAAAAAATAAAGATTAGTTCGAAATGAACGTAAAGAGGCCCGGCGCAATTACCGCCGGGCCTCTTTACGTTCAGGGGGATAGGATAGTGACTTAAAAAATCATCAGCCGTTTGAGCAGACCAGGAATAGCCATGTCAACGGTCATAATGAATGTCAGGGTTATCATGATTACCACGGTGAGCCAGGCGATGAAATTAAATGAGAGACCGTTGGTGTAGGCCCCCATCAGGTTTTTGTCATTGATCAGCTTGAGCATGAAGATCAGTACGAAGGGGAGGACGGCACCGTTAACTACCTGTGAAATGAACATGATCGTCATCAACGGAGCATTCGGGATCAGAATCAGCCCGGCACTGATGGCAATGATGATTGTAAAGAGCCAGAAAAACTGCGGCGCCTGCTCAAAATTCTTGTCAACTCCGGATTCCCATCCCAATCCTTCGCAGATGTAATAGGCGGTTGAAAGCGGCAGGATACAGGCGGCAAAGAGAGAGGCGTTAAAAAGTCCGAAGGCGAACAGTGCCGATGCATGTCTGCCGACTAGCGGTTTAAGCGCTGTAGCAGCGTCGGCGGCAGTTTCAATTTTCAGGCCCAGCGGATGGATGGTAACTGCACAGGCCACCACAATGAAGAAGGCGACCGTAATGGCCATGATACAGCCGATGATGACATCCAGTCGGGTGAAGTTGTACTGATCGGCGGTAATACCTTTCTCAACGACGGCAGATTGCTGGTAGAACTGCATCCATGGCGCGATCGTCGTACCGACGAGGCCGATCATTGTCATCAGGAAGCCGCTGTCGGATTGGAACGTGGGGGTTACCGTTGCCTTGAGAACAATGTCCCACTTTGGTCCGGCCATGAAGGCTGCAATCGGGTAGGCTACATAGACCAGGCAGGCCACCAGAAAAACCTTTTCCACCACCTTGTACGACCCTTTTACTATCAGCAGCCAGACAAGGACCGCAGAGACCGGTACGGAAAGGTATTTGCTGATACCGAAAATCTCAAGACTGGCGGCTATGCCGGCAAATTCTGAAATGGAGTTGCCCATATTGGTAAGAAGCAGGGCTATCATAACGTAAAAAGTTACCTTGACGCCGAAAGATTCGCGGATCAGGTCGGAGAGCCCTTTGCCGGTGATGGCACCCATTCTGGCGCACATCTCCTGAATGACCACAAGTGCAATCATTGTCGGAATCATGGTCCAGAGCAACGTCAGGCCGTAGTGAGCGCCAGCCAGAGAATAGGTTGCGATACCGCCGGCGTCGTTGTCCACGTTTGCTGTGATAATGCCGGGGCCAAGGATGGCCAGGAAAATCATCACGTTGCGCGGGCTGAAGCTTTTCAGCGGTTTCAGGAATCTGAATTGTGAGAGGCTGTGGAACATATTCTAGCGCCGTTTAATCTTGATAATTTGCGGCAGATAATGGGCAAGAACATCGTCTACCGTAACAATGCCCGCCATGCGGTCATCAGAATCCAGAACCGGGACGGCAATCAGGTCGTATTTTGCCAGGGTTTCGAGCATATCTTCCGGCTCGGAGTCAACATGCACGAACTTGATATTCTCTTCCATAACATCCGTGATATGAGTTTCAGGAGGATTCATCAGGAGCTGTTTGAGAGAGACAACCCCCTCAAGTCGGTCTTCTCCATCCACAATATATCCGTAATAGATGGTCTCGACATCATTTGCGCATTCTTTCAAAAGCTCAAGAGCCCGGCCGATTGAAATCTGTGAGGTAAGCCGGAAGTAATCGGGGGTCATCAAGCCGCCAGCAGAATCTTCCTCATGCTCCAACAACTCCTGAATGTCTTCAGCATCTTCCTGGTCCATCATCTCCAGCAGTCCCTGAGCCTTGTCTTCAGGAAGATCGGAGAGAACGTCGGCCGCCTCATCCGGTTCCATCTCTTCCAGAATATCGGACACCTGTTCGTCATTAAGTTGGTTAATGACCACATTACGCATATCCGCTTCAAGCTCGTAAATGGTATCGCCGGTTGTCTCGGCATCAATACTGTTCAGCACCGTACGGATGTTCTGAATCGGGATGTTTTCGATGATGTCGGCGAGGTCGGCAGGGTGCATCTCGTTCATTTGATTGCGGGCAATATTGAGTGCCAGTTTGGATGAATGAGCTTCAAGTGGCTGGACGTATTCCCAGCTGATCTCGCTGTGTGGAATCTCGCGCTTGATAGCCTGGGCAAAACGCTCACCAAAGCGTACATAGCCGAGTCTTCTGAGCAATCCGCGAAAACCGATATCTACCGAAAAGATGCAGAGCTTGTGGTTCAGTTTGCCGAGCTTTATGTCATTAACACGAACAACCTTGGCACCGTTGACATCGACAATCTGCTTGTCCAGCAGGTCGCGCTTGACAAGGATATCTCCTTCTCCGGGCAGATATGTGGTCAGGCGGTTTGGTCTGATGCTGCCGGTTGAAATAACCACATGTGTGAAGAGAGTAACATCGCCCCAGGGAAGCGTCTTTAACCCTTTACGCGATTTAATAACAATATGGGAAACCTCCGGGAATACTTCGCCTGGAACCATGATCAGGTCACGAAGAATTCCTATCTGATCGCCGTTACTGTTGATTACCGAGCGCCCAATAACGGAGCTCAGGTATATTTCGTTTATTTCAATCGTCATAATATAAGCCTTCACTAAAACAAAAAAACCCATTCAGGAAGAAAGGGTCTTTACAAAGATGCAATCAAGACATTTCCCCCCTGGTTGACTTTCGGCAGTGCACAACGTAGGAAAAGTTCCAGCTACATTAGGTTGAGCCTTAATCCGACAAAACCTGGTGACCACATTGGCGTCTTTCGACGTTTCTGGGTAGTAGCATCTGTTTGTGCAAACGCCTCATGCTAACGAGGAATATGTAGCCAGAATTTATAGCCCTGCGCCACGGCCCTGTCAACGCAAAAGTGGCATTCAAATGGCTGCGAGAGTCTGGTAGCTGTCAACTGAATGGTGTCTGTAAAAGAAACGTCCTGCCAATGAATAGCAGGACGTTGGTAGATTCTGTATTATGCTTCAAGCGTAGGTGGAAAAAGTGGAATTGCTGTTGCGTGTTGTTGCAGGTTGAGGGGCCTGTTTAGCATTCTCAGCGAGCAAACCAGCAATCATGTTCTGCTGGTCAGCCGCCTGTTTCATCAGCGTTGTTGAAATGGCCTGACGGGTCTGTCCGGCTGCCATAAGAAGCGAAGAACCTGAAATTGAGCTGGTATCCATGTCATACCTCCCTTTTAATTAAAATAGCGCTGATCGTGCTGCTTTTGCAAGAGAAAATTATGACGGATAATGTAACATTTGCTGAATATCTGCTATAGTCACAGCAACTATCAGAATCCTGACGAGGTGCTATATGCAGATTGAATGGTGGTACTGGATTGTTGCCGGTTTTTGTCTGATCGGGCTTGAGCTGGTTATCCCTTCGTTCACGATCATCTGGTTCGGGATGGGGGCGCTGCTGGTTGGTCTGTTGGGTTTTTTGTGGCCCGGTTTTCCTCTCGCGGGGCAGGTCGCGCTCTGGTCATTCGCATCGGTCGCTTTTACGCTTCTCTGGTTCAAATATCTGAAGCCCAAGGGTGACCGGACGCACGCCGGGATGTCAAAAGAGGGAATTGTCGGAGAATCCGGCATCATTATCCGTGGTACCGAAGACAGCTATGGCCGGGGGATCGTCAAGTTCCGGATTTCAGTTCTTGGCGCCGATGAGTGGAGTTGCTATTCCAGTGAAATACTCCATGTCGGTGACCGGGTCAGGGTTGCTGATATTGAAGGGCAGATACTCAAAGTAGAAATAATCTAAGCGGGAGGGAAAAAACATGCCGGGTATTATTGTTTTTGTAGTTCTTTTGGTTCTGGTGGCAGCAACCCTGTTTGCCGGGGTAAAGACAGTTCCGCAGGGGCAGGAGTGGGTTGTGGAGCGACTTGGCAAATACCATGTCACGCTCAAGCCGGGTCTCAATTTCATTTTTCCCTATATTGACATCGTTGCCTACCGTGTTTCGACCAAGGGTGATGTCCTCTCGATCGGCGCTCAGGAGGTTATTACAAAGGATAATGCCGTCATTATCACGAATGCGATTGCGTTTATCAAGGTTACCGACCCGACCCGCGCCGTATATGAAATCCAGAACTACGAATATGCTATCCAGAACCTGGTCATGACGTCGCTGAGGGCGATCATCGGCCAGATGGACCTCAACCGGGCCCTCTCTGAAAGGGAGCATATCAAGGCCCGCCTTCAGGAAAACATCTCCAAGGAAGTTGCCGCGTGGGGCATCTATGTACAATCGGTAGAAATCCAGGACATCAAGCCGTCAGAATCGATGCAGAAGGCGATGGAGCAGCAGGCAAGTGCCGACCGTTTCAAGCAGGCCACCATACTGGAAGCGGAAGGGAAGCGCGAAGCCACCATCCGCGAAGCTGAGGGGAGGCTTGAGGCGGCAAAACGCGAAGCGGAAGCTCAGATCCGGCTGGCTGAAGCGTCTGCCAAGGCGATTGGCGATATCAGTGAGGCGATCAAGGATAATGATCTGCCGGCCGTCTTCTTGCTGGGTGATCGCTACATAAATACGTTGCAAAAGATTGCGACGTCGCCAAATGCCAAGCTGGTGATTTTGCCGTCAGATCTGCCGGCGGCGATTCGGGGGCTGATGGGGAAAGGGTAGGCCGACGACGTTTATGTTTGTATAATTAAAAGCCCCGCCTGCAAATTTGCAGGCGGGGCTTTTAACTCTCCGATCAAAACATAAACCGTCTCATACTGATATTCTGCAGCAGGCCGATTCCAACCATGGAGGTGATCATGGATGTCCCTCCGTAGGAAAAAAACGGCAGCGGGACACCGACCACCGGGAATAGTCCGATTACCATGCCGATATTGATAACAATATGCCAGAAGAGCATGGCGGTGACTCCAACTGCAAGCAGTCCGCCGAAACGGTCGTTGCAGCGGCGGGCTATGTTGAGTCCCCACAGCACCAGTGAAAGGTAAAGGATGATCAACACCAGGCAGCCGATAAAGCCCCACTCTTCGGCAAAGACGGAGAAGGCAAAATCGGTGTGTTGCTCAGGGAGAAAGCGGAGCTGAGACTGGGTACCCTTGACAAAACCCTTGCCGGCGAAGCCGCCGGAACCGACAGCAATTTTACTCTGAATGATGTGATAGCCGCTCCCGAGCCGTGAACGTTCCGGGTCAAGAAAATCCAGGACCCTGTTTTTCTGATACGGGCGCAGCATGAAAGCCCAGCCGATCCAGGCCATAGGGATCGTAATGCAGGTGAAGGTGATTATTGTCGACCAGCGCAAGCCAACATAGATCACCATGGATAGAGCGATCAGCATGACCAGGGTGGCGGTTCCCAAATCCGGTTGTTTCATGATCAACGCCGCCGGAAGAGCCAGAAGTCCCAAAGGAAGGAGTACTTCCTTGATCGTCAGGCCGCCGACGGATTGAAAGTTATTGAAAAAACGGGCAAAGGCTACGATGATGACAAGCTTCATCAGTTCTGATGGTTGAATGGTAAAAAGGCCGAGGTCCAGCCAGCGGGTAGCACCCATAGACTGCCTGCCGACAGCAAGTACCGCCAGCAGCAGAAACAATAATAGTCCGTAAAGCCAGTAGGACAGGTCTTCAAGGATATGATAGTCGACGCTGCAGACGGCCAGTGAAATACTCATTCCCAACAGCATCCAGTAAAACTGTTTGATAAAGTAGGCAGTCCCGACGATTTTGTAGGGGGTTGTTGCGCTGTAGATGTTCAATATGCCGAGCAGGCAGATTGTTACAACCAGTCCGGAAAGAACCCAGTCAATGTTGGTTAAGAGGCGGCGATCAATCATGGACGGCATCCCCCGGGGGGCGAACCTCTTTCACGACAGCCGGCATTTCTTTTTCATCTGTTACGGTCACTGTGTCTTCATCTCCGGACTCTTCTTTTGCCGTTTCTGATGGTTCCTTGCGTGGTGGTTTTTTACCGTCAAAATATGTTCTCAGTATTCTGCCTGCGATGGGAGCGGCGGCAGCTCCGCCATGCTCTCCATGTTCGATGACTACTGCCACAGCTATTTCAGGATTGTCAAAGGGGGCAAATGCTACAAAAAGGGCATGATCACGGTATTGGTAGGGTATGCCCTGCTTGCTGTCACGCAGTTTGACTACCTGCGATGTGCCAGTTTTCCCTGCTACTTTAACGTCATACAATCTTGCCATGGAACCGGTGCCACCCGGTTCATTCACAACGGCCAGCATCCCCTGCTTGACCAGCCGGAATGATTCTTTGGAAAAAGAAGCGGTGCCGATAATTTCGGTTTTCGTTTCCCTCAGAGTCCTGCCGTCAGCATCAACGATTCGTTTCACAAGATGGGGACGATAGATGGTGCCTTCGTTGGCAATGGTTGCCGTCATTGAAGCCAACTGAATCGGAGTCAAGAGAACAGCACCCTGTCCGATTGCTACCGGGAGGGTCTCTCCACGATACCACCGTTTGCCGAAGCGTTTTTGCTTCCATTCAGCTGTCGGGATGAGTCCGCTCCGCTCATTCAACAGCTCAACTCCGAGAGGGGTCCCAAGCTTAAAAGCTTGAGCGGCCGCGGCAATTTTATCCACCCCCAGTTTCTCGCCCAGTTCGTAATAGAACACATCGCACGATTCCCGTAGGGATTTACGAAGATTTGTCACTCCGTGTCCCTTCTTGTTCCAGCATTTGAACGTGGATGTCCCGAGTTTGTGGCTGCCGTTGCAATTAACAGTAGTGGAGTCGTTTATTAAGTTGTTTTGTAAGCCAGCCAGGGCGGTAATCATTTTAAAGGTAGAGCCGGGTGGATATTGTCCGCTGAGTGCCTTGTTTTCCAAGGGATGACGCACGTCATTAAGATACCCCTGCCAAATATCAGCAGGCAGTCTTCCACTAAAAAGGGAAGGATCAAACCCGGGGTTGCTGACGAAGGCGAGAATCTCCCCGCTGTTTACGTCGATGACAACTGCTGCTCCAGCTTGATCACCAAAAGCAAGTTCTGCCTGCTTTTGGAGTGAAGCGTCGATTGTTAGCATAACGCTGCTGCCGACAGTTGGATAACTCTCTGATACTGTACGCAAAACCCGCCCACGGGCATCAACTTCAAGCTGTCGCCCGCCATCGTTGCCATGGAGGTCGCCTTCCAATGCGCGCTCTATGCCGTTCTTGCCGATGTAATCGCCAGGGTTGTAAGCTTCAAAATCTTCGGAGTCCAGCTCTTTTTCGGAGACTTCTCCGATATAGCCGAGGAGGTGGGCAGCAAGCTCTCCGCCACTATATTCTCGTACCGGTTTCATCTCTATTTCAACGCCAGGCAGCCGGAGACGGTTCTCTTCAACAATCTCAACGTGGTCACGGGTAAGGTTGGAGGCCAGAACAATCGGGTAGTATTTGGCCCGCCCCATACTTTTTTCCCATCTGCCGGCCATGTCAGCCCTATCAAGGCCAAGCAATTCCGAGAGCAGGGTGAGAAGTGCCTCTTTATCCTTAACTTCCTGTGGAATAATAGCAAGGCTGAACGAGGGGCGGTTGTTGACCAGAATCTTGCCGGTGCGGTCCATTATGGTGCCGCGTGAAGCAGCCACCGGCACGAAGCGAAGGCGGTTGTTTTCTGACATAGCCTGATAATTTTCTGTCTGTAGTATCTGCAGATGCCATAAGCGTATGACCAGAAACAGGAAAACGACCCCGACCACAAACGAAAGCACCAGTATCCGTTGTTTGGATTCCAGTAATTCCCTGACGAAGCGGCGCTCTTTCATGATACTTCCACTTGACAGTCAAACCCAGGGAAAGCAGAAACTATTGATGCAATGAAAGCATTTACCAAAAGCCTGGGGAATATGTCTGAAAACATCGAATAAGCTATTCCTGGTGACTCGGTTAACATTAGAATCAGCAAAAGGTTGATCGTCAATCCTACCAGGGAGACGCCGGCAACGGTAAGCACGAAAAGGATGGCACTGTCGGCATACAAGCGGTCTGATACGCTTTTGATAATGAGAAACAGAATCAAGAAGGTGGCAGCATCCAATCCAAGGTACAGGCCACTATAGACATCGTTAAGCAGGCCGAGCAGCCAGGCCACGGGAGCACCGACCTCGAATGATTCGCGCAGCGAGACAAACACCATGATGATGAGTAACAGGTCCGGTTTGAAAGGTGGACGTATAAATACTGGAAGTAATGACACCTGGATTATAATTGATGCAATGACGAGACTAAATAACAGCAGGGTCGCGCGCCTACTCATACCCACCTCGCTGTACTACCAGAACTTCTTCCAAATGTGAAATGTTGACCGTCGGCCTGATGGATACGCTTTGGAAAATACCGTATTCCCCGCGTTTGACCATGGTCACCTCGCCAATTATATGCCCTTTCAGGAAAACGCCTCCGATTCCTGACGTTATCACCATATCGCCAACCTTCACGTCCTCCTCACGAGTTGTGAATTCGAGCGTGCAGAGCATTTCACCTTTGCCTTTTACGACACCTCTGGCCCGGGATCGTTGAATTGTCGCAGCAATACCGCTTGTGTGGTCTGTCAGCAAGAGAACGCGTGAGGTTGACGGGGAAACTTTTACCGTCTGTCCGACAACGCCATCGGCTGAAATTACCGCCATTCCCTCACGAATGCCGCTGGAACTGCCACGGTTAATTACCAGTGTCCTGAACCAGGAGGTGACATCTTCACCAATAATAGTGGCTGCAATTGTAGGGGCTTGGACGCTTTTTTTAATATCAAGCAGCTTTTCAAGGCGCTGATTGGCGAGTAGCGCTTCATTTTCTTCCAAGACACGCTGATTAAGTTTGCGGATATCTTCGCGTAGTCGCAGATTTTCTCTGTTGGTGTCCACCAGCTGAATATAGTTGTCCCAGATGTCTTCAACAAAGGTGCTTGCCATGGAAACAGGCAGGAGGAGTGGTGATGTTATGCCGAGAACAGAACGCTCGATGATATTTGCCTCTCTGTTGCGCGGGACATTCAGCGAAAAAAACAGCAGAGCAACAAGAATCCCGATGCCTGTCAAAAGCGGATACATATATTTTTTTATAAATTCCATGTGGTATGTCACGCTCTCGTTTTACTGAAGCCCGCACAATTCGGCTTCATCATAGACCCGTTGGAGATATTGCTTGTACGAGGAGTTAGGGGTGGCTTCAATAACATCTTTCATCTGCTGACAATCGATAAAGTGACGACGCAGCGCTATTTCTTCAAGGCAGGCTATCTTCAGACCCTGTCGTGACTCAATCGTTTCTATGAAGTTGCTGGCCTCGAGCAAGCTCTTGTGCGTGCCGGTATCAAGCCAGGCGATGCCGCGGCCCAGACGCTCGACCAGCAATTCGCCACGCCGTAGATAGTCGAGATTTATATCGGTAATCTCAAGCTCGCCACGAAGTGATGGTTTTATGGATTTAGCCACCGCAACGATAGTGCTATCGTACAGATAAAGCCCGGGTACGGCAAAATGGGATTTGGGCTGTTGCGGCTTTTCTTCGATGCTGAGGACTTTACCGTCAGGGTCGAAGGCAACAACTCCGTAGCGTTCCGGATCGTTGACCTGATAGCCAAAAACCCGTGCTCCTGTTGTGAACTCGGAGACGATCCTATCCAGATTCATTTTCCCATAGAATATATTGTCCCCAAGAATCAGGCAGACCGGCTGGTTGTCTATAAAATCCTCGCCAACCAGAAACGCCTGGGCAATTCCTTTCGGTTCCGGTTGTACCTTGTATGAGATAGTGATTCCCCAGCGTGAACCGTCTCCCAGAAGAGCCTCAAAACGGGGTGTGTCGTGTGGTGTTGAAATCAGCAGTATGTCCTTGATTCCGGCGGTCATTAGCGTTGCCAGCGGATAGTAGATCATCGGTTTGTCGTACACCGGCTGGAGTTGCTTGCTGGCGACCAGCGTCAGCGGGAAAAGTCGGCTGCCGGAACCACCTGCCAGAATAATTCCTTTTTTAATGCCGTGTGACATAGTGATATACCTCGATAGTTTTATATCAGCGTTAGGTAGCATGTTAGCTCAATCGGTGTCAAATCAGTTTGATGATTTCAGCAGGTATTTTACCGCTGAGAGTAAATCGTCGCAGACAACCGTTTCGGGACCGGCATGTTGCTTCTCATTCGCCCCGTATCCGGTACAGACGAGGATAGTGTTGCATCCCGCCGCCTGTCCCGCCTCAATATCGGCCAGTTTGTCACCAATCATGGTTGAATCCTCCAGATGTATGCCATGGCGAGCGGCGGCTTCATACAACATTCCAGGGAGCGGTTTACGGCACTTGCACGGGAGCGCATAGCTGCCGCGTCCATCCGGGTGGTGCGGGCAGTAAAGCCACTCATCAACATGGGCTCCGGATCGTGCAAGCTCAGAAGCAATATGGCGATGCAGATTATGAACGTCCTCTTCCGTGTAATAACCACGTGCGACGCCGGACTGATTCGTTACGACCACAACAGTGATTCCCGCCTGGTTGAGTAATCTGATCGCTTCCGGTGCCCCCGGAATGAATTCGAACTCAGCTGCTTGGTACAGGTACTCTTTTTCTATATTGATGGTACCGTCACGATCCAGAAATACCGCACGCTTCATTCAGGCCCTCCGCAACAATTGTTTCGTGAAATTTAACCTGCTGATTTAATGAGCAATTCATACAGAGAAGCATTGACAACATGATACATTAAACACTATAACATCATTTATTTACTGCAAGGGAGAACTGATTACGTGATCAAGACCAATAATCTTAAAATAACCGGGATCACCCCGATAATAGCGCCTGCAGACCTCCGCCAGGTTTTTCCGTTGTCGGAAAAAGACCGTACCTTTGTCAGCAGAAGCAGAGAACAGATAAAAGAGATTATCCAGCGTCGGGACAATCGGCTGATTGTCGTCGTCGGTCCCTGTTCGATTCACGACACAGAGGCTGCCCTGGAATATGCCGGAAAATTGGCAGAGCTTTCTCGCAGGGTGGATGATCAACTTCTTCTGATCATGCGGGTTTACTTTGAAAAACCACGCACGACCGTTGGCTGGAAGGGACTGATCAATGACCCTGACATGAACGGCACCCACCTTATTTCAAAAGGTCTTGGCATTGCCCGTGGACTGCTCAGTCAGATGACGTCATTAGGAGTGCCGGTAGCTAACGAGATGCTTGATCCGATTACTCCGGAATATGTTGCGGATCTCATCAGCTGGGGGGCCATTGGCGCGCGTACGACAGAATCCCAGACCCATCGTGAAATGTCCAGCGGACTGTCTTTCCCCGTCGGTTTCAAAAACGGTACCGACGGCAATCTACAGATTGCCATTGATGCAATGAAGGCAGCGCAGCACCAGCACAGCTTCCTCGGTATCAACCGTGAGGGGCGGACTTCCATTATCCAGACAAGCGGCAATCCAGACGTGCATATTGTCCTGCGCGGTGGTTCTAAAAGGGTGAACTACCATCCCGAGGATATTACCCATACCGAGGAACAGCTCAATAAAAACGGCTTGCTTCCAACCATAATGGTTGACTGCAGTCATGGTAACTCAAATAAGGATTATCAGAAGCAGCCGGAAGTTCTGGAGTGCGTCGTGGATCAGATGCTCGCCGGAAATGATTCTATTTCCGGAGTCATGATCGAAAGTAACCTTGAAGCCGGCAACCAGAAGATTCCGGCTGATATCAGCCAGCTGAAATACGGTGTTTCAATCACCGATGCCTGTATCGACTGGGCGACTACGGAAAAAATTCTGCTCAACGCCCATGCAAGGTTGCAAAAAAGAAAATAACCGCCAGGGGCGGACGCTGTCCGCCCCTACTCGGCCCCATACACCATGCTCATCCCACCTGTCGCGCGCCCCAGAGGCCCGTTGAACGCCCCCTCAGCCCCCTCAGCCAGAAGATCCATATAATCTATTTTCTTTTTGGGGGGCAATAGTAGTTCCGGTTCACCCGTGATGCCGGCCAGTCTCCCGGCCTCTTCGATCGCATCCTGCAAGGTCCCCAGGCGATCTACCAGTTTGTATGCCATTGCCTGTTCTCCCGACAGAATTCTCCCGTCAGCAATCTTGCGTACATCTTCAATCGGTAATTTGCGCCCTTCCGCAACCGCTTTGACAAACTGTTGGTGGGTATTGTCAATTACCGACTGCAACATGGCGCGATCTTCAGCAGAAAACTGGCGCAGAGGCGATCCTGAATCCTTGTATTTACCTGTTTTCAACGTATATGACTTGATGCCGATTTTATCCATCAGCGATTCTATGTTTGATAGTTTGAGAATAACACCGATACTGGCCGTAATGGTGCCTGGATTTGCATAAATCATCGTTGCAGGTGCAGAAATATAGTATCCACCTGAGGCTGCGAGGCTGCCCATAGAAACTATAATCTTCTTTTTTGCGGCAAACTTTTTGACCTCAGCGTAGATCTCCTGCGAGGGAGCAACAATCCCGCCAGGTGAGTCAACACGAAGCACGACCGCCTTGACAGAGTCCTGCTTCATGAAGTAGCGCAACTGTCGGACAGTCTCCTTAGAGTCAAGAATCATCCCTTTTACTTCTATCAGGCCGACCCCAACCTTGTTTGACAGGTTTGCATTGCCGGTGCCGAAAATTGTTCCGGCAATCTTCATGGAAATTGTAAACAGAATTGTGAGGGAAATGAATATGGCTGCAGCTATTAGGACGGTTTTTTTTGACATATACTGGCACCTTGTAAAGTTTTTGACTTTAATGAAAGTGGCTCATCTGCTACAGTTAAAAGATGAAAATTCTCGTTATGTCAGATACGCACGGCAACACAAGCTGTGCCTTTAAGGCCCACACTTGTTCTGAACCGGTTGAAGCTGTCATACATCTAGGGGACGGTAGTGCAGATGCTGACTTGTTGCGAGAAGTGCTCGATGTCCCTGTAATCAATGTCGCCGGCAATTGTGATCCGGGTTCTGGTGCCCCGCGTGAACTTGTGTGGGAGTGTAAGGGGAAACGGTTTTTGTTGACTCACGGGGATGCCTATCGCGTGAAGTCAGGTTTGGCAAGTTTGTACCAAAGAGCGCAGGAGGTCAATGTAGATGCGGTTCTTTTTGGCCATACTCATCAGGGATTTGCTAAAGATTATTCAGGCCTGCTTTTTGTTAACCCCGGTGCACTTTCAAATGCCGGCCCCCATCGCAGTTACGCCGTTTTGACTATTACAGAAGCCGGGATCACGGCAGTACATTATGATATCGATTGATTATGGGGGCTGCCTTGGTTTTAAACGTCCGGCCTATGCGTCACCTTCTTTAATAAAGCCCTCACGTCCTTTGTGTACCGCCTTCTCTAACCTGCGCCGTCTCGGCCAGGTAATAATATGACCAACCGGCCCTGAAAGAATATACAGCAACAGAACGCTGAATGTCATGACCACCGGTTCGGCGACCACAACTATCAGTAATACCACCGCAAGTAGCAACATGCCGAATGGCTGCCGTTTTATAAAGGCAGGGTCTTTGAATGAATTGTACTTGAAGTTGGAAACGTTCAGAAAAGCCAGCAGATAGATAAGAGCAAGGATTGCAAGCTTTCTAAATGAACTTGGCCAATCAAAATGGTAGAAGAGCATTACTGTTGCGGCAACCATGCAGGCAGAAGCAGGCGTAGGGAGACCGATAAAACGCTTGCTCTCGACGGTGTCAACTTGAACGTTGAAACGGGCGAGGCGCAGCGCAGCACAGACAAGAAACAGGAATGCAGCTACCCAGCCAAGTCTGCCAAATGGTCTAAGCGCCCAGGCGTACATGAGAAATGCCGGGGTAACCCCAAAAGCAACCAGATCTGCCAGTGAATCAAATTCGACACCGAACTTGCTGCTGGAGCCGGTCAAACGGGCTACTTTGCCATCAAGTCCATCGCATATAGCAGAGATAAAAATCCCGATCGCAGCGGTATTGTAGTCTTTGTTGAGAGTGGCTACCATACTGTAAAAACCAGCAAACAAACTTGCCGCTGTAATCAGATTGGGAAGAATGTAGATCCCCCGTTTTATGTTGTCTTTTTTTACGCTTTCTGCTGACACAATTTCATCACTCATGTGGTCGTATCCTTGGTCAGGCGATTCTGGCCAGCACGGTTTCACCGGCCACCGTCTTGTCACCCAACTTTACCAGAGGCTCTGTTCCCAGAGGCAGATAAACGTCAACCCGCGATCCAAAGCGAATTAATCCGTATCGTTCGCCGCGTACCAGCAGGTCTCCTATCATTGGATAGCTGATGATCCGGCGTGCTACCAGGCCGGCAATCTGAACAAAAGCGATTCTGACGCCACCGGAAATTTCCAGTACAATTCCGTTACGCTCGTTTTCACAGGAGGCGCGCCCATCGCGAGCATCAAAAAACTTCCCACTATGGTGGAAGGTGTCAAGAACCTTGCCATCAAAGGGGACGCGATTGACATGCACATTAAAGACGGACATGAAGATGCTGATCTTGAGAGCCGGAGCGCCAAGTGGAGTCTCGGGTACCTCTTCGGCAACAATAACGGTTCCGTCTGCCGGAGCTATCACTGCAGCAGTGTCGGCAGGAGTTGTTCTCTCCGGATTGCGGAAAAAATAGAGAACAAAAAAAGTTAACAACAGAGAAAGTGCAGCCGGAATATACATGAATGATGCAATTCTTACGGCAGCAACGGCAACCAGTGCTGTTACTCCCACGGAATAAGCAATATACGGATACCCTTCTCGGGCAAATGGCGATGAATTATTCATAAACCTGCCTGAATGCGAAGACACCCCTCTCCTGATGGATGAGGGGTGTCTGGATTCGCGTAGTGGGATTAGTTTTTAGTCTTGTCAACGATCTTTTTGATCCACGGCATCATGCTTCGCAGTTGTTCGCCGACTACCTCGATTGGATGGGCAGCATTGAGGCGACGACGTGCCGTCATCTCCGGATAGTTCGATGCACCTTCGAGGATGAAGCGCTTGGCGTAGTTACCATTCTGGATATTGTCCAGGCATTCTTTCATGGCAGCACGGCTCTGCTCGTTAATTACCTGCGGACCGGTGACATACTCGCCATATTCAGCATTGTTGGAGATCGAGTAGTTCATGTTGGCGATGCCGCCTTCATACATCAGGTCTACAATCAACTTGAGTTCGTGCAGACACTCGAAATAGGCCATTTCCGGGGCGTAGCCGCCCTCAACCAATGTTTCGAAGCCGGCCTTCACCAGTTCCACGGCACCGCCACAGAGGACAGCCTGCTCGCCGAACAGGTCGGTTTCTGTTTCGTCCTTGAAGGTCGTTTCTATGATGCCGGTACGACCGCCGCCGATAGCGCTGGCGTAGGAGAGGGCAACTTCACGGGCTTTGCCTGATGCGTTCTGGAAAACAGCAATCAGGTCTGGAATTCCGCCGCCTCTGACAAACTCGGAGCGAACGGTGTGACCTGGTGCCTTGGGCGCAATCATAATGACGTCAAGGTCGGCGCGCGGCACAACTTGGTTGTAGTGGATAGCAAAGCCGTGGGCAAAAGCAAGCACTGCTCCCTGCTTGAGCTTTGGAGCGATCTCGTCGCGGTAGAGGGTTGACTGAAACTCGTCAGGTGTCAGGATCATTACCAGATCAGCAGAAGCAACAGCATCGGCAACCGATGCCACTTTGAGGCCTGCGTTCTTTGCTTTAATGGCGGAGGTTGACCCTTCGCGAAGTGCAACGGTTACATCAACTCCAGAATCCATAAGGTTGCAGGCATGGGCATGGCCCTGGGAACCGTAGCCGACGATAGTAACTTTTTTAGCTTTGATCAATGAGAGATCACAATCGCGATCGTAATAAACATTCATTCTGATACATCCTCCATAAATTTTTATCCGGCAAACCGGTCTAGCTATTAGTAAGGCATAGTGTATTGCAAAAACAGTTTCTTCTCCGTACGTATCCAGTTGATATGGATACTCAAAACGAACGAAATTGATACTACATTCAACTGCTGCTGTCAACGTAAATAGCTGTTTTGCCCCCGTTAGCAGGGGACGCCCCTTCCTGCTGTAAAGAAAAAAAACCGCCCGTTTCCGGGCGGCTGATCAGACAGTACAGATAACGCGTTGATCGACTACCCTTTCCATCCCTTGGCCCCGCGACCGATGGCCACCGCCCCGGTACGAACCACCTCCTTCAGGCCGAGCGGTCTGAGGAGGTCGAGAATTGCATCGATTTTAGCCGGATTGCCGGTTGCCTCGATGGTGTATGACTTGGGGGTTACATCAATAATCTTGGTCCGGAAGATGTCTACAATACGCAGGACCTCAGCCCGGCTCTCATCCTCAGCCGTCACCTTTATGAGCGCCAATTCGCGCTCTATGCCGCTGCCATCAGTGAAGTCTATGACTTTGATAATGTCGATCAACTTGTTGAGTTGCTTGTTGATCTGCTCCAATATCTGCTCATCGCCACGGGTGACGATTGTCATGCGTGATAGTCCTTCTTCATTCGCAGGCGCTACTGACAGAGAATCAATATTAAAGCCGCGACCTGAAAACAGGCCTGCCACACGTGACAGTACGCCGAATTCATTTTCTACCAGTACGGAAATTGTATGTTGCATGGAAGAATCCTCCAGGATTTCAAATAATCGGTTTATGCGTTCAATACCATTTCATTCAGCGCTGCACCGGCCGGTACCATCGGCAGAACTTTTTCTTCACGGGCAATCTTGAATTCCATGATCACCGGACCTTTTTCCTCAAAGCCCTGCTTGATGATTTTTTCCACGTCGGAGGGCTTTGCTGTGCTGAAACCCTTGGCTCCGTAAGCGTCCGCCAGTTTAACGAAGTCTATCGGCAGTTCCATGCAGGTGCTTGAGTAGCGCTTGTCAAAGAACAGCTCCTGCCATTGGCGCACCATGCCGAGGAAGTTGTTGTTGAGGATCACGATCTTCACCGGCAGTCTGTTCTGCACTAATGTAGCCATCTCCTGGATGTTCATCTGGACGCCGCCATCTCCGCAGATGGTGATGACCTGTCGGTCGGGAAAGGCCGCCTGGGCACCCATGGCCGACGGGAGACCGAATCCCATAGTGCCGAGACCACCGGACGTCAACAGGGTGCGTGGTTTGTTGAACTGAAAAAACTGAGCCGTCCACATCTGGTGTTGGCCGACATCAGTGGAGATAATGGCATCTTCATCAGATAGTTCACGCAGTTTCTGAATGACAAACTGTGGTTTGATGATGGTGCTGCTCTCCTTGTAGCCGATGGGGTGCTTTTCCTTCCAACCGGCTATATCCTCATGCCATGGTGCAAGCGCAGCCTTGAACTCGGCGACCTTGTCTTTAAGTTTGTCAGCCTGTTTGATCATCTTGGTCAGAACATCTTTGACATCGCCGACGATCGGCAGGTCAACGCGAACATTCTTTTTGATGGAGGTTGGATCCACATCGATATGGATAATCTTGGCATGTGGTGCAAAGGTGCCCAGCTTGCCGGTTACCCGGTCATCAAAACGTGCCCCGACAGCGATGATCAGATCCGAGTTGGTCATTGCCATGTTGGCGCAGTAGGCGCCGTGCATGCCCAGCATACCCAGTGAATGGATATCATTCTCGGGAAAAGCGCCCAGCCCCATAAGGGTTGTTGTCACAGGGATTGTCAGCTTGCGGGCCAATGTCGTCAACTCGTCCGAAGCATTGCCGAGAACAGCCCCGCCGCCAACGTACATGACCGGTCGGCGTGCGTCCAGAGCCATGGCCATGGCTTTTTCAACCTGGCGTGGATGCCCTTCCAGATTAGGTTTGTAGCTGCGAATCTCTACCGTTTCGGGATAGATGAACTCAGTCTGAGCCATCTGTACGTCCTTGGGGAGGTCAACCAGCACAGGGCCGGGACGTCCGCTGCGGGCGATATAGAAGGCCTTTTTCATGATCATGGCAAGATCTTTAACATCCCTCACCAGAAAGCTGTGCTTGGTGCAGGGACGGGTGATGCCGATGATATCGACTTCCTGAAAGGCGTCGTTGCCGATCAACGGAGTCGGCACCTGTCCGGTGATAATCACCATTGGAATCGAATCCATATAGGCAGTGGCGATACCGGTAATCGTGTTAGTTGCGCCAGGGCCTGATGTAGCAAGGCAGACTCCTACCCGGCCGGTGGCGCGTGCATAGCCATCGGCGGCATGAGTGCCGGCCTGTTCGTGGCGTGGCAGGATGTGACGGATTTCTTTGAAGCTGAAGAGCTCGTCATAGATATTGATGACTGTGCCGCCAGGATAGCCGAAGATTGTATCGACCCCTTCCTTTTTGAGACACTCCAGCATTATTCGTGCGCCGTTCATTTTCATATTTACCTCTGAAAACTGAATTTCACCTCTTGATGAGAGGTGGAAAAACTAATCTATGTATTCCCGATTAACGGGATAAGTGCGGTACAAAGTATTTTAGTAAAAAAAGTACAAAAAAACTTCTAACGTACTAATCTGCTGTTGTTATTGCTCCGGTGTGAGCCGACGTGACAACCTTGGCGTAACGTGCCAGCCAGCCACCCTTGATCTTCGGTTCCGGAGCTTTCCATTCAGCCCGGCGGAGTGCAAGCGTCGCATCATCTACCAGCAGTTCCAGGCGCCGGTTCGGGATGTCGAGCAGGATTCTGTCGCCATCCTTCACCAGAGCGATCGGCCCGCCTTCTGCCGCTTCCGGTGAGATGTGGCCGATACAGGGGCCGCGCGTGCCGCCTGAAAAGCGTCCGTCGGTGATCAGTGCCACGCTGTCTCCAAGGCCCATGCCCATGATGGCTGCTGTTGGTGCCAGCATTTCGCGCATGCCGGGGCCCCCCTTCGGCCCCTCGTAGCGGATGACGACAACATCACCGGAAGTTATCTTGCCTTCCATGATGGCAGCCATCGCCAGTTCTTCGGCATCAAAACAGCGGGCTACACCCTCGAAGTTCATCATGGGTGCGGAAACGCCGGACTGCTTGACGACGGCCCCTTTGGGAGCGATATTGCCGGAAAGGATGGCAATGCCACCTTCCTTCTTTATCGGATTCCCAAGTGGGCGGATAACCTCCTCGTCCACATTCTGTATGCTCTCGGCCAGCTGATGTGTGGTCAGGCCGAACAGAGTGGGCGTATCATGAATTTTGCTGCCAAGTTGTTTTAAAACACCACTGACACCGCCTGCGATGTCGAGGTCTTCCATAAAATGTTCACCGGCCGGATTCATTGAAGCCAGTTGCGGCGTATCTTTGCCCAGTTCGTCGAAAAGCTCCAGCGGCAGTTCAACACCCGCTTCGTGGGCAATAGCGAGCAGATGCAGCACGGTGTTGGATGATCCTCCCAGCGCCAGGTCAACCCGAATGGCGTTCTCGAATGCCTCCCGGGTCATGATGTCGCGCGGCTTGACGTCATTCAGTACCAGATCAACAATTTTTTCGCCCGAAGCAAAGGCGATGCGGCGTTTCAGGGCCGATACGGCCAGCGCGGTGCCACAGCGCGGCAGACTCATGCCCATGGTTTCGGTGAGGATAGCCATGGTGTTGGCGGTGAAGAGACCCTGGCAGGAGCCCATGCCGGGGCAGGCGTTGTCTTCACAGACCTGCAGTTCCTTGTCATTGATAACGCCGGCCTTGTAACGGGCCATAGCTTCGAACGTATCTGAAACAAATGAATATTTACGGCTTGATTGGCCTCGACCACTCATCATCGGACCTGCGGTGACGACGATGCAGGGAATGTTCAAGCGTGCCGCTGCCATCAGCATGCCGGGGGTGATCTTGTCGCAGTTGGTCAGTAGTACCAGTCCGTCGAGGCGATGCGCTTCCGCTACTGATTCGACCATATCGGCGATCAGTTCACGGGTAGGGAGTGAATAGTGCATCCCCTTGTGCCCCATGGCCATGCCGTCGCAGACACCCGGAATGCCGAAGAAAAAAGAATGGCCGCCGCCGGTGTGTACACCCTTTTCAATGAAACGCTCCAGATCACGCATGCCGACATGTCCGGGGATCAGGTCGGTAAAGCTGGTTGCTACGCCGATAAACGGCTTATCCATTTGGCTTTGCGGAACGCCTGTCCCTTTCAGCAGCGCCCGGTGCGGAGTCCGTTCCAAACCTTTTTTTATGGTATCGCTTCGCATGTTATTTTCCTTGCAGTGAAATTGTTTGATACCGCTAAACCCTTAATTGATAAGAATTTACGGGTTGTTCAGAATAATATAGATAACGCGATGTGTCAACTGGAATGCCCGCATTTATTAATCTTCTGTGCCATTTTGCTTTAAAACGACGCCTCTGTGTTTGACCGTCAATCCCTGCAGGAAGTTTCTGAGGAACTGGTCACCGCACTCCTTATAGTGCTTGTGCCCTTTATTCCTGAACAGGGCGCTCAGTTCGGATTTGGAAATCGAAACTCCTGCCAGTTTCATGGTCGCAAGCATGTCGTCCTCTTTCAGGTCAAGGGCGATGCGCAGTTTTTTTAGAATGGCATTGTTGTTCAGCGATGCATCCGGTTTTGGAGGCTCTTCTGTCTGTGAATCCCGTCTTCCTCTCTTATGTACGATAAAGCCATCAAGAAAAAGCGACATCAGCGGATTGCTGCAGGAGATGAATTCGTCCTCCTCCTCTTTTTTCAGAAGCTTAACCAATGTGGACTGTTCAATGGTGCAACCGGAAAGCTGGAAAATCTCTATCATGGTCGGATTGCTGATATCCAGCGCGTAGCGCAGTCGGCGTAGTATGTCGTTGTTGTTCATCTGTTTCGTCTCCTGGAAAATGTACGGCTCTGATTTATTTGAATGCAGCGACCTGTGCCTGATACATCGTGACCGGCACAAAACGCACGGCAAATTCCGTAGAACATCTGACACACATAACAAAGAACGGTTTGCCGTTTTTACCCTTTTCAAACGGCAGATCCTGTTTGTGGCTGCAGTAGGGGCAGGTGGCTGCGATAACCGTCTGAGTAATTTTGACTGGCTTTGTCTCTGACGCTGCAGATTTTTTCGATACGGCCGGTGCCGGTCTAGACACGTGCAGCTGATCATCAGATGATTCCGGCAGAGAAGTAATGGTCTTAGGCATGGCAATACGCTCCTTTTTACGCGCAGTAGTTACCGGCAGGTTTTCATCATCAGTATGATCGATAGGGGGCAACTCTGCAGGCAGGATTCCCTTAATAGCTTTCTTCCAAACCAGTGGCATCGATGTTTTGGAATAGTGCAGCGGCCTGACTCCATTCATCTTAGCCGCTCCGCCAATGACAACATAGTATTTATCACGGTACGATACCAGGGTCTGATTGCCGATTGCGGCGATCTTGAACCCTGAACATATTTTATTGTCGAGCCAGAATGTAATTGTCTCATCCATCGGCAATTCTCCTTAACACTGTTTGACCTTCGACAACAGTTACCAGAATCGGGTCCTGCTTACCAATAAAAATATTGAATATAGTGATGAAGTTTGTGATATTTTTACCGGCACTGCCGCTCCGGTACTTTTAACGGGGTAACAGAAATCTTATTTTTTAGCGGATTGGAAAATTTAATGACTGAAACAACTCACAGTACTATTTACCGCAACGCTTATACTCCTCCTGCTTACCAGATCGACAGCATCGCCCTTCGTTTTGAACTTGGTGATGATGTGACGGTAGTGACAGCCCATATGGCTTTTCGGTCTGAGGGTGACTCTGTAGGACTTAGTCGTTCTCTCTCCCTGAACGGCAAACAACTTGTCCTGCTGGGGGTGAAGCTGGACGGCATCCCTCTCGACAAGGGGCTCTACAACGTTACCGCTGACCTGCTGACGATCCACGCTGTACCACCCGTATTCACGCTGGAGATAACAACCGAGCTCCGTCCGCAGGATAACACCTCTCTGGAGGGGCTTTACCGATCGAATGGGATGTTCTGTACCCAGTGCGAGGCGGAGGGGTTCCGGGCCATTACCTATTATCCTGACCGTCCCGATGTGCTGACGCTCTTCACCACCACGATCGTTGCCGACAAACAGAGCTGCCCAATCCTGCTTTCCAACGGTAATCTTCAAGCGAGTGGTGAATTGCCGGATGGCCGCCATTTTGCCACATGGTATGATCCGTTCAAAAAACCGAGCTATCTGTTCGCCCTCGTCGCGGGTGATCTGGTCTGTATCGAAGATGTGTTTACCACCTGTTCAGGGCGTGAAGTGGCACTGCGAATTTATGTGCATGAGCGGGACCGCACCAAATGTGACCATGCCATGCGTTCTCTGAAAAAGGCGATGCGCTGGGATGAAGAGGTGTTTGGCCGCGAATATGATCTGGATATCTACATGATTGTGGCGGTGGATGATTTCAATATGGGGGCTATGGAGAACAAGGGACTCAATGTCTTCAACTCCTGCTATGTCCTTGCCAGCCCGGCAACTGCTACCGACGATGATTACCACGCCATCGAAGAGGTGATTGCCCACGAATATTTCCATAACTGGAGCGGCAACCGGGTGACCTGTCGCGACTGGTTCCAACTTTCGCTGAAAGAGGGGCTGACCGTCTTTCGCGATCAGGAATTTTCGGCCGATATGCAGTCGCGCGGGGTGAAGCGGATCGAAGACGTGAGGAGTCTCAGGACATCACAGTTTGCCGAGGATGGCGGCCCGATGGCTCATCCGGTGCGTCCCGATTCATACATTGAGATCAATAATTTTTACACGGCTACCGTCTACAATAAAGGGGCCGAGTTGGTGCGGATGCAGCATACAATGCTGGGGAAAGAGCGGTTCCGGCGCGCAATGGACCGCTATTTTGAACGCTTCGACGGCCAGGCGGTGACGGTTGACGACTTTGTGCAGACCATGGCCGAAGTTGGTGAAATAGACCTTGAACAGTTTGCACTCTGGTACAGCCAGGCCGGTACGCCGAAGCTCGTTGCAAGAGGAACTTTCAGTGCCACCGAAAAGACCTTTACGCTGACGGTCAGCCAGAGCTGTCAGGCGACACCCGGTCAACCGGATAAAAAACCGCTGCATATTCCCTTGGCTTTGGGGCTTCTTGGCAACAACGGGGAACAACTGCCGCTGACGCTGGCCGGTGAGGTCTCGCAGGGAGAGACTTCGCGCATCATCCACCTGCGTGAGGCCGAGGAGTCCTTTTGTTTCACCTGTCTGGAACAGGAACCGACACCGGCGCTGCTGCGCGGTTTTTCTGCTCCGGTCAAACTCGACTACCCCTACAGCCACGAGCAGTTGGCGCTGCTGACCGCTCATGAATCTGACCCCTTCTGTCGTTGGGAAGCCGGGCAGCAGATGGCGGCCCAGGTTATTCTCCGGTTGGCCGCAGATTGGGGGCAGGGGGCTGCGTTGACTCTTGATCCGGCTTTTGCCGCCGCTTTCCGCTTAACACTTACCAGTGGGCACCCGGATCGTGCTTTTCTGGCCGAAGCCCTGACGCTGCCTTCTGAGAAGTATCTTGCTGAACTGGTTCCGGTGATTGATCCGACCGCCATTCATGAGGCTCGCCAGTTCGTCATTCGGACCCTTGCGGCACTCTTCAAGGATGAATTGTTGATGGTACGCGCCGACAATTTGAGTAGCAATTTATATGATCCTGATGATGGCCGCTCCGGTGTCAGACGTCTGGCTAACCGCTGTCTGGCCTATCTGGTGAGCAACGGTGAACGGAGCGAGATCGAACTCTGCCTTGAACAGTACCGACGGGCTGATAATATGACCGATACAGTCGGTGCGCTGATGCCGCTCGTCTCCTGTGATTTTCCGGAACGGGGGGAAGTCCTGGATGATTTTTACCGCCGCTGGCAGGGGGATCGTCTGGTGGTCGATAAATGGTTCTCGCTGCAGGCAACGTCCAGCCTCCCCGGAACATTGGACGAGCTCAAGAGGCTACTCACCCATCCGGCCTTTGAGTTGACCAATCCGAATCGTTTTCGCTCACTCGTCGGGGCGTTCAGTCAGGGCAATCCGGCTCGCTTTCACGACCCGAGCGGTGCGGGATACCGTTTTCTGGCCGATCAGCTGCTGCGGTTGATTCCGGTCAATCCGCAGGTGTCGGCCCGTTTGCTCTCTCCGCTGACAACCTGGCGCCGTTTTGAGCCGGGGCGCAGCGCCTTGATGAAGGAGCAGCTGCAGCGGATTCAGTCCGTACCCAATCTGCCGAGTGATGTATTCGAAGTGGTGAACAAGAGTCTGGAAGGGTGAGGCTGGCAAGTATTGATGCTCTGTGAATCGCAAAACAGCACATCAATCGGGTTTGAATTGTTAATAATGATGAGGTGGGAATGAGTGGAGTTGTGGCACGTGCCAAACAGTGGCTTGTCGGGGATAAAGTTGACCCTGGCAGCATAGAAATAACCGGCCATTATATTATCGAAAACCTTTTGGCAGAGATTCACCGCATTGAGGGTGTTACCGAGAAGATGGCGGCAGATATCAAGCGTCTCAAGACGGAAGGTGTTGAGGATGCGAGGCGAGCTGTTGCAGAGGAGTGTGCCGTAATCTGCGAAACAGCTGATTATGTGGTGAGAAGTTATGGTTGTGCCCGTGAAATCCGGGTAAAATTCGGACTGCCAACGCAAAAACTGTGATGAAAATTGTGAGCCTGACGGCACACGTCTCTGGTTTTCTTTCAACAGGTAAATGCAATCCTGATAAAAAGATGGATAAAATTCTTCCATTGGTATGCTTCTGTAACGCTACAAACAAGTCAAAATACTTTGACGGCAGCTTATCCAAGGTGATAAATTATTTTCTTTTGTAAAACAGCTACCAAGTCAAGGTTTACGGAGCAGATATCATGCCGCTGGCAGTAACTCCCATTCAGGTCGCCCTTGATCTGGGAAGCAACCTTTGCCCGGGAAGCACCATTTTGCCGGAAAACAGCCTCTATATCTCCGATATTATGTTTGGTCTGTTGTTGCTGGCTATTGGACTGCTGACAGGCTCGCTTTTTGTCGTCCGCAACCTGACAAAAGAGTTGCCACAGGGGACCACTCGTAGCAGGTGGTATCTTCTTGGTGGACTGATTGTGCTGTTCTTCCTCGGATATCTGAGCTTTATCATCCTCAAGTACGGCAAGGTATATAGAACTCCTGAGATATTGGTAGCGGCAATTTTCTTCTTTGGTGCTGTCTTTGTGTTGATGGTCTGCCTGTTGGCCTTCCGAACCACTCAGGAACTGAAGCGGGTCTATGTTCTGGAACAGGAGACCATTACTGATCCGCTCTTGGGGATATTCAACCGCCGCTGTCTTGATCGCAGGCTGTTGGAAGAGGTGCTGCGCGCCGGCCGGCATCGGCTCGACCTGGCACTTCTGATGGTGGATATTGATAAATTCAAGCAGGTCAACGATACCTGGGGGCATCAGGTCGGTGATCTGGTCCTGCATCATCTGACACAGTTGCTGGTGGATGCCCTGCGCCAAACGGATATTCTTGCCCGATATGGTGGCGAGGAATTTGTAATCCTGTTGCCTCATACCTCAGAGGAAGAATCGTGCAAGCTTGCAGAACGGCTTCGTATGGCCGTGGAACAGACCCCTCTGCACCGGATCCCTGAATTGAAAGTAACGGTAAGTATTGGCGTCGCCTGCCTGCTGCCTGAAGATGATGACGCTTACTCTTTACTGGAGAGGGCCGATAAAGCGATGTACTGGGCCAAGCGTGAAGGTCGTAATAAAGTGGTACGTTATACGGAACTTGCGAATGCTGAAAAAGGCTGGGACTCAGCCAAACATGCCTCACGGCATTGAAATCTGCAGCCAAATCCCCCCCGCTTGCTGCTCTGGTTCCTCGCAGAATATCATCTTCGCTGATCACTTATAGGTATGTCGCTATGACTTCAAGGAGGCACATATAATATGCAGTACATTGAAATGCTGTACCGATTGGCAATCAGTTTGTGGGCCGGTGGCAACGCCATCTTTACGCTGATGCTGACCCCGATCCTTTTTAAAACCGAGAGCCGTGACACGGCAGCCCGTATCGTGGGCAACATGTTTCCAGGTTATTTCCGCTGGGGGCTGGCCTGCGGTGTCATAGCGCTGGTATGCCGTCTGGCAGGCCGCGGGATCAGCCTCAAGCTGCCGGTGATAGTACTGGTAGTCATGCTGCTGGTGACATCGTTTCAGGCGTTTTACCTGGAACCACGCGTTGCAGAGCTGAAGCAGCGGATCGGTTCCTTTGAGTCAACCAGCAAAGAGGATCCGCTGAGAAAGGAATTTTCGAAGCTTCACGCTGTTTCGGCGGTCTGCAATCTGACTGTGCTGGCTGGCGGTGTGCTGGTGGTGGTGCTGCCGTAAGTTTGCCGCACAGCGCTGGAATCCTCTTCGCTTGCTAACGGCCTCGTTGTAGATGCAAAAAGGCCGCGGATGCTATCTCCGCGGCCTTTTTATTTATTGCATTTTCCGGGGACTACTTCTGCCCCTTTTTCCTAAGCGTTTTAGTGAAGCGACCACCAATCTTCATCGGATCACCCTTGTAGCCGAGCGCCTTCCAATCCATCCGGTCACCGCCCATATGACATTGGCCGCAGTCCAAAGCATCTTCTTTCGGGGCGATCTGGTGGGTATTCAGGATAAAGTTGGCTGTTTTTACGAACTGGAACTTCCCGCTGTAGGGGAGGCCGGAACCTTCAGCACCCAGCTTGAGCGCTTTGTCCCACTGATAGTCCACCCAGAGGGATTTGTACTGCTGGTAGATGCTCAGGTATTTGAACTTGGAATCCATCGGTTGCTTGCCGGTGAAAACCTTGAAAGGATAAATTTTGGCTCCTTTGTCCTTGACGCTGCCGACCGGGTGAGAGATGTACACCACACCGTTCGGATCCTTGATCTTTTGCCCTTCCATGTAGCGGTCTATCTGTCCATTATACCAAGCATAGGTAGGAACCACGTCTTTCCCCCAAGTAAAGACACCCTCTGCCTTGCGGAACACTTCCAGGCCATCTTTTTTCTCAGGCTCAACATTCTTACCGGTATACGACCAGTCCCAGCTCATTCTGACCGCCTGCCCTCTGGCAAAGGTCGGAATGTGGCAGGTCTGGCAGGCTACTGTGGCGATGTGGCGGTTCAGGATCACACCGTTCTTTGATTTCTGGTGCGGTGCTCGTTTACCGCTGTGGCAATCAATGCAGAAGGTGCGGCCGTCATACGTTGCCATCATGGTCGAGGCGCCGGATATCCGGTGATCCTTGGTCTTGTGGCAGGCCTGGCAGCTCATGTTTTGGCCGCCGGTTGCCGTGGACCCCATGTGAACGTCGAGTGATTTGGCAGGGTTAGTCATAGTTGTGTCAAGTTCACCGTGTTTGACTGCATCTCCTCCGCCACCCTTGAAGTGGCAGGTGCCGCAGTTTCCACGAGTAGGCATGCCAACGCTTTTGGCGGCTACGTCCAGATCGGTGAATTCATCGATATCCTTGGCATTTTTTCGGAGATAGTCTCCCTTCTGAGCATGGCAGATGAGGCAGTCGACCTTGGTTTTGTCGCTGAAGTCGAAGTTGGTAGTGGTCCAACCGTATCCTGCATGGCACTTGGCGCAGGCTTCATGCACCATGCCGTTGGGGCCGCCCTGCACAGAAGTACAGAAGTTGTTGAGCATGTTAGATTTGCCGAATTCCTTGTTGCTCTTCTCAAAACCTTTTACATGTCCCTTGGTCGGCCCTTTCCATCTCCAGTGTGGCGTTTTTATAAAATCCGAAGCCTGCTTGTCGTGGCACTCCAAGCAGGCCTTGGTTACGCTGGGGCCATCCTTGAACGGCCCGGTGACGAACTCGGAATGGTCGACTGCCGCCATCCCTTGGCTGGTAACCGCAAACAGAGCGACCCCAGACAAAAACAACATGAAACCTGATTTCATACTTCCTCCTGTTACTTTAATTATCTTTCCGACGTGTAGCCGTAAAGATGCGGTAAGCGTGACGAAATTTATATCGCGTGACTTCTAACGGTTTACTGGATGACGGACAGCTCGCAGATTGAATCCATTTGTAACAAGACAAAAGCTCACAAACCTGCTCACAACAACTCAAGTAATATAATAATATGCGTATATAACTATTTTGATAGCAAACTATTATTATACCCAATGTATGCCATTTTCAAGTGTTTAATTAAAATTTAAAACTCGGGATAAGATGCGC
The DNA here is from genome assembly GCA_028681335.1 of Desulfuromonadaceae bacterium. GTDB lineage: Bacteria > Desulfobacterota > Desulfuromonadia > Geobacterales > Pseudopelobacteraceae > JACRCG01. The sequence continues at coordinate 52,396 of JAQUIT010000010.1, read as the reverse complement.
AGGTATTTCCCAATAAATGCAGTTTGTCAGGCGTTTGCTTGAACTGAGCATCCTGGGCAGGGTGACAAACAGTCGCCCTGATGCTGTTTGGGGAGTGAGCTGTATGGGATGTTGTTTAGGAGGAGAGGATGTAAATTGAGTTGAGTTGAGCGAGGTACCCAACTCCTGTTTGTGCTGATAGTTTTGCTCTCACGAACTATATACGATTTGACAGTTCAGTCAGGACCTCTGTGATATTGTTTACTTTGTAAGGTTTGGTGATCGCGGCGCTGAAACCATAGTGGCGGTATTCGGCTATTACCGGATCGTTAGAGTACCCGCTTGAAACTATGAGGCAGGCGGACGGGTCGTAATCAAGAATCTTCTGTGCAGCCTCCCTTCCACCCATGCCGCCGGGGATAGTAAGATCCATGATGGCGGCGAAAAACGGCTCGCCGGATTCCTTGGCGGTTTTATACATAGTGATGGCCTCTTCGCCGGTAATGCAGGTCTTTACCTGGTATCCCAGATATTCCAGCACATCCGTGGCAAGGTCACGTACGAGCTCTTCATCATCAAGGACCAGTATGGCTCCTGTTGCGTGGCTCGTTGTGGCAAGTGGATCATTCTGCATATGTTTTTTCTCCGCATCAGTCGCTCCAAGTGAATGGAGGTAGATAGTGAAGGTCGTCCCTTTGCCGACAACCGAGTTGACAACAATGCGTCCGTCGTGCTTGCTGATAATAGAGTGCGTTGAAGCAAGCCCAAGTCCCGAACCTTCAGACTTCGTAGTAAAATAGGGATCGAATATCTTCTTCTGGTCTTCCTCCGGAATGCCGCACCCCTGATCGGTAAAGGTCAGTTTGACGTACTCATCAGGCGGAAGCAACGCAATGTTCTGATCGCCAATAGTAATGTTTTCAGCCCTGATAGTGAGAGTACCTCCTCCGGGCATCGCCTGCAAGGCATTGATTATAAGGTTGTTGAATACCTGGCTTAACTGCCCTTCGTCCGCCTCGACAGGGTGCAGTGACTCCGGAATTTCAAGAACTCCTTTCACGTTTGCTCCCCTCAGCGAGAGCGAGAGGGATTCCTCCAGAAGGGCACCAACGGACACTCTTTTCTTGATCGGTTTCCCCCCCTTTGCAAATGTTAGTAGTTGGGCCGCAAGAGAAGCGGCCCGCAAAGAGGCCTTCTCAGCATTTTCAAGTAGGTGTTGGGCCTTTTCAGGTGTCGCTAGCGACATGCGGGCAAAGGATATGTTGCCCATTATTCCGGTGAGGATGTTGTTGAAATCATGGGCAATGCCGCCGGCAAGAACGCTGAGGGATTCAAGTTTCTGATTCTTGAGGAGTTCGTCCTGCATCAGACGCTGTTCGGTGACGTCTTCCCCGGAAAACAGTATACCGCTAACTCCCTCTTCATCATGCAGGAGCGTATTGTGAAAGAAAATGAGCCGTTCTTCACCGCTCCGGGTTATGACGCTGTTTTCATAAAACTCAAACGGAATAATGTCGCCTACCAGTTGGGCTGCAAAGAGCTCCTTCACTTTTTTCCTGACCGGTTCGGGAAGGCACACATCAAACCAGTTTTGTCCCAGAAGTTCGTCATCACGGTACCCAAGAATCCGGGAGCCTTTTTTGTTGATCAGGATGATTTCACCCGCTCTGTTAAGGGCGCAAATCAAGACGCCGGTGATGTCAAGGTAGCGCTGGGCCGTCTCCTTCTCGCGGGTGATCGCCTCAAGAGCAAGGTTGTGCTCGGTGATATCACGGGCAACTCCGATAACGCCTGCCACATGACCATCGCTGTCATGAAACGGTGTCTTTACCACTTCAAGCAGGGCCTTTTGGCCATTGGCGAGCGTAATCAGTGGTTTAACCACTGTGGGACTGCTCGCTTCCATTGCCTGAAGATCTGATTCCTCGTACTTTTCAATGAGATTTTTATCGGGTATGAAGTCGCTGCCCGGGTGGCCGATAATGCTGTCCTTTGGCAGGCCAATGTAGCGTGACGCATAGGCGTTATTGCAACCAAGGTAGATGCCGTTTCTGTCTTTATAGAAAATAAAATCTGAGATTGAATCGAGGATGGTCTGTAAAAAGCGCTGATTTTCCTCATGCTTGAGCCGCAACAGCTTGCGTGTGGATATGTCCTCAAGAAGGGCCAGAACATAGTCAACCGAGCCGTTATAGTGGCGGACGCAGCCGACAGAGAGGTTAGTATAGATAATCGAACCATCTTTATGGATGAAGCGCTTTTCAATAGAGTACCCGTTGATTTCACCCGACAGGATCCGATTGAAGTTGTCAAGATCCCGGGGCAAATCCTCCGGGTGTGTGAGTTCTGCCCAGGACATAGTCGCGAGTTCTTCGCGGTTATAGCCAAGCATCAGGCATAATTTATCATTTACCTGCTCCCATCCTTTCTCAGGCGTTGTTATTGCCATCCCGACCAGTTGGTGTTCGAAGAAGAGGCGCATCCTCTCCTCGCCGCGAACGTATTGTTCCATCATCATAAAAAGCATGCACGTCAGCAGGGTAGCCGGTGGGTAGAGCAGGAGCACAGGCAGGGCAACTTTATTGAGAACTCCGTGTGCCGCCGCTTCAGGCAGGGTCAGGAACAGGATTGTGAACATTAAAAGATGTACCAGTAGTCCGAATATAAGCAGTGCGGTCGTACCCATGGCCCAGTGATAACGCTGGCGCAGGTAGTGCCAGACAACACCCAGGCCGGCGGTGCCGATCACGACCCCAACCCCCGGTAAGGCGCCAACTCCACCCAGTGATAAACGGTAGGCTGCAGCAATTGAGCCGGCGACCAGAGCTGCTAATGGGCCGGCAAAGAGGCCGGCAACGCTGAGAATGATGCTGCGACCGTCGAAGATAATGCCGGGTTGATAGGTAACCGGGGTCATCATGCCGATTATGCATACGAAGCCGAACAGTAGGCCGGAAAGCAGCGGGTAGACAAAACGGCCTCTTTTAAGACGACGGAACATCAGGCTGTGAACAAAAGTCAGGGCGGTCAGGATGGCTATGTTTTGTATCAGCGAAAGATAGATCATTGCTGTTCCTTATCCCGATTTAATAAAGACTACTCTGTCACATTGCCAGCTTTGTGGTCAAGTAGAGATCGTTTTAGTCAGGTACGTCGTAAAATTGGCACTATTTTTTTACCTCGATGGCATCCGCGTTGCCATATGGTAAAAACGTTGACATTTCTTAAGCTAACAGTGTAAGCCAACAAAAGATTACTACTTGTTGCCATCGGGGGCATTTTCAGTTTGTTCTACACCGTCATCAAAAGAGTGCCGATATTTGTTGTGCCTGTGGCAATCCTCATTGCAACCTGGTTTCTTATTCCCCATATAGATGGTCTGACTCCAGCGCAACGGGAACTGGTGGTGATATCCCCCTATCTTCTGACTGCACTGGGGATGTTTGTTGCCGTACATTTCCATCGCGGTCGTCCTTTTATGGCCCTGCTCCTGTTGATTGTTTTCTACTGGAGTTCCAGCACCTTTCTCTCCGGTGAACAGATAGAACCCGCCTTAAGTCCGGTCTATCAGGCCTTTGTTATACTGATTCCGCTGAATATGCTTCTGTTTACTATTATGCGTGAACGTGGCCTTTTCTCTACGGCCGGCCGACTGCGTTTCATATTTCTTGCCGTGCAGGCGGCTGGTGCAGTGTGGCTATTTCGTTATCACTTTACGGACGTTATTCCCTATATTGCCGGAGGTTATACAGGCTTACCGCTCTTTAGCGGCTTTCTTGTCCCGCAGCCAGCCATGGTTGTTGGGGCAGCCTGTTTTACTGCTATTACCCTGTTGGCATTGCGTCGGCAGGCTCCCATAGAGAGCGGCATGCTCGGGGCGTTAGTGGCGTTCTTTATTGCCAGTAACTGGCTGATAAATCGTGACATACATGCAGCATACACAGCTGCCGGGGCTTTGATTGTTACGCTGAGTATCCTGCGGGATTCCTACAACATGGCTTTCCGGGATGATCTGACCGGCATCCCTTCCCGGCGGTCTCTGAACGAGAGTTTGCACGGTCTGGGGAGGAATTATACTGTTGCTATGCTTGATGTGGACCATTTCAAGCGGTTCAACGATACCTATGGTCATGACGTGGGTGATCAGGTGTTGAAAGTTGTTGCGCAAAAAATGATGGGCGTAGGCGGGGGAGGGCGATCTTTCCGTTATGGTGGCGAAGAATTCACAATTCTGTTCGCCGGATGCCGGGTAGAAGATGCGCTGCCGCATCTGGAGGAATTACGTAAGGCTATTGCCGACTACCGTATGGTTTTACGCAGCGGTGATCGTCCTAAAGGTGGCAAACAGGGCAGGGTAGAACGCGGGAGAAGCGCCGGCCGAACGGGAGCACAACAGGTATCGGTAACTGTCAGTATTGGTGTAGCCGAAAGCGGAGAAAATCTGAAGAGTACCGCAGAGGTCATGAAGGCGGCCGACAAAGCGCTCTACAAGGCCAAGAACAAGGGACGCAATCAGGTCAGTCGCTAGATTTAGCTGTATGTTGAAGAGTCTAACGATACGTTTCAAAATTTATAATGACGCAAGTAAGGTCATGAATTATCTGCGCTTTGCACGAATCTGTTTGACCCTGTTTTTTACTCAACTTATCCACACTGTTACGGCTTCATTAATAGCAGCACAATCCTATTGACCGTGTGTGGATTGTATACCGCTTAAAATAACTATTGACACGATATATCAGCTAGTTAGCGGTTGTGCTCATTCGTTATGCAAACCGGCAAAAGCCCCAATAATACATGACATTTTATGTGGCTTATTATCTCTATCAACAGGTTATCCACAACCTTTGTGGAGAGTTCTTTTCATCATTGTTTTTGCTGCTGTTTTGAATGAATTTCACCCGGTTTGGTAATGGTGAAAAAGGATTCCCGTCTGTCGCTTTCAAGCGGCCCCCATCATTCCCCCAAACTGCTTTCCAAAAACAGTGTAAAACGATAAACTGCGGCAGATCGGGAAGTACAGCGAACCGACCCGGAACAGTAATTAGATAAAGGAGAACAATGACCATGGCAATGACCGTAGAAATCAAAGGGAACAAACTCTGCATCGAAATCGATCTGGAAAAACCGACTCCGTCGGCTTCCGGCAAAACCCTGGTCGTCGCCAGCACGCGGGGAAATGCCGTCACAACTGCCGAAGTGGATGGCAAGCCGATCACCATCGGGCTTAATGCCTATATCAAGCCGTAATGAAGGCTGAAGTCTATTCAATAACATACCGGATACCGCTGACGGACGCACAGCAGGCCAGGCTGGACAGAAGGTGGCCTGATGGCGACCCGTTTATCTCCTATGAAAAGATTGAGTCACTGCTTGAGCCGCTCAGGGTTGATAACGTCTACTGGAACGACCACACAGGACAGTATTTTTACTTTACCGTCTCCGGGGATGATGTCGAAGGTACCGTTGCCGAGGTCATCGAAAGGCTCGAAGGGAAGCTGGGAAAGGTCTGAAATGGTGCCTATGCTGAATCAAGCGGCTCAATTAATCAGAGAGGCGGAGGTTTTTGTCATTACCGCAGGTGCGGGGATGGGGGTTGACTCAGGGCTGCCCGATTTCCGGGGTGACCATGGTTTCTGGCAGGCATATCCGCCCTATGCCCGCATGGGTATTTCATTTGTCGAAATGGCCAACCCCGAACATTTCTCTGCTGATCCGGCTTTCGGCTGGGGTTTTTACGGCCATCGCACCAACCTCTACCGCGACACCATTCCCCATGCAGGTTTTCATCTTCTCAAACGTTGGATCGAGCAGAGGAATGCTGAATACTTTGTCGTAACATCCAACGTAGACGGCCAGTTCCAGAAAGCCGGTTATGATGAAGACACTGTTATGGAAGTACATGGTTCCATCCACTGGTTGCAATGTCAGCGACCGTGTTGCCGTGACATATGGGAAAACCACGAAACCATCAGCGTGGATATGGAGAAAATGCGGGCAAAGCGTTATCCCCGTTGTCCTCACTGCGGCACAGTGGCCAGGCCCAATATCCTCATGTTCGGCGATTATTCGTGGCTTTCTGGTCGTACAAATCGGCAGATGCTTCGTTTCAGGGAGTTTCGGCAACGACATCAGGGTAAACAAACGGTTGTCATAGAGCTGGGGGCCGGAACGTCTATTCCAACCATCCGCTCTCTCTCGGAGGAGCTGGGTAATGAGTCGGGTGTATCCGTAATCCGCATCAATCCACGCGAACCAGAAATCATGGCCCCGCATGTATCGTTGTCCTGCGGGGCTTTGGAGGGGTTGCAGGCGATTGACGGGATAGTGAAAACTCTGGTGATGTAAAAGTAAAATCTCCCGCCTCTTGTGGGGGATTCTCTCGGTTCTTAGTACTTACCCGGGCAGTGAGTGTGGTTTATTTATTTAGAGCCGAGCGAAGTATTTGAGCCAGTTCGCTTATCCTGTATGGTTTTGCTACAGCGCCTGAAAAACCATAGGTGCTGTAGTCAGACATTATGGGATCATTTGAGTATCCGCTCGAGACGATCAGGCACGCAGACGTATCAATAGAAATAATCTCTTTGGCCGCTTCCCTGCCACCCATGCCTCCGGGTATGGTAAGATCCATGATCACTGCTGAGAAAGGAACCCCGGATTCCTTGGCTGCTGCATAATAACGTATAGCGTCTATCCCGTCGCTACAGGTTGTAACTTCATAACCGATTTCCTCCAGCATCGTAGCAGCCAGATCCCGAATCATCTCCTCATCATCCATAACAAGTATGGAACCGTGATTGTGAATTCCGACTGTTTGTGAGACGGATTCAGTTTGATATTCTGACAATGTCTCTCCGATTGATGGCAGAAGGATTGTGAAGGTTGTTCCCCGATCTACTTGAGAGCTGACGCTGATTTGTCCACCATGCTTGATAATTATTGAGTGGGTTGAAGCGAGTCCCAAGCCGGTGCCGCTCACTTTGGTCGTAAAGTAAGGATCAAAAATCTTCTTCAGATCAACATCAGATATTCCACACCCCTCATCGGTACAGACAAGACAGATATAAGTACCGGGTGGGAGTGCCGTGTTTTTATCTGCACCATGTATTTCGTTTCGTGCTGAAAGAGTTATCACGCCTCCTCCAGGCATCGCCTGGGTAGCATTGATAATAATATTATGGAGTGCCTGGCTGATCTGGCCTTCATCCGCTTCTATCGCGTGAATTGAATCAGGGATATCGACAGTACACCTTACATTTGAACCATGAAGCACCAGGGATACGCATTCATTCACCAGATTCTGGAGTGAAAAGACTTTTTTAACGGGGTCCCCCCCCTTGGCGAAGGTCAGAAGTTGACGAGCCAGTTCAGTGGCCCGCATTGATGCTTTTTCAGCCCCAACCAACGCGTTGAATGATTTGTGCGTGGTGTCAACGAACATCTTTGCAAGAGAGATGTTTCCTATGACTCCGGTAAGAATGTTGTTGAAATCGTGGGCAATGCCGCCGGCGAGAACGCCAAGTGATTCCAGCTTTTGAATTTTCAATTTTTCCTGCTCACTTTCTCTGCGCTCAGTAAGATCAGAGATTGTGCCGATCATGCGTGAGGGGTTACCCTCTTCATTGCGGCTTACAGCCGTGCCGCGTACAAGTATCCATTTATAGCATTCGTCCTTGCATCTCAAGCGGTGTTCTACAACATATATTTCCGACCTTCCTTCCAGATATTCCTTCATTGTGTCAGCGGCATAGTACTTGTCTTCAGGGTGAATACGGTCTATCCATTCCTGGCTGGTAGGTAAAATGTCATCATCGTCATACCCCAACATCTCTTTCCAGCGTCTGGAGTATTTTACATTACCGGTCTTAATGTCCCAATCCCATACACCATCACCAGCTCCTTCAACAGCAAACTTCCATCGATATTCACTCTCTACAAGTGCTTCTTCAGCAAGTTTTTGCTCAGTCAGGTCAATGTCCAGGCAGAAAAATTCAGGGTGACGGCCAATGGGATTGAGTAAGGCATGGCTGGAGAAAACAGGTACTCGTGAACCGTCTTTACGCTTCAGGAGCAGCTCTCCGGCCGGGATCGAGACTCCAGTCTCTTTCATCTGATGAACTGCCTCGATAACGCCTTCCTTCAGTTCATCCGGAATGATAAGGTCCAGCAGATTCGCACCCAACGCCTCATTGGTTGCATAGCCATAGAGTTTCTCTGAAGCCGGGTTCCAAAAAAGCACCGTGCCATCAAGTGCATACCCTTGGACAGCTACACTAGGAATGTTTTCCATCAACGACCGGAATCGTTCTTCACTCTCCGTTAACGCAATTTCAGCCTTTTTCCGAGCGGTGATCTCCACATACCATGCGACAAAATGTTCAGGTTTGTATTGATAACTAACGCAATCGTACCAGCGATCATTGGTCTGAAGACAGGTTTCAAAGCGGATGGTTTCCCCGTTTTTGGCTACACGTCCAAAGGTGCCGATCCAATCAAACGGATCTTTCTCGATGCCGGGAAAAGCCTGGGTAACGGTTTTGCCTCTAGGGTCGACACCGGTTAATTTGAGGTAGCTGTCATTGGCGTCGATAAAGAAATAGTCAACCGGTACACCTGAATCGTCGTAGATCATGCTGTGATAGGCCATTCCGATTGGGCCGTTATCGAACAAAGCCCGAAACTTCCACTCTGCGTCCCGCAACGCCTCCTCAGTTCGTGTTTGCTCCTCAATCACTCTGGTCAGATTTATATTCGCCTCAGAAAGTTGAGTTGTTCTTTCTGCGACCAATTTCTCCAGAGCCTGGTTGCTTTCCGAAAGTTCCATCAGGGGATAGACTTCACCCTCACGGACAAGTGAGTAGGGAATTGAAATACTGCTGTGGGAAATTTTCCAGCCAGAGGGCTCTTTGGAGAAGATCAGAACAAGTCTGGCGGTTTCCCGTGAGAGTATGTGCTCCTCGATTGGCAGATGAATATTGAAAAAGCCGGTAGTAACAGCAACTGTATCAGACAGTGCCTGGATGGACAGATCTTTGAGCTCTATACGGAGCGGCTCTTTGACCTGAGCGAAATCCTGACGGGTAATAGCCACCCATTCTTCGCGGTTTTTGACCAGGAAGTCACCACCCCCGGTAAAACCTGAGAAGTTTTCGCTGAAATGCTCTGTGAGCCGATCATTCCGAGACGCGTACATCTGCAGGTACTCGTCAAACAGTTGCCGGATTTCCTGATTATCGTTTGCATTCATAGCTTGTTACCTCTTTTCTCTAGAGTTACAGTAAGACAATGTACACTATTGATCTATCAGTTTTTGGTATACTCCGTATGTGGCGCCTTTCGTGGCCGCACCTTTTGAAGCAATCGATCCATGTAATAGTAGACGACCGGAGTTATGTAGAGAGTCAGTAGCTGCGACGTCAACAAGCCACCCACGACGGCAAGCCCCAGCGGCTGTCGCGATTCTCCACCGGCACCAAGTCCCATTGCAATCGGTAAGGTTCCCATCAGAGCCGCCATCGTAGTCATCATAATCGGTCTGAATCGGACGATAGCCCCTTCATAAATGGCGTCCAGAGGTTTTTTGCCCTCTGTTCTTTCGGCTTCAAGGGCAAAGTCGATCATCATGATGGCGTTCTTTTTGACGATGCCGAGCAGCATGATGATCCCGACAAAACCGTAGATGTTCAGGTCGCATTTAAAGATCATCAGCGTGATCAACGCCCCGAAACCGGCGGCCGGTAGCCCGGACAGGATCGTGATCGGGTGGATGTAGCTTTCATAGAGCACGCCGAGCACGATGTAGATGACGAAGATCGCCATGACCAGCAGCATCCATAAACCGCTGAAAGAAGACTGGAAAGCCTGCGCCGTCCCCTGGAAACTGGTGCTGATGGTTGCGGGGAGCAGAGTGTCGGCACGTTTGTCAACCAGCTTCATTGCATCACCCAGAGCTACGCCGGGGCGAAGGTTGAATGATATCGTGACCGCAGGAAGTTGCCCCAGGTGGTTGACCGCCAGTGGGCCGATGGTTTTGGAAATCGTTGCGATCGTTTCCAGTGGTATCAACTGCCCGGTTTTGGCACGGATATAGAGCATTGCAAGGGCAGCCGGATCGCCCTGGTAGGCGGGGTCAAGTTCAAGAATGACCTGGTACTGGTTGGTCGGTGCAAAGATGGATGAAACCTGACGTGAGCCGTACGCATAGCCGAGAGCGTCCTCCACCTGGAGAATTGAAAGCCCGAGAGCCGCTATCTTGTCGCGGTCGATCTCAACATGTACCTGCGGGTTGCTGATCTGCAGGTCACTGGTTACGTCCTGCAGTTCCGGGATTTCACGCAACTTTGTTTCAAAGTCGTCTGCCGCGCGGTAGAGTTCGTTCGTGTCCTGCCCCTGCAGGGTAAACTGGTACTGGCTTTTGGAGCTGGTGCCGCCAATCTGGATCGAGGGGACATTTTTCAAAAAAACACGGACTCCAGCGACCTTTGCAAGTTTGGGGCGCAACTCCTGAATGACCTCATCCGCTGATAGCGTGCGCTGGTTTCGCGGTTTTAAGCGCATGAAAAAGCGGCCGGTGTTGCTGCCGTTTCCCCCGCCGATGGATGACATGAAACCTTCAATATTGGGATCTTTGGCGATGAGAGCCGCCACCGCTTCCTGGTGCTGTTTCATCTCCTCGAAGGATGTCCCCTGGGCGGTTTCCGTGTCAGCGTTGATCCGGCCGGTGTCCTCCGTCGGCAGGAAGCCCATGGGAATGACCCTGAACAGCCATACCGTCAGCAAAGTTATCAGCAGCGTCAGTATCATCGTGGTCCGCCGGTAGTGCAGCACCTGTTGCAGTGACTGCTCATACAGGTGCAGCATGCCATCAAAAAAGCGCTCCATGCTCATGTACAGGCGGCCGTGATGTTCCGTCTTCGCCGGTTTCAGAAAACGGCTGCAAAGCATGGGGGTGAGTGTCAGGGAGACAAAACAGGAGACCAGGATTGCCACGCTGATCGTAAGGGCAAATTCATGCAGCAGGCGGCCGAGGATGCCTCCCATGAAGAGCACCGGGATAAAGACCGCGACCAGTGAGATTGTCATGGAGATGATAGTGAAGCCGATCTCTTTGGAGCCCTTGAAAGCGGCCTCCATGGCGCTCTCCCCCTTTTCCATATGCCGGACGATATTCTCCAGCATGACAATGGCGTCATCCACCACAAAGCCGACCGCCAGAGTAAGGGCCATCATGGATATATTGTTGAGGGAAAACCCGAGCAGATGCATGACGGTGAATGTGCCGACGATGGACAGGGGAACCGCCAGCGAGGGGATGATCGTGGCGGAGAGATTGCGCAGAAAGAGAAAGATCACCATGATCACAAGCCCGATCGTCAAAACCAGGGTGAACTTGACGTCATGCATCGATTCACTGATCAGGGTTGAGCGGTCAAAAAGCACATTGAGCTCAACAGAACCGGGCATCTTGTTCCGGAAACCGGGAAGCAGCTTTTTGACATGTGCCACCACCTCGATGGTATTGGTTCCCGGTTGACGCTGGACGGCGAGGATGACTCCCCTTGTGCCGTTGTACCAGCCGGCCCTTTTGGTGTCCTCAACACTGTCGATGACCTTTCCCAGTTCTTCGAGTCGCACCGGTGAACCGTCCCGATACGCCACCACAATCTGACGATAACCGGCCGCCTTGAACAGTTGTCCGTTGGCTTCGATGGTGAAAGCCTGTCTCGCCCCATCCAGCGTGCCGGTCGGCAGATTGACATTAGCCTCGTCAATGGCAACCGCCACCTCGTCTATGCCGATCTGGCGGGAAGCGAGCGCCTTCGGGTCAAGCTGGGCGCGCACGGCATATTTCTGTGAACCGTACACATTCACCTGGGCCACGCCGCTGATGGTTGAAATACGGCGTGCAATGAGGGCCTGGGCATATTCATCAACGGCTGAAAGCGGCAGGGAAGGGGAACTGAGCGCCAGGTACAACACCGGCTGATCGGCCGGATTGACCTTGCGGAAGGAAGGGGGCGTTTTCATATCCTTTGGCAGAAAGCGGGTTGCAAGGGATATGGCCGCCTGTACATCCTGAGCGGCCGCGTCGATATCGCGGTCAAGGTCGAACTGAAGGGTGATTCTGGTCGTGCCGACACCGTTTGTGGAGGTCATGGAATCAACGCCGGCTATGGTGGAGAGCTGGTTCTCCAGCGGGGTTGCTACCGCCGAGGCCATGGTGTCAGGGTTGGCGCCCGGTAAGGAGGCATTGACCTGGATGGTCGGGAAATCTACATTCGGAAGGTCGTTAACCGGCAGCAGGCGGTAGGACACCACCCCGAAGATGAAGATGGCGACCATGACCAGCGAGGTCATGATCGGACGGCGGATGAATATATCCGCAATATTCATTTCTTGAGTCCTTCAGCCGCCTGTTTCTCTTTAGAGACAACGAGCGCTCCGGGGGTCAGGCGCAGTTGACCGTCGGTCACCACGGTCTCACCGCTTGCCACGCCTTGCTCGATAACCGTCTCGGTACCGGTCGCGACCGATGATGTTATCCGGCGCATCTCCACCCTGTTATCCGGCTTCACGACATAGACAAACTCTCCCTCCTGGCTGGTCTGTACCGCCTGGGTCGGGACAACTACAGCGTTCTGTCGTGAGGCAAGAGTGATACGTACGTCCGTGAATTGGCCCGGCCAGAGTTTGCGCTGTTTGTTGGCAAAGACTCCTTTGAGCTTGATTGTGCCGGTAGCAGAATTTACCGTGTTATCCAGAAAGCTGATTGTGCCAAGCTCTGTTTTGCCCGGCTCATTGGGGATAACCGCTTCAATCTTCAGCTGGCCGGCAGACATGCCTTTTTTTATCTCAGCCAACCTTTTTTCCGGGAGAGAAAAGATGACGTAGATCGGGCTCAGCTGATTTATGGTGACAATCGGCAGGTCGTTTGCCTTAATCAGGTTCCCCGGTTGTAGTGCAATTGTGCCGGTCCGGCCGGAGATGGGGGAACGTATTGAGCAATAACCGAGCTGGATTTTGGCGTTCTTGATGGCCGCACGATCAGAAACAACAGCAGCAGCCAATGATTCGGCATTTGCTTGAAGTGCATCATGCTGGTCACGGGTGACGATCCCTTCCTTGAGCAGCCCCGCGTAGCGCTGCGCCTGTTCACGGGCAAATCTCTCCTGGGCTCTGTCCTTGGCCAGGGCGGCTTCACTCTGGCTAAGGACCGCCTGAAACGGTTCGGGATCAATGCTGATTAACAGGTCGCCCTTCTCAACGTCACTCCCTTCCGAAAAATGGATCCGCGCTATCTGGCCACTCACCTGCGATTTTAAGGCAACGCTGGTGTATGCTTCAATATTTCCAATAGCCTTGATCTGAACCGGAACGTCTTTTTGTACAGCCGGTACCACTTTTACCGGTACCGGAGGCTTAGGCTTTGGACCCTCTTTCTTAGCCACACAGGCGGTACAGATGGTCAATGCAATTGTTGATACCAGGAAAACCAGGTTTAACTTCATAGTACGCTCTTTCCTTTATTGCAAATAACTCCAACGGGTACAAAAACAGCGGTATTTTCAAGATGCTGACTGAGATTGATCATTGATTTTCGGGCACTCAACAGTACAGGCGTCACAGCCGCCGGGGCAGGGCTCGATATGAACCAGGATGTGACTGTAGGAAAGTTTTTTTTCAATTTCAGCCGATATCAGGTGGGCAAGAGTATGCCCGGCCTCAACCGTCATCAGTTTGGGCACGACCAGATGCATGTCGATGTGCCTGACATGGCCTGATTTACGGGTCCGCAGTTTGTGGTATTCAATGAACTTATCTTTGTAGCTGGCCATGACGCCATGAATCAGCGCTTCTTCGTCATCCGGTAGCTTGACGTCAAGGACGTGGAAAAAAGCTGTTTTGGTAAGGTCCCATGCCGCTTTGATGATCATGAGTGCTACAACAATAGCTACAATCGGGTCGAGTAGTGCGATGCCGGTCAGCTTAATGGCTACCAAACCACCAAGAACCCCGACAGACGTATAAACGTCGGTTCTCAGATGCAGCGCATCCGCTTCAAGAGCCACCGAGTCCGTCTTTATGGCTACCGTCAGCAGGTGACGTGAAACGAGATAGTTGGCAAGTGCAGAAACAGCCATCACTGCAGCACCCCAGCCGAGGCTCTCGATCTCAAATTTTCCCGCACGGAGTTTGTGCGCCGCCTCCCAGATGATGTAGAAGGCTGCACCGAATATGAGTATGGCTTCTATGGTTCCTGCCACGTTTTCAATTTTGCCATGTCCAAAGTGATGCTCATCATCGGCAGGCTTGCCTGATTCCCTGATTGAGAACCAGGCAATGAGGGCTGCAATAAGATCGAGACCGGAATGAACCGCTTCGGAGATGACGCTGACTGATTGCATCATGATGCCGACCGTGAGCTTCATGATAATTAAAATAGAATTTGAAAAAATCGATAATTTAGCGGCTCTGTTTTTTGCCGCCTGGACTTCAGCTGATTGAATCATTGTGCCACTCCGGTTGCCGTTTTAACCACTATAAACTTGTCTGCAGCAGTACCATATAGTCCTTTGGCCTGTGAACTTTTTTCTTGTATTTCCCCGTGATATTTTTGCTTACAACATGATCGTGACACGGGAGGAGCCACCTTTCCCCGTGAGACAGAGTAAGCTAATCAATGATGCGTTTTTACTGCAGAGGACTCATGTTCTAAAAGCAGGATACGTTTCAGGAACTGTTTTGAGGGGGGATGAATAATCTATTTACTTTTTGTGGCCGTCAAAGTTGGAATCTGTATGGGAACAGCTGGGGTAATAAGCAGATGGGTATAGGCACTAGAGAAGGGAAAATCAGATGGAGACAGCAGAAATTACAAACCCCGCCCCTAATGATACTAGGTGACGGGGTTGCAATTAGGTAACCACACAAAAATTGTATACAATAATTATATTGCAAAGGCAAATAGTTTTTGTAGCTAATAATACAAATTATAAAATTAATTATTTTCCTGTATAAATGGCATTCACTCACATTACGGGTATTCAGTATGCCAAGTGGTACATAAATCAAAGTATGCAGGTAACACGCGTATAAATACCGGAAGGTTAGCGTGCTTGGCCCCTGTTGGTCAAAGTGTCGCCAATGTTGTTTTGTCGCGGGGAGAAAAAGGTTGTGTCACACCAGTGGACAATTACATGATATACGTTTTGAAAAACAGCCATTGAGCCATAGCATTTCTTTGGTGTGGATGTGATAAATAAAACTACTGCCACGGGAAATTGCA
Source organism: Desulfuromonadaceae bacterium (assembly GCA_028681335.1). GTDB lineage: Bacteria > Desulfobacterota > Desulfuromonadia > Geobacterales > Pseudopelobacteraceae > JACRCG01. The sequence continues at coordinate 37,131 of JAQUIT010000010.1, read as the reverse complement.
GATAAAGAGCTTTGAGTGTCCCTATGACCAGACATAAAAAAAATACTCCGGTAGTGGAGACCACAGCCACTGATTCTATTCTCGAAAGCATTTCGGATGGGGTCTTTACGGTTGATCTTGACTGGCGGATTAATTCCTTTAATCGGGCAGCAGAGGAGATTACCGGCATATCACGCAGAGATGCCATTGGACGGTTTTGCTCGGAAGTATTCCGTTCCAATATGTGCGAGACCGACTGCGCCCTGCGGAAAACCCTCAAAAACGGCAAACCTATCATTGGCAGGTCCGGCTATATTATTGATGAAGCGGGGGGGAGAATCCCGATCAGCCTTTCCACGGCAGTATTGAAGGATGCTGGCGGTCAGGTGGTGGGTGGTGCTGAAACGTTTAGAGACCTGAGCGAGATAGAAACCCTGCGCCATGAGCTTGAAGGACGCTCGCATGTTGGGGAGATTGTCAGTCGCAGCCCTCTTATGCAACGCCTTTTTGAAGTGATACCGGCCATTGCGGTCAGCCCCAGCACGGTACTTATCACGGGAGAAACCGGCACCGGCAAGGAGCTGATGGCGCGTACGATTCATGCCTTGAGCCGCAGAAGCAAGGGGCCGTTCGTTGCGCTGAACTGTGGCGCTCTGCCGGATACGTTGCTGGAATCAGAACTGTTCGGCTACAAGGCAGGGGCCTTTACCGGAGCAACCAAGGACAAACCGGGGCGTTTTGCCCTGGCAAAGGGGGGTACGCTCTTTCTGGATGAAATAGGTGATGTCAGCCCGGCCTTGCAGGTTCGCCTGTTACGGGTGCTTCAGGAACGCAGCTTTGAGCCGTTGGGCGGCACCGAAACAGTACAGACAGATGTGCGGATTATCGTGGCAACCAACCGAGACCTGACGGAATTGACTAAAAATGGCACGTTCCGCGAAGATCTTTACTACCGGGTTAATGTGGTGCGGATTGAGCTGCCTCCGCTCAGGCGCCGGAAAGAGGATATCCCGCTTCTGGTAGAACAGTTTATAGCCAAATATAACCGCCTTCATCACGCCACGGTACGAGGAATATCCCCGGAGGCGTTGTCGCTGCTGATGGCACATGAATGGCCGGGTAATGTGCGGGAAATCGAAAACATCATCGAGAGGGCTTTTGTGCTCTGTCCCGATGGCAGGATCGAGATGATCCACTTACCTGACGAAATCAGCTTGATCGGTAGCCGTCATACGCTGCCAACCGGGCTGCAAGATGCCAGATTACAACTGGAATCAGAGGCAATCAGAACCGCTCTTGAGCGAAACGGCTTCAGTCGTCTGGCTGCCGCCCGTGAATTGGGAATGCATAAGAGTACACTCTTCCGCAAGATCAAACAGCTTGGTATCACCCCTCCTGAAAAAGATGGCCGCTCAAAACCGATTCCATAACAAACTAAATATGCGACTGTAGTCCTTATTGACAGTCGCATTCATGCGCCCTTGCCCTGACGTCACTCCTCGCTACTGATAAAAACACCTGCAATATAAGTAACATACAATCCGCTTCCTGCTTGGCATGCTCTATGCTCAGTCACGCTCAGATGTTTTGAGGATCTTCGGCTGGAGCAACAATGTGACAAGAATAGCAATTTCACTCTGGAATATGCGCATAGCACCGGTGTTTGACGTCGCCCGGCATCTCTGGATTATTGAGACCGCTGAAGGCTTAATCGTGGCTCAATCCGAGAGACGTTTTGCCACCGATAACACCCAGGAACGGGCACTTCGACTGACGACACTCCAGGTGGACCAGTTGATCTGCGGCGCGATCACCCGCACTTCATGTGAAGCCCTGTCAGAGCGTGGCATCAAGGTCGTTTCATTTATTGCCGGTGGATTGGAACAGGTTATTCAAGCGTGGTTGTCTGACAGCCTTACAGATGGACATCTGGCCATGCCGGGTTGCCGCAGGGGCAAACGGCGTGGTGCGCGGGAGTTCCCCTGCACACAACGTACACAAAAGCACTAAAGGAGGAACGAACAATGCCACAAGGAAATGGACAAGGTCCGATGAATACCGGTTCAAGAACCGGTCGTGGACGAGGTTTTTGCAGCGGCAACGGTATACCGGTTGCTATGAACCGTGAAACGGTACAGACCGGATCTGCGGAGCAGCAGAATGTGGGATGTTGTAGCTGGCCACAGAATGGCGCTAGCGGCATGAAAACCGGGAATGGTCGGCGTAATGGTGGCGGCTGCGGTAACAAGCACGGCCAACGCTGAAAACTGCCTGAGACTGCAGGCCTATCACAGATGAAGGCCGAGCAGAGAGGGGACGCCGGTGCTGGAACAAGGGTGTCAGGCACCGGCGTTTACTAAAAAAGGAGCTACTGAATGAACAAGATCGCTTTTACAACTTCAGGAAAAGATTTTGCTGCGCAGATGGACCCCCGTTTCGGTCGTGCCGCCAATTTTTTGATTTACGATATTGAACACAATAGTCTCCAGATCATGGATAACAAGGAAGGGCGCGATGCATCACAGGGTGCGGGAATTCAGGCAGCAGAAACCGTCGTGCGCGCCGGAGTTGATACGCTGGTAACCGGACATTGCGGCCCAAAGGCGTTCAAGGTGTTGGATGCGTCAGGCGTTGCTGTTTATAACTGCACTGCCGCAACGGTTGAGGAGGCTTTAGCCGGACTGCTTGCAGGCACTCTGCAACCGGCATCGGCTTCCGATGTTGAGGGGCACTGGTAATGACTGTCAAAGGGATCAAGAAAGCTGTTCGTATCGCGGTTGCTTCCGGCAAGGGGGGAACCGGCAAGACGATGGTATCACTCAATCTGGCAGCCATGTTTGGCCGGCCGGTGCAACTGGCCGATTGTGACGTAGAAGAGCCCAATATCAATTTATTCCTCCGCTGTGCTCAACTTGAGAAATCAGATGTGACCATGCAGATCCCTGAAGTGGACGCTTCACGTTGTACCGGCTGTGGCGCTTGTGGTGAAATATGCCAGTTTCACGGGATTGTTTCGCTCGGAGCCAGAGCTCTGGTTTTTCCTGAACTGTGCCACGGGTGCGGTGGGTGCATGCGCACCTGCCCGAGCGGCGCTATTACGGAGCGACCCCACTCGATAGGACAGGTGGCTGTGGGACAGCAAGGACATGTCAGGCTCGTTGAGGGACGACTTGAAGTCGGTGTTTCGCTGGTACCGCCGGTGATCCGTGCCGTTCGAGAACAGCTGTTGGATGACATGCCGGCTATTCTGGATGCCCCTCCCGGCACCTCCTGCCCGGTGGTGGCAACACTGCGGGAATCCGATTACGTGCTACTGGTTACCGACCCGACTCCGTTTGGCCTTCACGATCTTAAGCTTGCAGTGGCAACGGCGCGTCAGCTGGATTTGCCCTGTGCCGTTATTGTGAACCGTGCCGGCGAGGATCAGGTTGGGCTGTATCACTATTGTCGAACAGAAAAATTGCCGGTGTTGCTTTCTCTGCCCGATGACCGGCAGATTGCTGAAGTTACCTCACGTGGTGACCTGATTGCTCATGCCCTGCCGGAATACGGACTGATGTTTGCCGAATTGGCCGAAAAGTTAAAGCTTGAGTTACGGGCGTCGGGAGGGCTACTTTGAAAAAGGATACAATCCGCGAACTGGTAGTGCTGTCAGGCAAGGGTGGCACAGGCAAAACCAGTATAACCGCGTCATTTGCCGTTTTGGCAGAGCATGCGGTGCTGGCCGATTGTGATGTTGACGCCGCTGACCTGCATCTGTTGCTGACTCCCCATGTAGAGCAGCGACACGACTTTTTCAGTGGCCGTGAGGCGATTATCGACCCTCTGGAGTGTACGGGGTGCGGACTTTGCCTGGATGTCTGCCGTTTTGACGCACTACGCACAAATGGCACGGATTACTGGGTTGACCCGGTGGGGTGTGAGGGGTGTGGCGTCTGCGTCCGTTTTTGTGCCGCCAAAGCGATAGATTTTCCGGAGCGTCAATGCGGTGAATGGATGCAATCCACCACCCGCTGTGGTCCGATGGTTCATGCACATTTAGGGGTTGCAGCCGAAAATTCCGGTAAACTTGTTGCGACGGTACGTGAACAGGCCTTGAAATTGGCCGTTGACAGGCAGTTCCCGCTGATTATTTCAGACGGCCCGCCCGGCATAGGTTGTCCGGTGATCGCTTCTCTCAGCGGTGTTTCTCTGGCACTGGTGATTACCGAGCCATCGTTGTCGGGGTTGCACGACCTGCAGCGGGTATTGGCTCTTGCACGCCACTTTTCTGTGCCGACGGTTGTCTGCGTTAATAAATGGAATATCAATCCCCGGTTGGCTGAACGGATTGAGGCTGCGGCACTTTCCGCCGGCGCAGCGATCACAGGCCGTATCCGCTACGACCGCGCAGTGACCCAGGCGCAACTTCAGCGGAAAGCGGTGGTTGAGATGGATGCGGCTGTAGCCGATGATATCAGGCTTGTATGGCAGCAGATTTCCCAGATGTTGTAAAACCAAACAATTTTTTCAGGAGGCATCACACAATGGCAGTAACAGCACACGAAACAGAGCAAAAAGAACAGACCTGTGCCCCGGCGGCATGTGAAACATGCTCATCAAGCAGCTGTTCGGCAACGGATCAGCAACAGGGCGAAACCCAGCAGCAATTCGAGGAGCGCCGCCTGCTGACGTCAAGGCTGTGCCGGATTAAGCATAAAATTGTCGTCCTGTCCGGCAAGGGCGGTGTCGGCAAGAGTACCGTTGCGGTCAACCTGGCTATGGCTCTGCATCTGGCCGGGAAAAAAGTCGGGCTTCTTGACGTGGATATCCATGGGCCCAGTATCCCCACTATGCTGGGTCTTGAAGGACGGCAGGTTATGGAAGGGGATGGCGAACTACAGCCGGTTGATCTGGATGGTATGAAAGTCATCTCACTCGGTTTCTTTCTCAAGGACCAGGATGAAGCGGTCATCTGGCGCGGTCCGATGAAAACCGGTGTTATCACCCAGTTCATCCGTGATGTTGCCTGGGGCGATCTGGATTACCTGATTGTCGATTCTCCTCCCGGTACCGGCGATGAGCCTCTTTCTGTCTGCCAGACCCTGGAAGGCGCTGATGGTGCGGTGATCGTAACTACCCCGCAAAAGATCGCGGCAGTGGACGTACGCAAATCGATCTCGTTCTGCCGTCAAATGAACCTGCCGGTTTTAGGGGTTATTGAAAACATGAACGGCTTTGTCTGCCCGAAATGTGGTGAGTTAACATCGGTCTTCCAGTCAGGTGGCGGGAGGCTGATGGCCGACGATATGGGGGTGCCGTTTCTTGGCTCGGTTCCGATCGACCCGCAGATTGCCGAGGCAGGGGACAGTGGGGTCGCATTTTTGCAACGGTATGCTGATTCGCAGACCGCTGCCATTATTCAGGGGTTGATCAAGCCTCTTTTGATGCTTTAGCAGAAGTGCGGGGTGAGGATTAAAGAAGATGACGCCATACAGGGGCCTGCCATGAATGCCGAAAAAAAATTACTGGTAATTGACGATGAGCCGGTTATCCGCGAAGGGGTGCGCAGAATTCTTGAATCCGAATCATTTCATGTCGAAACCTTTGCCGGTGGTCATGCCGCCCTGGAGCGGATTAAACAGGAAGCATTTGATTTGGTGATCACCGACCTCAAAATGCCAGGCATCAGCGGCATGGAGGTTTTAAAGGCGATAAAGGAGATTCAGCCGGATCTGCCGGTTATTTTTATTACCGGTTACTCTTCGGTAGACAGTGCCGTGGAGGTTATGAAGCTGGGTGCGGTTGATTACATCGCCAAGCCGTTCACCCCCGAAGAGATGCTGAGTACCGTTAAGCTGGCTCTGGAACAGCGGGTAGTGGCTCTGGAGGATCTTTACCTCCGCAAGGAGTTGCTGGATACCGAGGGGTTTGACCAGTTCGTGGGCAAAAGCCAGGAGATGATCAAGGTCTATCGCCGCATCATGCAGGTTGCACCAACCGACAGTACGGTGCTGATTACCGGTGAAAGCGGTACCGGCAAAGAGTTGGTGGCCAGGGCGCTCCACAAGCATAGTGCGCGGCGTGAAAATTCATTTGTAGCGGTGGATTGCACCTCCCTGGCAGAAAGCCTGCTCGAGTCTGAACTGTTTGGCCACGTCAAGGGCTCTTTTACCGGGGCGATCCAGACCAAGACCGGTCTGTTCAAGGTTGCGGAGGGTGGCACCCTGTTTCTTGATGAGGTGTCAAACTTGAGCCTTACAACCCAGGCCAAGCTGCTCAGGGTGCTGCAGGAACGGGAGGTGACTCCAATCGGCGGCACCAGACCAATCCCTATTAATATCCGTCTGGTGGTTGCCACCAACCGGAGTCTGCGCGACATGGTCACCGAAGGGACTTTTCGGGAGGACCTGTTTTTCCGCATGAACATAATTCCGATGGAGTTGCCGCCACTCCGGGAGCGTAGTGGTGATATACCGCTTCTGGTCGGACATGCGGTGCGGACGATGGCTGAAGAGCTGGGCAAGGACATCAAGGGGGTTACCGCCGGAGCGATGCAGGTCCTGCAGAGCTACACTTTTCCCGGCAATGTGCGGGAACTGGAAAACATCATCGAGAGGGCTGTGGTCTTGGCAGAGGACAGCCTGATTACCCATGAGGATCTGGAGTTAAACCACGGCTCAAACGAAGCCATCACCCTCGATTATACCGCGGTGCCGTTAAGTGTCGAAGAACTGAAGGAAACCAAGCGGCAACTACGGGAACATGCGGTAGAGGATGTGGAAAAAGCCTTCGTAGTGAGTGCCTTACAGCGTAGTGGAGGCAATGTTACCCGCGCTTCGGAAGAGACCGGCATGCTGCGGCCTAACTTCCAGGCGATGATGAAGAAACTGGGAATATCGGCCAGGGAATATGTTGAATCCTGAGCAATTGCTCCGCTCGCTGCTCCCGCGACGTTTTTCGCTGATACAGAAACTGACAATCCTTACCGGCACGGTAGTCGTGCTGTTCATGACGCTGTTCGCCTGGGTCAATATCGATAACCTGCAAAAGCTGCTGGTGAACAATACCATCCGTGATCTTGATAACCTCGCCACAACAATCATTCGGATGACTCACAATCAAATGCTGGCGGATGACCGCACGACCGTTTATCAGATGATCGACGAGGTGGCCAGCCGTCCAGGTATTGAGCGGATTAGAATGATCAACCGCGAAGGAATTATCGTCCATTCCACCGCCCCTGAAGAAATTGGCCACAAGCTGGATCAAAATGGTGCTCACTGTAACCTCTGTCATAAAGTAGATAAGCCGCTGATCAGACCGCCACTTCTTGACCGGAGCCGTTTTTTTACTCTGTCGGACGGCAAACAGGTGATGGGGCTTGCCAAGTCGGTGCAAAACGACAGCAGCTGTTCTACTGCGGCGTGCCACTTTCACTCGGGATCGACAAAAGTGCTGGGTGTGGTGGACATCATTGTCTCTCTGGATGTCCTCAAAGCGGACCTCGCTTCTTATCGCAACCGAATCATTCTGCTGACGGTTTTGCTGATTATACTCCTTGGAGCATCGCTTACCTTTTTTACCCTTCATCTGGTTAATCGTCCGGTTAACGAGTTGCTTCGCCACACCGCACGGCTTACTAACGGCCAACTGGATTGCGAGCTGACGCCGACCTCCAGCGATGAGTTAGGTGAATTAATGCACGCGTTTCAGCTGATGACAAACAATCTGCGCGAGGCGCGTAACGACCTGGAGGAGTGGGGACGTACGCTTGAAGAAAAGGTCGAGGAACGGAGTGAGGAGCTGCAGCGGATGCAGATGCAACTTGTCCACACCGAAAAGCTGGCGTCACTGGGAGAGCTGGTGGCCGGAATTGCCCACGAGATCAATAATCCGCTTTCAGGTATTCTTATTTTCAGCTCGCTGGTGGCCAAAGATAAGCGGCTTGACCCGGCGCTCAAAGGCGATATTGAAACCATCAGTGGTGAAGCGCAGCGCTGTGCCGGGATTGTCAAGGGACTGCTGGAATTTGCCAAGGATTATCAACCTGAAATGATAACCTGCGACATCAACCAGGTGTTGATTAATTCACTGCGACTCGTAGAGTGTCAATCGGTCTTCCAGAATGTGACCATCATCAGGCAACTGGACAGCCATTTGCCGGAAATCATGGCTGACCAGAACCAGCTCAAGCAGGTCTTTATCAATATTTTTATCAACGCCGGGCAGGCCATGCAGGAGTTGAAACAGGCGGAGTTGGAGATCCTCACCACAGCAGAGGATACGGCTGGCGGCGGTGTCATTATCAGGATATCCGATTCCGGCGGCGGCGTACCGGAAGAACAGCTCTGCAAGCTCTTTGATCCGTTCTTTACGACCAAAGGGACTGGTGGCACCGGCCTTGGATTATCTGTGTCCTACGGAATTATACAGGCACACGGCGGGACAATTACCGCTGATAGCACCCTTGGAGTCGGCACAACGTTTATCATCAGATTGCCTCGTTGCCCGGAAAGCGGCTGCATCAGGCTTAGCGACTGAACAGTTTTTAAACCTAATCATGACCTCGAACCACTACCTTTATTGTCCTGTGCTTTTATTCTGGACTTCTGAGTGAGTGAATTGTTCAAAAGTTTGGGGTGTTTGGTGCATGGACGCTTCATACAGTCGGAGGTATTCGGTGAAATATATATTCAGTTTAGTTTCAAGTACTTAGCAATGATTTATGTTTTAAGAGGCAATGTACTGAATAACTATTCTATACAGCATCATTCCCGTATTGCGGACGTATCTTTCTCGTGGTTATAAAATAGTATCTATATTATCACTATGTTAGGTTTTTTTTTAAAGGTTATCCATATTTGGCATTCCATGTGCTTATGTAAAGACATGCTTGGAACATTAACTGAGTCCCTAAGGAGAATGCCATGAAAACGAAAATCACGAACTTTTTGATCCCCTTACTCGGTGGAAGTGCAACATCTGCGTTTGCAGCAGACGGTGCCGTGCAGAATGGTGGTGGACCACTGGTATGGTTCTTCATCGGTTTTGCCGCACTGGTTGTCATGGTGCAGGCTGTACCGGCCGGCATACTGCTCTACTCCATGATTAGGGGCCTTTTTAGCGCGAAAACAGTCACGCTCGCCAGTGCGCAACGTACCTACAAATAGCATCATCCTCAAAACTACTTTGAAACTAACAAGGAGATTCATGCCATGAGATTTTCAGGAACAGTTCTTACCATGATCGCAACTTTTGCAGCCAGCCTGACTTCCGCAGTTGCCTCGACCGCCCCCGGGGCGATTGACACAACCCTTACCTATAACAGTGGTATTCTCGTGCTGGTCTTTGCAGGGTTTCTTGCGTTGGTTGTTGTTGTGCAGACAATTCCGGCGGTGATAACGCTGTACAGCATGATCAAGGGAGCCGCCGCCGCCAAAGACCAGGTCGCTGCTGAGGTGACATCCACACATCAACAGTAGTACAACATGCAGCAGCCTCCCCCCGACATTTCCTCTAACTCCCCCCGCCCATGGGGGGAGGATTACAAAACAGTGAGAGATTACCTATGGAAGAGCCAAAAGCATCTGATCCGGCAACATTTATTCCGGCTATGCGCTTGGTTCGCAGACGGCGTAAATACTTTTTTGCCACAGTCATCGGCTACATGCCGGCCATGTGGCTGGCCAATAAAATATCCCCCACCTTTCAAAGCCTGGCAATTACCTTTGGCGCCTGGCTGGTAATTCTGTTTGCGACAGCATTCTTCTCGGCTATTACCCGCTGTCCACGCTGTGGCCATTACTTCCATATGCACGGCATGACACTCATGTATCTGCGCCGCTGTCTTCATTGCCAGCTGCACGTTACTGCTGATAAAAACAGGTAGACAGACTTCCCCTAACAACAAAACGGGCGAGGCGTCTGATATGGCGCCCCGCCCGTTTTGTTGTGCTATTAACCAGGAAGTCAGTGCACTGACGAGATTAGTTTTTTATTCGCCGTTCAAGCAAAACCAGCTTTTCTTCCTCTTCACGGATCTGTGCAATGCTGAGCGACCAGATGTGGTAACTCTCAAGGCTTAAGATCGTCATACCGGTAGCGAGCACCGCCCAGAAGTTTTCAGACAGCACTCCGGAGAAATAGTAGAACGCATAAAAACAGGTGAGATAGCCGATGTGGCTGAAAGAGACTATTTTGGGCGAGGCGTTGGTAATTCTGCCGAGCACAAGCAGGATAGCCGAAAAAGCATACACGACCAGAAGGGCACTGATCATGTTGCTTGATGGTGGCGTGCCGAGCATCCTTTTGATTTCAGGAGTCAAGGGGGGAAGTATCTGCTCACTGAGCATGACCGGTACACTGGCACAGGCAAATGCCACAATGGCCCACATGCCACGGTAGGAACGGGCCTGCAACTGGCGGATCGACTCCTGTAACGCTGTCCGTTGATCTGCCAGTGAAGATTCCCGGTTGATGTCCTGACTAGTCATAGTGATAAGCACCTTCTCTGGTTACCATGTGAAGTGAAACCAGAAGAGACTCCGGCTCAACAGCGTCTAGGTGCTCTCTGGATTGTCTTTTTCTTCGTCATTACTACGACAGCGCGCCAGCGATTCGCGAGTTTCTTTCAGGCGTGAAATCAGGTTGTGAAAATTGAGAGCCAGCAGAGAAAGTTCACCGTAACCGGACTCCAGTTTTTTTCCAGAGGCGCACGGTTCAGTTGCGCTGGTTATCGAAACCAATTTATGCAGGGGGATGAAAAAAGACCGGTTCAGAAGAGCCGCCACACCGCCCACCGTAAGAACCAGCGTCATAAGGGTGAAAATTATCATACGATAGCGCATTAAAGCAAGTGAGTTTTGTAATGGTCCCTGGTCTATGCCGATATCCAGCATGCCGAGCACTTTATTGTTTTCTGAATGATAATGGCAGACGGTGGTTGAGCAGGAAGGTTCATTGTAAATCGGTTGGGACATGGCAAGAACCTTCACACCCCGTTCGTTTATGTAGCGGTGGGTTTGCTTTTCAGTGGCTAATTGTGCAGCAGGCTTGTCGCCGGTATGGCAGCCGCTGCACCCTTTCGTGTTTTTGTTGATCTGCTGGCCGATTTCTGACTGATCACGAGAGAAAGTTATAAAACCATTGTGGTTAAATACCCTCAGGTGTTCGACGCCTTGTTGCTGTCCAATATTAGCAATTATTTGGCCCAGGTGTTGGCGATCATTGTTCAGCATCGCGTAGCGGGTGGAAAGAACAACCGTGCTGGCTATGTTACGACCGCTTTGGGCGGCATCATCAATCATATCCTGCTTCATGATTGAGTAAAGGCATAAGCAGCCGATTGCTACGAAACCGGTTACGGCAAGGCCAACGGGGATTATTGAGCGGGTGGCGATACTTTGGAACATGGCGGACCTCCTGAAGCAGACCGGCTAAAACGAGCCGGTCAGGTGACTCTGGTTCTCCCTGACCGGCCATAACTATCAGTTTTTCTTGTGACACTTCAGGCAGTCACCCTTGGCGGAAAAGGCCGTCTTTCCGTCATGGCAGGCACCGCATGACGCGCCGCTCTCCATCTGTTTCATGCTGGTTTGTTTGCCATTACCATAAGGATACATGCTGGTGTGGCAATCACTGCACTGATAGACTGCTGTATGGAACTCATGGCTGAAGTAGCCGGTAATTGTACCGTTTTTGCTTTTAAAGGTCCGTTTGGCCGGGATCTTTAAGCCGGCGTGGCACTTGGCGCAGTCACCTTTTACCGAGAAGGCGCTCTTTCCATCATGGCAGACGCCACAGGATTGCCCTTTTTCCATTTCAGCCATGGTGGCCCGTTTGTTTTTCTTCCGGTCAGGCTTGAGCGATTCATTATGGCAATCTTTACAGCTATACACCTGGGTATGAAAGGCATGGCTGAATTTAGCCGGGGTTACTGGCGGCGTGTTGTAAGTCAGCTCTGGACTGCTATGGCAATTGCTGCATTTATTGACCGCAAACGCCTGTTTGCCATTATGGCAAGCACCGCAGGACTTCCCCTTATCCATCTCAGCCATCGTTACGGTCGGGTTGTTTCCGGTTTTATACAACCTGCTGTGGCATGCGGAACAATCCTTTATCTTTGCAAGGTGCTGTTTGTGACTGAAAGGTGTCGGGCCGGTTTCTTTAACCTGGTAGATGATGTCTTTTACCTGGTGGCATTTGCTGCACTCATGCGCATCAAATGCCTGTTTGCCGTTATGACAGGAGCCGCATGACTGTCCCTGGTACATTTCAGCCATGGTGTAATGCTTTTTCCTTTTGCTGCCGGCATGACAGTTGGCGCAACTGAAAGCCTGGGTGCCTCTGGGGGACTTTTTAGCCAGGTGCTTGCTGTGACTGAAAACAACAGTGCCTGCCTCGTTGGTGCTATAGGTGATTTCTTTTAGTTCCATCGCACTGGCATGTGAGGCAATCAAGCTGATCATGCCAGCGACTATAAACAATAGAGCATGACTCATAACGTTCTCCTGAATATTCCCCCTGCCTCGTGAGGCAGGGGGAAATAGTAGTTAGATCGGTTTACTTGCCGACTGGGCAGGCTTCAGGCTCGGCAATGACAGGTATTACGGCCGGTATTGTGGCCGGTATTGTGGCCGGTTTTGCTGCAAGCACGGTATATTCGCTATATTTTGTCTTCCAGCGGAAGAGGATCGGCCAGCGATAGAGGATGAAGCGATAGGTTGCGATATAGAGGCAGTAAATGGTGATCGTGATCATAAATTCACGCCATGGTGGAATCTCTATGACACCATGCTTCCAGTTAAACGTAATCATGTAGACATTCAAACGGTTCAGGATAACGCCGAGAATTGTCGTCCAGGCGCCCAGGCGAATCAGGGTGACATTGTTGTTTCTCACACCAGTAGTAAGAAGGAGAAGCGACAGAACCACACCAAAACCTATTTCAAACAGCCACCAGGCTCCCCATCCGGTTCCCAGATACGCCCATTTGTTGTCATGGGCAACACCGATCATGCGGATTGTCAGGTAGGTAAACAGCCCCATCGAAGCGCCCTTTGCCAGTGATATATGCAATTTATCCAGATTGATGTTGAAGTTGTTGTCGCAGCGCCAGGCCATTGTCTTGATAACAATGGTACTGACGACAATCACCATGCAGAGCCCGCCGGGTAGGGATGAAACAAAGAAATAGAGCCATTGAAATGACGCTGAATACCAGAGCGGGTGTATTTTCCCCGGTGCATAGGTAGAGAGTGCACCCAGTGCGCCCTGATGCAATGTGGAGAGGATTATGCCCGCGACGGCCAACCCTAGCGCCATTTTTTTAATGGCGGTACGACCGGCAGGCCACCCCATCCATTCAAAGAAAGGGGTGGATACCTCGGCAGCCTGCACTGACAGATAGGTTGCGACGTGCCAGGCGACCAGAAAAAGTACCGACGATGGTCCCCATGAAACCACCATCGGGTAGGGCAGGCGCCACGGTTGCCCAAGGTCACACATGAGAAAGATAACCGCAAAGAGGTAGCCAAGGATACCGTTCAGGATTCCAAGTCTCTCAAGTGGCTCCATGTCGTGCCTCCCAAACACCTCAACAGCCGAGCCCATCTGAAAGCCGGACGATGAAAGGGGCACCATTCCAAACAGACCGAATCCGAGAAACAGTCCCCAGGCATTGCTCTGCGGGCCGCCGGTTGCCCATTCAAGACCAAAAATGAAGCGACCGATAATAACGGGAATGCCAACGGCAAAGATGAATGCCAAAAACCAGTTAAAAGGGTTGGTGATTGCCTGTGCAATGTACTGCTGTGGGGTCAGTCCCATGAGCAGCTTTTCCATGAAGGTCCAGTTACGACCTCTATCGTTATCTTTGCGCAAGCTATTGACAATTTGCGTAGTGGGATTACGTTTCAGATACTGTTTCATTGCTCGTCTCCCTCTTCATGATCATGGTCGCCGTGTCCACCCTTGTTTTTAGTGGCCAGCAGGTGAATTCCGGTGAACAGAGCCGGCCAGATGGATAGCACCATCGGCACGGTACCGAGAAAGTCTTTGACGTTTGATATGATCGGCTCATTCTGCATATGGTTATCGAGGCCGACTTTGTCAAAGTCTACGCTACTTAAGTACATCCAACTCGTACCACCAACTTCCTTCTCGCCATAGAGCTTGTCGACGTATTTTGCGGGGTTGCTGGTAATTCGATCATGCCCCATTTTGATGAGGTCGGCACGATGTCCAAACGTCATTACCTGTTGTGGGCAAATCTCGACACATGCCGGTGGCCGGCCATTTTTGACCCGCGTTTCGTAACAGAAGATGCATTTCTTGACCATCGGGTTGGTCGGGCTTGAATAGCTGTAGGCCGGGATGTTGAAAGGGCAGGCGATCATGCAGTTACGGCAGCCGACGCAGACCTTCGAATTGTATATAACCGCCCCTTCCTTGGTTTTGGTGTAGGCGTTAACAAAGCAGGAGGTGAGGCAGGCAGGTTCATTGCAGTGATTGCACTGCATCTTGCGGAACAGTGTATCTTTGTTGGCAACTTCATACTTATTGACAACGGTGTAGGCTTTATCTGTGGTACGACGCTGCTCTTTGAATACGGATTTGTCATCAAACGGAAGATCCGGATCGGGCAGATTCTGTTCATCATTACATGCGGCCTCACAACTGCGGCAGCCAACGCAACGGGTCAGGTCAACCAGGACTCCCATAGAATCGGGGTAGCCTTCAAATGAACCTGCTGCAAAGGCGTTCTTGCCGGCAACGCCGATGGAGGCAGCGGTCACACCGCAGGCCAGGCATCCTTTTAGAAAATCTCGACGATCAATCATGGTACACGTTCTCCTTCCCGTGGATATCGGTTCAGTGGTGAGACGATTTAGGTGTGTCTGTCGTTTTTGGCGCGTAGCTGCCTGAATGGAAGATTTTGTCGCCGCTCTCGTTGCGTTTATGGCAATCCTGGCAACCGGTTGGTCCTTGCATCTTCTCGTGGCAGCCAACACAGCCCAGATGGTAGGCGCCTTTCAACCCAACCTGATCCTTGTGGTAAAGTGGCGGTTGCTGATCTCGCTGTAGCTTCAGAGCTTCCGGGGTAAATGGCGTGGCGGAATGGCAGCCCTTGCAGCTGACAACCGCTTGAGCACCGCTGTTTTTGTGGCAGCGGGCACAGTTTGGATCGGAAACCTGGGCGCCGGTGGTGTGGTGGTGGCAAAGGCCGCAATCTTTCAGGTTGTTGATGTGTGCGGCATGATTAAAGTTTACACCGGAGTAATACTTCTGAATCGAGTTAATGGTGATCTCGTCCGGAATGCCGGAGCCGAAGCAGACACTGGATACCAGCATTAGCATGGCACCGGTTACCGCCATGATCATCTGTCGCTTTACTGCACGCATAGCCATCTCCTTATTAAATAAATGGCCGGCATCCCTTTTTCGGGATGCCGATCTGATTACGAAAAACGGTCGGTTCTAGTGGGAAGTTTCTTCTGTTACGGTTTGAGCCTTGTTCAAATACCTGTAAAACATCGGAAAACTCACAAAGAAAGCAACACAGATCAGATATTCGACCGCTTTGATGTACTGGTAAAAATCCACCAGTGTGTGAACCGACTTCGTGTAACCAACTGCGCTTAAAAGCTCCGTCATGAATGTATCCCCCTTTTGTGTATGTCGGCGATATACCGACTGTTTATGTGTTTTTCATATTTTCGAAAGCGCAGGCGACAACCTGGCGCAGCTCTTCACGGTCTGCCGGGTCTATCGGTTTCAATGAGTGATAAAAGATCCCCTCTTTGCGCATTTTACGAATATTTGGCAGTGACGTTTCATCAGAAACAAGAATGATGGTCAGCTCCCTGCTGCATTTTTTCAGGAGTGGAATCAGTTCCGCAGCTGCCAGTTCATCAAATTCACCGCTTAGCAGAACTACCTGCGCCGATTTTTTCAGTATCCCGTGCAGCACATTGGCAGCGGAGGTTGTAACCATTACGTTGTAGCCGGCTTCGATACAGAGATCAGCCAGGACCTTACGTGATTCAACATTTTCATCAGCTATCAAAACACCTTGCATATCTGGTCCCCTCTGTTTCTGTAGGGAGCATGTGTGTACTCCGGTAAAACTCAGGACTGGCTATTTACTGATCCTGCTTTTCTGGAGGGAAAGAGATCCTTCAGAGGTGTTTCTTGAGAACAGCCCCTTCAGCATGGAAATGAACATGACTATGGCTGGTGCAGCCTGAAACAGCATAACCATGACGCCGAATCCGATTAAAAACCAGACCAGCAGACCGCTGTCATCCTGACCCAGATTTTTTACTGCCGCAAATGCTGATGTCGCACTACCGGCAAGTACCGGTACCATTATTTTCATGAGTGTTGTTTTCATGGCAATCCTCCTGTCAGTCCTGTGCAAATGCTCAAACAACATATTTCACTAGGAGCATGCATCGTGCCAGAATTGATGGTGTCGGCAATAACCATTCAACTTGCTGTTATAACAGTACTAAATTGATAGTAGAGCTTGAGTGATGCATGTATACACAGTATGGATACTGTATACACCAGGGGTGTGATGGAAGGGTTGGATGTGACGATACAGGGGGTGAAGCTATGTTTAACTAGCTGTTATTACAGCGATAAACTGAGATGTATATATAAAATATACGTGGATTGTCACTGTATGAAACTTTATTATATGCATAATGGAATTATTGAGGGACTATTGATGAAATTAATCCCTCGCCCTGAGTCAGAGGAGGGATTACGTTTTGAGGCTGGATTGATCTGCTGTTTTATTACAGCATGGGCTATCTTCAGGCTTGTTATGGTACCTTCAGCCATGCAGCGTTGCGACAATGCGCTCCGGAATCACCAATAGCCCCATCGCATCGTAGATGCTTCTTGCGATGATGTCGGCGTTCTGGATGGCGCAGACGGCACTCCCTTCACCCTCGAGCACGGCAATTCCAAGTCTGGCAGCCTTCAGCATCAGTCGGTCATTGGCGCCGTTCCCGATACAGACTACCTGTTCGGCCCCCAGTTGTATAATATACTGTTCTTTCTGCTCGGCGGTCCGCTCACCTGTCAGTATCTGTAGGGTGCAGGGCAATCCCGACAGTTCCTCTGCTGCCGTACCACACGTATCTGCCGTCAGGATATGAATCGAAAGATGATCGGCAAGATCTTCAAGCGTTTTGCCGATATTGGATAACAGCATGCCGTCGCGTGCAATAGTACCGTTATAGTCAAGCACCAGATGATTCAAGCAGAGGGTGTCATAACCGGGGATATTAATATTCATGGCGGCTGTTCCTTATGGTTTCTGAGATGAGTTTCAGGGTATCACTGATTTCTTTTACACCGCAGGAGTCACTGAAACAACCTGCTCCGGCGTAAAGGTCAAAATTGTGCAGCTGACCTACCAACCTCCGTACAAGCGCGTCCTGCTCCTGCAGTAAGGGGTCCTTTGCTATTTCAAGTATCTCGGCCAGAATAGTATCGGGAAGCTCCGCCTCCCGGTGTTGTTCCTCTGCTACGCAGCGCAACTCCTCAATCAGCATTGTCGTCTCCTCCTGCAAATATAAACGGTGAGGCAAACAGTATAATAATGAACGGAACGTCTACTGTCCTGTGGCTTGTTACGCCCTCATCATTGTAACAAATGAAATTCAAGAATCAAATCCCGCCCATGCAGAGATATTTTACCTCAACAAATTCCTCAATACCGTACTTTGAACCTTCTCTGCCGATACCAGATTCCTTGACTCCGCCAAAGGGGGCAACCTCGGTGGAAATCAAGCCGGTGTTGACGCCAACCATGCCGTATTCAAGCGCTTCAGCCACACGCCAGACGCGTCCGATGTCGCGAGTATAAAAATATGAGGCCAGGCCGAATTCGGTGTCATTGGCCATTCTGACCGCTTCCTCATCGGTGTTGAATTTGAATATCGGTGCTACAGGACCAAACGTTTCTTCCCGTGCGACCATCATCCGGGAGGTGACATCGCAAAGAATTGTCGGCTGAAAGAAGGTGCCGCCCAGTTCGTGACGCCGGCCGCCCAGAACAACCCTGGCTCCCTTGCTGATGGCATCGTTGATATGTTCTTCCACTTTCTGCACCGAAGCCTCGTCAATCAGCGGTCCCTGGTGGATGTCATCGTGCAGGCCGTTGCCGACGTGCATCCGGGCCACAGCTGCTGCCAGTTTTTCCGTAAAAAGATCGTAAACACCAGCCTGTACCAGCAGACGGTTGGTGCAGACACATGTTTGTCCGGCGTTACGGTATTTTGAGGCGATAGTCCCCTCTACAGCGGCGTCCAGATCGGCATCGTCAAAGACGATGAACGGGGCGTTTCCACCCAGCTCCATGGAAACTTTTTTCATCGTACCGGCGCACCGAATGGTCAGTTGCTTGCCGACCTCGGTGGAGCCGGTAAAGGTCAGCTTACGGATAATCGGGTTAGCCGTCATCTCGGTACCAATCTCATCTGATGAGCCGGTGATCACGCTGAAAACCCCGGGCGGGAGCCCGGCCCGTTCGCCAAGCTCGGCGAGGGCAAGGGCTGAATAGGGAGTGGCGGTGGCCGGTTTGACAACCATAACGCAACCTGCCGCAAGAGCCGGTCCGGCCTTGCGGGTAATCATCGCTGATGGAAAATTCCAGGGGGTGATTGCGGCGCAGACGCCGATCGGTTCTTTTATGACAACGATCCGTTTATCACGGGCATGGGCAGGGATGATATCACCATAGATCCGCTTACCCTCTTCGGCAAACCACTCGATAAACGATGCGGCATAGGCTATTTCACCACGGGATTCAGCCAGGGGTTTTCCCTGCTCGGCGGTCATGATAATGGCCAGATCCTCCTGATTCTCCATCAACAGATCAAACCAACGTCGCAGAATGACTGCTCGTTCATTGGCGGTTTTAGCCCGCCAGGCTGGCCAGGCAGCATTGGCAGCTTCAATTGCCCGGCGGGTTTCACGGCTCCCCATCTTTGGGATGAAGCCGATCACTTCCGCCGTGGCAGGATTGGTGACGCTGATAGTGGCACCGCTGTCAGCTGCCGACCACTGGCCGTTTATGTAGCAGAGTTGTTTCAGTAGTGAGGCATCTTTCAGGCGCATCGTTTTTTCCTCCGAAATTTTTACATGACGCTGTTCAATCTTCTCATCAATTCATCGCTATCAATTTTATAACGTTCTGCAACTTCAGCTAACGTGCAGAACAGCGCATCACAACAGATGCATATTCCTCGTGTCCGGGTGTAATGTTTGAACACCAGCTCAGTTTCAGGACACAGCTCCACTAATTCAAGCACGGTTGTCTCGGTCGTTATCACGGTAATCAGCTCCCCATTACCAGAGTATGTTTGCATGTTCGCAGAGTAACATAGCGTTGATGAGCTGGATTAGCTCTTGTAGCAGTGACAGCATGTAACATGCCAAACCTGCGTCAATAGCAACATGCTAATATAGTTATGTTTGTAGTTGACAGAGCAGAAATGTTTGTGGGCTAGCGTCGCGTTTGTACGACTCATGTGGGGTGCACGATCGCACTTGTGCGACCGTGCAAGATGGGAGTAGGGGGTGTTCTGTGCTCCTGCCTTCGGCGAGCAGGGCATACTCAGTTGGCAGGTTTTTCGCGCCGATCTTTATTCAGGTACATGTAGAAAGCTGGGAAACTAACAAAAAAAGCGACACAGATCAGGTATTCGACGGCTTTTATGTACTGATAAAAATCGACCAGCGTATATACCGCTTTAATGTGTCCTATGGAACCAAGTAAATCTTGCATGGTTTATTCCTCCGCAGATTTTAAATTTGAGTTACTTGTGCGCTGTTGAAGTAGCAGTATCACTCTTGCTGCCAGCGGCGGCTTTGATAGTAGTGTACAATGTTATGACGGCGGGAATGACCTGCACGACTACCAACAAGGCAAAAAAAGCGGCGAAGGCCAGCACCAGAATACCGCTATTAAAAGTAAGACTGGGATCAATATCTCCAGGGGCTGAAGACGCGATGGCTGAAGTAAGTGTTGCAAACAGCACGATGATGGTGTTGATTGTGGTAGCTGTAGGCTTCATGACGTTCTCCTTTGTTGTGTCTGCTAGCAGCAACATTTCTTCGGATTTTTAAAAGCACAGGCAACTACCTGTTTAAGCTCTTCTCGGTCTTCCGGCAGTACCGGCTTCAGCAGGTGATAGAATATTCCTTCGTTACGCAATTTACGGATTATCGGCAGTGAGGCTTCATTAGAAACCAGGATTATGGTTAAATCACGACAGCATTTTTTGAGTAGCGGAATAAACTCAACCGCTGCCAGTTCATCGAAGCTACTTCCCAGTAGAATAACGCGTGCTGTTTTCTTTAAAATTCCGTTAAGCACACCGGCCGCTGTGGTACTGACAGTTACGTTGTAGCCTGCCTCGACACAGAGATCTGCCATGACCCTGCAGGACTCACGGTTCTCTTCGGCAATAAGGATGCCGTTCATATCGCTCTCTTTCATACCTTTGGCAGGATTGCTTCTTTTTCCGCTGCTGAAAATAATCCTCTCAGCATCGAAACAAACAGGATCACGGCCGGCACCACCTGAAGCATGATTGCCAATACTCCGAATCCGATAAAAAACCAAACTAATGGCCCGCTTCCATCTCCAGCTGCGCTGGTAGTAGCGGCAAAAGCAGATGCGGCGCAAGCTCCTGAAAGTGCAATAGCAGTTTTTATAATACTGATTTTCATGACTTCCCCCTTTCTGCAACGTTATGTCTATGGCTATAGCAGAGCATGAATAGTGCCAAGAACCCTAAAGTACACTGGCGCTGATCTAACCTGCTGATATTGCATGGCTAGTTTTGCAATAGTCTTTTTGAAAGAGGCATGTAGCGTAAATGACGTTGTATGGAAATGATATGCAGCTAACGGGGGATAAGTGGATAAAGTGTGGCTAATATGCTGTTATCACAGGATATATATAGTATGCCGCTCAGCTGCCAGCTGTATTGTGGATTCATGCAGGTAATTGATTGTCCTGAGGAGAGGACTCCCTGTCTGGAAGTTTTTTAAATAGTGTCGGTACGTATCGGTAGATAAACGGCAAAAGTTGTACCTGCTCCAGGCTCGGAGTCTACCGTAACAAACCCCCCATGCTGTTGCACGGTACCAAAAACCATGGAAAGCCCGAGACCGGTCCCTTCTCCCACATCTTTGGTGGTAAAAAAAGGTTCAAAGATGTTCTTGCGGATAGCTTCCGCAATGCCACACCCCTTATCGCTTACCGTGAAGCGGGCAAACGTTCCCTGGTGAGAACAGTGGTGGAGCGCTAACAGCTCAGGTTCAGGATCAATCGGGCCGGTGGTTATGCTGATAGTGCCGCCATCAGGCATGGCGTCGCGTGAGTTGGTCAGCAGATTGAAGAGCACCTGCTGTAACAGGGTACTGTCGACCGCAACATCCAAAGGTCCCTGACAGGGGATGAATTCCAGCTGAAGCGGCTTCTGTATCAGTTTGTGTCCCAGGACCAGAGCCTCTTCCAGAAGCTTGTTCAACTCGAATGGACGTATGCGCATGAACTGTTTGCGACTGAAAGCCAGCATGCTGCGGGTCAGGTTTGAACCGCGCTCCACTGCTATCAACATCTCTTCAAGGCTGCTATAGAGCTCGCCTTTTTTATCGTGTTGTTCCATGACAAACCTGGTGTTGTTGGAAACAATCTGAAGAATATTGTTAAAATCATGGGCAATCCCGCCAGAGAGCTGTCCCACCGCCTCCATCTTCTGTGCCTGCCGTAGTTGTTCTTCAATCTGCAGCTTCTCGGTAATATCGGTAAAGCTACAAACCATTCCGATAGCGTGATTACCGTCCCGCATCGGCAGGACGCTGTACGAAACCGGAAAGGAACTGCCATCCTTGCGCCAGAACAGTTCGTTTTCAATAACCCCAACCACCCCGGTTTCACTCATTTTATGGGCGGAGCATTCCTCTGCGGGGTAGGGTCTGCCGTCTGGTCTTGTATGGTGCATCAGGTCATGCATTGGCTGCCCAAAGAGCTCATCCGGTGAATCATATCCCAGTAGCTTGGCACAAGCCTTGTTGGCAAGGGTGCAGCGCCCTTCATAATCGGCTCCGTAGATTCCCTCCTGGGTTGAGTCCAGTAACAGCTGGATCTTGTACAGATGCTGTTGCTGGCTGGATTCACTGGCAAGCAGGCTCCTGCGTGTCACGGAAGAGAGCAGGCAGACGGCAACCATGACGATAAAAAGGAATATACCTACCGGAGCAAGGGACCCCAGCAGGTGTTGATGCAACTGGCTCAGGAGTTTGTCGTCAGCATGCACGCCGATCTGTGACAGAAAGCTTTTGTGGGCATGATCATCGATATGAAAGAGGAAGAGCATGCTGCAGAGATAGATCAAAGATGCCGGAATAAAACGGTTCAGGAACAGACGGGGCAGAGAAGGAAGTTTTTTCATGCGGGCCTCGTTATGGTGTTGGTGAGGTCAATCGCGGGCTATTCTTCGTATCCTATTGGACGTTGGTTTGCAACCATGAAAATCTATGCCACGTCCGCGTAAGCCGAAAATTTGCCTCTGCCCTCACCGAGAAGGATACTCGTTGCTCTTAAATCCTGCAGGTGCCGATCTCAAGGTTTTTGAGATAGTTAAACGTGCCTATGATGAGCTGGAGACTCTGCATCGGTGTGACGGAGAGGGGAAAACCCAGGAGGAAGCGGGTGTCTGCATGGGCGTCACTCGTGGAACGGTACAGCGCCTTCTGACGAATGCCCGCTGCAAGATGGCTCAGGCTCCTGTCGGTCAGAAAACGTTGGCTATTTCCGGCTATGTACCATGGGCCGGAGGAATATCACCGGTAGATAATGTCCAAGCGAAAGGCTGAGCTTAAATAAAATGCCAGCATACGATCAGTGCTAAAGTTTTCATGCCAGTGATAAAAAAATTGACAAGCCGGTGTTGTTGAAAGAATAATCCCCTGTTGCCAAACCTTGGTGCGGAACAAAAGCATCTCGAAAGATGAGTTTATATGATTCCAAAGATAAAGATCGGTATAATCATCTGCCATCGCTACAGCAATTGTGCCGGTGGAAAGTGCTTCCGGGCGATGCGGGACAGGGAAGGGGCCTTTAGCATCTACGCAGATGGTGAAGTCGAGTTGGTCGGCTTTACCTCTTGCAATGGATGCCCCGGTGGTAATGTAGAATACGCTGGCGAAGAAATGTTAAAGAATGGCGTCGATGTTATTCATTTAGCTACCGGCATGGTTGTAGGCTATCCACCCTGTCGGTCCATACCCACATTCAAAGATTTCCTTGAAAAGCGCTATGGGGTGAAAGTTGTTGTGGGTACGCACCCCATTCCGAAAAAATATTTTGATATGCATACCCAGCTTGGAACCTGGGAAACGTCGTTGTGGAAAACGCTTATCGCTCCAACACTGTGTGACGAAGCCACCCGGGTGCGCTACGACTGAAAATCCGGGAAACGAGACTTCAGTCCACCTCAGCGGAAATCTTCTCACCAACCGGCAGAAACCGTCTGCAAGAATCCTCCCTCAAATGTTACATTTCAGTATAGTTCCCAGGTACTCACTTGTTGTTGGTGATCCTCATCTGATTATGTTGTCAACGAACTCAGTATCCAGGTCCCGAACTCCACGTACCTAATCTTTATTATTTCCTGCCTGTGTCGCACAATGAAATATGATATAAACATATACCGGCTAAAAACGGTCAGCTGGCGGAGTGTTCATGCCCATCCTCGAAGCCCGATCTATCTCTAAATCATACTCTATTAACAACAGCAGGGTTACGGTCCTTGATGGTGTCTCTCTCTGCGTGGATGAGGGTGAATTTCTCGTCATCAAGGGTGAAAGTGGTAGCGGCAAATCAACGCTCCTCTCAATCCTCTCTGGCCTCGACCGCCCTGAGACCGGGCGAATCCTGCTCGTCGAGCGAGATATTACCGAACTCTCGGAAGAAGACCTTGCACCTGTCAGAAACACCACCTTCGGCTTCGTTTTTCAATCATTTCACCTGATCCCGTCGCTCTCGGCTATTGAGAACGTCATGTTCCCGGCCGAACTTCGTGGAGACCCGCACGCGCGGGCAAAAGCGAATATGCTCCTTGAGCAGGTTGGGCTTTCCGCCAGGTCTGCCAGCTTTCCCCATCAACTCTCCGGCGGCGAGAAGCAGCGTTGCGCAATCTGCCGGGCATTGGTTAACGAACCGCAGATACTCTTTGCCGACGAACCGACCGGCAATCTCGACCTGGCAAATGGCAGAACAGTTATGGATCTGCTTCGTGAACTGCACCGCGAACGCCGGACTACGTTGGTCCTCGTGACACACAGTCTGGAGATTGCACAAACGGCAGATCGGGTTGTGACACTCCGGGACGGCAGAATAGTCGCCAATTACGACCATGTATAACCTGCGCCTCCTCCTCCGGCAAATTCGAGGGGCCATGCGCCAGTCAACCGTCTTCGCACTCTGTGTGGCTCTTTCAGTTATTACCATGGTTTCCCTGGGCAGCTTCAGTCGGAGCGTCCACTCATCTCTCCTGCGGGACGCTCGCGTTCTTCATGCTGCAGACATCATTATCACGGCCCACTCCCCGTTCTCGCCCAATCTTATTAAGGCCGTTGCCGGACTGCAAAGTCAAAGAGAGATCAAAACTGCCCGCATCTACGAGTTTTATTCCGTAGTCCGGACGATAGACAACAAAGCGTCTCTGCTTTCTAACCTGAAAATTGTCGAGCCGAACTACCCTTTATACGGTGCTGTGGTGCTTGCTTCCGGGAAACCGTTCGGTGACGTTCTAACAGCGGGTGGCATCGTTGTCGAGCAGCAACTCCTTGACCGCCTGCACCTTCGGGTAGGCGACAAACTCCGGATTGGCAGTACGGCTTTAACCATTCGGGATGTACTGGTAACCGAACCGGACCGACCGGTTAGTCTTTTTGCCCTCGGACCACGCGTTTTTATTGCAACTGCGGATCTCGCTTCACTGGAACTGGTTGGTACGGGGAGCAGGATAAACTATTCAATCCTTGCAAAAGTCCGGGATCAGCAGGAGATCGACCGTATAGCCAAAGAGCTGGGTCGTTCGGCTGTCAAAGACCGGGAGCAGGTAGATACCTACCTGACGGCCGGTTCCAGAGTAAAGCGTTTCTTCGATAATCTGCTGTTCTTCCTCAATCTAATCGGCATTTTCACCCTGCTACTGGCGGGAATCGGCATTCAGAGTGCCTTGACAGCCATGTTGAAAGAACAGGAGCGGACCATAGCTGTTATGAAAGCGATGGGAGCCGGGAGCCGCTTTATCCGCGCCCACTATTTTGCCCTGGCTTTCGCTCTTGGTCTGATCGGCACTTTCTGCGGCCTGGCAGCGAGCTTTCTCTTGCAACCGTTTCTCCCGGCGCTGTTTCAGGGGCTGCTTCCCGACATCGTCGAGTTTACTATCTCCGGGAGTGCGGTCGCCGAAGGTTTAAGTCTTGGCTTAATGGTTGTTTTTATTTTTACCGCCCTGCCGATCTACCAACTCGGGGAGTTAAAACCCCGGGCCATTTTCGGCAAGGATGAACAGACTGCAAAGCGCCGGCTACCGACATTGATAACCACTGGTGCCTCTCTGCTCTTTTTGCTCGCCATGGTACTATGGCGGGTTCAAGAGGTGAAAACCAGTCTGTATTTCGTTCTCGGGATTGTGCTGCTCATCGTCATTTCCCTGCTATGCGCCGAAGGGATCATACGTCTGCTGAAAAAAATGCAACCCCGGAATCTGATCCTGCGCCAGGCAGTAAGAGGTCTGTTTCGTCCCGGTAATGCCACGCGATCAACGATTGTCACGTTGACCGCTTCCCTGGCGGTGATCTTTTGCATAACCCTCGTAGAGAATAACCTCGATAGGGCTTTCGTACAATCGTACCCTCCCGGGTCTCCCAACCTCTTTTTCATCGACATACAGCCCGGACAGAAGTCCGCCTTTGTTCAGGCGCTCGGTATAGATACCACCCTCTATCCGATCGTCAGAGGTTCCATTATCGCTCTTAACGGCGTTCCGGTTGATCGGGAGATAGAACACCAGAAAAGGGGAGATAACCTTGGGCGTGAGTTCAATCTGACCTACCGGGATCAACTGTTAGCGGATGAGAAGATTGTTGCGGGCAATACTCTTTTCCGGAAGGATTGGTCGGGGTTGCAGGTTTCGGTTCTGGACACGGTTCTGAAGATGCGGGAAATGCAGGTCGGTGATACCATCACCTTCCGTATTCAGGGTATTCCTCTGGCAGCACGGGTCTCGAGCATTCGCACAAGTTCCAGGGAGGTACTGCAGCCATTCTTCTATTTCGTGTTTCCGGACAAAGTTCTCAGTGACGCTCCCCAGACGCTGTTTGCTGCTGTGCGGATAGACAAGGAACGAATAGCCCCGCTCCAGAATCGGATAGCAGCAGCCTTCCCGAATATAACTACAATTAATTTAACGGAAGCAGTGGCGGTTTTCGCCGGAATCATGGGGAAACTCTCAACAATTATCCGTTTTTTTACGCTCTTTAGTGTTGTCGCAGGGGCCCTGATTATTGTCAGTTCGATATTTGCCACGCGCTATGTCCGCATACGTGAGTCGGTCTATTTCACTATTCTCGGTGCACGGAGAAAGTTCGTTCTTGCAGTTTTCGCTGCAGAGAACCTCTGTCTTGGACTGGCAAGCGCCGTGAGCGCCCTGATACTTGCCCAGACGGGCAGCTGGGCCATCTGCCGTTTTGTCCTCGATGTAACCTATCAGCCATTCGCCGGCATCAGCTTCTTGATGACTATGGCGACGACACTGGTTATCATAGCCATCGGACTCGGAGCCTCGCTCTCGATCTTGAACGTAAAACCGGTTGAGTTCCTGCGGGAACAAGCGGATGAATGATCCTTTTTCAGTTGGAATGCCGCACGTATGAACGGGAGATATAGATGTCAAAAGTTATGCGGGTTTCTTCTCTGGCTGTTGTGCTGATATCTCTGCTGTGTGGCTGTGATCAGCACTCCTCGTCACCTCCATCTCCAAAAACTCTGCCACAGCCATCTTTCAAAGGAACCATCGTCGCCGTCGGAGACAGCCTCTCCGCTGGATACGGTGTTAATGAAGCGGATGCCTATCCGGCTCAATTGGAAAAGAAACTACAGGTTGCGGGTTTTAATTGGAGGGTCATAAACGCTGGAAACAGCGGCGAGACCAGCAGTGGCACGTTGTCGCGTGTTGCATGGGTGCTCAAACTCAAGCCCGATATCGTCATCCTCGAAACCGGAGCAAATGACGGGCTACGTGGAATTGACCCGCAGGTGACGAAAAAAAACATCGATGAAACCGTTCGAATATTCAAAGAGAACCGGGTCACAGTAATTCTGGCCGGCATGCGCATGGTTACCAGCATGGGTCGGGACTACACTTCTGAATTTGGCGCCATATATCCCGCAGTGGCGAAAAAGCATAATCTGATACTGATCCCATTTTTCCTTCAGGGTGTTGCCGGTATTCCAAGTCTTAACCAGAACGACGGAATACACCCGGTTGCTGAGGGTTACAGAATAATTACCGATATGATCTTCCCCTATGTGGTGCAGGTACTTTCATCAAAAACATGAAGCATAAGATCTGCTTTTCTTTTAGGTGTCCTTAAGGTATTTGAGGAGGGCAGGTTGAGGAAGCAAACCAAGAGGAGGAATTACCCCAAAGAATTCTTATTAGCAGTACTTGGTTGAGAGGTTAGGTTCAAATGGATGCTAAGAGCCTCTTTTATGTTTATGTGATTGAGAAAACTCACCGCCATGGTTCTTTCAGAGTCAAACCTTACTATTTTACCCGTACGCTTTAGGTGAAATATGACTGAATTTCCACCTAACATTAATTCACATAAGTCACCAATCTTTAAAGAAGTATCATCATCCACCTTAACCAGCGCCCCACCCATTGATATCTCTTCTAGAAACCCATGATAGGTATTTCCACTATGATCCGTCAGGTGGCAGTTTATGTGAAGCTTCATTCTGGAATGCAGTCTCTTGTCATTCATTAGATTGACCTCCATAAAGCAATCCGATAAATGTTTAGCAGATAACTTTATTCTACTCTTGGCCTTTAGCCTCAAGAAGTCAATACTGTATAAAATGTTAAAAAAACTGTAAAGTCACATATATGAGTCCCTGCTCCCTCCACTATTCAGAGTCAGCTAAGGTCAGAGTATCAACGATGCCAGCTCGTTTCTTGATCTGCTCATCGGTCGCTTGTTACTTATTATAGTAGTAAATTCTGTCAAAAATGTGGGTTTGACACCATTGCCTCACTATTAAAACCTGTTCTTGATTATCACGTTATCTAGCTCAAGCTGTCCGGGGCGTATCCATGGTTCCTTTGTTCCCTTGCCAATGGCCACAAACATAGCAATTACATGGTCAGCGGGAAGGCGAATAAGTTCAGCAACTTTTTCGAAATCGAAACCATCCATCGGGCATGAATCGTAGCCCATTGATTTTGCAGCAAGCATTAATGTTTGTGCAGTTATACCGCAGGATCTCATAGCCTCATCTCTCTGAACTTGCTCTTTACCGCGATAGTAATTATCGATGGCTGGAATCATAAACTCCTGGACCTCTTTTGTGGCATTCACCCAGTACCGATTTGGCTGTTTTTCCCATGATTTCATATCGGCACAAAGCACAATGAATAATGAAGCGTCTGTTACTTGTGCTTGATCCCAAGCTGCTGCCCTGATTTCTTTTCGCAACTCAGGATCTGTTACCACAACAAACCGCCAGTTTTGAATATTGAATGCCGTAGGAGAAAGAATGGCTAAAGACAGTAGCTCATTTACTTCCTCAGGCGTCATACTATGGTTTGCATCATACTGTTTAACAGCCCGACGAGCTCGTATTGCTTCTTTTGTTCTCATACTTTCACTCCTCCTTTGTTTTGATGTCTAACGGTTCGGCAGTTGACCCGCTTGCCCGGGCTTTTCGGGCAGGCGGTGTCCAAGGACGCGGTTATATCTTGATTTGTTCATGGTCTACATCACTTATTACTGTTTTCAGTAAGGTGGCTTTAGAAACTCCGTCATTTTTGTGACCAAGGTCTTTACGGATGGCAATCCACAAATCTCCAATGGCTATAGCCATATCATCCTGGTCTTTTGCTTGTTTTAAATTGGAAAAAGCGACCATTACTTCGTCAGAACCCCAAACGATCAGTTTCGGAGTGAAGACATAAATAAAATCCAGCATTTCTTTTTGAGTTGGGAGCTCATTATGAATTATCGCTATTCTCCAAGTAGTAAATAAGAAAGCCAATAATTCTTCGTATATTGGGATTTTCTTTTCTCTTTGTTGGATTTTAATAGCTGCTTTTTGCTCAAGTAGTTTGGTTATCAAAACCGATATAACTGAGACAATTATTGTTGAACCTGCGGCAATTATTCCAACAGCCAAAGATGGATTTATTGAAGAAAGTGTCGTCCAAAAGAATTTAGCTCCGAAATAAAAAAAACAGAGGCATCCAATGACAACAAGTAATCCCAATGCAGAAATGAGAAAATTTTTCATAGAAAGGAGACTCCTGTGGATGCAGATACTTTGATAGGCTTGTTGGCATTTTTCGGCACTATTTCTTGCAGTTTTCGGGCTGCGACTTTTACTCGCTTATTTACTTTTTAAATATAACGGTGTGGGGGCGCACCAGCGGCGCGGTCTTATCGCGCCAACTGAGTGCCGCCGCCTAGTTGTACGTTGTCCATTCCGAAGGCCGCATCAACTCCGCTCTTCAAGTTCTTGTTCACTGTATGAGTCGGAGAGGTCCATTTCGTTCGGTATACTTTAGCTTCATTTATTGATGCCAAAATTTCTTTCCGCATGGGTGCAAACGTTTTCTGATTTACCTGGACTCCAAGGGATGAGACATCAACATCGATCAGGGTTTCAAGAAGTTCTTCTGCTTTTTCCTTCTGATTTGACTTTAGTTGTTCAGCTACCTTGATATTTGTTCGAAGGCTAGTCAGTTCGCTTTCCATGGCTTGTCGGAGGAAATAATCTGATGTTTTTTGGCTCCCGACACGGTATCCGACCAGGATAAGCACCCACATTCCGAAAAGTATGGCAGCTATCTTCAATATTGTTTTTATCATCTTTATCCTCGTACAACGGGGCCGGAAATCACCGGCGGTTTCAGGCCGGTGCATTTACGTGGTTGGGAATATTTTAAGCCCGTACTCCTACATGCAAGATCAACTTCCCATGTCTGTATATTGTGATTGGCCCATCCTCAGAGACCTTAATACTGGTACCAAAAATGGAAGCATTCCATGCGGCTGTCGATCGCGCACCTTCAAAGGTTCTGCCAGTATTTGTTCCAATTACGGTAAGAAGCTTCTCTTGCGAGGGACGGGGCACCATGCATGCTACATCAAGAACGTTGCCTTGCTTGGATAAGACTATCGCTCCGTCGACCGTAGCCGCTCCTGCGATCAAATTTCGAGTGGCGCCGTCAAGAACATTGAGACCAACTATGCACTCGCGAAGAGTTCGATTGGGCCGTGCCGGATCTGCTGAATCGGGGATAAGTAGGCCAAGTTCGTCGTCTCGATCAGGGACCGCGATCAAGGCGCCGTGTCGCTCGAATGACAAATCCAACGACATCTGCAGCACGCATACGATGAAGTTCCACTTGCCTACCGGATCGACGCCATCTCCCGCGAGCAATCGTGAAAGTACAATATGGACACGCTCATAGTTGAGATAACACCACTTACCCTGGCTCTTCTGGAACACCATACCAGTTCCGAGCATTACGAAAATATCGCCACGTGACGAGGCCATGATGGCCATGTTTCGTTCACCTAGCAGGGATTGTAGTGGTAGCAGTGACTCGTGGGGTGCATACATCACGGTTGGCCTGTTGTTCGATAGATTGGCGCAGTTCAAGAGTCCTACAACTTGCTTGCCTTTTTTCTTTGCGGTTTTGATGACCAACGCCAGTGGCTTAGACCCAAGCACGGCACGAGTCCATTTTTGACGCAGTAGTGCATCCTCTACGTCTAGCGGTTCGGCGAGGGCAATGAACGGCCCACCATCGAGCTTCGCAATTTTGTCGATTCTATCCAGAAATACGGCGATGTATCTAAACGGCTCTCCCTCATAAGTGAGACTCATCGAGTCTTCGACAAGTCGAAACCAGTCGAACGCCATTGGCATCCTAGTGTACATCGCAATTGCGCGGGCTACTCTAGACGCGGAGAGTATTGCCCATGATGCAGTTCCGTAAGCGTTTTCAACGTCACTCAAGAATGTGTAAACTAAACATCGGCAAAACTCGGCATCGTTGGTGGAAACGCCTACGCTAAACGAGACTCGAAGGGCGTGGGCAACTCGTCCGACACCATGTTTGTAAAGGAAAGCTATTAAATCATCACCATCCTGCACCAGCTGTGGGTGTGGGTACCCAGGACCACGAAATTGTTCCCAGGCCGATACGCTCGCACGGTGGTCAAGCACGTCCACTGTTACTCCGGCAATGTCCTCCAATAGGTTCCGCAGAGCTTCGGCGACCTCACCCTTAGCCCATTGTTTGGTTGTCATAGGTTGATTTCCTACTTGTAATCCAGAGATTTGTCCAACGGGCATGGCTTTGACCTGCCGGGTTTTAGGGCAGGTCGTAAGCCTTGTTGAACAATAAATAGGAGTCATACGTAAAAAGCAATCTGATCAAAGGTAAGAATGGCCTGCAACGCTCGACACATCGTGTAGCTGTCAGATTTGGCGGCACCATGCCCGACAGCATGGCGTGATCCAGCCGTCCCATCGTCTTTTACAGGGTCGAAATTTGCGAAGGTATGAGTAGTTAAGTACTGTGTAAATGCTGCTGTGAAGAATAGCGTGTCAGGCTGTCCAACTCTACGTTCGGCTGAACTCACTGCAAAATCAAGTAGTTCTTTGATCTTTCCTCCCTTGCCGTGGGTTTTCTTATAAGCATCGTTTATGATGCCTTCAATTTCAGTTAGCAAGATTTTGATTACTGCAATAGGTTCATGTGCAACAAAGGCATTTATTGCCGCCTTCAGCAGTGGTTCTCTTTCTGAAAAGTGTGGCTTTTTAATCCAACGATCAAACATGCACCCTAGTCGTTTCTCGTCAAACTTTGTACATAGTGCAGCCACGGTATCTGTCAACTCGAATCCTGCCTCAATGCTATTGATGAGTTCTTTAAAATCATTTGTAATTATTTCAACAAATGGAAACCACCCAGATTGAAGTAATTTTTCGAAGACCGCTTCATCAGCAAGTGCATCATATAGATGGCGGTATCTTAGGTTACGATAAAGAG
This sequence comes from Desulfuromonadaceae bacterium, assembly GCA_028681335.1. Taxonomy (GTDB): domain Bacteria; phylum Desulfobacterota; class Desulfuromonadia; order Geobacterales; family Pseudopelobacteraceae; genus JACRCG01. The sequence goes on along the minus strand of JAQUIT010000010.1, from coordinate 4,789 downwards.
ATCCCAGTGTTGTTTCGAATAAGTCTATATCCAGACAACCATCATGATTAAAATCAAAATATAAAGCGAATCTCCAATCCTGCCTGAATAAACATATAACTTTGTCAGTTGGTTTTATGTCAACGCATGGAAAGCACATCGCGGTAACATCGGCAATATCAGTTTCAAAAACAACGCTGCCTGCTGGCATGCTCCTTTTGATTACACACTTATGAACTACGGCTGCAGAGTCTACCCAGAGTTCCGCACTGTTGTCAGCTTTGATAACTAATAAAACAGTTTCAGCCCTATTTATGCGTATATGCTTACCAGCTTGCCTAGCATGATTCTCAATTACGTTGGCGAGGTTCGATGCAATTTGATGAAATATTCTGTCATCTGATGTAAGCGCAAGACGGACCCAGATTTTAACTTGCTCTCCTCCTCTTGCGGGCTGAGCACTTACCCCTGCAAGGTTTACATCCGTCAACAGAATGGGGTCTCCAATATTACCCGCAAGGACACCTGGTTTTATCGGCGTTGCTTCAGGGTCATTATGATTTGGAAGGTTGCTTCCTTCTTCACGATTTGTCATTCAAGATTCACCTTTGTTCTTTCAATCAGTTCAACGGGGTGGGAGAACACCGGCGGTTTTTGGCCGGTGCTTCTTCCTGGTTGGGAATTTGGGATCATCTTGTGAACTATGCTTATAAAATGGACTGTTTCTTTACAAACTCAACAACTTCAGCAATAGCAGATGGTGAACGCATGTCAATAAACTGGAAGTCTTGAAGTAGCGGTGGGAGATCATCGACAGATAAGTCAATGTTCAGAGCAATGAAGTTCTTTTTTCCATCACGCATTTGTTTCTGGAAGAAGTAATTGGCTTCCTTGGTCGGCCAACCTGATCGTGCGTCAAAAAAATTCTTCGAGAAAAAGAGAAGTCCCAATTTACTATTGGCAAGACCATCATTGATCTTATCCGTAATACTGTCACCTGGCTCAATCTCATAGCGATCATACCAAGCACGTACATCGCGTTTATGAAGCTCGTTGAAAACAGCATCCACTAACGGTTTGTCAAGACTAGAGTGCGACAGAAATACTGAGAAAGAAGATGTTGCGGTAGGGCGACCCCACACAGAATGAATGACTTTCCTGTCTGGGAAAAGAAAGAGTCCGTTAGCCACAGATGGCATGGAGAACGTGATCATGTCACTGTCCACCAAGCCGCAGACATTATATCCTTTACGACTAATAGCTCCCGTAACATCCTCGAACAGAAGGCGATATTCCCTTTTCTTGGCTGGGTACTTATTTCTTAACCACGCTTCGAACTTATCTCCATCTTTCTCAAAGTTGAGAGATAGGAGTAGCTCAAGGCCGTACGGATCATTATTGATGAATAGATTCGCGCCACAAAGTGTGTCTTTGTCGAAGTTGTCAAGCACGTCAGCAACAAACTTTCGTTCTTCGGCTCGGTTTCCGTAATCCAGATGAATTATGAAAGTTTGTTCGGCAATGGTCATGATTATTTCTCCTTTCTTCCACGGTAACGGTCTGGTTAGCATCTCATTCCGCCATACTCCACGGTTTTTATGACTTTCTGGTTTTGACCAACGGCTGAGAGCACAGCGGGTTCACCGCTGCTGCGCTTGGTTGAATCTGCTTCCAGATTTTAAAATCACCCGTTGAATACGAGACGAATCTTTCCCTCTCTTACGTTATTCATGCCTGCCTTGATTCGGATGTCTCTGAAATAGCCCTCGAATAAATCGGTGCCTTTAACCCTAGATGCACAGACGAATCCGATTTTTTCAAATTTCATTTCATCATCACCATTTGTAGTATTGTCGATGGGGATCTTGTAAAGATAGTAGAGGATATCGTGATTGTCATAGGTTACCAGCTCTGCATTCTCCGCATACCACCCATTCATTGTGGTTCTATTGTTCTTTACATTCAGCAATTTCCCGCCAAATATTTTGACTCCTAGTAGCGAACTAGTCATTGTAACGCTACCACTTCGCTCCTCAAGCGCTTTCCCGCCACCATCATCAAAAGTAATATGTATATTCCAAGTTCCAACACTAAGCTTGTACTTCGGGTTAACTGCTGGAACTTTTAAGAGTATCTTTTGGAAAAGAAATTCTTTACCGAACCAAGTAATGGCCATTGCTAAGAGTACAGCTACTGCTGTCAGAATAGGAGCATACGGTGTGGGCAATAGTGCATTAGAAAGTTGTGAGCAGATCCCTGTAACGCCGACAAAGAATATAATTATTTTGGCAATGTGTTTTTCACGAACACTGGTAAGTTTTTTCATTTTGCCCCCATTAGCATGATTAAAATTGATGGATTTACTGAGTAGAATTCGAGTTTTTCTCGATCAGGATAGTCGCAAGTAAGATCAGCCTTTGGCTCTATAATTTGTATGATTTTAAGATCTGCTTGATTGGCTGCAGTATGGAGTTGTTCGAAGTTGTAGCGACGGAGTGGTATTGTAATAGCGCTATCCAAGAAATCAGAAACATAATTACCCGATTGGAAATAATCGCCTACCGTATAGCCATGTGAATTTTTGTTTTTTGCAAAAAGACGTATAGGGTGCAGCATGGATGTTATTATTATTCCATCGTTTCCTAGATGCTTTCTCATCTTAGTAAATGCTTGAGTAAGATCTGTAAAGTAACTTAGCATGAATGTAGCCATTACAATTTCGAACTTTGAATCATTCAGCTCATGTGCTTCAAAAGTACTTTTAATGAAGTCGCATTTTGAAAACAACTCAGAGGGTAGAGACATACAGTGTTCTTTTGCTGCTTCAAGCATCACATCGCTTGAATCAATTGCTACAACTTTCGCACCTGCATTGAGCAAGTGTTTTGTGTAGATGCCTGGCCCGCAACCAATATCTAAGACTTTTAGATTCGAAATACGCATAGGGAACTCTAATAATTTTTTGATTATGGGGGCTTCTATGAAATCATTAAATAGCAACCCACTAGAAATGCGTTCCCTTGAGTACTTGGAACCATACAGATTGTATGATTCGGCAATGAGATCAAGTTCAGACTGTTTATTCATATAGTGGCCTTTCTTTCTATGGCTAGTCTCGAAGCCTGAATGCATAACCAGCGGCGCGGCTTAATCGCGTCGACTGCGTGCCGCCTCCTTTATAACCTCTTCGTCTCAAGCTCCAGGAACAGGGCAAATTAGGGACACACCCTAGTTTGCCTTCGGAGGCGTTCATTTCTTTTTACGTATGGTTTCTTTTCTCAATTCAATTGAGACATATCCCGCTCTACCCTGATCTAGTGCTGTGAATATAAGCAAAAAAGCTGAGATGATTTGACAGAATGCCGTGAGAGTTGAAGGCTGAATATTCTTCAGCATCATCATCAAACTTGCAACTAATATAAAAAAACCCGCGTTCTCAACAATCTCACGTTTTAGTTTTGTTAGTAACTCTTGTACTTCAGCAAACTTGTTATCGTCAGCCGTCTCAACGAAATCACTAAGTTTCTGGTGAACATTGTCTACAAAATTAAATATAGCAATGCTGATAGCAATAAATGCACCTATCCAAATGGCGGTACTAGTCGAAAAAATGGTAACTATTGCCTCAGACAAATTTGGTGCCTTGAGAATAATCACAACACCGAGGAAAAATGACCATCCGATAATATTTATCTTTTTAAGTAAACTATAGTTCATCTGGTTCTATCAAGGTCTCCAGCTTTTCAATTAATGCGGCCGCATCCTCATCGGTAGATACTTCTTTCAGCTCCTGATCATCCCTAATTTCAACGTCGACAGTCTTTATGTTATCGTTACTTGAATAAGTTTTCTTTCTTCCTTTTATTCCCCTAGTAACTTTCCATTCGCCTTCTCCCTCAGAGATATAATCGATATAATTGTCAGTTGGGTTATCTGGGATAGCAAGATGTCCTGCCTCATTTTTTAAAGATATCGTCAATACATCTTGTGAAAATAAAGTTTTGAGTGCGCTCAATGCTTCTCTTGCTGTCTTATTTGCATCGAATAAATTTGGAGACAGCAATTTCATTTCAAGACCAAATATTTGGTCACTTTCTGCAACTAATTGCCAAAATATATTTTTATTGCTCTTTCCTTTAACAAAAACTTTACAATTATATTCCTTCAAAATTACTTCATTTAATCCACGTGTAAGAATCGTCAGTAATTGATCTGGTGGCCCAAATTTTGTCTTTTTTTCAATGAGAAGATGTTGTGTTTCACAGTCAACAAGACACAATAGAGGAACCCAATCGTCATGTGGGTCATTCGTGATATCACCAGGCTGATATTCTCCTATTGCCAATTTTCGTAGTTTTGCAACTTTGCCAAATAGAAATCTATTCTTTCTAATAGGATTACGAAACCCGACAAAACTGTACGTAACGCCGTAGTGAGTGAAAAAACGATCTTTCCCTAAAATAGACAGAGCGTCACAGATAGCATATCCTTTTGGCTTAGGAAGTTCCTTGGCAAATAGAGCCGGTTGCTCCTCCTCAACCAATGTATATCTAAGGAGATAAAAGGTTTTCAGCCGCATTCTGCCTCCTTTTTATGGACGTCTTATTGCACTTTATTATTTGCTGATCAACTCGTAAATCACAGGTTAGAGCCGGGTTTATATATGTAGTAACAAGTTTATAGTGAATCGCCCCTAGTTTTTTAGACACTCCTGAGTTATACAGACATAACCTCAGGAGGCATAAATGAGTAGCAAGCGTTACACCGAAGAATTCAAGATTGAAGCTGTCAAACAAGTAACGGAACGTGG
>JAQUIT010000023.1 GCA_028681335.1 Desulfuromonadaceae bacterium | reverse complement strand
TACTTGCCAAGCCAGGTTCAATTACTCCGCATACCAAGTTTAAAGCAGAAGCATACGTACTGACCAAAGAAGAAGGTGGACGTCACACTCCATTCTTCAACGGCTACCGTCCACAGTTCTACTTCCGTACAACAGACGTTACCGGTGTTGCTGAACTTCCAGCTGGCATTGAAATGGTTATGCCTGGTGACAACGTTGCCATGACTATCAAGCTGATCACACCAATCGCCATGGACGAAGGTCTTCGCTTTGCTATCCGCGAAGGTGGCCGTACTGTAGGCGCCGGCGTTGTAGCTTCAATTATTGAATAAATAGATCCGTTACGAGGTTATCAATGCAGAGCCAGAAGATAAGAATCCGCCTTAAGGCATATGATCATAAGCTGCTTGATGTTTCAGTTGGAGAAATTGTAGATACTGCAAAAAGAACCGGCGCTCGAGTTGCTGGGCCGATTCCGCTGCCAACTGTAATAAATAAATATTGTGTTCTGCGTGGACCACATGTTGACAAAAAGTCTCGCGACCAGTTCGAAATAAGAACTCATAAGCGTTTGATTGATATACTTGACCCTACACAGCAGACAGTTGATGCCCTCATGAAGCTGGATTTATCCGCCGGCGTTGATGTTGAAATCAAACTGTAACTGCTACTACGACTGAATAGGACTGAATATGATGAAAGGTATCATCGGAAAAAAACTGGGCATGACCCAGATATTTCTTGAAGACGGAACAAGAGTACCAGTAACCGTTATCCAGGCTGGCCCTTGTTATGTTGTTCAGAAAAAAACTGCTGATAATGATGGATATTCAGCGGTACAAGTCGGATTCGAATCAGTTGCCGCTTCTAATGTTAACAAGCCGTATCTTGGTCATTGTACAAAATCAGGTCATGGTGTTTTTCGGCACCTGCGTGAATTTAAAAATGATCAGGTTGAGTCCATGAACATTGGTGATGTAATCACCGTCAGTGATTTTTCTGCTGATGATGTGATTGATGTTACCGGTACTAGTATTGGTAAAGGCTTTCAGGGTGTCATGAAGCGCTGGAACTTTAAAGGTGGACGTGCATCCCACGGTTCGCGTTTTCATAGAGCGCCCGGTTCCATCGGTGCATCTGCAACGCCATCACATGTTTTTAAAAACAAGAAGATGCCTGGCCAGATGGGGAATGTAAAAGTTACTGTACAGCGTCTAAAAATAGTTCGTGTTGATGCTGCTGATAATCTTCTCTTGATAAAGGGTGCTGTGCCTGGACACAAGAATTCAATTATTACGATCAAAAAGAGTGTTAAAGCTTAGTACTTCAGGAGTTTGTGTATGCCTTCAATAGCCGTTTTTAATATGAACAAACAACAGGTCGGCGAAGTACAACTGTCCGATGATGTGTTTGACGTTGAAGTAAGAGAAAGTCTTATACACCAGGCACTGCGTATTCAGCTTGCTAATCGTAGAGCTGGTACTGTTGCTGTCAAAAACCGTTCTGCAGTTCGTGGCGGCGGCAAAAAGCCGTTTAAGCAGAAGGGTACCGGTAATGCACGTCAGGGTTGTAGTCGTGCTCCCCAGTATCCGGGTGGTGGTGTTGCTTTCGGCCCTCAACCAAAGATATATAATCTCAGTATGAATAAAAAAGCACGTACTGCTGCTCTCTGTTCTGTACTGACTTATAAACTTCAGAATAATAATATAACTGTGCTGGACAAAATTGAGTTTGACAAAGTTTCAACTAAAGACTTTGTCGGTTTTCTCGGAACTTTTGATCTTAGCAAGTCATTGATTGTAACGGATGAGTTTAATAACAATCTGTTTTTGTCAGCCCGTAATGTGCCGCATATAAAAATGTTGAAGCATGATGCTCTTAACATTCATGATATGCTTAAATATAAGCATATCATCTTCACACAGGGATCTGTTCAATCAACCGAAGGAGTATTGCAAAAATGAATATTTACTCCGTAATTAAAAAGCCGCATGTCACTGAAAAAACTTCTTTAAGTTCTGATTCATCCAATACTGTTGCTATTGTCGTTGATAAAGCAGCAAACAAGATTGAGATCAAGCAGGCTGTAGAGAATTTGTTTAAGGTCAAAGTTGCAGCTGTTCGCACTGTAACCGTAGCCGGCAAGGTTAAACGCTCTGGCAAAACTTTTGGCAAACGTTCCAACTGGAAAAAAGCATATGTTACACTCCAGGAAGGGCAATCAATAGATTTCTTTGAAGTCTAACTAATACGTTTGGGGTTCACAATGGCAATCAAAAGCTATAATCCAACTTCAGCTGGACGTAGACATCAAACATGTTCTACGTTCGATGAAATTACTAAAACTACTCCTGAAAAATCCTTGCTTGTCTCTCTTAAAAAAAGCGGTGGCAGGAATTCTAATGGTCGTATAACTTCTCGTCACCAAGGTGGCGGTCACAAACAGAAATATCGTATTATCGATTTCCGTCGTGATAAACGTAGCATACCTGCTACTGTCGCCAGTATTGAGTATGACCCGAATCGTAGTGCTCGCATTGCACTTCTGAATTACGTTGACGGGGAAAAACGCTATATACTTGCACCGCTTGATCTTAAAGTTGGCGATGTTGTTATAAGTGGACCAGAAGCTGATATCAAACCCGGCAATTCTTTGCCATTGCGTTCGATCCCTCTTGGTACCGTTATACACAATATTGAATTGAAGATCGGTAAGGGCGCTCAGTTGGCTAGAAGTGCCGGTACTTTTGCCCAACTCATGTCTAAAGAAGGTAAGTATTCACAAGTGAAGCTACCATCAGGTGAAGTGCGCCTGGTTCTTCAAGACTGCTACGCAACTATTGGTCAGGTCGGAAATACTGATCATGAAAATGTTAATATTGGTAAAGCTGGCCGTTCCCGTTGGCTCGGTAGACGTCCTAAGGTTCGCGGTGTTGCAATGAACCCTGTTGACCATCCGCATGGTGGTGGTGAAGGCCGTACATCAGGTGGCCGTCATCCAGTAACGCCATGGGGTATACCAACCAAAGGCTACAAGACTCGTACCAATAAGACTTCCGATCGCTTTATAGTTAAAAAGCGCAGTAAATAATTCGTTGAGAGGCTGAGATATTATGGCACGTTCTATAAAAAAAGGTCCATTTATTGATGACCACCTGAACAAGAAAGTTCTGGCAGAAGGTCCTAATTCCAAAAAAATTATTAAGACCTGGTCACGCCGCTCAACAATCAGCCCCGATTTTATCGGCTGTAGTTTTGCGGTCCATAACGGAAAAAAATTCATTCCTGTTTTTGTTACTGAAAACATGGTTGGCCATAAAATGGGTGAATTTGCACCAACAAGAACATTTCACGGTCATGCCGCTGATAAAAAGAGCAAAGTCAAGAAGTAGTAAGGGAGCTTATAATGGAATCCAACGCTAAACTCTCATCTGTACGTCTTTCACCACGTAAAACACGTCTTGTAGTTGATCTCGTGCGTGGCAAGGGCATTCAAGATGCACTGAATATTCTGCGCTTTATGCCTCAGCCTTCTGCAAAGCTTGTTTCAAAGCTTCTAAAGTCTGCAGTTGCAAACGCAGAGCAAAAGGGCGTATCTGATGTAGACCGCCTTGTCGTAAAAACAATTTATGTTGATGGTGGTGCTGCACTCAAGCGTTTTGTTCCTCGTGCAATGGGGCGTGCCAGCAAAATACGTAAGCCTACTAGTCACATTGCAGTAACCCTTTCAGACTTGAAATAGTTTTATTACGTGGAGGTGTAGGTTGGGACAAAAAATCAATCCGATTGGCTTCAGGCTCGGTGTAACAAAGACTTGGGATTCAAAGTGGTACGCTGAAGCAGATTATGCAAAGTTGCTGCATGAAGATCTTGCCATCCGAAAATTTCTAAAAAAACGTTTATACAGTTCAGGTGTCTCAAAGATTGAGATCGAGCGAGCTGCCAATAAGTGTAAAATAAATATCTTCACCGCCAGACCAGGTCTTATTATTGGTAAGAAGGGTTCTGAAGTCGAAACGATAAAAAAAGAGCTTGCTCTGATATCGACTAAAGAGATTTTTATTACGATAAGTGAAGTTCGTAAGCCTGAGTTAGATGCACAGCTTGTTGCTGAAAACGTTGCCCTGCAGTTGGAACGACGTATTGCATTCAGAAGAGCAATGAAGAAAAGTGTTACTTCTACTCTTAAGTTTGGCGCAAAGGGAATCCGTATTACCTGCTCCGGTCGTTTGGGTGGTGCCGAGATGTCTCGTACTGAATGGTATCGTGAAGGTAGGGTCCCTCTGCATACTCTTCGTGCCGATATCGATTACGGTTTCGCTGAGGCCAAGACAACCTATGGTCTCATTGGTATCAAAGTGTTGATTTTCAAGGGCGAGATTCTGCCTGGTAAGTAATTTTCATATTGCACAATAGGAGCACGTATCGATGTTAATGCCGAAACGGGTAAAACATAGAAAGCAAATGAAGGGCCGTATGTCCGGTAAGCCCTGTAGAGGTATTGAACTCTCTTTTGGTGAATTTGGTCTACAGGCAACTGAATGTGGTTGGCTTGATTCGCGGCAGATTGAAGCGGCTCGTATTGCAATGACCCGCTATATTAAAAGGGGTGGTAAAATCTGGATTCGCGTTTTCCCTGACAAGCCACTTACTGCTAAACCGGCTGAGACCAGGATGGGTAAAGGAAAAGGCTCCCCTGATTCGTGGGTTTGTGTTATAAAGCCTGGTATGGTTTTATACGAAATGGAAGGTGTGACAGAAGAGATCGCACGTGAAGCTCTTAGACTGGCTGCCCATAAACTGCCTCTTTCCACAAAGTTTATTTCAAGGGGAGACATTCATGAAGCCTAACGATCTTAGAAAAATATCACAAGAAGAACTGCTAAAAAAGCAGACTGAATCAACTCAGGAGCTTTTTAACCTGAAATTTCAGCTTCATACCGGCAGACTTGAGAATACTTCCAAGCTGAAGAACCTTCGTAAGAATATTGCACGTATTAATACCATTCTCACCGAAAGTAAGGCAGGGGGAGTATCAAAATGAGTGAACGCGGTCACAGAAAGACTCAGGTAGGTGTTGTTGTTAGCGATAAGATGGAAAAGACTGTTGTTGTTAAGGTCGACCGTCTCGTTAAGCACAGCGTCTACAGCAAGTATATCAAGCGTAGTGTTAAATATAAGGTTCATGACGAGAATAACAGTTCAAAAGTTGGTGATCGCGTCCAGATCATTGAATGCCGTCCTTTGAGCAAAGATAAACGTTGGAGCCTTAAGCAGATAATTGAAAGTATCTCTTAGTATAGGGAGTACCATATAATGATTCAAATGCAGACAGTACTGGATGTAGCCGACAATTCTGGTGCAAAAAAATTATTTTGCATTAAAGTGCTGGGTGGCTCAAAGCGAAAATATGCAGGTGTTGGTGATATCATAGTCGCTTCTGTTCGTGAAGCTATGCCTAATTCAAAGGTAAAAAAAGGCGATGTAGTCAAGGCGGTTGTTGTTCGTACCGCCAAGTCTATGGGCCGTGCTGACGGATCTTATATCCGTTTTGATGATAATTCGGGTGTTGTCATCAATAATGCCAAGGAACCGGTTGGTACTCGTATCTTCGGTCCGGTTGCCAGAGAATTGCGTGCTAAAAAGTTTATGAAAATTATTTCTCTTGCACCGGAAGTACTATAAAAATATCGGAGAATGATGATGCAAGTCACGAAACCTCATGTTAACAAGGGCGATACAGTAATGGTCGTCACTGGTAAGGAAAAAAGCAAAACTGGCAAGGTTCTTCAATTACTGCCTAAAAAAAATGGTGTAATTGTTGAGGGGCTTAATATGGTTAAGCGCCATGTGAAGGCTAAAGGGAATGAAGCTGGTGAAATTAAAGAGAAGGAAGCACGGATTCACATCTCTAATGTTATGCCATATTGCTCTAAGTGTTCCAAACCTGTAAGGGCTAGCAAGAAGCTTTTAGAAAATGGCGAAAAGCAACGCGTCTGTGTAAAGTGTGGCACTGCGCTATAGAATAACTTTGGAGGAATTCATCTAATGTCTCGTTTAAAAGATATATATTCATCAGAAATCGTTCCCAAGCTTCGTACTGATTTTAGTTACAAATCATGTATGGAAGTTCCGCAAATCAAGAAAATTGTTGTTAATATGGGGTTGGGAGAAGCAATCCAAAATGTTAAGATCCTTGATTCTGCGACTACTGAACTAGGTTTAATAACTGGACAAAAAGCAGTTATTACCAAGGCTAAAAAATCAATTGCAACTTTCAAACTTCGTGAGGGTATGCCAATTGGATGTATGGTTACACTACGTCGTGATCGTATGTATGAATTTCTTGACCGTCTGATAAATGTTTCGCTTGCAAGGGTACGTGATTTTAAAGGCGTATCAGGTAAAGCATTTGACGGTAAAGGTAATTATACACTTGGTGTCAAAGATCAGCTTATTTTTCCTGAAATCAGCTATGATGCTGTCGATAAGATGAAGGGTATGAACATTACTATTGTAACAAGTGCTAAAACAGACGAAGAGGGTAAAGCACTTCTCAAGTACCTGGGCATGCCGTTCAGGAACTAAGCTATCTGGAGGATTCTGTGGCAAAAGTATCAATGATTATAAAGTCTCAACGTGCACCTAAGTTCAAGGTTCGGCAGCACAATCGTTGTCCGGTCTGCGGTCGTCCCAAAGCGTTTTATCGCAAGTTCGAGATGTGCAGGATTTGCCTGCGCAAGTATGCCTCGTCTGGCCAGATTCCCGGCGTGATAAAATCGAGCTGGTAATTAATAGCCACATATAGATAAAGAGACAGGAGCACATTCACGATGTCCATGACAGATCCAATTGCTGACATGCTTACCAGAATCAGAAATGCAAACATGGTAAAGCATCAAAAAGTTGACATTCCATCATCCAATATGAAAGTCAGTATTGCTAACGTTTTAAAGCAAGAAGGCTTTATAAAAAACTACAAGGTTATCTCTGACAACCTTCAGGGTGTACTGCGTGTCTACTTGAAGTACATTGATGAGAAAGATAGCGTTATAAATGAGATTAAACGTATCAGTAAGCCGGGTGGCAGAGTTTATGTGAAATCTGAGGACATTCCGTCGGTAAAAAGCGGACTTGGAATTGCAATTCTTTCCACATCAAAGGGTATCATTACTGATAATGTTGCTCGTAAGTCCGGCGTCGGTGGCGAGTTGATTTGCACTGTCTGGTAATAATAGCGACAAGGAGTACTTTTAGATGTCTAGAATAGGTAAATTGCCAATTGATGTACCAAAAGGTGTAAAGATATCTTTTACTGATTCAGTATTGTCGGTTCAGGGTCCAAATGGGGCTTTAACTCGCCAAATTATGCCTGTTGTTTTACTTAATATTAGCGACACGAGCATTGAAGTAACACGGTGCGATGACTCAACTCCCGCACGTGCTGCTCATGGTTTGACGCGTACGTTGATTAATAACATGGTCGTAGGCGTTACCAAGGGTTTTCAGAGAGATCTTGAAATCAATGGTGTAGGCTACCGTGCAGAAGTGAAAGGCAAAGAACTTGTTCTCGCTCTTGGCTATTCGCACCCTGTAAATTTTCCAATTCCTGACGGTATTACCGTTGATGTGGAAAAAATGACAAAATTATCTGTTAAAGGGTTTGATAAGGAGCTGGTCGGTCAGACCGCTGCAAAGATCAGATCATTCCGTAGTCCCGAACCTTATAAAGGTAAAGGGATTAAATATGCTGACGAGACTATATTAAGAAAAGCTGGCAAGACCGGCAAGAAATAGTCTTTATAAGGAGATTCCGTGGCTAAGACAGCTATCAAGACAATTACTCGACTTAAACGCCAGGTTAGAGTTAGAAAAAAAGTACGTGGTACAACAGATCGTCCACGTCTCAATGTATTTAAAAGCGCTCAACATATCTATGCGCAGTTAATTGATGATACTAAAGGCACAACTCTTGTTGCAGCTTCTACATTATCAGAGGCGGCGCAGGATCTTTCTAACACCGGTAATATTACTGCAGCAACACTTGTTGGTAAGGAAGTCGCAAGACTTGCTCTTGCTAAAGGTATTTCGTCTGTAGTTTTTGACCGCAATGGTTTTCTTTATCACGGCCGGATCAAGGCGCTCGCTGATTCAGCCCGCGAATCCGGGTTGAACTTTTAAGCGCACGGGAGGTTTTCCTTGAGTAGAATCAATCCAGCAGAATTAAATCTTACAGACAAAGTTGTTCATATTAGTCGTGTTGCCAAAGTTGTTAAAGGTGGCCGTCGCTTTAGTTTTTCTGCATTAATAGTTGTCGGTGACGGCAACGGGTATGTAGGATATGGTCTTGGTAAAGCAAATGAAGTTCCTGAAGCAATCAGGAAGGGCGTAGAACAGGCCAAAAAGAACTTGATTAAGGTTCCTGTAAACGCTAACCAGACGATCCCTTTTGAAATTGAGGGCAAATTTGGAGCAGGCCGTCTTCTTATGAAACCAGCATCTGCCGGTACCGGTGTTATCGCTGGTGGTGCAGCCCGTGCAATATTTGAAGCTGCAGGCATTAATAACATACTCTCAAAATGTTTAGGTTCTAATAATCCACATAATCTTATAAAAGCTGCTTTTGAAGGTCTTAAACGTCTTAAGACTCCGGAAGAACTTGCAGCTCGTCGTGGGATTGCTGAATAATATTTATTAGCGGGGAAACAATTATGAGCAGCTTGCTTAAGATAACGTTGAAAAAAAGTACTATTTGTACTCCTAAAAAGCATCGCGCTGTTGTTGAAGGTCTCGGTCTGTCAAAGATTAATCAGACTGTCGAGCGCCAAGACAACCCACAAATCAGAGGTATGATTAATAAAGTTGGTCATTTACTGGCCGTTGAATAGATAAAGGGGTTGACTTTCATGGAACTTAATAATCTGCGACCATCTATTGGGTCAACAAAAAACAGAAAACGTATCGGTCGTGGTACCGGTTCTGGGCATGGAAAAACTGCGACAAAAGGTCATAAAGGCCAGAAAGCGCGTTCGGGCGGAAGTATTAAAGCAGGTTTTGAAGGCGGCCAGATGCCATTGCAACGCCGTTTGCCTAAACGTGGTTTTACTCCACTTGACCGTGTTGTCTTCTCGCTTGTTAACATCAGTCAGTTAGATGTCTTCGAATCAGGATCTGCTATAGATGTTACTGCTCTTGTTTCCAAAGGCTTGATTAAGTCAGATCGTTTTGCTGTTAAAATACTTGGTAATGGCGACATAACCAAGTCTTTAAAGATTTCAGCAAACAAGTTCAGCCAGTCTGCCAAGGATAAAATTATCGCTGCAGGTGGTAGTGTTGAGGAGATTGCATAGTGTTTGAAGCCCTCCAGAATATATTCAAGATTCCTGAGTTAAAAAAGCGCGTTTTGTTTTCTTTGGGAATGCTTGCTGTATATCGTGTTGGTTGCCATATACCAACTCCTGGAATCGATAGAATCGCACTGTCGCATTTTTTCAAACAGTCTCAAGGAACCTTGCTTGGGCTTTTTGATATGTTTTCCGGTGGTGCTTTAGAGCGATTAACTGTTTTTGCTCTTGGCATTATGCCGTACATATCATCCTCTATTATCTTTCAGCTTCTTACTGTTGTAGTCCCAGCTATTGAGAAACTTTCTAAAGAAGGTGAAGCAGGGCGTAAGAAAATTGTTCAATATACTCGTTATGGCACTGTTGTTTTGAGTGTCGTCCAGGGTATGGGGGTTGCTGTCGGTCTTGAGAGTATGCGTGGTCCTGCCGGTGAGTTGGTTGTCCCTACTCCTGGATGGGGATTCAGGATCATGACAGTCATAACATTAACTGCCGGTACGGCATTTGTGATGTGGCTTGGTGAACAAATGTCCGAGAAGGGCATTGGCAATGGAATCTCTTTGATCATTTTTGCTGGAATTGTTGTTAATATTCCTAAGGCTCTAGGAAATACCGCAAGACTCGTTAACGCCGGTCAACTTTCTTTATTTGTTCTCTTCTTTGTCCTGGCAATAATGTTTGCCGTTATTGCAATCATAGTTTTTGTTGAACGCGGGCAACGACGTTTGTCAATTCATTACGCGAAGAGAGTTGTCGGTCTTAAAACTTTCAATGCTCAGACCTCCCATCTGCCATTGAAAATCAATATGGCGGGTGTGATACCTCCTATTTTTGCGTCATCAATCATAATGTTTCCTGCAACTATAGCTAATTTCATCAATATTCCTTGGGTTAAGGCAGCAGCAAGTAGTCTGTCTCCAGGTAAATTGATATATAACATTTTTTTCGTTGCTTTTATTGTTTTCTTCTGTTACTTCTACACGGCTGTAACTTTTAATCCGATTGACGTAGCTGAGAACATTAAAAAACAGGGTGGCTATATTCCCGGGATTCGTCCTGGTAAAGAGACATCATCTTTTATTGATTCCGTACTTACCAGGCTGACTTTTGCTGGTGCGGTTTATATTTCTTTAGTGTGTGTTTTGCCCTCAATATTGATTGGGAAGTTTAATCTCCCATTCTATTTCGGGGGTACAGCCCTTTTGATCGCTGTAGGAGTTGGGATGGATACGGTTTCTCAGATTGAATCGCATCTTATTACTCGTAACTATGAAGGCTTTTTAAAAGGTGTTCGTATTAAAGGGAGACGATAGGCGTGAATGTTGTACTCTTTGGGCCTCCTGGGTCTGGAAAAGGCACGCAGGCCCATTTTATAGTTGAACGGTATGGTATTCCTCAGATATCGACCGGAGATATGTTGCGTTCTGCTGTAAAAGCAAAGACTGAACTTGGGGTCATGGCGAAGTCTGTCATGGATGCTGGGGGGCTGGTCTCTGATGATATTGTTCTTGGCTTGGTGAAGGAACGTGTCTCTCAGGCAGATTGCACATCCGGATTTATCTTAGATGGTTTCCCGCGCACGATTCCTCAGGCTGATTCTTTAATAGCTCTCCTGGTTGAGATTGATAAAAAGATTGATTTTGTCATTTCCTTGGATGTTGATAATAGTGAGCTTATTAACAGGCTATCGGGTAGAAGAACTTGTCCGTCTTGCGGGAAGGGTTATCACGTTTTATATGATAAGCCCAAGTGTGAAGGTGTCTGTGACTCTTGTGGAACTGTCCTCGTCCAACGAGATGATGATTCAGAACAAACGGTTATAAGTCGATTAGCTGTTTATGATAATCAGACATCTGCTCTTAAAGCTTACTTTAATGACTTGGGAGTGTTGCACAGCATATCCGGCACTGGTCTTATCGGTGATATACAGCAGCAGATAGCTTCAATATTAGATGCAGGTGGACAGTAAGTGATTATTCTAAAATCTCAGCGTGAGATTGACAGGATGAGGAAATCCTGTTCAATCGTAGCCGAGATTCTTGAAGGTTTACGATCTTTGGTTGTTCCTGGTGTTACCACCTTGGACTTGGATCGTTTTGCATCAGCTGAAGCTCTCAAGCGGAAGTCAAAATGCGCCTTTAAGGGTTATAGTAATTTTCCTAATTCATTGTGCTGTTCGCTTAATGACCAGGTGGTACACGGAATCCCTAATAACAGTCCCTTGAAATCAGGTGATATCATAAGCTTAGACTTTGGTGTTATTTATGATGATTTCTATGGTGATGCTGCTGTAACAATACCTGTTGGCAATGTGACTGCAGCAGCAAGTAAATTGATTTCAGTTACTGAAGCATCTCTTTACTCTGCTATTCAAATGGCTGTCCCGGATAACAGGCTAGGTGATATATCCTCTGCCGTGCAGAAATACGTTGAATCTAAAGGGTATTCTGTCGTCAGAGATTTTGTAGGTCATGGGATAGGTCGGAATCTTCATGAAGATCCGCAAATTCCTAACTATGGTTTGCCGGGCAAGGGAGTTAAGTTGCGACCTGGCATGGTTTTAGCCATTGAGCCCATGATTAACGAAAAATCTTATGAAGTAAGGGTTCTGGAAGATAATTGGACTGTTGTAACATGTGATGGAGGCTTGTCGGCTCATTTTGAGCACACTGTCGCCATCACTGAGAACGGACCTGAGATACTAACGCGGATATGATTAACTAATTCGTGCAAGGGGAGTATTATGAAAGTACGTGCGTCTGTAAAAAAGATATGTGATAAGTGTAAAATAGTCAAACGTAAGGGTGTTGTGCGTGTTATCTGCGACATCCCTAAGCATTCTCAACGTCAGGGATGAGTTATTAAAGGGGGTATTTCCATTGGCACGTATTTCAGGTATTGATTTACCAAAAAACAAACGAATCGTTATTGCACTAACTTACATTTACGGTATAGGCAATTCTTCTGCTGAACGTATTCTTACCGCTAGTCAGATAAATCCTGATACGCGTACTGATAAACTCACTGAAGCTGAGGTCGCTCGTCTTCGTGAAGAGATTGATCGTAATTGCAAAGTTGAAGGTGATTTGCGCCGTGAGATTTCAATGAATATCAAGAGACTCATGGATCTTGGATGCTACAGAGGCCTGCGTCATCGTAAAGGTCTCCCATGTAATGGTCAGCGTACAAAAACAAATGCACGCACACGCAAAGGTCCTGCACGTACTGTCGCCGGTAAGAAGAAATAATTTAACTAGCTCTGGAGAATTCGAATGGCAAGTCCATCAAAAAAGGTAGTTCGTAAGAAAAAAGAACGTAAAAATATTTCAAATGGTGTTGCTCATATTCAGGCAACTTTTAATAACACCATAATTACAATTACTGATCCGGTTGGAAATGTTGTCGCCTGGTCTACTGCTGGTGCCAAAGGTTTCAAGGGCTCGCGTAAAAGCACCCCTTTTGCTGCTCAGATTGCAGCTGAGGATTGTGCAAAGAAAGCTCAGGAACATGGCATGCGCACAGTTGAAGTTTATGTTAAAGGTCCAGGGTCTGGTCGTGAGTCTGCATTGCGTGCTCTCCAGGCTGCTGGCTTCACCATTAGTTTCATTAAAGACGTTACTCCAATTCCTCATAATGGATGTCGTCCTCCAAAAAGAAGAAGAGTTTAATATTAATCGTAACAACTTTTAAGGGGGTTTTCATTGGCTCGATATACAGGACCTTCATGCCGTTTGTGCAGAAGAGAAAACACAGAATTATTTTTAAAAGGCGATCGTTGCTATACTGATAAGTGTGCAATTAAACGTCGTAATTATGCTCCTGGCCAGCACGGACAAGGCAGGACTAAAGTTTCTGCATACGGTACCCAGCTTCGTGAAAAGCAAAAGGTTCGTCGAATTTACTGCATTCTTGAAAAACAGTTTCGCAGTTACTTTCAGGCAGCAGACCGGATGAAAGGTGTCACCGGCGAAAACCTGCTGACACTTCTCGAAAGACGTTTTGATAATGTTGCGTACCGACTTGGTTTTGCTACATCACGTTCTGAATCCCGTCAACTTGTTCGCCACGGACATTTTACCGTCAATGGCCGAAAGGTAGATATTCCATCAGTTCAGCTCAAGGCTGGCGATGTTATTGAGTTGCGTGAGAAAAGTCGTAAAATTGCTGCTATAAATGACGCTCTGGAAGCGGTTGTACGCCGTGGAATTCCGCAGTGGTTAGAGCTAGATCGTGATTCCTTTAAAGGGACCCTTAAGGGTGTTCCTACACGTGAGGATATCACCACTCCTATCCAGGAACAGCTCATCGTTGAGCTATATTCAAAGTAATTTCTGGAAGCTGCTGATTCTAGTTTGAACGACAACCGGTTTTTTATTTCCGGAGGAGGTAGCAATGTATAAAAACTGGCGAGATCTTATCAAGCCGAAACAGCTTCAAGTTGAAAGAGAAACTTTAACTGCTACTTACGGTAAGTTTTATGCTGAACCATTTGAGCGTGGTTTCGGAACTACTCTTGGTAACTCTTTACGAAGGGTTTTACTTTCATCCTTGCAGGGTGCCGCGATAACGTCACTTCGGATGAAAGGAGTTTTACACGAGTTCTCCGCTATTCAGGGTGTCACTGAGGATGTAACCGATATTATTCTTAATCTTAAAGGTGTCAGACTTAAATTACACTCTTCTGATCAGGCTGTGATTCATTTTAAACATAAAGGTGTTGGAATTATTACCGCTGGTGATATCGTTTCTGGACATAATGTAGAAGTAATGAATCCAGAACACTATATAGCAACCTGTGGTAAAGACGCCAATCTTGAAGTTGAGATGACTGTTAAAATGGGTAAGGGTTATGTTTCTGCTGATCGGAATCGTGACGACAAAGCACCTGTTGGTACGATTCCAATCGATTCAATATATACCCCGATTAAAAAAGTGAACTTTTCGGTTACCAATGCGCGAGTTGGACAAATGACCGATTATGATAAGCTTAATCTTGAAGTGTGGACTGACGGCAGTGTTAAGCCAGAAGACGCAGTAGCATATGCTGCGAAGATTATGAAGGAACAGCTTACTATTTTCATTAATTTTGATGAAGAGTTTGAACCTCAGATTGATGAGGAGTCTCAAGAAGATAAAGACAAAGTTAACGAAAATCTCTACCGTACCGTAGAGGAGCTTGAGCTTTCCGTCCGGTCGGCAAATTGTCTTAAAAATGCTGGGATTAAACTCATCGGTGAACTAGTAACCAAATCTGAATCAGAGATGTTAAAGACTCAGAACTTTGGCCGCAAGTCTCTCAATGAGATTAAAGATATTCTTTCTGATATGGGGCTTACCTTCGGGATGAAAATCGATAGCTTTCCAGATCCAGAAATGATGATACGCTTACGTGGTGAGCAAAAAGAAGAAGAGTAATACTTTATATCGGTCTAGTTTAGAAAGGAATTCCATATATGCGTCACAGCAAAGCTGGTAGAAGACTCGGCAGAAAGACAAGCCACCGTGTAGCTATGTTTAGAAACATGGTAACGTCTCTTCTTGATCACGGTAAAATCACTACAACTGATGCCAAGGCAAAGGAAATTCGTGTCGTTGCTGAGCGAATGATAACACTTGGTAAGCGTGGGGATTTACATTCGATGCGCTTGGCCGCCTCAGTTATTCGCGAGAAATCAGTTGTTGCCAAACTGTTCTCAACGATAGCTCCTCGTTACAAAGAACGTCTTGGTGGTTATACCAGGATCATTAAACTGGGTATTCGTCAGGGTGATGCTGCACCAGTTTCTCTGATTGAGCTTGTTGAAGAAGAAATCAAGCCAAGCAAAGTAAAGTCTGCCCCAGTCAAATCTGCAAAAGTTGTAGCAGATGTTGTAGATGTTGCAGACGTAACGGCAGAAGCCTAGTATTACTAATAGATATACAGAAACGGCGTGGATTTATCCGCGCCGTTTCTGTGTTTATCAAGGTTGCAACGTAATCAATTAACTGCTATTTGCTTACCCATATAAGGTAGAAGCTTGAGTTTCCACGAGGATTGTTCAGATTTTGACTTACTTGTGTAGCTGTCTTGAATGTATAATCCACCAATCAGTTCGATTCTCTCTGTGTACTTCAATCTACCACCTCTCTGAAACTTATCCATACAGTTAATAACCCTTCTTATTTCTAATTTGTTAACGATTAAATGATTATTCATCATATTTTAGATCATTTATAATACGTATTTACTTGATTCAGGTTATAGTGAAAATTTATAGATGTGTTCACTGAATTCTGCTAATTTTTACAGTGTACGCTCATTATGATTTTATATGCTTTTGGAGAATTTCATGACTGATAACACCATAAGACTCACTCAGACGGTTAAGGCAGCAGGGTGTGCGGCAAAACTTGCCCCTGGAGTCCTTGATAAAGCACTCTGTGGCCTTGATCTGCCTGTGGACCCGAATTTACTTGTAGGGCTTGAACGAGCTGATGATGCCGGCGTTTACAGAGTGTCTGATGATCTTGCCCTTGTTCAGACAGTTGATTTCTTTCCTCCAATGGTTGACGACCCATACAGCTTTGGTCAGATTGCTGCCGCTAACGCGTTAAGTGACGTATATGCAATGGGAGGGACCCCGAAGACAGCTATGAATATTGTCGCTTTCCCTGCAAAAACTATGGACATTATGATTCTTCGCACTATCATCGAGGGCGGCTTGGATAAGCTGAGAGAGGCTGGCGTTGTTCTGGTCGGCGGCCATACTGTAGATGATAACGAATTAAAGTACGGGCTTGCTGTTACTGGTTATATCCACCCCAAACGTATATTAACTAAAAAGAACCTGCATAGTGGTGATCGTCTGATTCTTACTAAACCACTTGGAACCGGCATTGTGGCAACTGCTATAAAAGCTGGCCTAGCCGATCATGGTTTGATTGATCGGGTTACATTAGCGATGACGACGTTGAATAGGGTTGCGGCTATGACAATGGAACGATTCTCGGTTCACGCCTGTACTGATATCACCGGCTTCGGTTTTCTGGGACATCTCGCTGAGATGGTTGTGGACTCCGGGCATGGTGTGCGTGTTTATGCGCAGAATGTTCCCGTTTATCATGAAGCACTGGAGTGGGCAGCCATGGGATTGATTCCTGCCGGAGCATACACGAATAGAGAATTCAGGGATGTTTTTGTAAATTTCAGTGCTGATATTTCTCAAAGTATTCAGGACCTGTTCTTTGATCCGCAGACGTCAGGTGGACTGCTCATTGCCGTTGCATCTGATGAAGCTGAGTCGTTAGTTGCTGCCCTTAAAGCGCAAGGTGTCGAATGTGCCGCGATTGTAGGCGAGGTTATAGATGAGCCTGTAGACAAGATTATTGTTGAGTAGCTTTGTTTGAGCTAATATACCGTGACGTTACTACTTATTTTATTTTAAGTTTACTTTAGGATGGTTTCCATAATGATACATGAGATCGATTGCCGCGGCATGGCCTGTCCTGCCCCGGTGTTGCGTGTTAGAGACGTGCTTAATGATGGTGGGGCTGCTTTTATTGCGGTCCTGGTTGATAGTGATGCGGCGCGGCAGAATGTGAGCCGTTTCCTCGAGCATAACAACTATCAGGTTACCTATGAAATACAAGGTGATGAGTTCCGGGTTGCTGGTACACGCCAGGATGGTGCTGGTGCAACTGTTGCAACGACTTCAGCTACAGTTGCAAAAGAGCGACCTGTCAGGACAAAGAAAATTATGGTGCTGATCACAAGTGCGCATATGGGGCATGGGGATGACGATTTGGGAGATATGCTCCAGTTTAACTTTTTGAAAACCCTCAAAGAGATGGGCCCAGATCTATGGCGTATTGCTTTTGTTAACAGCGGCGTCATGTTTACAGTAGAAGGGTCAGATGCGGTGCCTTATTTACAGGACCTTGCAGCAAATGGTGTTCAAATATTGGCCTGTGGTGCCTGCTTGGCTTACTTCCACATCTTGGACAAAATACAGGTTGGTGATGTCTCGAATATGTTCGATATTGTCACCGGCATGAAGCTTGCCGATAGTGTTGTTACTGTTTGAAGTGTTTGGTCTGAGTAACTGGAGAGAGCAATGCATGACAAGATAGAGTTTGCCGCTCAATTGATTGATACTCACTGCCTGATTGACGTGAGAACTCCACTGGAGTTTGAAGAAGATCACCTGCCGGGGGCACACAATGTTCCACTTTTGACCAACGAGGATCGGGTGGAGGTCGGGACGATTTACAAACAGATTGGAGCAGCAGAGGCGAGAAAAAGGGGGCTTGAACTGACCTGTTCGCGGTTTTACAACATCGTTGACCGTATATCTTCTCTTTCAGCTGGTCGTCCAATAGTTGTTTATTGTTGGCGTGGAGGGCTCCGTAGTGCCTCTGTGGTAATGTTGCTTGAAACATGCGGAATAACTGCCAGGCAGCTTTCTGGCGGCTACAAAGCATTTCGTAGCCATGTGAATGATTATTTCGAAAAATGCGACTTTATTGTGCCGCTTATTGTCATGCACGGTATGACCGGTACCGGCAAGACTGAGTTTATTAATGGGCTGAACCCTGCGAAGTGGGCAACAGTTGATCTTGAAGGGGTAGCATGCCACCGTGGCTCGGCTTTTGGTGCCCTCGGGTTAAAGCAAAGTATCACGCAGAAGCATTTCGAAACAATTATGTGGAATGTTTTTAGGTGCCTGCCGGTTGGTATGCCTATTGTGTTGGAGGGGGAGAGCCAGCGTATTGGAAAGTACTCTTTGCCCGGGCGCTTGTACCAGAAAATGGCAGAGAGTTGTAAAGTCTGGTGCTACGCATCAATTGAAACACGCATAGAAAGGCTCACTGTTGAATATGCACTCCCGGAGTACAGAGAAGAGATGCTGGAGGCTCTGGAGCGTATCAAAAAGAAACTGGGCGGGACCATTTACACCGATCTGAAAAACAGTATAGAAGTGTGGGATGTTGCTGGAATTGCCCGAGGATTGATCGAGGGGTACTATGATAGGATGTATTACAAACACCGCCCCTGGACGCCTGATCTGGAATTGGAGCTGGAAGACTACAGTAGAGCGGAGTCTGAACTAGAGAAATACTGGTTGGCAAGCATGTAAATTCATTATGCCGCATGTACACGAATTGCTGGTAACATATCAAAACCACTACGCAAATGAACAGCCTGACTTATTTGCTTTTAGTTTGTTTGCAACTCAAAATTATATTTTTGCCCTTCCTCTTATTTCCTCATCCATAATTAAAGCGTAGAAAACTGTTTATTATATATTCGGGTGCTGGTCCCGGTATTTCATCAGGCATTTACACAAGATATCAGCTTGACATGTTGGTGGGTCGAATAATATATTGTGCGCAGCCTTTTTTGTAAAATAGTGTTCTATTGAAAAAAGGGAGAGCATGGATATTTTTCAGGTTTTTCGTGATCGTCGCAGCATAAGAAAATACAAGGATGTTCCGGTTGAGCAGGAAAAAATTGAGCAGATCCTGGATGCAGCCAGGTTGGCGCCATCCTGGAAGAATATGCAGTGCTGGCGATTTATGGTGCTGACCGAAGCTGACGTGCGGGCAAAGGTGTTGGAAGCTTTGCCAGATGACAATCCGGGCAAGAAAGCTATTGCAGCAGCTCCGGTGGTGATTGTGGTTTGCGGAAATCCGTTTGAGTCAGATGTGGAGAACGGTATCCAGTATTTTATAGCCGATGTTGCAATCGCGTTTGAGCATCTCTGCTTAGCCGCACACGCACTTGGGTTGGGTACCTGTTGGATGGGGTGGTTTGATGAGTCACTCGTCAAGCGCTCACTCGGTATACCGGATGATATAAAAATTGTCGGTATAACTCCGCTCGGCTACCCGGATCAGGTGCCTAAACAGCGACCTCGCAAGCAACTGCAGGAAATCGCCTGTTTTAATCAGTGGACATAGCTTGTTTTCGTCTGGAAACCGGCTAAAATTTGCTTAGCGGTGATAGAGTAATGATTTGGGGTGTAATCCCGGCCGCAGTTTTTACACCTATTTGGGGGATTTTATGGAATACAAAAATCTGTTGGTTGAAACCTCTCATTGTATAACTACGCTGACCATAAATCGCCCAGAGGTGCTGAACTCACTTAACAGTGATGTTATACGCGAGATGGAGTCTGCTCTGTCTCGGGTGGATATTGATACGGCCGTTAGAGCTGTTATTGTTACCGGGAGTGGTGAAAAGGCTTTTGTTGCCGGGGCCGATATTAAAGAGATGTATAAAATGTCGGCTTTTGAAGCTCATGATTTTGCCCGCTGTGGACAGCGCCTGATGCTGCTGATAAACCGTATGCGCAAGCCGGTCATTGCTGCTGTCAATGGTTATGCATTGGGTGGCGGGTTTGAGCTGGCTCTTGCTTGCGACTTTATCTATGCTTCTGAAAAGGCGAAGTTCGGGTTTCCAGAGGTTGGCTTAGGTATCATTCCAGGTTTTGGCGGTACTCAAAATCTGGCTCGTCTGATCGGCCCAAACAGAGCCAATGAACTGGTACTGTCAGGGCGGGTTATAACTGCTGCAAAAGCTCAAGCATGGGGTGTCGTTAACGAAGTTTTCGTGCCAGAAGAGCTGTTGCATAAAACAGTGGAAACCGCGCTGGAAATCTCCGGTAAAGGGACACTGGGGGTTGCAAGTGCCAAAGATGTAATTGTGAACGGCCTGAACATGACCAAGGAAGATGGATTCCGCTATGAGGCCTCACTGTTTGGCGTACTGTTTGCCACGGGCGACCAACGCGAGGGGATGGGAGCTTTTCTCGAAAAGCGTCCGGCGAAATTTGAAGGCAAATAAATCACACTCCTGTGGTATGCAGTAAAACCAGCTGCCTTCAGGTCCGGTGTTTAGCAAAACGGCAGATTATAACTAGATGCGTATTTTAAGAGGGTGCATGCGTATTGAGTAGAGCCTGGCAATGTGCAGCATGTATCAAAACGGTAAGAGGTGCTGCTGTGGAAGCTACCCGCCAAATTTACTGGAATATCGGTCACGGCGTTGTTATCCCTATGTATCTTCTTGTCTTCGCCGCCGTTGGTGTTATGGTGTACGGGTTTTGGAGGCGCTTGCCGGTTTGGTGTCAGGGGAAGAGGCTTGATCGCTTCGATCGTTACGACGAGCGGGTCAAGCGGATGCTTGGTGAGGTGTTCAGTCAAGCAAAGGTCACCCGAGTCACCGACGGTGGTGTGTTCCATGCAATCTTCTTCTGGAGCTTTCTGGCTCTTCTTGTCGGCACCACCCTGGTTATGGTACAGGCTGACGTTCTTACTCCGTTGCTGCAGGTTAACCTCCTCTCTGGTGAAGTTTACAAAGCCTTCTCGCTGACACTGGATCTTGCCGGCATCCTTGCACTCGTTATGCTGACCGGGCTCTTCATTCGTCGATTTGTCATCCAACCCAAAGGGCTGGAGATCGTAAACGATGATTATATTGTGCTGCAACTGCTGTTTGCGATCCTCATTTCCGGGTTCCTGCTTGAAGGTGCCCGCATGGCCGCAACAGAACTGCCGCTGAAAACCGGCCTGGAGCTCTTCTCTCCTGGCGGTCTGCTGGCGGGGCAGCTTTTTACCAGTTTGACGGCTGAAACCCTGCTCGTCACCCACAAAATCCTCTGGTGGTTTCATTTTGCACTGGTACTCGGTTTCTTCTGCGCGCTCCCGCATACCAAGCTGCGCCATATCTTTACCACCACTGCCAATGCTTTTTTGGCCCCATTCGAGCCCAAGGGCTTTATCGCCACCATAAACCTCGAAGACGATTCTGCCGAACAGTTCGGAGCCGCTACGATCTGTGACTTCAGCTGGAAAGACATCTTCGATGCCGATGCCTGTACCTCCTGCAAGCGCTGTCAGGAGCGATGCCCTGCGTATGTGACCGACAAGCCGCTCTCGCCGCTGAAGATCGTTACTCAAATCGGTGAACTGGCTGAGAGTAACCCCAGAGGCAAACTTGGCGAAACGCTTAGTCAGGATGCTCTCTGGTCATGCACCACCTGTCGAGCCTGCCAGGATATCTGCCCCGCCAACATCGAGCATGTCAACAAGATCATCGAAATGAGGCGTAGTTTGACACTTATGGAAGGTGCTTTTCCTGGCGACGAGGTTCGCACCGCCGTCAGCAATATAGAGGTTAACGGGAACCCCTTCGGTTTTGCCTATGCCTCGCGCGGCGATTGGGCTGAGGAATTGCAGCTCTCTCGTATGGAGCATGATGCCGACGTTGATATCCTCTACTTCGTTGGCTGCTATGCATCGTTCGACAAACGTAATAAGGCCATAGCAAGAAACTTTATTGCAATCTGCAAGGCTGCCGGAGTTAAAATCGGCATTCTCGGCAAAGAAGAAAAATGCTGCGGCGAACCGGTCAGGAAGCTTGGTAACGAATATCTCTACCAGATAACAGCGCACGAAAATATTCAACGGATCAAGGATTATAACGTTAAAAAGATTGTCACAACCTGCCCGCACTGCTTCAACACCCTGGCACGCGACTACCGGGACCTCGGTTTGGATATCCCGGTTGAGCACTACAGCACCTACATAAGCGGCCTGCTTGATGCCGGGCGGTTGAGGCTGGCCAGTAAGCCCTTCAGTTTTACCTATCACGACTCCTGCTATCTCGGCCGTTACATGGATATCATCGAGCAGCCCCGCAATATCCTTAGGCAAGCAGGTGGTTCGCTGGTGGAAATGGATCAAAATGGATATGACAGTTTCTGTTGTGGTGCCGGCGGCGGCCGCATAATTGCTGAAGAGAGACTGGGGGGTAAGATCAGTGCAGTCAGGGTCAAAATGGCGCTTGATACCGGTGCGCCGTTGCTTGTTTCCAGTTGCCCATTCTGTCTGACCATGTTTGAAGATGGCATAAAAACAGGCGGAGCGGAGGGGCTGATGCAGGCGATGGACTTGGCCGAGATAGTTGCAGAGCGGATAACGGCTTGAAAGAATTGGGATGGAGGTGTGTATGAAACTGCTCGTCTGTATCAAACAGGTTCCGGACCAGGAGTCCCGTTTCGAACCGGACGCGGCCGGAGTCTGGTACAGCGAAACAGACGTCGCCTTCCGCATGAACGAATATGATGAGTATGCGGTGGAGCAGGCTGTCCAGCTGCGGGAAAATCTTGGAGAAGGTGCCGAGTTGACCGTGCTTTCGATCGGCCCGGACCGTGTAGTCGAGGTGCTTAAAAAGGCGCTGGCGATGGGATGCGACAATGCTGCTCATATACTGGACAACGACGCTTCGAGAAAAGATCCGTGGCAGATCGCCTCAATTATATCTTCCTATGCCGAAGATAAGGGGTTCGAGATCATTTTTGCCGGGATGCAGTCTCAGGATCGTTGTTCGGCACAGGTCGGCGTCACGGTTGCTGAACATCTTGGTTTCGCCTGTACCACTACCATCGTCGGCTTTGAGTACGCCAACGGCATGATCACCGTCAGACGTGAGCTGGAAGGGGGGATGAAGGGGGTGGTCAGGCTCCCCCCCCCGGCTCTTGTCACCTGTCAACTGGGGCTCAATGTGCCACGTTACCCGACCCTGCCCAATATTATCAAGGCCAAGAAGAAGGAGATCACCGTCATCCCTGTCGCCGACCTGCTCAGTGAAGAAGCTTTGGTCGCGACAACCGGTTTTTATCCACCGGCAAAAAAATGTGGTGGGATCGTTCTGGAGGGAGATGTTGCAGAGCTGGTTGATAAGGTTTTCGTGATACTTAAGGAGAAAACTGCGGTACTGAGATAGGAGGCAGCTATGAAAATATTACTTGTTGGTGAATACCGCGACGGACGGTTGCTTAACTCTACCTATGAACTGGTTGGCTTTGCCGAGCAGGTGGGGGGAGATACCGTCATGCTGCTGGTGGGGAGTGAAACACAGCTGCCGCTCTATAGTGGTACTCTCTATCTTGCTGATGCAACAGTTTGTGGTGAGTACAATCCCGATATGCACAAGAGATTGATTCTTGAAGTGGTGCAGAAGGAGAATCCGGACTACATTGTCTTTTTGCATTCATCTTACGGCTGGGACCTTGCCCCGCGGGTTGCGGCCGCTCTCGGGGCGGCGCAGCTGTCGGAGGTAATTGCCCTCGCGGACGGCGGCTTCGAAGTCGGTTGCTGTAGTGCCAAGATGCGCCGTACCATCAAGCCACTTACGAACAGAGCTGTTATTACTATTCAGGCAGGCGCCTTTGCTGCGGTGCAGTCGGAAGGGGGCTTTGACCTGCATAAGGTGTCTGCAGAGGGGGCTGGTCGGGTGTCATTTCTTGCTTACGAACCGGCTGAGGAGCGGGCGGTTGATCTGGCTAAGGCTGAAGTGATTATTGCTGTTGGTCGCGGGGTAGGGAAGAAAGAAAACATGCCCGTCATCTCCGCGCTGGCTAAAGCCATGGGGGGAGAACTGGGTGCCAGCCGTCCCGTTGTTGATGCGGAATGGGTAGCCCATAGCCAGCAAATCGGGACAACCGGCCAGACCGTTTCTCCAAAGCTGTACGTCGCGTGCGGTATCAGCGGTGCGATTCAACATCTGGCCGGTATGAAAAAATCAGAATTTGTCGTAGCGATCAACAGGGATAAAGATGCGCCGATCGGTGAAGTGGCTGATGTGCTGGTAGTGGCTGATGTGATGCAGTTTGTTCCCGCATTGACAGCCAGGTTGTCCAACTAATCCTTGTTTCATGGTAGCAACAATTTCACTTGTCTGGTCCTGATATCTGCTATTCAGGGAAAGAGCCTGTTAAGTTGGAGGCTCTATTACTTCAGTCTTGACATATTCTGTGTCTGCTAGCTTTATGATGAACAGGAGGTCCTCAACTCTATCAGAGAACAGCTTGCCGGGAGCTGTACCGGCAATGTCCGGAGTTCGTGACGATTTAAGCTTGATGCATGGGCTTTTTGTCTGCTACAAGAAGCTATCTGAAATACAAAAGGATGAGGTACATGCCGTATATTAAAATTGATGAAATGCGCTGCAAGGGGTGTGGGCTCTGCACCATAGCCTGCCCGAAGAAGCTGGTCTCCGTAAGTGATACTCCGAATAGCATGGGGTTCACGGTAGCGGTTTTTTCTGGTTCGGAACAGTGCACCGGCTGCACATTGTGCGCAGAGATGTGTCCCGATGTCGCCATCTCGGTTTTTAAGGAGTGATGGCTATGCAAGCGATTACCGCGGAAAAAATATTTGTCAAAGGCAACGAAGCGGTAGCGATGGCGGCTATTGAGGCCGGATGTCGTTGCTATTTTGGTTATCCAATCACTCCGCAGAGCGATATTCCGGAATATCTGTCGCGCGAACTTCCGGCTGTTGGCGGGGAGTTTATCCAGGCCGAGAGCGAAATCGGTGCGATCAATATGGTGCTCGGAGCTTCAGCCACCGGCGTGCGTGTCATGACTTCCTCCTCAGGCCCGGGCATCTCCCTCAAACAGGAGGGTATCTCGTACATGGCGGGCTCGGAGCTCCCCGGCGTTATCGTTGATATCATGCGCGCCGGCCCCGGTCTTGGAGGTATTGATGCTTCACAGGCCGATTACTTCCAGGCCACGCGCGGCGGCGGCCATGGCGGCTACCGGATTATCGTGTTGGCTCCGGCCTCGGTTCAGGAAATGTACGACCTGACCATGTTGGCTTTTGACCTGTCTGACCTCTATCGTATGCCGGCCATGGTGCTGGCCGATTCGGTTATCGGCCAGATGAAGGAATCGGTCACCCCCAATCCACGTCCGCAGACGTTGCTTCCTCCCAAAGAGTGGGTTGTGCGCGGAAGGTTGGCGGGAGAACCGCAGAATGTTGTCAAGTCGCTCTACCTTGGTGACGGCGAGATGGAGGCGTTTCATTGGAAGATGCATGCGCGCTATCAGGAGCTGGCAGACCGGGAGTGCCGCTGGGAAGAGGTTCAGACGGCCGATGCCGAGCTGATCGTGACCGCTTTCGGCTCTACCTCCAGAATTGCCAAGACCGCGATTGCCATGGCTCGCGAGGCTGGCATGAAAGTGGGGCTGATACGGCCTGTTACGCTTTTTCCTTTTCCCAAAAAAGCTTATGCGCAGCTTTCCGAGCGCTGCAAGCTTTTTCTGGCTATCGAGCTTTCCACCGGGCAGATGATCGACGATGTACGGCTTTCGGTTGCCCGTGATGCCGATGTTGCCTTCTATGGGCGCCCTCCGGGGGCTGGTTCCTTGCCGACCCCGGAAGAACTTTTCGAACAGATCAAGAAAAACTATCGGGCCAGTGCCTGATCAGTTGAGGATACATTCTATGAAACAGGTATTTAACAGGCCGGAGAGTCTGAAAGATGTCTCGACCCACTTCTGCCCAGGCTGTCACCATGGTTCGGTCCACCGTCTTGTTGCCGAAGCGCTGGATGAATTCGGTATCCGCAGTGAAACGATCGGTGTTGCTTCTGTCGGTTGCTCGGTTTTCCTTTATGGGTATTTTGACATTGACGTGATCGAAGCCCCTCACGGCCGCGCTCCGGCTGTTGCTACCGGAGCCAAACGTGCCCGTCCAGACCGTATCGTTTTTACCTATCAGGGGGACGGTGACCTTGCTGCTATCGGTATGTCCGAGATCATTCATGCCGCTAATCGCGGTGAGGACATAACTGTTATCTTTGTCAATAACACAACCTACGGTATGACTGGCGGCCAGATGGCGCCAACAACTTTGCCGGGGCAAAAGACCTCAACCACCCCTTATGGTCGTGATATTTCAAAGGACGGTTCTCCCTTCAAGATGGCTGAGTTGCTCTCCAATCTTGACGGGGTGGGCTTTTCGGCACGGGTAGCCCTCAATAGTCCGAAAAACGTTATGCAGGCTAAGAAGATGATTAAAACCGCTTTTCGTTATCAGGTTGAGAAAAAGGGATTTTCCTTTATTGAGGCGCTGGCAGCGTGTCCGACTAACTGGGGTATGAACCCTATGGATGCCAACCAGCGGGTGGCGGATGAAATGATTCCCTACTTCCCGCTGGGTGTTTATCGAAACACCGCTAATCTGTGATTAGTAAATAACTTACTTGTCCTGTTTGTCAGGGCTGGAGATGATAATGCGTTACGACGTTTTTTTTGCCGGTTACGGAGGGCAGGGTGTGCTGTTGGCCGGTAATCTGCTTTCATACGCGGCGATTCATGAAGGGAAAAATGTATCGTTTTTTCCGGCCTACGGAGTTGAGAAGCGCGGCGGGGCGGCCATGTGCACGGTTGTTTTTGCCGATGGTGATACCGGTTCTCCGGTAGTCGGCAACCCCTCGGTTTCGATACTTCTCAATCAGCTTTCTTTTGACAAATACGCTGCCAAGGTCAAACAGGGTGGGGTCTGTATAGTCAATTCCAGTCTGGTTGATACTGCTGGTGTGGAACTGCCGGGAATCGAGATCGTCCTTGTTCCGATGAACCAAATTGCTCTCGATATGGGTGATGTGCGGATGGTAAACATGGTTGCCTGCGGGGCGTATATTGAAAAAACCGGGGCGTTGAAAGGCTCATCGTTGGAAGCGGCGTTGAAAAAGGCCCTTCCGGAGCGTAACCACAAGTTGATACCGGCCAACGTAAAAGCGATGGAAGCTGGTGCTCTGGCAGCGAGAGGTTGAATGGAGGCTAAAAACTCTTGACGTCAGCTGTCTGATTTGTTACAAAAGGTGCTCTTCACTCTAGGGGTATAGCCAAACGGTAAGGCAACGGCCTCTGACGCCGTCATCTCTTGGTTCGAATCCAGGTACCCCTGCCAATTTCAACTAGCTGCTAGCTAGATCAATATAAGCCCCATGCTTTTTTAAAGAAAAGCATGGGGCTTTGTCATGTTCGGTGCACCTGGTAATTTTGACAAACATCCTTGTTATAGTAGCAGTACCTTTTCCGTATGAGCTCTATTCAGTCACATCCTTTATTTCCTGTAGTATTTCAATTTGTCTCTGCAGTAGGTATCTCGCGATTTCTCGATCGAGTATTTTGTCAGGGGCTATAGTAAACCGGTATCGTTTTGGCTGGCCGTCACCGTCTATTCCTACAAGTACAGCCTGAGTCTTCATAGTGTAATTAAGATTCTGGACAAGATTATGTAACATGAAC
The DNA here is from genome assembly GCA_028681335.1 of Desulfuromonadaceae bacterium. Lineage (GTDB taxonomy): Bacteria > Desulfobacterota > Desulfuromonadia > Geobacterales > Pseudopelobacteraceae > JACRCG01. The sequence goes on along the minus strand of JAQUIT010000023.1, from coordinate 27,440 downwards.
GTCAGATTCGTCTCTTCGCCTATTTCAAGTATGCAGGGAGTGTCACTTTGAACGCAAACGCCGTTAATTGAGATTTCAACTAAACTTCCCTTAACTAATCCCGCTGCTGTCGTGAATACAGCATTTTGTGGTTTCCCTAAAGCCAGCCGAATATAATTTCTTCTCTCCGCCATGATTTCAACGTAGCAGAGCTTTCTCAACGATGCGGCGCGTCGGTCTAAATTCACATATTGAACATTTGCATGAACATCGTGTTTAAGGGCCTTACTGCGTATGAACGTGTAATGATGGTCCCGCATGGTAAATGCCTGATAGGGAGAGACATCAAGGTCAATCATATCTTTCTCAATGCTGATGATCTGTGCAGGACATGAAACCGGTAAACCATGATAGTAATTTATCAGTGTTATCTGGAATTTCGGTTGTTTGAATAACTCTTCTTTGAATATAGATAGAATCTCAGCCTGGTCTTCATCAAACGAATTCTGAATCCTTGTGCTGTAGAGGTATGAGTGATCATCCATAACAAGTTGCTCCAAATAATCAAATGAGAAAGACATTGCACGTGCAGATGACCTTCGGGAGATGTAAAGGCCCCGGGTCAGCGGTTCCGATATGTCACTAATCGTCAAATTTTCTTTTATGTTCAGTTTTATTCTTGTGTAACGGTGATCTTGGGTTTCTTTGCTGCATGTCAGCGGGTGAAATCCAATGTCTCTTGCCTCATATGGGGTAAGGAAGGGTTCATATGGAGTCTGTAAAAAGGTGTCTGGAAAAGTCGGATCAAATTTAACATGAATATACAGCTAGTTGCATAAAAAAATGTAGTTGGCATGACATCTGCTATAAGTAAAAACAGATTCGCTAAATTATTTGGAGGTATTACCCATGAAAAAAGTTCTTTCCACAATCGTTGCTGCTCTCGTTGCTCTGTCTTTCTCTGCTGTAGTTTTCGCTGCTGAAGTTGCACCTGCTGCTCCTGCTGCTGATGCAAAGCCTGCTGTAGAGAAAAAAGAAGTTAAGAAAGTGAAAAAAGCTAAAAAAGCAAAGAAAGCTGCTGTTAAGAAAGAAGCTGCTCCTGCTGTTGAAGCTGCTCCTGCTAAGTAATTTCTTTTTCAGAATGCTTAAAAAGGCCACATCTTCGGATGTGGCCTTTTTTTGTGCTGCATCACGTGGATATAATGTGTGGTGAACTATCTACCATGCCCACCGTCATGCTCGTATCTCTCCTCGTAACGCTCTTTTTTGTGTTTTTTATGCTTGTAATGCCCTTTGTGTTTCCCGTTATCATGCCGGTCTTCTCTTACAATAACGGTCTCGCGCTCTACGACAGTCACGCTCGGTGCAGGTTGCGGCTTGCCTACGTAAATACTGGCATTAGGGGTGCTAATGCCGACATTTACTGCCGCAGCGGAAAAGCTGGCTGTGGCGAGGACAATAACTAAACTTCCGGTTACTCTTTTCATGCTCAATCTCCTTTGTCTTGCGATATGCCGGCTTGGGTGAAAACAGTTGTCAAATGACCGAATCAACTTCTGCCTGAATCTCTTCCCTGACAGTCACAAGAAGTTCGGCGCAGATTACAACCAATTCCTGACGAAGGTCTTCAGCCTCGGATGAAAGCTCACAATCTACCGACTCGGCAAAGTATTTAAACTTGGCCACAACATCTTCAAACTGCTCGAGAGTGCAATTCATGATACTATACTTCCCCTTGTCGTTGTAAAATTTTACTACAAAACACGCTGGCCGAGTAGGGCATCAGCCACTTATAATGCAGCTGGCTATTTTAATGCTATACATTTTTATCAGCTATAAAAAAAATATAAATGGAGACACTCATGCCGGAGCAAAAAAACAGTGGCGATAAAGTGGCAGCGGTTCCGTTCCTGCCGTTATGCGTGTGTGGCAGTTGCCCCGGCAGGAGCGATTACTTGTTCAGGTGAGGAGTGGAAATGTGTTAGTATGGAACGTATTTTACAGACGCTTATCAGGTTACATGTAATAAAGGAGCAAAACTTGACAGGCTTCAGCCGGGAGGGGACATGGCAAGCGATGAAGATTCAGGCTTTGGGCCGGTGATGTTCAACGCACAGGCACTATCCATTCTGCAAGGAGTTTTCACTAGTACCGTGGAGCCGACAACGGAAGAATGTCCCTCAAAGAGTGCAAGTATGAAGTTTATGATTACGCATCTGGATGAGGAGAATCTGCGGAATCTTGGCTACAGTCAATCGCAGATTGATAAGCTTAAACCACAGGAAGTTGAAGACATACTTAAGGCTGGCACGGTCAGATAAGAGTTGCTGCGCTGTTTGCCTTTGATTCTTTTGCCGGGGCGAGGCAGTATTGTTTACGCAGTTGCACCATTTGTCAGGTCGCATGAAATACACACAAATCAGAAGATGAAGGAAGGACACCTGTGCAGGTACTTGATGACAGCCACTGTTTTATTTGCGGCAAAGAAAACCCAATCGGCTTAAAGGCAGAGTTTACCATAGACCCCGTACGGCGCCGGGCGGAAACCAGGGTGCGGATAGATGCGGTCTTTCAGGGATGGCAGGGGATCACCCACGGCGGCATCATTTCGGCCCTGTTGGACGAAATCTGCGCTCAGGCCTGCATAGGAAGCGGACTCATGGTTGTCACCAGCGAAATAAAAATCCGCTATCGAGCTCCGGTTCCAACCGGATCATTGGTATCCGTGATCGGCGAAATTGTTGGAGAACGGCGCCGCTTGGTGGATGTGAAGGGGCGGCTTGAGTTGGATGGAAAGATCATGGCCGAAGCCGACGTTACCATGTACCGAACAACTAAATAGAAAAAGTAGCAGATTACACCCGTAGTGAAGGTCCGGCCTTTGTGTGCCGGGCTTTTTTATTTTGAGGTTTTATGCATTTTCCGCACCCCGGCCGTGATCGCGTCCGGCTTTTTAAAATTGAAGCGGCTGCCCTCTTGACTCTGGCGGCTCCCATTCTGGCCGCCCAGCTGTCCCAGCAGGTTCTCTCGTTTATTGATACCGTGATGGCGGGTCGCGTTAGTGCCACCGACCTTGCAGGAGTCGCCGTCGGCACCAGCCTGTGGATACCTCTGCTGCTCTTCTTGTATGGTGTCCTGCTGGCGGTCACGCCGCTTGTTGCGCAACTGCACGGAGCCGGGCGGACAGAGGAAACCGGGCCGCTTGCCCGTCGCGGGATGCTGGTGGCTTTGCCGCTGGTGCTGGTTTCGATCTTTTTGCTGCGTAATGCCGAAGTTGTCTTTACGATGATGGCCGTTGACGCACAGATTGCCGTCATCGCAAGCGCCTACCTCAAGGCGATTTCCTGGGGGGTGCCGGCTGCCGCATCCTTCTTCCTGTTGCGGAACTTGAGTGAAGGTCTTGGTCTGGTGCGTCCCAGCATGCTCATAGGTCTGGCCAGTGTGCCGGTCAACGCGTCTCTCAACTACATCTTCATATATGGCAAGCTTGGTCTTCCGGCGCTGGGAGGCGTCGGGTGCGGTTGGGCCACGGCGGTAACCCTCTGGTTCATGTGTGGCTGCATGCTGCTTATTATTCGCCGCGCTAAAACCTACAGCGCCACCCACTTCTTTGATCTGACCAAGCGGCGCGGCCGGGAGGGGGCGACACAGATCATTCGGCTCGGACTGCCGATCGGCTGCTCATTACTCGTTGAGTCAAGCATCTTTGCCTTGATTGCTCTTTTTCTTTCTCCACTGGGTGCATATACGGTCGCTTCACACCAAATTACCCTCAACTATTCCGCGTTGATATTCATGATTCCGCTTAGCATCTCGAGTGCCATCACTATTCGCGTCGGCCACGCCATAGGCAAGGGGCGCCCGGACCGGGCAAAGCTGGTCAGCCATACGGGTCTGTTGGTAAGTTCACTGGTCGCACTTGCCACAGCCGGCTTGACACTGCTGTTTGCCGAACGCATTGCAGGTATCTATACCAGTGACAGCCGTGTTATCGCCACCTCTGTCGGTCTGTTGTATCTCAACGCCTTTTACCAGTTCTCTGATGGTTTTCAGGTCTCTGCCGCTGCCGCGCTACGCGGTTATAAAGATACGCGGGTGCCATTGCTGCTGGTCGTTGTCGCCTATTGGGTCATATCGCTGCCGCTGGGCTACAGCCTTGCTCTTACTCATGTATGGGGCACTCCGATGGGAGCCAAAGGTTTTTGGCTCAGCCTCATCATCGGTCTTAGCATAGCGGCCATCCTGTTGGGAATCCGTTTGCACCGTGTGGAGCGCTCCTTTGTTCGCAGTGTTGGGGAGAGTGGATGTTGAATACACCCTGTGTATTGATTTTAAGGCAACGATGGGCATGGACACTGCCCCGCGCAGAACCTTGCCATTCCTTTCTTGCCGGTCACTTTACTTCTTTCTGTCGTGAGGTAGAATTGTTGACGCAGCTTAGAAAGAAAGGAATACATTATGAAAAGTGAAAACATTGAGTATGTACAGCTAGGCAACAGCGGTATTCTGGTCAGCAAAGTATGTCTTGGTACCTGGGCTATTGGCGGATGGATGTGGGGTGGGTCCGAGGAGGATGAATCGATCCGTACCATTCATGCGGCACTCGACCGGGGCGTTAAATTTATCGACACCGCGCCGGTCTATGGTTTTGGTCGCTCTGAAGAGATTGTCGGCAAAGCGCTCAAGGGACACGTGGAGAGGGAAAGTGTAATTATTGGGACCAAGGCCGGTCTCGAGTGGGACGACAAGGGCAGGGTTTTCAGGAATTCAACCCGCCAGAGAATCCTCAAAGAAGTCGATGATTCTCTGCGCAGACTGCAAACGGAGTACATCGATCTCTATCAGATCCATTGGCCGGATCCGCTGACCCCTATCGAAGAGACCGCACAGGTTATGGGCGAACTCCTCAAGGCCGGTAAAATACGGGCGGTGGGAGTCAGTAACTACACCGCGGAGCAGATGGATGCTTTCCGAAAAGTTGCCCCGCTGCACTCGGTGCAGTCTCCCTACAACCTCTTTGAACGCCAGATTGAAGAGGACGTCGTCCCCTACGCCAAAAAACACGGCATTACGGTCCTGGCGTACGGTTCCATCTGTCGCGGGTTGCTGTCCGGTAAGATGAAAGCCGACACCCCTTTTCAGGGGGACGACCTGCGTCAGCACGATCCCAAGTTTCGAGACCCACGATTTGTCCACTATCTGAATGCCGTTGCTGAGCTTGAGAACATGGCGGTAAAAAGGCATGGCCGACATGTTCTCGAACTGGCGATCCGCTGGGTGCTGGACCAGGGAGCAATTGCCCTCTGGGGAGCGCGGCATCCCGCACAACTCGACCCGGTCGCTCAGGTGTTCGGCTGGTCTTTGACGGATCAGGATTTAAAGGATATTGACGATGTGATCCACAAAAACATCCCCACTCCGGTTGGCCCGGAATTTATGGCACCGCCATCGCGGGATCGAGTTAAGCATTAATCGTCGGGAAACCTGATGCTTGGGAGAAGGAAGTCTGGATGGAGAGAGTATCATTGCAATCATATAAACAGGTGGAAGTCCCGGGGACAGAATACGAAAACCGAGAGGCTTTTGATACTGTCCCCGGGGCGGTTGCTGTGCTCAACGCCCGCTATCCGTCATATATTTCACATAGAGAGGTTTCTGCGCTGTCGGCGATGACATGATTGCCGTCATAATGGTGCTGTTGGAAACTGCCCGTGCAGCCTTCCTGATCGTTGGTTCAAACTCCACCCACAAGCCAACCGCAAGGATTACAGCTCCGCATAAGGTAATCGGTTCCATTTTTCACTCTCCATTCGTTATTGTTCATTAGTTTTGCCACCTGCAGTAGTGCCATCAGGCCAATCAGTTCTGCCCTTTACATCCCACGGAAAACGCCTATTACCTTGCCGACGATACTTACCTCGCCATCTTCCGGACGAATGATGATGGGCCCCATGGTGGGGTTTGCCGGTTGCAACCGAATATGATCCTGCTCCCGGTAAAACCATTTGAGGGTCACCTCGCCATCAATCATGGCAACGACGGTATCCTTGTTGTCGGCAGTCGGTTGTGGCCGCACCAGAGCCAGGTCGCCATCCAGGATCCCCGCATTAATCATTGATTCACCGCTCACCCGCAGGAAAAAGCAGTCATTCCCCTTTACGGCCATCGGGTCCACGGAGAAGTATCCCTGAATATCCTCAATAGCCGGGGCGAGATGACCGGCCCGGACCGTGCCGACAATCGGCAGGGCAACCGAAGGGCTGACAGCTAACTTCAAGGTAATGCCGCGATTGACAGGATCCCGCTTGATGTACCCCTTGCGCTCCAATGCACTGAGATGCTTCATGACCGGCAGTGTTCCTGAAACATTCAGGTGCCCTGCAATCTCCCGCTGACTGGGTGGATAGCCAATATCACCCGTGTACGTGGTGATGAACTGCAACACCTGCTTCTGGCGTTGGGTGAGTTCATTTTTGTTTTGCAGTCCATAGGTAGTCATATGACTACCTATAAGGAAAAATTACGCTTATGTCAACAATTACTGTTGGGTAGGGGCATACATCGAGTAAACTAGAGATACTGCCGGATTTAGCGTAGAATGGCTTAACTGATGAGCAGGAGTAAAACAAACCTATGACCGCATTGTCCCCTAACATAACCTCCCGCAAAGCCGACGCTCACGGCGAGCTATCCGTCGCTTGCCGATCTGAGGCCGATACCTGCTGCACCACGGTACAGTTCAGCGCAAAGCCCTTCTGGATCTTCGATCTTGACGGCACTCTGACTCTGCCGGTGCATGACTTCGACTATATCCGCAGGGAGCTGGATGTTCCGTCAGCGGCCGACATTCTTGGCTATCTTGACAGCCTGACTGGGGCTGAAGCATCCTGGCGCCATTGCCGCCTACAAGAAATTGAAATGGATCTGGCCAGAAAGGCCGTGCCGTCGCCGGGCGCTGCGGAAGCAGTAGCGAGGCTCCATCAAGCGGGAGCACAGCTGGGAATATTGACGAGAAACGATCGTGATATTGCGCTTCTCACCCTCGACACGATAGGTATTGGCCACTATTTTGCCAGCGAGAATGTACTGGGGCGCAACGAAGCTCCTCCCAAACCGGACCCGGCCGGTATTCACCGGCTGCTCTCTTGCTGGGGAGCCGCCCCTGAAGATGCCGTCATGGTAGGGGACTATCTCTTTGACCTGCAGGCTGGCCGGGCGGCAGGCACTGCCACAATTCAGGTGGGGAGACCGGACGGCAAATCATGGCCGGAGTTCACTGATCTGGCATTGGCTACCCTGGCAGAGCTGATGATCTATTTCCAATAGGCTGAAAAAACGACGGAAATTTATAGTCGCGTCGTCACTAATAAATGTGTAATATGCAGGCAGCATCCCCACTGAGATTACTTTTCAAGGGCATTTTGTGCATATAGCTCAACTCCAGAATGCGGCCAACCTGCTGTTTCCGGACTCCGATCTCAAGGCCGCATATTTCCATAACCCAAGCCGTGAAATGCTTAAAAAGGCGTTCAGGGCGTTGGCGATGGCCGAACATCCCGACCGGAACGGCGGCCGTTCCCATGAACGCTTCGTGACCATTAACAGAGCGTATGCGGCTCTGTTTGAAGTCCCCCCCGCCGAACTCAAGCGTCTGTTTTTGCAAAAGCAGTTGACGGCAAGTTTCGGCCGCGCTGCCAATACAGCGTCCACCCCGTATACCACCAATGCGTTTGTCGCTGAAGCCTCCGGCCAAAGAAAAAACAAGGTTCAGCATCAGCGCAGTACCCCTCACCCCAATAGTGACGGCATCATAAAGGTCCCGAGATACACGCCTCTCAGCGAAGAATCCTATTACGAAGGAGAGTTGCCGAAGAAGACGTTGCCGCTCGGAATGTACCTGTATTACTCCGGGCACATTTCATTTCAGATGCTGGCCCATGCCCTGGCATGGCAGAGAGATCTGAGGCCGAGTATGGGCGAGCTTGCAAAGGCGTGGAAGTGGTTGGATGAAGGTGATGTTGACTGGATACTCAAGTCTACGACGATTCCGGGAAGGTTTGCCGAGAGGGCTTGGCGCATGGGGTACCTTACCGCCAAGCAGCGTAACTTTCTGGTGATTCATCAGCGTTCGATGCAGCCGCAGGTAGGGCAGTATTTTCTTGCCAACGAAGTCTTGACGTCTCCGCAGTTGAACATGGTGTTGCGGGATCTTGAAAGGCACAATCAGCAGGTGATAAGATGTACGACCCAAGAGGATGCCGTGAAAAGTCCGGGAGGAGATGAGGTTTAACCTAAGAAGGCTGCGCCAGATGGCGCAGCCTTCTTATAATATCCATAAACCGGAAATACATCCGGTTTACGCGGATCCTTGTTTACAGCCCTTTCAAATCCTTGCCGGCAGCAAATTTTCCGCTTTTTGATGCAGCTATCTGGATCTCTGCGCCTGTCTGCGGGTTGCGACCTTTGCGAGCAGCGCGTTCTGAAACACTGAATGTACCGAAACCGGGGAATGTGATTTTGTCACCGGCTTTGAGCAGCTTGGTAGTGACGGTGATGAATGCGTCTACTGTCTCTGCGGCTACGTTTTTGGGTACTTCCAGTTCCTCTGCTACTGCTGCAATAAATTCTGCTTTTGTCATGTTGCCTCCTTTTAGGTGAGGGATTGTCCCCTCTGGTTAACTGCCTGTAATTTGCACAAGTGTAATAAAGTTATCGTAGAAAATCATTATATTTGTGCTAGTTGAGATAGATAGTAAGCATAATAACTACCGTGTCGTCTACTCTGTTTTTTAGGTTCAAACAAAAGGGCCACAGCCCGTCGCTGTAACCCACTGATTTTTATGACTTAAGATGACTGTTTAAATCCTTGGTGCGTTGCCGCACGCCTGATTTAAAGCTAGCTGCATCCCTGATTAACTCAATGTCATGCCATAGTATCCCTCAGAATCTATCAAATAATCTTGAAGCGGATTGTCGCGGCACCCGAGTGTATAACCGGTAGAGCAGAGGTCTTTTATCATGCTACACGCCTGATGGCAAGCGTGGGTTTATAATGTCAGGTGAGTATCCACCCGTGCCGCTTGTCGATGCTTGAAAGCGTATTACAATAATTTCAGATATTCTGCAATATTCTTGTTGCTGAATAACCGCTTTTTTCAAACAATGCATGCTCACGTGTGATGATTTGTCCCCACGTTTTCGCTCCCTTCATGGCCCACATCGTCCCCGTATTGAATTCGAGTAAAAGAACCGGTCTCAGCACGCTGCGATGGCAGGTCTGTGTGCAACTATAAACAGGTCAACGCTGACAAAGTCGTTCACCAGATGCATGCCGAGTCGCTCGTATAATTTGCCTGATCCATAACAGACATCCCAGAGGGTGCGATCAAAGTTGATTGTTGCCTGTGCCTTGATGCTTCCGTCTTCCTGCGCAGCAATAATAGCCGGGAAGCATATTGATCGGGCTGACTCTTTGATGGTCAATACCCCGGCAATTTCCGTGTTTGGCGTTCCCGGCGTACCGGTGGTAATCAAGGAAGCACCGCGCAACTCAAAGGTTACGGTCGGGAATCGTTCAACATCGAAAAAATCCTCCGACATCAGATGCCGGAGCAGCATATTCCGCCATGTCTCATCCTGAAGATCCAGATTCGTTATGGTTTTCATATCAAGTACAAATCGACCGGATTGCGGCTGTCCGTTCTCCAGAACAACCTCTCCTTCAGAGATTTGAATCCGGCCACGATGGCCATTATTGATGTTTCTGCCGCTCCATTCAACTACGCTTTTTTCAGCGTCAACAAGGTAGGTGCCATCCTCAGCTACAGCAGATACATCAGGCGTCGCTACCTGCTCTAATGGATATCCGGCAGCTTTCCACGCCCGCAGCCCTCCCTCCAGAATGGCCACATTCCGGTAGCCGGCACGCTCCAGTTTCTCTTTCGCCGTTTTTGCCGTCTGCGTCGCACCACTTTCATCATACACAACCGTGGCTCTGTCCCGATTCGGTACGCACTCAGCTATCCGATCGAGGAACACCATTTCATACACACAGGCATTCCCGGCACCGGGAATATGCTGCCCGGCAAAATCTTCCGGGAGGAGAACATCAACCAGATTAACTGCTCCGGCAGCGATCAATTCCTGCAGTTCATGAACACTCACTGTTGCTTTCATTTCACTCAACTCCTTTCATTGTTCCATCACCACGGTTATGGTATGCCCTGTCAATCAAGTCTCCGACACGATATACCGCTGCAGATGGAAGTCTTGCCTTTTCACCACGTGCCAGCACTCGTTCTGTTGTCTTACTTCCTATATGTCCTGTTGCACCTGTAATGATTAGCATGATTAACCTTCTGTTCCGTTATTTGAGTGAAAGAACCACCGCTTATGTCTGGTAACTAACCAGTCCCTTTGTTTAAGACAATTATACTCCTCTTTGAGAGGTGCTGGGGTAGCACTTTTATGCAGATGTGGAGGCTTTTGCGGCAAATTTGCCAATTTATTTCACGGTGAGGAGGGAGTATGATTTGATTGTACCCAACTGGATTATCGCAGTAATTCTGATAGTGTGGAGGAGTTAAAGGTAACCAAGACATGGACAAAGATAATTCGTGTGGAATCGATACAAACAGTTTTACGACGTGTCTGACATGCGGTGATATTCCTCCTGTCACCTACTGGTGCGAAACGTGTCAACGTCACATGGCTGAAAAGCGCTGTTCACAGTGTGGGCTGAAAGGCAGAAAAATAAGTGGTTGTGTGTCTGGGAGGGGGGCGCGCACGTAACCTAAGAGGAGGCATTATCATGAAAACGTTCATGTCAGCTTTTAACTCACATGGGAAATATATTTTTTTGCGCATTTGCAAAACGTGTTTGCATTTTTGCAAACAACTGGCCTGATGCCTCTTACTGCCTGAACTTGTGGGATTAATAATCCCTTTATTCTACCTGTTGAGTGAAATGTCAAAGATGGTTTTTGCAATGCTGCGAAATTGGTGGAAATGCGAACTTTTGCGTGTTGGATGTAATTGCCCGATAAACATAACTTTTTTTTGAATACTAAATTGTATAACATTGGTATGTTACTTGCTAGTTTAAGTAACAAAGAAGCGAAGTACAAATATAGCAAGGTGAAATAGGAGGAAGAAATGGGTGATGTAAAATTGGGAAATCCTGCGGTAGTTGGACTCGCCGGTTTTGGAATGACGACGTTTGTGCTGCAATGTCATAACTTGGGATGGTGCGGTATTGCCCCCGTCCTCTGGCTCGGTCTCTGCTTCGGTGGTTCCGCTCAGCTTATCGCCGGTCTGATGGAATTTAAAACCGGTAACAACTTCGGTTTTTGCGCCTTTACCGGGTATGGAGCTTTCTGGATTGCCCTTTGTCTTATGCTGATATTCGGGAAGAGTCCCGAACTGGTCCAGTCCTATCCTACTCTTGCCTTCAGCGCGAACGATCTCGGATTCTTCCTGGTCGCCTGGACCATCTTTACCTTCATCCTCTTTATTGCTGCGATGAAGCATCATGGGACACTGGCCTTCATCTTTCTGACCCTGCTGCTAGGCTTTGTCGGTCTTGACGTGAAAGAATTTACCGGCAGCTCACTTGCCGGAACCTTCGCAGCTTATGACCTGATTATCTGCGCTTTCTCTGCGCTGTATCTGATGGCAGTCGCCGTCTATGCTGAGTCCGGCATTAAGCTTCCTGTCGGTGAGGCCTGGATCAAGGACAAGGCTCAGGTTGAAGAAGTACTCGCTGCCAGCAAGGTTACCGCATAAGTACCTTCCTTTCTGTTGCATTCATTTGAAGCGGCGTTAGTGTAACATTCATAACATGAAAAATCTGAAGGGCCATGGTAATCGACATGGCCCTTTTTTTTGTACGCATTTGGAGTGAACGAATACCGTCGGGGTGGGGTGGGGGGCGAAGGTCGGTTTTGGCGGGCAGAGTGATGGTTGTTGCAGTATTGTCAGCTCTTGCGGGGTGGGCTTATAAGCTGTTTGGAGACGATATCGAATCGTAATGATGGCGGAAGTTGTGTGGAAGGTCGCCGCAGGCGGCTAGCCGTCTGCGGCGCTGATAATGTCGGCTTACCACAGGTAAATAGATTTGTTGTCGAAGTGACGTCGGTTGATATAGAGAAACACGTTCAGCATCAGAAACAGGACAAACACGCAGAAAGCATTGAGGCGGTAGTGATAGTCGGGAACAATTTCCCCTGAAGCGGTAATAATCTGCTGAACGGGGAGCAGAAAGAGGTTGGTGATCCCATTAAAGCTGTCGATAAAATTGTAGATGATGAGCAGCCAGAGGGTGAGTTGTTGCCGTTTCAGGATTCCGAAAATGAGGTATAAAGAGATGACGCTGTTGGCAAAAATGAGGGACTCGCTGGCCTCATCCGAGTAGAATTCCCCCATAAAGGGAAACGGCTCGCCAAGGTCAGAAAGAACTATGAGCATGGAAAAGAGGTAGACGCCTACCAGGGGGACCAGCACAAAGGGCCTCCACCTATCATTTGACACTGCCACGGCACTGTGATTTGTCTCTTTCAAGGTGTCTCTCCTCCAGGGGAATGCATCCGGAGGTGGCCGATAGGTCATCCTCTGTGGCATCTGTTGAAATAAATCGTCGTTATAGTAACAGAGTCACGAACCACGTGCAAGCGATGAATACATGGGTGAGTATGGATGGTGCTATGAAACGTTAAATGACGATGTAAGTAGTGTTTATGGCTCATGACACGATCACTGAAATTTTTAATACAGGAATTTATTTTAGCGTACTAGACGGCATTCTTTTTGATTGAAACCACAGGGAGGAAGAGACGTCGTGTGTGATAATTCTGTCTGCTGTATTCGATTCCTGCTACGTATTCTCAAGGGATCAGATTATGGGGCCACAATGATGACCGAACTTCATGCACCACGTTGAGAGGGTACATATCAATTTTAGCCGCCTTGTATTTCCCGTGCCATACGTTGTACTATTGATCCATGAAAACTATTGATATCCATGAACGGCTCGTCTACTACTCCGAAGGGGAAGAGCTGGCTAACCGTTTTACCCACGCTATTGGTGCTCTTGCGGGCTTAATCGGGGCTATTGTCCTGATCACGCTTGCCTCTGAGCAGCACGATAGTTACCGCATTGTCAGCGCCAGTATTTACGGCGTATCAATGGTCACCTTCTACTGTCTGTCGACTGTTTATCATAGCGTTCGCAAGCCCTACGTCCGTTATATATTCCGAATTCTCGACCACGCCAGCATCTATCTGATGATCGCGGGGAGCTACACTCCTTTTGCCCTTGTTACTTTACGGGGGCCTTGGGGGTGGTCGCTTTTTGGCACGGTCTGGGGGCTGGGAACGGTTGGGGCGGTCATGAAAATCTTCACGACCCATCGACTGCAATATATCGGGCCGATACTCTACATCGCCCTCGGCTGGATCGTGGTAATCGCCTTGAAGCCGCTTTCCGCTGCACTCCCGGCAGGAGGCCTGTTGCTGCTCTTCGCCGGTGGTATCGCATACACAGTCGGCGTCATCTTTTACCTCTGGGATCGCTTTCCGTACAATCATGCAATCTGGCATCTCTTTGTTTTGACCGGTAGCGCATGCCACTTCTTCTCAATTTTTTATTATGTGATACCGAACCGGAACTAGAGCAGGCGTCCAACGAGCACCTTGGGTGGAGTTGAAAAAAAGTGCCTCAGTTTTGATGATGCAGCCGATGATAAAAAAACAAGCCCTTCCGATGTAGTGGAAGGGCTTGTTTTTTACTATTGGTATGAAAGACTAAATTTCCCAGTCGGCTATTTTCATAGTGCCGTTCTTGGCCAGGTTGACCTGCATTTTGAACACCCTGTCAAGAAGCTGCGGTTCATGCCCCGCCTTTCTGGCCAGACAATCCTTCGTTGCCATGTCAAGGTATTCCTGGAGGATCGGCTTGTAATCGGGGTGTGCGCACTTGTCGATAATGAGCTGGGCACGGGTCTTTGGATCAAGCCCGCGCAGGTCGGCAAGCCCCTGTTCGGTAACGAGCACATCCAGATCGTGTTCGGTGTGGTCAACATGCGGCACATGCGGGACCACACAGGTAATCCCGGTCGGGTCGGTCTTGGAGGGACGCGCCGAGGGAGTGTGCATAATGGAAAGATAGGCGTTGCGCAGGAAGTCGCCGGAACCGCCGATGCCGTTGATCATCCTGGTGCCGCCAACAAGAGTTGAATTGGCATGGGCGTAGATATCGAATTCGACCGGGGTGTTCATGGCGATACAGCCGAGCCGGCGGATCGGTTCGGGATGATTGGCGATGGAGAGCGGCCGCATGATCACTTTGCTGCTGTACTTGTCCCAGTCGCCATAGAAGCGTTTGAATCCGTCCACAGAGAAGGAGAGGGATACCGTGGAAGCAAAGTCGAGTTTGCCGGAATCAAGGAAATCGAGCATGGTATCCTGCAGTACCTCGGTCCACACATTCAGGCCGCTGAAAGGGCCGTTTGCCAGGCCACCAATAACCGCGTTGGCGATTGAGCCGACGCCGGACTGGAGAGGTAACAGGTTTTTGGGCAGGCGGCCGCATTTAACTTCAAACTGGAAAAAATCGATGATGTTGTTGGCAATTGCTTCGGAAGTGTCGTCCTGTCCGCTGAAAGAACGCCCGTTATCCGGCAGTTTTGATTCAATGATGGCGACGATCTTGTCGGTATCAATCTGAACGTAGGGAGATCCGGCCCGGTCATCGACGCGACTGATGAGGTACGGCTTGCGATTGGGCGGGTTGATCGGCTCGATGATGTCGTGGAGCCCTTCGAAACTTGGCAGTGCGGTGTTCAGCTCGATGATGATCTTGTCGGCAATCTGCACTATTTCCGGCACTGCACCACAGGAAGCGGTCAAGACGAGTCCGCCGTTCTCTGTGATGGCGGAACATTCGATAATGGCGATATCAAGCCGTCCGCCATTGTCTTTGGTATAGAAACCGTACCCCAGATCCTGGGCAAACATGGAGAGGTGGCGGTCACCCATGCGGATGCGCCCTTCATTGATGCCGGCCTGGATGTTCTTGCCGGTCTGGTACGGCCAGCGGCGGTCGATCATATCAAGTGAGGCCCACCGGTCTTCAGTCTCTACGCCAACGGATGCGCCGATGAAGAGATTGAATTTCAATTTCCCCTGCAGATTGTTTTTTTCCACATAGTCCGCTAAAGCGGTAGGAACAACCTTGGGATAACCGGCGGGGGTGAACCCCGACCAACCAAGGTTCATGCCGTTTTTAAACAGCGGGAGGACATCTTCAACCTTCTTGATTTTTGCGTGGAGGCTGGTTCTTCTGATTCTTTCATGTAAAACAGACATTCAATAATCCTTTCTCTTCTTGTTAAAATCGCCTTGATTATCGGCGTAATGGCTTAACGTATACGAAGTACCATGTTTCAACACAAGCAATCGAACGTTCGTTCGAATTCTTATATCATTGCGGTAAATCTGATGCAATTATTTATTGTATACAGTGCTTCAGTTTGGAAAGCGGATTTTAATTATCTAGATATTTAAACGGCGAATATGCTACTAAATCGGCATGGATAAAAACGAACTCAGGAATAAATTGGTTTTGATCGCGACACGTTTATTTGCCGAGCGTGGTTTGAACGGAGTAAGTATCAGGGAGCTTTCCAAGGCAGCGGGGGTGAGTATCTCCATGATTTCCTATCATTTCGGGGGGAAGGAGGGGTTGTACTCCTCGGTGCTGCAAGAGCAGTTTTCCTGTTTTGGGCATATCGAAGAGATCAATAATGCCGACGTGGAGGTATTGACAAAAATTGAAGCCTATATCCGGTGGATAATTGTCAGATATCGCAATAACCCGTATCTGCTGAGATTTTATACCAGTGAACTTACCAACCCCACACAGTTCTTCTCCCTGATTGTCCAGCCGGCCATAGAAAAGGTCTTTCAGATTCTGATGCAGATTGTTGAAGAGGGTATTTTAAACAATAAATTCAGAAGAGATTTAAATCCAGCAGATACCGCATTCGCTATAGCCGGCATTGTTAATTACTATTTTCTGAGTACATCAGCCACGCAAGAGATTATCAGTCATTTGCCCGACCGCGATGAAGAGTTGATAAGGCATTGTATGGATATTTTTACCAAAGGTATTCTGCATAATTAGCCTTGGCAGGCCAAGTGTCATTCAACACGCAGGTATCAGTTCAACGTCTCATCCTTATTGATGTTAACCGTTAGGCCACTCTGTTTCTTCATCTCAATTTAAACGTAAAAACGGGATGTCAAAAGAAATCCTTTTAACACCCCGCATAGTTGTCGATTTCAGACTATTCAGCTTTAACAAACTTACCCTTCTCACCGCACTTTTCACACTTCTGTGGTTTACACCGGCCTTCCTTGGTAAAGCCACACTCGCATTTCCATGTTGCCATACTATCACCACCTTCCAATTTAGCAGTAGATCATTTGACCGTAACGGTATCGTGAAACTTGGATTCATCGATCATGGTAAGATCCTGAAGTACATCATCATGCTTCCTTGAGTAACTCGCCTTTGCTGGCATCTGCTCCTTGTCTGCATCCATCAGGTTTGCCGCCAGATCAACCTCAGACATATCCTGTTTCAAAGGTTCTGATTTAGTCCGCAGCTTTTTCTTGGATGCATAAGCAATGCTACTAACGAGGACAGCAGCGGCAGTGAGCGTAAATATCAGTGAGTATCGTTTCTTCATTTTCTGTATTCCCTCTGTAACGTGGTGTGTTTCAAGATTCTATACCCTTGTAATGGAAGCTATCAATAGTTTCTTTCATCGTCTTGATTCAAATAATACCGGGGATTGTTGGGATCGTATTCATTCTTCCGTAATTGATTGACACCATAGTCGAATCGTTGTTTTTCATTAGGGAAGAAAGATTCATGGCTTGGAGGTTGTTCTGTGCAGTTGATTGAAGGCATAGTGACCAGCACGTAATAAGTGGGGTGTCGTTGACAACTTTCAAAGTATACTCGCTATAATTTTTTTACAACAGACTGTTATTTTATGTCCGTAGTGGTACAATCAAATCATAGCAAAGAAGTACAAACCAACAAAAGGAGGGCTTACCTATTATGACAGATGAGACTCCACCTGAGTGGAACCAGACATAGGATGCAAGAGCATTCCGATTGAGATGTCAAATCGGATAAAAACCTAAAAGGTAACGATACTATAAGAAAAGAGAAGCCCAACGAATGAACTTGTTGGGCTTTTTATATGTTTGTCTCTACCCTGTCATCATATCAATCCTTAAAATATGCGATTGCAGGTCGAACCGCCAAAAGCACAGCTGCAATGAGGATGAACCCGACATGCGGCAAAACCAGATTGTGCAAGTATGCGCCAGCAACCATTCCAAGTAAAATGCAACACCACTTCAATAACCCAATATCCAACCAGTTCCATGTTTTCGTTCTGAAGAGTTTCATGCAGATCCCCTCGCACAAGGTGACATTCCCTCAGGAAGCGGAGCAGCTTACCGGCGGAACATCATTGTTTGCAGCATTCTTTTAAAACTTCACACAGCTGTATAAAGTTGTACGGTTTACTGATTAACCCAGCTATTTCTTCAGTGGGTATACGTGATGTAATTACTGAGTCACCGAAGCCGCTGGAGATGATAATCGGTACCTTAGGGTTCAAAGTTTTCAACCTGCTGAAAAGCTCATAACCGTCCATTATCGGCATCCCGATATCAGTGATCACAAGGGCAATTGCTGAAACGTTGTCCTGATACTGTTGTAACGCTTCAACTCCATTGGATGCGACCATAACAGAGAAACCCAGCTCTTCGAGCATCGCCTGTGCTACGGACGCGACCTGCTCCTCATCTTCAACCAGCAAGATGGTGCCACTGCTGCGCCACGGCTCAGGTTCTGCACTTTGCAGAAATGGCAGTACTTCAGATTGGCCGTTGTTCTGGATAGGCAGATATACCTTGAATGTCGTGCCGAGCCCCTTCGCGCTTTCCAGCTGCAAAGCGCCTTGATGCGCTTTGATGATGCCAAGCACCGCCGACATCCCCAAGCCACGGCCCGTAAATTTAGTGGTGAAGAATGGCTCAAAGATGCGATTCTTTGTTTCGGCATCCATACCGCACCCGTCATCAGAAACTTCAAGGAGGACATACCACCCTGGAGCGATACCATTGCCTTGACAATCTTTTTCCGCACTCTCGGCGGAAATGTACTCCTTTGCAACTGAGACGAAAACGTTTCCCTGTACCTCACCAATCGCTTCCGAGGAGTTGATGATCAGATTCGTGACGATCTGCCTGATCTGACTTTCATCACCGGTAATAACGGGGATGGTAGCTGGAAGACTGAGGTTGATTTTTACATTCTGGTTGATGGTTGCTCTTAACATGGTAACCATGTCATCAACCAGTATTCCAAGATTGATATCCTTTACAATAAAATCGGTTTTACCGGCATATGCCAGCATCTGCCTGCATAGATCAGCCGCCCGCTCAGCCGCCTTTTCAATGTCAGGTATGTGCTTGTCGGCATTACTGTAATTCATCTTTGCCAGAGCGCAACGGCCTATAATTACCGCCAGAATGTTGTTGAAATCGTGGGCAATACCACCAGCAAGGACACCAAGACTTTCCAGCTTCTGGGCCTGAAGGAGCTGTTGTTCAAGATCGTGCTTTTCCCGTTCCGCAAGCAGGTGTTCGGATAAATCAAGAACAGATCCGGTTGAACCTTCAAAACGGCCATCCTGGCTGTAATTTCCTTTGACAAAAAGCATCACCGGAATAGTTTTCCCGGATTTGGATACATATCGTTTTTCAAGAGTGTACTCGGTCAGCTCCTTATTCTGGAGTTTCCTGATCATCTCCACGCTTTTTTCGGCATCTTCAGGATGACTGACGTCAGAAATGCGTTTGATGCCGATAAGTTCTTCTTTTGCATAACCAAGCAGGCGGCAGTACGCATCATTTACATCGGTAAAGACATAATTTTCGTCTGAGACCGCAACTCCGACAAGTGAGTTGTCAAAGATGGAACGATAATAACTTTCATTCCTCCGCATGGCTTCCTCTGCCTGCTTACGATCAGTAATATTTATCGTGAATCCAGCCAGCAGGCTGCTTTTACCTTCCCTGATGATCGGAAACTTGATTGTTGAGTAACTGTTGCCGTTTAGATCCTCCTCAAGTTGAATAACCTTGCCTTCATTTACCACTGAAATGTCATCCGCAGTAATTTTTCCGGCAAACTCCGGGGGGAAAATTTCATCCATGGTACAGCCACGTAACTCTTCTGCTGTTTTGCCAGCCAGTTCGATAAAGTTATCGCTTACCTCAATAACGCGACTTTGATTGTCCTCAATCTGCTTGATAAACGTGTATATCGGTGAATACTTCATAAAAAGAGAGAACAGCTCTTTACTGTCCCGCAATTCCATCTCTTTTTGTTTGAGTTCACTCAAGTCGATATCCAGGCAGAACAATTCTTGATTGCGACCCGGAATTTTGACAATGACATGGCTTGAAAACACCGTAACCATAGAGCCGTCTTTACGCCTCAGGGACAATTCCGCTGACGGGATAGCCTGGCCCGATTCAGCCATGTATGTGATGGCTTGTTCGACATCCGCACGAATTTCAGGCGGAATGATCAGATCCACAAGGTTGCGGCCAATAGCCTCCTGAGCAGTGTAACCGTACAGTAATTCAGAGGCATGATTCCAATATTGAGTCGTGCCATCGGGGGCATATCCCTGGACAGCGATAGAAGAAACATCTTGAAGGACATTTTTGAAGCGCTCTTCACTTGCTTTTAACGCATCCTCCGTATTTTTGTTTTCAGTCACGTCACGGGCAATGCCATAGAGGCCGATGATTTCACCATTTTCGTCATTAATCGGGTATTTACGGTTATCCACCCACCCCTTTTTTCCGTCGTTTGTCAGCGTTTCCTGGATTTCATGCGCGAGCGGCATGCCTGAAAAAACCTGTTTCTCCAAACGGTAGTAAATATCCGCATACTCTTCCGGAAACACGTCATAGTCAGTCTTGCCGATCAGATCTGTCCAGTGTTCAGCCGGGTGGCACAAGGAAACCAGGGTCTGACTGGCACCGGTGAATACATGATTACGATCCTTGAAATAAATATAATCGTCAGTGTTATCCATCATAGCTCGAAAATTCGGCATCGCCACAGCTTCATCCAGGGTTCTTTTCAAAGATTTGGCATCTTGCAGCAGCAACTCCAGAATAATGCCGGTTTCGACTTTAGCAGACTGTTTTTTAAATGATCCTTTAAGACAGCGGATTCGGCCATTGGCCTGCCTGATGCGGATATTGAATACTCCTGAGCTGTTGTCAGATGGATCAGTTGAGAATAACATTTCAGATATATCGGCATCATGCGGGTGGATCAGATCTTTCAGGGAAACATGGTGGGAGATAAAACTTTCGGCTGGATAACCGAGCATCTCCTCGATGCTGTCACTAACCGACAAAACCGATGAAGGATTCGCTAGTAATAGAGATATGGACGCTTCAAGCATGATTCCCTCCACTGATGGCAACGTTGCCTCAGCTCAGTAAATAGCCATCTGAGCCTGCTTCCAAAGAGCGCCATTTGTCGCTACGCATGGAGCGGGCTGTCAACACGATTACAGGTGTATATGCCGACCTGTTACCTGCTCGCTGATGCTGATTTGTCACCCTGTCGGAAGGATATCATGCTTTTGCTGCGGGACAAGAGTTTGACCCCTTCACAGGCAAGAATGAAGGGGCTTTCGCCGGTTCTCGCCCCAGCGTTCATAATCACGTGTAATATTCCGAACTGCTGATATAATTACTTCCGTACTGCAAACAACAACGTAACCATAGCTGATCCGTATCGAAGCGAATTTTTTAGCTGTGCACGTTAAGCAGGATTTGCGGCAAAAACGATCAGGGGAGGTTTGTATGAACAGACGTACATTCATAAAAGCCACTGGAACCGCTATCTTACTGGCTCCAGCGTTGATTAAGGAAGCTCTTGCAGCTCGCGAACAATCGCTGGTCGCTGTGGCGGAGGGGGGCGATTATGCTGCCATAACCAGAAAAGCCATCAATGCGGTCGGTGGCATGAAGCGGTTTGTCAAGCTTGGTGATGTGGTCGTTGTCAAACCCAACATGGGGTGGGACCGCTCCGTCAGGTTTGCTGCCAATACCCATCCCCTGGTGGTACGGGCGGTTGTGGAGGAGTGCCTGGCTGCAGGGGCTAAAAAAGTCAAAGTATTTGATAATACCTGCAACGATCCCCGCCGCTGTTATGTCAGCAGCGGCATTGAGGCGGCCTTGAAAGGGATGAAAGGGGTGGAGTGCAAGCATATTGAGACGGAGCGTTTCAGGAAAGTCGCTTTGAACGGCGCGTTTCTGCAGGAATGGGAGCTGTATGACGAGGTGCTTCTGGCCGATGTGTATATCAATGTGCCGGTAGCAAAACATCACGGGCTTTCAAAGCTGACGCTCGGCTTGAAAAATATCATGGGAATCATGGGTGGCAACCGTGGCTACATTCACCGCAACCTGGATACAGCCCTGGCCGATCTCAATGCGCATGTGAAGAGCCACCTCACCGTTATCGATGCAACCCGGATCCTCACCGCCCACGGTCCACAGGGGGGAAATATTGCCGATGTCAGGGTGCTTAACAAAGTGATCGCTTCGACCGATATCGTTGCTGCCGACGCCTATGCTACGACACTGTTCGGCATGAAGCCGGCCGATATTCCGGTGACGGTTGCCGCTTACAAGCGTGGCCTCGGAGAGATGAATCTGGACAAGATCAGGGTAGTAAGGGCGTAGTGACATGAAGCCCACCGCCGCCCGCATCTGCCAGCTTATCTTACTGGCGCTGTTCCTGATACTGTTCGTTCAGACCGAATACCGTGGCCGCGATGATATTAATGCGGCGGTCAATTCCTTTTTCAGGGCCGATCCGCTGGTGCTGTTCAGCTATCTGCTTGCCGCAAAGTCATGGAGCTGGCTGCTGTTTCCAGCCGCGCTTATGACCGTGGCGACACTGGCTCTCGGACGCTTTTTCTGTGGCTGGATCTGCCCCCTGGGTACAATTCTCGACCTGGTGACTTCAAAAATCCGCAAGACGGCTCCGATCAGGGCGCTCAAAGGTAACTTTAAATACTGGCTGCTGCTGCCGCTCCTGTCGGCATCGCTGTTCAATATCAATCTGAGTGGACTGCTGGACCCTATTGCCATTCTGCTGCGTGCTCTGACGTTTCTGTTCTACCCGGTGCTCGGTCTTGCCAGCAGAGAAGGGTGGGTCGGACTGTACCGTATGATCGGTGAGCGGCGGGATACTCTGGCACCTGCTTACAACCTGATTCGTGACAACCTGCTGCCGTTCCGCGACACGCTCTACCCGTTGGCGCTCCTTTCAACAGCAATTCTCCTCGGCATTATCGCCCTGGAGCGGTTTGAAACGCGCAACTGGTGCCGCAACATCTGCCCGCTCGGGACGCTGCTCGGTTGGCTGGCGCGTTTTTCCCCCTTCAGCAGAGTGCCGCAGGCGTTGTGCTCCGATTGCGGACAGTGCCGCCAGCTGTGCCCCACCAGCTTCGATCAGGATGTTCTGCGCAAGGAGGAGTGTATCCTCTGTATGGAATGCCTGCAGGGGTGTCCGCATGAGAGGATATCATTTCGTCCTGCTCTGAAACTGAAGGGGTGTGGTCCGCTGTTGCCGGAGCGGCGTCTGCTGCTGGGGGGGATGGCTGGTGGCCTGCTGCTGGCGCTCCCGATCCGTTTCCGCTATCCCGAAAAGCAGTCACGCCTGCTGCGTCCACCCGGGGTGCGGAATGAGGATGATTTTCTGAAGAAATGTGTCCGTTGCGGTGAATGCATGAAGGTCTGCCTGAAGAATGCCCTGTATCCGGCGGCATATCAAGCCGGGCTAGAGGGGATCTATACCCCGCTGCTCATCCCCCGGCTGGGATACTGCGAATATAATTGCACTCTCTGCGGCCAGGTCTGTCCGACCGGGGCGATTCCGTCCCTTCCTGTTGAAACCAAGCGGCGCGAAGTGATCGGCAAGGCGGTCTTCGATAAAAACCATTGTCTGCCGTATGCCCGCAAGATCGACTGCATTGTCTGCGAAGAGCATTGCCCGATTCCGGAGAAAGCCATCCGTTCCCGGGAGGTGCAGGTCATGGGGCTGGACGGCCGTGTCAGGACGGTTAAGGAGCCGTACGTCGTTGAGGAGATCTGCAATGGCTGCGGCATCTGCGAGAATGTCTGCCCGCTGGAGACCAAGGCGGGGATTGAGGTGTTTGCGGTGAAGAACCGTACGCCGATTCCTCCGTCAACGGCCGGGCAGGAAGAGTCCGATAAGAAACAGCAGAATTTGTATTGATACCTGTGGGGCGGCTTTGGTTGGTCAATTATTGAAGCCTGTTCCCAATGTCCCCCCGATTTCTCCGCTTCAGCTCCCATCCCTGTTCATCCGCTGTACCCGTGGTTACAGAAAAGGTCCTATGGCGGTGGGCGGTGATGGTGCTATTATAGCAAAAGGAGAACTTCGTATGGAAAACCAGAATGAGGTCATTGAGACAATCGCAACGCAAAATGAGTGCGGCACCACGGCATCAGGCCACAGCGAAAAACCACCCTGTTGAGGACCACCAACTTCCGCAGGTGGCGGAGTCATTGATGAAAAGGTCCCGGGATTTCAAGAGTGGTACCTGACCGGTGTGGGCCGAATTCCCCGAATTGGAACCACGCTGTCATTTGCGGATAATGTCGGAGCCTGCAAGGCACGGTGGGGAATTGGACGAATGGACTACATCGTTCCACCAGGGCTTTATGCTGTTGGGCACCCGTCTGCGGAAGCTCCTGTGCTTGTCACTGCCAATTACAAGATGAGCTATGACCTTGTACGGCAACAGATGGCAGAGAGAGACGTGTGGCTCCTTGTTCTGGAGACATTCGGTATCAATGTGTGGTGTGCCGCGGGTAAAGGAACGTTTGGAACTCTGGAGCTGATTGAAAGGATACGGCACTCCGAGCTGGCGAAGCTTGTAGCGCACAGGCAATTGTTGCTCCCAATTCTCGGAGCTCCGGGGATTGCGGCTCATGAGGTGAAAAAGAGGACGGGCTTTACCATAAGGTATGCCACAATCCGTGCTCAAGACCTGCCGGAGTATCTTGATAATGGCATGGTCGCTACACAAGCCATGCGTGAACTAACATTTTCTTTGAGGGAACGCCTCATTCTCATCCCCGTAGAACTTGTAGGCGCCATGAAAGTATCCGCTGTTATCATGGCAGCATTAGCATTCGTGGTATCTGTCTTTGGCGGCGCAACTGCTGCTGTTGCAGCTGTTACCGGATATCTTGGAGCGGTGCTGGCCGGTATCGTCATCGCCCCATTGCTTCTTCCCTGGCTGCCGGGTCGAAGTTTTTCCATCAAAGGTGCCATAGCAGGGATGGTGTGGGCGTTGGTTTTCTCGGTCTTTATCGGCAGAAGTGGGTTTACAGGCCCGACGATATTTGCCGCACTGCTGGGAATGCCTGCCGTGAGCGCTTTCTACGCTCTCAACTTTACAGGGTGCACAACATTCACATCACGTTCCGGTGTGAAAAAAGAGATGCGGCTGGCACTGCCTGTTATGGGTAGTGCCATTATCGCCTGTCTTCTCTTACTGATCGGAAGCAGGTTTCTGTAAAAGGAGGCTAGAATGAAAGGTTTTACTTACCTGCGAAAAGTGGCGACCCTGAAACTGGATCAAGAGAAGTGCATCGGCTGTGAAATGTGTACGAACGTCTGTCCCCATCAGGTTTTCTCTATGGCGGGAAAAACTGCTACTATTGTAGAACTTGATGCCTGTATGGAGTGCGGAGCCTGTGCTATCAACTGCCCGGTTACGGCTATTCAGGTTGAGAGCGGCGTCGGCTGCGCCTCAGGGCTGATCAACGAATGGCTCAAAGAACATAATATCGGTAGTTCGATGGGAGATTGTTGCACCTGAGACGATTACTCCTTTCCTGGTCAGTTCTACTTCATACACAAATACCTGAGACAGGCTCTGGCCGGCTTTCAACTTTAACCCATGTGCCAGACAACATCCGCACATACGTTGCCTACCCTTTCAGTCTGTTACCACCGGCTGCAGCATTTAACCGGCTCACAAGATCAAGGCGCTTGAATTCTAAATGAAGATTTCCATTCTGGCAGCATCGGAACCGAAAATACTCAGTTGCCCCCAGACCATCCTTGCTTTCTGAAATCTTATCACAGAGCTCTCCCCTGTAGGTTTTGATCGTTCCTTTTCCGTCACAGACAGAGAACACATTATCCAATGCGGTCAGTTCCGGTTCGTTCCGGTATGCAACCTGAAAGGTTCCTTTTATGTAGCCAGGAGTTACTGCATGTCGCAGAATAACACGCTTTCCAAGTTCAAACTCAGAGTTTGCCTTCAGAGCGGATCCGTGCGGGCGGAGGAAGTCGAACACCTCATGAATTGCCTCTTTCATGTACGAATCGATACTGGCAAGATTGTCCTGTAACATACCCACAATGTTTTCTTCTGTAATATCAGGGAGCTTGTCACCATTTTGGAGTTGAGCATCCAACTCCTTCCGGCGTTTCACCGAGAGCACCCGTCTTAGTTCCATTCTCTCCACCAGCACTCGCCAGGCTTCAATCTTGATTGTTTCCATAACCAGATCAGCTGCCGGTGAGCCAACTTTGCAATAGTCCCGTGGGTTGGTGCTAAAGCAATGGCACCCGAGATCCATGAAGCCGCTTTGCAGACGGTTTTCCGCAGCCTCCAGCAGGTCATATGCCTGGCGAACTTCCGCTTCTGCCTGTTGGTAACAGGCAACAAGCGCAGGGAGCGATTCGCGTATAGCGAGGTCGGTACTCATGTCGGTTTTACATCTCCAGTTTTATAGGAATCAGTATTGTCATAGTCCGGCAGGTTCACGGGAGTTGTGAGGGAGCCGCCTCTGTCTGCGTCGTCACCAGATGATTTAGCCGTCAAGTTGGTACGCTTCCCATTCTATCCAGTGTTCCTAGCAGTAGTCCACACGTTCTTTCTTATCGGCATCATTATAACACCAACCTTCGGTATACATTTACTCAGCGGCTTCCGGTTAGTTTTTTGCAATTACCTTAAAAGTCCCCCCTACCCTTGCGGGAGGGGGCTAGGGGGTGGGGGAGTTTGCCATATTTGATACTGACGGCAGCTTCTCCCACCCCTCAATCCCCTCCCGTCAAGGGAGGGGAGGCTAAATGCAAAGACCAAACCGGACATCGCTGACATTTACTAAACAATTGGGGTAAAAAAGGCATAAATACTCCGGATAGTATATAACGAACATATCGTTAAACTTATCAGAGAAGATCGAATCTGCTGACTACCAAGGAGTAACATGTCTAAAAAAATCGGACACAACTACAGCCGAGACCCTTATCCGTGGGATGAGTCAGAGAAACCTGCCAGCTCTGGGGAGTGGACCTGTTGTGGTATGAAGCTCAGCCGGACTTTTTACGTCTGCCCGATATGCGAAAAAGAGCGGGATACGGAGTCTGGAGGAGATACAGTCCAAGACTTCCCATGATGTTTTGAAGAAGGATTGTCCGGCCGCCGCATTTGTGCCATGGCTTCCGCCGTAACTCGTTGACATGCGTGAATCGCCGGAGTAATGTGAAAAACTTTTAGTAAGTTAGAAATCATTTTTGTCATGATTTCGTGAACGCACTATCCTGTTTTCAGGGCTATGTTATGGATTTAAGGATGGGAATTGATGGAATAACTGGATAATTAATAAAAGCCGCCGAACCTGGGAAAATACCGGTTTGAGCGGTTTTTTTGTTATGGGTTTAAGAAACACTGTCGTGTTCCTCGGTATCTGGGAAAGAGTCCATAACCCGAACTTTAATTATGGCGAATTCGCCGCAATTAAAAGTCAGTCAGGCCTCAAGAGTTACAAGATCAGTGTGAAAGAGTGGGGCGAAAAAACCAATGCCATCGGCATCAAAGCAACTGCGGGCAGATATGGCGGTAACCGATGAGTGGAAAAGCTGTTGTCCACGAAAAGCACGAAAGGCACGAAATGGAAGACAAAATAATATTCAGGGAAGAATGCTACGCAATTCAGGGAGCCGTATTTGAGGTGTATCGTGAAATTGGCTGTGGATTTCTTGAAGCGGTCTATCAAGAATGCCTTGAAAAGGAACTTCGATTAAGGGGAATCCCTTTTACTCCTCAGCAGGAACTCAAGCTGTATTACAAAGGGGAAGAATTAAAGCAGTTCTACAAACCTGATCTTATCTGTTATGACAAAATTATTGTCGAACTGAAAGCACTGCGAGAACTAACCGGGGAGCATCGTTCTCAGGTGTTGAATTATCTGAAGTCTACCGGAATGAAGGTTGGATTGCTGGCAAA
>JAQUIT010000037.1 GCA_028681335.1 Desulfuromonadaceae bacterium | reverse complement strand
GCCAGGAGTCTGCGGATGTCATTTTTGACCTCTTCATATGCCGGCTGTTTCGTCTCCACCGTTTTCAGCAAGTAGGTGACATAGGCCATAATATTCATAAAACAGTCGCTTAAGTGCATTGGTGTTACCTCCCCACTACCATCAGTTCAATTTCTATATCCGCCGGGGCGCTGTTCCAGTAGAGGGCCAGGCTGTACTGCTTGCTCACTGCAGTCCACTGGTCGTCATGGTGGTTGATTGCAAAATAGACTGTATTTGCCCGGCGGGGGAGTTCCTGGGGCGGGGTCTGCAGGTACTGCAGGCCGATGCCGGGCAGTGATCGGGAAATCAGCATGTCCAGATGATCACGGGAACTCAGCTTGGCAATGTCTTCCAGTGCCTTGAGCACTGTTGTGGGCTCTTCGTCAGTTTTTACCGCCAGGTAGAAGCGGTTGCGTCCTTCAAAAATGGCCGGTTTCAGATCCGCGGCATAGAAAGTCCCGTCATAGGCCAGGCGAATGACGTATTCAGGCCCGGCGGTGATCTCGTCCAGCAGGTGTGAAATTATGTCCTGCGCCGCAGAAAAGCAGTTCCACAGGTTGCGGTGGTCATATTCCGGAAGGACTTTTTTCCCATCCTGCAGTTCTCCAAGGACGCTGACCCGCTCAGAAAAGGCGGTCAGTTCGCCGACCAGCTGCCGCAGGATGCCGTACACATGCCACGGGTGGATATGAGCGGCTTCGGTGTAGTGGCAAAGCAGTGGGACGTAACGATTAACCGACCTGAGTGCGAGAAAACAGACCATGTCCCTGGAACCAAATTCGGCGGTCTGTATGCCGCGTTTACTCTTATGTTCCTCTAGCTGGTAACCACGGGCTGTTATCTGGTCACGGATTTCCCCTATGAGCGTGTGGAGCGATGGTGATGCAGCGCAGGAAAGGCATGGTGGAATAAAATCTTCAGAAAGCCGTATTTCAGCGCCGAATCTTTCCAGTTGGGCCAGAGGGATAAGTTCATACTCACCCAACTGGTTCAGCTCTGTTTCCCAGAATATCTTCAAAGCAAAGTGAAGTCTTTGTACCTGGCTCTTCGGACCGCCGGCGTGAAGATCCTCGACCTCTTTATAGCCGGTGGATGTTACAAAGCGTGTAGCGACAGTTGAAACCGTTTCAAGCGTCGGTAGGACCGTTACGTTTACTCCGGATTCGCACCATTTTTTGAGTCCAAGGTATACGGTGAACGGTTTTCCGCCTTCCACCCAGGCTTCATCAAAAGCGCGGGTGTCAATACAGCCGTTTTCGGAGAGGCAGATAAACGTACCGTCGGGAAACAGGAATTCGCCGGCCTGAAGGTTGAAGGTCCGAGTGCCGAGTGAGCTTTTCTGGAGTGTCATATCTCCAACTCCCCAGAAATGCGGCTCCAAATATTTCTGATAAGGGGAGAGAAGCCCCTGACATGTCCGGTCGAGAAGCTGAAAATGCTGCGGCTGCAGCAGGATCCCCTGATCCCAGAATAGTGGTTGCTGTGCGTTCATTGCTTTTCCTTGTCTTGTTTGCTTGTCATGACTTTTGGAATGTCGGCGATTTGCATGACACCCTGAGTACCCAGGTACAGATCAATGTTTAGTTTTGCTGTCTTCTGCACGAGCGTAGAGCCTTTTTTGACACCCGTTACGGGGATCTGGTAGGACCTGACAGAGTTTTCCTTCTCCAACGCGTAGTAGCCAGCCACGATGCCGACGTATTTTGCGCCGTCCGTCCGGTCCAGCAACGTCGAGATTTCCTGGTTGGGCTGGATCACCAGTCTTCGGGAATAGGTAACGCTTGGATCAAACCGGTTGCACTCCAACAGTCTGGGTAGACCGTCTTTCTCATCAATAAGTTGGTTGAAGCTGTTGGGGTCCCGCAGGTGGTAGAGGCATATGGTCAACGAGTGGACACGTTTCTGGTAGAGATTCAGTTGCGGGTCACTGATGAAATGAAGTTGGATGGCGTCTTTCTCATATCCCCATTCGGGAGGTTGCTTAATGAGCGGTGTTGATGAGCATGCAGAAAGCAGTGAGGCTGCACAGGTGATTAACAGTATTCTGATAAAATAATTCATTGAAATCCCTTACTTAAGTATAATAAATGTATTGAAGCATGACGATAATGTACGTCATAATGACGTACAAGTGGATACGGTCAAGCACATTTATGCCATTATTTGATGTAACAACAGATACGTAATGGGTCTCAGTTGATGAGTATTTATGTCATGTCGCGGGGGAATTCGGCAGGGACCCGATGGTTAGGACGGGTCCCTTTTTAAAAAAACTGTATGTGCTAATTAAAAGCATCATAAATTTATGATAATTGCCCTTTTAGCACTTTAATGTTATATGTCATCAACATCAGGCCATAAATTTGCTGCCTCAACGCCCATCGTGGCTGTAATATGCTGTTAATACACTCGGACGAAGTGATATGGCCCGTGTATATGCGTTGGGAGTCACACTTTTTGGCATTTTTCTCTGCTGCAACGATCCGGATAAGTATTAACCTTAATATTTTAATAGTAGTTAATTTAAACGCGTAAAGGAGATAACCGATTGTGAGTAACTTTGTCAATAAGAAAGTTCTGCAACTTCATGATGAATGCATCAATACCGGTAACGAACCGTCTGAAACACTCAAACTTAGGATGCCGGGCGGTAACGTTCTGATCAATACCAAGGACACTCTAGGCCGTATTAAAGAAGAGCTGGACATACAAACTGATGTGGAACTGGCTGAGGCTATGGAAGTCGGAATTCGCCGGATACATAACTGGAAGCAGCGCAATACCATTCCAACCGAAGCGATTGTAGCCATATGTGGTTCGGAAGGGCTGGATCTCGAGTACATCCTAACCGGCAACAAATCACATGCAGGCAGATTCCAGTCAGAGGAGAACCGGCCTCCGCTTGCGGTTGAACAGCAACAGCCGGTATGCGAACAGCCAAGGGTTAGTCCTCCAGATAAAAGATTTGTTAGGTATGACTCACGCGGCAATGTTATCTGCTCGTTTGAGTCAGCGCAAATTGTCGATGTATTGTCCCCTGGAGTCAGCTGGCTGGTTCATGCCCTTGGTGTGCAACCGGAAGACCTGTTGTTGATGAAGGTGCTCGGTGACAGCATGTATCCGTGGGCTCAGGATGGTGACCTGGTCTTTGTGGACACCTCTTGCAAGAACACCATCAACGGCGGAGTGCTTGCATTGAGATATGCCGACGGTACTATGTCAATCCGTCGGATCTTTCGCAGTCATGATGGGACACTGCTTGCAAAATGTGATGCTGTTGGCTCTGAGCCTGAGGTCCTCGATATAAGCAACGAAGACATCTATCCGTTGGTTGTGGGTCGAGTGGTTCGGCGTCTTGTGAGATAGATAGGTGGGTGAATGAGTGAATGTGAGATGTCTTCGAGAAACATCTCGTTAGTCAGGCCAGGGTGTCCTGTGTGGGGTGAAGTGGTAGGTAAGAGGAGAAATAGAAAAAGCCACTCAGATTGTTTACTGAATGGCTTTTTTTATTGGTGGGCGAAACAGGGATCGAACCTGTGACATCCAGCTTGTAAGGCTGGCGCTCTCCCAGCTGAGCTATTCGCCCTTATTTTTATGGCGGGGTTGACGGGGCTCGAACCCGCGACTTCCAGCGTGA
>JAQUIT010000009.1 GCA_028681335.1 Desulfuromonadaceae bacterium | reverse complement strand
CCCATGAAATTAAAAACCCGTTAACCCCGATCCAGCTTTCTGCCCAACGCCTGAGAAAACGCTATCTGTCGCGCTTTAGTGATGACGAGAAGGTCTTTGATGAATGCACAGAAATGATTATTAAATCGGTCGATGACCTCAAAAACCTGGTTAACGAGTTTTCCAATTTTGCCCGTATGCCCGCTATTCAGCCTGAACCAAATGATCTTAACGCATTGATTCGCGAAGCGTTGACACTGTATCAGCAGGCTCATCGCGGTGTAGATTTTAAAGTTACCATGGATGACAGGTTGCCGTTGCTGATGATAGACCGTGATCAAATCAAGCGTGTGTTGATCAATATCCTTGAGAACTCTGTCGCCGCCATGGAAGAGCATGGTAACATTGCTTTGGCAACACAATTTGATGATGTCCTGAAGATGGTAACCATCAGTATTGCTGATGATGGTCCTGGAATTCCTCCGGAAGATAAGCCGCGCTTGTTTGAACCATATTTTTCAACCAAGAAGAGTGGTACCGGTCTCGGATTGGCCATAGTGAACAGTATTGTGACCGATCATGGTGGTTTTGTGCGTATTCGCGATAATATGCCGCATGGTGCTGTTTTTGTTGTTGAGCTGCCGGCCGGGTAAAAATAATTAGCATTAGGAGCTGTTATGACACATACAATTTTGATCATTGACGATGAAAAGGATATCAGAACCGCCCTGGGTGGAATTCTTGAAGATGAAGGATATCAGGTTCTGAGCGCAGAAAGTGGCATCGAGGGTATTGATATCGCACGGCATGAACTTCCTGACCTGATTCTGCTTGATATATGGATGCCCGGCATGGATGGCCTGGAGACCCTTGAAAAGCTCAAAGCGTTGCTTCCGCAGGTGACGGTCATCATGATTTCCGGGCATGGCACTATTGACACAGCGGTTCGTGCTACCAAGCTTGGGGCTTTTGATTTTATCGAAAAGCCTCTTTCTCTTGAAAAGGTTCTGATCAGTGTTGCCAATGCGCTGCAGTTGCAGAAACTAAAAGTGGAAAACGCCGAACTCAAGCGCTCGGTGTCTACAGATTATGAGCTTATCGGCGAATCATCCGAAATTGTCACGGTGCGTGAGCAGGTTCGGCAAGTTGCGCCGACATCTGCATCAGTGCTGATAAACGGAGAAAACGGCTCAGGAAAAGAGTTGATTGCGTGTTCTATTCACTGCAACAGTCCGAGACGTGAGCGTCCTTTCATAGCGGTGCACTGCTCCGGCATCCCGGAAAAACTGGTCGAGAGTGAACTGTTCGGCCATGAAAAAGGTGCATTCATAGGAGCTACATCGCACAAGAAGGGGCGTCTGGATCAGGCTGATGGTGGTACACTTTTTCTTGATGAGGTTGGCGAGCTGCCTTTAAGTACACAGGTGAAGCTTCTGCGTTTTATTCAGGATCATGGTTTTGAGCGTGTCGGTGGGAGTCGGCGTGTTGCCGCTGACATTCGCGTGATTGCTGCTACGACCAGATCACTAGAGCAGGAAATGGCAGCAGGAAAATTTAATCCGGATCTTTACTACCAACTGAGTACTATAACATTTAAAGCGCCAGCGCTTCGTGATCATAAAGATGATATCGGGCTGCTGGTACAATACTTTGTTGCGCAGTTCTTCCATAGGGAAGGGGGCGAAGCGAAAGCTTTTCTTCCCGATGCCATTGATAAGCTGCAGCATTACTCATGGCCAGGTAATCTGCGCGAGTTGAAAAATGTGGTAGAACGTTTACTTATAGTTACTCCGGGACATGTTGTTTCAGCCGAGAATATTCAATTTTTATCAGGTGATCAAGCTGACGCAGAGCTTCACCCCGCCGGCATGGCGGGGCCTCTCTCCAAGTCTGCTTTACGGGATGCCAGGGAAGATTTTGAGCGCGAGTTTATTATCCATAAGCTTGAGGAAAATGACTGGAATATTTCCCGTACCGCAGAACTTATCGAACTCGAACGGAGCAATCTGCACCGAAAAATTAAAAGTTACGGGATTGACGTCAGGAGATAACTCTCATGCTACCTGCCTTTAGAATACGCACAACCAAGCTGACACTGTTTAGCGTATTTATTGCGCTTGCACTGTCAGTATTATTGTATTCGCGTTGGCAGGCACATCATACTCACTCAGGAGATATAAGTAATCTTGACCTTCTTCGTGAAGCGTATGTGGCTGTTCTGGTTAACTATGTAGAAAAACCCGAGCCTAAAATACTGGTACGAAAAATGGTCGACGGTATGCTTGCCACACTCGACCCGCATAGCGCCTATCTGCCCCCCGAGTCGTATAGTGAGATGGAAGTTCAGATATCAGGAGCATTTGGCGGTGTCGGCATTGAGCTTGGCACAAGAGAAGGTAAACTGACGGTTATTGCTCCGATTGACGATACCCCCGCTTTCCGTGCAGGAATTCAGGCCAATGATCATATCTGGAAAATTGACGGGACCTCCACTAACGGGATGAGTATTACGGCTGCGGTTAAGAGAATGCGTGGTGAGAAGGGTAAATCTGTCGTTTTGACAATAGTACGTAGTGGAAATAACAAACCGCTGGTTTTTAAACTTGTTCGAGACATCATAAAACTGAACAGCGTGAAAGCAAAGTTTCTGTCCTCCGGGTATGGTTATATTCGTATATCACAGTTTCAGGAACAGACCGGGAGTGAGTTCAGGAAAGCTTTGAAAGGTCTTCACGCAAAATCCGGAGTGACACTTAAGGGATTAATACTGGATCTTCGTTATAATCCTGGCGGGTTGGTAAGCTCTTGCGTTGAAGTCGCCAATTGTTTTATCGGTGATGACATCAACATGACTGAGATAGTCAGCACAAGGGGGCGAAGTCAGGAGTCAAACCATATGTATAACGCCACATTAGGTCCCAAGGAACCGCGCTATCCTCTTGTTGTGCTTATTAATGAGGGGACTGCAAGCGCCTCGGAAATAGTAGCCGGAGCCCTGCAGGATCATAAAAGAGCAATCGTCATCGGAACGCGGAGTTTTGGCAAAGGATCTGTTCAATCTCTCTTCCCGCTAAAAAATGCTGCAGCACTTAAATTGACTACTGCACTTTATTATACTCCAAGTGGACGTTCAATCCAGGCAAAGGGAATAGTTCCGGATATTGAGGTTGATAATGTCAGGCAGGTAGCACTATCGGTGCGGTCAAATAGGCAGGAGATTAAAGAAAAAGATCTGGATAACCGCCTTGATCCATCAGGCCAAAGGGAAGAGCAGCCGGAAGCTGCTCCGGAGCAGGATGTGGATAAGGGATTACAGAAGGATTTTCAGTTGCGGAGGGCTGTGGAGCTGCTCCAATCGCTAAGCCTACTCAAGCAGCGCCTGCTGATAGAGGTGAAATAAGAGAATCAACTGCCAAGCAATTCACGAAGCTTCCGGCCAACGTCAGCTTCGCGCATCATGGACTCACCAATCAGGTAAGCCTGAGCCCCATCGGTCGCTAGACGGTCTATATCATCCCTGTTATTTATTCCGCTCTCTGTAACCAGTAACCTTTCAGGCGGCATCATGCGTGCAAGGCGGGCTGTGGTGTCAAGATCCATTGCAAACGTCCTGAGGTTACGATTGTTGACACCAATGAGTGTGCAGTCAGTTTGTAGAGCCTTCTCCATCTCCTCTTCGTCATGAACCTCAAGCAGCACATCAAGATTTATATCCTTTGCCACTGAATGGAAGTCATGCAACTGCTTCAGATCAAGCATAGCGGCAATAAATAGAACCGCATCTGCGCCTGCTGCACGGGCTTCATAGATCTGGTACGGATCACAGATAAAATCCTTGCGCAATAGTGGTAATGCTACTGTCTCACGAATCAGTGCCAGATAACGGAGGTGCCCATGAAAAAAGTGTTCGTCGGTCAGAACCGACAGGCAGGTGGCACCATTATCCTGATAGATCGATGCAATTTCCAGTGGATCGAAATCGTCACGTATGATCCCTTTACTAGGGGAGCCCCTCTTGATCTCAGCGATAATAGCGGTCCAGCCGGAGGCGGAAGCTTCGCGGATGTGGCGCTCAAAACCGCGTGGTACATCCTCCATATCACTAATGCGTAATTTTAGTTCACTGAGTGAAGAGGCTGTCTTGGCAGCGGCTACTTCTACCTGCTTATGGGCAATTATTTTTTTCAGAATGTCGGGTGTGTCAGTAGTCATAAATTTCTTTCGCTCTATTTTTGTTTGCCAAACTATAACAAGTAACTAAACTGGATATAGCCAATGGTTACTATTATAAGGCCATCAATTGATTGTGGTGTGCAAGCACCAACTAGCCAAGGTTGTTGGTTAGTGCAGCCAGTTTTGCTACTTGCTGCAGTGCTCTTCCAGAGTCTATTGCTTCGGCTGCCAGTGTAATACCCTCCGCCGCAGTAATTGCTTTACCTGCTGCTACGAGTGCATAGGCAGCATTAAGGAGTACAACGTCTCTGCGCGGTCCGTGTTCGCCGGCCAGAACAGCCTTGACTATCACGGCGTTGGCGACTGCGTCGCCACCTTTGAGAGCTTCCATATCACAGCGGGACAGACCAAGCTGTTCTGGGACGACGGTCGCCATTGTGACGCCGTCCGGCGTGACTTCAGCTATTGTTGTTTCACCGGTAAGTGTGATCTCATCCATTCCGTCAGAGCCATGGACAACAAATCCGTGCCGACAGCCAAGTTTATGCAAAACACCGGCAAGCTTCTCTACCAGCTCTGGGCGATAGACACCCATCACCTGGCAGTCAGCTCCAGCAGGGTTGGTCAGCGGTCCCAGGATGTTGAAAATTGTACGGATACCAATCTCACGGCGTGGCCCTATGGCATGCTTCATGGCGCCGTGCAGGGCAGGGGCGAAGAGAAATCCGATACCTATCTGGTCAATGCAGTTCACAACGGTTTCAGGCGTTACATCCAGGTTGATACCAAGCTTTTCCAGTACGTCCGCACTTCCGCATGCAGAAGAGACAGATCGGTTGCCGTGTTTGGCTACCTTGACGCCACAGGCTGAAACAACGAAGGATACCGTTGTGGAAATGTTGAAGGTATTGGTGCCGTCACCACCGGTGCCGACCACATCAAGGATTGTCTCCCGGTCAACGTTGATATCGTCGCGGTCAATATCGAGAACGCCCTTTCCTACACGGATCGGTGTTGCCCTCTCACGCATGACACGCGCCGCACCGGTTATCTCCTCAATTGTTTCACCCTTCATGCGTAGCGCAGTGATAAAGGCAGCGATCTGTGCCGGCGTGCACTCACCGGACATTATCTGGTTCATGACCTCAATCATTTCACCTTCGGTAAGGTCTGTGTGCTCCACAACCATGGCAATAGCTTTTCTTATCATATAATCATCTCCATACGAAAAAAGGGGATGTTGCCATCCCCCTTACTACTATTTATTCAAGCAGGTGGTACTAGGCCCCAGCTTTAATCTTGCTGATTGCTTCTCTAATCATGGCTTCTGCCAGGTCAGGAACAACTTCCCAAACAATGCGTTCAATAACATCTTTCGATGCAGACATAATAGCTGCTCTCAACTGTTCCTCGGTCAGATTTAGTGGTTGAGATGGTGCCACTGCAGCCACTGGTGCAACTGTTTCTACTATCGCCGGTGTCTCCAACTCAGGTTCTGGCGCTTCTAACTCAGGTGACTGTGCAGTGAAATCGGTAACATCCGATGTGACAGAAAAAACAGGTTCTGAAACAGCTTGAGCTACGGGGGGTGCAGGTGCTACGGCGTCATCCTCAAAAGAAATGTCACCGAAAGATGTTTCTGGAAGCGGGACTTGCTGATCTGCCAGGATAGTCTGGAGAGGGGCAGTAATCATCTCCTCTTCAAACTCAAAAGTATTCTCTTCGACCGGAACCCATTGTGAACCGGTGTGGCTGGGAGATATCTCGATTGTTGCATCAGCCTGAACGAGTTGGGCGTCACTTTCTTCATTAACAATAGCAAATACGTCTGGCTCTTTTGTTGCTTCGATTGGTGTGTCTGCTACAGGGGCTGATGGTGCTTCAACTTGAGGTTCAGCTTCGGGGGTAAAGGCACTCCATATATCAGCAGGTGCAGCTGGTTGCTGGATATCAAATGCCGGGGCTGAAGATTCCTGTGCCTGTTGCACCGGTTGAGGAGGAGATACTTGTGCGGATTGTTGAGCTCTCGAGTTTCCAAGTGCCAGAAGTTCTTTTACTTTGGTGATTATCTGCTGCGATTCAAACGGTTTGGCAATGAAATCATCTGCACCGCATCGCTTAGCTTTTTCTTCGTCAAATGGTTCAAATGATCCGGTCAGGATCAAAATCGGTTTGGACGCAAGAGCCGGCGTGGAACGGACTGCTTCTGCCACTTCGTAGCCTGACATTCCAGGCATAAGGGCGTCAATAAGCAATATATCCGGATTGATTTCACGAGCCTTTTCAACAGCGGACTTGCCATTGTCAACGACCGTTAAGGAGTACTCTCCTCCTCCGAAAATGATGCCGATTACTTTCTGGATGGTGATACTGTCGTCGGCGACCAGCACTTTAATGCTCATCGATCCCTCCCTTGCTGAGTGGATACGCAAGAATAATTTACCGGAAACAACTATCACAGGCAAAATATCGTGTCAAGGTATTAGCGTTTCAAGGTATTTTAGTGTTGCTGGTGAACTTGGCTGTAATTCTCAGCTTGGCGAATATGGAAACTGTTAATGTTGATATATCATCAGCTGTTTTATAGATTGGTAGTAATTGAAAGGAGTATAGCAGCGATGATTTACGATAGTAACTAACTGTTTGCTCAGGGATTTTTTGACCAGGTAACAGGGTGGCTTGCTCACAAAACAATTCTCCGTCGAGTAAACGCTGAAAACGAACTGTATGTCCTCTTACCCCTTTGGACCTCAGCATGTGGGGAGGGCCAAAGGGGTAAGAAGACTAAAAATCAGGATCTGTAATCGGCATTGATACTGACATATTCATGTGTCAGGTCAGAAGTGTACACAGTGGACGTGCCGCTATTAATTCCAAGGTCAACTGAAACAGTAAACTCTTTTTGTTTGAGAACCTCGGTACCACGTGCCTCTGCGTCTCCACCGGCGAATATACCGTTTTTCGCCATACAGACATCATCAAAACTGAGGGAGAGCAAGGATTGATCTACCTCAGCTCCGGAATAGCCTACTGCTGCAAAGATGCGCCCCCAGTTGGCATCCTGCCCAAAAAAAGCCGTCTTTACCAAGCTGGAGTTGGCAATAGCCATGGCAGCACGCTTTGCATCAGCATTATCTTTGGCGCCACTGACCCGTATTTCAACAAACTTGGTTGCCCCCTCACCGTCTTTTACAATCTGCTTTGCCAACGAAAGCAAAACATCATTTACGGTAGCTGAAAAAGCTTTTCCTTCAACAGACCCTTCTGTAATTACAGGATTTCCAGCCATACCGTTTGCCATAATCAGGCAGGTATCATTAGTTGACATATCTCCATCAACTGTAATGGCGTTGAAAGAACTCTCAACCGCACAGCGGAATGCCTGTTGCAAAAAGGCAGGCTCTACAGCCGCATCAGTTATGATAAAGGAGAGCATGGTGGCCATGTTGGGCATTATCATGCCGGCACCCTTGGCAATGCCGGCTACGGAGTACGAAACTCCACCGGCCTGCCCGCTGCGAGCTTCCATCTTGGGAAAGGTGTCTGTTGTCATTATCGCCTGGGCAATGTCATCCAGCGTCCCAGAGGTAAGACCGTCAACCAGTGGGGTGATGGCTGGTCGCATTCTGTCCATCGGCATCTGTACACCGATCACACCGGTTGAACAGACCTGGACTTCCTTCATGTCAATGCCGAGCGCCTGTGAAACCAGCTGCACGGTCTCCTGTGCATCCTTCATTCCCTGTTCGCCGGTACAGGCGTTGGCATTACCGCTGTTAACAATAACTGCCCGTGCGGTACCGCTCATTATATGTTCGTGAGACAGTAATACAGGGGCCGCTTTGACGGTACTGGTGGTAAAAACGGCTGCCGCAGCGGCAGGAACTTCAGAAAAAATGAGCGCCAGATCTTTGCGCCCCGCTTTTTTTATAGCCGCTTCGACAGTGGAAAATAAAAAGCCCTGAATATTCATAAGGTCAAACCTCCTGAAAAGATGAGGTGAGTACGAGAGGAAGTAAAATTACTTTCCACAGCACTTCTTGTATTTTTTACCGCTTCCGCATGGGCAGGCATCGTTACGTCCTGCTACTTTCTGACTTTTAGCTGGTTCGTTGGCATGTTCTTCACCGCTCCCCAGATTGAAAACAAGTTTCTTGCTTTGCAATTCTTCTTCTATCTCTTCAATTTCTTCTCCGTCATGGTTGATCTGGACCCAATAAACACGTTCGACTACCTCTTCACGAATACGGAACATCAATTCCATAAAAAGGTTGTAGGCTTCTCTCTTGTACTCCTGTTTCGGGTCTTTCTGCCCGTAACCACGTAGGCCGATGCCTTCCTTAAGGTGGTCAATATTCAGGAGATGATCTTTCCAGTGTGTATCTATGGCCTGAAGCATCATGACCTTAATGAGGTGATCCATGAGTTCATCGCCCATCTCATTCACCCGGGCATCAAAAATGGCATGGGCCTGTTCGCTGAGAGTGTCATGGAAATTGACCGGCGTCAGTCGGCTTATCATCTCCTGTGGGAGATCAAGCTGAAGATTGAAGTATTTATAAACGTTTTCGCCGATCCCCTGCCAATCCCATTCGTGCGGAGAGACTTTGTCAATGGCGAAGGCGGCGACGACTTCCTCGATCGTGTCGTCAAGCATTTCAAGGAAACTATCACGAATATCCTGCCCGGCCAGGATCTCGCGCCGCTGGTTGTAGATAACTTCGCGCTGCTTGTTCATGACGTCATCGTATTCAATGAGATGTTTACGGATATCAAAGTTATGTGCTTCTACTTTTTTCTGTGCATTCTCGATCGATCTGGAGATCATGCTGTGTGTGATTGCTTCTCCCTCCTCAATCTTGAGAAGATCCATGATCTTGGATACCCGCTCCGAGCCGAAAATTCGTAGCAGATCATCTTCCAGTGATAGATAAAACTTTGATGAACCGGGGTCTCCCTGACGTCCAGATCGGCCGCGCAGCTGGTTGTCAATGCGGCGTGACTCATGTCGCTCGGTGCCAAGTATGTGAAGTCCGCCCAATTTAACCACTTCATCATGCTCAGCAAGGCATTCCGCCTTGTATCTGGCAACCACAGCTTCATATTGTTCGTCTGTTGTATCAGGGTTGGCGCGGCGCCACTGTTTAGCCAGCGCATCCGGGTTACCACCCAGGACGATGTCGGTACCACGTCCAGCCATGTTGGTCGCAATCATTATGGCACCTTTACGGCCGGCCTGAGACACGATTTCAGCTTCCCGTTCATGCTGCTTGGCATTCAGTACGCTGTGTGGGACCCCTTGGCGTTTCAGCATTTCTGACAAAACTTCCGACTTTTCAATCGAGATAGTACCCACAAGGCAGGGTTGGCCGACAGCATGATGCTCTTTAATATCCTCAATAACCGCTTTAAACTTTTCTTTCTCTGTCTTGTAAATAACATCCGGAAAATCCGGTCGCAGCAGTGGTCGGTTTGTCGGGATAACAGATACATCAAGCTTATATATTTTGTGAAATTCCTCAGCTTCGGTATCTGCCGTACCGGTCATGCCGGATAATTTACTGTACATGCGGAAATAGTTTTGGAAGGTAATCGTTGCCAGGGTCTGGTTTTCGTTTTCAATTTTGACCCCTTCTTTAGCTTCAATCGCCTGGTGAAGGCCATCTGACCAGCGGCGGCCCGGCATGAGACGGCCGGTAAATTCATCAACAATCATGACCTCGCCATCTTTAACCACATAGTCCACATCAACCTTGTACATGGCATGAGCACGCAGCGCCTGGTTGACGTGATGAAGAATCTCAATATTGCGGGGATCATACAGATTGTCTATTTTTAAGAGGTTTTCTACCTTCAGAACACCTTGCTCTGTCAGTGCAGCACTCTTGGCTTTTTCGTCAACGGTATAGTCTCCTGAATACTGTTTGCGTTTGCCGGAAAGAGTGTTTGCTTCAACTTCTGACACTTCTCCTCTTTCCAGTTTCGGAATTATTGCGTTGATGACATAGTATTTGTCGGTTGAGTCTTCGGTAGGGCCAGAAATAATCAGCGGAGTCCTGGCCTCATCAATCAGGATTGAGTCGACCTCGTCGACAATGGCGTAGTTAAAGCCGCGCTGAACGTAATCATCCAGGTCAAACTTCATGTTGTCGCGCAAATAATCAAAGCCAAACTCGTTATTTGTGCCGTAAGTGATATCAGCGGCGTAGTTAAGGCGGCGTTGCTCATCTTCCACACCATGTACAACAATACCTACCGTCAAACCGAGGAAACCGTACAAACGCCCCATCCACTCGGAGTCGCGCTTTGCCAGGTAATCATTAACTGTTACAACATGAACTCCCTTGCCGGAAATTCCGTTGAGATAAGCGGGGAGGGTGGCTACGAGCGTTTTACCTTCTCCCGTCTTCATTTCGGCTATCTTCCCCGCATGCAACACCATCCCGCCAATCAGCTGAACGTCAAAATGACGCATACCAAGAACTCGCTTGCTTGCTTCGCGGCATACAGCAAATGCTTCAGGGAGCAATGAGTCAAGCGATTCTCCCTTGTTGTGTCGCTCCTTAAATTCCTGAGTCTTATTGGTCAGCTGTTCATCGGAGAGGGCTGATAACGAAACTTCAAGAGAATT
Source organism: Desulfuromonadaceae bacterium (assembly GCA_028681335.1). Classification (GTDB taxonomy): domain Bacteria; phylum Desulfobacterota; class Desulfuromonadia; order Geobacterales; family Pseudopelobacteraceae; genus JACRCG01. The sequence continues at coordinate 145,366 of JAQUIT010000009.1, read as the reverse complement.
TATTTTCTCAACAATCGGCCACATTTTCTTGATTTCTCGTTCATTCTTGCTGCCGATAAACTTTTTTATAAGGGAATTTAACATTTTGTAGTTTCTCCAGCAGGTTGATTGTTTGACAAATAGCTTTTTACATTAGCATAAGTAATGATGCTGCTCAATAAAAAAGGTCGTTTAGCAGGTCAGTTATCTGTATATAAAAATTAGAAATGGTACGTTAATTAAATGGTTGTTTTTTTACTTGCAGCGTCGATTAAGTGTGTTACAATTTAAAAATATACAAAAACAAACTGCAGTTAATACGACTTATTTAAGCCACTTACGATATCGTGAGTGCATTACATGAGCAGTAAAAAAGGAGCAGTAGTATGACAACAGGTAGAGTGAAATGGTTTAATGACAGCAAGGGTTTTGGTTTTCTCGAGCAGGAGCAGGGCGAGGATATCTTCGTTCATTTCTCGGCAATATCTGGTGAGGGGTTTAAGTCTCTTGCAGAAGGCGATGCAGTTGAATTTGAGATCGTCAAGGGACCTAAAGGCCTCCAGGCTGCCGACGTAAGACGCATATAGCCAATACGTTACGAGTATAAGGTGTAAGAAAGCCCCGGTTTTTGCCGGGGCTTTCTTTGTATGATAGGGTGTGATTAGACGTTAAAGCGGAAATGCATAACGTCGCCATCCTTCACGACATATTCTTTTCCTTCAAGCCTCATTAACCCCTTCTCTTTTGCCCCAGATTCACCATTACTGTTTATAAAATCATTGAATCCAATCACTTCAGCGCGGATAAACCCTTTTTCAAAATCGGTGTGAATAACGCCCGCAGCCTGTGGCGCTTTGGTGCCATTAACAATTGTCCAGGCACGAACTTCTTTAACACCGGCTGTAAAATAGGTTATGAGACCTAATAAGGCATAGCCGTTTCGGATGAGACGGTCAAGGCCGGCTTCTTCCAGTCCCATGTCATCAAGAAAAGCCTTCTTTTCAGGCCCGTCAAGCTCGGCAATTTCTGCTTCCAGTTTGCCACAGATTACCACGACACCAGCTCCTTCAGTAGAGGCAATTTCACGTACCTTGGCAACATTTGCGTGGCCACCATTCAGGTCGTCTTCAGCGACGTTTGCTACATAAAGAACCGGTTTGTCGGTTAAGAGATGCAGGTCGCGCATCCATATTTTTTCGTCTTCATTCTGGGCAACTCCCTGAAGTTTCGAGACCTGTTCGAGCAAGGCTCGAACCCGGAGGTAAAACTCTACCTCTTCTTTTGCTTTTTTGTCGCCGCTCCGTGACATTTTCTCTGCACGTTGTAACTTCTTTTCGATTGTATCCAGGTCTGCCAACGCAAGTTCAGTGTTTATGACCTCAATATCGTCAGCTGGAGAAACACGTCCGTTAACATGGACAATGTTGTCGTCATCAAAACAACGCACAACGTGGACAATTGCATCAACACTGCGGATGTGCCCAAGAAACTGGTTGCCAAGACCTTCTCCCTGGCTGGCTCCTTTAACAAGTCCGGCTATATCAACAAATTCTATTGTCGTTGGTTGCATTTTTTGCGGGTTAACAATTGCTGCTAGTTGATCCATGCGCGGGTCAGGTACCTGAACAATGCCGACGTTCGGTTCAATAGTGCAAAATGGATAGTTTGCAGATTCGGCCCCGGCCGAGGTTAGAGCATTAAATATGGTAGATTTACCAACGTTAGGCAGTCCGACAATTCCGCAGTTAAAACCCATGATCTATCCTTCCAGAAAATTCTTATTATTATACAGACTCATTGACTTAGGTAGCCCTTCTTTTAGCATCACTTCAAGCATCTTAATACCCCCATCAAGTACCTGTGAAAGTATCTCCATTTGATCGGGAGGTATTTTCCCAAGGACATGACCAGTTGTGTCCCCATGTGGTGGTTTTCCAATGCCGATACGTAGTCTGATAAAGTCACCCTTGCCAAGATTCTCCATGATGGAGCGGAGACCATTGTGCCCGCCATGCCCACCTCCGTTCTTGAAGCGTACGGTCCCAAAGGGGAGATCAAGCTCGTCATGAATGACGATCAGATTTGAAAGCGGAAGTTTGAAAAACTGAAGAGCCTGCATGACAGCATTGCCAGACAAGTTCATGAATGTCTGTGGTTTGAGCAGTATCAGGCGGTGTCCAGCAAAATCCAATTCTCCTGCAAGACCTGAAAAACTCTTTTTTGAAATAGAAACATTTTCCAGGTGCGCAAGGCGTTCCAAAAAAAGAAAACCCGCATTATGGCGGGTCCATTGATATGTGGGGCCGGGATTGCCCAGCCCCGCAATTATATAGGTACTCATACAGGATTGATCGTCTGTTATTCGGCAGCCGGAGATTCTTCTTCTTTGACTCTGCCAAGAATGCTGACGACAGGAATCTTTGGCTGGTCAAGAAGAACGATGCCTTCCGGAAGTACAATGTCACTGACGTGAATTGAGTGGGCTATTTTTAGATCGGAGATATCAATTGTGATGCTGTCCGGAATATTTCCTGGTAAGCATTCAACGTGTAATTCGTGGTGGGCAAGATCGAGCAAGCCGCCTTCTTTAACGCCGATTGCAGTTCCGGTCAAAACAACTGGAACGGTAACCTTAAGTTTCTCATTCGGGTTAATGCGGTGGAGATCAACGTGTTTAAATGTTCTCTTGATCGGGTCACGCTGTAAATCAACAACAATAGCGATGTTCTGATCCAGAGTTCCGCCGCCAATCAGGGTGAGAAGGTTGTTCTGACCGCCTGCGCCGGAAATTGCTTCCTGCAGGTCACGGCTTTTGATGCTGACAGTTACCGGCTCAATTCCTTTACCATAAACAACACCCGGTACCATATCGGCATTGCGTAATCTTCGGCTTACGCCAGTACCAGTCTTGGTGCGCAGTTCAATATTCATCTGTTTCTGTTGCATACGTTCCTCCACGTGTAGTGACGGGTCAACCCCGTCCTATTCATAATAAAAAATTTGGTGCTGTTTTTATACAAACAGAGAACTGACTGATTCATCCTCATGAATGCGCCTGATGGCTTCAGCCAAAAGGTCGGCCACAGAAAGCATTCTGATCTTTGTTGTTACCTGATCACTGTAAGCGTAAGGTATTGTATCAGTTAATACTACTTCTTCAATATCGGAAGCATTGATACGTTCGATTGCAGGGCCTGATAATACTCCATGCGTAGCACATGCATAGACTGCTTTGGCACCATTTTGTTTAAGCGCTTTGGCCGCTTGAGTCAGTGTGCCGGCTGTGTCTATCATGTCATCAAGTATAACGGCAACTTTATCGCGAACATCACCGATCAGATGCATTACTTCTGCAACATTAGGGCCGGTACGGCGTTTGTCAATTACTGCAAGAGAATATTCAAGTCGCTTTGCAAATGCACGAGCTCTTTCAGTGCCGCCGGCGTCAGGAGATACCATGACAACCTGTTCACCACTAAAACGGTCTTTAAGATATTCAAGAATTACCGGCGCAGCGTACAGATTGTCAACCGGGATGTTGAAAAAACCCTGAATCTGACCGGCGTGCAGGTCAATTGTGACAACTCTGTTGACACCGGCAGTCGTAATCAGGTCAGCGACCAGTTTCGCCGTGATTGGTGTACGCGGTGCTGCTTTGCGATCCTGACGGGCATAGCCGTAATAAGGTATAACAGCAGTAATGGTGGCGGCAGATGCGCGTTTCAATGCATCAGTGATAACCAGCAGTTCCATCAGGTTGTCGTTGGTTGGTGCGCAGGTCGACTGGACGACGTAAACATCACGGCCGCGGACATTCTCTCCGATTTCAACCATTACTTCGCCATCGGAAAATCGCCGTACACGAGCATTTCCCAGCGGGACGCCAAGGCTGTTACATATTTTCTGAGCCAGATCTGGATTTGAGTTACCGGAAAAAATCTTGATTTTATCATGCATGGCGATCAAACACCTTTCAATATGAAAAACTGAGTAAAGTACATGTGCTAAAGAAATGAGAGATATACTAAAATATTTACCAAAAAGCAACCTCTTTCGATGCGCAGTAGCAAAGAACGTAGGCATGCATCCTCTCTTTATTATCAACCGTTCACAAGTATTCCTTCCTGAAGAGCAAATACGAGAAATTCTTGCATTTCATCATGACTGAGCCCGATTTCTGGCAGGTCGTTCTTATTGCCCCTGTCTCTGATCTTCTCAAGAAGCTGAATGTATGGGGTGGCCAATGATTCAGTGCATACAAAACCATCCTTCAAGTAGATAACTGCCTGAGATCCAGTCTTGGCAAGGTTTTCATGCATCCATGATATGCGTGGTTCTCCGCATTCAAGAATCTCCTCAATATCGTAGGTAAAGTGGATGATTCTGGTTGATGGGGCAAGCCTCAGGCCGGTGAGGAGCGCATTTGCTGCTGTCGGGAGTTCCGTGATTGCTGGAGCTTCCGGAGCTAACAATGCAGCGGCATACTGATGGTGATAGTTTGCTATATCGAGCACAAGAGGCATAAATCGTGTCAGTTTTTTGCTGCTGAAGAGATCGCGCAGAAAAAGATTCTGTATTTCCCCGATGTCGTCATCACTTAAGTCCGACTCTTTTATATCTGTTCCTCGTTGATTTGTCAGCCAGTTGCTAAATGTCTGCAGTAAAGCGGATGGTTTTAGGCCAAGAACCGCTACTATGGCGTTAAACCACGCAACAATTTTGCCGCGTGTATAAAAAATGTCACAGGCAGATGCCAGTTTGGCAGCTTCAGCCATATCAGCGGAGCTGAAGCTGTCGGTAGATTCGAGTAGGTATGGTGGTTTTCTGTCCCAGTGCAATTTTAAAGCGCTTCCGCGAGAAGCCAGTCGGGTGCCGGGCAAGACAGCAAGTGGAAATACATCAAGATGGTTTGGATAGAGTGACAAAGCATAATCCAGCGTGCGCCTGAAACCTTCTATGGTGTCACCAGGCAGTCCGTAGATCAGGTCAAAGCCGAAAACCGCACCGCTCTCATTCAACATTCCGACCTTAGCTGAGAAGTCGGCTTTGTTAAATGAACGGCCAACCAGTTTGAGTACCTCCTGATCCGCACTTTGCAACCCTATTTGCAAAGAACATGCAATCTGTGCGAAAAGCTTTGCCATCTCACGATCGATGAACTCATTACGCACCTCAAAATGAAAGTGGATGTGCGGGGCATATTTTTTTATCATTCTCAGAATTTTTTTTGCACGATCCGGATTCAGATTGAAGGTTGAGTCAAGGACAAAGACCTGCGAGACGCCGGTCGCGGCAAAATGGCGTAACTCCATTTTCACTCTTTCCAGAGAAAAATGCCGAACGCCATGGATACCACGTGAATCAAAACAGAAATCACAGGTAAAGCTGCAGCCACGTGATAGCTGCCAGAGTATACCGGGGGTAATGTTCGTATCAATTACTCCCGCCAAATAGGGAGAGGGAATTTCATCCAGATTACGTATGGGGGGAGGTGGCTGAGTTGTGGCGGTGCCAGCTGTCAATAAGCCGGGTATCTGAGAATAATCTGCACCAGCTGACATGTTTTGGCACAGTGATAAAAAGGGGACCTCTCCTTCGCCTATGATAACAAAGTCAAAAATATTAAGTTCTCGTACAGATTCCGGATCTGCCGTTACTTCCGGGCCACCGCAAAAAATCTTGACGTCGGGGTGGCGGCGCCTTAGTTCTGCAGCGATTTTACATGACAGATCACGATTCCAGACATAGATCGAAAAGCCGATGGCGGCAGGTGCAGGATTTGTAAGTCTGTCAACGCAACTGGAAACGTCCTGATTGAGAAAAAAATCTATCAGGTTGATCGATACAGGGCTCTTGAGTGCATACGCCTTAAGAAAGGCGTTCGCCAGAGGAACTGATTGTGGAGAAGGGTAGGGATGAATTGAAACCAGGTTGATCAACATTCTGCTCTGTCCTTGTCATAGCGCCAGGTGTGGCGTGGTTGTCAGGAATATTTTATTCGGTGCTCGATAAACACAAAAAGGTCAGCCTGGAAAGCTGACCTTTTGTGTATTTGGCTGGGGCGCCAGGGATCGAACCTGGGAATGCCGGAATCAAAATCCGGTGCCTTACCGCTTGGCGACGCCCCAATAAAGAATGAATAAAGAATGATTAGAGTGTTTCCACTGCTGCTGCAAACCAGTTTGTGGTCTTTGTAACTTCCACACGTGCTGCTTCAGCTGTATCGAAGTTTTTAAAAATACCGAAAACTGTTGGCCCACTACCTGACATCATGCTTCCAGCTGCACCAAGGTTTATCAGCTTGGCTTTGATTTTGTCAATTACTGGAAATGCCGATATAGTTACCGACTCAAGATCATTGGAGAGTACCGAAACAATATCATCAACTGACTTGAAAAACTCCGGCAGTTTATTCAGCTCTTTCCTGTTTGTCAACTGCAAAGATTTATAAACCCATGCAGTTGAAACGTTGATGCCGGGATTGACGAGCAGAATCCAGCACTTCGGCATGTCAGGCAGGGGGGAAAGTTTTTCGCCAATCCCCTTTGCAAGCGCAGTCTCCCGGAAAATAAAAAAAGGAACATCCGCGCCAAGTTTACAGCCGATTTCCATAAGGACCTCATCAGTAAGGTCGAGCTTGAGTAGTCTATTCAGTCCCGTAAGAACAGCTGCCGCATCGCTGCTGCCTCCACCAAGACCGGCGGCAACCGGGATTCTTTTGATAATTTCAATATCAACCCCGCTGCTCGATTTTACAAAGTCAAGTAGCGCTCTTGCCGCTTTCCAAGCAATATTTTTAGGACCGTCTGGAACCGTTTTATTATTACTTGTGACGTTGATTGCCGAGGTGTTGGTAATGGTTAAAGATATTTCGTCACAAAGGTTTACGCGTTGCATGATCATGCGAAGATCATGATATCCATCTGGTCGTTTACCTATGACATCCAGCAGGTAGTTAATCTTTGCGGGGGCGGAGAGAATTAATTTATCCAACGTAAACTCCAGTAAATTTGTTTAGGCGACTCTCTAGTCGCTCTTTTATATCCAGGAAACAGCATTTTTGTCGAGCATGAAGTTGTTTGTCTCGTTAGTTCTTTTGTATGAGCAGCATGCTGTCACGTCTTGGTTTTGTTAAAGCAGTCAGGCAGTTACCGGGATTAAGTGCCATGAAATGAATTTGACAGTTTTACAATCAGTGTGCTAACTCTGAAATTATAATATACCGGCGAAAATAAAGGGGTTAAGTACATGTTTAAAAATATTCGTGAGGATATCAATTCTGTTTTTGAACGCGACCCTGCCGCAAGAAGCATGCTTGAAATTATCTTTTGTTACCCAGGCCTTCATGCGCTCTGGTTTTACCGTGTTGCCCATTGGTTGTGGGGGCATGAATTCTTCTTTGCCGGCCGATTAACCTCTCATATTGGCCGTTTCCTGACGGGGGTCGAAATACACCCTGGAGCCAAGATCGGGAGAAAGTTTTTTATAGATCATGGCATGGGGGTTGTTATCGGCGAGACTGCTGAAATTGGCGATAATGTGACCCTCTACCACGGTGTGACTCTGGGAGGGGTGACATGGGACAAGGTTAAAAGACATCCTACCCTGCAGGATAATGTGGTCATTGGTTCTGGGGCGAAGGTTCTGGGGCCGTTTACTGTTGGCAAGGGTGCTAAAATAGGTTCCAACTCGGTTGTTGTTAAAGCGGTTCCTGATAACGCAACGGTCGTCGGTATTCCGGGACGGATGGTTATGGCCGAAGAAAAAAAAGCTGACGGACGCGCAGACCTTCAGCATGGACAATTACCGGATCCTGAAGCCAAGGCTATTTCCTGTCTGTTCGACCAGATTCGTGAGCTGGAGCGAAAATACGATGTTCTTGCCGCAGAATATACAGAACTTAAAAGCAGAATTGATGGTTAAGTTTCGGTGCATCATGAATTCTCAATACTCTCCATGCGTCTTGACGCTTAGCATAATATCTGACATATTTCCCTTATGATAAAACGACAAACAACCATAAATCGCATTTTTAAAGTATCAGGTATCGGTCTCCATAGTGGCGAAAAAGTGACGCTGGAGTTTCTTCCCCGCAGGGAATTCGGTATTGCTTTCGTGTATAAAGGGCAACTTATCCCTGCCCGTTATGACATGGTGGCTGATACGCGCCTCTCTACTCAGATAGGGGGTGGTGGTGTCTCTGTGTCGACTATTGAACATTTGATGGCAGCACTGTATTTTTCCGGCATCACTAACTGTCTGGTTTATATAGACGGCCCTGAAGTGCCAATTCTGGATGGTTCGGCCTGGGAATTTTATCAAGGTATGTGGAAGGCGGGAGTGTATGAGTTTCCGGAGTCTGGAGTATATCTGAAGGTGATGCGTCCGGTAGAGGTGCATCATAATGACTCATGGGTCAAGATTAAGCCACTCAATACGCTTGAAATCACGATGTCTATTGAATTTCGTCCACCGGTTGGAAAACAGAAGAAACGGGTGACTGACGTTGAGAATGCTTTTGCTATAATCAATTCCCGGACGTTTGTGCTTCAGGAAGAGATCGAAGCTATTCAAAAGATTGGCCTCGCCAAGGGGGGGACTCTTGATAACGCTGTGGTAATCGGGAATGATGAAATAATGAACCCGCTCGGTCTACGTTATAAAAAAGAGCTGGTCAACCACAAAATACTTGATCTGATAGGCGATTTCTATACCAGCGGCTATCGCATCCTCGGAAAAGTCGAAGCAAACAAGACCGGGCATTACCTGAATAATCTGCTGCTCAAGGAACTTTTCTCTGATCCACAGAACTACAGCATCTATTGACCTAAAATGACCTCCCCGGTATCCGTAAACAGCTTTACTGGCAATTCAAATGCCCTTATGAATATATTCAATATCCCCTTGCTCATAGATTTTACTGGAATTGCGCTAACCTGAGGGTCAGACCATTTTCCCTTGGCCTCAAAGTAGGCAGTTAGAAGATCCTTCTCTTTTCCGGTCAAGAGCCAGCCCACAATAGGAATGCGGTTTACTATCTTGTCCACTGTCTGAAGTGGCTGAGCGCCAAGGGTAAGGTCTAATTCTTCTTTAACGATGTCAGCACTTCCGACAATGGATACGTTGATGGCATTACTGCTTATAAAGAGATCCTGGGTTGCCAGAATACCATCCCTGACCGAGATGCTTCCCTTTATGCTGCTGTAGGGCATGCCCCCGGATGTCATATCGGGCAGTCTGAATCTGAGCAACTGGGAAACATTCAGAATAGAGAAAACTTTGGCAAGTGTGTTGAATCTTCTCAGTTTCCCGTTGTTCATGGTGAGACGGACATTCCCTAAAGCGCTCTTTTTGATTTCAAGAAGGGTGTTCCCTCGTGCTGTCAAGTCACCATGAAGTGTCAACGTGCCGGTAACCTCCCGAGAAATATCCAGAGCTGCAAAAAGCTTCTCAGCATCTGACCTTGATATATCAAGAGTCAGGTCGTAACGGTCCCCCTGCTCACCGCCAGGTGCTATTCTCCCCTTGGCCGTAAGTTTGCCCCCCAGAAAACCGGCTGTCAGATTTTGCAGATAAATCGTTCCTTTCTCCTGCTGAACTTCGGCTTTCAACTTGCTAAAGACCACTTTTCCAAAATTTCCATTTTCAATATTCAGGGCAAGTTTTATATCCGGGCCTCGACTTTGCTGTGTCTCTGCATTCTGTGGCGGTGATGCAAACATGCGCAGGTCATTCAGATCGAGTTTTGATGATGTTACTACGATGTTAGCCTTCGGATTCTGGCCGGTTTCATAGATTCCACTCAGGTTGATATTTGATGAATTTATCATACCGGATACGCTTCTCAAAACGATGCTGTCGTTGCGGAGAGTGCCGCTGGCGTTTAAGTGCTTGATACTGTTGTCGTGCCCGGCCTCGGTAAGATTTATGTCGCGCAGATAGAACTGCGGTGATGAAAGGGTAATATCAGCTTCGGGTTTTTTAAGGCTCTTTATGGCCGTTTTTATGGAAATGGCAGAACTGCCGTAATGAGCAGCCATAGTTGAGGTTTCAAGGCTGTTTTCTTTAAAGATAATTGAGCCGTTGATACCGCTCACCTGCTTCAGGTTTTCATCAGGTTGGAAACTGAAACTGGTGACGTCTACGCCGCCATGGTAATTCATGGCACTTAGATCCTCCGGATCTCCACCGCCCTGGATATGAGCCTGGACTGTTCCCCGCGGTTTGTATTTATTCCACATGGAGAGCAGTTGAAGTTTTTCACTCATTACAAACCTGTTGGTCTGAAGGTCGAAGCCAAGATACGGTTTATCTCCGTAGCCTATCAAGCCGCTGCCGGTGATAATCAGAGGTCGAAGGTTGTAGTTCACAGACGTGACTTTAGTAGAATCTGCACCGATAACTGTACTGAACTTGAGGGTATTCGGTGTAGCGAGCTGTTTGCTGATGTAGCCCGGGAGGTTGTAGGCCGCCTCTTTGAGATCCCACTCTCCGTTCAGTTTATAGGCGGAATAATGACCACTGCCAATGAGCTGCAAAGAAGAGCTGTTACTGTATTCAAGTTTTGGAATGCCGGCTAATTTTGCCAGCCAGGCCATTTCTGGGGGCTGTGGGGTAATATTCATCCTAATAGGATAGTCGGCGGTATTATGAGTATTATATTCGGTTATGGAACCGTTTAGCGAAAACGGAGAAGTTCCGAAGAATCCGCTCATTCCTACAAGGTTAAAGTTTTTACCTTTAAGTTCAATAATACCATTTAAGTTATTGAACGAAGGGGCTTTTGGTCCGTAACTCAATACTGCATTTTTTACGGACCCGCGAATCATGAGGGTATTGTAGTTCTGGCCGATTTCCATGTGGGCAATCTGGCTAACCCGTCCATCAAGGACAGCGGCTTCGAGTTTAAAAACACCGGATTTTATCTTGTTTTCGATGTAGTCTGAGGTGCCGCTCTCAATGATACCATATGGCACATAATTCCTGACATTCTCGTAGAGGAACGTTGAAGGGGTAATAGCTTTGGCAATGATGCGCGGGTCCTTGGTCAGGTAATCATGTATCTGGAAGCTCCCTTTCGTTCTGAATCCCTCCATACTGATGTCTACAGAGGAAAAATCGATGAGCTGTTTCGTTAGTGAGACCGCATACTCAAGCTGGAGTTTTCTGGGTGAAAGTGTGGCGTGAAATATTGTTGGCCAATGCAGAGATGCGCCATTGATCGAAACTTTACCAGTAGCTGTGAAATCCTCTGCTTTACCCTTGAAGTTGGTGGCAAAATCCAGCCTGCCGCCGGTGTTGGCAAAGGGGACGAATTGTCCAAAATAAGGCCAAAACCTGCCTATTTCTGCCTGTTTGACTGTCAGATCGCAGTCTGCGGTCGTCTCTAGTAATGGTTTGGCACCAGAGGGGAGGCGTATGATTCCAGAGAGAGTAATGTGGGACGGAGGGCCGCTTGCCGCAGGAATGTCCGCTGCCAATTTGATATGCCCTTTTTTCCCTCGTTTGACATGGTTAGCTGTCAGGTTGATGTTCTGTAATTCAGCGTTAAAAGGTGTTTTTCTGCCGGCCATATCACTCCAGTGTATCGCCCCGTCGTTTATCCTGATCTTTGTAAAGTCTACGCTGACACCATCACTGCTCTGTTTTAACAGGTCATCAATATTATAGGTGCCGTCAAAGTTGCGAAAGAGCGAGATGGTTGCCTCGTCCAGGATGAGGTGTTTTAATTCAACTCTTTTTGCCAGCAGGGGTATAAGGGCCAATTTAACTGTTACCCTTCGGGCTGTAATGAAGTCTGACGCTCCGTCACGTTCTTTAACAGTAAAAGAATTGAATTCAAAAGACGGACCCAGATGCCAGGCAAATGCCCCAGTGGAGAAGCTTACCTGACGATTAAAACCCTGCTGGAGAGCCGCCACAATTTCAGTCCGGTACGCGTTAACATCCATGAGGTAGGGGAGAAAAAAAGCTGTTGCCGTCAAAATTGCGACGACGGCAATCATTAATATGCCGGATGCCTTAATAAAACCTGATGTGATCCTCACGCTGTCGGCCCCTCTGTCGTAACCCTGACACGACGGATCCTTTTTCTATCAACATTTTCCACGGTGAAACGTAAATTTTCATAGTGGATTGTTTCACCCTGCTGAAGCAGCCGTCCGGCCTGTGCCAGCAGGAAACCGGCAATTGTAGTGTAGGGTGCGTCTTCCGGCAGATGCAGATTAAGCCGGAGATTTACCTCCCGCATCGTCAGCATACCGTCGAGCAGATAATCGTTATTTTCCTCAATGCACTGTTCGGGGGATATTTCATCAAATTCGTCATCTATTTCTCCTACAATCTCTTCGAGCAGGTCTTCCAGTGTTATGATGCCCTCAAATCCACCATATTCGTCTACAACAAAGACCATATGAGTCCGTGCTGATTGCATCTGTTTCAAAGCTGTGCTTAACTGAGCATTGGCAGGAATAAAGCGGGGAGGGTAGATGAGCTTTTCAAGGTTGAAGTCTGACGTATGTGCGTGTGACAGGAATGGTTCAAGGTCTCTTCTGACAACAATGCCGACAATGTTATCCATCTGCTCCTGGTAAACCGGCATGCGAGAGAATCCCATTGAATTAAAAGCCGCCTGAGTCTCTTCAAATGTAGCGGTAACCGGAATGGCCGCAACTGCATTACGCGGGATCATCACATCCCTGACTTCCGAGTCGGAAAACTCAAAAATGCGGTGAAGCATTTGCTGCTCATCGGCCTCCAATGTGCCGCTGGTGTGAGACGTGTTAATTATCTGTCGCAATTCGTCTACGGTATATACGCTGGCATGATCGGGCGAGCTCTGTAATCCAAACAACCGCACAGTGCTTCTGCCGGCAAAATCAAGCAGGCGTATCGGCCAGCTGAACAGATTGTGGAAAAATCGCAGCGGCCACGCCACTGCCATGGCAACGCTTTCTGCCCGGTCCAGTGCCAGTGTTTTTGGTGCAAGCTCACCGAGTACAATATGCAGGAATGTTATGATGGTGAAGGCTGCTGCAAATGAGATTGTATGGCGGACAGTGTCGGTAACCAGTCCCTCTAGGGGTGCTTGCAGTAACCGGGAAAGAGCCGGTTCACCTATCCAGCCCAACGCCAAAGAAGCCATGGTAATACCTAGTTGTGTCGCAGAAATGTAGGAATTGAGGTCGTCTAGTAATCCAAGCAGTGTCTTGGCACGAGCATCGCCACTCTCCGCAAGTGACACAATCCGCGAGCGTCGCACAGAAACAAGTGAGAATTCAGCAGCAACGAAAAAGCCGTTCGCGGCGACCAACAGCAGAACAAGAAAAAGGTATACTAGCGTGTTATTCATGCGTGTATATTCCATCCGTACCATAACGATGTCAACTGCAACATTCCATTTATTTATTATAGTTTGACCAATATTTTGATTCATGCTAGCTTTTTACAATAATTTTTTTAGAAATGGAATCTTTCCAAGATGCGCATGTGGTTGATCATACTGCTGTTTCCCCTTTCCTTGTCCGCGTGCGCCGGTATTAGCCAGACTCCTGCACCTTTCGAATCAGTCACCTCCAGGACCAATAATAATCATTTCCGTTCCTTGTATCTGTTTTCTCGGGCGCGAATTGCTGTTTATGAAGGTGACTACCCCGCAGCTCTGACTCTACTGCGCGAAGCACTTTCACTTGAACCTGATTCTGCCAGACTGCATGGTGAGATGGCTGATATCAAGGTTAAAATCGGCCAGATTCCGGAAGCGCTGGAATTTATCAATAAGGCCATAGCGCTCGACCCTAGTTACCGCCCTCCGTACGTTCTTGGTGGTATCTTGATGGCTTCGGCGGGAAAAGATCCGGAAGCGGCAGATTTCTTGCGTAAAGCGGTAAAGCTTGACCCATCCAAAGAAGATGCCTATCTACACCTCGCCCTATCGCTTACGCGACTATTTGAATATGAAGAAGCCGTCACTACACTCAAGACACTGGTTAAGCTTAATCCTGATTCAGTCCTTGGTTATTACTATCTTGGGCGTACCTACAGCCAGATGAAGCTTTATCGAGATGCCTTGGGATATTTCGCAAAGGTACTGGAGCTCAGGCCTGAATTTAGCCAGGCAACTATTGACATGGCTGCAACGTATGAGGCGATGGGTAACTACCCGCAGGCAATTGATACATATCGCTCACTACTTGATCAGGATGAACAACGTGTTGCCGTACTACAGCGTCTGACTCAGCTTCTGCTCCAGCAACGCCGATTTCCTGAAGCGCTGGAATACCTCAAGCAGGCTGCTCAGTCCGGACTGGGAGGCCAGGAGACAACCCGGAAAATAGGGTTGGTTCATCTTGAACTTGAGCAATATGATGATGCAATTGCTGTTTTTGGCAGTATGCTCGAGAAAGATCCTAGCGCTGATAACCTCCGCCTTTATCTGGGTATTGCCTATGAAGAGAAGGGTGAACTTGATTCAGCCTATGCCGAGTTTGATAAAGTATCCAATGATTCTGCCCAGTATTTTGAAGCGGTGAGTCATATGGCCCTGATTCTGAAGGAACAGGGTAAGACTGAAGCTGCAATTAGTATTCTCAAAAAAGCGATTGATTTACACCGTGAAAATCTTGAACTGTATCTGAATTTGTCCTCTCTCTATGAATCGGTTGACAGGCCACAAGCAGGCCTCGAGATTCTGCTTGAGAATGAACAACTTTTTCAGAAAGAGCCCCGCTTTCACTTCAGGATCGGGGTGTTGCTGGATAAGCTTGGGAAGCGCACTGAATCGATGAACCGGATGAAGCTGGTATTGCAGCTTGACCCGAAAGACGCCCAGGCGCTCAATTATCTTGGCTATTCGTATGCCGAAATGGGTGTCCACCTAGAGGAAGCCCTTAAATACATCAAGCAGGCTATTGCCATACGTCCTCACGACGCATTCATACTTGACAGCCTTGGATGGACCTACTTTAAGCTTAAACGCTATGATGAGGCTATTAAGGCTCTTGAAGAGGCGATTGAACTCGTTGATGATGACTCTACTATTTTGGAACATCTTGGTGATGTCTATGCCTCGCGCCGTTTTACTAAAAAGGCTTTGATACAGTATCAAAAATCTCTTAAGCTGGCTCCAGAGCGTAAGGAACTGGTTGAAAAGATACAGAAGCTTAAAGGGGAGCAGAGCGAAAAATGAAGCCGTCATCAGGTGTTCGATGCCTGTTGCCGGCTCTGCTCCTTTGTGTTGCTCTCCTGGCGTGCAACCGCCAGCAATCGCCCAACGTACCAGCAGGCAACTCCCACTCATCAGGCGTTCCAGTCACTGGCGATTCACTTATTGAAGGAACCATTGGCGAAGCGTCTACACTCATTCCGCTTCTTGCAACCGACGCATCGTCCCATGCCGTTGCTGCCCAAATTTACAACGGTCTTGTCAAGTACGATAAAAACCTTACTATCGTTGGTGACCTCGCTGAGTCTTTCGAAGTATCCAAGGGTGGCTTGATCATCACGTTCCACCTTCACCGTGGAGTGAAGTGGCATGATGGTACCCCGTTAACTTCCAGAGATGTCCTGTATACGTATCAGGTCACGGTTGATCCTAAAACACCTACCGCTTACGCTGAAGATTTCAAACAGGTTAAAAGTATTACTACACCAGATCCATACACGATTAGAGTGTCTTACAAGTCACCATTTGCCCCGGCACTGGCATCATGGGGAATGAATATACTTCCGGCTCATCTTCTGGAAGGCAGGGATATCACCAAGAGTCCTCTGTCGCGTAATCCTGTCGGCACCGGGCCGTACAGGTTCAAGGAGTGGGTCCCGGGGCAAAAAATTGTTCTGGAAGCAAACAACGATTATTTTGAAGGGCGCCCCTACATAGATCGTTTTATTTATCGCATCATACCTGATACCTCCACCATGTATATGGAGCTCAAGGCGGGAGCGATTGATCTTATGAATCTGACCCCGGTTCAGTTTGTTCGCCAGACGGCAACACAGAGCTTTACCAACCGTTTCAACAAGTATCGGTATCCTTCTTCCAGCTACCTGTATATGGGATACAATCTGCGCCATCCGCTCTTTGGCGATAAACGCATCCGCCAGGCCATAACAGCGGCCATTAATAAGGATGAGTTGGTACAGGGCGTGCTGTTTGGTATGGGGCAAAAGGCACACGGTCCGATTGTGCCGGGACGTTGGGCCTATAATCCGGGAGTCAAAGATATTGCTTATGATCCGGTGCATGCAGCCACGTTGTTGGCAGAAGCCGGTTGGAAAGAAAAAAACAGTGACGGTATCCTGGTAAAGGATGGTAAGCCGTTAAAGTTCACCATTTTAACCAATCAGGGTAACCAGCAACGCCTTATGACGGCTCAGATTATACAACAACGTCTTCTGCAGGTGGGAATTGACGTTAAAATCAGAATTGTTGAGTGGGCCGCTTTTTTGAAGGAATTTGTCAATAAAGGTAACTTCGAAGTTGTGTTGCTGGCCTGGAGCATTTCTCAGGACCCGGATATGTATGATGTCTGGCATTCCAGTAAAAACAAGCCCGGTGAATTAAACTTTATCGGTTTTAACAACCCTGAAGTTGACCAACTGTTGATTGAGGGGCGCAGCACCTTTGATATTGAAAAGCGCAAACGTGCGTACTTTCGTATTCAGGAGATACTTGCTGAAGAACAGCCATATACATTCCTCTATATCCCTGACTCTCTCCCTGTAGTGAGTGCTCGGATCCGAGGTGTTGAGCCGGCTCCGGCAGGGATAGGCTATAACCAGATCCGCTGGTATGTTCCTAAAGACGAGCAGGTCTACGTCCCGTAGAATTGGCGGTCATCGGGTAGAGCTTTTGTTCAGGTGAACTAAAGGGTTTTGTTTTGGCTGATTTGTCTATGACAATTGGTGTGAGAGATATGCTGTGGGGAACAGCTGGAATAATGGGATGAGCTTAACGCTGCTATAACATTAAGAAGGGGAAGCGGCCAACCGCTTCCCCTTCTTAATGTCTGAATGTGTGGACTGGCTATCGCATCAGTCTGAACAGATAGGCAAATGTCCCGCCTACTGACAACCCTGAAAGCATTGCACCGGCAGAGTTTACCTGTGATGCAAAGTTGACAAGCGAGTCGTTCATTGCATAGGTGTCAATGTCGAGGTCATACTCGTCCACGAGTGTTAGCCAGGCAGGGTCCCACTGGTAAATCTGCAGGTACAACTCCGAACCTTTCCAGAGGACGATGAAGAAAAATACCAGCGCAAAAGAAAGAATGCCGTTGGCGATAGGAGAGTCTTTTATCTCTCTATAAATTTTGAAAATTACATAAATATTGACGATGGAAAGGAAGAGCCAGACGGTGTTTTCCATCATGCGGTAGTTACGTAGAACAAAGAGGCTGGGTTTCGGATTTACCGATACGACTACTATCCCCAGCAGAATTGCACCGATTGCAGTAAGGTAAATAGTCAACTTTGAGCCAGTTATATCAAGTGTTCTTGTGAATACAAAGTATTCCTGAAACCCGTGACTGATCAGCAGAATTGAAACCGCTCCGATAATGTTATGTACTGCCGTTACCCGGAAATAACTTGATGCATATGGGTTGAGAAGGTAGGCCTGACTCCAGAATATCAGGAAGAATCCGACGGAAATACTGGTCCAGAGCCGGGCATTTCCGTAGCTGAAGTAAAAACTCATAATAGCTGCAACAAACCAGAAGAATACAAGAACCAGGTCAGAAACATTGTAAATGACCGGGTTATAGATCTTTGGCAGAAACGGGATGATTGTTGTCAGATACTGGAAAAAAGCTGTAAAATCCATAAACGACTCCTATCGGTGGGTGGGATTAGAGTTTTGCTACTGCATAGGAGGCTGCGCAGAGCATCTCCTTGAGTCTATTGTAAAGAGTCAGAAACAGTGCTTACGGCACTGAAGAGTGAACAGAGCCGATTGCATTATTGCATTATTTACGTTTCAGATCGTTTTATTTTTTCTTGCTAGAATATTTATGCTGCATGACTTTATATCAATAAAGCGTAGTGTCAAGGAGAGATCGTTAATGCCATCATTTTTTTTGTTACAGAGCGGCCTGTAATCAGTTCAACGCTGTCGGAGTTGGACCGTTAAAACAACAAGATCGTGGCAATATTAATTACGTGAAGAGAATGTCAGTCACAAGAAAAGGGCCTGTCAAACAGGCCCTTTTCTTGTGCAGTACTCATGAGTTGTATCAGCAGCCAGCGGTCTTCTGTACCCTGGAAATGATCTTGGTGTTGCTGTCAAAGCGGATTCGCAGCTCATCGCCAACGCGAATCTTCTTGTCTTTCAGTTTCTCCAACGTGGAGTTATCGCGAACCTGCAGCACAATTATTGCTTCCGACTTGCGATCCTTCAAGGAAACTTCAGCTGCGTTTCCCTGCATTTTAATCGTTTGGATCGTACCGATCATCTTGCTATCACCGGCAAATGCCAAGCTGCTCCATGCAGATACCATCACCATCACAACCAGTACAACCAATCTCTTCATGTTTTCCTCCATGAGTGCCGCTAATGCGGCTTGATTACGTCGTGCAGCTGAATGCTGCATTAGTTTCGTTGCATTATAGTCTTGTTTTGTCTGACGTCAAGTTGCTATTTTTGTATACAAGTATCCGTATTTACCTATGTATGCTGATTTGATTGCGTTGACAACTCGGCGTTGTCCATGATACGCAGGTGCGTCTCTGTGGGAATTGACTTTTTCAAACCGGACTTTGCATTGTAAGCTTAGTCCAATGAACCCTTTTTATGCCATCAGCATTTCGTATTTGAGTTCAAAGGTATCAATCTGGATTCTTAATCATCCATCGCATTCATGAAAGAACAGATGTTATGGCAACCTATCTCATCAAACGTATAGTGATGCTTATTCCTCTTATGTTTGGCATCACGCTGATCACATTCTCTGTTATTCACCTTGCGCCCGGTGAACCGGTAGAAATGCAGATGGCGATGAATCCAAAGGTAGGCAAAGAGGCGCGCGACCGTCTTACAAAGTTTTACGGTCTTGATAAACCTCTGCACGTACAGTACTTGGGCTGGGTCGGTAAAATGGTCCGGCTTGATCTGGGGCGCTCTTTTTCATCTGATGGCAGGCCGGTGCTGGACAAAATAAAGGAACGTCTGCCGGTAACCATCTCTTTGAACGTTATCGCTTTGCTGCTTGAATTCGGCTTGGCAATTCCTATTGGAATTCTTGCCGCTACCAGTCGTGACACGTGGCTTGACAAGGGAATAACTGCTTTCGTTTTTATCGGTTTCGCCGTGCCGACCTTCTGGCTGGCATTGCTGCTTATGTATTTCTTCGGCGTAAGGCTGGGGTGGTTACCTATCTCTGGTCTGCATACGCTGGGGAGTGATTCATGGGGGACAGGGCGCTATCTTTTGGATATGGCAAAACATCTGGTTATGCCGGTAATGGTCGCCTCTTTTGGAAGTCTTGCCGGGCTCTCCCGCTATATGCGCTCTGCCATGCTCAATGTAATCAGCCAGGATTACATTACGACCGCCCGTGCCAAAGGACTTCCAGAGCGGGTGGTGATTTACAAACATGCTCTGCGTAATGCACTCCTGCCATTAATCACGTTGCTCGGTTTTTCAATTCCCGGCCTGATCGGCGGTAGTGTCATTTTTGAAACCATTTTTGCAATTCCGGGCATGGGGCAGCTTTTTTACCAGGGGGTCATGTCGCGTGACTACCCGGTAGTCATGGGAATTCTGGTTATTGGCGCCTTTCTGACACTTCTTGGCAATCTGATTGCGGACCTCTGTTATGCCCTGGCTGATCCTCGTATCAGGCACGGAGAAGGGTAGGTATGGACATCAAACATTCATATGCATATTCAGTCTTCTGGCCGCGCTTCAGGCGTAATAGACTAGCTCTGATTGGCGGCTGTGTCGTGGTGGCCCTTTTTGTTGTATCGCTGCTGGCACCGCTGATTTCTCCGTATGACCCAAGCGCTATCAACGCCTGGCACGTTCTTACTCCCCCCTCGTGGCAGCACTGGTTCGGTACGGATGAGCTTGGCAGGGACGTTCTCAGTAGGGTTATTTATGGGGCGCGGGTTTCACTCAAGGTTGGTTTTGTCGCTGTGGGGATTGCGGTTTCAATAGGAACGGTGGTCGGGCTTGCTTCGGGGTACTATAGCGGTCTTGTTGATGCCACCCTTATGAGGTTGGTTGATATAATGCTCTGTTTTCCTGCCTTCTTTCTGATTCTGGCTATAATTACGTTTCTGGAACCATCGATCTGGTACATCATGATGGTTATCGGTCTGACCGGTTGGATGGGAGTGGCGCGACTCGTGCGGGCCGAAACGCTCTCTATTCGCGAAATGGACTATATTCTGGCGGCACGCTGTATAGGCTGTTCCAACAGCCGCATTATTTTTCGTCACATTCTTCCCAATGCAATCTCACCAGTCCTGGTTGCTGCAACACTTGGCGTTGCCGGTGCGATACTGACAGAATCGGCTCTGTCTTTCCTCGGCATAGGAGTTCAGCCACCGACCCCTAGCTGGGGTAATATTCTCACGTCCGGCAAGGACTATATTGAATTTGCCTGGTGGTTATCTCTCTTTCCCGGGCTGGCTATTCTTGTGACCGTGCTTGCCTATAATCTGCTTGGCGAAGGTGTCAGGGATGCGCTTGATCCTCGCGTAAAGTTTTGATTCCTTCCCTCGTTACTCCTAAGCTATAAAATCTGCTTTGTCCTGTCTTTCTGCACCTTTCTACACTCTTCATAACCCTCCTCTGAAAACTCAGCCTGAAGCTTATTATGCCAACTTTGACTGAATGTCTGTCTGTAGCTGTAAATCCCTTGCAAGGTGACTATAAACGTTGATGTTTCGCGTGGTTGCCTGTGTCTCAGTTATAGAAAGGTTGACAACTGATCTATTTGCATATAATATGCATTAAAAATAATTTGAAACGCAAACAATTTTATTGTTCAATTTAATGTCTTGAATACTGACTATTTAAATTCCAACGAGTTCAGAATATGTTTTTCTGTAGTGACTCGGCGGGCCCACACCTGATAGCAGCAAATACAAATTAAGTTTCTTCCAAAGTGGAACACTATCTCTCCTCATGGATCAATAGAGAGTGACTGTTCGCACGCCTCAGTAATTCACAGCTTGTCAGTGGTCCCCAACACTCATAAAACTTACTTTAGTATGCCACTTGCTGTTGTTCAGCATGAAGTGCTGCTATTAACAGAGCAAAATATAAAGGGAATCCGGATGTATACTACTATAAAAATTCTTTTAGTCATTATGATGACATGTTTCACCGGTGGCATTGCATTGGCGGATGACCAGGTGGCCCGATGTTCTCAGGCGGAGGCAATTGTCCCTGCACTTTCAAACCTTATGGGGGATGAACTGATATATCAGGAGGAGCGTGTGCTCCGGTTGTGTCCGGATGGGAAGCCAGGGCGTCTTGTTAAAAAATGGCGCAGTAAGCGCTACGATGAGTTGCAAAGGGTGGCTGATGAAAATATGGCTGCAGGAAATGATGTAAAGTCCATTGATGCATATCGGCAGATGCTTTGTATTGACACAACGAATAGCAAAAAACGCTACACGCTGGGATTACTCTACGAGCGGCAAGGAAAATTGAATGATGCGGAGGAACAGTTTCGCTTCGTGGTGAAGCAGGACCCGGCGAATGGTGATGCACGAAGACGTCTTGCTGACATCTACACGTTGCGAGGTGATTTTTCACTCGCCATCAATGAATACCGGGAAGTACTGAAAGTGTATGGCGACAATCCCCTGCTGCACTTCAAACTGGCGCGGGCCTATGAACGGGATGGCAAATCACAGGAAGCTATTTCGGAGTATCTGGAGTCGATCAAGTTTGCTTCTGACAACGTCGAAGCTCACAAGGAACTTGCCGCGCTGTACCTGAAAAAACATGATTGGAATGCAGCGGGCGAGCAGTACAAAGCAGTTCTCCTACAGAATAATACCGATACATCTGCACGGAATTCTCTGACCGCAGTATATGTAAAACTGCGTAAGCACGATGAGCTTTATTCCCTCATTAAGGAGGAGGTTGAGCTTTATCCTGACAACCCTAACAGTCATTTCAAGCTCGGGCTTATGTATGATTTCAGGAAAAACTACGATGCTGCTCTAGACGAATATCAGAAGGCTCTCGCTTTGAAGAGTGACCATGCAAAAGCGTTGAATGGGATGGGAAGGGTCTATCTGGAGACAGGCAAACTTAAAATGGCTCGAATATATCTTGAAGCCGCTAAAAAGGCTGATCCCAAACAGCTCGTTACGCATGAGTTGCTGGACAATCTACGCATTGAACAGGCCAGAATTTCTGCTGCCAAAATGCGGAAGTACAAGGCTCTGCAGAAACAACGTAAAAAGCATAGCAAGAAAGCAAAAACCAGGAGCAAACATAAGAAGAAGGCTGTTAAGTCGCACAAAGCAAAAAAGAATAAAAAAGGACATACAACCCACAAAGTGAAAAAGCGGAAATAAAGTGCTTGTAAATGCCGTGGTGACAGATGCCAGTGGCTTTCATGGAGCTTACACCGACAACCGTCCGGATGAAGAGCTTAAACGCTTTAGGCGAAAAAAACGCAAATTCAACGTGCTAAAAGGAGACGTAATGACAATCTATACAAAGAAACAAGAGAACATCGCCAAAAAAATCGGTAAGAGTAGCGGCATCTCAAACTGGAAGGATTGGAAGTGGCAGTTACGGCACTCAATCCATGACATAGAGACTTTCGAGCGACTGCTGGGTATCTCCTTTTCCGCTGAAGAGAAGGCGGGGCTTGAGGAGACTATTGCAAAATTTCCGCTGTCCATTACTCCCTACTATCTTTCGTTGATTGACAGAAATAATTATTCCGACGATCCGGTCTTTCGTCAGTCGTTTCCATCCCCGCATGAGCTGGAGGTGAGCTCATGTGATCACGCGGACCCGCTTGACGAAGATGCTGACAGCCCGGCGCCCGGAATCACCCATCGCTATCCTGACCGGGTACTGTTCCACATCAGTAATGTCTGTTCAATGTACTGTCGTCATTGCACCCGCAAGCGAAAAGTTGGGGATCACGACTCGATACCGAGCAAGGAAGAGATTACCCAGGGACTTGATTATATCCGCAACACACCGGTTGTGCGTGATGTACTCCTGTCAGGCGGAGATCCGCTCATGCTTTCCGATGAATACCTGGATTGGATTCTCGGCGAGCTGCGCGCTATTCCACATGTCCAGGTCATTCGTATCGGTAGCCGTATGCCGGTCGTTCTTCCCTATCGAATTACCGACAGCCTGCTTGAGGTCCTCAAAAAACATCATCCACTGTGGCTTAACACCCATTTCAATCATCCCCGTGAGATTACCACTTCGGCAAAGGAGGCTATCTCCAAGCTGGCAAACATCGGTATCCCGCTTGGGAACCAGACAGTTCTGCTGGCAGGGGTCAACGACTGTCCAATGATTATCAAGACGTTGGTGCAGCGACTGGTGGAGAATCGGATACGCCCCTACTACCTCTATCAGTGCGACCTCTCGGAGGGGCTGTCTCATTTCCGAACTCCGGTGGGGAAGGGGATGGAGATTATGGAAAGTCTCATCGGTCATACCAGCGGCTTTGCTGTCCCAACCTACGTGATTGATGCCCCTGGTGGCGGTGGTAAGATCCCGGTCATGCCCAATTACCTCATCACTCTTGCAACAAATAAGGTGGTGTTGCGTAACTATGAGGGGGTTATTACCACCTATCAGGAACCGGATAACTATCAGCCGATTTTTTGCGATCGGAATTGCGCCGACTGCCGTCTTGAACTGAACATGGAAGGAACCGAGGAGTATGCAGCGGTGGGTATCGAGCGACTGCTGTCCGACTTCGATGAAGATATTTCGCTCACCCCGGAGGACAATAACCGCATGAAACGGAGGAACAATGACTGATGTTATCGAAACGATAGGCCGCTCTACGATCCAGCATGGTCCTGCCAATGCTCGGATATATCTGATGAAACTCCATCAGGATGATGCTCCGGGCATTGTGGATCAGTTGGACCAGCTGGCCATATCATGCGGCTACTCGAAAGTTTTTGCCAAAGTACCGAGATGGAGCATAGAGCGTTTCATCGCTGCCGGGTACGAATCAGAAGCGTCCATACCGGGGTTTTTCCCGGATGGTGCAGCCGCCTGTTTTATGGGGAAATATTTCACGACTGAGCGCAAGGTTGAGCCGCAACCGCAGCTTGTAAAGGATGTTCTGACGGCTGCCAAAGTTCAGGAACCGGCGTACGCTCTTACACCGCTCCACGAGGACTTTGGCTTGCGGGTTGCCTGTGAGGAGGACGCTGGAGGGATGGCAGAGGTTTACCGAGAGGTCTTTGCCACCTATCCATTTCCGATTCATGATCCAGGTTTTCTTCGTACCGCGATGAGCGGCAACACCATTTTTTTTGGCGCCTGGAAGGGCGAGACAATTGCCGCGCTCTCTTCCGCCGAAATTGATCTCAGCTCATCCTCGGTGGAGATGACCGATTTTGCAACACTGCCGGAACACCGCAGTCACGGTCTTGCCCTGCATCTGCTGCAACAGATGGAAACGGCTATGTCAGCGCGCGGCATTACGTCGCTCTATACCATTGCCCGTGCATACTCCTATGGCATGAACATCACCTTTGCCCGGAACGGCTATCATTTTGGCGGTACCCTTACCAATAATACTAATATCTTCGGTAGCCTGGAGAGCATGAATGTCTGGTACAAAGTATTGGCTTGATCCGTACTTCAGAATGTCAGACTGTTGGGCGTATGTATAGAAAAGGGTTTAAGTTATGTTGAGAGGGATACAAGAAATAATATCGATGTTTACGTTAGATATACTGCTTACAGCGGGCGGATACTTAATCGTCAGTGCTGTTGTTGGCCTTGTCATGGAGCGTTTCGTGCTGCGTAGACTCGGAGTTCTGACGCGTCACACTTCCTGGGAGGGTGACGATATTGTGATTAGTTCACTCAAGGGGCTTGTCTTTTATTCCTGTCTCTTGGCGGGAATATACGGTGCATCTCTGCACCTCCCCATTACCGAACGAGCGCAGGAAATTGCCGGCAAGCTGATCCTGGTTGCCTTTCTTACGCTGGTGACTGTTCTGATGATGCGCCTGTCAGCGGGTTTTGTCTTGCATTACGCCAGAAAAGCCGTGCTTCCATCCCCCTCTATTTTCACCAACCTGGCGAAGGTTACAGCATTTTCCCTTGGTGTGTTAATTATTCTACAGTCACTTGGTATATCCATTACCCCGATGCTGACGGCTCTCGGTGTTGGTGGTCTTGCTGTGGCATTGGCGCTACAGGATACGCTCTCCAATATCTTTTCCGGACTGCAAATAATCGCCACACGGCAGATTCGCCAGGGCGATTACATCCGCCTGAGCGGAGGTGAGGAGGGGTATGTCACCGATATAACCTGGCGCAACACGTTGATCCGCGCTCTTGCCAACAACCTGGTACTGATACCCAATTCAAAGCTGGCAGGGGCAATTGTCACTAATTTCCAGCTCCCGGATACCGATATGGGGTTGCTGGTCCCGGTTGGCGTAAGTTACGACAGCGATCTGGAAAAGGTTGAACGGATAACCGTCGAAGTAGCACGTGAAGCGCTGAAGGATGTTCAGGGAGGTGTCGATGGATTTGAACCGTTCATCCGTTATCACACTTTTGCCGACTCCAGTATTAACTTTACGGTGATCCTTCGCTGTCAGGAGTTTGTTGATCAATATCTCGTTAAACACGAATTCGTAAAAAGGCTGCATAAGCGCTATCGTGATGAGGGTATAGAAATTCCCTTTCCAATCCGCACAGTTTACCTTAAAGGGGCGGAGGGGTAAGGGTAATGGCTTCTCCTTTCAATCGCTCGGCACCACGTTTTGCTGTCACATATTTTGATTATTTAAATGGAACGAGGGATCATGCTGGAATTTATCCGTTCAACGACACTGCTGTTCATGCTGCTTAATCCATTCCTGATGGTTGTGTATATGATTGACGTATATGACAAACTGCCCATCCCCACTTTTCGCAATGTGGTACTAAGGGCGGGAATCATCAGCATCGTCGTGTTTTCAGTTGCCGCCGTGCTGGGGGATGTCATGTTCCGGGTTCTCCTGCAAGCAGAATTCGCCTCGTTTCAGGTGTTCGGCGGCGTTGTGTTTTTGCTGATTGCGCTCCGCTTTGTTTTTGAAGGCAATGCGGCGATAAAAGGGCTGCGGGGTGAGTCTCAGCACATCGCCGGTTCTATCGCCATGCCACTCATGATCGGGCCCGGAACCATTGGCGCCAGTATTGTGGTAGGGAAACGTTTAACCCATGTCACGGCGGTTTTTTCCATCATAGTTGCTGTTCTGGCCAGTGTGAGCCTGATGATTCTTTTGAAGTATATCCATGACTACGTTGTGGTGCGCAATGAGGAGCTCGTCCAGCGATACATTGATATCGCCGGACGTGTTACGGCGCTCGTTGTCGGGACATTTGCGATAGAGATGATCATGCGCGGACTTACGACGTGGAAAGAGACTCTTGGGTAAGAAGGATGGCTGTCTGAATATTCAGGCTGGCAGAACTACCTCTTTTAGTTTGAAGGATCGAAGAGCGTAGACGCAACTGAAAGCTGCTGAGGATTTCCCAGCAGCAGAACAACATCTTCCGCTTGCAGTTGCCATGCAGAGTCCGGATTGGATACGACCTCATCACCACGCTTTATTGCGAGTATGGTTGCCCCGGAATTTCCCTTGATCAGTCCGTCATGGAGAACGGAGCCTTCGACGGCGGAACCTGTTTGAACTCTGCAGGTTATCAACTCGGAGCCGGCCAGGTAGCTTGAGATACCGACAGCATGGCTGTTGCGGCGGCTCATTGAGCGGAACATCTGGTACGAATCTTTGCGAATCTCTCCGATACACTCCTCTATCCGGTCATGAGGAACAAGATAGTTTCTCAAGACCCGGGAGAAAATCTCGATTGATGTCTCAAACTCTTCTGGGATAACTTCATTCGCTCCGAGAGCATACAACGGTTCCATTTCTGTTATGTAGCGGGTTCGCACGATAAGGTGGACGTTTTTATTCATGCTCCGTGCCTGGGAGACGAGCCGCCGTGTTGCTGTTGCATCCGAGATGGCTACAACCATGATACGCGCCTTATTGATATGGGCATGCTCCAGCGTTTCCGGACGTGACGCATCGCCGAAGATGATTTTAATCCCCTTTTTCCTCTCGCTCTTTACCGTCAAATGATTCGCCTCGATGGCAATATAGTGGATGCCATTGCCGGTGAGGACTTTTGCAACATTTTTGCCGTTTACCCCATACCCGACAATTATGACATGACCTTCCATCGGAAAGCGGGCGTGGCTCACGCCGGTGGTTCTGCTCCCTTTCAGGAGGAATGATGGAAGCAGTCGGTGGAGTATCGCTGCAACTCTTTCCGCAATGGGAGAGGCAAACGTGAGGTAGAGTGGGGTAAGCGCCATTGTAGCGACTGATGAAGCGAGAAACACCTGATACGTTTTCTCGGTGAGAAGGCCATATTTCATTCCGGCATGGGAAAGGACAAAGGCGAATTCGCCAACCTGTGCCAGGATAAGGCCGCTGGTTAATGCCACCCGTACCGGGAACCTTAACGCCAGCGCTGCTCCTGCTGCGACGACGAACTTGATACTGACGATAAGCGCCACAACAGCCAAGATAACAAGCGGATTGGACAGAATAAATACCGGATCAAGGAGCATTCCGACTGAGATGAAGAACAGGCTCAAGAATGCGTCCCGGAAAGGGATGATATCTCCCATTACCTGATGACTGTATTCTGATTCGGAAATTGCCAGACCTGCTATGAAGGCACCAAGGGCAAGGGAGAGGCCTGCCATTGCGGTAAGCCAGGCGGTGCCGAAGCCGATAAAGATAATGGTGAGAATGAAAAGTTCCCTGCTTCTGGTGCGGACAACCTGGCTGAATATCCACGGCACGGCGAAGCGCGCGCCGAAGTGTGCGATTACAACGACAACCAGCGCTTTTGCAGAGACAATTGCAATGCCTGCAATGCCGCTGCCGGCCCCACCAAGGAACGGCACAAAGAGCATCAGCGGGACAACGCACAGATCCTGGAATATGAGTATGCCAAGGGCCGCTTTGCCGTGTGGCGTGTCCATTTCACCGGCGTCCATAAGGAGTTTCATCAGTATGGCGGTACTTGACAGGGATACGAGAAAACCGAAAAAAACAGACTGTGCCGGAGTGAAGCCTAGTAATAAAGAGACCACGGCCACAAGCCCGATGGTGAGCCCAACCTGGATTCCCCCTCCCCAGAGCACGAGATCGCGGATTCGAAGCAGTTCTTTGAGCGAAAACTCTATACCGATGGTGAAAAGGAGGAGGACGACGCCAATTTCCGCCATCTGTTCCACTTCATGGATATTGTTGACAAAACCCAAGGCATGAGGCCCGGCAATAATTCCGGTGGCAAGAAAACCAATGATAGATGGAATCTTGAACTGACGGAACAGAATCAGGGTAAACAACGCCAGTCCGAGCAGCAGCACTATGTCTTTCAGAAGTCCAAATTCCATGCGGGTAGCCTTTAGTTTGCTTTTTAGCGATTATCTCTTCTCTTGGCGGGAACCTTACAATACAACAGGGAATTACCACAGGCAACCCTTGTCTTCCTCGCCTCAATAAGGTATAAATTCGAACGTAAATTCTGTATCGCTCTAACCCTTCTTAATCAGTGTTCCCCCGGCACGTCCACTGCATGGCAGGAAGTAACAGCCTCCAGAAACATTTCTGCACATCAAACTAATCACCTTAGCGGTAATCAGCCAGAAATTGTGAAGGACCGGATTCATTCATTAACTATAAGACGGTGGAGATTGTCCACGCGACCTGTTGATGTGCGTCTCGGTATTCGGTTTCCCTTGTTGTTTGCAAAGGTCAATTCATCGCGTACGAACTGAAAAAGGAAGCAGATGACATTTATTGAAACATGTAAAAACTCGCAACTCAATGCCAAAAACGAAATCCTGTCCGGACTGACTGTCGCCCTCGCTCTGGTCCCCGAAGCAATAGCCTTCTCTCTTATCGCCAATGTAAGCCCCTTGATCGGTCTTTATTCCGCCTTCATAATCGGTCTGATTACAGCACTGTTCGGGGGGAGACCCGGCATGATTTCCGGAGCAACCGGGGCCATAGCCGTCGTTGTCGTCAGCCTGGTAACCAGACATGGTGTGGAATACCTGTTCGCCGCCGTCGTCCTGATGGGGATCATTCAGATTTGTATAGGCATTCTTCGTCTCGGCAAATTCATCCGGCTGGTGCCTCACCCGGTCATGTTCGGTTTTGTCAATGGCCTGGCGATTGTCATATTCATGTCACAGCTTGAGCAATTCAAGGTCGCCGGTCCTGGCGACACCATGAGTTGGTTAAGCGGCAGGCCGTTTTGGACGATGCTCGGCTTTGTGCTGGCAACAATGGCTATCATCTATTTACTGCCCAAGGTCACTAAAGCTGTACCCGCATCGCTTGCAGCCATTGTAAGCGTATCTGCAGTCATTATCTATTTCGGCATTCCAACGCGAACCGTCGGTGATATCGCTTCAATCTCCGGTGGATTCCCCCAGTTTCATCTCCCGTCCGTCCCTCTAAACATTGACACCATCAGGATCATCTTTCCCTATTCGCTGATCATGGCGCTGGTGGGTCTGATTGAGAGCCTGCTGACTCTGACTGTCGTTGACGAGATGACCGAAAGCCGCGGGCGTGGCAACAAGGAATGTATGGCGCAGGGTACGGCCAACGTGGTCACCGGATTCTTTGGCGGCATGGGTGGGTGTGCCATGATAGGGCAGAGCATCATCAACGTCAGTTCAGGTGGAAGGAAACGCTTGTCGGGAACAGTGGCAGCCGTCGCACTGCTGCTCTTTATACTGGTAGGCGCGCCGTTGATAGAAAAAATACCCATGGCAGCGCTGGTCGGCCTCATGTTCATGGTTGCCATCGGCACCTTTGAATGGGCAAGTCTGAGGATCATCAGCAAAGTCCCTGCTGCTGATGTTTTTGTCATGATAGTGGTTGCAGGTGTAACAGTTGTTTTTCATAATCTGGCGGTGGCCGTTATTATCGGTGTTGTGATCTCTGCATTGGTTTTTGCCTGGCAAAATGCTACGAGGATTCGGGCCAGGAAGCATATTGATGAGAACGGTGCCAAGCATTATCACATATACGGCCCGCTGTTCTTTGGTTCCGTTGCGGTATTTCAGGAGAAGTTTGACGTGCTCAATGACCCGGATGAAATCATAATCGACTTTGAGGAATCACGAGTGATTGACCATTCCGCAATCGAAGCGCTGAACAAGCTTACGGAACGGTACGCCAAGGTGGGGAAAAAAGCGCACTTACGCCATTTAAGTGAAGACTGCCGCAAGCTTCTGGACAACGCCTCTTCAATCATCGATGTTAACTACTGGGAGGATCCTAAGTACAAGCTGGTACTGGATATTCTGGAATAGGTGTGTTCCTGCTTGAGGGGGTGTCTTATTGAGATCCATGGTGTTTTTTAGCAGCGTGTTATGCAAAAGTTTTAAAACATCCAGAAAAGCTGCATTGAGAGCCGGTTGTCGTAACTGTGTAACAGGAGATTCTGCGGGGTGTCATCTGCCAGATAGGTAGCTTTGTTTTTTCGTATTTCATAGTTGATCATTGCTCTGGTCGTGGGGGTAAAGAAGTAATGGGTTCCCAGAGTGAGGGTTGTAAAGCGCCGTTCGTTACTGTTGTTTTTTGTGCCGCGATCCAAGCGGTCGTAGCGCGCATCGAGCCACCACGCTGGTAAAACTTGATAGCCGAGGTCGATGTACCAGCCAATAGCCTCTTCTTCCGGAAGCAGGTTGTAGGATGAAACCTGGGTGCCTGCGTTGTTTAGTGTGCCGGGTACTCCACCCGAGTCAGTACTGTTGGGAATCATGCCTTTGGCCTTGACCATCTCCCCGGTAGCCCGGATGTCCCCCTGACGATAGGTAGCGCCGCCGCCAACAAGGGTGCGTTCAAAGCTCTGTTCCGTTTGCAGGACACCGGTTTTAAGAGTCCGCTCGCCATCCTGCAACCAGGTAAAAAGCTTTATTCCCTCCTGCTTCACTCCTTTGCCGGAAAAAACATACTCGGATGACCAGTAAAGGTACAGATCCTGGCCGGGGCTGCCGGAACCGGTGCTGATGCCGCGACCGTTGCCGACCATAAGCGCATAGGTGTGTTCCCATGAATCGCTGCGGAAGGTATCAAAGAGCATGGCGCCAATATCCCGAAAAGTGCTGCCGGCTCCGGGAATATTTGAATTATGCGGGTTGCTGCCGTCGTTGTCGTAGAAGCGTTCCTGAAGCAGTTGATTGCCCATGTTGCTCAGGTTGATGTAGGATCCAAGTACATTAGACTGTAAACCTTCTTCTGCACCTGGATATTTGAACATTCCCACGCGGAGGCGTGCGTGAGGAATGATGCTCACAGTGAGACTTGCGTCAAGAAGACGGACCCGGTTTCCTGAGTCAATACCGGTAACGTCATTGTCACCGGCCTGGGCCTGGACCTGATAGTTGAAACGTGGGTCGGGCAGGGCACCGCGGGCTCCGAGTTGAATCTTGCGTAGGGTTAACTGTGATGAAGATTCAAGGCTGGGACCAATCTGGTTATACACGGCTTTTTGGTTAAGCCACGGGCCTGCCGGAATACGGGTGTCGTCTGTGTGTTGGTAGTCTAATATAACATTGCCAAAGGGGCGGATCAGCGGGGCTTTGTCAGCTTCCGTGCCATGCAGCATCACCCAGTTTACTGCCTGGGCCGGAGCGGGGAGCAAACTGGTAAAAATCGCAAGCAGCAGGGAGGCGTATCGTATTTTTTGCATCCAAGGCTCCTGGCGATTAACTTACGGGATTGTAACTCCATATGGAGATACAAATTATATCCGGGTTAGCTGCCCTGTCAACACCAGAGACCCCGCTATTTTGGGGTTATAATACTTAATTACAGGGCAGAAAAGCGGTCTCTTATTTGTTGTAGTATGGCAATATCCAGGTTATTTGAACTCCAGTTTGTAGAAGAGGTCGACGCCGCTCTCGCTGCCGGTCTGCGTTTCAATCTGCCACTGCTTGTAGATATCATAGCGTATGCGGAATAGATTACTTCCGCTGAAGAGCGATTTGCCGTAACTGATATAGAGCTGCGGTGTCAAATACTTGCCCACGGTGAGAATCGTTTCGCTGACGCCCGGTTGCTGGCTTTCCGCCGCGGCGGACTGGAGCGGCTTGTAAGTGCTTGTTGGCGCGCCCACACCGATTCCGCTCTGGATATCAAGGGTGCTTAAGCCGAGATAGTTTTTGATCTGCCGCTGCACGACCACTGCCTGGCCGGAAGTGAGCAGGGCACCGGCAGCCTGGGTCATGATGCCGGCCTGTTCACCACTGTTGCCGAGGGGGTGGCCGAGGACTATATATGCAAGTATATCAACGTCCGGCATTGGCGGTTGGGAGTAAAGCCTGGTCACCGGTTTTCTGAGAGTTCCTGACACTGTCACACCGGCCTGCACGTCGCCGATGGTGCGCAACGCCAGGAAATCCAGGGTTGGACTATCCATGGGGACTCCGGCAAAGAACAGGCGCCCACGGACTATTTCAAGATTAACCCCGTAGGTCTGGTAGCGTCCCTTGATAACCTTTATTTCACCCGCGCTGGTGATGTTGTCGAGACGGTTGAATGACAGATCCACTGTTCCACCCAGTTGGGCATCAATTCCGCCGCTCTTGACGAAAACCTGTTCACCGAGACGTACCCTGATCCGGACGTCCAGAGTCGGAAGGTTACTATGTGACGTTAGTGGCTCCCTCCCTTCCAAAACGACATCACTGCTCGGTGCTATCGCATTCCGTGACTGGGCGGTAGCGATCTGTACCTTAGGCAGCAGCAGATCGCCACGCACGGTAAGCTTGTGGGTATCTCCTGAAAAAGTGAGCTTTGGTGTGACCAGAACCTGGAGTTCGGGGAGATGGACGGTCTGAAAGTTTTCACCGTTGATCGTGCCGCGGTAAGCGGTTACCTGAGCCCCCTTCAGGGTAATGAGCGCCGTCCCCTCAAGATGCCCGGGCCCGGAAACAGCCCTGAACGAATCGATCCTTATCAGATCTTTTTCAAGGCGGGCGGTAAGCTCGATATCCTTTAGATGGATGCCGGCATCGGGGAGGTAAGCTCCGGCCCTGGCCAGTTTCAGATTTCCTGAGATGTCGGGCTGCTCCCAGGTTCCTCCCAGGTTGATATCGACATTCAATTCCCCGAAACTTTCCTGCACCATCTTCGGGAACAGAGCTGTAACCAACCCTTTTTCCCTGGCCTGCCCGACCAGCGTTCCCTGGATCCGTCCCCCGGTATTGACAGCCAGCGGTAAAACAGCAGGGATCGGGAGCTGGAAGCTGGCGTGCGCCTTGCCGTATTCAGCCATTACGAGCTCAATGGTGCCGTCAAGCTTCTCTCCGCGCCAGCCCCATGAGGCTTTTGCCGATGTCAGGGCGATGTTGAATTCACCCTCAGGGCTTGTGCGGAACAAAGTCCCACCTGAAAGTTCGGCATTGCCGTCGAGGTTGAAGCGTTTATCCGGCAGGAATGTTCCGGCCGTTTGGCCGCTGATGCGTCCTTTCAGGCTTGTGCCATGCGGGAGCCATTGGTTGAGGCGGGCAATGTCGAGGTTGTTCCACCGGGCGCTGACCTCACCAAGCAATGGCTCGATGGTCAGGTTGCCGCCGACCTCCAGATGCTCAGCCGCCCCGGAGGTGAGCCGGGTTGGCGCCAGGGTGAGTTGTTTGCTGCTGATGCTGAACCTTGTCGGCCGGACCATGGTCCACGGACCGACGCCGTCACGGCCTGCCAATCGGGATAATTCTCCACTCCAGACACCGGCATCATAACCGGCAGCTACGGTCAGATGTGCTGATGCACGTCCTGAACTCAGCGTTGCATCAATCTTATGTTGTTGCAGCGTCCCCTGCGCCGAAAGATGTACCGCTTGTAATCCGTACTGTTCATGGGTCAGTTCCAGCAGTGTGGCTGATACTTTAAACGGGTGCGCTGCCCCTTCATAGAGGCGGGCATCCAGATTGGCGGTCGCTAGCCGGGTTCCGGCGAAGGCAAGTTTTTTCCCCGTGCCGGTAACGGCACCGCTCAGTTGCCGGTCGCGCCAGCGCAGCCAGCCTCCGGCCCGGATGCTTCCGCTCGCCTGCGGAACAAGTCGTGACAAATCGGTAATCCGTGCATCAAATGCCAGTCGCTGCGTCAGATCACCGGAACCCTGAAGGTCGAAGCCTTTTCCATGGAGCTTCAAGCTGGACAATAAAATATTATCCCCGGCGATGTCCGCTTGCAGTTCACCGGTCAGCTTATGCCCATGGAGACGGCTGTCCAGGAGGACACCACGTATCTTGCCGGTAGTTTTGTTTTCACTGTCCCGCCCAAAACTGCCGCTGGCGTTGAAGTTTACCAACCCCTCCCATTCCGGATCAAGCCTGGCCGGATTCAGATTCCTGCCGCTGATGTCCCCAGCCACTTTGAAGCCGTTGCGCCAATCAAAATGCAGGTTTCCAGCCAGAGAGCCATCGAGTACAGAAGCGGCCACCGGCGCCAGTTTCAAACCGTCACGGTTTCCTTCATAGGCGGCTGTGACGGCCAGAGTTCGCCATCCACCACCGTTGTTGTCAAGCTTTAAATCGCCTCGGTAACTGTCTGTGTTCCCAATGAAAGTTATTGTGCCGGAGATGTTGGTTGTGCTCATCAGCTGGGGAGCAAGGTCAAGTGAGGCCACCCCGATGCGTAGTTTCAGGATTGGACCACTTCCTTGGAAGTCAAGGGAGCCATTACCGCTGATCTCTCCTTTTTGGCCCGTTCTGTTCAGGCGCAGCCGACGCAGATTTATGGCCTGACCGGCCATGCCAACGTCACCGCTCAGCTCCAGCAACTTCCTTACTCCAGTATTGCCCTCAAGCGTAACTGATGCGCCCAGCGACTCGTCACCAGCACTTTTGCCGGGACGTAATCGCAGTCGCAGCCGATCCATTCCCTCCACCGGTTCAAATGCTGTAAAGGTGAGGTCTGCCGCAATGGAAGGGTGTGCGAATCCAGCCGAGATGGTGCCGTTCACCCGTCCCGCAGCGGATCGCGCCGTCAACTCTTTCAGCGTAAGTGTGCCATCATCCCAGGATACGGAGGCGGTCATGGATGAGTCTGTCAGGATGTTCTCATCCAGACGGCGGTAGTTCAGTCCGGTCACCTGCAACCGTTCGATGACTCCATTCAACAGTCTGGTTCGCTGAGAAGCACGAGGCCACTCAAGAAGCGGCGGTTTGCCGTCAGCAGGAGTGTTGTCCTGAACTCGGACCCCGTTGAGGGTGAGCCCATTGATGCCGACTGTACCTGTCAGCAGCAGAAGCGGTTTCCAGCGCAGTTCGACCCTGTCTATTTCAATCCGTTGTTGGTCGATAACCAGCTTCACCCCGTTGAGGAGCAGGCGATCAGAAATTTTTCCCTCAATGGTCCGGGCTGAGAAAGATACTCCAGTCAGGGATGGAATGGATTGCAGCAGCCAGCGACTCCCCTGGGTCGTGGCGGTGGCCCAGGCAACGAACCCTAGCGCCGCCAGCACCGGCAGCAGCACGAATAGAACAATCAGGCTGTAACGTGTCAACCGGTTCAAAACTGGAACCCGACGGTAAGGTGGATACGGAAGGAGGGGGTGTCGATTCCGATGGGTCGGGCCAGAGAGAGGTTCAGTGCCCCGACCGGAGTGTAGTAGTGAAGGCCGACGCCGGCTCCCTGGAAAAGACGGAAGGAGGATAACGAATTAAAAGCGTTGCCGGCATCATAAAAAACGGAGGCACCCCAGTCGGCGAAGAGAGACCGCTCCAGTTCGACAGTGCCGTTAAAGAGCTGTTTGCCCCCAACGACTTTACCTGTAGCATCGGTCGGGCCCAGTGATCTGTAGGCATAACCGCGCACACTCTGATCACCACCGGCAAAGAAGCGCAGCGAAGCCGGAATGTCTTTTAACGGATCGCTCAGCAGGGTTGTCCCGGTTTTTGCGCTTGTGCGGAGGGAAAGACTCCAGGGCAGGGGGACAAGATAGGTTCCCTCGGCCAGTAGCTGGAGCAGTGCCGTGTCTGAACCGAGCGCCTGGTGGGTGCCGCGCAGATTGAGGCCGTAGTGGAACCCCCGTTTCGGACGTACCGGATCATCGAAGCGGTCGTGGGAAAAGCGGAGTCCCGGCAGTAGAAAGCGTGAGATGGCGCTCTGGTCGCCTACGGTATAGTCTTCGTATTGTGCCGTTATGTAGGCGGCGCCCAGTTTCCCCTTGCCCAGACTTCGTGTGCGTTCAAGACCCACAGCAGCTATCTGGCTTGAATAGCTGGAGTAATCCTCCCGCTGCAGGTTCAGCAGCAGCGTTGTGTAACTTCTGATATCCTTCGGACTGGGTATGACATAGCGTGTTGCCATCCCCTGCAGCCGTTCGGCAAGGTAGAGATTTGCGTAAAACTCGTGGCCACGATGAAATGCGTTCAGGTCACGGTAGTTGACGGTGAAGCGTGCGCCGGTGTCGGTACCGTAGCCGATGCCTGGTCGTACAGTTATGCGCGGAGCGGCTTTAAGTTTAACGGCTATCGGGACTATGGACGCTGCGGCGTCCTGTCTTTCCGGCGTGATAATTACCTCTTTGAAGCGCTCGGAATTGGTGAAGTTGCGCTGTGTTTCACCGAGATCGGCAAAAGAAAAATCATCACCCTCACGGTAGGCAAGATGGCGGCGCAGATAGCTTTGCGGAAAGTCGTTAGCACCCTGGATGCTGGTTGGACCGAAATGAAACTTCTCGCCTGTCTCCAGAAGCAGTTCAATCGTGGCTGTAGTTCCCAGACGAGAGACGCGGATTTCATGCCGTGAAAAGTCGGCATCCAGATAGCCGAGGTCATTGGCCGCCGATTTCAAATGCTCCTTGGCCGCCTCATAATCACTATGCAGCAACACCTGTCCCGGCTGGAGGGGGAATGCAGCAACCAGTTTCCGCAGAACTGTTTCCGCGCTCCCAGGACCGGTTACGTCCACACTCACGGTCGTCAGGAGCGCCGCTTGTCCCGGCTCAACCTTGACCAGCAGATGATAGCCGGCACCGGCCGGTTCAATTGTTGTCGTAACGGTGGCGTTGTAGTAGCCAAAAGGCTCCAGGGCCCTCTTTGCTATCTCGTCAGTCTGCTGTGCAAAACGTTGAAGCCAGAGTTGTTGCACAACCCCTTCGCGTACTACTCCTGAGGGGAGGGTGAGTGCCGCTTGCACATTTTTGAGTGCTGCGCCCTCGATGCCGGAAACCACAATCTCAACCGCTTCAGCGGCATACAGAGGGCGGGCAAGTAAAAGAGTGAGGGTAAGAAGCACCAGCAGAAGAAAAAAACTCTTCTGCTGGTGTGCCCCGCACTCTGTATGAGATAACCGTATTTTGAGGGATGGGTGGCTTTGGCCCATAGATACGTCCATTCATGATGATGGCACTTAAGCCGGGTAATTCATTTCCGAGATGCGCCACTCTTGCATGGTGTGACTGGTAAATGTGAAAATTTATTTAAACCTGGTTTTTGCCGAGTCTATGGCTTCACCGATAGCGGTCCAGGCCAGGTCAATACCAGCTTTCATGTCCTTCCAGGCGCTTTCTCCCGATTTTTGTATTTCACTCATCTTCTGGCTGGCTGTCGCCAGTTTTACCTTCAGTGAGGCCAGCTGCTCATTATATTCGTTTCTGACATCTGCTGAAACTTCACTGGTTTTGGCCGTCAATGTATCGATGTCGGCACTCCACTCTTCAAGTTTTGCCTGCATCTTGCGGACATACTCTTCTTTTGTAGCCATGATCTGCCTCCTTGTATGGGGTTGGTATTGATGCCGCGTTAGCGGCGGAACACCTTGCGTCTTGCATCAGGTGTACGTGTTGCCTTCAGTTTTTTAAATTTTCTGTAGTTCTGGTTGAAGCATTCAATAGAGAAATAATCTCTCGAAGAAGACGAACCATCTCATGCTGATCCTTCAGATAGGAGAGGGCGGCACTTTTAGGGTCATTCCCCACGCGAACCCCCAGTATCGAAGGATTGCGGAGATTGAAAACGTCCTCATCGGTGACATCATCTCCCACAAAGATAGCCCGGGTACACTTCAGGTGTGCCATGAGAGACTCCAGCGCCGCTCCCTTGTGTGGAGCATCCTGGGGGGCGATGTTTTCCACAAAAATGCCTGAGACAACGCGTGGTAACGGTATCAAATCGGCAAAGGCGGCCAGTATACTGTTCTGTGCTTTGACCGGGTCGGATGCCTGTCGATAATGGAGGGCTATCGTTTGCCCCTTGGTTTCCAACAGTATGCCATTTGCTGACATATCCGGTAGTAATAATTCCAGTTGATTTATCCACCCGTTACATACCGTGGTGAAATCCTGAGCGGATGTTGTCTCACCCGGGAGACCCTCTGCGCCATGATTGCCGACCAGAAAGCGCGGGGTAAAGCCGAGATGGCTCATGGCGTCGGAGCGGGAGCGGCCGGTGATAATCGTAACCGTCGCCAGGTTGTTCAGTTGTATAAGGGCTTGCCGCACCTCGTCATTAATGGTTATTGCGGCAGGTTCGTCAACAATCGGAGCCAGAGTGCCGTCAAGATCAAAGGCGAATAGCGTAGCCGCATCTACAAACGAACAAAGCTCTTCCACCCCTTTAGGGCTGAACATATATGTCATTGTAATTCCTTGAATACTAATTATTTGCTATGCGCGTGGCCAGCTTTTCACGTTGCCGCACCCGTGCGGCATCCAGCAGCATACGTCCCGCCCAACGGTAGACGTTGAAATCACGTACCAGGGCCCGCATGCTGCGCATCCGCTCCTGCTGTTCGTATTCAGGCATGAAGAGCGCCTGATAAAGCGCTTCGGCTGTCTGCTCCACATGATAAGGATTGACGACCAGCGCCTCATGCAGTTCATGTGCGGCACCGGTAAACTGGCTCAGTATCAGCACGCCACGTTCATCGTCTCGGGACGCCACAAACTCCTTCGCCACAAGGTTCATACCATCATGGAGACTGGTGACCATGCATACCTGCGCCGCCCGGAAATAGCGGTTCACCTCTTCCGGTTCATGGTGTTCGGACTTGAGAATTATTGGCGGATAACCGTTGCTGGTAAAGCGTGCGTTTATTCGTTCTGCCATGGTACGTACCCTGGTCTCTAAGGCTTGGTACTCTTCAAGGGCCGAGCGACTGGGTGCGGCGATCTGGACAAAGGTGAAGCGTCCCACCAGTTCAGGGTGCAGCTCCAGCATGCGCTCAACTGCTGTAAACCGTTCAGGAATTCCCTTGGTATAATCCATGCGGTCAACGCCGACCCCCAGCAGGTGATCAAGGGGAAGACCCAGTGAAACCATAATCTCTTCCCTGACCTGCTCCACCGGAGGTGTTTTTCCCAGCCACGGCGGTGGCCATTGGATCGAGATCGGGTAGCTCTCCACCATTGTCAACTGACCGCGTCGGGAGATCGTGGAGGACTCGTGCTCAATGCGGGTTTCAAGGTAGCGGTCAACCGTTTCCAGAAAATTCTTGCAGTGATAAGGGGTGTGAAAGCCGAGAATAGTGCTTCCCAGCATCCCTTTCAACAGTATCTCGCGCCAGGGACAGATGCCGAATGATTCCGGGTTCGGCCATGGAATATGCCAGAAGGTGATGATCGTGGCCTTGGGCAGCACATTGCGAACCATTCCGGGCAGCAGGGCAAAATGATAATCCTGCACCAATACCACCGGGTTGTCGCTGTCCGCCTCTGCGACGACAGCATCGGCAAAGCGCTGGTTGATCTTTACATACTGCTCCCAGTCGCTGGTGCGAAATACCGGTCGGACGTGGGCGTTGTGGCAGAGAGGCCAGAGCCCCTCATTGGCAAATCCGTAATAGTACCCCTTTTCCTCTTCTTTGGTCATCCAGATCCGCCGCAGGTTATATTCCGGCTTCTGCGGTGGCACCATAACACGGTCATGCTCATCCACTGTTTCACGGTCTGCCGTGCCGCTACCGTGAGCGATCCAGGTCCCTGAACAGGCGCGCATGACCGGCTCAACGGCGGTTACCAGGCCACTGGCGGGGCGGTGAACCTGGATTGTGCCATCTACCTTGCTGTGGATGTAAGGCTCGCGATTGGAGACAACGATCACCTTTTCCCCGGTCAACTGCTTGTGCAGCAATCTGCGCAGGGTATCCGGGCTCCAGGTGATGGTTGAATCATCGGCCAGGCGTCGCTCCGCATCCATGGAGCGCAACAGGGTTTTCAGGTCACCCACCAGCGGCTGCAATTCCGATGCGACCGCAGGCTGGGTGAACGGCTTGATGATGCCTTCACCGCGCAACATCGCCCGCACGCCTTCCATCCATCCCTGCCAACTCAGGTGAGCCACAAACACGGTGATCATGGAGACGACCACCCCCAGCACGATAAAGAGGAGAATAACGTACTTGCGGGTATCGGCACTGCGTCGCACAATGTAGCTCATGTCATGAACCAGGACCAGAGAACCGATCTGGGTGCCGTCCTGATTAATGGCATTAATTGCCACATGTACCGGCCCCTGGGGAAGGTTGATCACGTGAAGTGATTTGCTGGTGTTGTCCATGGCCGAACTGCAGTTGATGTCGGCAGGAAACGCGCGGGTCCGGTAAACCAGCTCTTTCTCGTTATTACAGAATCCCACCGCCAATAGGCGTTCATCCTGGAGGGCTCGTTGCAGAAGCCTGTTGATCTTTTGTCGGTCACCCAGTGGCAGCAGTTCCAGTAGTGGGTCCTTCAGGGTGCTGGAAATAAGCTGCGACCTTGCATCCATATCGCGAACAGACCAGCGCAACGTAAGCTTATCCACTAACGGAACTACGGCGTAGGCAAGCAGCCCCAAGGCAACCACCAGAGGGACGACAAAGCGTAAGGAAAGTTTAAGTGATCTGAATCCGCGCATTAATTCTCCTGTCTCTATTTGATACAAGTATCAGTCATAC
The DNA here is from genome assembly GCA_028681335.1 of Desulfuromonadaceae bacterium. Taxonomy (GTDB): domain Bacteria; phylum Desulfobacterota; class Desulfuromonadia; order Geobacterales; family Pseudopelobacteraceae; genus JACRCG01. The sequence goes on along the minus strand of JAQUIT010000009.1, from coordinate 104,224 downwards.
TCATGCCGGTTGTCCCGGTAAAAATCTTTCAATAAACGGCGGAATATCAGCTTCCTCAGTTATAAGTATACAGTAGCTGAGCTGTTCTACAACGTTAATGGGTAAAGTACCTGCCGTTCATGAGCAAATGAGTGAAGATACTGGCAGCGTATCCAAGTGCAATTGCCCAGCTCCACTTCAGGTGAGCACCAAACGTATAAACTCCCCGGGCAGATCCCATCAGGGCCACACCGGCGGCAGAACCGATAGAGAGGAGGCTGCCGCCAACACCTGCGGTCAGCGTTACCAGCAGCCATTGGCCGTGCGACATCTGTGGATCCATTGTCAGAACCGCAAACATGACCGGGATGTTGTCAACAATTGCCGACATGATTCCAATCAGCACATTAGCGGTTGTGTGACCGAGACCGTCGTAGAGGAACTTGGATACACCGGCCAGATAGCCGAACTGCCCCAATCCGCCGACACAGAGAATCACTCCGTAGAAGAATAACAAAGTATCCCACTCGGCCCTTGCTATTTTGCGGAACAGGTCAAAGGTGTTGTGGTTGTGCCCCGTGATGTCGAGGGGATTGTCACCGCTGTTAAGGCGGTTTTCGACTTTTTTAAGATAGTAGGCAAAGAAGGAGAGGTAACCTAGCCCCAACATCATCCCCACTGCCGGTGGGAGGTGCAGAAAGTTGTGGAAGGAAACAGCCGTAATGATCGTCAGTAGAAACAGTGCCATGATCCGCTTTGCGCCGATCTTCATGCTGACCGCGGCATCGCATACTTCAGGCTTATCCTTGGGCACGGCAAAGCTCATGATGATAGCCGGGATGAGCCAGTTTATGACCGATGGGATAAAAATGGCGAAAAACTCAAAGAAGCTTACTTTGCCTTTCTGCCAGACCATCAGGGTGGTTATGTCGCCAAACGGTGAAAAAGCACCACCGGCATTGGCCGCTACGACTATATTAATACATGCCACAACTATAAATGCCCGGTTTGTGCCACCGACAGCCATTGCAACCGCGCCCATCAACAGGGCGGTAGTCAGATTGTCGGCTATCGGTGATATCACGAAAGCCAGGGCGCCGGTCATCCAGAACAGAGTTCTGAGAGTGAATCCCCTGGTGACGAGCCACGAGCGCAACGCACTGAAAACGTTGCGTTCTTCCATTGCGTTTATGTAGGTCATTGCGGCCAGCAGGAACAGGAACAGTTCGGCATACTCGGTCAGGTTATGCATGATGGCAGCATGTGCATGATCCGGTTGTCCCAGGGCCTGATAAGCAAGAGCCACCAGAACCCAGATGATGCCGGCCGCGACGATCACCGGCTTGCTTTTTCGCAGATGGAGCTGCTCCTCGAATATAACCAGGGCATAGGCGGCGGCAAACAGAAACACGGCGAACACGCCCATGGCTGTACCGGTCAGGTCGATAACCTCTCCACTGGCGGCGGCAGAGGCTGGAAGTGATGACAACAGTATAAATACAATCTGAAAAACGACTATTCTCATGTAAGGTTCCTTTGTGTTCAGGAATTGCAATTCTGTTTTTTAAAATATAATGCCGCTCACACAGCGTTTACCATGGGCAAGCGTTGGATAATCCCGGCAGATATCAGGCTTTGTCTCTTGAATAGCGCAGCCGTACCGCTGCTCATCAAGTTTAACGATGAATGGGCAGCGATCCAGCAGTTCCTTTGTTTGCGGGTCAACCCAGATCCACCCCAGCCGGTTGGTACGGCTGAGCAGGTCAATCCTCTTCTCACGTTCCCATCTCTCAAGATCTCGCGGCGACGTTGTCAAGTGCCCGCCGAACGATTCGCAACAACGGCCACAGCAGGCGCATTCAGGCTTTTTGTGGTTATCTGCAAAAGGCAATAAGCGCTGTAAAATTTTGTACATGACACCCTCCTTTCCGATGAGTGTTGCCGAACAAAAAAACATACGATCTTTGCTTGTTATGTTGTTTTTATGGAGTGTAAATCAGGCTGGAGGGGCCCGGCTTGGGGTTGCCAGAGATAGCTGCAAAATTGCTGGAAAAAGTGGTGTGGGGAATGAATAACGTGGTGAATGCGCTGTTTTTATCTTTTGAAGAGTAGTGGATCCAGAGCTTCGAAATAAGGTGACGGCGCTGCGCATAGTGATACGCACGGCCGATCGGGTCTCGCACTCAGGTTGGAAGTTTGGAATATTGTCATTTGAAAAGGTAATGGGAGCAAGCAGAAGCAGCATCGCTATCAGTAGATGTGAGAGATATCTTCTGAAAAACAGTTTGTGCAAGAAAAGTTTGCCGGCCGGAGTATGGGGGGTGGCGCTGGAATCGATCCTGTCTGTAAATAAAGGTTGTTCAGGATACATAGTGAGCCCTTCAGCAGACCATACTAATTGCTGTGTAAGTTTTGGGGCATGATGCCGCGCATGTAAGCTCAATTCTGATGTTTGAGTAAACGACTACCTTTATAGCACGGTTTAAGAGGGTGTGACGAGTGCTAACGGGCGATCATGTCGAGCTGGTAGTGGCTGCGCAGAAAATGAATGAGGGTGTTGACGCCCTGAAGTGCTGAACGGAGATCATCCCTCTCCCGGTAGGTAAGGACCAGCGGATCAACGTGGTTGATTGGTTCCTTGTTTGCTGAAACAGCCAGAAGCTGTTTTTTTAGGCGCATCATTACCAGAAAGGTAAAGGCCTCTCCGATCGTATCAAGTTCCTGATCCGATAGTATCTGCAGCTTGTTAAGGCGAACCATTTTGGTCCATGTTGTTCCTCCCATGATCCCTGACTCTAAAGCCAACAGGCCGATCCCTCTGGTTAATGCAAACAGGCCGCCTTTTTTAAGATCCAGTTTACCTCGATGCGCTCCCTTCTTTTCTACCAGCAGTCGTCCGAACATACCCAGTGGTGGTTTAAAACGCACTATATTGCGAGCCATATTTGGAAAGAAAATTGAGTTTTTTCGTGTGCACTCTTCTATATGATCCCTGAGTTCTTTTTCGAGAGATTTGTCTCCATGCAGCACCCGCAGATCCTGAAAAACTCCGAAGTTAACGGTCTCGTCAGGTCCGGGCGAATTGATCCAGTGATCTGTTAACAGCTTCCATTCAGCCAAACTGTGGCACCAGTCAGGGTTGCTTGCCATCATGTTGCCGGGGCAGAGTGGCACGCCGACGCTCTCAAGGGCAGAAACTATGCGTTCGGCAAAACGTCGCACCTCCGCTACTTTATCCGGCGTGAAATCATCACGATACACGATAGCGTTGTCCTGGTCGGTGCGAAGTGTCTGTTCCTCGCGCCCCTCGCTGCCCAACACGAGAAAAGCCGCTCCCTCTGGAAGGCGCACGTCATGAACGCAATCAAGTATGAAAATAAGACGCTGGGTAAAGGTGTCATTAAAGTTGGCTATGAGTTGGATGAGGCTTTGCGTGTCCGCATTTGTCTTAACGGCATAGTGCAACATGTCGATCATCTTCTTGCCAATCAGGTGTAGCTGCTCAAGTGTGGTAGCCGCCTCTATCTCCTGGACAAGATAGAGGGGGCTGCGGGTCTGGATACGGAGTAGGTCGGTATCTGTCATTACTCCAAAAAGCAGGCCGAGTTCATCAATAACCACCAGACGGTGAATATTGTTTTTGGCCATCAGGAAGATGGCTTTGAACAGATAATCGCTGTTGCGGATGGTGATAAGTTCCGTCTTCATGACATCGCGCACAGTCAGCTTGAAAATATCTTCAACCGTATCAGCTATCAGGTTGCGCAGGTCGCGCAAAGAGACGATCCCGACAGGCTTTTGGTTTTCAACAGCTACTATGCCTGAGATGTTGAACGTCTTGAGAATTCTGGTCATTTCAACCAGACCTATATCCGGAGAACAGGTAATAGCCGGGCGATGGCAGATGCTATCAACAGTGATAAAAAAGAAGCTGTCCTCGCTGATAACCGGCATTATTTCTTCCCCTCTAGTGGCTAAATACTCACCATGTGGTATTCTTACGTACTTCAAATGTGATTGCAATCATTTTACGGTTACCAGTGATCTCTTGATAGCTTATACGATTAAAGTCAATACACAACAACATTATTACAAAGTTAACTATAACAGGAAATAAATTACCGCAATAAAAAGAAAAAAATCTGCTGTTGTTTTATGGAAATAAAACTAGGATTGAGATTAGTGACAATAATGCTGATTTAAAAACATCGACAAAACAGTAAGATGAGCTTTGTTAATATGGGATTTAATCGACAGTGAAAAAATGATTGACAATAATATAATATTGTTACATAAGAAATAAAAACACTATTCTGTTTTATCGTTTGTTTTGCTGAAAGCTTGTTTGTAAATATCCGCTCAGTCGATAATCTTTGAGGGAGCTATAATGAAAAAGATACTTTGTCAAATAGTAATCTTTTCGTTGCTGGTAATAGCGCCAGTTTCCTTTTCGACGGCTAAAATCCCCAACTTTGATGTTCCAGCCACAAAAACTATCCAACTGCATGAATCACGAAAAGTCACTATTGGTATTCTACGTCAATCAATAATACCGATATCAGAAGTTAATGTTTATCCGCACCATGTCTTCGCACAAAACCTGCAGACACCTGTATTTAATCGCAACATGGAAAACCTCCACGGCAGATCCCCGCCCTGCATTACTCCCACAGTATAGTTCCTTACTTTTTAGTCATCACCCGCTTCACATTTATTTACTAATTAGTACCTGTAGCTCGTATTTGAACTCTGTATCCATTTTCAAGTTCTGTTTGTTCGGGTGTACCACTTAGCTTAGAAATGTTTATTCCACGCTATTTTATGATCGGAGTATGAATCATGAGAGACAAAGGTCTGTATTCGGTTCAAGCCGTTGTCAAGGCCATAGATTTATTGGAAGTCCTTGCCCAGGACGGTGACAGTCCATCGATCGCGGTCATTGAAAAAAAACTTGCTTTAAGCCGCAATAAAGCCTTCCGGCTGCTTGCGACACTTGAAGAAAAAGGTCTGGTTGAGCGGGATGCCGCGACCGGTACCTACTCTCTGGGACTTCAGGCTTTTGAAATGGCGCAACATATTCTGAAAAGTGACAATCTCATCAGGTTGGCACATCCGATAATGGTAGAGCTGGCGCGTAAACTGGATGAGGCTGTCTATATAACGGTCATGAACAATGATGAGGTCCTGTTTCTGGATATGGTTGATTCATTTCAGCAGATAAAAGCCGCAGACCTAGTGGGAAGGCGTTTTCCAATCTTTTCCAACGCCGCTGGAAAGGTTATCAAATCGGTCAGTTCTATCGATCTTTTTAAAAGGCGCGGAGTTCCACACTCCAAGGAACTTGAAGTTGAGCTTGAAGAAATTCGTCGTAAGGGCGTTGCTGTTGATTTTAACGGCTTGGGAGAAGGTGTCTGTACGGTTGCGGTTGCCATCCGCGATTATGCCGGCAAGGTTGTTTGTGCCCTGACTCTGCTGGCCCCTTCATTCAGGATGCTTCAGGACCGGCTTGAGAAAGAGGTTATCCCTTGTATGCTTGACGGGGCCGAGCAGCTCTCAATGAAGTTCGGTTATTCACGGGCTTATGCATAGTCAGTTAGCTGTAATTTTTTATGTAAGCGTTTTTTAGCAATTGAGGCCGATTAATTGTCAACCACTAACCGCCCGCAGAGAAGAGGGCAGGGGGCACAGGCAACCCCACAAAGAAAGGAGGCAAATGCCAAATCAACCTCGGGAGCAGTTTTAAAGTGAGTTAACACCAAACAGGAGGAGGTCTTATGTCAGTTCATGCAACTAAAGAGTTACAGGCGTATTGGAAAGAGAACCTGGTCATTATCATGGTTCACCTTGCAATCTGGTTTTTCGTCTCATTTTTCTGCGGCATCATGGTTGTTGATCAGCTGGATGGTTATATGCTCGGCGGTTTCCCGGTCGGCTTCTGGTTTGCCAATCAGGGCTCAATGGTTACCTTTGTAATCCTGATTTGGACCTATGTGTACATGATGAACAAATTGGACCGGAAGTATGATGTGCATGAAGGGTAATAATTCGGGCGTACCGCGTTGACACGATCGCATTTAATAAAATTACGAGGTGACAAACTATGAGTATTCTTACCTGGACCTGGATTCTGACGGGCCTCAGCTTTGCCCTGTATATTTACATCGCCTACGCTTCACGGGCAAAATCAACCGGTGACTTTTACGCTGCCGAACAATCGGTTCCACCTGTTCTGAACGGTATGGCTACCGGCGCTGACTGGATGTCAGCAGCCTCCTTCATCTCAATGGCCGGTCTGATCTCGTTCATGGGACGTGACGGCTCTTTTTATCTGATGGGGTGGACCGGAGGCTATGTTCTCCTGGCCATGCTCTTTGGCCCATACCTGCGCAAATACGGCAAGTTTACCATCCCCCAGTTTATGGGTGACCGGTACTATTCCAACTCAATCCGTGTCCTGTCGCTAATCTGCGCCATTTTTGTCTCCTTCACCTACGTTGCCGGTCAGATGCGTGGTGTTGGCGTTGTTTTCTCACGTTTCATGAATGTCAGTGTCAATATGGGCGTTATTATCGGTATGGCATTGGTCTTTTTCTACGCCACCCTTGGCGGCATGAAAGGGATCACCTACACCCAGGTAGCCCAGTATTGTGTGTTGATTGTTGCCTATATGGTCCCGGCTATCTTCATCTCCATGCAGCTCACCGGCAATCCTATCCCACAGTTGGGCATGGGCTCTGCAATAACCGCCGATGGAGCAGCCATGCTTCATGACCCGTCAACACAGGGTAAATATCTACTGGATGTTTTGAACAATATTCAGCATGATCTCGGATTTGGCGCTTACACCTCCGGTCAGAGACCGAGGATTGACGTATGGTTTATTACCATGTCTCTGATGATCGGTACCGCCGGTCTGCCGCACATCCTGATCCGTTTCTTCACCGTACCTAAAATGCGTGATGCTCGTTCGTCAGCAGGTTACGCACTGCTATTTATCGCTCTTCTCTACACAACAGCACCGGCAATCTCTGTTTTTGCCCGCACCAACTTCATAAAATCAATACATAACGTAAAGTATGTAGATGCACCATCGTGGTTCAAAAACTGGGAAAAAACCAAATTGGTTGGCTGGCAAGATAAGAACGGCGACGGCATCATGCAGATCGCCAAAGGTGCGGTTAAGGATCCAAAGAGCGCCAACGAAGTCACAATTGACCGTGATATCATGGTTCTTGCCAACCCTGAAATAGCCAAGCTCCCCAACTGGGTTGTTGGTTTGATCGGTGCCGGTGGTCTTGCTGCCGCACTCTCAACAGCAGCCGGTCTGCTGCTGGTTATTTCCGCAGCGATTTCTCATGACCTGATGAAGGGCATTCTTAAACCAAATATGTCGGATAAAGAAGAGCTCCTCTGGGCTCGTGGCGCTGCCGGTGTGGCGGTCTGTATAGCCGGTCTGTTTGGTATCTATCCCCCGGGCTTTGTGGCGCAGGTTGTTGCCTTTGCTTTCGGTCTGGCGGCGGCATCCTTCTTCCCCTGCATACTCATGGGTATATTTAACAAGAAGGCCAACAAGGAAGGCGCACTGGTCGGTATGGCAGTTGGTATTGTTTTTGTTGCCAGCTACATCATCTACTTCAAGTTCGTCAATCCAGCCATGAACAACAAGGATCACTGGTGGTTCGGTATTTCACCGGAAGGTATCGGTACCGTTGGCGCTGTCCTGAACTTCATCTGTATGTATGTGGTTGGCAAGTTCACTCCTGAGCCTCCACAGGAAATCCAGGATCTGGTCGGTAGTCTCCGCTACCCCGGCAAGCTGGTAGTCCCACCATCAGCTGGCCATTGATTTTATGCGTATCTCCGGGGTGTGAAAACCCCGGAGGTCTTTGAAATGCTAGTATGAAACGGGCCTGGCGGTTGTCACTAACGGTAACCGCCATTTTATTTTTGCTGTATCCAGACAAAGGAGTTTATGGTATGCAAACACCGGCAGATTCAATGGAGAACAGACAAAACATGGTACTGAAAATGATTCGTAATTTTAATGCAGGTATCCTGAAATTCGTCATGAGCATCAAGCTCCGCTCGGTTGGTGCAACCATACTCGGCGGTTTTGCCGGCTTAAGTCTTACTTCCACCGTCATACCGTCGGCCATGTCGCTTATGGTGGATATGAATACTTTTACAGCCCGTTGGGGGCTGGGAGGTTATGCGGTTTACTCGATCATGGCCTGGGCCGTTGGCGGCTGGGCGGTACAGAGAACCGGTGATAAGAAGCTTGGCGCCATTATTCTGGGTACTGTCGGGCTGGTAACTGGTCTTGTCTTCACCATTGCCGGTCTGGGCACGGAAACGAACATCCTTCTGACCGGTGCCGGTGCATCACTACTCTATGGAGCAATAGGCGGCATGATCATCGGTGATGCCTTGAGAAACCCCTCTGCAGATGAATAAACACTGCTGCAAAGAAATACACAGGTAGACTTTTACCGTTTAAAACGGTAAAACCGGAAATCATAAATTATGTTTACTCGGTTAGTACTGATCGAAACCGCTCTTGCAGTCACAGTAGATCAGCCTCCATTTTGAATTTCAGATTGAAATAATCATTACTATATTACCTACAGAGGACCACGCATGCTCACCGCTCTTGTAGTCATATTCGTTATCGCCTATGCAGCTATCGCCCTGGAGCACCCGCTTAAGGTCAATAAATCCGCTTCAGCTCTCATTGGAGCGGGCCTGCTCTGGACAATCTACGCGCTTCTTGCCGGCGATCATGCCTTGGTCGGTATTCAACTTAATGAATCACTGGCCTCAACCGCTCAGATTGTATTCTTTCTGATGGGAGCCATGACAATTGTAGAGGTGGTCGATGCGCATAACGGCTTCGAGGTAATCACATCGCGCATACGTACGACCAAGCTCTCGACGTTGATGTGGCTGGTCGGCTTTGTCACCTTCTTCCTCAGTGCCATGCTGGATAACCTGACGACCACCATCGTGATGATCTCGTTGATGAAAAAGCTGCTCGATAAACACGAAGACCGTCTCTTCTTCGCCGGTATGATTGTGATCGCAGCCAACGCTGGCGGCGCCTGGTCCCCGATCGGCGACGTCACGACCACCATGCTCTGGATCGGTGGGCAGATCACCACACTGGCTATCATGAAGGGTGTCTTTCTGGCGTCACTGGTTAACTTGATTGTGCCGTTGATGGTTGTCAGCTGGATGCTCAAGGGTCGCGAGGTTGTCAGTCCGGTAAAGACAACTTTAAGTGGACATCAGCACAAAACAACCCCGTTCGAGCAGAACTTCATGTTCTGTATGGGGCTTGGAATTCTCGTTTCCGTACCGATTTTCAAAACAGTAACTCACCTTCCACCGTTTATGGGGATCCTCTTCGGCCTCGGTATTCTCTGGATGGTGGGTGAGCTGCTTCACTCCAAGAAAGAAGATGAAGCCAAGGAACACCTGACTCTCGTACATGCTCTCAGGCATATCGATATGAGCTCCATCGTCTTTTTTATCGGCATACTGCTTGCGGTGGCCACCCTGGAGCATACCCACATCCTGACGTCACTTGCCGAGTGGCTTGACAAAACAGTTGGTCGTCAGGACGTTATTGTCACCATCATCGGTATGGTCAGCTCAATTGTGGACAACGTGCCGCTGGTTGCCGCTTCTATGGGTATGTACAGCATGACGTTGAATCCACCAGACAGTTTCCTGTGGGAGTTTATGGCCTACTGCGCCGGAACCGGTGGTTCAATCCTGATTATCGGCTCAGCCGCGGGAGTAGCAGCCATGGGACTGGAAAAAATCCATTTCTTCTGGTATGTTAAGCGTATCAGTGGTCTGGCGCTGATTGGTTACTTTAGCGGCATTGCCGTCTATATCATTGAGAACAGGATGTTCCCTTGATTTGGTTGTACGTCAGAGCTCATTGAATCAGAGATGCTTATTTACGCTTCGCTACATTGAAATATGCTGATAGACCGGTAGAATTAACGGCGGGGAGACCACTCCCCGCCGTTAATTTTTGTGCTCTCGCCTTGGCAGCTTTGATCGTAACACAGAAGAGGAGAATCATCATGCAGTGGCATACCGGGAAACCGGACGAAATAATGGAGCAACTGGAATCGTCTCCTCTGGGTCTTACCGCAACAGAGGCCCAAAACAGGCTGCGGGTGCAGGGCCCTAATGAACTGACTGAAAAGGCCAAGAAAACCATGTTTATGATGTTTCTTGACCAGTTCAAGGACTTCATGATCATGGTGCTTATTGCCGCTGCAATCATCGCAGGTGTGATTGGTGAGGCTTCAGACACAATTTCCATCATTGTGATCATTGTCCTCAACGCTGTTATCGGTTTTATACAGGAATATCGGGCTGAAAAGGCCATGGAACTGCTCAAAAAAATGTCCGCTCACACCGCTCTGGTGTTAAGAAACGGTATTCATGATGAAATTCCGGCTGTGCAGCTTGTCTCCGGTGACGTTGTTATTCTGGAGGCAGGACAGATCGTTCCTGCAGATATGAGATTGATCGACTCTTCCCGGTTGAAAGTCGAGGAGGCTACTCTAACAGGCGAATCAGTGCCTTCCGAAAAGCATCCCAATCCACTTCCTGACGAGCATCTCCCGGTCGGAGATCGCAAAAATATGGCATATAAAGGTACTATCGTCTCCTATGGCCACGGAATTGGGATTGTTGTGGCGACAGGTATGGCGACCGAGCTGGGAAAGATCGCTTCAATGCTGCAGAATGCGGATGAGATGAAGACTCCGCTCCAGAAAAGGCTCGCATCCTTTGGTCAGAAACTTGCCCTCGCGGTACTTGCCATCTGTGCCATTGTCTTTGTTGTCGGTTTATTGCGCGGTGAACCGCCGCTGCTCATGCTGCTTACGGCAATTTCGCTTGCTGTTGCCGCCATTCCGGAGGCACTCCCAGCCGTTGTGACCATTTCCCTTGCCCTTGGTGCCAAGAAGATGGTTGGGCAAAATGCCCTGATACGGAAACTGCCGGCGGTTGAAACGCTTGGTTCCGTAACCTATATCTGCTCTGACAAGACCGGCACTCTGACACTGAATAAAATGACCGTTGAAGAGGTCTATACCAACGGGAAGCAGTTAAAGGCGGATGAGGTGATGCCGAACGGCACTACGGAGCTGTTCACCGCCCTGGCTCTCAGTAATGATGCAGAACTGGACGGTTCAGGTGCGGTAATCGGTGATCCAACTGAAACGGCCCTGTATGCGTTTGCCAAACTGAAGGGTTTTGACAAGGTTGATGTGAAACAGGATTTCCCGAGAGTGGCTGAAATTCCCTTTGATTCCAAACGAAAATGCATGACCACTTTCCATAAAATTCCTTCAGGTTCACATTTAGCTCCAGGAGGAGAGGGTGCTTTTGTCTCCTTTACCAAGGGAGCAATCGATGTCCTGATGGGAGCATCATTACATGTATTGACTGCTGAAGGTTTGAAAACGGTTGATGTGGAAGAACTCCAGATTGCAAATGACAGGATGTCTGCAGCCGGACTCAGGGTTCTTGGTCTCTCCATGAGGTTTTGGGATGCTGTCCCGGAGGAGTTGTCACCTGAGAAGGTAGAAAAGGATCTCACAGTTCTGGGCATGGTCGGCATGTTGGACCCCGAGCGGGAAGAGGCAAAAGAGGCCGTACTGTTATGCAAGAGCGCCGGAATACGGCCGGTGATGATCACCGGCGACCATCCGCTGACGGCAACAACTATTGCGGGTCGGCTTGGTATTCTGGAGAGTGGTGACGACATGGTCATCACCGGCAGAGAGTTGGAAAGTCTGTCGCTGGAGGCCTTTGAAGAACGCGTTGAACATATCCGGGTTTATGCCCGGGTTGCGCCGGAACAGAAGCTGAAGATCATCAAGGCGCTGCAGGACAGGGGTCATTTTGTTGCTATGACCGGTGACGGCGTAAATGATGCGCCAGCGCTTAAACAGGCTGACATCGGCGTAGCCATGGGGATCACCGGTACGGACGTTACGAAAGAGTCTGCGGATATGATTCTTCTGGATGATAACTTTGCCACCATCGTCAAAGCCGTTAAAGAGGGACGGCGGATTTTCGATAATATCCGTAAATTTATTAAATATACCATGACGAGTAACTCGGGCGAGATCTGGACCATATTTCTGGCGCCTTTTCTGGGGTTGCCTATCCCGCTGCTTCCGATCCATATCCTCTGGATCAATCTCGTAACCGACGGCCTGCCGGGCCTGGCCCTCGCCATGGAACCGGCGGAAAAAGGGGTCATGAAGCGCCCGCCGAGAAACCCTAAAGAAAGCATATTCTCCAACGGGCTCGGCGGACACATCATCTGGGTGGGTTTGCTGATGGGTGGGGTGTCACTTGCTACCCAGGCCTGGTCTCTGAAAACCGGGCATAGCCACTGGCAGACCATGGTCTTTACCGTACTCTGTTTGAGCCAGATGGGGCATGTGCTGGCAATACGCTCTGAAACAGAATCGCTCTTCAGTCAGGGACTGTTTTCAAACAAGCCGTTGGCGGGGGCCTTTATTCTGACTTTTGTCCTCCAGATGGCAACGGTCTATGTGCCGCAGTTGAACCCCATCTTTAAAACTGAACCGTTGACGCTGAGCGAGTTAGCTTTGACCATAGTCATGTCATCGGTGGTCTTCGGAGCAGTAGAGATTGAAAAAATAGGGAAGAGGAAAAAGTGAGGGTCTTGGCAGGATCTTTATAGTATGCGTTAAAGTAAAGTTAATGTGGCAGCAGAGGTAGTGCAGCAAAAAGTATTCATATCACGTTAACTCTGTAACGTAACTGTCAGACTTTATAATTGTAGTGCAATCAGTTGTCTGTTGAAAACAGCTGATTGCACTACAACGACACCATTACACATCCACTCCCGAGTCTTTCTTTTCTGTTTCTTTGTCTACGTCTTGCTTACCGCGAAACTTTACCATGAACTGAAAAAGTGATTTCTCGCGAGGGACCAGCACAGAACGCTCAATATCACCTAACTGGCTCCCTTCAGGAGCCAAAAGAGAGTCACTTTTCTGAATTCCCAGCAACTGGCTGGGATAAACACTGTGGTAGCCGACGATCAGGAAGCTGGTCATGCATGCTACCGCCGCGTGAGTACCAATAGCTGAACCAAATAGCTCCATAGCCATGATGGATGCAGAGATTGGCGTGTTGGCGGCAGCAGCCAACACGGCAACCATGCCTATTGCAGAAAAGGCTGCGACATTCGGTTCATTGAACACCGTTGCAAACAGGTTCCCTGCGGCGGTTCCGACAAAGAATACGGGCGTAAGAACACCTCCGCTCCCTCCACACCCCAGGGTGATCGCGGTCGTGACACTTTTCCAAAAGACCGCGCCTGCGGGAAGATGTTCACCTCTTAGTCCGGCTTCTATGGTTGACAGCCCCAGACCAAGATAATCCTGAGAAACAAAAAAGCCGATAATCACCAGAAGGATGCCGCCGATTAAGGCTCCGGTGATCCAGTGTCGCGAAATACGTTCCAGTTGGCTATGCACGACGTGCAGCAGTTGGATGAAAAAAAGCGCCACAAGTCCGCACCAGACTCCAAGCAGCAGCATCTCAAGAAAACCCCAACTGGTCATTTCTGAAGCAATTGCAATCGATTCATAGGGGTAGGTGACGCCAAGCAGAATTGCCACGTGATAACCGACAATGCCGGCAACGAATGAGGGGAACATGACCTCATACATCATCTGGCCGAGCACAAGTACCTCAATACCGAACAGAGCCCCAGCAACCGGCGTCCCAAAAACGGTGGCAAAGCCGGCACTGATGCCGCATATGACCAGTTTTTTTCTGTCCGATTCCGGCATGCGGGCCACAGAGGCAAAAACAGAGGCCAGCCCGGCACCGATCTGTGCGCAAGGTCCCTCTTTGCCTGCCGACCCCCCGCCGGCCAGGGTAATGATCGTTGCAAACAGTTTGACCGGTACGACCCTGAAAGCAATTCGCCCCATCCGCTGGTGTACCGCTTCGATTACCTTTTCAGTCCCATGGCCAGCGGCATCAGGGGCAAGATAGCGTACCAATGCGCTGCTTACGAGGAGAACCAGCGGGAGGAAAAGTTGGTAATGGGGCACGGATGCCGCAGCTCCTGTGCCCGTTGAGAGCATCTTCAGGAATAGGGCCGTACCGCCACCGGCCAGTATTCCAACGACAGAGGCGTAAGCAGACCATTTAACTATACTGGCAAAGAGCGTGAGTTGTTCAGATATGCGAGGTTTCACTGGTTAGTACACCTGTTCCCGGTAAATACACCTATTTTTGTATTACAAATTCATCCCTGCGGTTTTTAGACCAGGCTGATTCATCGTGTCCCTGAACAGCCGGATGCTCTTCGCCGTAGCTGATGGTCGAAAGCCTTTCCGCTTGTACGCCCATAGCCATCAGATACTTGGCCGCTGCCTTTGCCCGCCGTTCGCCCAGAGCCAGATTGTATTCGGCCGAGCCCCGTTCATCGCAGTGCCCTTCAATCTTCATTTTCACATCCTGCTTTATTTTCATCAGGATTTCTGCGTTGAGTGCCAGAGTGTTTCTGGCGTCCTGATTTAATTCGGTGCTGTTGAAGCCAAAGAATACTTTTTCAAGATCTGCTTTTGTTGCTGCTGTGTTTACCGGCTGCTGGGTTTTGGAGACAACTGCTGCTGTATCCTTAATCTTCTCTTCATCCTTCTTCACATCAGGTAAAGGTTTCGCGTCGGTTGCCGGAGGTGATACAACACTGGGACTGGTTACCGCCTTGTCGCCTACAATTGGCTCATCTTTTTTAACAATATCTTTGTTGGCACAGCCAACTGTTCCAGATATCACACCAAGGCACCCGATTACCACAATAAACTTTCGATAAACGTTCATAATTAGACTCCTTTCAATATCCCTGTTGACACAACAGGTTGCAACTGGTAATGATTTATAACACAAATCATTTGTAAGTCAAATTAAAAAGGAAGTATCGACATGGGGTTGTCAAAAACCGGCGAAAATGGCAAAGATGAGTCCCTCACAAACCAGCACCGATTGCGGGCAGAGTTGGTTGATGACGTGTATGGCTTGTTGAATGGCCTCTCGAATATGATAGATGAACAATCACGCGAGATAGAAAAACTGACCGGTCTTAGTAAGAACCAGGCGTTAACGATCAGGGCGGTATCGCGCTCGCCATCAGCATCCGTGACCGAACTTGCAAAAAGTATGTATCTCAATCCGGCGACCATGGTTCGGATTCTTGATCGTCTTGAAGAGCAGGGAATCATTGCCAGGATACGATCCAAAGAAGATCGCCGCGTCGTCAAAATAGGGATGACGGATAAATTCAGCGGTATCGAGAAGATCCTGCGCACGATCACACATGACAGTTTGCTGAAATGTTTAGCGACAACGAATGACAATGAATTGAGTGATATGCTTGGTAAACTGCAGAAATTATCATCACTGTTTGGTGCTGCATACATCAATCACAACGAAATAGTGGCGCAGAAATGCTAGATGTAAGCCAATATTACCACTGATGAAGGGATACAAAGGCTAATGGTGAATTGCTTACTGAGCTGAACATGGTAAAATAAATACTATTACGATTCCCGATGACGGAGGTATGTCACAGGGAAAAGGATGATCATGCCGACAAAAACAGTTACATCGATCGTCCCTGCACCTCCAAATGAAAGTAACTGGCGACTGGGACTCGGTGCCACAGTGCTTGATGGTGGGAGAACGTATTTCAGGGTATGGGCACCGAAGGTAAAAGAAATCTCCGTAGTACTACGTAATGACGATAGCACGAACAGGGTCGTCAGCCTTACAGAAGAAGGGGACGGATATTTTGCGGCAACCGTGGCCGGAGTAACGGACGGGGATAACTATTACTACCTGTTGGATAACGTAATGGAACGACCCGACCCGGCTTCGCGGTTTCAACCGACGGGGGTACACGGGCCGTCACAAGTGATTGATCCGGACGCCTTCAGCTGGAATGACAGGGGTTGGAGAGGTATTCCGCTCGACAGCTACATTATTTATGAACTGCATGTGGGGGTATTCACCACGGCAGGCACCTTTGACGCGGCGATATCCCGTCTTGATTACTTATGCGAACTCGGCATAACAGCCGTCGAACTGATGCCGGTTGCCCAGTTTCCCGGTGAACGCAACTGGGGCTATGACGGCACATTCATCTATGCTCCCCAGAACAGCTATGGAGGTCCTGCCGGCTTGAAAAGACTGGTTGACGCCTGTCACTCCAGAGGTCTGGCCGTCATTATGGATGTCGTTTACAATCACCTTGGTCCGGAAGGGAACTATCTGCATGGTTTCGGCCCCTATTTCACCGATCGCTACCACACCCCGTGGGGTGAGGCGGTCAATTTTGATGGCCCCGACAGTGATCCGGTGCGCCATTACTTTATCTCCAACGCCCTCTACTGGATAACCGAATTCCATGTCGATGCTTTGCGCCTGGACGCCATCCACGGCATCTACGATTTCAGCGCCCTGCATATCCTTCAGGAACTGGCTGCTGCCGTTCACCAACAGAGTGCCGCGCTGGGGCGTCAGGTCTATGTCATTGCCGAAAGTGACCTGAACGACGTGCGGGTAATTAATCCTACCGGGTCCGGTGGTTATGGCCTGGACGCGCAGTGGAATGACGATTTTCATCACGCCCTGCGTTCACTTCTGACCGGGGACCTGGCAGGTTACTACAGCGACTTCGGCCAGATCTTACAGATGGTCAAAGCCTTCCAGGAGGGTTTTGTTCTTTCCGGTGGGTATTCATCGTTCAGGCGCCGGAAACACGGTAGCTCGTCGGCTGACATTCCTTCCGGCAAACTGGTGGTTTTTTCCCAGAACCATGATCAAGTGGGCAACCGCATGCGCGGTGAACGGCCATCTGAGCATCTGTCACTGCAGCAGCTCATGCTTGCAGCCGCGACGGTTATTCTGTCTCCGTACATTCCGCTCATCTTCATGGGAGAAGAATATGCAGAAGCAGCACCTTTCCCCTATTTTGTCAGTCATGGTGATGCAGATTTGATTGATGCGGTCCGGCAAGGCCGACTTGATGAATTCACGGATTTTGTCGAACAGGGTGTTCCGCCAGACCCGCAGTCGGAAGCGACCTTTCTCTCAGCAAAACTTGATCAGGAGCAGCGCCATAACGGCGAACATCAGACTCTTTTTAACTTCTATCGTGAACTTATCAGTTTGCGTAAGCAATGTGCCCCTCTTGCCAAGGTTAGCAGAGATGATATGCAGGTTGTCGTCTGCGGGGAAGAACGGGTACTGGCAATTACCAGAAGTGAAGGCGGTGTCCAGCTGCTTTGCCTGTTCAATTACAGTGATCAGAAACGAGTGGTACGCCCACCGCTGGCGAGCGGCACTCTGCGTCTGCTGCTCGATTCAAGCAGTAGCGTCGCTTCCGGTCATTGCGTGACGGTGTTTGCGACCCGTCCCAAATCATTCCCGACGCTTGCCCCTTACGGCGTTCTTGTCTACAGAAAGGAAAAATAATGGAACGGTTTCTCTGTATACATGGGCACTTCTATCAGCCGCCACGGGAGAATCCCTGGCTCGAAGCCGTTGAAATCCAGGATTCTGCCTACCCCTATCATGACTGGAATGAACGTATCACCGCCGAATGTTATGCCCCAAACACCGCTTCGCGGAAACTGGACGGTAATGGCCGCATTGTGGAGATCATCAGCAATTACGCCCGCATCAGCTTCAATTTTGGGCCGACTCTCCTCTCGTGGATGGAGAAATATTCTTCTGCTACCTACGAGGCGATTCTAGAGGCTGACCGCCAGAGCATTAAATGGCGTTCAGGACATGGAGCCGCTCTTGCCCAGGTGTATAACCATATTATCATGCCCCTGGCCACCAGGCGCGACAAACAAACCCAGGTGCAATGGGGGATCAGGGATTTTGAGCATCGCTTTCAGCGTTTTCCCGAGGGGATGTGGCTGGCGGAAACAGCAGTGGATACGGAAACTCTCGAGGTGCTTGCAGAGGAGGGGATCAGTTTCACCATACTTGCGGCTCATCAGGCGAGGGGAGTGCGGAGGATCGGCGGCGCCAGATGGCATGATGTCTCCGGTTCCCGCATCGACCCATCTCGGGGCTATCTCAGTCAACTTCCCTCCGGTCGCAGTATTACCATCTTCTTCTACGATGGCCCCATTTCCCAGGCAGTGGCGTTCGAAAAGCTGCTGAGCAGCGGGGAGCAGTTTGCCTCACGGTTGATGTCCGGATTCTCCGGCCACCGCAATCACCCGCAACTCGTACATATCGCCACCGATGGTGAAACCTACGGTCACCATCACCAATTCGGCGAAATGGCTCTGGGGCACGCCCTGAATCATATTGAAGGAAACGGCCTGGCCCGCCTTACCAACTATGGCGAGTATCTGGAACTGCACCCTCCCACTCATGAAGCACAGATTATAGAAAACAGTTCCTGGAGTTGTGTGCATGGTATTGAGCGCTGGAGGAATAACTGCGGCTGTAATTCGGGTGGGAATAACGGCTGGAACCAGCAATGGCGTCAACCGCTTCGGGATGCGCTGAACTGGCTTAGCAAACAGCTTGCCGTCTGTTATGAGGAGGGGGTTTCAGGATACCTGGATGATCCGTGGGTAGTACGGAATGAATATATTGCCATCATGCTTGACCGCTCCGAAGAGAATGTTGCCGCCTTTTTACTCAGACATTCCCTCCGCCCGCTGGATGAGGGAGCAACTGAAAGGGTCCTTTGTCTGCTGGAGATGCAGCGCCATGCCATGCTTATGTACACCAGCTGCGGGTGGTTTTTTGATGAACTATCCGGATTGGAAACGGTACAGATTATCCAGTATGCCGGTCGGGCACTGCAGCTGGCGGAGAGATACTCTATTCAGAACATTGAGGACGAATTTCTGGAACGCCTGGAACAGGCGCGGAGTAACATTACCGAACAGGGGAGCGGGGCAGATATCTACGCACGATACGTCAAGCCGGCTATGATCGACCTTATCGAGGTCGGTGCCCATTACGCCGTCAGCTCTGTTTTTGAAGATTACGGTGATGAAATCGACATCTTCAGTTACCGCGCCTTCAGAGAGGATTTCCTGATTCTTCATTCCGGGCAGATGCAACTGGCTGTTGGGAGAATTTTCATCCGCTCATCCATTACCCGTAAAGCGGACCGGCTAAGTTTCTGCACCCTGTACTTTGGTGGCCATGCTTTGAACTGCGGAGTGCGTTCATTTCTCGGCGAGGATGCCTATCTGGCCATGAAGGATGAGGTTGTTACCGCCTTCAACGCCGTGGATTTTGCGGCCATAATCAGGCTTATGGACACCCATTTCGATACCCACAACTACTCCCTGAGGGACCTCTTTCGCGATGAACAGCGTCACATCCTGAACTCCATCATCGCCGGCACGCTCCAGGATTTTGAAGACAAATTCACTAGCCTCTATGAAAACAGCAGAGCTTTGATGGGCTTTTTGCAGGAAACCGGCATGCCGGTGCCGCACCGTTTTATGACGACTGCCGAGACCGCGCTCAATCTGCAATTACAAAAACTGTTCACAGCAGAGTCGGTTGATAGAGAAAGAATCAAAGCTGTTGTCACCGAGCTCAGAGACTGGAACGTCGCTATTGACACCGTGGCACTTGAGTTCACGATTCGCCGCAGATTGGAAGGTTCAATGGCTGAACTTCTCGAAAACCCGGAAAATGCCGACCTGTTGAGTGAAGTAATCCTGCTGGTGAAGGCGATTGCATCATTGCCGATGGACGTAAACCTCTGGCAGCCTCAGAATATGTTCTGGGCTCTGCTGCATTCCCGCTCCTCCGAAACCACTCTCAGCGGTGAGGAGACGGACAGAAAAGATACGTCCTGGATAGAGACTCTCAGAGCCCTTGGAGAACAGCTCTATTTCAATATAGATGCCCAATTAGTTACAAGAGGAGATGTATGAACGTTAAGGGGCTCAGAATACCGGTATCAACCTACCGTCTTCAATTTAATTCACGCTTCGGTTTCAGCGATGCCAGAGACATTGTCGGCTATCTTGCCACACTCGGCATCAGCGACATCTACGCATCACCCTACTTCAGGGCACATGAGGGGAGTCTTCACGGGTACGACATACTTGACCAGAACAGCCTCAATCCTGAGGTTGGAACAGAGGATGAGTATGACGAGATGATCGTTGAGCTGAAACAACGACATATGGGGCAGATTCTGGACATCGTGCCGAACCACATGTGCATTGAAGGGCAGGGGAATGCATACTGGATGGATGTGCTGGAAAACGGCCCGAGTTCCACCTATGCAAGTTTTTTTGATATCGACTGGCATCCGGTCAAGCAGGAGCTGGAGAATAAAGTCCTGATTCCGATCCTGGGCGACCAGTACGGCACGGTTCTCGAAAATGGAGAATTGCACCTCTCCTTTGAAGAGGGCTCGTTTTTTGCCTGCTACTACGAACACAAACTGCCGATTGTCCCGAAAACATACAGTAATATCCTGACACTCGGCATTGAAACTCTTGAACTGGCGCTTACCGCAGAAGCTCCACAGTACCAGGAACTTATGAGCGTTGTGACCGCTCTTAAACACCTGCCTCCCGCAACGGAGCAAGACCCGGAACGGATCGCAGAACGCTATCGGGAAAAGGAGGTCGTCAAGCGGCGGCTCTGGAGCCTTTATCAGAACAGCGCCGAGATTAAGGCGTTCATAGACGCAAACGTATCAGCCTTCAACGGCACAAAGGGGGATTCGCACAGTTTCGATCTGATGGACGCTCTGCTGCGGGAGCAGGTCTATCGCATCTCCCACTGGCGCGTTGCTACCGAGGAGATCAACTACCGGAGATTTTTTGACATCAATTCTCTCGGTGCCATCCGTGTAGAGGATCCGGTCGTCTTTGAGGAGACACACCGCCTTATCTTCAGGCTGGTGGAGACTGGCAAGGTCAGCGGACTGCGTATTGACCACGCCGACGGCCTGCTGGACCCGGAAGATTATATCAGGCACCTTCAATCGGGCTGTTTCATCCGGATGTACGGTGATTCACCCGGAGAAGGCAGTATTGAAGAGGAGTCCGGGGTCGCCGCCAGGGAAAAATATGAGTGTATTCTTGCTGCGGACCCATCATACAAGCCGTTCTACATCCTCGGAGAAAAAATACTGATCAAATCCGAGAAGCTGCCTGATAGCTGGCCGGTGTTCAGTACCACCGGCTACGATTTTGCCAACCAGGTGAACGGACTGTTTGTGGATACCTCAAACGCCAAACAGTTTGAAACGCTCTACACCCGTTTCCTACAACACCGTGTAGACTTCCAGGATGCCGTCTACGAGAAGAAGAAGCTGGTCATGCAGGTATCAATGTCGAGCGAAGTCAATACGCTTGGACATTACCTGAACAAAATATCCGAACAGAGTCGCCATACACGGGACTTCACCCTTAACAGCCTGATAAAGTCAATTGTCGAGGTGATAGCCTGTTTTCCGGTATATCGGACTTACACCAACAGTTTTGAAGTCCTGGAGCGGGACCGTCAGTATATTGAGACTACGATCAACCGGGCAAAGCGCCTGAATCCTGCTATCAGCGCATCAATTTTTGATTTTATCCGGGACGTTCTGACACTCCGTTTTTCTGACAACATGCTTGATGAACACAAGAAGGCGTGGCTCGATTTTGTGAAGCGTTTCCAGCAGATCACCGGCCCGGTTATGGCAAAAGGAGTCGAAGATACCGCTTTTTACCTCTATAATCGTCTTGTTTCACTGAACGAGGTCGGCGGCAGCCCGGAGCGGTTCGGCATCACGCTGGAGGCATTTCACGGTCAGAATATTGAGCGCTGCAAGAGCAGGCCGCTGGCAATGCTGGCATCATCGACTCATGATACCAAGCGGAGCGAAGATGTGCGGGCACGGATCAACGTGCTTTCGGAAATCCCTGATCAATGGCGGGAGGGCCTTTCCCGCTGGGGACGCCAGAACCGCAGGCTCAAAATGTTGGTAGACGGCAAACCGGCACCAAGTCGCAATGAAGAATACCTGTTCTACCAGACGCTGATCGGTACCTGGCCGTTCTGCAGGCTTGAGGATGAGGAGTTTGCGCAGTTCCGCGTTCGGATCAAGGAATATATGTTGAAGGCGATGCGTGAGGCAAAGGTCCATACGAGTTGGATCAGTCCCAACACACTGCGTGAGGACGCGGTGATGTATTTCATTGACTCGATCCTCACTGATTCGAGACATAATAACTTTATCCACGATTTCGCTGCATTTCAGAAAACTACCGCCGCCTGCGGCATTTTTAACTCCCTTTCCCAGACACTTCTCAAGATTACTTCGCCGGGAATTCCTGATTTCTACCAGGGGAATGAGTTATGGGATTTCAGCCTGGTAGACCCTGATAACCGCCGTCCAGTTGATTATCATGTAAGAAAGAGCCTGTTGGATGGTCTGCTGCAGAAGGAGACGGTTGATGGGCCGTTGGAAACAGCGCGTGAGGTGGTCAGGAGCCGTAATGACGGCCGCATAAAGATGCATCTGACCTGCAAGGCGCTCAACTTTCGTCGCGATAACCGCGCTTTGATGGAAACAGGAAGGTACCTGCCGCTTACCGTTGAAGGCGGCCGTCAGGAACATGTCTGTGCCTTTGAACGCTCGGTCAACGGCAGTTCTGTCATGGTGGTAGTGCCGCGTTTTTGCAGTAGCCTGATATCGGACAGTGATGCCCTGCCGCTTGGTGCCGAGGTGTGGCAGGATACACGTATAATTCAGTCTTTTGATACTGCCGCAAGCTGCTATCGCAATATTTTTACTGGTGAAATACTGCAGCTGAACCAGCAGGACGGGAACCTTAGTCTTGCTCTGCGGGACCTACTCGCAGTTTATCCGGTTGCCCTGTTGGAACGGATCGACAGTAGTTGTGAGAACGACAGAACAGAGAAGTAGCTTGCCTGTTTACCGAGACTGATACGGAGCGCATCATGACTAAAACAGATAACCTCACCCATGACGAAGCGCTGAAGCAGGATGATACTTCGCAGGAAGCCCAAAACGAGGCCCTCTGGTACAAGGATGCCGTTGTCTACCAGCTGCACGTCAAAGCGTTCTTCGATGCAAATGACGACGGTCTCGGGGATTTTCCCGGATTGATTGAAAAACTCGATTACGTGCGTGATCTTGGCGTTAATACTATCTGGTTGCTCCCTTTCTATCCTTCGCCACTAAAAGATGATGGCTATGACGTCGCCGACTATCGCAACGTGCATCCGCAGTACGGCACCCGTAACGACCTGCGGATGCTGATGCGTGAGGCGCATCGGCGCGGCCTGCGGGTGATCACCGAACTCGTTGTGAATCACACCTCTGATCAACACCCCTGGTTTCAGGCTGCCCGCCGTGCACCGGCCGGTTCCTCCAAGCGTGATTTCTATGTCTGGAGCGATAATGACAAGAAATACGATGGTACACGCATTATCTTTACCGACACGGAAACCTCCAACTGGACCTGGGATCCGGTTGCTAACGCCTACTACTGGCATCGCTTCTTCAGCCATCAGCCGGATCTCAATTTTGATAACCCGAAGGTGTTGAAAGCGATTATTCGCGTTATGCGTTTCTGGTTCGATATGGGGGTGGATGGCTTCCGTCTCGATGCTATTCCTTATCTGTGCGAACGCGACGGCACCAGCAATGAAAATCTTCCCGAGACACATGAAATTATCCGGCAGATTCGTGCGCAGGTTGATATGCACTACAAAGACCGGTTGCTGCTGGCTGAAGCTAACCAGTGGCCGGAGGATGTGCGCGATTACTTTGGCGATGGCGATGAGTGTCATATGGCCTACCACTTTCCCCTGATGCCGCGCATCTATATGGCGATAGCGCAGGAGGACCGCCACCCGGTCGTTGAGATCATGCAGCAAACACCGGAAATACCTGATAGCTGCCAGTGGGCGATCTTTCTGCGCAACCACGATGAACTCACGCTGGAGATGGTGACCAGCAAGGAACGCGACTACATGTACCGCATGTACGCCGCTGACCCCCGTGCCCGCATCAATCTTGGCATCCGGCGACGACTGGCACCACTGATGGAAAACGATCGAGAGCGCATCAAGCTGATGAACAGCCTTTTGCTGTCGATGCCCGGCTCGCCAATCATCTACTACGGTGATGAGATCGGTATGGGCGATAATATTTTCCTCGGTGACCGAAACGGCGTGCGCACGCCGATGCAGTGGAGCCCGGACCGCAATGCCGGTTTTTCGCGTGCAGACCCGCAGCGGCTCTATCTGCCGCCAATCATGGACCCGGTGTACGGTTACGAGGCCATCAATGTTGAGGCGCAGCTGCGTGAACCATCCTCACTGCTCAACTGGATGCGGCGTATGCTTGCGGTGCGCAAAGGGAGCAAGGCATTCGGTCGTGGGAAGCTGTCGTTCCTGAGCCCCGGCAATCGCAAAATCCTTGCCTATCTGCGCGAATATGGCGAGGAGACTATTCTCTGTGTCGCCAATCTCGGTCGTTCGGCCCAGCCGGTCGAGCTGGATCTGGCCAACTATCGCGGCCGCGTACCGCTGGAGATGATGGGGCGCACCGCATTTCCACCGATCGGAGAACTCCCCTATCTTCTGACTCTTCCTGCCTGCGGTTTCTTCTGGTTTCGCCTCGCGACCGATGTCGATGTGCCGCACTGGCACGAAGAACGGCTGGCGCCTGAAGAGCTGCCGGTGCTGGTGCTGTTTGACGGCTGGACCAGCTTTTTTCGCGATCGCGTTGTGCCGTGGCGCATCCGCATGGCAGAGAAACTTCGCACCCAGTTCGAGACAGAAACACTGCCACGATACATTGCCGCGCAGCGCTGGTATGCAGCCAAGGGCGTACCGATCAAACGTGCTGTTTTGAACGACTGGGTTCTCTGGGGTGGCTCTGATCACACCTCCTGGCTGCTGGCACTGCTGCAGGTCGAGTCACCATCGGGACAGAACGCATATTTCCTGCCTATGGCGCTGGCGTGGGGGGATAGCGATGAGGAGCATATGCATGCGCTCGCCTCGGCGACGCTGGCGCGGGTGCGCGAGCAATCCCAGGTAGGCGTGCTGGCGGATGCGTTCGCCAACGAAGCGTTCTGCCGGGCACTGGTTGAGGCAATAGGCGCTGCAAGCGTAGTGACGTGCGCGCACGGTACACTGCGTTTTACTCCGACAACGGCTTATGCGGCGCTTGCCGGTGACTCCATCGATAAACTGCCGATGAGTCGTCCGAAGTTTCAGGGAAGCAATACCGTGGTAACGCTGGGAGATTGCCTGTTCCTCAAAGGATACCGCCACTTGCGTTCCGGAGAGAACCCGGAATTCGAAATGGGGAGATTCCTGACCGATGTTGCGCATTTTGCCAACTGCGTGCCGGTGGCGGGAGTGATGGAATACATCGCTGCTGACGGGACGCCGACGAGTCTGGCGCTGCTGCAGGGACACGTCGAGAACCAGGGTGACGGCTGGACCCATACGCTTGACTACCTTGACCGCACCTTCGAGGGGCAGCTTGCTGCAGTGGTTGACCCGCCCGAAGAGCTCCACGGCGCCTACCTGTCTCTGGTGCATACACTCGGTACGCGTACTGCAGAGTTACATAAGGCCTTTGCGCTGCGTACGGGTGACCCGGCTTTTGATCCTGAACCGTTGGCAGCTGATGATATCTTTGCCTGGAAGCAGCGCGTGCATGAAGATGCGCTTGCCACACTGCTGATGCTGGAACAGCACGCAATTCAGTTTCCTGCGGCGGTGCAGACAAATGCACTCACGCTTCTGGAACAGCGACAGCGGCTGTTTGCTCGGATAGAATCCTGCTCTATGCCTGCGGGCCAGTGCATCAAGACCCGCTACCACGGCGACTATCATCTGGGTCAGGTGTTGGTGAGCAACAACGATTTCATTATCATCGATTTTGAAGGGGAACCGGCACGGTCGCTGGCAGAACGCCGCTCCAAGCACTCATCGCTGCGTGACGTCGCCGGAATGCTGCGTTCATTCGATTACGCACGTTGGAGTGCCGTGCTGCGTGATACCTACAGCGACGCAGATCGGGCAAGACTCGCACCATTGGCTGAAGGTTGGTCCCGCGAAGCCCGCGACACTTTTATGCGCGCCTATGATGAGACCGCCTGTAATAGCGGCTTGTACATGAACTTTGCCGAAGTGCAGGGATTGATCGCGTTGTTTGAACTGGAAAAAGCGTTGTACGAGCTGCGCTACGAAGTCAGCAATCGTCCAGGATGGGTTAACGTTCCGCTGCTGGGGGTGCTGGCACTCTGCGGACTTGTGCCGGCAGGCGAAACAGATGCCGAGTTGCACTCAAAGGGAGACTGATATGGAAAAAATCGACATCATGCTCGAACCGTTGCAGGCATTTCTTCTCCAGGTTGCCGGGTTCCTGCCCAAACTCGCATTGGCGCTCGGGGTGTTGCTTGCCGGTTGGCTGCTGGCCAAATTTGCACGCTTTGCAATTATCAAAGGACTGCGTGCGATCAACTTCAACGTTCTCACCGAACGTGCCGGCCTGGAAGATTTTCTGAGTCATGGCGGAATTCAGACCGATACGACCGGTATCTTTGGGTTGCTGGTCTTCTGGCTGGTGATACTGGCCTCCCTCATCATCGGCTTCAACAGCATGGGGCTTACCTATATCACCGGTCTGTTGAGTGAGGTCGTACTGTTTGTACCCAAGGTTGTCGTGGCAATTCTCATTATCGCCTTTGGCGCATATTTTGCCCGTTTTGTTGGTAATGCGGTGATCACCTACTGTAAAAACATCGCCATCCAGGATGCTGATATTCTCGGTAAGCTGGCTCAGTACGCCATCATGACCTTTGTCGTGCTGATCGCGCTTGATCAGGTGAACGTGGGAGGGGATATCGTCCGGCAGAGTTTTCTCATCGTTCTGGCCGGGGTAGTGTTTGCTCTGGCACTGGCTTTCGGACTTGGCGGCAAGGATGCGGCTGCGGAACTTATTGATCATTGGTGGCCAGGGCGGGGCAAGAGCGATAAATAATCCGGAAACGGTACTAACCACTGGGGCATTTTTATTATGAGCAATCTTCCGGATACATCCATACGCGAAGCAATGAGACTGCTGGGCAAGACTGACTTCCTGCTGGCGGTGCATGATGCCAGCTTTCCAGGCGCTGACGGTGAAGATACCGGGCGAGGTTCTCCTTACAACCAGGGAGGGCATGATCTGGCACTTTTTGCACGATCTCTCGGATTCACCGGCTTGCAACTGGGCCCACAGGGACAGACCTCGTCAGTAAACCCATCACCTTACGATGGCACTCTTTTTTCGCGTAACATCCTCTCTCTGGACATGAAAAAACTGGTTGACCAGGGGCTGCTCAGTCGTCGCACGTGGGAAACCATGCTGGTTGACAACCCACTCCATGGTGGGAGGCGTGTATCGTATCTTCAGGCCTTCGTCGCCTGCAACAGGGCGCTGGATGAGGTGTATGATGCTTTTATAACGGCACGAAAAAAAGGTGATAGCGCTGCTCTGTCTCTGAATATGGAGATAAAGAGTTTATGGAGTTCTGCCCGCTGGTTACGCGATGATGCTTTGTACGAGGTATTGATCCTGGAACATGGGGACCTCCCCTGGCGTCAATGGCCGCAGCAGGGAGAGGCGGCTCTTGACCGGGTGCTCTGTGCACCTCCTGCAGGTATGGAGTCCGCTTGCGCCTTGCGCCGTCATGCTCTTGAGATAAAGTATGCCCGGATTCTTGAGCGTTATTCATTGGCCCAGCAGCTACTGCTCAGGCAACACCTGGCCTTTCGGGAACGCATGCTGGCCATGGGACTCAAAATATACGGCGATGTGCAGGTAGGGTTTTCCCAGAGTGATGCCTGGAGTTTGCAGGGACTGCTACTGAATAACTATTTCATGGGAGCGCCACCGAGTCGCACCAATGTCGAAGGACAGCCGTGGAGTTATCAGGTACTGAACCCGGCGCTCTATCAGGATGCGGAGGAGAAGCCGGGGCCGGTACTTGATCTGGTCGCCGAACGGCTGGGCAAGATGCTCTATGAGTTTGACGGTCTGCGTTTGGATCATCCCCATGGACTCGTCTGTCCGTGGGTTTACCGAACCGATGATCCTGACCCGTACCACGCGGTGCAGAATGGCGCGCGTCTCTTTTCCTCCCCTGACCTTGCCGATCATCCCGCTCTTGCCGGCCATGCCATTGTGCGCCCGGAGCAGCTTAACCGTGATCGGCCACGCTATGCTGACGACTGGGTACACGATCTCACGCCTGAACAGGAGAAACAGTACGCGCTGATCCTGGATGCCCTTATGGAGCAGGTGCTTGCCAACGGTCGACGCAAGGAGGATATTCTCTGCGAGGTACTCTCTACCGAGCCGTTACCACTCAGAGTGGTGCGTTTGCGCCATGGGCTGGGACGCTTCCGGGTAACCCAGAAAGCTGATCTGGATAATTCCGGAGATGTCTATCGGAGCGAAAACGCGCAACCACAGGATTGGGTTATGGTTGGTAACCACGATACACCGACTATCTGGCGGTTGGCGAAGAAATGGCAAGGAGACGCGGAGGGGATGAAGCAGGCTCGCTATCTTGCCCGAAGGCTGAATCCATCTGCTCCCGACGCATTGGCGGCGGCACTTGCAGCGGATCCTCGTCGGCTGGCACATGCCAAGGTTGCGGATCTTTTTGTGAGCCCAGCCCGCCATGTCATGCTATTTTTCGCCGACCTTTTTGGGCTGGAGGAGAACTACAACGTACCCGGCACGTCTGACCAGGACAACTGGACTCTGCGGGTGCCTCACGATTTCTCCCGGCGTTACGAAGAGGGGAGAAAACGGGGAGAGGTGCTCAATCTGCACGCAGTGCTGGCCTTGGCTCTGCGCGCCCGTTCGGACATTCAATGTACGGAACTCATTGCCCGGCTTGAGGCCAAGGCGGGTTGGGCTGTTAATCCTTAAAAATGGAGAAAATATATATGCGCCATGAAGATTCCATCCTTGAGGATAATCCCGGCTGGTATCGCGATGCGATTATTTATCAGGTACATATTAAAGCCTTCTCCGACTCAGACGCCGACGGTATCGGCGATTTTCGTGGTCTTATCGGCAAACTGGACTACCTGCAGCAGCTTGGAGTAACCGCAATCTGGCTGCTTCCTTTCTACCCGTCGCCGCAGCGTGATGATGGGTATGACATCGCCGACTACTACGACGTCAATCCGAGCTACAACACCCTGCGTGAATTCAAACAGCTGCTTCGCGTCGCCCACAGCCGCGGTATCAGGATTATCACCGAACTGGTGCTCAATCATACATCAGACCAGCACCCCTGGTTTCAGCGTGCCCGGACGGCCAAGCCGGGCTCCGCGCATCGGGATTTCTATGTCTGGAGCGACACTCCGGAGAAGTACCGTGAAGCCCGCATCATCTTCCAGGACTTCGAAACATCAAACTGGACCTGGGACCCGGTTGCCAAGTCTTACTTTTGGCACCGTTTCTACTCACATCAACCGGACCTGAATTTTGACAATCCGAGGGTGCAGAAAGAAATGCTGCGGGTTATTGACTTCTGGATGCGCATGGGCGTCGATGGCGTCAGGCTTGATGCCGTTCCCTACCTGTTCGAGAGGGAGGGAACCAACTGCGAAAATCTTCCCGAAACCCATGATTTTCTCAAGAAACTGCGCGCCCATCTGGACAGCTCCTTCAAAAATCGCATGCTGCTTTCAGAGGCGAACCAGTGGCCGGAAGATGCCGCAGCTTATTTTGGTGACGGTAACGAAAGCAATATGGCCTTTCATTTCCCTCTCATGCCGCGCATGTTCATGGCTATCGAAATGGAGGACCGCTTCCCGATCGTCGATATTCTTGACCAGACTCCGGCAATCCCTGATGGGTGTCAGTGGGCCATATTCCTGCGCAACCATGATGAGCTGACCCTGGAGATGGTGACGGATGAGGAGCGCGACTACATGTACCGGGTGTATGCCTCCGACCCGCGGGCGCGCATCAACCTCGGTATCCGCCGCCGCCTTGCACCGCTGATGGGTAATAATCGCCGCAAAATTGAACTGATGAACATGCTTCTCTTTTCCCTGCCGGGAACTCCCATAATCTATTACGGCGATGAAATCGGTATGGGCGATAACTTCTATCTGGGCGACCGCAACGGTGTCCGTACCCCGATGCAATGGAACCCGGACCGCAACGCCGGTTTCTCCAAGGCAAGTCCCCACAAGCTGTTTCTGCCGGCCATCATAGAAGCCGAATACCACTACGAATCTGTCAACGTCGAGAATCAGGAGCGCAACTCATCATCCCTGCTCTGGTGGATGCGACGCACTATTGCCATGCGCAAGCGCTTCAGGGCCTTTGGATGCGGTACATTGGAAGTGTTACCGTCAGACAATCCAAAAGTACTGACCTTTATCCGCAGTTTTGAGGATGAAAAGATTCTGGTTGTCATAAATCTCTCCCGTTTTGCACAGACGGTCACCGTCGACCTTTCCCGCTATGCCGGTATGGTCCCTGAGGAGGTTTTCAGCCGCAACCGGTTCCCCATAATCCAGGAGAGTCGCTACCACTTTACCATGGGCACATATGATTATTTCTGGTTTGTACTGCTGAACACCGAGGCGGGGGGGGAAGCTCGCGAGGAGGGGATGAAACTTAAGCTGCGCGAAGGGGCTCCCTGGTGGAATGTGCTGAAAGGCAAAACCGGAGAGCGCTTATGCAACAGCGTCATGCCGTACTACCTGCAGTGCGTCTTCTGGTTTTGCGGCAAGGGCAGAACCATCCGTCAGATCAGCGTTATAGATAGTTGTCAGTTAAAACAGGATGATCAGCTCTTTCTGCTCACCTTTATCAAAGTCACCTACACCGAATCGGACCCGGAAATATATCTGCTCCCCATGACCTGGCTTTCAAACGAGCAGGTGCAAATAATGTCGGAGCGGCATCCTCTGGCGACGATAACAGCGCTCGCACTTGGAGAGGTTGAGGGTGTGCTGTGCGATGCGGTCTACTTTGAGGAGTTTCGCACACTCCTTTTTGAATTGATGAGTGGCCGGGCAAAAGTTAACGGTACAAGCAGTTCACAATTGGTTGGACTGCGTGGCAGCGGCATCACGAAAAGCTCACCACCAAGAGCGGATCTCTTTCCCAGCAGGGTTGCCACTGTCGAACAGAATAACACCAGTATTCTTTATGGTGACAGGCTGCTGTTTAAGGTTTATCGCAAGCTTGAGGAGGGAACCAATCCTGAACCGGAAATACTCCGCTACCTTGCAGGCAAAAAAAGATTCCGCAATGTGCCTGCCTATGCGGGGGGGATCGAATACCGTCTTGATAACGGCAAAGTCTATGATATCGGCGTCCTGCAAACGTACGTTTCCTGCCATGGGGATGCCTGGCGCAACACGCTGACAAGCCTTGCACAATTTACCGAGCATCTGTTGTCGCACAAAGATGACCTGCCCAAACTTCCATCCTGCCTTCCGTCTCTGTTGGCAGTTGTCGACAGCGGCATCCCGGACGAGTTCCGTGATCTCGTCCGGGGGCTGCATCTGGAGATGGCCCTGCTGCTTGGCAAGCGCACGGCAGAGATGCATATGGCGCTGGCATCCAGTTCGGCGGAGAGCCCCTGGTGCATGGAAGAGTTCTCGACCCTCTACCAACGCTCTATTTTCCAATCCATGCGTGGCCTGGTGATGAAAAACTTCCAGGCCCTGGCAGCCAGTCTTCACCGCCTGCCTGATGACGTACAGCGCAGGGCCACACAGGTCCTCTCCGCTGAAAAAGATGTTATCGCCTGTCTGCATAAAATTACCGGCAAACGCCTCTCAGCCATGAAGTGCCGGATCCACGGTGATTTCCATCTGGGGCAGGCGCTGTTCACCGGAAAGGATTTCGTCTTCATTGATTTTGAGGGAGAGCCAGTCCATACCCTGAGTGAGAGGCGTCTGAAACGTTCTCCTCTGCGGGATGTTGCCGGCATACTCCATTCTTTTCACTATGCCGCCATGACCACTCTCGTTCATCACGGTATCAATCATCCTGACGACATACCACTGCTCGAACCGTGGCTTGAAGCGTGGTATGTCTATGTCAGCGGGTCATACCTGAAAGCGTACCTGCACGCCATGAAGGGCTCACCGCTTATTCCGGAGGATCGCCAGGAGCTTACGATCATGCTGCGTTGTTTCCTGATCCAAAAGATGGTCCACGAGCTGGGGACCGAGTTAAACAGTCGCCCCGATTCGGTAGATCTGACCTTGCGGGGTATAGAGATGCTGATGAGGGAGTGTCATTGCTCATGAAGACAGGGTAGGGAGTTTGAATAAATTGAATTTTGATACAATTCTGTGTTACTCCATCGAGACTAAAATAATGTCTGTATGAAAAAAGGTATGGATAATGACAGCTGTATCATATGCATTTATTCTCGCAGGAATAATTATCCTGGCCGGTTTTTTTGGTAATATTTTTTTTGAGAAAACAAAGATTCCAGATGTCATCGTGCTGCTTGCCATAGGGATTGTGCTTGGTCCTGTCAGCGGTCTTGTCAGTCCTGAGAGCCTTCAGCACCTTGCCGAATATGTCGGTTCTCTGGCCCTTCTTGTCATCCTTTTTGAAGG
Source organism: Desulfuromonadaceae bacterium (assembly GCA_028681335.1). Classification (GTDB taxonomy): domain Bacteria; phylum Desulfobacterota; class Desulfuromonadia; order Geobacterales; family Pseudopelobacteraceae; genus JACRCG01. The sequence continues at coordinate 71,512 of JAQUIT010000009.1, read as the reverse complement.
TGGCATGGATCTAAAACTGGATAAATTACTCAGCGAATTCGGTTCAGCAGCATTGCTGATGTTGCTTTCATTTGTTTTGACCACTCTGGGGATTACGGCCTATCTTCACTATATTCTTGGTTGGGAACTCAACCAAGGCCTGCTGCTTGGCTCAATACTTGGCTGCACCAGTGCGGCTATCGTCATTCCGATTATCAACCGGCTCAATGTATCTGATGAGATAAAAATCACCCTGTCGGTTGAGTCGGCTCTCAGCGACGTAATGGCAGTCGTTTTGACCGTTGCCCTGATTGATGCCATCCAGATTGGCCAAAAAGATCCTGCTGCACCCTTCAAGGCCGTCGTCGCTTCATTCTCAACAGCTATTGTTCTTGGCTGGTTGGTAGGACTTGTCTGGATGAAGGTGTTGGACCTGATGCGCGGCAAGAAGTTGGCTTACATGCTTACTCTTGGTGCTATTTTGATAACTTTCGGCAGCGTCGGGGTGTTGGGCGGCAGCGGTTCCATTGCCGTCCTCATGATCGGTCTGGTACTGGGTAATTCAGATTCTTTTACCCGTTTTCTGAAAATTAAGGAACCACTACAGGTCAACCAAAGCATCCGTTTTCTGCATGAGGAAATTACCTTCTTCATCAGGACATTTTTCTTTGTCTATTTGGGGATGATGTTTTCATTCAAGGAGCTTGGAATTGAATTCCTGTCTCTGTGTCTGGTCATGCTGCTGATCATTGTCCTGATGCGCTTTATCTGTACCGAAATAACCATCCGGGTTTACCCGGAAAAGGAGCCGGAGCACTTTTTAATCAAGTTGATGATGCCGCGCGGACTGGCCTCTGCGGTACTCGCAACATTACCTGCAGCAGCCGGAGTTGCAGGTACGGAAAACTTTGTCGGCATAACATTCGGTGTCATCATCATGTCAAACATCATGCTGACAGCCGGCATGTTCTTCAACGTGGCCGGGAAAGCCAATGGCGCCGTGGAGCTTGAAACATGACAGAATCCCGCCTGGTTTTTACCATATCATTGCTCTGTGTCATTCTGGCCGGATATCTTGATCTTCAAACAGGCGACCGTATCTCAATGATACTGCTCTATTCCGTACCGATTCTACTCTCTTCCCGTTATTGTGGCAGAGTGGAAGGCATTATTGTTGCCGTTGGAGCGGCTGCCAGTTGGTTTGTCTTCAACGTACTCTACAGCCATCCGGAAGCTAGTGGCGCCATCCTCTCCTGGAACGCTTTCAACCGCGTCGGCGTTTTCGCCTTGATTGCCTACACCGTGACATTGCAGGCTAAACTGCGGATATCGCTTGAACGGGAAAAGCTGAGGGCAAACACCGACAGATTAACCGGTCTGCTAAATAAAGGAGCCTTTCGTGATCGGGTAGAAGGTGAGATGAACCGTGCACGCCGCTATAATCACCCTATTTCATTGGCATTCATCGATCTTGATAATTTCAAGCATGTCAATGATACGCAGGGACATGCCCGTGGCGACAAGCTTTTACAGGATGTTGCGGAAACAATAGTACTTACGATACGCAACACTGATCTTGTCGCCCGTGTCGGTGGTGATGAATTTTCGGTTTTTCTCCCGGAAACAGGTGAAAGAGAGGTGCGTATGGCGATAGAGAAGCTGGTCAAGGCGCTGGATATAATGACGAGCCAGTCGGGATGGCAGGTAACTGCAAGCATTGGAGTTGTAACCTGTACCGAGGTCAATGATACCTATGATGAACTGCTGGGTAAGGCCGACAAACTGATGTACGCAGCCAAAGAGAAGGGAAAGAATGCCGCAGAATTTGCAACAGTATAAAAAGCATCAGAGAAGAATTTGACAATCAGTGCCGTTATCCCACCCCATGCAACCTCAACTCAACGCGCGTCGTATCCACCACCCTACCAAATAAAATCAATAGCGATTCAATAATAAGGGACGTCACCCGGTCTGTTGGATGGCTAATACCGTGCCACTCATTGACATTGGCAAAAATAACGATACTTCTTTTATAACTGATAAAATTACACTGTTGAAGACCTCTGTGATTTTATCTGCTTGAGGGGGCAACATGTTCAAGCGATTCAAACATTGGGGTGTCAAGACCAAGATTATGTCCATCCTGTTTGTCAGTATCTCCCTGTTATATATTGCCGTTGAAATTATTATTGTCCCATATATGCAGCAATATATTATGACCGAACGAAAAATCGGGACACAGCATGTGGTTGAGGTTGCCTACTCCATAATTGAAAGGTACGCACAGCAGGTAAAAGTGGGCGATAAATCACTGAGTGAGGCCAAGGCTGAAGCTGTTTCACTGATCAAGTCATTGCATTTCGTCGGTCCGGAGTATTTCTGGATTCACGACCTGAGCCGTCCATTTCCAAGAATGATTATGCACTCCACCATCCCGTCTCTGGATGGCAAGGCGCTGGATAACCCGGAGTTCAACAGGGCTACAAGTAAAAGCACATTGGCAGAAGCGAAAATGGTGAAAGTGCAAAACAGAAACATCTTCATCGTCATGAATGAAGTGGCTGATTCAGCGGGGGAGGGGTTTGTCGCCTACTCATGGCCAAAACCGTTAGCTCACAATAGCGTTACCGTTGAGCTGTATCCAAAAATCTCATTCTTTAAAAAATATGCCCCTTGGGGTTGGGTAATCGGTAGCGGTGTCTATGTGGATGATATCAAGACATCTGTAATGCAGGTCAGGCGTTTAATCCTCACAATCTTCATTTTCTTCTGTATGGCAACGATTACAATCTATTTCCTGCTGATTCGCTACATATCCAGGCCGGTAAGTTCTCTTGCGCAATTAGCAAACAGAATCGCCTCCGGAGATTACAGTGGACAGTTCTCTGCCTCTACCAATGATGAGATAGGATTGCTTTTTGAATCGCTGCAACAGATGTCGAGCCAAATTCGTATCAAGACCGAGGGGCTTGAAACAGCCAACCGGAATCTGGAGTTGGAACTGGCCGAGCGGAAGAGGGCAGAAGAGGCAAGAGAAGAGGCGCTTGTGCGCATCAGTAAGCTCGAAGGAATTATCCCGATCTGTATGCACTGCAAGAAGATCAGGGATGACCAGAATAGCTGGAATCAGTTGGAGCAGTACATCATGGCACACTCTGAAGCTGTCTTCAGCCATGGCATTTGTCCGCAGTGTTATGAAGAACAGATGGCGTTAGTAAAAAACAATAAAAAAGATCCCAAATCGTAACAGAAGGCGTCTGAATTATGGCAAAGTTTCATGCTTGCTAATTTACGCAAGCTTTACTACTACCCGGCCACGGATTTTTCCGCCGAGAATAGACTGTAGCTTTTCCTCCAATCCATCGAGGGAAACCACCGTTACCATGTCCATCAAATGCCCAGGCTTCCACTCCCCGGCGAGTTTTGCCCAGACCTCTAATCGTATGTCGGCGGGACATTTAACCGAATCGATGCCGATGAGGCTCACTCCGCGCAATATAAACGGGAAGACATTCATCGGGAGATCCGTTGAACCGACCAAACCGCAACAGGTAACGGCTCCGCCATAACGCGTAGACTTGACAGCTGCTGACAGCATCTCTCCGCCCACGACATCCACGCAACCTGCCCAGCGCTCTTTCATCATCGGTTTTTCTGAACCAGTCGTAACCTGATCGCGTGATATAATCTCAGCCGCACCCATGTCACGCAAAAACCGTTCGTCTGTGCTTTTACCTGTAGCAGCCACAACACGATATCCGGCCCGGGCCAGGATGGTCACTGCAATGGAACCCACTCCGCCTGTTGCCCCGGTAACAAGGATGTCACCGTCAGTCGGTTTTACTCCGGCGCGTACTAGTTTCAGTACCGAGAGTGCCGCCGTAAACCCGGCAGTGCCCAGAGTCATTGCTTCCTGCTCGGTCAGCGCGTCAGGAAGTCTCACCGCCCAGCTTGACGGAATGCGAATTATCTCCCCCCAGCCACCATCAGTCTCCATGCCAAGATCATAGCCGGTAACAATTACTTTATCTCCAACGGCAAAAGAACCATCATCGCATGATAGCACCTCCCCGGCAGCGTCTATCCCGGGAGTATGCGGAAACTGCCGTGTCACTCCAGGGTGTCCGGTGGCAGAGAGTGCATCCTTGTAGTTGAGTGAGGAGTAGTTAACCCGAACAATGAGGTCTCCTGACGGCAGATCGGCTAGGGACCTCTCTCTTATTTCGCGCATGAATTGTCCGCCAGCAGTTTTTTCTACGACAAGTGCTCTGAACTTCATTGATTTGTCCATATGTAAACTCCCGTTTAACTAAGAATGAACATCTTGTTGAATTATAATTGATTCTATCACACATAAGTAGTCAACAGCAGCGGCAAATAGCTGTTCTATAAGTTCATGGCTAAATATACCCTGTACCGCGACAAAATCAATTTTCAAAGATGTTATCTATGCTTGTGGCGATTTGCATGCTTGCTTGATATGTGCTATCAATTTTCAATCGATAACTGCAATCAGTTTGCACGTAATAGTCTGAACAGCAAACAGATGGCGAACGGTTTCAGATTGTTTTACCACCCAAAAGGCGGTTCATGCATCTTTTTGAGATAACAGCCGTACTGATGGTGCTGACGGCACTGTTCAGCTACATCAATTACCGGGTGCTCCATATGCCGACCACCATCGGCGTGATGTTTATTGCTCTTGTGGTCTCTCTGGCAATTGTTTCCCTGGGGTGGATGGGCGTGGATATCGGGCAGTCAAACGTTGCCAGGATTCTGGAGACGGTAGATTTTAATCAGGCCCTCTTGCACGGTATGCTGTCGTTTCTACTTTTTGCCGGGGCGATGCATATCAAGCTTGACGATCTGACCAGTCAGAAATGGGCTATTACCTTTCTGGCTACCGTTGGGGTCGTTGCATCAACTTTCATCGTGGGTGGCCTGACCTGGTTCGTGCTGGGCCTTCTGAAAATCCATGCTTCATTCATCTACTGCCTTCTCTTTGGCGCGTTGATATCACCAACTGACCCTGTCGCGGTTATTGGTATTCTCAAGACTGCCGGTGTCCCTAAAAGCCTCGAAACCAAGATTGCCGGTGAGTCGCTCTTCAACGACGGCATAGGTGTCGTGGTGTTTATGATCATCCTTGAACTTGCCCTGGGAGGGAGCGATGTTACTGTTACCAGTGTAGCGAAGCTCTTTCTTATGGAAGCGGTTGGTGGAGCGGTCCTCGGTCTGATAATCGGGCTGTTTGCCTACCAGATGCTCAAACGGGTTAATAACTATCAGGTGGAAGTTATCATCACGCTGGCGCTGGTCATGGGTGGGTATGCCCTGGCAGACAGAATACATACATCAGGCCCAATTGCTATCGTCGTGGCAGGTTTGCTGATCGGCAACCAGGGCCGGGCTTTTGCCATGTCTGAAATTACCCGCAAGCGTCTTGACGACTTCTGGGAACTAATGGACGAGATACTCAATGCTCTGCTCTTCATGCTGATCGGTATGGAAGTTCTGGTTATGCCGTTTACCGGATACCTCCTTGTTGCCGGACTGGCGGCCATTATGATCACTCTGTTTGCCAGATGGGCGAGCGTTGGTGGGGCTGTGCTGTTTATGCGGACATTTAGATCGTTCAGCCCCGGTGCGGTTAAAATACTCACCTGGGGCGGTTTACGTGGGGGCATCTCGGTGGCATTGGCCCTGTCAATTCCTGCCGTGCCCGAAAGAACCACCATTGTGATTATTACCTACATTGTTGTTGTCTTTTCCATTGTCATGCAGGGTATGACACTGGGAAAACTGGTAGATCGAATTTATCCAGAAGCTCAGGGGGAATCCAATGGTAACTGAGTTTTCAGGGATATTCGTTCGTAAACAAGAGAAGCCGAATTAAAGAGACACTATCTAAACAGAGGAGACCAACATGAAATCAATATGCAACAGGTATACAGTGCTCCAGCTTGTCATTCTCATCTCGTTTGCCGGAACTATGCTGCTTGGTGGCTGTGCCCGCTATGCTCGCAACGTTAATGCGCTTTATGAACCGTCTGCGACGGTTCACGGAGGCAGCGGTGAGGTCTATGTGGTTATCCCTGAAAACCAGAAAACGCAGTCTCCTGACGTAAAATGGGTGCTTGGAAGTATCAGTGACGGTGAAAACAGAAAAATTGATGAGGTGTTCAGTCCTCGTTCTCCGGCGGAAATTATTCAGGCGGCATTTGGTCTGGAGTTCAAGAAGGCAGGGTATACCGTTATAACAGCCACTAAGCGCCCTGTTGGTGAACAACGAGTCATTGATCTCACCAAGGCTGAAATCGTGTTGGACCAAGTATCCGGAATCGTCGATATCAAGTCCAAATGCCGGGTTTTAGTGGGTGTCGACGTACTCAATAAAGGTCAACTCCTCAAACGCCTGCAGTACGAAGCAACATCTTCCAATATGGATGTCAAAGACCGTGATCTGCTGGCTGAAAGCGTCTTGCATGACTCTTTGCAGTCGATCATGCTTAAAGCCGTACCTGAACTTCACAGCCTGATTGCTGAATGATTGGTACATAAGAGGAGGCCGACATAATGCGTATATTGTTAACGCTTGCCATGGTTACGCTGATGACAGCGATCGGGGCAACGGCAGCACCACCCAAAAAAGCCGTAAGCATCGCACCGGTTGCTGCAGTGCCTACGGTACCGGCACCCCCGGAAGGCCAGGTGATGCTCTCGGGTAAGCCTGTTTTGTCCATAAAAACCAGAGTTCTTTCATTTTCTCCCGAGGACCGAGCGAAAACCATCTCCTCGCGCCTGGAGAGGCTGGCGAAGGATCCCCTGTTTCAACCTTCATTATTAAAAGTTGTGGATAGCGAAAACACCAGCGACATAATCTCCGGTGATATGGTTGTCATGAGCGTGGCAGAGGCAGACGCGCTGGCTGAAGGTAAAACACGCCTTATGTTGGCAGAAGAAGATGCTGCCAAGATTCGAGCAGCTGTCGAGGCGCGCAACAAAGAATACAGCATGAACAGCCTCCTGTTTGGCGCTTTGTACAGTCTGCTTGCCACGCTGGCCCTTGTTACAGCGCTTGTGCTGATCAACCATTTCCTTCCTAAACTCATTACCAAATTGGAGTCATTGAGAGGCACATACATCCGTTCCATTCGTTTCCAATCGATCGAAATTCTGAATGAAGCGCGAATCGTTGCGGTTATCACTTCACTCATTCGCGGGACCAGATTTGTTCTTCTGCTTGGCCTGTTATATCTGTACATACCGCTGGTTCTCAGTTTTTTCCCTTGGACTCACGGCATGGCAACCAAGTTGTTAGATTATATCCTGACACCGATCGAGAAAGTCGGGATGTCAGTTATCTCTTATCTTCCCAAGATATTTTTCCTTATCGTAATAATAACAATTGCTCACTATATAATTAAATTTATCAAGTTTCTGTTTTCCGAAGTAGGAAAGCAAACAATATCCATACCCGGGTTCTACTCCGACTGGGCCGAACCAACTTTCAAGATTGTCCGTTTCCTCATCATTGCCTTTGCAGCTGTTGTGGCCTTTCCATATCTCCCCGGGTCCGATTCGCCGGCCTTCAAAGGAGTGTCGGTTTTTCTCGGTGTGCTTTTTTCTCTCGGGTCAACATCAGCGGTTTCAAACATCGTAGCGGGGGTGATTCTTACCTACATGCGGGCATTCAAGATAGGAGACCGCGTCAAGATAGCGGATACGATCGGCGATGTTGTGGAAAAAACCCTACTGATAACCCGAATACGTACTATTAAAAATGTTGATATCACCGTTCCCAATGCAATGGTTCTCGGGAGCCATATAACCAATTTCAGCTCTTCGGCGCACGAATACGGTCTTATCCTGAACACAACCGTTACTATCGGCTATGACGCGCCCTGGCGCAGGGTTCATGAACTGCTGATAGAAGCAGCAGTTGCGACGGAAAATATTCTCGAACTGCCGGCCCCTTTCGTTTTTCAGACAAGTCTTGATGACTTCTACGTCAGTTATCAAATCAACGCTTACACCGAAAAACCATCGGTCATGGCCCGGACTTACTCCGACCTGCACCAGAATATTCAGGAAAAGTTCAATGAAGCCGGGGTTGAAATTATGTCTCCACATTATTCGACTCTGCGTGATGGCAACATGACAACTATTCCCGAATCATACCTGTCGGAAACGTATAAACAACCGCCTTTCAGGGTTAGCAGGGTGGATGATGTCAAAGGGTCCTGACGTATAAAATAAGGATAAGGCCGGGTAATGAATTGTCATTTTCATCTTTATATGAGATGTTGCGACATTGTTGGTATGTAGTATCTTAAATTCAATGAGGAACGGCTTTACGGAGGGGTTGATGAAATCCAAATCAGCAATGGTCTCAGATATTATTGATGATATTCGACGAACTTTTCAGGTTCTCACAGAACAGTCGAAAAAAATAGAGCATAAAACCGGACTCACCGGTCCGCAGTTATGGGCGGTTAAGATGTTGAACGATGAATCACCGATGAAGGTGTCGGAACTGGCGCGGCGCATGTACCTCCACCCTGCTACAATGGTCGGTTTGTTGGATCGACTTGAAGCAAAAGGATTGGTCCAGCGAACGAGATCCGACAAAGACCGCCGTGTTGTCCATATAGACCTTACAGAACAGGGGCGCCATGTTGTCAAAGAATCTCCTGAAGTAGCCCAGAGCCTTCTGGTACAAGGGCTTGAGGAGCTTACCACGTTGGAATTGAAAAGGATTTCAGACGGATTGGAGCACGTGGTCAAAATAATAGGTGCTCAAGAGGTTGCGCCAAAACTGATCATGTCATCTGAAATAAACCTGCCGAAGAGGCAGAGAAAAGTTATCGAACAGTGATTGGTAGGTAACCGATCATACATTTCACGTACACAAAAAAGGCCTGCGTTCAGCAGGCCTTTTTTGTGTGTCTATCAATACCCGAGCAAATGCGGCAGCCAGAGAGATACCGCCGGTACATAGGTAATCAGAAGCATGAAGCCGATCATAGCCAGCAACCAGGGCAATACCGACACGGTAAGCTCGGATATCCCCATCTTTGTGATGCCGCTGGCAACGTACAGATTCAGGCCGACAGGAGGATGGCACATACCTACCTCCATGTTGACTGTCATCAGAATACCAAAATGGATCGGATCTATCCCCAGTTTCATTGCTACAGGAAAGAGTATTGGCGCGAGAATCAGGATAATTGATGACGGCTCCATGACGTTACCGGCCAGTAGCAGCAAAACGTTGGTAACGGCCAGGAAGGCGATTACGCCGAGGTTGTGACCAATGATCCAGTCAGCCATGATCTGGGGAATCTGCTCAGAGGTCATCAGGTACGAGAACAGCACGGCATTGGTGATAATGTACAGCAACATGGATGACATGTTGGCTGAATCCCGTAATACCTTGGGTATGTTTTTTAATGGCATGTCCTTGTACACAAATACGGCAACAATGAAGGCATAGACAGCACTCATGGCAGCAGCTTCAGTCGGTGTAAACATGCCACTGTAAATACCGCCCAGCACTATCACAATCAGCAGAAGGCCCCAGACGCTTTCCCTAAAGGCCAATAAGCGTTCCTTGGTGGTTGCTTTCTGCATGCGAGGGTAGTTGTTCTTGCGGGCACGATACCAGGTGACTGAGCCCAGCAGGGTTGCCAACAGAATTCCGGGGACTACGCCTGCCATAAAGAGGGCGCCTACGGACGAGTTGGTGGCGACAGCATAGATAACCATGACGATGGAGGGCGGAATCAAAATTCCCAGTGAACCCGATGTGGTGATAACACCGGCACCAAAGCGTTTGGGGAAGCCTGCCTTGACCATGGCCGGCAGCAGGATGGAACCGATCGCCACAACAGTTGCCGGACTTGAGCCGGAAACGGCGGCAAACAGGGCGCAGGCAACAACACCTGCCAGACCAAGGCCGCCATACCAGTGCCCGATCATGGCGGTGGCAAAGTTGATCATTCGTTTGGCCACACCGCCATGGGTCAGAAAGTTACCAGCCAGAATGAAGAACGGAATGGCCATGATCTCGAACTTTTCGATGCCGGTGAACAGCTTCATGGCGACGGTCTCAACCGGCACGTTTGACATAAAAAACAGGAAGGTAAGCACGGTCAATCCGAGAGATATTGAGATTGGCATGCCGGTCAACATCAGACCAATCAGCAGGGCAAACACAATGCCGGCGTTTCCGAACGATGCAATCACGAAGAGTGACACGATAATGGCAGTTACCCAGATCGCTGCCTTTTTAGGTGTCATAAGCTCCTGAACTTCAGCATGTGCGCTCATTTGACACCCCCTTCGCGTTTGTAGTCATCAAGTTTATGCTCCTCATAATCCTCCAACGCTTCAGTTGCGTTGACAATTTCCTCCTCCAGACCTTCAACATGGGAGTGGTCATGTTTGGGTAGCTCTCCGGTGCGGGCAAAGGTCCACGCAACCTGAAGGAAACGGAAACACATCAGGGAAGAACCGAGCGGAATAGCCAGGTAGACCATCCAGGTGGGCCATTCCAGATCCGGAGTGACCGGTCCTTCATACAGGTCTCCCATTTCCATGCCAAACAGGTTGAACATGTAATAGTGCATGCCGTTTTCCCAGACAAAGCGCATACCCAGTATTGCAATTATGCAGGTGAAGATAGCACCGCTGGCCAGACCAATCAGGACGGAGGTTTTGCACCATTTTTCCGGAAGACGGTTTATTAATACATCGACACCCACGTGAATGCCGGTACGTACCCCGTAGGCAGCGCCGAACTTTGCCATCCAGACAAACATGTAGATACAGAGCTCCTGAGCCCACGCCATATTGAAGCCAAGAAGCCAGTCCTGCATGGCGGGAATGGGAATTCCCATGAGGTAGCGGCGGGTGACGGCGACGGCGATAATAAGCGTTGCCGCTCCAATGAGGAATGTGATGATCCATTCCTCAAGGTGGTCGAGGTATTTTAACATGGGATTTACTCCTGAGAAAAAGTCGTGAAAAAGCCGCTACGGATCCCCGTAGCGGCTTTGCGCTTATAAATTTTTCGGTTACGGCTTGTAGCCGGTTTCCTTGTAGACTTCATGGACGATATCAGCTCCGATCCGGCTCATGCTCTCTTTGTGAGCCTTATCCATAGCTTTTTTCCAGTCAGCCCGTTGTTGGGGGGTAAGAACTATTATCTGCGAACGTCCAGATTTCTTCACAGCGGCCATAGCCTCATCATTGTCTTTTTTTGCAACGTTATTGGCAAAAACAGTGGCATCTTTCATGGCGCCATCAAGAATCGTGCGAATGTCAGCCGGAAGCCCCATCCAGAACTTTTTGTTGACCAGTACGGCATAGCCAAGATAACCGTGGTTGGACATGGTTACATACTTCTGTACCTCATACATCTTCTGAGTGTAGAGGTTTGAAGGGGGGTTTTCTGTTCCGTCAACAACACCGGTCTGTAGAGCCTGATACACTTCAGAAAACGCCATTACCTGCGGCATAGCTCCGACGGAGCGCATTTCGGCGTCAAGTACTTTGGATGACTGAATGCGCATCTTTAGTCCTCTGAAGTCCGCTGGTTCTCTGAGCGGCTTGTTGGCGCTCATGACCTTGAAGCCGTTATCCCAATAGGCAAGACCCATAAGGCCCTTTGTCTCAAGCTTCTTGAGCAGTTTGGCGCCAACCGGTCCCTGGGTTACCTTGTGCAGTTCAGCATAATCATCAAAGATGAACGGCAGGTCGAAAACCTCAAACTCTTTCAGGCCAAGCGGCCCAAACTTGGCCAGTGAAGGTGCCAGCATCTGCACAGAGCCCATCTGCAGCGCTTCCATCTCTTCTTTGTCTTTGAAAAGCTGGCTGTTAGGATAGACCTCAACCTTTACGCGCCCCTTGGTGCGCTCTTCAACAATTTTCTTGAAATAATCGGCTGCCTGTCCTTTGGGGGTGTGCTGAGCAACAACGTGGCTGAATTTGATAACAATGGGGGCAGGGGCTGCCAAGACGGCTATCGGGAACGACAGTGCAGTAGCAGCGATAACCAGACTTTTTAGGCATTGACTCAGTTTCATACAATTTCCTCCTTTGGGATTTGGTACACGGTAGTTGCTTATACCTATAATATATATATTTTCTATTGCAACTGGGGTGCCAGTAATAATTGTTTTTGTAACAAACTAATATATTGTTCTATTTCAGAATATACGACTGAAGCTACTCGGCAGAAACAGGACGGAGTGGCTAAAACCTGCCAATAATGATGGCGGTAATTAGCCACTTTCAGGAAATAGGGAAGGGTTTTGAAGGTGTAGCAAAGAAGGCTATAGAGTAAAAAAACGCTCGCTCATTTCAGTGAGCCCCAACGAGCTAAGCAGATCATTCAGACGTTCTGATGGTCGGCGACGTGGCAGGTCTTTATAACTAGCGATGATCAACTCATTTTTCATCGAATGTTCCCACCCCACCAACTCTGTTACGTTGACGTGGTATCCGTGCGCTTCTAACTGAAGGCAACGCAGGACATTGGTGGCAAGGCTGCCGAATTCACGGGTGTGCAGCGGGTGCCGCCATATCTCTGAGAGGCTGTTGGCAGCAAGTGATGCCGCTTTGTTTTTACGAAGAGCCGTAGCAACTTCAGCCTGACAGCAGGGCACCAGCACAATGAAACGGGCTTTCTTCTTCAGAGCGAAGACAATTGCATCATCTGTGGCGGTATCGCAGGCGTGCAATGCGGTAACAATATCAATCGTCGCAGGAAGCGCTTCTGAATAGACTGACTCCGCAACGGTCAGATTCAGAAAAGACATGCCTGGAAAATCAAGCTTCTGCGCCAGCACACGAGATTTCAGCACCAGTTCATCACGCGTCTCAATGCCGTAAATATGTGAACTGTCGTCCTGATATTTAAAAAACAGGTCATAGAGAATAAACCCGAGATAAGACTTGCCGGCTCCATGGTCGGCTAAAGTAATGCCGGGGTGATCCGCCTGCACCTCTTTCAAGAGTGGCTCAATAAACTGGTACAGGTGGTTAACCTGCTTGAGTTTGCGTCTGCTGTCCTGGTTAAGTTTGCCGTCCCTGGTGAGGATGTGCAGCTCTTTAAGCAGTTCAATTGATTGCCCGGGTTTAATAGCGTGTTTTTCTGTCATTATCTGATTGTCCTTAGATCATAGCTGTTGCCGGATATTTTATAGCTGAAGTCGGGCTGGACTAGTGATTAACCTACAATTCGTATTTTTCCATTTTGTAACGGAGTGTGCCGCGAGGGATTTTGAGCATGGCGGCTGTTTGCAGGACATTGCCGCGGTTTTGTTTCAGAGCAAGATGAATGATGTTTTTTTCAAAATTCATCACAGCTTCATCCAGTCCACATTCTGCAGGGGAGGGGGCGGCTTGAGCCGGCTGTAGAGCTGTTAACGAACCAGCAGTCGAAGCGGCTCCACGAATCTCCTGTGGAAGGTGTTCAGGTAGAAGCGTCGGGCCATAGTTCATAATACAGATGCGTTCAATGACATTTCTCAGCTCACGGATGTTGCCGGGCCAGTTGTAATCTTCCATCAGTCTGTTTGCTTCCGCAGACAGGGTTTTGAAATCCCGTCCAAATGAGCGGCTGAACGTATCGAGAAAGTAGGCGGCTATGATACTGACGTCGTCCCGGCGCTCCCTGAGTGGCGGAATATGGATAGGGAATACATTGATGCGGTAATACAGATCTTCGCGAAAAGAACCGTTGGATATTTTGTCAAGCAGATTACGATTAGTCGCCGCAATAATTCTGACATCAATACTGATATCCTTGATCCCACCGACACGCCGTATTATACGCTCCTGTAGCACCCGAAGGAGCTTGGCCTGCATGGTCAGATCCATCTCGCCGATTTCATCAAGAAACACCGTGCCGTGGTGTGCTTCCTCGAACAGTCCGGTTTTGCGCATGGTCGCGTTAGTAAAGGAACCTTTCTCGTGTCCAAAAAGTTCGCTTTCTAAGAGCGTCGCAGGGATAGAAGCACAGTTGATAGCGACAAAAGCAGCATTGTTGCGGTCAGACAGGTCATGAACAGCCCTGGCAACAAGTTCTTTGCCGGTGCCGGATTCGCCGGTTATCAGGACGGTGGAAGGGATGCGGGCAATTTCCCGTACCTGGTCTATCACCTCTCGAAATGCCTTGCTTTTACCGATCATCGGCGAACGGCCCGGGAGGCAGTTGTCGGCACGTTTCAGGTTGCGTACTTCACGTTTAAGTGTCTGGGTCTGAAGCGCAAGCTTGACGATAACCCTCAGGGCATCGGCTTTAAACGGTTTCTTCATGTAATGGTAGGCGCCCATCTTAAGGGCATCTACGGCGCTTTCCACGGAACCGAATCCGGTAATGATTATGACCAGTAGTTCGGGATCCAGCTCTTTCAGCATCTTCAGAACGTCAATGCCGTTTTCAGCGCCGAGATTAAGATCAAGCAGCGCCAGATCGACTTCACCGGCAGCAACCTGTTCGCCTGCTTCCTGCCTGGTAGAAGCCTGGCAGACCTGATAGCCGTCTTCCGAGAGAATCCGCGCAACCGTTTCGCGGATAAAAGCTTCATCATCAATAATAAGAATTTTTTCCATAGCGCCGCTGCTCAGGTGTTTAATTATCGAACATCAGCTTGCGCTCGAAGTCCATCGAATGGGTCAGGCGCTGGGCATCCTGCAGAGTGATCAGGTCCTGGCGATACAGTTGTAACAGGTGCATGTCAAGGGTCTGCATGTGGTATTGTGACGCGCCATTTTCAATATGTTTTTCTATTTCATCAAGACGCCCTTCACGAATACACGCCTGTATTGTCGTTGTTGCCCTCATGATCTCTACCGCCGGCAGTATGTATTCACCGGTCTTGTCCTTGATCAGACGGATTGAAACCGTCGCAACAAGAATATCAGCCAGGCGGTGACGCATTATCTCCTGTGATTCAGGCGGGAAGTGGCCGATTATTCTGTTTATTGTGGAGACGGCGCCCTGAGTATGAAGGGTTGAGAGGACAAGATGACCGGTTTCAGCCGCTTTGATGCAGGAATCAATGGTTTCCTTGTCACGCATTTCTCCGACCATTATGACATCCGGATCCATCCTCAGTGCGGCTTTGAGTGCCGACGAGAAACTATCGGTATCGATGCCTATTTCACGTTGAATGATACAGCTCTTCTGTGAAGTAAAAAGAAATTCTATCGGATCTTCAATAGTTATGATGTTATAGGTAAAGTTCTCATTCAGGTATCTCAGCATGGAGGCCAGCGACGTTGACTTACCGTTGCCGGTAGGACCGGTAACCAGAATCAGACCGTTGGGAACCTGGGCAATCTCACCCAGTACCTGTGGCAGGTTCAAATCTTCGAACGTACCGATGACAGGTGGAATCACCCGCATGACAATACCGAAACAACCTTTCTGACGGAAAATACTGACTCTGAAACGCCCCCCGGATGCCAAAGAGTAGGAAGCGTCACACTCTTTGAGATCGTCACTAATCTGACGGCCATTGTGGGCAAGAACGGTTTCAGCTATGAATTGTGTGTCCGCAGCAGTCAGATTGGGCATTTTTGCGCGTACTAATTGCCCCCGCCCCCTGAAAAAAGGCGGATTATCTACCTCGAAATGAAGATCGGAAACTTTTCTCTGAAATGCTATTTCCAGAATCTGATGTAGAATATTTGTATCCATCATCATCTCCTCCGTTGTGAATTATGAACAGGTAAAACTATAGTGAGTCAGGACCGTTTTCAATGCTCTTGCGGTACAGAGCGTTATCAAGGATTGAGCCGGCATGCTGGGCAAGTGTTTCCAGCAGGTTTGTTTGCGGCGGGGAAACCGGTTTGGCGCCAAAATCAGCATAGGTTACAGCGATAACCTTGCCCCGACTGATCAGCGGCACCATCATTACTTTTGGGCTCCGCGGCGCTCCGATCTCCTTGTAGAGAATGTTTGTCAGCACGTTATCGTTGCGCTGCCCGTAATATAACCGACCCTTTTCGACGACCTCCAGAAGGACCGACTGCTTCTCCAATGGGATGCGAAACATAAGTGGCGGTGACGCTCCTTCTGATTTGTCTGCTGTTACGCCGATCGATTTTTCTGCGATTACTTCAGATTTTGCAACCACAAAGGTCAAAGCCCGTTCGAACTGCAGTGCAGCAAACTGGAGCATGACCAACGCTATTTCAGGCGGTTCCGAAAGTGCTTTCAGTTGGTTGAATGCGGTGCTGAATTGGTGTCCCACTTCAGCTTGCGGTACAGGTAGTATCGATTTCAGGTAAAAACCCATCCCGGAAAGAAAGGTGAGCATCTGCGTCACGTATGAATCTTCGTGGCAGCGTTTGCAGGGGCGGGGAATAATCGCCCTCGTTCCTGCTCCCAGTGCCTCCATGCTGATTGCTCGCCAGGCTTCACAGCAGGCAGCAAACAAAATTGAAACCTGAGGGTAGGCAGATGTTTTCTGCCGCATCAACCCCAATGACTGCACGCCGTTACTGTCATGAGGGATGTCTATTATCAGGACGGGATGAAGGTCTCTGCTAAGTGATTGTTCAATCACTATGTCCAGGCCAAGCTCTTCATCGGAAGCGAATACAAACAGATTTTCGTGTTTACAGACAGTGGTTATCGCGTGAGACAGCAGTTGATCCTGCGTCAGCAGAATAATTGCCGTAACCGGTGGTGTTGAATCTGCTGTGGGCGAAGCGGAGAGCTTTGTCAGATATGACACCAGTCGTTCCTGTTGATCTACTGTCGTTTCCGGCAGCGCTTTCGTAACGGCCTGTCTGTGTTCATCGACCGGGTCATGGTCTTTCAGGCCGATAAATACATCCGGAATTTTTCTGGTTATGGTGTCAAGAGTGTCAAGTCCAAGCAGGTCGGCAGTTATTTCCTGGCTGTCGGAGACTGGTGCCGAAGACGCCGCATCGCCGCTTGCTTCCTCTGCAAAAAAAATCTTGCTCAATGTTCCGTCACGCATCTTTTCATCATAAATGCGCAGTGATTCCATCAGGACCCCTTGCGCGTTTAAAAGGATATCCTGTTGCAGCTTTTCTGGAAAATAGCGATATTCATCACACACACTCGCTGTTGCAACATCAAGTGAAAATGTGCCGCTTGCCCAGGTCAGAACCTCAACAATGGTCATCTCAATCAGCTTTTCGAGTCCATTAAAGGCCGTTTCTTTGTCAATGGTGCCCTGCTCGATAAGGGTGGCAATCAGTGGTTTACGTTTTTTCCCGGCTTCTTGCTGCTCCAGTAGTGCCAGATTAAGTTGCTCGGTGGTAATAGCATCCATGTCGACCAAAACCTTGCCGATGCGGACGCTGTTATTGAGATGATTGGCACTGACAAAAAAACCCTCGTGAAAAACAAGCTGGCTCTCACCCTTAGGACTTTTTAGATACAAGACCCCGGTTTTGCTGGTCATGTGCAGCATTTGAATGACATCAACCAGAGGAAAATGTTCGAGGTCACCGTTGAAAGACATGCAGAACCCCCCTTTTATTGAAGATAAAACTGGCGATACTATAGCGCATATTTTTAATAATTAGTGCAGATTGTTACATGACAAATGAGAGTATTGGTGACAGACCACAAATGTTTTGCTACAAAAAAGATATTGTAGATATGATTATCTCACCGGAGCCTTTGGAAAATGAAGATAACCTGCCCTAAATGCAACGCCACTGGGTCCATACCCGATCATGAAGTCCCGGAATCAGGACGCTTTATCAGTTGTCCACGCTGCAACGAAGGATTTACCGTTACAAAAGTCCGGGCAGTACATGACGCCTATCTGGTGGATACGTGCCCTTCCTGTAGTTTCAGCACGTTTGGCGATGAGACGTTTAGTACCTGCCCTAAATGTGGCATAGCGGTCAAGACTTTTGTTGAGCGGCAGCGGGAAGAGCAGATGCTGAAACATAATCAAGAACTGCTCGGTAAAAAATTCAATAATGTTGATGTAGCCCCGCCTCCTGCTGAACCGGCTGTTTCCGTAGCAGATTTTATCGACAATCTTCATCCTGTCAACCTTATCAGCTGGGGAGTTGCTGCTGTTGCGGTTATTGTATTAGGCCTCGGGCTGTGGGGGGTAATCGGATATGACAGCGTCGCGATCAAAGCGTTGTTGATGGAGGAGAGTGGGGAACCGGTTTCCGGACTATTTGTTTTCCTGCATTACGGACTGCTGCACTGGCTAAAAGTGCTCTACGGACTGGCTGCAATGGCCGTTTCGCTATTGCTTATAAAACGACTTAAAAGTGCGCTGCATGCTCTGAGCGGTTTGTTGTGGGTGACAATAGCTCTCGTGCCTTTGTCATATATCATTACATTTATCTATTGGGTGGTGGCACCGATACCTCATACAATCGGTGGTTATCTTATTGAAATCCTGAATATCATATTTATGAGCGCTCTGGTGGCTGCGCCGCTCTATCTGCTTGAGCAGTATCTTCACGAACGCAAAATAACATCCGTCTTCAAACTCTGACATTTTTATAGCTACGCTTTCAGTCTCTGAAGCGTTTCAGTAAATCGCCGTACTCATCGATCCTCCGGTCACGCAGGAACGGCCAGATACGGCGCACCTGCTCACTACGTGCGCAGTCAATCTCAACCATAACAATCTGTTCATCCTTCTGTGAGGCTTCCGCCAGAATTTCTCCCTGCGGACCGGCAGCAAAACTTCCTCCCCAGAACCGAATCCCGACATCCACACCCTGTGGTGAATTCTCAAAGCCGACCCGGTTGACGGCAAGCAGCGGCAGGCCGTTAGCAACTGCGTGGCCACGTTGGACTGTCACCCAGGCGTCGTACTGGCGCCGCTGCTCTTCCGCTGTATCCTCCGGATCCCAACCGATTGCGGTCGGGTAGATTAGCATGTCTGCACCGGCAAGAGCCATGAGCCGTGCAGCTTCAGGATACCATTGATCCCAGCAGACCAGCACACCAAGCGTACCAACCGAGGTGTTGATCGGGTTGAAGCCAAGATCACCGGGTGTGAAATAGAACTTTTCATAAAACCCCGGATCATCCGGAATATGCATCTTGCGGTAAACACCGGCAATAGAACCATCGTTCTCGAACACAACCGCCGTATTATGATAAAGCCCTGCCGCACGGCGTTCAAACAGTGACGCAACTATTACCACTCCCAGCTCTGCTGCCAACTTTCCGAATGTATCAGTGGAAGGCCCCGGAATCGTCTCGGCAAGATCAAACAGGGCAGGGGACTCAACCTGGCAGAAATAGGTTGAGGTGTGAAGCTCCTGCAGCACGACGAGCTGTGCCCCTGTCGCCGCCGCCTGGCGAACCAGCTGTGCCGTTTTGACAAGATTCTCATCGCGACTGGATGAGCAACTCTGCTGGATCAGAGCAACCTTGAGCGCTTTCATGCAAGCACTCCCTGCGGTAGCTGCATGGTCACACAGTGGAGTGAGCCGTGCTGTTCAAGAAGCGGCAGGCAGTCAACGGCAACTATTTCGCGCCCGGGAAACGCCTTGGCAATGCAGTCAAGAGCCGTACGGTCATTCTCCGGGTCACTATAGGTCGGTACAAGCACCGCTCCGTTAATAATCAGGAAGTTGGCGTAGGTCGCCGGAAGCCGGTGAGCCTGCTCATCAAAGCGGGCTTTGGGTAAGGGGAGGGGGATCAAGCGATAGGGGGAGCCGTCTGGTGCGGTGAATGTCTTCAATTCACCTTCCATCAGTTTTAGCGTCTCGTAATGCTCGTCAAGTGGGTGGTCGCATGCCTGATATACTATGGTGTTATCAGGGCAAATACGGGCCAGAGTGTCGACATGAGAGTCTGTGTCGTCTCCCGCCAGCCAGCCATTGTTCAGCCAGAGTACGCGTTTTGCCCCGACAAGTGAGGCGAGTGCCTGTTCTATTTCACTCCTGTCCAGCTGGGGATTGCGGTTCGGCGAAAGCAGGCATTCAGACGTTGTCAGGATTGTACCGAGACCGTCACTTTCAATACTGCCACCCTCCATGACCAGGCCTATCGTGTTAAGGTTTGGGAGCAGCACCCCTTGCTGTTTGAGGCGTTTCGAAATCAGGTTATCAAAATGAGCCGGAAACTTGAGTCCCCAGCCGTTGAAGCCGAAATCCATTAGAACCGGCTTGTTGTTGTAGATAACGGTGATGGGGCCAAAATCACGCGCCCAGGTATCATTGCTGGGTATTTCGCAGATGGTTACCATTGCCAGTTCTACACCGGCATTAGTCAGGTAGTCAGCTACAGAGGCGGCATGCGGTGCCGTCAGTAGCACCCGCTCAAAACGGGTAATGTTTTTAATGATATCGGCAAACACCGGGCGGATATCGTCAAGCATATATGCCCAGTCGGTTCCTTCATGTGGCCATGCCATCAGCACACCGTCTTGAATTTCCCATTCAGCGGGTAATCGTGGATTCATAACTATTATCTCCAATCAAGTGTTGAATAAGTAGCAATAACAGCAGGCAGATTGCCTCTCTGCGGGCTAAGTTGCGAAGTATAGAACATTTTCCGCATGCCATGCAAGACCGGTTTTCCACTTTTGATGTCTGATTTTTTTGTTTTCCATCTGGAATGGGTGTCAAGTAATGCAATTTTTGCTGTTGGTGATACAATAGAGCAGTTGGCAAACATAGTGAGGGAGGTGCACAATGCAAAGAGACAAAAATTTATCGGGGACTAAATGCTGTCATACTTTTGTAGTGAATGTTGCCAGGTTTGTCTTGACTCTGCTACTGATTTCCCTACTTGCAGGTTGCGCCGCCTCACGGTCTCAGGTGGCAGGGAAATTCAGCCAATCGCCAGAGAAGAATATCGGGGCTGAGAGGGTAAGTGTGTTTTTCCAGTTCCGGCACCTGACTCAGGAGCATGGTTTTGACTCCATACCTAAGTTGCAGGCCCAAGGGGTTAATGATTTCGACAATCTTTTCAGGGATGCTCTGGTCGAGATAAGCAATATTTCCAGCTACGTCACCTTTACCGAGGCACCGAGCGATGTCAGCAACCCCAAGCGTCGCCAGGAATTCGATAAGCTCAGGAGTGAACACGATTTCACGCTCAAGGTTGATTTTTTCGAGGAGTCATCTTTCAAGCAGCAATGCCTAAGCGGGACCATTAGTCTCCTCAGCTTGACTCTGATTCCGATGCCGTACACGTGGGAATATACTATTACAGCCAACCTTACCGACAAAAACGGCAAACTTGCTGGAACCTATCAGCGAAAAGCTACCCTCGATAACTGGATGCAGACCCTTCTGATTTTTGCCTACCCGTTCTATCCGATAGAGGGAGTGCGTGAAGAAATATATGAAGAGTCGCTACACGATATTTTTCGCCAGATCGAGACGGAAAGAGTGCTGAAAAAAACCATATAAAACTGCTACGTGACGCTCACACTAAAACAGTCTCAAATTCAAGGGTGAGCGTCACACAGATATTTCTTTTCCCGCCTCCATACAAAACAGGGTACACACGGTGCACCTCGTTGGTATGACTAGTTTTGACTAATCCTAAAAAAAACTGGTGTGTAAAAATTGCCTTGCATTTTGCCAACCAATTGTATAGAGATTGAACAATGAGGCTGTGTATAAGGGTTTTTGTTTTAAACCAGTGTTATTAACTGCCATAAATGTCCAATTATATTTTATTTTAGCTAAACGGATATGTGCATGAAAAAGAAAAAAATGATCATCTCGCAGGAAACGATGGACATCGATTTTGTCCGCAAGGTTGAGGCGCTTGCCGACACATCGGTGCGACGCTGTTTCCAGTGTGGCAAATGCTCTGCAGGTTGCCCGATGGCGACCTTCATGGAGCACCCGCCAAACCGTGTCGTACGGCTTTTGCAGCTGGGACAGTGGCGCCGGGTTCTTGAAGGACGTTCAATCTGGTACTGTGCGTCGTGCGAAACATGTTCTACACGCTGCCCCAACAAGGTCCACCTTGCTTCGATAATGGATGCACTGCGCAAACTTTCCTGGGATGCACACGGCCCATCCAAAGAAGGCTATGTCCAGCTTGCCAACAAGCTTTTTCTGCAGAATATCCGTACGTATGGCCGTCAGTACGAGATGAGACTGGCAGCTGTATTCAATGTCAAGTCCGGTCAGTTCCTTAAAGACCTGATGCTGGGACCCAAGCTTATTGCCAAAGGCAAACTGAAGATGTTCCACAGCAAGAATAAAAATCTACCGGAAATTGAAAAAATCTTTACCCGCATCGCAGAAATACGGGCTAAAGGGGAAGCGCTGTAAGTCATATATTTTGAATTTACAACAGGGTAAATAAATGAACAAAAAACTCAACTACTCCTACTACCCCGGCTGCTCGCTGCACGCTTCTGCAAGTGAATACGATCTCTCCACCCGTGAACTGTTCAAAACTCTCAACATTGGTTTGACCGAAGTGCCGGACTGGTTCTGTTGTGGCGCGACTCCGGCTCACAATGTCGATGAGCTGTTATCGCTGTCGCTCTGTGCCAAAAACCTTGAGCTGGCAGACAAGGTCGAAGGTGATCTGGCAGTAGCCTGCGCTGCCTGTTTTTCCCGGCTCAAGTTCACTCAGCACACCCTTGAAGAGAACATGACCAAGCGTAAACAGGTGGAAAAGGCGATTGATGCGCCGCTGAAGCTTGATGGCAAAGTCAAACACCTGCTTGATATCCTCGCCCGTGATCTTGGTTTGGAGCGTTTGGCGGCAGCTGTGAAAAAGCCGCTGTCTGGGCTTAAGGTTGCCTGTTACTACGGCTGCCTCCTGACCCGTCCGCCTGATGTGCCGAATCTTGACTGCGCCGAGGCTCCCACTATCATGGAACAGGTTGTTGAAGCTGCCGGAGCAGAGACTGTTGCCTGGACCCACCGTCTTGAATGCTGCGGCGCCAACTTTACCCTTTCCCGTCCCGGTGTCGTTATCCAGCTTACCAACGCTATTCTCGAGTCGGCCAAGGATGCCGGTGCCGATTGCATCATGGTTGGCTGCCCACTGTGTCACGGCAACCTTGATATCCGCCAGAAGGAGATTGAGGGGGTCTACAAAGCCGACTACAACCTGCCGGTCTTCTATCTGACACAACTGGTTGGTCTTTCCGTTGGCCTTGGTGCAGACAAACTCGGACTGGACGCGATGATTGTCAATCCGTTGCCGCTGCTGAAAGAGAAGGGGTTACTGTAGCATGTCACGAATAGGCGTATTTATCTGCCACTGCGGCGAAAACATATCAAGAACCGTCGATGTCGAGCGTGTTGCGGCCGAGATCGGCAGGCATCCGGGCGTGGCCTTCTCAACCGACTATAAATATATGTGCTCCGATCCCGGCCAAACTCTGCTCAAGAAGGCAATCCAGGAGCAGCGCCTGACTCACGTCGTGGTAGCCGCCTGTTCGCCGCGCATGCATGAAAAAACATTCCGCAAGGCAGTTGAGGTGGCGGGACTGAACCCCTTCCTCTGTGAGATGGCCAACATTCGCGAACACTGTTCCTGGGTTCACGAAGACAGGGAAGAAGCCACCGTCAAGGCGATTGATATCGTCGGCATGATGGTCGAGCGGGTCAAGAAGAACCGCGTCCTGGCGGCCATCACGGTGCCGGTTACGAAGCGCTCTCTGGTTATTGGCGGCGGCATTGCCGGCATTCAGGCCGCCCTCGATATTGCGGATTGCGGCCACGAGGTAATCTTGGTCGAGCGGGAACCCTCCATCGGCGGACACATGGCCCAGCTGTCCGAAACCTTCCCGACGCTCGACTGTTCCCAGTGCATCATGACCCCCAAGATGGTCGACGTCGCCAACCATCCCAAGATCAAGCTCTACACTTACTCCGAGATCGAACTGGTCGAAGGGTATATCGGCAACTTCCAGGTTACGATCAAGAAAAAGGCCCGCTCGGTCGATGAGGATAAATGCACCGGCTGTGGCGTCTGCATGACCAAATGCCCCCAGAAAAAGATTCCTAACAGGTTTGACCAAAACATTGGCATGCGCAGCGCCATTTACGTCCCCTTTCCCCAGGCGGTGCCCAACACACCGGTCATCGACCGTGACAACTGCACCTGGTTTAAAAGCGGAAAATGCGGCGTTTGCCAAAAGGTCTGCGGCCCTGGCGCCGTTGATTTCGAACAGCAGGACCGTCTGGTCGTCGAAGCGGTTGGAGCGATCGTGGTCGCCACCGGCTTTGACCTCTACTCAATAAATGAAAAACCAAAGGGCTCCGCCATCAAGGGTTATGGCGAATTTGGCCACGGCAAGATTCCCGATGTCATAGACGGCATGACCTTCGAACGCCTGGCAAGCGCCTCCGGCCCGACCGGCGGCAAGATCCTGCGCCCCTCCGACGGCAAGGAACCGAAACAGATTGTCTTCATCCAGTGCGTCGGCTCCCGCGCCCGCGAAAAAGGGATTTCCTACTGCTCCAAAGTCTGCTGCATGTACACCGCCAAGCACACCATGCTGTATCACCACAAGGTGCATGATGGTCAGGCGTATGTCTTCTTCATGGACGCCCGCACCCCGGGCAAGAGCTACGATGAATTCTGGCGAAGATCAATCGAGGAGGAGGAGGCGGTCTACATCCGTGGCATGGTTTCCCGTCTTTACCAGAAAGGCGATAAGATCGTCGTCATGGGAAGTGATATTGCCGTCGGTGTTCAGGTCGAGATTGAAGCCGATATGGTTGTTTTGGCTACCGCCATTCAACCCCAGAAAGGCGCCGACACCCTGGCCCAGAAGTTGGGGATCTCCTATGACAAATACAATTTCTACTCCGAAGCCCACGCCAAGCTGCGACCGGTGGAGTGTGCCACGGCCGGGATCTACCTTGCCGGTGCCTGTCAAGGCCCCAAGGATATCCCCGAGACAGTTTCACAGGCTTCTGCAGCAGCAGCCAAGGTCATGACGCTTTTCTCCAAGGACAAGCTTGAGCGGGAACCGGTTGTAGCCCGGGTGCGTGAAGCTGGCTGCGTAGGGTGCTTTGCCTGCAAAAAAGTCTGTGCCTATGGAGCCGTTGAAGAAAAAGAGATCAGGGATCGCCAGGGAAATCTGGTCAAGATCGTTGCCTATGTCAACCCGGGAGTTTGCGCCGGTTGCGGAACCTGCCAGGCAACCTGCCCGTCAAAGTGTGTAGAGCTCGATGGTTATACCGATGAGCAGATTGTTGCCATGATTGAGGCACTATGAGGAGGATAGAGAAATGCTTGCCAGGCTCCTTTTAACGGCGTTGTTACTGACGATGTTCATTTGCAGCGGCTGCTCAAACTACAATTTTTCAAGGGCAGTTTACGATGGCGTTCAGACACGGGATCAGCTGCAGACAACACCGGCAGAGAGGGCGGGGAAACCTGAACCAATGAATTATCAACAGTATGAATCGGAACGGAATCGCTAACCTATGGACAACAGGACTCAACAAGACTTCGAACCAAAGATTATCGCTTTTGTCTGTACCTGGTGCACCTACGCCGGGGCGGACCTGGCTGGAACCAGCCGCATGCAGTACCCATCTAACGTCAGGGTGCTCAAGTTTCCCTGTACCGGGCGCATTGACCCGGTTTTCATCCTGAAGGCTTTCCAGCAGGGGGCTGACGGAGTGCTCGTCTCCGGCTGCCATCCCGGCGACTGCCATTACATCGCCGGTAATTTTCATGCCCGGCGAAGATTTGCCGCCTTCCGCAAACTGCTCGAATTTATAGGTGTTGACCTGAACCGCCTCCAGTTTTCCTGGGTCTCTGCCGCAGAAGGGGGCAAATGGGTAGAAGTTGTGACTGATTTGACGGAAAAAGTACGGACGATGGGGCCAATGGTAGAATTTAAGGAGCTGGCGCTGGAAGAACAGTGGTCCGGAGCTATCGACACGCCAGAATTGAAAGAAGCGTATAACGCCATCTGACAGGATCCACATGAACAATCACGCAGCTCTTGATACATCCATATACACAGCCGTCACCGAGGCCATTCGTGTCGAGGCGCAGCGCATACTTTCCGAAGGACAGGTGACTGCTGTAATTGGCTACGCCGCCTCCCGCCGCAAAGGTTCTGCCCGGCCAGTCATCGCCACCGACGCAGTTGCTGCCGATAAACTTATCTTTACAGCAGCCTGCGTCAACAATCTGGCCGTCTATCTTACCAAAGCCAAAAAAGATATTCACAAAGGTGGGAAGATCGGCATTGTCGTCAAAGGATGTGACCTCAAAGCGCTGATAGGGCTTATGGGAGAGTCACAGCTAAAGCGCGAAGATCTGTATCTGATCGGTGTTCCCTGCAGCGGGGTGCTGGGTTCGACAATGCAGCCGGCAACGGAGCTGACAACGGCGACAATCGCACCCAAATGCTGTGAATGCGATGTTCATCAACCGACCGGCTGCGATTTCATCCCGAGCGTGACAGTGCCGTCGACGCCGCAGCTTGAGGGAAAGTATAGTGCAGAGATTGCCCGCCTGGAGGCACTGACCCCGGCAGAGCGCTGGTCCTATTGGAAAGAACAGTTTGCCAAATGCATCAAGTGTTACGCCTGTCGTCAGGTCTGCCCCTTCTGCTTTTGCGAGCAGTGCCTCTGCGATCGCAACAAACCGCAGATGGTTGATTCAACTCCGCGACCATCCGGTAACACGGCCTGGCACATCGTACGCGCAATGCACCTGGCCGGTCGTTGCGCCGGGTGCGCCGAGTGTGAGCGTGTCTGTCCAATGGACATCCCACTCAATCTCCTTAACCGCAAAATGGCCAAGGAGCTGAAGGAACTCTACGACTACGAGTCCGGTCTGGAGGTTCTGGAAAAAGGACCGCTCAACTCATTTGCCGAAAAAGACGATCAAAGTTTCATTAAATAAAGGGAACGTATGCAGAATTTTATCTCGGAACAGAACCTGAATGTTCTTCTGGAACAGCTGATCAAGTCCGGAAAACGCGTCGTGGCACCACGTGTTAATTCCGGCACGCCGCTGTACGAGCCGTTGAGCGCCTCGGGTGAGATGGACCTGAAGGAGCTGCCGCGCCGTTCGGCCAAAGAAGCTTTCTTCCCGGTCTGTGAAGACATCCTGTCCTACGAGAAGGTAGGCCTCAATGTCAAACTCAGCGACGTTGATCCGGCAAGGTTTCCCGAGACTGTCCTCGTCGGTGTACGCCCCTGTGATGCCGCTGCAATTCCGGTTCTGGATGCGGTTTTTTCCTGGGATTACAAGGATCAGTTTTATCTTGAACGCCGCCGCAAGACCACCATCGTCGGCTTGGCCTGCACAAGCTCTGATGACGCCTGTTTCTGCAGCGGAGTAGGACTTTCGCCATCCACCACGAAAGGGTCCGACCTGTTCCTGACCCCGCTGGAAGGGGGAGGGTATGTCTGCGAAACATACAGCCAAAAGGGCGAAGATCTTGTAAGCAATTACAAGGAACTGTTTGTCGATACTACCAGCGCAAAACCACTGCCATTGGCTGAAGTCCGCACCGAAACGTTTGACCTGAAGAAGGTAAAAGCGTGGCTTGATAATAACTTTGAAAACAGTTACTGGGACGGCATCGCCATCAGCTGTGTCGGTTGTGGAGCGTGTGCTTTTGTCTGCCCGGCCTGTCACTGTTTTGATATCGTCGACGAAGGCGCCGAAAAGAAAGGTCAGCGACGTAAAAGCTGGGACGCCTGCGGCTTCTGGAAATTCACCCATCACGCTTCCGGCCATAATCCGCGCGACCTGCAACCGAAGCGCTATCGCAACCGCATTATGCACAAGTTCAAGTACTATGACGACAAATTTAGCCAGACGCTCTGTACCGGCTGCGGCAGATGTATCCGCGTCTGTCCGGTAGGAATAGACATTGCTACAATTGTCGAAGAAATAAGTCATAAGTAATTATAATAGTTATAAAATAATCTTAAAACGGATTACACCATGTGTGAGAATGAAAACATTTATCTGCCGAACCTTGTGACTATTGCAGACATAATCGATGAAACTGACGACGTACGGACATTCAGGCTTATCTTTCAAGATGAGGCTGTGCGCGACAGTTTTAGTTTCCGTGCCGGACAGTTCGCCGAGTATTCGGTGTTTGGCGCCGGTGAAGTTACTTTCTGTATTGCCTCAGCACCGACGCGGGCAGGCTATATAGAATGCACTTTTCGCGGTGTTGGTCGCGTAACGGAGTCCTTGCGCAATCTGGAGCTGGGGGATACCATGGCGGTGCGCGGCCCCTACGGCAATTCATTTCCGATTGAAGAGTTTTATGGCAAGAACCTCGTCTTTGTTGCCGGCGGCATCGCCTTGCCACCACTGCGTACGTTGATATGTAACTGCCTGGATCAACGCGACAAGTTTGGCGATATTACCATTGTCTACGGGGCACGCACCGAAGCCGACCTGGTATATAAACGGGAGTTGGCGGAATGGCAGGAACGCTCAGATATCCGCCTGGTGAAGACGGTGGATCCAGGCGGTGAAAGTTCAACTTGGAGTGGCAAGGTAGGTTTTGTACCGACAATACTTGAAGAGACCGCTCCATCAGCAGAAAATTCAATTGCGCTGTTGTGCGGCCCGCCAATCATGATCAAATATACGTTGCCGGTATTGGAGAGGCTTGGTTTCTCTGATGATCACGTTTATACGACACTGGAAAACCGGATGAAGTGCGGTCTCGGTAAATGCGGTCGTTGCAATGTGGGAAATGTGTACGTCTGTAAGGATGGTCCTGTATTCACAGCAAGACAGGTTAAGGCGATGCCTCTAGAGTATTGATTATTACGAATATACTGCTCAGTACCTTTAATTAAGCACATAAAATATTAAGTAAAAAACGGCGGTTAACCAGTTGGTTAACCGCCGTTTTTAGTTCTTGTTTAATATTGTTTGACCGTATGCGGTCAAACAGAGCAGCAACTATACACCTAAGTTTAAATTATCAGACGCCATTGCAATGCTGAAACTTGGTGGTACCATTAAAATTACATTATAAAATAAGAGCATCTAAACTGAGAGTTTAAAACTTATATAGTTCGGAAGAGAGGTGATGCTTATGGATAGTGAATAGGAAACATTAACATCAATACGACGATAACTATCTGTTAAAAGGAGAATTGTGATGCAAAAAAAAATGAGTACTGCGGTTATTCTAATAACAGTGCTGAACACACTGCTCTTTACCAATTTTGGGAGTAATATGGCCGCAGAGGCTTCTAGCCATTCCGCAACGGTACCAGGCACCCCTGATGGTGCGCTGATGATGCAGGCGCAGGCGCTTTTTGGCAAACTTCCTACAACCATGCCGGGTAGTGAACACGACACTCCTGCCATGATTGCACTGGGGAAAAAGCTGTATTTTGAGGTGGGCATTTCGATAAACAAGACGCAATCCTGCAATTCTTGCCATCCTATTGATAATAAGGGTGCCGGTGCAGACAATCTAAAAACAGGTAAAGGCGCGGAAGGAAAGTCCGGCAACCGCAATGACCCTCCAACGATGAATGCCGGTTACCAGTTCGCGCAGTTCTGGGATGGGCGTGTTGGCACTTTGGAAAAACAGTCTCAGGGCCCACCGCTCAACCCTATTGAAATGGGCATGCCTAATGCTGAATCACTTGTCAAACGTCTGAAAGACATAAAACATTATCCCACAGATTTCAAAAAGGCCTTCCCTGGCGAGAAAGACCCGGTAACTTTCGATAATTTTGCCAAAGCGGTTGCTGCCTTTGAACGCACACTGATTAGCCGTGGCCGCTTCGATCTTTTTATGGCCGGGGACAGACATGCCCTCACCAGTCAGGAAATTGAAGGGATGCGTAGTTTCATCAATGTCGGATGCATTCAGTGTCATAGCGGACCGAACCTGGGTGGAATGACGTTTCAAAAAATGGGCGTATTCAATGAGTACTCCACAAAAGATACTGGACGCTTTAGTGTCACTAACCTTGAAAGTGATAAATATGTCTTCAAGGTCCCCATGCTGCGCAATGTCACACTTACCGCACCATATTTCCATGACGGCGAGGTAAGTAACCTTGCGGAGGCTGTGGATATGATGGGTTTCTTGCAGTTAAACAAGGAGCTTAAGAACGAAGAAATAAATAATATCCTCAGGTTCTTGACAACTCTTGCTGATACTAAGCTCACTACCGCTCCAGCAATAAAGACAAAAGCATCAGCTGTCGCTTGGGTGCCGCCTTTAATGAAGGATGTCCCTCAGGGAGAGGAGGGGGAGCTTGTACGGTACGGTGCTCTGCTTGTGACCGATACTTTTGCACAGTTGGGACCTGGTGCAAAGAATGAGAAAATGCGTTTTTCCGGGAACACTTTGACTTGTACTAATTGTCACCAGAATAACGGCACCAAACAATTTGGCCTCCCATGGATGGGAGTTAGCCAGATGTATCCACAATACCGGGGCCGTGAAGATCAGGTTCAGGGGCTTGAAAAGAGAATTAATGGTTGTTTTGAACGTAGTCTGAACGGTAGGGAGATGGCTGCCGACAGCAAGGAAATGAAGGCGATTGTCGCCTATATTAATTGGTTGTCAAAAGATATGCCCAAGAATGCCTATGGACTTGGTTCACCTAAATTTGAAGGTCCGAATCGCAAGGCCGATGCAAATAACGGTCAAGAGGTGTACAACCGTTTCTGCATGTCTTGTCATGGCAAAAACGGTGATGGTTATCAGTCCTTGTCGGCACGTGGTTCGGCTAGTTACGTTTCGCCGGCTCTCTGGGGACCGGGCAGTTTTAATAACGGAGCTGGTATGAATCGGTTGTTGACCAGCGCTGCGTTTATTCACAGTAATATGCCTCTTGGAACACCTTGGAACTTCCCAGCAATCACAAATGAAGACACCTACGATATCGCAGCTTATCTTAGTTCTATGGATCGGCCGCAAATGAGCGGGTTGGAGAAGGATTATCCAAAACTTTCTAAAAAAGCAGTGGACTGTCCGTATCCACCGTATGCAGATAACTTTTCGCAGGAACAACATCAATATGGACCATTCCAGCCAATTATTAACTCGAAAAAAAAATAAGTACGCCGTGATGCAATTGTCTAGTTAGCATGAATCACATTTGATTTATTTTTGATTTAATTTGTACCAGGCCAGGGCACGAACCTCACAAACTTCGTATCCTGGCCTGAATTTCATAAATATCACATTAAACCAAGTTCCCTACACTATGTACTTGACATAATATATCTTATGGGACATTTGGCTGTTGGAGCCTACCTGTTGTTTACAAATAGCTTGCATTTTAAATATAGTATCAGTAATGTATCAAAGTTCGAATCAAACGCTTATGAGGAGCAGGACAAGCATGAGTAAAGAAGAAGCTATTGAAGTTGAAGGCACAGTAATCGAGCCGTTACCAAACGCAATGTTCCGAGTAAAACTTGAAAATGAACATGTTGTCCTTGCCCATATCTCCGGCAAGATGCGTAAGTATTTCATCAAGATCCTTCCTGGCGACAAAGTGACCGTAGAGCTTTCACCCTACGATCTCAGTCGGGGCCGCATTACTTATCGCGCTAAATAAAACGTTTACTTTCTGATTGATATAAACAGGCCCGTCCATACTGGAGGGCTTGTGCTGTTTCAAAATACACACTGTGCGAGGAACGAATGTATACCGTTGCTGATTTGAAAAAAGGTCTGAAAATTATATTGGATGGCGACCCATACCTGGTTGTGGCTTTTGATTTTGTTAAACCGGGCAAAGGTCAAGCTCTCTACCGCACTAAAATGCGTAACATGATTAACGGATCGCTTCTTGATAGAACATATCGTTCCGGTGAATCCTTTGAACCTGCCAGCCTCGAAGAGCGTTCAATGGAGTATCTGTATAAGGAAGGCGAACACTATACCTTCATGGATCAACAGACATATGAGCAGGTCGTAATGGAAGAAGAAACGCTTGGTGATGCAAAGAATTATCTACTTGAGAATCTGAAGGTTGAAGTTATGCTCTTCGGAGAAAAAGCCATCGGTATTTCGCTGCCAAACTTTGTAAACCTGCGCGTAACCGAGACCGAGCAATGGGCTAAAGGTGACACCAGCGGTAACGACTCCAAGCCAGCCACCGTCGAAACCGGCTATGTGCTGCGGGTTCCCCCCTTCATCGAAGCAGGTGAACTGATCGTTATTGACACCCGCACCGGCGAGTACTCAACTCGCGTAAAGGGATAAGATAGTGAAGTTAGACGCTCTGTGGTTACGGGCGAATGTAATAAAAACAGTACGTGACTTTTTTTGGGAGCGGGGGTTTCTCGAAGTTGAGACCCCCCTTCTCATTCCTGCCAACGCCCCCGAAGAATATATCAACCCGATTATCACCACCAACTCATGGCAGCTTCAAACCTCACCGGAAATCTGCATGAAACGCCTTTTATGCGGCGGTCACCAGAAACTGTTTCAAATATCCCGCTGCTGGCGCTCGGACGAGCGCGGTTCCCGGCATCTGTCTGAATTTACCATGCTGGAGTGGTACCGGGCAGGCTGTGATTACCACACCCTGATGGGCGATTGTGAAGAGTTGCTGCAGTATGTCGCCGCCAAGTGCCTTCCAGACAGCCGCAGCTTTGTGCGCAACTCAACCCGGATAACACCTTTCGCACCCTGGGAGCGTATCAGTGTCCAGGAGGCGTTTCTGCGTTTTGGGCAGACCGATGTATGGGAGTGTCTCAGAAAAGGGCTTTACGAGGAGATACTGACGTCGGTAGTCGAGCCGGCACTAGCCGGGTTCTCTGCGCCGGTTATTTTAATGGACTATCCGAAAGAGCTGGCCGCCTTAGCTCGCACAAAACCTGATGATAGCGAACTGGCAGAACGGTTCGAGCTTTATGTAGGCGGATTGGAGCTGGCAAACGGCTTCAGCGAGCTTAATAAACCGGACGAACAACGCCGCCGTTTTGAAGAAGCTAATCGCACGCGAAACAACATTGGCCAGGCAGTACTACCAATGCCGGAGCCATTTTTGAATACGCTTGCAATGATGCCGGAGTCAGCCGGTATTGCCATGGGGCTGGATCGACTGGTGATGCTGACAGCTGGAGCAGACACCATCGACGAAATTGTAGCCTTTACTCCAGAGGAGTTGTGATGTCCTCATACAGTACCTCTTCACCGGTATAGGTACGAAGCCGTAGTGTGTTTCCATTTATACTTACATCATCCGGAAGAAGTGCAACCTTCCCCTTCCCTCCCGGCAGATCAATGACATAGTGCGGCACCGCAAGACCTGATACGTGCCCGCGCAGTCCGCGTATTATTTCCAGGCCGGTGCGGACGGATGTCCTGAAGTGGGCGGTTCCCTGAACAAGGTCCATCTGGTGCAGATAATACGGTCTAACCCGCAGAGCAAGCAGTCCGGTCACCAATTCCCTCATGGTTTCCACCGAATCATTAACCCCCCTCAATAATACTGTTTGATTACCCAGTGGTATCCCGGCATCAGCCAACAAGCCACAGGCTACAGTAGAAGAGGCGGTTATTTCTGCGGGGTGGTTAAAATGCGTATTAATAAAGAGCGGATGAAAGGTGCGGAGAAGATTGCATAGCTCCGGGGTTATCCGGGCCGGAAGCGTAACCGGCACCCTGGTTCCGATACGAATGATCGCTATATGCGGAATAGCCCGTAGCCCGGTCATAATTTTTGCCAGCGATTTATCGTCAAGCATCAGCGGATCACCACCGGATAAAATCACGTCATGAATTTCTGAATGCGCTGCAATATAGCCAAGAGCGGCGCGAAGCTCACCCTCTCCCATCGGTGCATCACCGCTTCCAACATGACGTTTTCGCATACAGAATCGGCAGTATACCGGGCAGCGATTGGAAACCAGCAGAACAACCCGATCAGGATAACGGTGAATAAGACCTGGAACCGGACTCAAGACATTCTCATCCAGGGGATCCGGGCATTGTGAGTCATCTTCAAGTTCACGCACGTCAGGCATGCACTGCTTCCAGATGGCATCATGCTGACGCCTGACAAGACCGGCATAATAGTCCGTCACTCGTACCGGATAACGTGCAGAAACAAGCTTTGAGCAGTCATGCAAATCAGAATATTTAGTTGTACATGAGCTGGTTACATTATTATACTTGATGTATTGCATTAATAGTGGCCCTGTATGACAACAAATAAAGATTAATCCGTATTTAAGACACGGATTCAGTGATTCTTCTTGAAAATAGTCAGCTTTTGTGGAATACACAAGACCTAACAAAGCGTATTCATAAATAAAAATACCCTTGTCACCACACAAACAAGCCCACTAATGGTCGCCTGCCATGTACACAAAATACTATGGATTCAACGAAAAACCGTTCACGCTGACTCCAAATCCTCGTTTCATCTATCTCAGCAAAAACCATAGGGAAGCCATTGCCCATCTGCTATACGGTATAAATAATCATTGCGGTTTTATTGAACTTATCGGTGAAGTCGGCAGCGGCAAGACAACCGTACTACGTACGCTGCTCAACCAGCGAAGTTACCGGTCGGCGTTGATTTTCAACCCATGCCAGACCAGGGTAGAGCTTTTGCGCAGCATCAATCATGAATACGGTCTTGATTCCAGCAGCGAATACGCTAACGAGCTGCTGGAAGAACTTACCCGCTTTCTGCTGAAAGAAAATTCACGGGGAATCACCGTCGTACTTGTGATTGACGAGGCTCAAAATCTGACGCCGAATATGCTTGAGCAGCTAAGACTTATTTCCAACCTCGAAACTGAAGATGACAAGCTGATTCAGATTGTCCTGTCAGGCCAACCAGAACTGGCCACACTTATGGATTTACCTAAGTTGAGGCAGTTGAACCAGCGAATCTCAGTGCGTTATTGGCTTCAATCACTGAGCATGGATGAAACCGGCAATTATATTCGTCACCGAATGGTTGTTGCGGGTGATAGCGGCGGGGTTTCTTTCACGCCCTTTGCTCTCAAAATCATCCATCTCTATTCACGCGGTTTACCACGCCTTATCAACAATCTCTGTGACCGGGCGTTACTCATTGGTTATGGCAATGAGCAAAGACGTATTTCCGCACCTATAATCATACAAGCCATAAAAGAAACGCAGAATACGCGTCAGAAAATGAGATTCTCTCTCGCTTTAGCCTGTCTCGTTACCATGTTTATTGCCTGTGCCGCCATTATCATGGCATCAAAATAATCAGACACATATTGATTCGGATAGACCCGGACCGGACTAAAAAACATCAGGAAACGCCTCATGAGCTCAATACTCAAAGCCTTAAAAAAACTGGAACATGAAAAAACCGGACGCTTTCCGGAATCTTTGAATATAAGTTCCGACATCCTCAGGCCAAACGAAGCACACCAAAGTTTTTCCCCGCTAACCATCCTGTTGTTTTCTCTCATTATTTTTGGAGGTGGGGCTGCTGCCACTTTTTTATTTCTGAATAACGACATAACACCAAAAGCGATAAACAAGTCTCAACAGGTAATCAGGACAGAGAATGATCACACCACAGATTCTCTGCCTGCGGGCATAACAGAGACACTTCCACACGAGATTGAGGTGGTGCCTGCTAAAAGCAGACCTGGAGAAGAACGGCATACAGCGCAACATAAAACTGTACTTGAAGTCAACAGCGCTGCCAATAACCGGAGTACGAAAGTTGAAGAGACCAAAACGATAAAACAAGAAACGACAGCTGCAGTAAGCAGTGAGCATGTTGCCGCAGCCAGAACTGCCCCGGTACTCAGGGTCAACGGCATTGCGTTCCAGAACAGGGGCGCAGAAAGCGTGGCAATAGTCAATGGTATTGCGGTCACAAGAGAGGCGGTAATTGAAGGAGCCACAGTAGTCGACGTCAGGAATGATCGGGTGCTATTCAAGTATAACGGGGAGCCGTTTGAAATCCTTCTGGGACAATCTAATAAATAAACATAGCCTCAGCGAACGATAACCTTGATAAAGCGAATCAGATAATCAATACCTGACCAGATAGTCAATATGGTGGCGATCCAAAGAAAAAACATCCCGACATTGTGCATATCGACGGTCAGGAGTGGATGTGGTATCCCAAAAAACCAGCTGTAGTTGTAGTGAAGTGTGAGCCCGATAAGGGCAACGAGCTGAAAAATAGTTTTGAATTTGCCAAGATCACTAGCCTGAATAACAATTCCCTCAGTTGAAGCAATTCCGCGCAGACCTGTTATAATGATCTCACGCCCCAGAATAATAAGCACCATCCAGGCGGGAACCCGGTCAAAGGGCAGTATCATTATCAAGACAGCCATGACAATCAGTTTATCGGCGATCGGATCAAGGAACTTTCCAAACACAGTAACAATGCCCATTCTACGAGCCAGGTATCCGTCAAGCCAGTCTGTAATGGAGGCTATTGCAAAGAGAGCTGCCGCCCAAAAACCGGCAGAGCGTGATGGGGACATCAGAAGAGCAGCAAGGAGTGGAATGGTGGCAATCCGCATCATGGTGAGGATGTTCGGCAGGTTCATGATCTGATTTTGTCTACTGATGGTCATTATTAAATACCACTTTCCTGATAACTCTTCATGTAGGAAAGAACCCGGTTTACATAGGTTCGTGTTTCATTGTACGGGGGAATTCCGCCGTACTTGGCGACCCTGCTTAACCCCGCATTATAGGCAGCAACAGCCAGCGAGACATCGCCCTGAAACGTATCAAGCAGAAAACGGAGGTACTTCACCCCGCCCTCGACATTGTCTTTCGGGTTGAACCGGTCGGCGACTTTCAACGACTTAGCGGTTGCAGGCATTAACTGCATCAAGCCGCTGGCCCCTTTGCTGGAGACGGCATTCGGGTTATAGCCGGATTCGGCATGAATAACCGCCTTTATCAGGCTGGAACTGACACCGTATTTATCAGAGCATGTCTTAATAAGCTGTTCAAATTCAGCGGGATTTACCGAAGATGCGTATTTGAGTTTGGTCCGTAGCTGCTTGTCTTTTTTAAGGTCACGCATGAAAATTTTAAAGCGCTTATCGGTTGGTGCATCGGTGAAATGAACAATATCATCCTCATCAACATACCTGTATATGTCTGCACCGGCGCATCGCAGTGTCAGCGGTGCAAAGAGCAAAACCGCAGTAAGGCAGAGTATAGCGGCGGCCACATATGACTGTTGTATTGATAGCATTTTATCCATAATCCCAGAAGATGCGGATTTGTCAAGAGATATTCTGATAAATATGTTTTTGAAGGCAGTTTGAAATTGACTTTTAAGAGGTCATGTTCTACAAAGATTCTTTGCGTAAAGAGGGGGGATTAATATGAGTGTAAAACCTGTAACCTATAAAGATTCCGGTGTTGATATTGCCGCCGGCAACAGTTTTGTCAATCTGATCAAGCCGTTAGTGAAAGCAACGTCGCGACCAGAGGTTCTTGCAGACATTGGTGGTTTTGGCGGCTTATTTTCTCTCAATACGTCGAAATACAAAAACCCTGTCCTGGTTTCAGGTACTGATGGTGTTGGAACAAAGCTCAAAATTGCTTTTCTGACAGACCGCCACGATACTGTCGGCATCGATCTTGTTGCTATGTGCGTAAACGACATCATTGTCCAGGGCGCTGAGCCGCTGTTTTTTCTGGATTACCTGGCAACAGGAAAGCTGCTCCCTGAAAAGGGTGCTGAGATAGTGAAGGGAATTGCAGAAGGATGCAAGCAGGCAGGTTGCGCCCTTATTGGCGGCGAAACCGCCGAAATGCCCGGCTTTTACGCTGATGGCGAATATGACGTTGCCGGTTTTACCGTCGGTGTTGTTGATCGTGATAATATCATCGACGGTTCATGCATATCGGTCGGCAACAAACTGATCGGCATTGCGTCCAGCGGCCTGCATAGCAACGGTTATTCTCTTGCAAGAACCCTCATTTTCGATCATCTGGGTCTCTCCATTAGTGATGAATTTCCCGGTGCCGGTGCCTCGGTAGCTGATGTACTACTTACCCCTACCCGCATCTACGTACGCTCGATTCTGAACCTGCTCAAAGATTTTTCAATTAACGGTATCGCCCATATCACCGGCGGCGGCCTTCTGGAAAATGTTCCCCGTGTGCTTCCCAAAGGATGCCAGGCCAACATTAATACAAACACGTGGGAACGCTCGAATCTGTTTAAGGTTTTGCAGAAGGCGGGCAACGTTGAACGTGACGAGATGTACCGGACCTTCAATATGGGCATCGGCATGGTGCTGGTTGTCGCGGAGGATCAGACGGAGGAAATTATTGATCGCCTGAACGGAATGGGTGAATCAGCCTGGGTTATTGGCGATATTGCCGCCTGTGAAACTGGTACTGAGCGAGTCGAGTTGGTTGGGGAGTAACGCTATATGTCAGAGAGCTCACCCTGCCGCTTAGGTGTCCTGGTCTCAGGAAGTGGTACCAACCTTCAGGTCATCATCGACAGAATCGAATCGGGAGAGATCAACGCCGAGATAGCATGCGTTGTCAGTAACAAGGCCGACGCCTATGCTCTTACCCGTGCCGCTAAGCATGGCATACCGGTTGTCGTTCATGAAAACACCAGATTCCCCGAGCGACGCTCATACGACAGCGCCACCGTAGAAATTCTGCGCAGCTATAAAGTTGATCTGGTAGTTCTGGCCGGTTTCATGAGAATCCTGACTGACGCCATGGTAGATGCTTTTCCAAACGCGATCATGAATATTCACCCTGCCCTGCTTCCATCCTTTCAGGGGCTCCATGCCCAGCAACAGGCTCTTGACTACGGAGTTCGCTACTCCGGCTGTACCGTACATTTTGTTGACTGCGGCACCGATACCGGACCAATCATCCTGCAATCGGTTGTACCTGTAGAGCAGGATGATACGGAAGAAACACTCTCAGCCAGGATCCAGAAGGCAGAACACCAGACCTTTACTACGGCAATCAAGCTGTTTGTAGAAGGAAAAATACAGGTAGACGGGCGAAAAGTCCGGATCAAAACCTAATTATTTTTATACCATGCTTCATGAACACCCTGCCCCGCTTTACTCAAAGCTAACCATGGGACTCAATCGCTATTGGATATACTATGTGTGTCACTTTGACAAGCAGCGGGCAGTAAAATCGAACCCTGTGA
The DNA here is from genome assembly GCA_028681335.1 of Desulfuromonadaceae bacterium. Taxonomy (GTDB): domain Bacteria; phylum Desulfobacterota; class Desulfuromonadia; order Geobacterales; family Pseudopelobacteraceae; genus JACRCG01. Next base: position 32,461 of record JAQUIT010000009.1, on the reverse strand, counting down.
AACGAGTACATTCAATTGATTTCTCCAAATACTGACGACAACTTTACAGAAGCCCTCCGTAAACTTTCTCAACCTGTCAATTTTACTGCCGTTGGCCCGGACTCTACGTCTTTTTCCCTCTATGTCCCGCCGCTGATACCGGAACAGCTTGGCGATCAGGGATTCTGCAACGACTTAGGAATCCGCTATCCCTACATCGGTGGTTCGATGGCCAAAGGAATCAGCTCTGTTGCCATTTCCGAGGAGTTGGGTCGCGCCGGAATGCTGGGTTTTTTCGGAGCAGCTGGGCTGCCATTCTCAGCTGTGGAAGCAGCAGTTGATCATCTTTCGGGTGCCGAGTTTCCGTGCGGTTTTAACCTGATACACTCACCCCATGAACCAGAACTGGAATCGGCTCTTGCCGAATTGTACATCCGCAAAGGGGTGCGACTGGTTGAAGCTTCAGCTTTTCTGGCCCTCACTCTGCCGCTTGTTCGCTACCGTACCCACGGTATCCGGCGCACCGCCGAAGGTAAAATCCTGGTTCCAAACCGGATCATTGCCAAGGTATCAAGAGAAGAACTGGCAGAAAGGTTCTTTTCTCCTCCGCCGGAGAAATTCCTGAAGAAACTGGTCGAAGAAGGTGCTCTCACCGCTGAACAGGCAGAACTGGCCGCCCTGATTCCAATGGCACAGGAGATTACCGCCGAAGCTGATTCCGGAGGACATACCGACAACCGGCCTGCCCTGGCCCTCTTCCCGACCATCGTCTCATTGGCTGCGAGGATGAAGCAGAAGTTTGGTTATAGCGTTGATTTGCGTGTCGGGCTTGGTGGTGGCATTGCCACTCCGTCCGCTGCTGCAGCCGCATTTGCGATGGGGGCTGCCTACATCATGACCGGGTCAGTTAACCAGGCATGTGTTGAGTCCGGAACGTCGGACACGGTCCGCACGATGCTGGCAGCAACACGGCAGGCCGATGTAACCATGGCTCCAGCCGCAGACATGTTTGAAATGGGGGTAACGGTACAGGTATTGAAACGTAGTACCATGTTCCCGATGCGGGCGGCAAAGTTGTATGAAATATACCGGGCGTATGACGGACTGGAGAGTATTCCGGCAGCTGAGCGGGCCAAGCTGGAAAAGACCTTTTTTCAGGCGCCTCTTGCCGATATATGGCGCGATACCCGTCTCTTTTTCCTGAAACGAGATCCAAGCCAGGTGGAACGAGCCGAACGGGACCCGAAGCATCTGATGGCGCTGGTGTTCCGCTGGTATCTTGGTCAGGCTGCCCACTGGGCAAAAGATGGCGATTCGTCCCGGACAATGGATTATCAGGTGTGGTGCGGCCCCGCTATGGGAGCCTTCAACGAATGGGCTGCCGGTAGTTTTCTTGAGACGCCCGAGCAGAGGAAGGTTGCAACCGTCGCCCGCAATATCCTGTACGGTGCGGCTCTGCAGACTCGCGCCAATATCCTCCGTTACCAGAACGTGCGACTCCCCGCTGATTTCAGAATAGAACCGCTTGAAGACAGACAGATTCAGGAGTACATCAAGTGATAAAAGATACTACCAATAAAACAACTTCCGCCGGCACTTCATCTCTGGCAATCATCGGAATAGGATGCCTCTTTCCACGTGCCAAAGACAGTGACACCTATTGGGCCAACATCCGTGAAGGGATAGACGCTATTACCGATATTCCTGCGAGCCATTGGCGCGTAGAAGATTACCACAGCCAGGACCCTAAATCTCCCGACATGACCTACGGACGCCGTGGCGGGTTTCTGTCCGATGTGCCCTTCAACCCGATGGAATACAATATCCCCCCCACGACAATGGAGGCAATCGACACTTCCCAGCTACTTGGTTTAGTGGCTACCGGCAATGCGCTCAAGGATGCCGGCTACGGTGCCGACCGCCAGTACGACCGCGACCGGGTCAGCGTCATACTGGGCGTCACCGGTACACTCGAATTAGTCATCCCGCTTGCAGCACGTCTCGGGCATCCCCACTGGAAGGCGGCACTGAAAGATGCCGGAGTTGATGACACCACCGCCGCAGACGTTGTGCAGCGCATCTCCGACTCCTATGTGTCCTGGCAGGAGAATTCCTTTCCCGGCCTCCTCGGAAATGTTGTTGCCGGAAGAATCAGCAAGCAATTTGACCTGGGTGGCACAAACTGTGTTGTGGATGCAGCTTGTGCCAGTTCACTCAGCGCCCTGCACCTGGCTGCCATGGAACTGGAAACCGGCAAATCCGATATGGTGGTAACAGGCGGTATTGACACCTTTAACGATATATTCATGTACATGTGCTTCAGCAAGACCCCGGCGCTTTCGCCGAGCGGCGATATCAAGCCGTTTGATGCCTCGGGAGACGGCACCATCCTTGGTGAAGGACTTGGCATCATGGTCGTTAAGCGCCTGGCCGATGCCGAACGTGATGGAGACCGAATCTACGCGGTCATTCGCGGCGTCGGTTCTTCCAGTGACGGCAAGGGTGAAGCGATTTACACTCCCAGTGCTTCCGGGCAGAAAAAGGCCATCAAGAACGCCTATGAACGTGCCGGAGTTACCCCGGCCAGTATCGGTCTGGTGGAAGCACACGGTACCGGTACAAAGGTTGGTGATGCGGTTGAAGTGTCAGCCCTGCGCAACATCTACGGCGAAGCCGACAAACCGTGGTGTGCCCTCGGTTCAGTCAAGTCCCAGATCGGACATACAAAAGCGGCCGCAGGTGCCGCCGGGATGATCAAGGCTGCCCTGGCGCTGCACCACAAGGTCATCCCCCCAACCATAAAGGTACAGCAACCGTTGCGTGAGGTGTCAGAGGGGCAAACTCCATTTTACCTCACTGACCGAAAGCGTCCCTGGCTTTCCCGCAATGGACAGCCACGTCGGGCTGCGGTCAGCGCCCTTGGCTTCGGTGGTTCAAACTTCCACGTCGTGCTTGAAGAGTACCAGCCTGTGGCAACAACTGTGGACTGGGACGGTTCAGTTCAGCTCCTCCCCTTTTCCGCTCCATCCGCCCCTGCTTTGGAAAAAGCGCTTGATGCGGTTGCCGAAAAGCAGGACTGGGATGAGATCCGTTCGCTTGCAGCGGACCTCCGTAGAGCTTTTGACGCTACCGCCCCCTGCCGTCTGGCACTGATCGTTGAGTGTGACAAGACCCCGCTCAAATCTCTTTGCAACAACGCATTAACCATGCTGCGCAAGAATCCGGATATTTCCTGGAGTACGCCGGATGGTGCCTGTTTTGCAACCGGAGCTGCACCCGGCAAAATAGGCATACTCTTCCCCGGTCAGGGAGCACAGTATACCGGCATGCTGCGCGATCTGGCCTGCAGCTTTCCGCAGATGCTGGCCAGCCTTGATTCTGCAGAGCGCGGGTTCGTCGCGTCTACTGGCAACAGCCTTTCCGACCTGATCTACCCACCGTCGGCTTTCAGCGACACAGCTCGTGAAGTTCAGGAAGCTTCTTTGCGCGCCACCGATGTCGCCCAGCCGGCCATCGGCGCCGTCAGTCTCGGTGCACTGCGCGTGTTGGAGTCATTCGGACTAACACCGGATGCGACTGCCGGGCACAGCTATGGTGAGCTCACCGCACTCTGCGCTGCAGGACGTCTGGACGAAAGCTCCTTCCATGCCCTTTCCCGTCTGCGTGGTCAGTTAATGGCCGCCGGTGACGGCGACCGCGGCACCATGCTGGCAGTATCCGCCCCTCTGGCAGAGGTGCAACAGCTCATTGACGACGAAAAGTTCGATCTTGTCATTGCCAACCGCAACGCACCCAATCAGGCGGTGTTATCAGGAAGCAGCTCTGAGATAAACCGTGCTGCCGGAGCCTGCGTATCCCGTAAACTTTCCTGCAAGCGTCTGACGGTTGCAGCGGCATTCCACAGCCCTCTCGTAGCCGATGCCGCCGCCCCGCTGCTGTCCGCACTGGCCGACATTACCATTTCTGCCGGTTCGGTCCCGGTTTACGCAAACAGCACTGCTGCCTGTTACCCGGCTGATGCTGGTAAAGCCAAAAAAATACTGGCTGGACAACTCGCTCAACCGGTTGAATTTGTCGCTGAAATTGAGGCTCTGTACGCCGCCGGAATACGCACATTTGTCGAAATCGGTCCCGGTGCGCGTCTGAGTGGCCTTGTCGCCGCCATACTCGCCGGTCGTCCATATACCGTAACGGCACTTGATGCCTCCGCTGGTAAACGTTCCGGTATTGTTGATCTTGCCCGCTGCCTGGCCCTACTGGCCGTGACCGGACACAACGTCAAACTTGACGGGTGGGACGAAGGCTATGTTGCCACTCCTCCGGCAACCGGCAAAAAACCGTTGCTGACAATAAACCTGAATGGTGCCAATTATGTAAAACCGAAAGCGAAACGCCCACCGGTCACGCCGCGCCCGGCATCAGGTGCAGCTGTTCCAGGTTCTTCGCAACTGTTCCACCAACCTGCCGCCACAACGAAACCGTCGGAGCTGTCGCGAGACATACTCTCCGAATCATTGCGGGTCACCAGGGAAGGAATGACTGCACTCACACGTATTCAGGAAGAGACTGCCCAGCTACACCGTCGTTTCCTCGAAGGACAGGACGCTGCCGGCAAGACGATCCAACTTCTTCTGGAACAACAACAGCAGATTCTGCACGGCGGCTCCGGTTCAACTCTCTCACCAGCAGCATTTTCCCCTACCGTTGCCGTGCATGCAGCACCGTCGTTGTCTGTATCTGTACCCCGAAGCGTGTTGCCGCCTGTTGTCGCTACGCCTGCTCCGGTTGTTCAGCAGCAGAGTGACCGTGTTGCCGAGACCCTGCTGGCCGTGGTCAGCGAGAAGACCGGCTATCCGGTCGAGATGCTGGAGATGGAGATGGGGCTTGATTCCGATCTCGGCATTGATTCAATCAAACGCGTGGAAATCCTCTCGGCTCTGCAGGAACGTCTTCCCGGTTCGCCGGTCATTGGACCTGAACACCTTGGAACCCTGCACACGCTCGGAGAAATAGCCCGTCACCTCGGTGCCGGTGCATCCCCAGCTCCGGCAAGCGTCATTGCGTCAAGCGGTGCCGCAGCTGTTGATCTGTCAAACATTACCGAGGCCCTGCTATCAGTTGTCAGCGAGAAGACCGGCTATCCGGTCGAGATGCTGGAGATGGAGATGGGACTTGACTCCGATCTCGGCATCGACTCGATCAAACGGGTGGAAATCCTCTCGGCTCTGCAGGAACGTCTTCCCGGTTCGCCGGTCATCGGTCCCGAGCATCTGGGGACTCTGCACACGCTCGGAGAAATTGCCCGTTACCTCGGTGCCGGTGCCTCTCCAGCTCCGGCAAGCGTCGTTGCGTCAAGCGGTGTCGCAGCTGTTGATCTGTCAAATATTACCGAGACCCTGCTGGCAGTCGTCAGCGAGAAGACCGGCTATCCGGTTGAGATGCTGGAGATGGAGATGGGACTTGACTCCGATCTCGGCATCGACTCAATCAAACGCGTGGAAATCCTCTCGGCTCTGCAGGAACGTCTTCCCGGTTCGCCGGTCATCGGCCCAGAGCATCTTGGCACTCTGCACACGCTTGGAGAAATTGCCCGTCACCTCGGTGCCGCTGCTGCGCCTGCCTCGGTAGGCGCAAGCACGTCAAACGGGGCAGGCGCCTCGCTGTCAAATATTACCGAGGCTCTGCTATCAGTTGTCAGCGAGAAGACCGGTTATCCGGTCGAGATGTTGGAAATGGAGATGGGGCTTGATTCCGATCTCGGCATCGACTCAATCAAACGGGTGGAGATCCTCTCGGCTCTGCAGGAACGTCTTCCCGGTTCGCCGGTCATTGGACCAGAGCATCTTGGCACCCTGCATACACTCGGAGAGATTGCCCGCCACCTCGGCGCTGCTGCTGCGCCTTGTGCCGCCGAAACATGCACTCAGGCAGAGCCTGTCTCCACTGCAACAACAGCTTCTGAGACAGTCGCTGCACTGCCTGTCAACAGAAGCACCATTACCCCGGTCCCGTTGACTGCTGCCACGCAACCACTGTCACTGGCACACAAAGGCGCCATCTGGATTACTGATGATGGCTCAGCTTTTTCTGCCGAACTCTATTCCCTGATAACCGCTTCAGGTCGGGCCGCTCAGATCGTCTCTCTCGAAGATGCCTTTATGAATGCGCCGCAAGCCGATCTAGCCGGTTTGGTAATCTGCGCTCCTTCAGGTGGAGTGACCGACGATCTCTTTTACGAAAGTGCCTTCCTGCTTCTGAAAAGCTCCGCACAGCGACTGCGCCAATCCGGCAAGAACGGCGGAGCACTATTGGCGACTATTTCCCGCCTGGACGGTTCTTTTGGTACTGGAAACGAAACCGTTCTTGCCGATCCGCTTTCCGGCGGTCTCGCTGGTATGGTGAAAACAGCATCACACGAGTGGAGCGAGATATCCTGCAAGGCGATAGACCTCGGTCTGTTTCCTGATGCGGCATCTGAAGCACGGGCTGTTGCGGATGAACTTTTTCTTTCCGGCCCTCTTGAAGTCGGCCTGACTCCAGCCGGAAGGATCGGCCTGGAAATAAAGGATCTTCCGGCACGTGCTCCTGCGAGTGCAGCGCCGTTACAACCGGGAGATGTGGTTGTGATAACCGGCGGTGGTCGCGGGGTGACTGCTGCTACTGCCGTTGCCTTGGCCGAAGCGTACCAGCCGCTGCTGGTCCTGGTGGGTCGCAGTGCTGAACTGCAGCCTGAGCCGGAATGGCTGAGTGTGCTGAATGATGAAAGCCAGATTAAGCGTGCTATCCTTGAACATGCTTCGGAAAAACTCCACCCGCGTGAGATTGAGAGCCGCTACCAGTCGATTGTCGCCGGGCGCGAGCTACGGACAACAATGGCAAAGATAAGCCTGGCTGGAGGACAGTCAGTATACCGTTCCGTAGATATTCGTGACGCGGCGGCTGTCTCCGATCTGCTCGATGAAATCCGCCGAAATTACGGCCCTGTCAAAGGCATCGTTCACGGGGCAGGCGTGCTCGCTGACCGTCTTATCGGCGATAAGACTCTGGAGCAGTTCTCCCTCGTGTACAGCACCAAGGTGGCGGGCTTGCGCTCACTGCTGGAGGCGACAGCTGCCGACGACCTGCGTACCATCGTCCTGTTTTCCTCCACAACCGGCCGTTTCGGCCGGAGCGGCCAGGTCGATTACGCCGTTGCCAATGAAATACTCAACAAGATGGCCCAGGCCGAATCACGACGCCGGAGCGCATGCCGCACCGTCAGTATAAACTGGGGACCGTGGGATGGCGGCATGGTCACACCAGCCCTGAAAAAAGTTTTTGCCGGTGAAGGCATCGGCCTGATAGGGCTGAAGGAGGGTGGAGAGCTGCTGGTGCGCGAGATCGCCGCAAACGGCGAGCCGGTTGAAATCATTGCCCTTGCGGGTGCAACCGCAGGCTCGTTGACAGGCGTGGCAGCACAGCCGGACAGGAAACTGTGCGAAGCTTTCAACCTGACACTGACGGTTGAGGAGTACCCGTTTATCCGCTCCCATGTGATTGACGGCAAAGCCGTACTTCCCATGGCCATGGCTGTGGAATGGCTGGCACACGGCGCCATGCACGGCAACCCCGGTTTCCGCTTCCACGGCTTCAATAACCTGCGTATCTGCAAGGGGGTCATCTTCGATCAAGGAGCCTCCTGCACCCTGCACGTCATGGCCGGTCGTGCTGAAAAATCCAATTCCCTCTACACGGTGCCGGTGGAACTGGTCGGCAGCAATGATCGCGGCAGTGTCCTCCACGTCAGCGCCGACATCCTGCTGGCGACAAAACTACCCGAGGGGACCGGTTCCATCACGGAACTCCCGGTAACCGCCTATAACGGTTCGATCTACAACAGCGAGAGGCTCTTCCACGGTGCTGACCTCCAGGGGATTGAACAGGTTGACAGCTGTTCTCCGCAAGGAATTGCTGCGCGTGCCAAAGCGGCCCCGAAACCTGAAAACTGGATCAATCAGCCGCTGCGCAATACCTGGCTCACCGATCCGCTTGTCATTGACTGCGCCTTCCAGCTCATGATCCTCTGGAGCTTCGAACGTTCCGGTTCAGCCTCACTGCCGACGTTTGCCGGATCGTATCGCCAGTTCCAGGAAAGCTTCCCCCGCGAAGGTGCCAGGATCGTCATAAAGATCACTGCAGAACGCACCCACGGTGCATCTGCAGACATTGAATTTATTGACCGGAACAGCGGTAAACTCATTGCGCGCCTGGAAAATTATGAATGTATTATCGATCCATCACTGCAAAAGGCCTTCCTGCGCAATACATTAGAGCCGGTAGTCGCCTGATGAATGATTTTCGTTCCACCGTTGCAGTTGTCGGCATCGGCGGCATCTTTCCCGATGCGGCCGACCTGACCGCCTTTTGGGACAATATCCGTAGCGGCCACAGTGCTTCCCGCGAGATTCCCGACGGGCGCTGGGCAGTGCCGACCGACTCGGTCTTCGATCCGGAGATGGGGAAAGCCGATTGCGTTTACTCCCGGCGCGGCTGTTTCATTGATAACCTTCCGGCCACATCATCCCTTGAAGGTCTTGCGCTTGACCCGGCAGTACTTGAAGGGCTTGACCCGCTCTATCATCTTCTGATCCAAGCCGGAAAACGTGCTTTTGACGATGGCGTGACCGCTCCGCTCGACCGCTCTCGAGTCGGCGTCATCATCGGCAACCTCGCCCTGCCGAGCGAAAGCTCTGCCGTCCTTACCCGCAACTGGCTCGGGAGAACCTTCGAAGAGCAGCTGTGTGGATCGTCAACTCCCGCCTGTCCAACCTCACCGCTCAACCGCTATGTCGCCGGTCTGCCTGCCGGGATCCTGGCCCAGGCTCTCGGCCTTGGCGGTGGAAGCTGTGCGCTTGATGCCGCCTGTGCCTCATCGCTCTATGCCATAAAACTGGCGATGGATGAGCTGTTGGCAGGCAGGGTCGATGCGATGCTGACCGGCGGTGTTTCTCGCCCTGATCCACTCTTTACCCAGATGGGTTTTTCCCAGTTGCGCGCCCTCTCCAAGCGGGGGATCTGTTCCCCCTTTGACGCGTCCGGCGATGGTCTTGTGGTCGGTGAAGGTGCCGGCCTGTTCCTGCTCAAACGTACCGAAGACGCGGTGGCTCACGGCGACCGTATCTATGGGATTATCAGAGCGGTTGGCCTGGCCAACGATGTTGGTGGCAGCCTGCTCGCCCCCATGTCGGAGGGACAGCTGCGCGCCATGCGCTCCGCTTACGACCGCGCTGGATGGAACCCGTCCGATGTCGACCTGATCGAATGTCACGCAACCGGTACACCGGTCGGCGATGCGGTCGAAGTCGCCAGTCTCCGTCAACTGTGGGGGCAATCCGGACAGGATGACAGGCACTGTGTCATCGGCTCGGTCAAGTCCAATATCGGCCACCTGCTGACCGCCGCCGGCGGAGCCGCACTGACCAAAGTTCTGCTGGCAATGCAGCATGAAACGCTCCCCCCTACGGCAAATTTCAGCACTCCCCAGAGCGGCATGGAGCTGGACAGCTCGCCATTCCGCGTCCTGCAATCCCCGGCACCCTGGTTGCGCCGCGCTGACACTATTCCGCGCCGTGCTGCCGTCAGCGCTTTTGGTTTCGGCGGCATCAATGCCCACCTGCTGATAGAGGAATGGCTGCCGTCTGCTGCCCCGCAGGTTCAACGTCCCGCTCAGGACGGCGCAGAAAAAAACGACGCCATTGCGGTCATTGGCATGGATGCCCGTTTCGGCCCCTGGCAGTCACTACAGGCTTTTCAGGAAAGAGTCCTCGGGAGTGACGACGAAATATCCCCTGCCCCGCCACGGAGATGGCAGGGCGCACAGCAGAGTAAGTGGTTCCACGCTGAGGGACTTTCCGAAAGTGAATTTAACGGTTTTTACCTGGACGACGTGGCACTGCCGGCAAACCGCTTCCGCATCCCGCCGCGTGAGATGGAGGAGATGCTCCCGCAGCAATTGCTTATGCTGCAGACAGCAGCGGAAGCGCTGCATGATGCCGGACTCGGCCGGGACGACAACCCTGCCACCGGTGTGTTTATCGGCATCACCCTTGATCTGAACAGCACCAATTTCAGCCTTCGCTGGACCATGCCCGGCCAGGCTCCACAATGGGCCAAAGAACTGGGGCGGGAACTGTCAACGGAAGAGCTGACGAAATGGACGGCACAGCTCCGTGATGCCGCCGGGCCGCCGTTGAGCGCCAACCGCACCATGGGTGCGCTGGGCAGCGTTGTTGCCAGCAGGGTTGCCCGCGAATTCCGTATCGGCGGACCGAGCTTCACCATCTCGAGCGAGGAGAGTTCCGGTATCAGGGCGCTGGAAGTGGCGGTCCGCCAGCTGCAGCATCGTGAGCTCGACACTGCGCTGGTCGGAGCGGTGGATCTGGCCGGAGACCTGCGTGCTGTTCTCGGACGCCATGCCGTAACCCCTTATTCACGTGCCGGAAACGGCGCTCCCTTTGATTCCCGGTCTGATGGCGCCGTAATCGGCGAAGGTGCCTGCGCCGTTGTCTTGAAGCGTCTTGAAGACGCAGAACGCGACGGCGACCGGATCTACGCCGTTATCCGCGGTATCGGCAGCGCAAGCTGCGACACGGCGGCTCACGGTGGGACCGCCTATCGCCAGGCTCTTGAAAAAGCCTACGCCGACGCCGGGATAGCCCCGGAATCGATCGGTTTCATTGAATCCAGTGCCGATGGCACTCCTGAAAACGACGCTCGTGAAACCGCCGCACTGAACGATTACCTCGCCTCAGCAGGTTCTCTGCCACGGTCATGCGCTGTTGGCAGCATCAAGGGAGATATCGGCCACAGTGGCGCCGCTTCCGGGCTGGCATCGCTCCTGCGCGGCTGCCTTGCCCTGCACCATGAAATAATTCCCGCCTGCCGGGGCCTCGAAACGCCTAGTCAGGCGCTTTCGGAAAACGCACCACTCCATTTCCCCCGTTCATCGCGTTTTTGGCTGCGCAACCGGGCCGATGGGCCGCGACGTGCCGCTGTAAGCGTCCGCGGTATCGACGGTTCCTGCAGTCATGTTGTCCTGGAGGGATGGGATAAAACCGATACAGCCCGCACTGCCCCGCTCGGTGCCGGCAGCGAAATGTTGTTTGCCGTCAGTGGTGAATCCCGGGATGAGCTGATGGGAGAGCTTGATGCGCTTGAAGGCACTCTGCGCACCACTCCGGCCGGTGAATTTTACAAACTGGCAAAAGGCCACTACGAACGCTATGCAGCAGCTTCCGGAAAAGCACATGCCATGGCCATGGTTGCCAGAGGACACGAAGAGCTGGCCGCACTGATCGCCCTGGGACGTGCGACACTGAGCAGCGGCAAAGTGCCCCTTGCGGCGCCATCCCTGCGTGACCGGCTCTTTTACGCGGCAGAACCGCTCGGTACAAACGGAAAAATCGCTTTTGTCTTTCCCGGTTCAGGGAATCACTACCCCGGCATGGGAATGGGATTGTTCAGCCGCTGGCCGGAGATCCTTCGCCGCCAGGATCGGGAGAATCTTCTCCTGCGGTCCCAGTTTCAGCCCGAACTGTTCTGGAACGGCGCCACAGCGGAACTGATCAATGACGACCATCGGGCCTTGATCTTCGGTCAGGTTGCCACCGGCTGCGCGGTCAGTGACCTGGTGCAGCAGTTCGGTGTTCATCCAGCCGCCGTTATCGGTTATAGCCTCGGTGAGACGGCGGGACTTTTTTCCCAGCGGGCCTGGCGCGACCGCGACGAAATGTACACGCGCATGAAGGAATCGACCCTGTTCACCGCCGACCTGGCCGGAGAATGCCGGGCAGCACACAAGGCATGGGGACTTGAGGACGGCGTATCGGTAAACTGGGGGCTGGGTGTGGTCATGGCCACGGAAGAGAAAGTCCGCCAGGCGCTTGCCGCGTTTCCGCACACCTACCTCATGATTGTCAACACTCCTGACGAATGCGTCATTGGTGGTGACGCTGACGAGCTGCAGCAACTGGTAGCGGCGCTCGACTGCAGCTTTTTCCCGCTGCAGGGGGTAACCACCGTACACTGTGACGTGGCGAAGCAGGTTGCCGTGCCGTATCACGACCTTCATCTCTTCCCGACCGAGCAGCCGCAAGGGGTCGATTTTTACAGCTGTCTCAAGGGCGAACGCTACGAGGTGAACCGCGAAAGTGCCGCCGCCTCTGTTCTCGGACAGGCGCTCCAGAGCATCGACTACCGCACTGTCATAGAAGCGGCATACCGGGACGGCGTCCGCCTGTTTCTGGAAATGGGGCCCGGCGCATCCTGTAGCCGTATGATCAACAATATTCTCAGCGAGCGGCCGCATCTTGCACGCTCCGTCTGTCATGCCGCCCAGGAACCGGTTTCCGCCGTATTGCGGTTGATGGCTCACCTGGTCGCTGAACGGGTACCGGTCGATCTGGCGCCGCTCTTCGACGCAACAACGATTGCCGCAGCTGACCTGAGTAAAAGCAGCTGTATCCGTGTTTCATCCGGAGGCATCGGTTTTCAGCCGCCACAGCCACCGCTTTCCAGAGTGCAAGAGGTGGCTGTAGTGCAGGAACAGCCCAAACCCCAGGGTTCCCGGGCCGCAGCCGGTAATTCTGCCGATTCCCTGATCGACGAACTTGCCCGGGTCCAGCAGACCCATGCCCAGGCCCACGAGGCGTTTCTCTCTGTCAGCGAAACCATAAGCCGTTCGATGGCACAGGCCCTGGCGCTGGAAATGTCACTACGGCAGGCTTTGGGTGACGCAGCCCCGTTCGAGGAGATGCAATCTGCGGCGGCGGAAGAGCGGGTCGCCTTCAACCGCGCCATGTGCCTGGAGTTCGCCCGCGGCTCGGTCGGGCGCATGCTCGGTAAAGAGTTTGCCGCAGTGGACACATTCCCGACCCGCGTCCGGCTCCCCGATGAACCGCTGATGCTGGTGGACCGCATCATGAGCGTCGAAGGCGAATCGCTCTCCATGACGCATGGCAGGGTCGTCACCGAACATGATATCCACCCGAACGCCTGGTATCTTGACGGCGGCCGCATCCCGACCTGTATTGCCGTCGAAGCGGGGCAGGCCGACCTGTTTCTTTCCGGGTATCTCGGTATTGACTTCATCACCCGCGGCAAGGCGGTCTACCGTCTGCTGGATGCCGTGGTGACGTTTCATCGCGGCTTGCCCGGGCCTGGCGAAACGATTCATTACGATATCCATATCGAGGGTTTCTTCCGTCAGGGTGACACCTGGCTGTTCCGCTTCTTCTTCGAGGCCACGGTAAACGGTCAGCCACTGTTATCCATGCGCGACGGCTGTGCCGGCTTCTTCAGCCAGCAGGAGCTTGATGCCGGCAAGGGTATCGTCCGGCCGGCCCTGGATCTCCGTCCCACGGTCGGGATCCGTCCGACTGACTGGCATGATCTTGTGCCGCAAGCACGTGAAGGTTTTGATGCAGCTCAGCTAGATAAGCTGCGCGACGGTGATCTGGCCGGTTGTTTTGGCCCGCTCTTCGCCGGTTTACCCGTCGCCAAAGCGCTGACAATCCCCGGCGGCAGGATGCGCCTCGTTCACCGCGTCAATGAGATCGACCCTGACGGTGGTCGCTGCGGCATTGGTATCATCAGGGCCGAAGCGGACATCCACCCGGACGACTGGTTTATCACCTGCCATTTTGTGGATGATCGCGTCATGCCCGGCACCCTGATGTATGAATGCTGCATGCATACGCTGCGCATCTACCTGCTGCGTCTCGGCTGGATTGCCGATGCGGCGGACTCGGTGTGGGAGCCGGTGCCGGGAGTGGCCAGCAAGCTCTGCTGTCGCGGCCAGGTCCTGGAGAGCACGAAAGTCGTCACCTACGAGGTCACGATCCGCGAGATCGGCTACCGACCGGAACCGTATGTGATTGTCGATGCGCTCATGTACGCAGACGGCAAGCCGATCGTCGAGATCACCAGCATGTCCGCCCGTCTCGTCGGCACGAACAAAGAAAAACTGACGGCACTGTGGCGGACTGCGCGTGGTGGTATGCCCGTACCTGAGATAAAAAAACAGGCGCTCTACAGCAAAGAGCAGATCCTGGCCTACAGTAACGGCAAACCATCGGAGGGTTTCGGCGAGCGCTACCGCGTGTTTGACGCTGAGCGCAAGATCGCCCGCCTCCCCGGACCGCCGTTTCAGTTTATGGACCGCGTTACCGCCGTGCGCGGTGAGCCGTGGCAGATGACCGCCGGGGCGATGGTAGAGGCACAGTACGACCTCCCTGCCGACGCCTGGTTCTTTGCCGACGAGCGTCAGGGACGCATGCCTTTTGCCGTTCTGCTCGAAGCGGCCCTGCAGCCGTGCGGTTGGTTGGCGGCGTATGTAGGCTCGGCACTGAACAGCCCGAACGACATCTCATTTCGCAACCTGGGCGGCTCAGCGATTCAGCACCGGGTCGTGACTCCGGAAAGTGGCGTTCTGACCTGCAGCGCGGTGATGAAAAAAGTCGCCACCAGTGGCGGCATGATCATCCAGGAGTATGACTTCAGCGTCGCCGACCGTCACGGGATCCTCTATGAGGGGGAGACCATGTTCGGTTTCTTTGCCAAGGAGGCGCTGGCGAATCAGGTCGGCATCCGCGACGCAAAACCGTACGAAGCAACGGCTGAAGAACAGGCGCGGGGCCGGGCACTCCCCTATCCCGAAACGCCACCATTCCCTGATAAGCAGTTGCGCATGGTCGACAGTATTGAACTGTTTGTCCCCGATGGTGGCCCCAATGGACTCGGCTACATCCGCGGAGTCAAGGACGTTGACCCGGACGAGTGGTTTTTCAAGGCTCACTTCTTCGAAGACCCGGTCACACCCGGTTCGCTCGGATTGGAGTCATTCATCCAGCTCGTGAAGTTCGCCGCCGTTGAACGCTGGGGGTGGCATGATGGTGCCGTTCTCTCCGCCACGGCACTGGAGCGGAAGCACCGTTGGTTGTATCGCGGTCAGGTTGTGCCGTCCAACGCGCGCGTCACGGTAAGCGCCTGGATCACCGCCGTCGATGAAGAGAAGCGTATTCTGACCGCAGATGGCTTTCTATCCGTAGACGGAAAGTTGATTTATCAGATGAATGAGTTCACCGTAACTATGGAGTAATAAAGATGAAGTACCGCAAAGTAACCATTGAAGCGCTCGGCTATGAACTGGCACCGGTTGTCGTCACCACGGCTGAGCTTGAAGGGCGCCTGGAGCCGCTGTACCGCTACCTGCGCATTGTACCGGGGCAGTTGCAGGCCTTGACCGGAATCCGGGAGCGGCGCTGGTGGGAACCGGGATATCCCCTGTCCCATGGGGCCATTGCTGCCGCCAGAAAAGTCCTGTCAGCCACCGGGATTTCTCCCGCTGATATAGGAGCATTGATCTATGCGGGTGTCTGCCGCGAACAGTTCGAGCCGGCCACCGCCTGTCGTGTTGCCGCAGGACTCGGCATCGGCGGCAAGACCGCCGTGTTTGACCTGTCCAACGCCTGCCTTGGCGTTCTCAACGGCATTCTCGACGTGGCGAACCGCATCGAACTGGGGCAGATCAAGGCCGGCCTGGTTGTCTCCTGCGAAAGCGCCCGGGAGATCAACGAAATCATGATTGCACGGATGCTTGAAGAGCGGACAATGCAGCACTTTGCCGCCTCCCTGGCAACTCTGACAGGCGGCTCCGGTGCCGTCGCTATACTGTTGACCGACGGTTCCTTTTCCGGCTCGTCGCGACGACGCCTGCTCGGCGGCATTACCCAGGCGGCACCGGAACACCATCGGCTCTGTCTCTGGGGGGTCACCCCGGACGGCAAAGGCGGCTACGTTCAATCCATGTCCACGGACGGGGTGAATGTCATGAATTACGGTGTTGAATTGGGACGAAAGACCTGGGAGGAATTTCTTCCGCAGGTCGGCTGGCGCACCGAAGATGTTGACCAGGTTGTCTGCCATCAGGTCGGCTCCGCTCACCAGAGCGCGATCCTTAAAACACTCGGCATCCCGGCTGAAAAAGACTTCACCACCTATGAATATCTGGGCAACATGGGCACCGTTTCCCTGCCGTTGACCGCCGCTATCGCCGATGAACGCGATATTCTGGAAGCTGGCGACAAAGTAGCGTTTCTCGGAATCGGCAGCGGTCTCAACTGCCTCATGCTGGGGATGGAATGGTAAACAGCGCACTGACAAAAGAGTACCCGTTCATCGGGAAACAGCTCGCTCTTGACGGCCTGGGGTATCACTACCTCGATGAGGGGACAGGTTCGCCGGTGGTGATGGTTCACGGCAACCCTTCCTGGTCGTTTTACTACCGCAATCTGGTGCTGGCGCTGCGCGACCGGCACCGCTGCATTGTCCCGGACCACATCGGCTGCGGCCTGTCAGACAAGCCGGGCGATGATCGATATGAGTACACCCTTTCGCGCCGGGTCGATGACCTGGAACGACTGCTCGACACGCTTGGCATTACGGAAAACATCACCCTCGTGGTCCACGACTGGGGCGGCATGATCGGCATGGCCTATGCCGTGCGCCACCCGGAGCGGATCAAACGGATTGTCATCCTCAACACCGGCGCGTTCCACCTGCCGAAAGCGAAGCCGTTCCCGCTCGGCCTGCGCATCTGCCGGGACACGCTCCTCGGTACGCTTCTCGTGCGCGGCTTCAACGCCTTCAGCGTCGGCGCGTCATACGTGGGATGCAAACGCAATCCGATGACCGCCGAACTCCGTGCCCTTTACCAACTCCCCTACGATTCGTGGCGGAACCGCATCGCCACCCTCCGTTTCGTGCAGGATATTCCGCTCTCCCCCGGCGACCGCGGTTTTGATCTGGTCAGCGCCGTTTCCGATGGGATCGGGCAGTTCAAAAGCCTGCCGATGTTGATCTGCTGGGGTGAACTTGATTTCGTCTTCGACCGCCATTTCCTGGCCGAATGGCGGCAGCGCTTCCCCGATGCTGAACTCCACAGCTACCCCGATTGCGGCCACTACATTCTCGAAGACGCCAAGAACGAGGTCGTACCGCTCATCTCGGCGTTCCTTGATCGCACGGAACAGCTTTAATGAAATCTTCCGCCGTCATCAACATCTCCCGTCCGCTGACCGAGATGGCCCGCCTGCAACCGGAGACAGCGGCGATTATTTTTCCGCAGAAAGGGCGCACCCTGAGCTTTCGGGAGCTTGACCAGGAGAGCGACCGGATCGCACAGGGGCTGGTTCGCATCGACATCGTGCGCGGGACACGGGTGGCACTGCTCGTCCCCCCCTCCCCGGAACTGTTTTCCCTGACCTTTGCCCTGTTCAAAGTCGGGGCGGTGCCGGTCTTTATCGATCCGGGCATCGGGGTACGCAACATGAAGCGGTGCCTCGAAGAAGCGGAACCGAAAGCTTTTATCGGCATTCCCAAGGCCCACCTGGCGCGGCGTTTGCTCGGCTGGGGGCGCGCCAGTATTCGCACCACGGTCGTCGTCGGCGGCGGCTCTTATTGGGGTGGCATACCGCTTGACGAACTGCGTCGTTCCGCTCAGGCGACACCATTTGTCGCAGCAGAAACCGGGTGCGACGAAGTCGCCGCCATACTGTTCACCAGTGGCAGCACCGGTCCTCCGAAAGGGGCCATCTATACCCACGGCACCTTTGCGGCCCAGGTTGAAACCCTGCGGGAGCTGTACGACATCCGCCCCGGCGAGATCGACCTACCGACTTTTCCGCTCTTCGCGCTGTTCGCCCCGGCCCTCGGCATGACCGCCCTGATCCCGCAGATGGACTTCACCCGCCCCGGCACTGTCGATCCGCGGCGCATACTCGGACCGGCCGCCGAATATTCCGCCACGACCATGTTCGGATCGCCAGCCCTGCTGAACCGGGTCGGACGCTACGCCGCGAAGCACTCCATCAAACTGCCGACGCTCAAGCGGGTGATTTCCGCCGGCGCACCCGTTCCCGCCGCAGTTCTCGAACGTTTTACCGCACTACTCCCTGATGATGCAGAGATTTTTACCCCCTACGGTGCCACCGAGGCGCTGCCGGTCAGCTCGATCGGCAGCCGCGAGGTGCTGGGCGAAACCGGGGCGATGACCGGAGAGGGGCATGGCGTCTGTATCGGCCGTCCGGTCAGCAGCATCACCGTGGCGATCATTCCGATCTCCGACACCCCCGTTACGGCATGGAGCGACAGCCTGGCCCTTCCTCCCCTTGAGATAGGCGAGATCACCGTTCGCGGGCCGCAGGTCAGCACCGCCTATCTGAATCGTCCCGAAGCAACCGAAATGGCGAAGATACCGGACCCCTCCGGCGGCGTTTGGCACCGCATGGGTGATGTCGGCTATCGGGACAAGAGTGGCCGGATCTGGTTCTGCGGCCGCAAGGCGCACCGGGTGGTGACGTCGGAGGGGCCGCTCTTTACCATTCCGGTGGAGGGCGTTTTCAATACCCACCCCGCGGTCTTTCGCACCGCGCTGGTCGGCGTCGGCATGCCGGGCAGCCAGCAGCCGGTACTCTGCGTGGAACTGGAGAAGAGGTCAGGGAAGCCTGAGCAGGAACAGATCCGCATGGAACTCCGGGAGATAGGTAGTCACTACCCTCACACACGCGACATCCGCCAGATACTTTTCCACCCTGCTTTTCCGGTGGATATCCGTCATAACGCCAAGATCTTCCGTGAAAAACTGGCCGTGTGGGCTAAGGAGAAGCTTTCGTGAAGGTGCTGGTGACGGGCGGCGGCGGCTTTCTCGGCGGTGCGATCGTGCGGATGCTGCGCGAGAGGGGCGACGAGGTGCGCAGTTTTTCGCGCAGCGACTATCCGGCACTCACACAGCTCGGCGTCGAACAGCTCAGAGGCGGGCTGGATGATCGACACGCCGTCAGCGCTGCCGCCAAAGGGTGCGACCTGGTTTTTCATGTCGCCGCCAAAGCGGGGGTCTGGGGCAGGTACCACGATTTTTACCAGACCAACGTCGTCGGCACGGAGAATGTCGTGGCCGCGTGCCGGCAGAACGGCATCAGCAGACTTGTTTACACCAGCTCCCCGAGCGTTGTTTTTGACGGTAATGATGTCGAGGGTGGCAATGAAGCTCTCCCCTACCCGCCTCGCCATGAGGCACACTACCCGGCAACAAAAGCGCTGGCCGAGCAGCTGGTACTGGCGGCAAACTCACCTGATCTGGCTGTTGTCTCCCTGCGGCCCCACCTGATCTGGGGACCGGGCGACAATCATCTTGTGCCGCGCATTATAGCGAGGGGACGCGCCGGCAGACTGCGCCGCATCGGCACGCGTCCCAACCTGGTGGATACGGTGTACGTGGACAACGCGGCCCGGGCCCATCTGCTGGCCGCTGCGCAACTGTCACCCGGCAGCATCGTGGCGGGCAAAAGCTACTTCATCAGCAACGGCGAGCCGCTGCCGCTCTGGGAGATGGTCAACCGTATCCTTGCCACCGCCGATGTTCCCCCGGTAACCCGCACAATCGCGCCGAAACTGGCATACAGTGTCGGCTGTCTCTGTGAAGCCGCCTGGAGTATCCTCAGGCTGGAGGGCGAGCCTCCCATGACCCGCTTCGTAGCCCATGAACTCTCCACCGCCCACTGGTTCGATATCAGCGCGGCACGCCACGACTTCGGCTATCACCCCGAGATCTCCATAGACGAAGGGCTGCAGCGGTTGCGGCGCTGGTTTCAGCATTCAGCACCATGACCTCACTGCCACAGCCGCGTGACGGAGAGATTCATGTTTTCTGCATCGACCTGACCCGGCAGTTGCCGGAACTATCACGTTTCACACAGCTTCTCTCGCCAGACGAAACAGCACGGGCCACCCGGCTTAAAATCGACTCAGTTAAAAAACTCTATACAGCGGGACGGGGAATCCTCCGCATCATTCTGGGGGCTTATCTTGGGGTGGAACCCGGCAGGGTGATGATTGCTACGGGAGAGCACGGCAAGCCTTACCTGGCTGATGCCGCGAAAGGTATTCGTTTTAACCTGTCGCACTCGCGCGACGTACTCGTGCTTGCTGTTTCCAGCGCTCTTGAGGTGGGTATCGACATCGAGTCGATAGATGCGGACAAACCGTTGCAAGAGATGGCGAAGCTGGCCTTTTCTCACCACGATCAGCACTATCTGCTAAGCCTGCCGACTCCCCAGCGGTATATCACATCATTTTACCGCTGTTGGGTCCGCACGGAAGCCTGTCTGAAAGCCAGCGGCAGAGGATTTTCCCCTCTCGACGCCAGCATTGCCCCGAGCAGTTTCAGTGAAGAAAAAGACCTCCTGACGGTCTGCTGTAACCAAACAAACTGGCATATCCTGGATCTCCCCGTGCCGCCTGGGTACTGCGCAGCGCTGGCAGTGGAAGCAGGAATCCCGCCGCAGATCGTCCGGGTTTCCGAGGAGAGTCTGAAAGCGCTCTTGTAATAGAGAAGCAGCGTTCGTTACGGGCGCCCCGTGCCGGTCGTCAGCAGCACGTATTTCTTGACGGTACGCCGGTCGAGGCCGGTTGTGCGCGCCACATCTTCATAGGTGCCGCAGCGACGGTACAGCAAACCGCAATATTCGGCCATCAGCTGTTGCGCATCCATACTGCCGGCCTCGATGGCGGCCAACAGCCGGTCAGTCGGCTCGCTCGAGGCTGAAGCCGCCGTGTCACCACGGTAGTGGCGGGAAATGATTATACGGCGCACGGCCTGCTCCAGTTCACGCACATTGCCCGGCCAGCCATAGTGCGCCCCCAGGTCGCGGCCGAGGGCTTCGCGCACGAGGCGGGCATGGGTTGCAGCTTCGTCGTCGACCATGCGTTTCAGGATACTTCCAATCAGAATCTCCAGTTCACACGGTTCCTCCTGGATGCGCTGGCGCAGCGGCGGCACAACAATGATATCAGAGCAGAGCCGGTAGTAGAAGTCGTCGCGGAACTGACCGCTGCGGCGCAGATCGTCGAGCGGCCGGTTGGTGGCGGCGATAACCCGCCCCTGGAAGCGCTGGCGTTCATGACTGCCGACCGGCGTGAAGGTCCGCTCCTGAATAACCTGCAACAGCTTGATCTGTACCGGTACGGAGACGTCGCCTATTTCGTCCAGAAAGATGGAACCGTGCGGGGTACAGCGACTGAATATCCCCTCATGATTTTCGATGGCGCCGGTAAAGGCGCCTTTTTTGTGCCCGAACAGTTCCGATTCCAGCAGCGACTCCGGGTACTGGGAGAGGTTTATGGCGATGAAGTTGCGGGTGAAGCTCTCGCTGAAGCGGCCGCTGCGGCCGTCAAACGGGATAAAACCGGAGCGGCCGATTGCTGCGGCGGCAGCGCCTTTGCCGGTGCCGGTCTCTCCCAACAGCAATGTGGAGAAGTCCTCCATGCGGTTCCAGAGGTGCTGTTCATACCAGTTGATGTTGCAGGTAAAGATGTTGTTCCACAGCTGCAGTCGCAGACCGTGCATGGAAGCAGAGAGACCGCTCAAGGCGGTTTCGATGAAGTAGAAAGCCCGCCGGATCTGGTAGAAGATACCCAAATAGCGGTGACATCCCGCCTCATCAAGACCGAGGGCCGCTATCGCTGCAAACAGCTCCCGGGCGAAGGGAACCGCGATGATGGTATCTCCGGCTGCCAACTGCTTGAGGATGAAGTCATCGAAGGTCTGGCGGTAGCGGTGATAGATGTCAAAGAGAAACGCGGTTGTGAGCAGCTCCCGGTCTTCAGCCCCATAGCGGCTCAGATCATCCCGCCCCGCCGACCTTAACGCGGCAAGGCGCTCGACGATACGGGCGATAGCGAGCTCCACCAGGGCATCCCATGGGATTGCAGCGTCAGTCCCGGCGATCTTGCGGTCCAACTCGCAGCGTGCCGGGCTGAAGGGATTGGTAAAAGCAGCCTGGGCCACCGTCTTGAAAAAGTCCCGCTCGGCGGGTGTCAGCATAAGAGTTTTAGTCATGCATATTATGTACATCTGTTTGGCATTTACTGTCAATACAGCAGAAATATACAGATCCAAAACAGACGTAACCACCTGGTATTATAATGATTGCATAATTATTAACATTCTGGCATGGTCCCTGATAAGCATGACATGCAACCAATCATTTCATTTGAATCCGGGGTACATATCATGCCGTCATCTCCTGCTATTATTGACATCCACTGTCACACCGCCGGCATCGGCGCCGGCGCAAGCGGTTGCTTCGTCTCCAGCGCCATGCGCCGCAACATCCGCTTCGGTTTCTTCCTCAACAGCTTCGGCGTCTCCGAACAAGAACTGCTACAGCATGGTGACAGTCTCGTACTACAACGTCTTTCGCAGCGACTTGCCCAGTCACAGCAGGTATCTGCGGCGGTGGTTTTGGCCATGGACGGCGTGGTGGATGCGCAGGGGAACCTCGATGAAGCGGCAACGGAGATCTACATCCCCAACGACTTTCTGGGGGCTGAGTGCCGCAACCACCCGAATCTGCTCTTCGGAGCCAGCATCAACCCGCATCGCCCGGATGCCCTGGAACGCCTCGACCGGGCGGCAGAGGATGGAGCTATCCTGTTAAAGTGGCTCCCCTCGGTTCAGGGGATCGACCCCGCAGCTCCGCGACTGAAGCCATTCTACCGCCGTTTACGAGAGTTGAACCTGCCGCTCCTGAGTCACACCGGCGGCGAAGAGGCCTTCACTCGTGTTGATAACACCCTGTCCGATCCACTTCGTCTCCGCAGCGCCCTTGATGAAGGGGTTGTTGTTATCGCCGCGCACTGCGCCAGCAACGGCACAAATGAAGGTCAGGCCAACCTGGAGCGTCTGCTGCCGCTCTTTGATGCGTACCCGAATCTCTACGCTGACATCTCCAGCCTGACTCAGGCCAACCGCCTGGGGCATCTTGCCAAGGTGTTGCGCCATACCGATATTCACGAGCGCCTGCTCTACGGCAGCGACATGCCGATCATCAACAGCTTCATCACCTCCCCCTGGTGGCACGCCTATCGCATCAGGTTGCCCGATGTGCTGCGCATCGCCGCCATAAAAAACCCCTGGGACCGGGATGTGGAGCTGAAGCGAGCGCTCGGAGTAACGACTGGGATACTGACCAATAATGCACATCTATTTAACAGCGCACAAAGGTGACCCATATGCATGAAACAACTGAAACAATAACAAACGCCTCATCCAGCCTCGGCGGCTCTTTCAGACGTCTCAACGCGACCCAGTTTTTGGGGGCCATGAACGACAACATCCTGAAACTGCTGATCATCTTCTGCCTTATCGGCGCACAGGGCGCAGCCAACGCCGGCGTCATCACCGCCACGGTCGGAGCGGCTTTCGTGCTCCCCTTCCTGTTGTTCTCGGCACCGGCCGGCTGTCTCGCAGACCGGTTGCGTAAGTCGCGGGTGATCGTAGCGGTCAAAGTGATTGAGGTTATTGTGACCGCCCTGGCGGTCGTCGCCTTCTACTTTGGTTGGCACAATGGCCTCTATCTGGTGATCTTCATGATGGCCACCCACAGCGCCTTCTTTGCTCCGGCCAAGTACGGCGTCATCCCCGAACTGACCGGCCGCGAACAGCTTTCCCGCGCCAACGGCCTGATCGAATCATTTACCTATCTTGCCATCATCCTGGGTACGATCCTGGCCTCGGTCCTCACCCAAGCGGTCGACGGGCGCTACTGGGTGGCGGCGCTGTTCAGCCTCGTTGTGGCGGTGGCCGGGCTCTGGACTGCCGGTGGGATGGAAACCACCACGCGCAGCGATGAAAGTCGGCATGTTGCCCTGTTCCCGACCGAGATCCTGCGCACCGTTATGGCCATCCGACACGACCGCCATCTGATGCTGGCGGTCATCGGCCAGGCCTATTTCATGTTCGTGGGGGCGTATGCCCAGCTCAACCTGATCGCCTACGGCATGCAGGAGATGAAACTCTCCGAGGCCCACAGCGGCTACCTCTTTCTGGGTGCAGCCCTCGGCATCGGCGGCGGCTCACTGCTGGCGGCCAAGCTGTCAGGACGCGACGTAGAATTCGGCATCGTACCGATTGGAGCCCTCGGCCTGACAATCACCCCGATTCTGCTGCACGCGGTCCCTTCATCACTTGTCACCTGCCTGCTGATTCTGGCACTGTTTGGCATTTCCGCCGGACTCTTCAGCCTGCCGCTCCAGACCTTCATCCAGTTCCGCGCCGATCCGGCCAGACGCGGCGAGGTGCTGGCCGCCTCCAGCTTCATCAACTGGGTCGGCGTCCTGCTGGCTTCGGGGCTGACCTACCTCTTCAGCGGCCCGCTGGGACTTTCAGCGGCCCAAGGGTTCAGCGCCATTGGTGTCATCACCCTCGCCGTTACCCTGCTCTCCTTCTGGATACTGCCGGATTTCCTCATCCGTTTCATCGCCCTGGTCACCATGCGGCTCTTCTACCGCCTGCGCATCTTTGGCCACGAAAACCTGCCGGTCGAAGGTCCGGCCCTGCTGATTCCCAACCATGTCACCTGGGTTGACGCCCTGCTTCTCTCCGCCACCAGCCAGCGGCGCATCCGCTTTGTCATGGAGCGCAGCATCTACAACACGCCGCTGCTGCGGGGGCTGTTTCGGCTCATGGGTGTCATTCCGGTCTCCTCCGAAGACGGCAGAAAGGGGCTTGTGGAATTCATGAAACAGGCCCGCGCCGCGCTGGACGACGGCTACATGGTCTGTATCTTTGCCGAAGGGGAAATCACCCGCAACGGCATGCTGCGCGAATTCCGCGGCGGCTTCGAGCGCATCGTCAAAGGGACCAACTATCCGATCATCCCGGTCTACATCGGCGGTGCCTGGGGGAGCATCCTTTCCTACGCCCATGGTCGCCTGTTATCGCGCCTGCCCGCCTTTTCCAGCTACCCGATGACGATTCACTTCGGCACCCCGCTGCCGTCAACCAGCACCGCCATGGAGGTGCGCCAGAAAGTCGCCGAACTCTCCTGCGACTCCTTTGACGTCCGCAAACCGTTGCGACTGCCGCTGGAACAGCACTTTATCCGCTCTGCCCGCCAGAACTGGAGGCGCAAGGCGGTTGCCGATTCTTCCGGCAAAGAGCTTACCTATGGGCGCACCCTGGCAGGTGCCGTGGTGCTGGCGGGAAAGCTGGAAAAGCAAATCCCCCCCGGCCCCCCTTTCATAAAGGGGGGAGTGACAAGCTCCACTGTGCCTGTGGATCACGTCGGACTTTTGCTGCCCCCCTCTCTGGGTGGCGTGCTGTCGAATCTGGCGCTGATGCTGCTCGGCAGGATACCGGTCAACCTCAACTATACCGCTGCCGAATCTTCTCTGCGTTCCTCCATCGAGCAGTGCGGCATCACGACAATCATCACCTCGAAAGCCTTTCTGGAAAAAATGCCCGCCCTGGCACAGCTGGACGGCTTGATTCTGCTGGAGGAGATCGTCGCCACCATCAGCGGCAGCGACAAACTGCTGGCCCTGTTAAAAGCACGGCTGCTGCCGAAGCTGTTCCTCTGCAAACGGAAAGGCTTCACGGCAGACAGTGTCGCCACGGTGATATTCTCTTCCGGCAGCACCGGCGAGCCGAAAGGGGTCATGCTGAGCCATCACAACATCATGTCCAACGTCGAGGCGCTGCGCATGGTCTTCCGGGTCAGCCCCGCCGACAACGTCTGCTCGGCCCTCCCCTTCTTCCACTCGCTCGGTTTCACCGGCACCCTCTGGTTTCCGCTGGTTTCCGGTTTTTCCGCCGCCTACCATCCCAACCCGATGGAGGGTGAAAAAATCGCCCGGATGGTCTGTGAGAACAGATCCACCATCCTGCTGGCCACCCCGACCTTTCTGCTGGCCTATCTGCGCCGCGCCAAGCGGGAGGATTTTGCCAGCCTGCGTCTCGTCATCACCGGTGCCGAAAAACTGAAAGCCAAGGTGGCCGACTCCTTTGAAGAGCGTTTCGGCATCAGGCCGATGGAGGGGTATGGCACGACCGAGCTTGCACCGGTTATCGCCCTCTCCCTGCCGGATGTGGAAGTGGATGGAGTACGCCAGCACGGTTCCAAAGAAGGGAGTGTCGGGCACCCCATTCCGGGCGTAGTTATCAAGGTGGTCGATCCGGAGAACGGTGCAGAGCTGAAGGCAGGCGAAGCCGGGTTGATGTTGGTCAAAGGGCCGAACGTCATGGTCGGTTATCTTGGCAGGCCGGACAAAACCGCCGAGGCGATCAAGGATGGCTGGTACGTTACCGGCGACATCGGCGTGCTGGATGATGATGGTTTTATCAGGATAACCGACCGTCTGTCGCGTTTCAGCAAGATCGGCGGCGAAATGGTGCCACACGGCGTGCTTGAGGACGAGTTGCACAACCGCCTGGGTCAAACCGGTGTGGTGGCGGTAACGGCGGTGCCGGACGAAAAGAAGGGTGAGCGGTTGGTGGTGCTCTTCTCACGTGAGGCGGTTGACAGTGCAACCTTGCAGCGGCATATGGCTGAGAGTAGTCTGCCCAACCTCTGGAAGCCGGGGCGAGATTGTTATGTCGAGGTAGAGGCGCTACCTATTTTGGGAACTGGCAAGTTGGATTTGAAGGGGATCAAGGAGATTGCTTTGGCGGCGGTTAACGGCTGATGCGGCACAATATTTTAGTTTTGATTGGATCTCATAGTGGGTGTTAATGTTGGCATTACATGCTATACAGATTTTCCTATGGTTGGGCATAGATATGATCATACTTGATTTTTATAATGGCTAAGAGCGTAACTGTTGTTAAAGAGAATAAAGGATAAATATTCCGTTTGCATAGCTGAACTTCAATAAGTAACACAAATCAGAAATAGGGAGAAAAAATGATAGAAGATTACAACGAGGGATTGGAAGACATCCAAAGTGAGAATAATGATTTAGAATCGACTCCGGCAACGTATGAAGTAATTACTTACCCCGCTGATTTCACTTTGGAAGGTTTAGTTTTAAAGTTTAAGAAGGGGTCAATGACCGTACCTGGGTTCCAGAGGAACTATGTTTGGAATATCAAACAAGCTAGCCGCTTAATTGAATCTTTTTTGCTTGGTCTACCAGTACCAGCTATTTTTTTATTCACAGATGACGTGAATAATGAACAATTAGTGATTGACGGCCAGCAGCGTCTGATATCGGTTGTTTATTTTTTTAATGGATACTTCGGTGAACCGGATAGTAACGGTCGTCAAAAGGTGTTTAAACTTACCGGACTAAATGAAAAAAGTCCTTATTATAACAAGAGTTACGCAGATCTAGAAGATTCTGACCAAGCTGCTTTCAATAAAATTAATGACAGCGTTCTTCGTGCATTCGTAATTAAACAAATTACCCCTAATGGAAACACAAGTGTTTATCATATTTTTGAAAGATTGAACACAGGCGGTACACAGTTGGTTGGACAAGAAATACGAAACTGTGTTTACCACGGTGAATTCAATGATCTACTATGCGAATTAAATAAGTACAACAGCTGGAGAAAAATATTCGGTAGTATTTCACCGCATAAACGTCAGAAAGATGTTGAGTTAATACTTCGATTTTTTGCATTTTATGAGAATGGTCAAAATTATGAGCGGCCAATTAAAGACTTTATGTCTAATTTTATGAGAGATAATCAGCATATTAATATTGATAAAGTTCAGATACTTACAAATCTATTTAATGAAACTTGCGATAAAATTGTAGAAATGCTTGGCGAAAAGCCTTTTCATATTTGGTCAGGACTCAATGTTGCTGTTTTCGATTCCACTTTTACAATACTCGCTAAGTATGGTTTCAAAGACAATTTAAGAGAGCGCTTTGAATTGCTCAAGAAAGATGAAAACTTCATTAAAGGCGTTCGTGGTGCTACGGCAGATGATTCCATTGTTGAACTCAGAATGGCATTAGCTAAGCAGCATTTGGTGGAATAATGTTTTACCAAAGAATAGAAAATGCACTGGAAATATGTTCAACACATGTCCTGAGCCTCGATCCAACAAATATCAAGCACAAGGAGATTGAGACATTTTTGGTCGCCGGGCTGGTTGTATTGATAGTATCTGAATACGAAGAGTACTTAGAATCTCTATTTTTTAGAAGAGCAGAAAGGTGCGGTGACACTCACGCTGCAAATTACATAAAGAAAACTTTATCGCAAAAGTTTAGAAGTCCTGATTTGTCAAAGATCAATGATACATTGAATAAGTTTGATGGAAGATACCGGTCATCTTTCATGGATAATATTGAAAACTCGCCGGAACATGCGGCATGGGATTCATTGATGAAAGCTAGGCATGCAGTTGTGCATAAAAAAGGAGGTCTTAATCTTACCTTTGGCGAACTAATTCAAAAATACCCACTGACAAAACGAGTTATTACAAGAGTCGAGTTGGTTTTAGGAACTCCATAAGGGAATATTCCGTATGGGAGCATAAGTTTCAGGCCGTACACATTTGACACCTATGCCGCATAAAGAAGAACTGTCACGTACAAAAACCAAATTAACCTCTCGCAAAAAGCCCAGACATTAACCGGTGAGAAACGCTCACATACCCGTAACCCCACTACTGCAAACAAAAGGATAATTGCGTTATGAAAAAAAGTATCTTAATTTTGATGTGTTGCTTACTGCTGACTGCTGCTGAATCTTTTGCATTAGACGTAAATGATCCTTATTTGAGAACGAGCGTAGGTGTCGGATTGCCTTATGGAGGGACTATTGGTCTGAACAATGAGATTGTTCTCAATGAATATTTCTCAGTCCAACTTGGAGTTGGTTATACAAGTCACATCAATATGGGAGTTGTTGGCGGGGTCAGTGCGTACCCGATTAAAAACAATCAGTACCCTTTCAGCCCACGCCTTACAGCCTTATATGGCAAAGTTGGTAAGGTGCACTATTATAGTGATGACTCATATAAACGCGGAGATGGCTATGCATTAGGCGGCGGGGTTGAATTTCCTATTGCTGCAAGTAAGAAATGGAGGGCTGGCTTAGATTTGTTTTATGCAAAAATTACTGACCCGGTAAAAAGTAATGACGATGTTGTTATGTCGCTTGGTGTCGGATACTCATTTAAATAGCTTCAGATGCCGCCGTTATTATGAGCAAATTCCGTTATCACAAAAGACAGACTGAGGAGATATCTCATAATGACTAAACAAAACGAATCACCCTACGTCTCTCATGTTTTTGTTTGTACCAATGATCGTGCGGGGAAAAGTAAATCGTGTGCGGACAATAACAGCCAGCTTGTTAAATCCAAACTGAAGGACGTTGTTAACGAGAAAGGCTGGAAGGGAAAGGTCCGGATTAGCACTTCGGGATGCATGGGACTCTGCACCAATGGCCCCAATGTGATGATTTACCCTCAAAAGGTATGGTTTTCTGAAGTTTCCCCTGATGATGTGGATGAAATCGTGGCTACCATTGAGCGTGCCATGGCAGATAACTGAGAAGAAACTGCTGGCCGAGGGAGCGGACCGGAATGATCATGACTCAGCGAAAACGATACCTGCTCTGGGGAGGGGCGCTTACCTCACTGCTGCTGATAGTGGCACTTGTGCTTGTCTATGCCAACCTTAGCCGGGTGGCTGAAGCCGGTCTGCGCCGCATCCTGGGCCCCGAGCTTGCCATCGGCCGGGCAGAGATGCACTGGAACCGCATATCCTTCAATAAGGTAAGCATCGGAAACCGTGGGGAAGGAAAACAGCCCCGCCTGCAGATCGCGCAGCTCACTATTACCCCCAGTCTCCGCAGCATCTTTGCCGAGCGGTTCCAGATCGGCAGCATCAGCGTGGACACACCGCGCGTTCTGATCGAGATAGCTCCCGACGGCAAAGTCGTCTATCCCCTCCCCGCACTGACCACAGAGAGTAAGGGCAAAAAAGGGAGAAGCGGCAAGACCTTTGCCTTCACCATCGGCGCTATTACCATCAACAACGGTGAAGTAACCATCCTTGACCGGCATGTAGCCCGGACGGGGGGACAGGGGTTAAGTAACCCGCGCGAAAAATATCATCAGGTCGTTTTCACCGATATTGCGCTTCATACCGGCCGTCTGGACTTCCCGGATTCAGGGCGAATGGTGCCGTTCAAACTTACCGGCAAGGCCCCGGTAAAAGGGACCTTGAGCTTTGAGGGGTCGGTTGCTCCGGCTAACATGAACTGTTCCGCCACCCTGGCGCTACGTCAGTGGGACATAACCCGCTTTCGCCCCTACTATCAGAAACCGGGCGACATGACAACCACGAGGGGGAGCCTGAGTTCTGAATGTGCCATCTCCATCAAGGATCACCTTCTCCACGCACCGGGGAATATCCGGCTCAAGGATATGACGGTGGATGCAGCCGGTTCCCGTGGTTTCTTCCTCGGCATGCCGGCCAAAGCGGTCCTCTGGTTCCTGGAAAACAACAAGGATGAGCTGGTTGTAAACTTTACCATTTCCGGCAGGCTGGATAATCCCCGTTTCAAGGTCAAACAGCAGCTTATCGACCTGATAGGCAGCGGCTTGGCGCGCAAGATGGGCATCCCGCTTCTGAGCGATATCGGCAAAGGTCTCGTAGATCTGGGCAGCAAGGGGATCAGAGGGATATTTGGAGGCGGTGGCCGCTGACCGCAGGCTCACGCCAATTTATTTACCAAGTTTTCTCGATAAGCTGATCATAAAATAAAGGCACACAGGAGAGCAAGATGGCGACGTGTAATGTTTGTGGGTCAATGATCCTGTTTGGTGGAAAAAAGGAAGGAAACTACAGGTTTTGTAACAACACCTGTCTTGCAAAAGGCAAAGTATTTCTTGTGTCAGACCAGATTCCCCACGACGTTGTTGAGAAAGAGACCAAGGCGCTCCATCATGGCAGCTGTCCAAAATGCGGCAATCATGGTCCTGTGGACGTTCATTTGTCTTACCGAGTGTGGTCTGCGCTGCTGTTTACTTCCTGGAAAACCACGGTAAACATCTGCTGCAAGCGATGCGGCGTTAAAGCACAGGCTTTGGATCTTACACTTTCATCATTATTCGGTTGGTGGGGCATTCCTTGGGGGATTTTTATTACACCAGTACAGATAGTAAAAAATGTTATTGGGATATGCAAAGCCAAGAACCACCTCACCCCTTCACCCGCATTACGAAATCAGGTACGGCTGCTCATAGCTGCCAACTATCTTGAGAATGAAAAGTAAAAGGAGTGTTTTGTGCATTTAAGTGAATGGCTCACCGTTCTCATAATCGGTTGGTTCGTTGTGATTACTCCCGGCCCGAATATGGCGATTGTTATCCGGAACAGCATTGTTCATTCCCGCAGTGCGGGCGTATATACGGCAGGAGGACTTGCTTTTGGCAACCTCATCCATATTACCTATTGTTTAATCGGTATTGGTTTCCTCATCAGTAAATCAATCCTGCTATTCAATGTAGTCAAGTGGCTTGGTGCAGCTTACTTGATTTATCTCGGTGTCAAATCACTGCGCGCGCAACCACATTCACCCATCAGCCAAACAGACATAACCACCTCATTCACCTGTCTTTCTGCTTTGCGCACCGGTTTTTTAACCGATTTACTCAACCCCAAGGCAACACTCTTCTTCCTTGCGCTCTTCACGCAAATCATCCGTCCCGGCACACCGCTGCTGGCGCAAATAGTGTACGGCTTCACAATCGTGGCGTTGGAATTTGGCTGTTTTGCCATTCTTGCCGCCATCATTGGCCACCACTCGGTACGTCAGCGGGTTGAAGCGGTGAGTCACTGGATCGAACGGGTGACAGGCGTTGTTTTAATTGCTCTGGGAGTACGGGTCGCTTTTGTCGAGCAATAACAGATTGTTGGATAAGTATAGTTGATTCTATGCACAAGTGGAGGCTGTATGAGTGTGGGAACGCAATACAAGGACAAGCTCGGCAAGGTCAAAACACTTCTTACCAGCCTTGACGACAAGCCATTAGGTAAAGCTGCCTTTGCCATCATTCTCTTTCTGGACTTCTTCATCCTTGTCTCAATTTTCAACGGACTTGACGCTCATACCAGGCAACTCTCCTCCCCCGACACGTATATCCCCGGTTCCTGCCGGGAGATCGTTGTCAATCGGCAATGGAACCCCACCAACCGGCTTGACCAGCTTTCACGGATCATAATTTCCTCCAGTAACAGCTATTATCGTGATGAAGAAAAAAAGAGGGAACGGCATCCGCTCTGTGTCCCCTATGTAGAACTTGTTGATCAAATCAAAAGCGACAAGGTGTTGACCAACATCTTTGAGGACCGCAACAAGTCTGAACGTGAGGCGAAGGAGTTGCAACGCGGGATCGACAATCTGAAAGGCACATACGACACCTCTTTGCTCGAAACTATCGCGCAGCAGCAGGAAAACCAAACAAAAATAGATGCGACAAAAACGGACTTCAAGGCGAAAGCAAGCGCCCTTGACGCTCTTAAAACCCGTATTGCTTCTTTGGAACAAACCATTAACAGCGATGCGAAAGTCAAGCTGCTCTGGGAAAGATTGCAGAACCTGCAAGAGCAGGACAGGCAAAAATTAATTACAGAT